>NZ_QXFN01000001.1 GCF_004886325.1 Cellulomonas telluris
AACGTCCTGGCGGCGAAGCAGGGCAGCAACCGCCTGTACTACGTCCAGGATGCGACGGACTCGGTCATCGGAGTGTTCGACGCCGCCGGCGGGTTCACCGGCGGGTACTCCTACTCCCCGTACGGAGAGCTGCGCGCGGCGACCGACAACCCCGTGATCAGGGACAACCCGTTGCGCTTCGCGAGCGGCCTGTGGGATGCGGCGGCCAACCTGTACCGGCTCGGGGCGCGCTACTACGACCCGAGCCTGGGCCGGTTCACGCAATACGACCCGACCGGCCAGGAGCCCAACCCGTACTCGTACGCGGCAGGCAACCCGGCGAACTTCATCGACCCCTCGGGGACGAAGTCGACGCTGTCGTCTCGCCTCGAGCTGGCTTCGGTCCTGCTGACAGGGGTAGGACTGGTGGCGACCGGAGTGGGAGCTCCGCTCGCCGTCGGGCTGGGGATCGGCGCGGCAGCCACCGCGGCCGATGTTGGCTCGAACCTCGCCAGGGGCAACAAGCGCGGAGCGCTGTTCGCCGGTGCGATGGGCGTCGTCGGGATGCGGACCGGCGTGGCAGGACACCTGCTGGGAGCCGGCAAGCTCTCATCGACACTGTACGAAGGCGCCTACGCGGGCATCGGCCTGTGGGGCGGGTCGCTGACATGAGGAGGGGCACTGATCATGGTCGCTGCTGGCAATAGCGGCAACATCCTGCTGGGCGTTGGCACCATCGTGGTCGCGGTTCTCATCGTGCTCGTGGTGAACAAGCTCCGCGGCGGAAGCGGACGCAAGTAGGTCCACCTTCACCGGCGCAACGCCGAGGGGGCCGGCACCGTACGTTGAGTACCGTGCCGGCCCCCGCGGCCGTTCCACTGCTGCTCTCCCACGGCCGATGGCCGCGCTTCGGGTGCCGACGCACGGTGACGCTGATCAGGTGCATCCTTGCCACGGCCTTCCGCGGTGGACCGCCCCACAGCCCGGCTTCGGCTTATGCCCACGACGTCGCTGAGGCGCGCACGGGCTGACCTCGAACAGCTCGTCGAGCTCATCCGGGACATGCACGAGCGTGTGACCGCCGCCCGCAACGGCAAGCGGACGGCAGTCCTGATGTAGCCCGACAGCGTCGCGAACCTCGAGGAGACGATCGCCGCCATGTCGGACGCAACCGCGACGGTCGAGACCCAGGAGGCCGACGCCGCAGTCGCCCGCGATGAGGCCGGTCCGATGCGGCCCCACTCAGGTTGCCGTCCGGCCGCTAACCAGCCCACGCTCGTCCTCCCCGCCTCGGTCGTGCACTTCAACCTGCGCATGGTCCGCAAGTGGGCCAAGCGCATCGGGTTCCAGAGCGACGACATCCTGCTCGCACGCGACCGTGCCATCGCCGGGTACGAGGAGATCCCCTCGACGACGACGAGCCGCCCGCGGCACTGAGCCCGCCCACCGCAGCCTGACCTCGGCGACAACCCAGCACCCTCGACAAGCCCACGGCCCCCGGCCGGTGGGCCTGCCGTCATGTCCGGGCACCGTCGCCTGAGCGAGCCAACGCCGGCGCACGCCGATCGTCCAGCCACGAACGGCCCGAACGAGCCCAGCTGGAACGACTGAACCCCCCGCGAGGAGCCCTTCCGGGCCCCCGCGAGGGGTTCTGTCACTTCAAGGCACTGAGTTCCGTCAGTACCCCCGAGCGGTAGCGGTGGGATTTGAACCCACGGTGGACTTTCACCCACACACGCTTTCGAGGCGTGCTCCTTAGGCCGCTCGGACACGCTACCTCGGCGGGTAACCCTACCCGCTGGACGCCCCGTGGTCCCAATCCGCTGCCCCGTGACCTGCGGCACGTGCCCCGGCGGCCGCCGTGCCGGCCCGCGAGCGCGACGTACCGTGGAGCGGTGAGCACGTCCCCGGCCCGTCCCGCCGCCGTGCGCGGCACCCTCGACGACGTCGTGGCCCTGCTCGCCGGGCGGCGCCTGACCGTGCTCACGGGAGCGGGTGTCTCGACCGACTCCGGCATCCCCGACTACCGCGGCCCCGACTCGCCGCCGCGCACGCCGATGACGTTCCAGCAGTTCGTCGGCGACGAGGCGTTCCGGCGGCACTACTGGGCCCGCAACCACGTCGGCTGGCGGCACGTGCACGGGACGCACCCGAACGCCGGGCACCGCGCGCTCGCGACGCTGGAGCAGCGCGGCGTCGTCCTCGGCCTCATCACGCAGAACGTCGACCTGCTGCACGAGGCCGCGGGCTCGCGGAACGTCATCGACCTGCACGGCCGGTACGACCGCGTGGTGTGCCTGCGCTGCGGCACGGTGGTGCCGCGCGCGGCGCTCGCGGACCGGCTCGAGGCCCTCAACCCCGGCTTCGTGGAGCGGGTCGGCGGGGAGGTCGGCGACGTGGAGATCGCGCCGGACGCCGACGCGGTGATCGAGCAGACGCAGGACTTCCGCGTGCAGGCGTGCTGGGCGCCGGACCCGGACGACCAGGCGCGCGCGTGCGGCGGGATCCTCAAGCCGGAGATCGTCTACTTCGGCGAGAACGTCCCGCGCGAGCGGGTCGACCGGGCGTACGCGATGGTCGACGCCGGGGACGCGCTGCTCGTCGCCGGCTCCTCGCTGTCGGTGCAGTCGGGCCTGCGGTTCGTGCGCCACGCCGCGCAGGCGGACAAGCCCGTGGTCGTCGTCAACCGCGGCGAGACCCGCGGCGACCGCTTCGCCACCCTGACGCTGCACGCCGGCACGTCGGAGACCCTCGCGGCCCTGGTCACCCTCCTCCCCACCCCCTGACCCGCCCCCCGCCCGGCCTCCGCCACCGTCGAGCGCGGTAGATGCGCGACGAGCGCGGTAGTCGTAACGGGTGCGCTCGTGACGCATCTACCGCGGTCGACGGAGGAAGCGGGGCGCCGGGGGCCCGCGCGGGTCAGCGGTGGGGGGCGAAGAACGTGTGCAGGAGGGCCGCCGACTCCTCGGCGCGCACGCCCGCGACCACCTCGACGCGGTGGTTCGACCGGCGGTCGCGGACGACGTCCCACGCCGACCCGCACGCGCCGGCCTTCGGGTCCCACGCGCCGAGCACGAGCCGCGGCACGCGCGCCAGCAGCGTCGCCCCCGCGCACATCAGGCACGGCTCGAGGGTGACGACGAGCGTGCAGTCGTCGAGCCGCCAGCGGCCCAGCGTCGCCGCGGCGTCCCGCAGCGCCAGCACCTCCGCGTGCGCGACGGGGTCGCCGTCGGCCTCCCGCCGGTTGCGCCCGCGGCCGACCACGGCACCGTCCGGTCCGAGCACGACCGCCCCGACCGGCACGTCGCCGGTCGCCAGCGCCGCCCGGGCCTCCTCGAGCGCGGTGGCCATGGCGGCGTCGTCGGCGGGCGTCGACCAGGGCGACGGGGGCGTCACGACGACGTCGCCGTCGCTGCCCGTGCCGTCCACGCCCCGCCTCCGCGCTCCCGTCGGCCGAAGGTCCGCGGCCGTGCGCCGCATCCTCGCACTACCCTGACGACCATGCGCCTGCACGTCGCCGACCACCCGCTCGTCGCCCACAAGCTCGCCGTCCTGCGCGACGAGCGGACGCCGAGCCCGACGTTCCGGCAGCTGGTCGACGAGCTCGTCACGCTGCTGGCCTACGAGGCGACGCGTGACGTCCGCACCGACGAGGTCGAGATCCGCACGCCGGTCGCGACGACCACGGGTGTGAAGATCGCCGACCCCAACCCCATCGTGGTGCCGATCCTGCGCGCCGGCCTGGGCATGCTCGAGGGCATGACCCGGCTGCTCCCTACCGCCGAGGTGGGCTTCCTCGGGCTGCAGCGGGACGAGGAGACGCTCGAGGCCATCACGTACGCCAACCGCCTCCCCGACGACCTGACGGGCCGGCAGTGCTTCCTGCTCGACCCGATGCTCGCGACCGGCGGCACGCTGGTCGCGTCCATCGACTACCTGCTGCAGCGCGGCGCCCGGGACGTCACGGCGGTGTGCCTCATCGCCGCGCCGGAGGGGCTGAAGGTCGTCGAGGAGTTCGTCGGCGACCGCGCCGACGTGCAGGTCGTCGTCGCCGCGGTGGACGAGCGGCTCGACGAGCACGCGTACATCGTCCCGGGCCTCGGCGACGCGGGCGACCGCCTCTACGGCATCGTCTGACCGGCCGGCGGCGCGCCGCCGCCCACTGCCGGCGCGCTCGGTCGTCCCATGACCTGAGACCCCGCGTCTATGGCGTGGACCCGTTCGTCCGTACGTGTCACGATCGTCCCGTGAGCCCCGTCACGCGCCGACCCGTGCATGCCGCCGGCATGCGTGCGTCCGTCGTCGCGTCCGGGTGGTATCCGCGCCGCTGTCGTCCCTGACGCCGCCCACCACCCGCCCCACCGGCCCGCGCAGCGCGCGCCCGCCGGTCCGCTCTCCCGGAGACCTGCCATGACGCCACCCGCGACCGCGCGCGTCCGCCGCCCCGCGGCGGCCGTCGCCGCACCGCCCGCCACACCCCCCGACATCCCGCCGCGCGCGGCGCTCGTCCTGTACGTGAGCGTGCCCGACGGCGGCGATCAGGCCGCCCCCACCCCGGGCGACCTCGCCGAGGCCGCCGAGATGCTGCGCGAGCTCGCGCAGGACCTGCTGCCGACCGCCCGGGCGTCGGTGGCCCTCTCCCTCGTGCCCGGCACCAGCGGCGACGTGCGCCGCATCGGCGACCGGATCTCCCACCTGCGGCTGCTCGCACCCCCGGAGGGGGACGAGCCGGGTGCTGCCGCACCCGCGCCGCCCACCGACGTCCTCAGCGGCTCGGGGGACGCCCGCTGAGGACACGCGCTGCCGGGCCGTCGCCACGGGATCGGGGGACCCCGACCGGCCCGGCAGCGCACCCCCGGGCCAGGCGGACGCCCGCCCGTGCCCGCACCGGCTGAGCCCTACGGCGCGACGACGCCCACCGGCGCAGCCGTCCGCACCGTGACGACGCCGAGCAGGTACTGGTCGGACCCGGTCGTCGGGGTGAGCGTCGCGACGTCGGACGCCATCGTCACGTCGGCGAAGGCCTTCGCGTCGACCCCGAGGGAGCTGGCCCAGCGCCAGCCGGTCGCCGTGGAGTCGAACGCGTCGGTCGCCGAGCCACCCCCGACCACCCGCGTCCCGTCCCAGCGCAGCGGCGTCAGCGGGCCGACGCCCGACATCGTGAGGCGGTCGCCGCCGGTCCCGCGGTCGCCCTCCCAGGTCACGACGCCGACCCGTGCTCGCGCACCGGCCTCCCCGACGAACGCGAACGCCGGTGCGGCGACGGCACGGCCGACCCACGACGGCCCCTCGTGCACCGTCACCGACGCCCCGTCCGGGCCCTCGACGCCGTGCACGACCACCAGCGACCACCCCGCGTAGTACGTGGGGTCGCGGTCCGTGCGTGCGTCGCTCACCGCGGCGTCGGCGAGCGCCCACGCACCGCCGCCGCCGCGGGCGACCAGGGCCGTGACGTCGACCGCGGCCTGGTAGTAGTGCCGGCCTGCGTCGTCCCGCACCTGCCGCACCGCGGCGGGGTCGGCCCGGACGTCGGTCCACGTGCCGTCCGGTGCCCGCAGCCGCGCGGTGGCGAGGTCGCCGCTCCACCCGTCGCGCGGCCCGCGGACGCCCGACCAGTACAGGCCGGCCCGGACCACCGGGCGACCGGCGGGCAGCGCGAGGCGGGTCTGCGAGGACACGGGCACGCGCGCGCGGACACCCGGCGGTGGCGCGTCGTCGAGGGGGTGCATGTCGAGGCCGTTGTTGGCGTGCGGCTGGTGCACGGACGGGCACGGCACGGCACGCCCGCTGCGGCAGACGAGCAGCGGCGCGCCCACCTCGGTGACGTCGAGGTCGCCGGTCCCGGACCACACGGGCGTGAGCCCGGCCGACGACGCGACGACGCGGACCGCCGTGCGCACGGGAGCAGCCCCGGCGGCCGTGACGACGACGTCCGCCGGGCGGTCGAGGGCGCCCGCCACGCGCAGGTTCACCTGCACGGGCACCCGCCCGCCGGCCGCCAGCCGCCCGAGCCGGCACTCCACGGTGCGGCCGGAGGCGTCGGCGCTGCACGCGGCCGTGCCGGGCAGCACCGCGGCGGGGTCGTGCGTGACGCCGCGCGGCAGCGTCACGCGGGCCACGAGGTCGTCGGCGTCGGCCGCCGGGCGTCCCTGCGCGGGACCGGCCACGCTGACGACGAACGCGAGGACGCCACCGCCGGCGCCGTCCGAGACCGCGGTCGCCTCGCCCAGCGCGAGCACCGGGGCGACGCCCCGCACGCCGAGGGCGGTGGGCGCGGGCAGGTCGGCGTCGTCGGCGGCGATCGCGACCGTCGCCACCCCCAGGTCCCCCACCGCGCCGGCCGCGGCGGTGAGCGGCACGAGCACGCGCACCGTCGCCCCTGCCGGCACCGGCTCACCGACGCGGCACACGGCGGAGGCGCCCTCCGGCGTGCACGCCCCGCCGGCGACGGGCACGGCGCCTCCGGGCGCTCCGAGGCGCACGACGACACCGGTGGCGGGCAGGTCGCCGGTGTTCGTCACGTCGACCGGCACCTGCGTCACCGCCCCGAGCGCCACCTCGACCGCGGCGGGTGCCGCCAGCACGGGCGCGGCGGGCCGCACGAGCGTCCAGGGGACGGTGACACGCGGCGGCGGTCCCGACGGCACGGGTCCGAGGACGGCCTCGACGGCGCCCTCCCGCGGTGCGACACGGGGCGCGGCGGTGAGCGCCAGCACGAGCGTCGTGGCCTCACGCCCGGCGAGCTCGACGAGGCGGCAGCGGACGATCCGGTCCTCGGGCGCGCAGGTCCAGGGGGCGGCGGCGCCGGCCGAGACGCCGGGCGGCAGGGCGAGGTCGACGGTGGCGGGGTCAGAGGCGGTCACGGCGGCACCACCGGCGTTGGCCAGCGGGAGCGCGAGGGTCCGGGTGCGCCCGACGACGAGCTCCACGGGGGCCGGGGCCGCGGCCGGCACGAGCCGCGCGGGCGACGGTGCCACGGACACGCGCAGGGGCGGCGGGGTCCAGGTCCTGTAGCGCCCGCTGATGTGCAGGCCTACCGGGTGCTCGCCGCCGGCGACCGAGTCGTCGACGCTGACCCGCAGCACGAGCGGGGCGGACACGCCGGGCGCGAGCTCGGGCAGCGTGCAGGTCGCCGTGTACTCGGCCGTCGAGAGGCAGAGCCAGCCGTCGGTGACGAGCGGGGCGGCTCCCCCGGCGCCCGCGAGGACGCCGCTCACGGCCTCCACCCGGACCCCCGGCGGCAGCGCGACGTCGGCGCGCAGGTCGACCGCGGCGCGCTCGCCGTCGTTGCGCACCGTCAGCGCGATCCGCTGCCCGCCGGACCCGGCGACCAGCGCGAGCCCGTCCCCGGGCTCGACGACCACGACGGGCGCGGGCTCGGGCGGCGGGGTGGGGTCGGGCGGCACCGGGTCGGGCGGGACCGGGCCGGGTGGCGGACCGGCGGACGGCTCGGGGACGGGGGCCTCCGCGTCGGAGCCGGCGAGCAGGGAGCCGGCGGCGGGTCCACCGGCACGGTCCGGCCCGGTCCCGTCGCCCCCCGCGGACCCGTCGCCGAGGACGGGCTCCTCGGGCACGGCGGGCTCGCCGAGGTCGCCGGGCAGGTCGGTCGGGCTGACGGACGGCACGGGCGGCGGGACCGGCAGGACGTCCTCGGTGGGTCCCGGGGACGGCGCGAGGGAGGTCGCGACCGACGTCCCCGACACGCCCGGCATCGCCCCGGTGTCGCCCGGTGCGAGCACCTGCGTCGCCCCGACCACCGCGGCCGCGACGACCGCGACGGCGCCGACGGTGACGGCGGCGGCGGTCGAGACACCACCGAGCACGGTCGCGGCGGCGCCCCCGGCGGCCGCCGCGGTGCCGGCCGCGGCCGCGGCGCCCGCCCCCGCGACGGCGGCGACCCCCAGCGGGGCGCTCGCCACGCCGGTGGCCACGGCACCCGCGGCAGCCGCACCCCCGGCCGCACCGGCACCCGTCACCGCCCCCCCGGCCGCACCGGCACCCGTCGCCGCACCCGCGGCCGCACCGGCGCCGGCCGCTCCGCCCGCACCGGCCGCTCCGCCGGTCGCAGCGGCACCACCGGTCGTCGCCCCGGCGGCGGTCGCACCACCGGCGCCACCGACCGCCGCGGTCCCGGCACCGGCGGCACCGCCCCCCGCAGCCCCCACGGCCCCACCACCCGCCGCGCCGGGCGCGACGGCGAGCGCGGCGCCCCCGGCCCCCAGGCCGCCGCCGACGGGCAGCGGGTGCCGCAGCGCGCCGAGCCCGGCGAGCCCGAGAACGAGGGGTGCGACGACGGCCCGCATCCCGTGGTTGACGTCCCCGAGCTCGAGCACGAGCGCACGGCACTCGCCGCACTCGTCGAGGTGCCGCTCCACGTGCCCGGTGTCCCGCGGACCGAGGCCGCCGCGCACGTACGTCCCGAGCCTGCCGGCGACGGCACGGCACCCCTCGGCGAGCGGGTCGTGCAGGTGCTGCTGGAGGTACGCCTGCCGCAGCCCCTCCCGCGCGCGGTAGGCGAGGGCGGCCACGCTGTTGGCGGTGAGCCCGAGCACGGGCGCGATCTGCGCCGGCGTCAGCCCCTCGACCTCGCAGTGCCACAGCACGGCCTGCCACCGCTCGGGCAGGGAACGGAACGCGCGCGCGACGAGGCTGCGCTCGAAGCCGGCGAGCGCCGGCTGCTCGGCGGCCTCGACGGGCAGCGCGCCGGTCTCGAGCGTCGCGACGTCGTCGGTGGGCGCGACGCGCCGGCCAGCGGTGCGCCGCACGGCGGCCGCGCGGCGGACGGCGGTGAACAGGTACGCCCGGAACGCGACCTCGGGCCCACCGCCGCCCCGGACCGCGCGGTGCACGGCGGCGAAGGTGTCGGCGACGACGTCCTCGGCGTCGGCCGAGGAGTCGGTGTACTGGCGGGCCACCACGAGCGCGGCGCCGGCGTGCCGCTCGTACAGACGGCCGAACGCCTCGCTGTCGCCGCCACGAGTGGCGCGCAGCAGAGCCGCATCGTCCTCGACGACGTCGTCGACTCCCCCGTGACGCACCACGCCGGACCCCTGTCCCCGCCCACCCCGAGCGCAAGGGTGCCATAAGCGACCGATGGGATGAACCCGGCGTACGGGTGACGAGCGGACGGCGGGCCACGCGGAGACGGCGGCGAGGGGGACGCGACGTGGACAGCGGCCGCGCGACCAGCGCGGACGCGCTCCGGCCCCCGAACGGGTGAAAAGCGGCCACTCATCCCGGGACCGGCGTCATGAGTGCGGTCCTGGACGCTCCCATCCACCGTGACGACCCACATCCGCCCCGACGCGCGCGCGGCCGACGACGGGCTGCGCGAGCGCTGGCGCCGCCAGAGCCTGGGCTCGGCGTGGCGCCGGCCGTCCGACTGGTACCACCCGGCCGTCGACGCGCTCGCCGGCGCCGTCCTGCACGACGAGGACCCGGCACCGCCGGCGTGGGTGCTCGGACGCGCGCGCGGCGAGCAGGGCGTCGGCATCGGCGAGGCGATCGACGACCTCGTCTGCCTGTACCGGAGCACGGGACGCAGCGCGCCGCCGATGCCGGCCGTGCGGGCGCTCAACGAGGGCTGGGCGGACGCGCAGGCCGAGCTCGTCATCACGGGTGCCTGCGTCGACGCCGAGACGGGGCTGCCGACGCAGCAGTACCTCGGCGTGCGGCTCGCGGAGGCCTACCTCGCCGCCCACCGCCAGGGCGTGCACCCCGCACTCCTGCACGGGCTCGCGGTGGTCGACGTCGCGGCGGGGCACGTGACGGGGTTCGTGCGGGCGGCACGCTCCGCGGCGGTGGGAGCGGCGCTGCGCACCGTGTTCGGCGCGGGGCACCCGATGGCCACGCTCGGGGACGGCGTGTTCGTCGTGCTCACCCGCACCGAGGACGACCTCGACGGGCAGATCGCGGCGCTGCGGGCGCAGATCGCGGCCCGCTGCAGCGACGAGGACGTGCGGGCGGCGACCCGCCGCCCGGTGCGCGTGTGGCACGAGGCGCTGCCGGGCACGCACGCCGGGGCCCTGCACCGGCTGGCGTCCCTCGCCCGGTCGGCCCCGTGATGTCGAGATGCACGACTAGATCGAGGATCGGCCTCGGACACGTCAAGTACGACCCGGCTTGCTCCGCCGCCGGGTGACGGTGGCGACCGCGATGAACACGGCCTCCGACGTCGGTGCGCTACGTCGACCGCATCGCGGCGCAGGGCGTGGTCGCTCGGCGAACCGTCGGTGATCCCGCGTAGAGCGTCGCGATCTCCGCGGACGCGCGGGCCAGCTCGGCGCGCGCTTCCGGCGGTTCCAGGATCTCGACGTCGGTTCCGAACTGGAGCAACTGCCGAACTGCTTGGACCACCGGGTAGGTCATCGTCACGTGGACCCGGTCGGGCTCGCCGTCTACGGCGGCCGGTGGTGCCGTGAAGTAGCCGCCTGCGATCCGCGTGACCATGTCGAGGCGTCGCCGGCGCACGCTCACCACGATCTGCGGACCGTCGCCGCGGTCCTCGACCATGCGGCGAAGCTCGGCCCACACCCCGATGAGCTCGACGCCCGGCCGCCGACGCACAGCGTCGGGCGCGAGCGACACGGACGTCACGCGGTCCGCGCGGTAGAGCCGCGGCTTGCCTCGGTGGTCTGCGACCAGGTACCAGGTGCCGGACTTGGCGACCAGCCCGTACGGGTCCACGGTGTAGGTGCGCTGACTCGGGTCGTCGCCGTGTCGGTAGCGGATGCGGACGCGGCGGTCGCTCTCGACGGCGGCGTACAGGGTCTCGACGTCGGCGTTCCTGGCGGGAGCGGCGCGCCACCGCTCCGGCTCGACGAGGATCCGACGACTGGTGAGCTCAGCCGCCGGTCGATGGGGGTCCGGCAGGGCGGCCATGACCTTGCGGAGCGCGGACCGCCACGCGTCGTGGAGCCCGAGGGCCGAGTGCGCGCTCTGCGAGGCGAGGACGAAGAGGGCCCGGGCCTCGTCCGCCGTCAGGCCGGTGACGTCGGTCCGGAAGCCGTCCACCAGGGCGATGCCTCCCGTGCTGCCACGCTCCGCGTACACCGGCACGCCGGCCGCCGACAGCGCCTCCAGATCGCGGTAGATCGTGCGCTGCGACACCTCGAGACGCTCGGCGAGCTCCCTCGCCGTGACCTTCCGGCGAGTCTGCAGCAGCAGCACGATCGAGAGCAGGCGGTCGAACTTCACGCTCCGAACCTAGGACGGGGATATGACGGCCGCTGTCAGGTATCGCCCCGCAAGGTGTCCCCGTCCGACCGAGGAAGGAGACAGGCATGATCGTCGAGGGTGTCGAGGGCCCGGTGCTGACGCCGGGGCAGGACGGGTTCGAGGAGGAGCGCACGGGGTTCAACCTGGCGGTGCGGCACCGCCCGGACGTCGTCGTGGGGGCGACGACACCAGCGGACGTGGCCGCGGCCGTCCGGCACGCGGCGGCGCGAGGGTGGGCCGTGGCGGTGCAGGGCACGGGCCACGGGGCCTCCGTCCCGCTGGACGGGGGGCTTCTCGTGTCCACCCGCCGGATGGCCGAGGTGGGAGTGGAGCCGAGCACCCGGACCGCCCGAGTGGATGCCGGTGCACGTTCCGGTCAGGTGGTCGAGGCTGCGGCGGTCCACGGGCTGGCGCCGCTGAACGGCTCGGCGCCGCACGTCGGCGTCGTCGGGTACACGCTCGGCGGCGGGCTGCCGCTGCTGGGCCGCAGCCACGGCTGGGCCGCCGACCGGGTGCGGGCCTTGGAGGTCGTGACCGCCGACGGGCGGCAGCACCGGGTCGGTCCCGACGACGAGCTGTTCGGCGGCCTGCTCGGAGGTCGGGACAACGTCGGCATCGTCACGGCCATGGAGTTCGAGCTCGTGCCGATCACGGAGCTGTACGGCGGTGGGCTCTTCTTCGACGCGGAGCGGGTGCCGGGACTGCTGGAGGGCTACGTCGCATGGGCGGCCGACCTCCCCCGGAGCATGAACACCTCGCTCGCGCTGGTCCCGTTCCCCGACGACCCGGTCCTGCCCGAGCCCATGCGCGGACGGCGCGTGTACCACGTGCGCATCGCGTGCACTGCGGGGCCCGGCGTCGGCGAGCTCCTCGTGCAGCCGCTGCGGGAGCTCGGCCCCCGCCTGCTCGACACCCTCGCGGTCCTGCCGTACCGCGAGAGCGCCTCCATCCACGACGACCCACCGGTCCCGATGCCCTGGGCCGCGGACAACGCGATGCTCACCGGCCTCGACTCCCGGGCCATCGCGACACTGCTCGCACACGTGCGCGACGAAGCGTCCGTGCCGACGATCGTCGAGCTGCGGCGCCTCGGCGGCGCGCTCGCCGACGCCGGCCCGCACGCGTCTCTCGTCGGCCATCGGTCGGCGGCGTACATGCTCGCCGTCCTGACCCCGCTGGAGGGTCCGGACACGCAGCAGGCCCACCGGGTGCTCGGCCGTCTGTTCGAGGACCTGACCCCGTGGACCACCGGGCGGTTCCTCAACTTCATGGGGCACGGGCCGCACGCCGACCACGCCAGGACACGCACGGCCTACGAGCCGGCAGACCTGGAGCGGCTCGCCCGCCTCAAGGCCCTCCACGACTCGGCGAACACCTTCCGTGCCAACACGAACGTCCTGCCCGTCGCCGACCCCGCACCCGAGGAGACGGCGTGAAGCTCACCGTCTTCGGCCCCACCGGCCGCATCGGGCAGCAGCTGGTGGCGCAGGCCCTCGCGGCCGGTCACGACGTGACCGCCGTCGTGCGGGCCACGTCGGCGCCCGTACCCGGTGCCCGCACCGTCACGGTGGACCTGGCCGACCACGACCCGGCACTCCTCGCGCCGGCGGTGGCCGGTGCCGACGCCGTGCTCTCGGCCCTGGGCCCGAGACGCCGGGCCGAGCACGGCATCGTGTCCGCCGGAACCCGGCGGATCGTCGCCGCGATGCAGGCGACCGGGGCGCGCCGCCTCGTCGTCGTCAGCGGGGTCGGCGTCGCCACCGTCCCGGTGCCGGGCCGGCCACGGCCACCGCGACGGGAGCCGGGCACCGGCTTCCGTATGCAGTACGTGACCGTGCCCCTGATCCGGCGCGTGCTCGGGGGGCACTTCGTCGACGTGGCGCTCATGGAGCACGACCTCGAGAGATGCGACCTGGACTGGACCATCATGCGCGTGCCGCGAGTGACGGACGAACCACCGACGGGGCGGGTCCGGACGGCGTACGACCGACCGCTGCGCGCGGCGCTGCGAATCGGTCGTGCCGACGCAGCAGCCCTGATGCTGCACCTGGCCACGCGATCAGACCTCGCCAGAACCGTGGTCACCGCAGCGTCCTGAGAGGATCGTCCAGCCGATCCAGCGGGATGTCGCACAGCGCCGACAGCGTGAGCCCGCCCTACCGTGATCACCCCGTGACGGAGCCTGACCGATGAGAACGCCGTTCGACTGGCTGGCCGAGCATGTCCGGTTCGGGTACCTCAGCCTGCAGGCGGCCGCAGCCACCGCTCTCGCGGCGAGCGTCATGATCGTGGTCACGGGATCGGTCGTCCGGGTGACCGGCTCCGGTCTGGGTTGCGACACGTGGCCGCGTTGCACCGCCGAGAGCCTGGTGCCGACGCCCGAGATGGGCGTCCACGGGGTGATCGAGTTCGGCAACCGGCTGCTCACGGTCGTCCTGTGCGTGATCGTCGGCTGGCTCATCGTCGTCGCTCGGCTACAACGGACGCCGGTGCGCCAGGTCACCCGATCGGCCTGGGTGCAGTTCTGGGTGATCGTCCTCAACGCCGTCGTCGGCGGGATCACCGTGTGGACGCGTCTGAGCCCCTACGTCGTCGCCGCTCACTTCCTGGCTGCCATGCTGCTCGTGACGGTCACCGCCGTCACGTGGCACGAGGTACGCACGCACGACCAACCCCGGCAGCCAGCGCCGCCGGACGTCCGGCACCTCGCAGCGGTGCTGGTCCTCGCCACAGCGGTGCTCGTCGTGCTGGGCACGCTCGTGACCGGGACCGGACCTCACGCCGGTGACTCGGCTGATGTCCCACGGATGCCGTTCGACTGGACGGCCGTGACCGCCCTGCACGCCGTCACCGCCGCGGCCGTCGGCGTCGCCGCTCTCGTGCTGTGGTTCAGGACGCGGCAGGCGCGGGCCTCGACGGTGCACCGACGCGCGACGGCGTACCTCATCGTGTTCGCAGCCCAGGGAGCCATCGGGGGAATCCAGGTAGCCACCAGGCTCCCCGAGCCGATCGTCGTGCTGCATCTACTCGGGGCCGCCCTGGTCTGGGTCGGTGCCATACGACTACTGCTGGACACCCGCGACCACCCGCCTCGCACGCGGGTGGAACTCGGGTCGCCAGCCACGGCGCCAGCCCGCTCCGCCACCTGACACCGGTCTCTCCTGCTGGCAGCCGCCGAGCACGGGACGCGGGACCACCGCTGACCGGCGGCAGTCGCACCGCAGGCAGGCGGGCCGGTGGTCGTCACCTGACCGTCCCGTGACCGGATGCCGACCTGAGCGAGACACGACGTGGCGGCGGGGTTACGGTCGTCCCATGCCTCCGGCCGACGTCGCTCCGACGGACCCGGCGAGCGCTGCCGACGTCCCCGGCGCCGCCGAGGTTCCCGGTCGCCTGCTGATGTCGGGGAGCTCCGCGGACCTGTACGCCCTCGACGACGACCGTGTGCTGCGCCGCTACCGCGACGGGCGGGACGTCGAGCCCGAGCGGGCGCTGCTCGACCACCTGGCGGCGCACGACTTCCCCGCGCCGCGCGTCCACGGCGACGCCGGCTCGGGCCTGGTCATGGACTGGCTGCACGGGCCGACGATGCTGCAGGCCCTCGGCGCCGGCGAGATGTCGCTGCACGACGCCGGCGAGCTCCTCGCCGACCTGCACCGCACCCTGCACGCGATCCCGGCGCCGACGGGCTGGCACGCGGCGGGACTGCCGGTCGGGGCCTCGACCGGGCCGGTGGTCGTCCACCTCGACCTGCACCCGGGCACCGTGGTGCTCACCGAGCGCGGGCCGCACCTGGTCGACTGGTCGCACGCGCGCCTCGGCACCGCGGAGCTGGACGTCGCGGTGACCGCGCTCGTGATCGCCGAGGTCGTGGTGGACGCCGGCGGCGACTACTCGCAGGCCGCGCGGGGGCTGCTCGCGCACTTCCTGCACGCCAGCGACGTCAGCCCGCGCGGCGCCCTCGACGAGGCGGCCGCGCTGCGCGCCGCCGACCCGCAGCTCGTCCCGGGCGAGCGCGAGCTCGTGCAGGACGCCGCCGCACTGGTGCGCACGCTCGTGGAGCTCACCGCGCACCCCTGATCCCCCCGCCCCGGACGAGCCTGTGGCGCTGCACGCCCGCCCGGGGCCGGGGCCGCACCCGGGGCCGCGGTCCGGCCGCCCCCGCGGCCGGACGCGGCGACGGCCGCCCCCGCGAGGGGAGGCGGCCGTCGGCGTGCGGGGTCAGCGCGGGGCGAACGTCAGGCAGTCGGCCAGGTCGTGCCCGGCGCCGACGCGGATGGACTCCGCGTTGCACTCCAGGTGGTCGTTGTGCAGGCAGTCCTGCCGCTGGCACGCGCCGACGTGGCTGACGACCTTGTCGAGGCCGCCCTTGGAGCTGAGGGGGATGAACGTGGCGCACTGCGCGTCACCGGTGCCGCCGACCGTGATCGCCGCGGCGTGGCAGGAGTGGTGCTCGTTGTAGGAGCAGCCGTCGACCGAGCACTCGGCGACGGGAGGAAGCTCTGCGAGGGTGCTCATTCCGGGTCCTCCGAGTCGGATCGCGGTCGTGCCGTGGCACGTCGTCCTTCTCGACGGTAGACCCGTCCCCGCGGTCCCGCCACCAAGGACGGGCTTGCCCAACCGCAGGTCAGGGGCACTTTTCAGGTGAGGCTAGCCTTCCTGCCGCGCGCATCGGCGCAGGTCGCCGCGGTGCGCGACCCGGTCGGGTGAACCTGCGACGCCTCAGCGGTCCCGCGGGTCGTCGTCCGCGTCGAGGGCCTCCGCCGGGCTCGACGAGAGGCGGATGTGGTCCGCAGGCGTGAGCGCGGAGAGCGAGCGACGCAGGGTCGTGACGACGCTCGAGACGACGAGTCCCACGGCGTCCGAGCCGCCGTCCGCCCCGTACCGGTGCAGCGCGGCGACGAGGGCGGCGACGGCGCGGTCGGCGGACCGCCGGCGCCCCGGCTCCGTGTCGGCAGTGGCGGCGTCGGCGGTGGTGGCGGCGAGCTCGCGCAGGGCGTCCGCCATCGGCCCGCGCAGCTCGTCGGGCAGTCCGCGCATGCTGGTCCCCCACGGCGCGTCCTCCCCGATCGCCTGCAGGTCGTCGACGAGCAGCACGGCCCGCTGCAGGGCACGGAAGTCGTCGGTGCGGCGGGTCACCGCGTCGCTCCGGCGGCGAGCGCGCCGGTTCGCGCGGGCTGCCTGGCGCAGCTCGTCGACCTCCGCCTGCGCCCGGGCCAGCGGCGCGCTGAGCAGGTCGCGGGCCGGCACGTCGACGTCGTCGTCCGCGGCCGGGTCGATCGCGACGGCCAGTGCGTCGAGCTGCTCGACGCAGGCCGCCCGCAGCGCGGCGAGCGCGCGGTCGGCGCGCTCCAGCGGCAGGGCGGGACGGATCGCGCTGACGACGACCGTGCACGCCGCGCCGAGCAGGAACAGCCCGGCGTAGGACGCCGCGTACCCGAGCTCCTGGCCGTGACCGATGAGCAGCACGAACATGCCGGCCACCGGCACGTAGGAACGGCTGTCCCCGAGCCAGGGCGCGCCCGCGAGCAGCATGCCGAGGCCCACCACCAGCGCGATCGCGGCGACGCCGGGACCCAGCAGCAGGTTCGCCAGCACCCCGACCGCCGCGCCCAGCAGGATCGCCGCGACCGTGCGCACCGTGGCGGACACCGACTGGACGACCGCGGAGTACGTCGTCGCGACCGCCCCGAACGGGGCGTAGAACGCGTACTCCCGGACCCCGGGCACCTGCAGCGCGATCAGCCACGCGACGGTGGCGGCGATCGCCGCCTTCACCGCCATGTCGAGGCGCGGGTGGCGCAGCAGCCGGCGGACGGTCCCGCGATCGGTGCGCATGCCCCCAGTCCGCATCCCCCCAGTGCAGCCGAGACGACCGGGTCCGGCAACGCGACCCCTCCGGGCCGCCGGCGCACCGCGGCCCCCGTGACGCGAGGGTCACGGGGGCCGCGGCGGTGCCTAGGCGGGGATCAGAAGTCCCAGTCCTCGTCCTCGGTGTTGACGGCCTTGCCGATGACGTACGACGAGCCGGACCCCGAGAAGAAGTCGTGGTTCTCGTCGGCGTTCGGGCTCAGCGCGGAGAGGATCGCCGGGTTGACGTCCGTCTCGTCGCGCGGGAAGAGCGCCTCGTAGCCGAGGTTCATCAGCGCCTTGTTGGCGTTGTAGCGCAGGAACTTCTTGACGTCCTCGGTCAGGCCGAGCTCGTCGTAGAGGTCCTGCGTGTACTCCACCTCGTTGTCGTAGAGCTCGAACAGGAGGTTGAACGTGTAGTCCTTGATGTCGGCGCGCTCGGCCGGCGAGACGAGCTCCAGGCCCTTCTGGAACTTGTAGCCGATGTAGTACCCGTGCACGGCCTCGTCGCGGATGATCAGGCGGATCAGGTCGGCCGTGTTCGTCAGCTTCGCCCGCGACGCCCAGTACATCGGCGCGTAGAAGCCCGAGTAGAACAGGAACGACTCGAGCATGGTCGAGGCGACCTTGCGCTTGAGCGGCTCGTCACCCCGGTAGTACTCGAGGACGATCTCGGCCTTGCGCTGGAGGTTCTGGTTCTCCTCCGACCAGCGGAACGCCTCGTCGATCTCCTTGGTGGAGACGAGCGTCGAGAAGATCGAGGAGTACGACTTGGCGTGCACCGACTCCATGAACGCGATGTTCGTGTAGACGGCCTCCTCATGCGGGGTCAGCGCGTCGGGGATGAGGCTGACCGCGCCGACCGTGCCCTGGATCGTGTCCAGGAGGGTCAGGCCGGTGAAGACGCGGCTCGTCATCGTCTTCTCGGCCTCGGTGAGGGTCGCCCAGGACTGGATGTCGTTGGAGACCGGCACCTTCTCCGGCAGCCAGAAGTTGCCGACCAGGCGGTCCCAGACCTCGAGGTCCTTCTCGTCCTGGAGGCGGTTCCAGTTGATCGCCGACACGCGGTCGACCAGCTTGAGCTTGCCCGTGGGGCTCATCATGTCGTCGTTCCTCGGTCCTTCGTCGTCGTCGTCGCTCGTCGGTCGCCGGGCGTCACAGCATGCAGCTGACGCAGCCCTCGACCTCGGTGCCCTCGAGTGCGAGCTGGCGAAGGCGGATGTAGTAGATGGTCTTGATGCCCTTCTTCCACGCGTAGATCTGCGCCTTGTTGAGGTCGCGCGTGGTGGCGGTGTCCTTGAAGAAGAGCGTCAGCGACAGGCCCTGGTCCACGTGCTGCGTGGCCTCGGCGTACGTGTCGATGATCTTCTCGTAGCCGATCTCGTAGGCGTCGGCGTAGTACTCCAGGTTGTCGTTCGTCATGAACGGCGCCGGGTAGTACACGCGGCCGATCTTGCCCTCCTTGCGGATCTCGATCTTCGACGCGATCGGGTGGATCGAGCTCGTCGAGTGGTTGATGTACGAGATCGAGCCGGTCGGCGGGACCGCCTGCAGGTTCTGGTTGTACAGGCCGTGCTCCTTGACGAGCTCGGCCAGCTCGCGCCAGTCGTCCTGCGTGGGGATGTGCACGCCCGCGGTCTCGAACAGCTCCGCGACACGGGCCGTCCGGGGCTTCCACTCCTTCTCGATGTACTTCTGGAAGTACTCGCCGGTGGCGTACTTCGACTCCTCGAAGCCGAAGAACTTCGCCTGCCGCTCGCGGGCGAGCAGGTTCGACGCACGGATCGCGTGGTAGGCGACCGTGTAGAAGTAGATGTTCGTGAAGTCGAGGCCCTCGTCCGACCCGTAGTGGATCCGCTCGCGGGCGAGGTAGCCGTGCAGGTTCATCTGCCCGAGGCCGATGGCGTGACCGCCGCGGTTCGCCCGCTTCACCGACGGGACCGACTCGATGTCCGTCTGGTCCGACACCGCGGTGAGCGCGCGGATAGCGGTCTCGACCGTCTTGCCGAGGTCGGGCGAGTCCATCGAGAGCGCGATGTTCATCGAGCCGAGGTTGCAGGAGATGTCGCGGCCGACCTCGGCGTAGGACAGGTCCTCGTTGAAGGTCGACGGCGTCGAGACCTGCAGGATCTCCGAGCACAGGTTCGAGTGCGTGATCTTGCCCTTGATCGGGTTCGCCCGGTTCACCGTGTCCTCGAACATGATGTACGGGTAGCCCGACTCGAACTGGATCTCGGCGAGGGTCTGGAAGAACTCGCGCGCGTTGATCTTGGTCTTGCGGATGCGCTGGTCGTCGACCATCTCGTAGTACTTCTCGGTGACGTCCACGTCCGCGAACGGCACACCGTAGACGCGCTCGACGTCGTACGGGGAGAAGAGGTACATCGGCTCGTTCTTCTTCGCCAGCTCGAACGTGATGTCCGGGATGACGACGCCGAGCGAGAGCGTCTTGATGCGGATCTTCTCGTCCGCGTTCTCGCGCTTGGTGTCGAGGAAGCGGTAGATGTCCGGGTGGTGCGCGTGCAGGTACACCGCGCCGGCGCCCTGGCGCGCGCCGAGCTGGTTGGCGTAGCTGAACGAGTCCTCGAGCAGCTTCATCACGGGGATGACGCCGGACGACTGGTTCTCGATGTGCTTGATCGGCGCGCCGTGCTCGCGGATGTTCGACAGCAGCAGGGCCACGCCGCCGCCGCGCTTGGACAGCTGCAGGGCGGAGTTGATGCCGCGCGCGATGGACTCCATGTTGTCCTCGATGCGCAGCAGGAAGCAGGACACGGGCTCGCCGCGCTGCGCCTTGCCGAGGTTGAGGAACGTCGGCGTCGCCGGCTGGAAGCGGCCCGAGACGATCTCGTCGACGAGGTTGGTCGCGAACTCCTGGTTCCCCTCCGCCAGGGCGAGGGCGACCATCGTCACCCGGTCCTCGAAGCGCTCGAGGTACCGCTTCCCGTCGAACGTCTTCAGCGTGTACGACGTGTAGTACTTGAACGCGCCGAGGAACGTCTGGAAGCGGAACTTCTTGGAGTACGCGTACTGGAACAGCGACTTCACGAACTCGCGGTCGTACTGCGCGAGCACGGCGGGGTCGTAGTACTTGTTCTCGACCAGGTAGTCGAGCTTCTCGTCCAGGTCGTGGAAGAAGACCGTGTTCTGGTTGACGTGCTGCAGGAAGTACTGCCGCGCCGCCTCACGGTCCTTGTCGAACTGGATCTTCCCGTCCGCGTCGTACAGGTTGAGCATGGCGTTGAGGGCGTGGTAGTCCAGCCCCGTCAGCTCTACGCGGGTATCTGCGACCGTCGCTGCCAAAATCGTCCCAATCCGTCGCGGACGCGCGTGACGTCCTCGGCTGTTCCCATGAGTTCGAACGCGTACAGGTAGGGCACGTGGCACTTGGCGGCCACGATGTCCCCGGCGATGCAGTACGCCGCCCCGAAGTTCGTGTTGCCTGCCGCGATGACGCCGCGGATCAGGGCACGGTTGCCCTCGTCGTTGAGGAACTTGACCACCTGCCGCGGCACCGCGCCCTCGCCGTTGCCCCCGCCGTAGGTGGGCAGGAGCAGGACGTAGGGCTCGGTGACCCGCAGGAAGGGGTCCGTCGGCTTCAGCGGGATGCGCTCGGCCGGCAGCCCCAGCTTCTCGACGAAGCGGTGGGTGTTGCCCGAGGCGGACGAGAAGTAGACGAGCGAGGCCATGCCACGCTCACCTCCTTCCTGCACCGTGCGGCGGGCACGCCGGAGGGACCCTCTCCTCCGGCGGACGTGCTGCGGTCCGGCGGCCGAGGCCGCCGGACCGAGGAGTGCCCGCCGGGCCGACGCGGCTCGTGGCCTGCGCCGACCCGGGGCGTCCGTGGGTCGGCGCGCCTCGTGCGGCCGCCGACCGGTGGGCGTCGCGTCAGGCGACCTGGCCGGCCAGCTGGTCCGCGAGCGCCTTGATGCGGTCGGGGCGGTAGCCCGACCAGTGCTCGCCACCGGCGACCACGACGGGCGCCTGCAGGTGGCCGAGCGACATGACGTAGTCACGGGCGTCGGCGTCCTCGGAGATGTCGACGACCGTGTACTCGTGCCCGAGCTTGTCGAGGGCGCGGTAGGTCGCCGTGCACTGCACGCACGCCGGCTTGCTGTAGACCGTGATCGTCATCGCGATGTCCCTCGATGCTCGTGTGGCTGATGTCCTGCGGGCGGCCCGCCGGGGCGTCTCCCCGGCCTCGTCGACCCCGTCGCGCGGGACCGCCGAAGCGTCCCGCCGAGGGGTTCGCGGGCCTGGGGGCCGTCGGGCGAACCGTCGATGACGACACTACACCTGGGGTCCGACATCGCAAGACACCACTAGGGCTTGTGTTGCACCCGTGTCGTTTTCACCCTGTGACCACCGTCCTGCACCGCCTGTGGACGCGGCCACGAGGCCCTGACGTGCACCTTCGTACCGCCGCCCACCGACACGCCGAGGACGCACCCACAGCCGTCCACAACCCACCGGGCGACACCCCCACCGTCGTCCACAGCCGATGCGCCCGGCTTGTCCGGAACGCGCGCCGAGGGGGACCCGGCGTGTCGTCCGCGACACGTCGGATCCCCCTCGAACGGAGGACGTCCGCGACGGTGCGGACACCCTGCCGGCTCAGCCGATCGTGGCGAGCACGCGCCCCAGGGCCGCCAGCACGAGGAGCGTGAGCACGGTCCACAGCACGACGCTGAGCGCGAGGTAGCCCACGAAGCGCAGGCGCCGCCGCAGCGGGCCCTCGAAGTACGGTGCGGACGCCCAGCGGACCCACTCGCGCAGGTGGCGGAGGCGGGTGCGCAGGGGCAGCGGGGTGGACGGTCGACGGGCGGTGAGGACGGACACGGCGGACGCTCCTGTAGGTGCGATGGGATCACTGCGCGCCGCGGTCTCCGGCCCTCCCATACTTCCGCCTCGCGTGGAAGCGCTCGGGTCAACGGCCCCGCTCAGGCATTCGAAAACGCAACTCTGCACCAACCACTGGCGCCACAGAACCGGTCATGTTGGGGCATCCGCAGCATTAGAGAATGCGAGATAGTCGATCTCGTTTCTGAACCACTCGTCGCGGAGTCGCCTTCTGCTACCGTCCGCAAACATGAAGCCGGTCCCCTGGAATATGACGAGGTCGAAGCGGCGCCCCTTCCGGGCGTCAACGAGCGCATCCACGAAAGCACTGCCCTCGCGTTGGCGGCTGGGATGCGCTCCCCCCTCGCGCGCCAGCCGCAACTCGACGTGGCACGCGAGCAACACCCACGCGGCCCACCAGGCATCTTCGTCGGCGTCATTCGCTTGCCACGCCTCGCCAATATCTCCTTGAAGCCAGTCCCCGGCGACCCCAAGGACCTCGGGGAAGACCTGCGGCACACGAAGAACGCGTCCTAGCGTCGACATCTGTCGCCAGAGGAACTGCCTGTTCTCATCCGTCTCGTCTACGGACCCCCTCTCCAAGAGCCGCAGCGAACCTTGCGCCCAATCCACATACCCCCAGCCGAACGGCCGGTGCGCCTGGGGGGTAAATAGCGCTCTAAGCACATCCATGCCAAGGGCGTTCAGGACGATGATGAACTCGTCAATGGTCACCGAGCGACGGATTAGCGCCATTGTCCAGAGGTCGAGATAGTGACGGTCCTGAGCGCTAAGCGACTGCACCAACTTACGCAATTGACTGCTGGCCCAATCGACATGCTCACGATCTATATCCTTGGACACTCCCCTCGCGGCAGGAACACCCCACGAGGCCACGACAAAGCGAGCAAATGCGCGCCGATCCTCGTCGGAGTCCATAACCCACTCGCCGACAACGCATTCCAATTCGCTCAGTAGAATTCGGCGAGACTCTTGCATCACTCCCATAGCCTCGAACAGCGCGACGGCCTCTCGGAGTTCGGCGCGCGGCTCGCTCTCGGACAAGAAGGCGGACTCCATCGACGTGGCGATCAGTCCACGAACGAACGTCGCGCCAGTAGGTGCGAAAGCGAGGCATCGCCAGATGAAGGCGCAGACGTAGTTCACGCCCTTCGCTTCCGCCGCCGGCAGCATCGTGAGAAGTTCGTCAAAGAACCGTTGCGCGCCTCGGACGCTGTGGCTGTCAATAATCTGCACAGCCAACTGCGACACCACGTCCCACTCCTGGGCCATGATGCGTGGGCCCAGTTCCCTCGCCAGACCCTCCGGCCCATCGAAGCGGCGAGTAAGTTCGTAGGCTGCGAAGTACTCGAGGAAGGTGCGGTGTGTGAACTTGAACAAAGGCTGCCCGAAAGGGTCGAGCCCTGTCTCAGACAGAACCCAGGCGCGACCGCGGCAGAAATCGACGAATTCCTGGGCGGCCGACTCGCGTTCACCCTCGTCGTCGAAAGTTGTCTGGAGGAAGCTCGCGACTTCAGCCCTAATCTCGGACTCGAGTACCGCCTCAGCCCGGTCTTGATTCGTGAATATCCAAAGCGCGAGATGCTTGATCGCGTTGTCCATTTGACTCGACGTGCGCAGCTCTACACGAATCTGTCTGCTGCGATCCCACGTCTCGAATAGCAACGTGGCGCAGCGCCGGTAGACCTCCGGCCTGTTTCGCGGAAGGTATCCCTGCCCCCTATAGATTATGCACATCAGCGACAGCATCAGGGGTGTCGCGGTCAGGTCCGATATCGCTGCGGACTCCGCCGCGAACTCGGCGGCCTTCCTTCGCGCCACCTCTGCAGGAAGTTCTTCGACATAGGAGAACCACCGAGCGACATAATTACTAACGTCGGACGAATTGAAGCCGGCAAGTTCCCAGACGTCGAACACACTCGGATTCAGCCTGGCTTGCGCGTACCCGACACGGCGTGAGGTGACAAGAATCCGCGCGTGCGGGTACGCCTCAGCGAACAGTTCAACGCGCTCGGCAACATCCCGCCGGCGGCTCGGATCCAGCAACTCGTCCAGCCCGTCGAATATGACGAGGGCTTGACCTGAGAGAAGAGCGTGTTCCACGGCGCCGTCTGGCGGTTGACACTGGTACAACGCTGCACACTGGTCGGCGATGTGCTGAACAACGGAGGTGACTATGGGCGTTGTTTGAGCGTACTCCCTCAACAGCACGACGAACGGTGTCCGGGCGCCCGTCTCGCGCGCTAACTCAGAAGCGATATAGTCTGCAGCGGTTGACTTCCCACCCCCGGGATCGCCCAATAGTACTGTTCGGTCGAGCTTGTTCGCAAACTCGGCGATGTCGACAACGGTTTCGATGTCGTTCGATTGTGCAGATATCCTCGGCGGCACATACAATTCTCGAATTGGCACTCGCCGCTTCTGGTCGTAATCCGGTGGCACAATATGTCCGTGGCGGGCAACGATTTGGCGAGCGAAAGCACTTCGCCAGCGGTGAAGTTCGCCTAGCCGCTCGGCGGTCGCGAAATTGGTCCAAGATGCTCGGTGTCGATGTGCAGAGTCAATGGCCGAGCGGATGCGCGATTGTTGCGCCTCTTGCCTCAACCGGGCGGCGCCCGCTGGATCGTTCGCCGACAGGGCGCCGACCGTCTTCGCCACCCCAAGTCGCACAGTCTCGGCAACGTGGGACGAGACCGGCTCGATATCTTGACTCGGCGCTTCAGGCCATGCTGCTGCCAGCGCGGCCGTCAAATTATCGGTCGCCACCGGTCGATAGGAGACGTCGTCGCACAGCTCAACAGCGATCACATCCTTGAGTGCGGCCTGACAGGGAAGGCTCCGCATAGCGGCATCAAGGTCGCGGACGCTCTTGCCACTCGGGAGGAGGGGCACGACCGACAGAGGAAGCCGTCGTATCGGGCTGTCCGGCTGCTGAATTGTGGCAGTCAACTTCTTTATTGATGCTCTACTAGTGACATCTCGCGCCTCGCCGTAGCATTGCGCTACGAGGTTCGCGGCGATGTCTGACACAATCCCAAGAGCAGCCGTCGCTGCCATCGCCTCGACTGCGACCATCGTTAGCCCCTCTAGAGGATGCCCGCGCGCCCCCTCTGGCTGCGGTGGACGGATGCACGCTATCGGCTCGAGGCGTTTGGGGCGAAGGGCCGCGAACCGATCTCACCCGCGAATGCCGTGAGCGGTCACGCGATGCGCAGGTGCTCCGCCGGCGGGGCCGGGCGCACGCCGTCCGGGCGGTCGGCGACGGCCTTCTCCAGCACCCCGGTGATCTCCTCGCCGATGAGCTCGTGCCGCTCCAGCAGCGCGTCGCGCAGCGCCTCGACCAGGTCCCGGTTGGACGCCAGCAGGCGACGCACGGTGGCGCGCGCGCTGTCGAGGACGTCCTCGAGCTGCGTGCGGGCCCGCGGGTCGCCGATCACCGACGCCACGAGGTCCCTGTCCATCGCCGCGAACGAGACGAGCGAGCCCGCCATGCCGGCCGCGCCGACCATCTGCGCCGCCGTGCGCGTCGCCGCCGCGAGGTCGGACGCCGGGCCCGTCGTCGTCTGCCCGAAGAACAGCTCCTCGGCGACCATGCCGCCCATGGCGATCTGCACGAGCGCGCGCAGGTCGTACTGCGTGCGCGTGTAGACCTCCTCGCAGTCCCCGTGCGCGAGCAGCCCGAGCGCCTGACCGCGCTTGACGATCGTCAGCACCTCGAGCGTGCGGTTCGGCGCGACCAGCCAGGCCGTCACGGCGTGCCCGGCCTCGTGCGTGGCGATGAGCGTGCGCTCCTGCGTCGTGTACGTCACCGGGTGCCCCAGGCCGACGAGCTCGGTGATGCGCGCCTGCTCGACGTCCACGTACCGCATGGCGCTGTCGCCGCGCCGCAGCGCGTTGACGAGGGCCTCGTCGAGCAGGTGCTCGACCATGACCGGGGTCCACCCGTTCGTCGCCGCCGCGACGCGGTCGCGCACCGCCGGCTCGTCGAGCTCGACGTGGTGGGCGCGGCGCGCGAGGAAGTGGTCGACGAGGGCGCGGCGGCCGTGCGCGTCCGGCGGGTTGAAGGTGAGGCGGCGGTCGAAGCGGCCGGGCCGCAGCAGCGCCGGGTCGAGGTGGTCCGCGCGGTTGGTCGCGGCGATGAGCAGGATCGGGGCGCGCACGGGTTTGCGCTGCTTGAGCTGGCGCCCGGACGGCAGCAGCAGGTTGACCGCCGCGACGAGCCGGTTGACGAGGCGGTCGACGCCGACGGGCTCGTCGAACGACTGCATCTGCACGAGCAGCTCGTTGACGACGCCGCCCGTGCCCTCCGAGATCATCGCCTCGCGCACGACACCGGTCCCGTGGCCCGTCAGCAGCGCCTGCGTCGACGGGACCGTCACGAAGGCCGCCTTCTCCTGCATGCCGAGCAGGCCGCCGCGGCGCAGCGCGATCGCGTCGATCTCCTCGATGAAGCCGATCGCACCGCCCTCCTTGCGCGCCGCGGTGCGCAGCGCGCGGAAGTACGTGCGGATCTTGCGGGCGGTCGCGCCGTAGTACATCGACTGGAAGCTCGTCGCGGAGACGAAGAGGAACGGCACGCCTGCCTCGGCGGCCATCGCCTTGGCGGTCAGCGTCTTGCCCGTCCCAGGCGGTCCCTCGAACAGCAGGCCGCGGCGGGGGGTGCCGCCCATCTGGTCGGCGAAGCGACGGTGGGTCTGGAACAGGTCGATGGAGCGGCGGACGTCGTCGACGATCGGGTCGATGCCCACGACGTCGTCGAGCGTGACGTCCACCTGCTCGGGCCGGTACGTGACGTGCGGCGAGCGGCCCGCGCCGACCTGGGTGCCAACGAGCAGCACGATCAGCGCGACGAAGAACAGGATCGGCACGAGGACGAGCGGGTCGACGGACGGGACCACGACCAGCGGGCGCCCGGTGACGGCCGCCCACACGACGTACGCCTCGAGCGCCAGCACCACGAGGCACACCCGCAGGACGCGGCGGCGACGCACGCGCTCCCGGTCGGCGGCGATGTCGTGGGGCGCGAGCGCGGAGCGCGCGACGGGCGCGGCGGGTGCGTCGGACACGGACGGGCCCTTCGTCGGGGGCGCGGCCAGGGGGACGGGCCGCCGCGGGCGACCGCGACCCGCGGCGGTCCGGCCATCGTCGTCCGGTATGTCCGATTGCGACATCGGGGGCGGTGCAGACCACCCGATCGGCCCAGCAGGGTGTCGCCCGGCGGGGTCGCCGGTCCCCCGTCCGCCGCGCGCGCTGCCGGCGAGGCGCCGCCGTCCCGGGCGCTGAGACGCCGAGCCGCCGAGCCGCTCATTCCGTGGCCCTGGAAGCGTGCAGGGCCCATGGACGAGCGGTTCGACGTCGCCGCGTCCCGGCACGTGGACGCGCGAGGGGTCAGGTGTCCCGGCGGGGGGTCGGGCCGGCCATCAGCTGGCGCGGGACCCAGCGCGGGCGGGCCGGCGCCGGGCGCTCCGCCAGGGGGTGCAGGCGGTCGGCGACGACGTTGCCCGTCGGGTCGGCGCGGAACACCCGGCCGCGCGGGTCGACGAGCGTGCGCAGGAACTCGACCTGGCGGCGCATCTGCCGCACCTCCGCCTCGAGCTCGAGGATGCGCTTGATGCCGGCGAGGTTCACGCCCTCGTCCTGCGAGAGACGCTGCACCTCGCGCAGCATCTCGATGTCGCGCTTGGAGTACCGGCGGCCGCGCCCGCGGGTGCGCGCGGGCTGGACGAGGCCGAGCCGGTCGTACTGGCGCAGCGTCTGGGGGTGCATCCCCGCCAGCTGCGCCGCGACGGAGATGACGTAGATCTTCGCGTCGTCGTCCACGGGTCGGTCCTCCTCCCCCGCCGTCGTGCCCCGGCAGCCGCCGGGGCGCGTCTCAGCGCCGCGCCTCCGCCATGAGGCCGGCGCGCACGTCCTCGCCGGACGTGGCGATGCCGAACGCCTGCACCGCCTCGCGGGCGGCCGGCGTCAGCTTCTGCGGCACGACCACCTGCACGGTGACGAGCAGGTCGCCCGTGCCACGGCTCGTGGTGATGCCGCGCCCCTTGACGCGCAGCGTGCGGCCCGACGGGGTGCCCGCCGGGATCTTCACGCGCACGGTGGAGCCGTCGAGGGTCGGCACCTCGATCGTCGCGCCGAGCGCCGCCTCGTCGAACGCGACCGGCACGGTGACGCGCAGGTTGTCGCCCTCGAGCGAGAAGACCGGGTGCGGCTCGACCTGCACGGTGATGACGAGGTCGCCGGCGGGAGCCCCGGGGTCACCGGGACGTCCCTTGCCGCGCAGGCGGATCTTCTGCCCGTCCCGCACCCCCGCGGGGATGCGCGCGTTGACCACGCGCCCCTCGACGTCGAGCGAGACGGTCGCACCCTCGGCCGCCGTGCGGAACGGCAGCGTCGTCGTCGCCGTCAGCTCGACCCCCGGCTGCGGGCCGCGGGCACCGAACCCGCCCCCGCCGAACAGCCCGCCGAGGATGTCCTCGAACCCGGCGCCACCGGCGCCGCCGGCACCGCCCGTCGAGTACCGGACCCGGCCCGCGGGCCCGTTCGCGCCGCCGCCGAACATGCCGCCGAACAGGTCCTCGAACCCCGCGGCACCGGCGCCGCCGCCCGGGCCGCCGGCGCCCGCCCGGAAGCGGGCGCCGCCGGCCATGGCGCGCAGCTGGTCGTACTGCTGGCGCTGCTCGGGGTCCGAGAGCACCGCGTACGCCTCACCGATGTCCTTGAAGCGGGCCTCCGCCGCGGCGTCCCCGGGGTTCTGGTCCGGGTGCAGCTGGCGCGCCAGCTTGCGGTACGCCTTCTTGATCGCGGCGGCGTCGGCGTCCTTGGGGACGCCGAGCACGGCGTAGAAGTCCTTCTCGAGCCAGTCCTGGCCGGTCACGGCGCCTCCCTCCCGCTTCGCTGGGTCATGGTGGTGATGATGGTCAGCCCTCCGGGTCGACGACCGCGACACGCGCGGCCCGCAGCACCCGGTCGGGTGTGCGGTAGCCCGGCTGGAGCACCTGCTGGACGGTCGGCTCCGTGACGTCGGCCGACTGCCCGTGCATGAGCGCCTCGTGCACGGCCGGGTCGAACGGCTCGCCGGCCTCGCCGTAGCGCTCCACGCCGAACCGCGTCAGCGTCGCCTCGAGCTTCTCGGCGATCGACGCGAACGGCCCCGTCAGGTCACCGTGCTGGCGGGCCAGCGCGATGTCGTCGAGCACCGGGATGAGCGCCTCGGCGACCGCCTCCGCACCGCGCTGGTGGGCGGCCGCCGCCTCCGCCTTGGAGCGCTTCACGTACGCCGAGTACTGCTGCTCGAGGTTGTAGTGCGCCGCCTGGGCGCGCTGCAGCTCCTCGAGCCGCTCGGCGGCGAGCCGCTCCGACTCGGACTCCGCGGCCGCACCCTCGTCCACGACGCCCGCGACCGCCTCGGCGGCCTCGGCCAGCACGGCCTCCTCCGGCGTCTGGTCGCGCAGCAGGTGCGTCTCGGGGTCGATCCGGCGCTTGTCGGTCACACGCGGGGTCTCCCCCTCGCGGGGGGCGGACCCGCCCTGCGGCTGGTCCGCCCCCTCGGGGGTCTGCTTCTCGTCCGTCACTTCTTGTCGTCCTCGTCGTCGACGATCTCGGCGTCGACGACGTCCTCGTCGGAGGACGTGGAGCCGGTCGCACCGGCGGTGTCACCCGCGGGCGCGTCGCCGGCCGGCGACGCCTGGTTCTGCGAGTACAGCGCCTCGCCGATCTTCTGGCTCGCGGTGAGCAGCGCCGCGTGCTTGGCCTTCACGGCCTCGACGTCGGAGCCCTCGAGCGCGGTCTTCAGCTCGGTGACGGCGTTGCGGACGTCCGACTTCACGTCGTCGGACAGCTTGTCGTCGTTGTCGGTGAGCAGCTTCTCCGTCTGGTAGACGAGCTGCTCGGCCGAGTTGCGGGTCTCGGCCTCCTCGCGACGGCGCTTGTCCTCGGCCGCGTGCTCCTCTGCGTCGCGCACCATGCGCTCGATGTCCTCCTTGGGGAGGGCCGAGCCGCCGGTGATCGTCATCGACTGCTCCTTGCCCGTGCCGCGGTCCTTGGCGGACACGTGCACGATGCCGTTCGCGTCGATGTCGAACGTGACCTCGATCTGCGGGACGCCCCGCGGCGCCGGCGCGATGCCGGTCAGCTCGAACGTGCCCAGCGGCTTGTTGTCCCGCGCGAACTCGCGCTCGCCCTGGAACACCTGGATGAGGACGGACGGCTGGTTGTCCTCCGCCGTGGAGAAGATCTCCGACCGCTTGGTGGGGATGGCCGTGTTGCGCTCGATGAGCTTGGTCATCACGCCGCCCTTGGTCTCGATGCCGAGCGACAGCGGCGTGACGTCGATGAGCAGGACGTCCTTGCGGTCGCCCTTCATGACACCGGCCTGCACGGCGGCGCCGACGGCCACGACCTCGTCCGGGTTGACGCCCTTGTTGGGCTCCTTGCCGCCCGTGAGCTCCGTGACGACCTCGGACACCGCGGGCATGCGGGTCGAGCCGCCGACGAGCACGACGTGGTCGATGTCGCTGACCGAGATGCCCGCGTCGCGGATGACCTGGTGGAACGGCGCCTTCACGCGGTCGAGCAGCGACTGCGTCATCTGCTGGAACTGCGCGCGCGTCAGCTTGGTGTCGAGGTGGATGGGGCCGTTCTCGCTCATCGACAGGTACTGCAGCGAGACGTTGGTGCTCGTCGCGGACGACAGCTCCTTCTTCGCCTGCTCGGCCGCCTCGCGCAGACGCTGCAGCGCGATCTTGTCCTTCGACAGGTCGACGCCCGTCGTGTTCTTCACCTCGGTGATCAGGTGCGCGACGATCGCCGCGTCCCAGTCGTCACCGCCGAGGCGGTTGTCACCGGCGGTCGCGCGGACCTCGATGGTCGAGAAGCCGTCGTCGTCCTTGCCGACCTCCAGGAGGGACACGTCGAACGTGCCGCCGCCGAGGTCGAAGACGAGGATGAGCTCGTCCTCCTTGCCGCGCTCCAGGCCGTACGCGAGGGCCGCGGCCGTGGGCTCGTTGATGATGCGCAGGACGTTGAGGCCCGCCACCGTGCCGGCATCCTTCGTGGCCTGGCGCTCGGCGTCGTTGAAGTACGCGGGGACCGTGATGACGGCGTCCGTCACCGGCTCGCCCAGGTACGCCTCGGCGTCGCGCTTGAGCTTGCCGAGGATGCGCGCGCTGATCTCCTGCGGCGTGTACTTCTTGTCGTCGACCGTCGTGGTCCAGTCCGTGCCCATGTGGCGCTTGACCGACGCGATGGTGCGGTCGACGTTGGTGACGGCCTGCCGCTTGGCGACCTCGCCGACGAGGACCTCGCCGGTCTTGGAGAACGCGACCACCGACGGCGTCGTGCGCGACCCCTCGGCGTTGGCGATGACCGTGGGCTCGCCGCCCTCGAGGGTGGCGACCACCGAGTTGGTGGTGCCGAGGTCGATGCCGACTGCTCGTGCCATGTGTGATGCCTTCCTTCCGGAGCGCTGGTGCCCGGGGTTGCCGGGCTGCTCTTGAGTCCGCCGGGCTCAAGTCTGCGGCCTGCCGGGGGCGACCGCCAACTCGGATCCGCGAACTTGAGTCTGATGGGCTCAACTACGGAGGAGGCGTGGTTGTTCCCCGCTGCGTCGTCCGCGTGGCGTCATGACGTCTGAGGCGGCCACCCCCGGCGCTCGCCCGACCGCATGGGCCCAGTGGCGTTCGCCGCCGGACGCGCGCAGCCGTTCAGCTCGCGGGCGAGGACGACGTCAGCGATGACGTCGCGCAGCCGCGGCGGGTGTCTCCCTGGGAGCCGGCGGTCGAGGCGGGCGCCACGTTCGCCCTCGGCGGCTGACGGCTCGCGGTCGCGTCCCGCCGGTTCCGGTCGACTCATCGATCGAAGATCGACTCACCTATTGAATATCGAGCGATCTGCATCGATGCTCGATGCATGAGTCGCCTGGTCTTCAACATCCTCACGCTGCTGATCTTCTTCGGGATCGCCGTCGCCCTGTTCGCTCAGGCCGTGATCCTGCCCGGGATCGCCGCCGACGAGGTCAGGCACTTCCCTCCGTACGAGCCCTACCGCGTCCCGCTCCTGACCGCCGGGATCGCCTTCATCGCCTGCGCACAGGTGTCGCTGGCAGCCGTCTGGATGCTCGTGCTCCGTGCCCAGGCGGGCACCTTCTTCCGGCCGGGCACGCAGCGGTGGGTGGTCACGATCGGCGCGGCGGTCGGCGCCGCGACGATGCTCACCAGCGGCTTCTTCCTGTACCTGACGTTTCTCGGGATCCCGACGCCCGACGACGAGGACATGGGGGAGCTGGGGCTGTGGATGGTGAGCGGCCTGGGGTCCCTGATCGGCGTCGCACTGCTCGGTGTCGTGTTCGTGACCCATCGGCTCGTCACGCGAGCGACGGAAGCCCAGACCGAGCTCGACGGCGTGCTGTGATGGCGATCGTCGTCGACATCGATGTGCTCCTGGCGAGGCGGAAGATGTCGGTCGGCGACTTCGCCGATGCGATCGGTCTGAGTCCGGCCAACGTGTCGGTGCTGAAGAACGGCCGCGCGAAGGCGGTCCGTTTCTCGACGCTGAACGCGATCTGTCAGGTGCTCGACTGCCAGCCGGGAGACGTGCTGCGGTGGGTCGACGACGGCACGAGTCCGGGGGCTGCACCTTCCGGGACACGACGACTGACACCCGTTGACCGAGGACGTCGTCAAGCAGGCTGTTGAACTCGACGCGTTCCCGCCCGAACAACGTGCGCGCTCGATCGCGGCGATCCATGATCTCGTCCGCTTCGCCACGGAGTGGCCGGCGTTCGAGGCGCAGTACGGGATCCCGCTGGCCACTGCCGGCAGGGCTTCGGGGAAGCCGTCGAAGAGCGGCGCGTAGGCGCCGCTCCGGCCGTGCCGCTCGCGCACCTGAGCGAGCTCGCCGCCGGCGTGATCCCCGTCGCGGTGACGTGCCGGGTTCTCAAGCTCGCCGGACAGCCCTACTACCGGTGGCTCGCCGCGCCCGTGGGTGCGCGCGAGCTCGAGCGCGCTCACCTTGCCAACGCCCTGTCCGATGCCCACCGCGACGACCCGGAGTTCGGACACCGACTGCCGGCAGACGAGGCCGACCGCGCGGTTGTGCGGCGGCCGGGTCTCGGCGGCTGGAGGCCGGCGGCTCACAGGTGCCGGTGTACCGGGTAGGGCGTCCGCGGACGTCGGTCGACCGCGCTCGGGTCGCGTGCGAGGTCCTGTTCACCGATCGTCCTGAGAAGCTCGAGCTTCTCGGCGGCGTCGGTTCCCGGTGCGGGGGTGAACCACAGGAGCCGTTGAGTCCCGTCCTCGCTGAGGAGGCTGAGGCAGTTCACCTCGACCACGCCCACCTGTGGGTGGACCAGACGCTTGCGGTCCTGTCGCCGCACAGCCACCTCCTGTTGTTCCCACAGCCCGGCGAACTCGGGGCTGCGGCGGGTCAGGTCCCTGACGAGCTCGGTCACGTCACGGGCACCGGCTCGGCGCGCCGACACCGCGCGGAGGTCGGCGACGAGCACGCGTGACTGGTGGTCGTGCTCCTCCGGGTGGTAGCGCCCGCGCACGACGGGGTTCAGGAACCACTGGTGGATGAACCCGGCGCGGGGGCCTGTGCGGTGCTCCGGTCGGCCCAGCAGGGCCGCCGCCATCGGGTTCTGCACGAGGGGCGCGTGCAGGTCCGTGATCACCTGTGCCGGCGTGCCGTGCAGGTGGTCGAGCAGGTCCAGCATGCCGGGGTGCACGTGAGCGGCGGTGGAGGCGTACGACGGCAGTGCGCGTCCCGCGAGGTGGTAGACGTGATCGCGCTCGTCGGCGGTCAGCCGCAGGGCGCGGGCCAGCGACGCCAGCATCTGCTCGGACGGCTGGGGCCCCCGGCCCTGCTCGAGCTCGGTGTAGTACTCGACCGACGCCTGCGCCATCCGGGCGACCTCGTCGCGACGCAGGCCCGGGACGCGCCGCCGAGGCCCGCTGGGTAGGCCGACGTCGGACGGTGCGAGCCGATCGCGCCTCGACTTCAGGAAGGCGCCGAGCGCCGAGACGTCCACCGCTGGAGTATCCCGTGCTGCTCCGGGGCCGAGGCAGGGGGCAGCATCCCCAGGGAGTGCGCCATCTGGTTGGTCGTCGCCCTCCGCCGCAGTCTCGTGCGACACACCGCCCCGCAGCTGGGACCGGTGCATGTCCACACAGACGGGTGCCGCGCCGGCGGGCCACGAGGAGCAGTCATGAAGGCAGTGCAGATCAGCAGCTACGGAGATCGGCCCGCCGTGGTCGAGGTCGACAGTCCACGTCCAGGCCCGGGGGAGGTCGTGGTCCGTGTCGCCGGCGCCGCGCTCAACCCCCTCGACCTGAAGATGGCTGCGGGCTCCATGCACGACGACTTCCCCGTCGAGTTCCCGTACACCCTCGGGACCGACGTGTCCGGGACCATCGCGTCCACAGGAAGCGGGCGCGCAGGGTGGGACGTCGGCGACCGCGTCGTCGCGCGACTCGATCCGAGCCGCGGCGGCGCGTTCGCCGAGGAGGTCGTGGTCCCCGTCGACCAGCTCGTCGCCGCGCCGAGGTCACTGCCGCTGGCCCACGCCGCGGGGGTCGTCACCACGGCGGCGACGGCGTGGCAGGCCCTCACCGAGGTCGCAGGTCTGCGGGCGGGTCAGACGATCCTCGTCCACGCAGGCGCAGGAGGCGTCGGGACGTTCGCCGTCCAGTTCGCGCGCGCGTTGGGTGCGCACGTGATCAGCACGGCGTCCGGACGCGGGCTGGAGATCGCACGCCAGATGGGTGCGCACCAGGTCGTCGACTACACCGCGACCGACTTCCGCACCGTCGTCCCGCGTGTGGACGTGGTGCTGGACACCGTCGGCGGTGCGGTGGAGAAGGACTCACTCGACGTCCTCGCGCCGGGCGGAGTGCTCGTGGCGACCCCGGCGCCCCCTGACGACGAGCGGGCACGCGCCCGGGGCGCCAGAGCCCGTTTCGTCTTCCACCAGTCCGACGCCAAGCGACTCGCCGACGTCGTGAGCAGGATCGACGAGGGCGCGCGGCTCGTCATCGACGGCACTTCCCCGCTCACCGAGGCCCCCGCTGCCCTCGGTCGGCTCGCAGCAGGACGCGCCAAGGGCAAGCTGCTCCTCGTCGTCGACGAGAGCCTGCCGGGGCAGGTCCCCGCCCGTGGTGCGTGAGGGCGAGGTGGGGCAGGCGCCCTCCCCTCCTGGACGTGGACGACCCGACGGCTCCCACGAGCTCCTACAGCTCCTCCGTGCGCCGGACGCGCGGGGGCGGGTGGCGGGCGATGCCGAGGGTGGCGAGGAGGTCCTCGTGCAGCTCGAACCAGACCCGGTGGCAGGAGTCGAGGTCGGTGCGGTCGACCCAGCCGTGCTGACCTGCCTCGGCGTGCCGGAGCGCGGTGCCGAACCGGGTGTCGTAGCCCCGGAAGCGGGTGAGGAGGTCCTCGAGCCGTCGCACCAGCGGAGCCAGGCCGCGGGCGATCGCCTCCAGCTCGGCCAGGACGCCGGCGTCCCACGCCGTGTCGGTGTGGTCGTTGACGGCGAGCGGGTCGGTGGGGGTGGGTCGCATCTGCCAGTCGGTGCAGGCTCTCAGCAGCCGTGCGTTCAGGGGGAGGAACTCGCGAAGGACCGCGTGGACCTCGGCCTCCGCTCCGACGGCGGCGAGCTCGGCGGCCAGCTGCCGTTCGTTCTCGGCACGGCCGGCGTCAGTGAGCGACCACCCGCTCAGGTCGGCGAACCTCGAGTGCGTCACCCAGCCGCGCGCCTGTGCGTCCTCCAACGCCTCGTCGGCCTCGGCCGGCTCGAGGTCGAAGCGCCGCGCGACCGCGGGACTGTCGGCGAAGCCGAGCACGCGTACCGCGTGCAGCGCGAGGAGCTCGGGCGAGGAGTCCCGGGTCACGTGCTCGCCCGGTTCGTCAGCCGCGTGTAGTGCTGCTGGCACGCCTGCGGGGAGTTGAAGCCCATCGCGTCGGCGATCTGCGCCCAGGTCAGACCTGCGCCCCTGGCGACGAACAGGAGCCCGGCCTCGAGACCGTCCATCTCGGCTCGTGCCGCGGGCAGCAGCGCCAGCGCGCCGAGCAGGTCCGGCGCAGGGAGGTCGGGCGACCGCCAGAGCGCGAAGTGAGCCAGGTCGGTGGCCGACGGCGGGACGGGCGCCGGGCGCCACGGACGCGGGGGGAGGTCGTCGGCGCCCTGCCGCAGGAGTCGATCCCGGGCCTCGTCCTCGCGACGTGCGCGGGCCTGGTCGGCGCCCGCAGCGCGTCCGTCGTCGTGCTTGTGCTCCATGCCCCTGACCCTGCAGACTCAACGAACTGTTGTCAACGAATCGTTGAGTACCGAGCCGAAGGAGGAGCCGGGTGCTCGTGCCGCTGCGCGCCGCGAGCACCCCGAGCTGCGGAAGCAAGGCAGGTGCGCTCGGGGCGCTGCTGCGCGCCGGCCTCCCCGTGCCGGACGGCCACGCCGTCCCGCTCGACGTCTACACGTCCGCCGTCCGCGGGCTGCACCCGGGAACGCTGGCTCGTCGGGAGGGACCAGCGGCGGCGCGCGCGGCGATCCTGGGACGCCCGGTGCCCGCCGGCCTCCGCGAGGCGCTCGCGGCAGCGCTCGAGGCGCTCGGCGGCGGCCCGGTGGCCGTCCGCTCGTCGGCGTCGGACGAGGACGCCCACGACGGCGCTGCGGCTGGGCAGTACACAAGCGTCCTGGCCGTGGACGGCCCCGACGAGGTCGTCGAGGCCGTGCGCACCTGCTGGGCGTCGCTCTACGCGGACACCGCCGTGGCCTACCGCCAGGACCGCGGCCACGACGGGGATCCCGCGATGGGTGTCGTCGTTCAACGGCACCTCGACGCCGAGGCCTCCGGCGTCATGTTCACCCCCGCAGCCCCCGACGCCCCGACGCTCGTCGAAGCCTCCTGGGGACTCGGCCCGAGCGTGGTGGAGGGCACGGTGAACCCCGACGCGTACACCGTCGGTGCCGACGGCTCGGTGGTCACGGTCGTGGCCGACAAGCGGACCCGCCTCGACCGCCGAGGAGACCGGCTCGTGACGCGCGACGTGCCCGCTCCCGACCGCGACCGGCGTGTGCTCGACGACGCCGACGCCCGGCGGCTCGCCGAGCTGGGGCAGCGCATCGCCGCCGCGCTGGGTGGTCCGCAGGACGTCGAGTGGGCGATCGCGGACGGCCGGCCCTGGATCCTGCAGGCCCGGCCGATCACCGCAGCGCTCCCCCACCGGACGGCGCCCTCCCCGACCCCGGCCCCGGCCCCGGCCCCGGCTCCGGCTCCGGGGGCGACGGTCCTGACCGGGGCGCCCGGCAGCCGCGGCACGGCCACCGGCCTCGCGCGGGTCGTCCGCGGCCCCGCGAACTTCGGCCGCGTCGGGCCGGGAGACATCCTCGTCTGCCCCTGGACCGACCCCGGCTGGACGCCGCTGCTGCGGATCGCCGGCGGCGTCGTCACCGAGGTCGGCGGGGTGCTGTCCCACGCGGCGATCGTCGCGCGCGAACGCGGGATCCCCGCCGTGCTGGGCGTCCCGGACGCGACGCTGCTCCTCGCCGACGCGACACCCGTGACCGTCGACGGCACCGCGGGCGTCGTCACGACGACGGTGGACTGACCATGGCAGGCAGCACGACGCGACGGCGGCACCGGCGCGGACGTCCGGCTCGGCGCCTCGGTGCTCCTCACGACCAGCGATCCCGGGTGCGCTCGCCGATGACGTCGACCTCCTCCGCCGCGTGCCGTGGTGCCGCACAGCGGAAGGTCCGCGACGAGACCGTCACCTCAGCGGTGCGCGCACCGGCTCGCCCCCGCCGCCGGTACGGACGACGAGGTGGCTGCCTGCGGGCAGGACCTCCTCGGCCAGCGCGCCGCGCACCGCGTCGACGGTGAGCAGGACGTCCTGCGGGTGGACCCACACCTCGCCGCCCTCAGGGTTCGCGAGGGTGCCGTCCACCGCGGCGGTGCCCTGGAGCGCGCGGTGCAGCAGCCGCTCGACGCGGCGCGCCGCGTCGGCCCCCTCGGGTCCGGGGAGGACGACGCCGACGCGGTCCGGGAGACCGGCGGCCGGCGCACCGGTGGGCCCGGCCGTCCCCATGCCGGCGTCGCCTGCGGGACGGTCGGGACGTTCGGCCGGCAGCCGCCACCAGACCTGCTCACGCACGGGACCCAGCGCTCCCCGCTCCAGCTGGAGCGGCATCCACTGCTCGAGGTAGGCGCTTCCCATCGCGCCCTCGGGCTGGCGTCGCCCGCGCTCGGCGACCGGCACGTGACGCACGTCGAACCGGCGCAACGACTCGTCGAGTCGCGCGACCCGCAGCACCGGTCCGCCGGCAGCGGGGACCTCCGTCTCGACCTCGGGCAGCGGCCACGCCGCGGGGTCGAAGCCGTCCCTGCCGCCGAGGAGCGTCCAGGCGCCGCCGATGGCGAGCCCGGACACGGTGACGGCGAGCAACGCGTCGCCCGGATCGACGTCGCGGACCTCGTCGAGCGTCGGCGGCGACGCCCGCGGCGCGAACACGTAGGTCAGCGTCGAGTGGCGCGCGGGGACGCGGACGACGCGCGCGGGCGCGAACGTGCCGCCGGCGAGCGGGACGACCACCCAGTCACCGGGTGCGTACGCGTGTCGAACCACGGGACGCTCCTCAGGTCAGCGGCGGGGTGGCCCCTGGTCGACCACCCCGCCGAGCACGCCACGTCGTCGGCGGCACCGCGCGAGGGAGCTCTCGACCAGACGTGCGCAGGGGCTGAGCAGAGGGTTGCGCACCGAGGGGGATCACCCGAGCGGCGCAGCATGCGACCGTTCGCACGGATGTCGCCGTTCGCCTCGGGGGGTCAGGCACGCAGGAAGCGGGCGTAGAACACGCGCGGGTCCTCCGCCAGGGACGCCTTCACCATCGCGGTCCACTCGTCGACGACCACTTCCAGGTCGCCCGCCTCGACGGCGTCGAGCGTGCGACGCACCACCACGGCCGGGTCCGTCTTCGGCCCCTCGATCCCCCGCGCCATGTCGGTGTCCGCGAGGCCCAGGTGGACGGACGTGACCCGCGTGCCCTGCCCGGCGAGCTCCAGGCGCAGGGCGTTGCTCATGTTCCAGCTCGCCGCCTTGGACACCGCGTACGCGCCGGCGCCGGGGGCGGCGAACCAGGACAGCGCGGAGGCGACGTTGACGATCGCGCCGCCGCCGTTGGCCGCCAGCACGGGGGCGAAGGCGCGGGCCATCGCCAGGGCGCCCCAGAAGTTGACGTCCATCTCGGCGCGCACGGCGTCGAGGTCGCCCAGGAGCGCGGCGCCGGTGGAGATGCCCGCGTTGTTGACGAGCAGGTCGACGTCGTCGGCGAGCGCGGCGGCCGCGGCGACGGCGCCGGGGTCGGTGACGTCCAGGGCGAGCGGCCGGACGCCCGGCAGGTCGATCGCGCGCGGGTCGCGGGCGGCGGCCCAGACGGTGGCCCCCCGGGCGAGGAGCTCGGCGGCGAAGTGGCGGCCGAGGCCGCGGTTGGCCCCGGTGATCAGTGCGGTGGTCATGGGTGGGACGCTAGGACCTGACGTCGACGTCAGGGTCAAGTGTGGGAGGGACGCGTGCGCATCGGCGAGGTCGCGGCAGGGGCGGGCGTCAGCGTGCGCGCGCTGCGGTACTACGAGGAACAGGGCCTGCTCACCGCCGAGCGGAGCCCCGGCGGGCAGCGTCGGTACGCGCCGGGGACGGTCGAGCGGGTGCGGTTCATCCAGAACCTCTACGCCGCAGGGCTCGGCAGCAAGGCGGTGCTGCGGATCCTGCCGTGCATGGAGCACGGCGTCCTCACGGACGAGATGCACGAGCGGCTGGTGGCCGAGCGGGCGCGCGTGCAGGCGCAGCTCGACGAGCTGACCGCCACACGGGACAAGCTCGACGCCGTCATCCGCGCCGGGCAGGCCCACCGCGACCGGCGGGAGGGCGGGGCGGGCGCCGGGGACCCACGGGGCTGCGCGTCCGCCTTCGCCGAGCGCCCCTAGCTCCCACCCGGCACCGGGGCGACCGTCTGGACCCTCGAGCCCGGCTACATCGGTCTCGACACCTACGACGTGCTGCACCAGCGCGTCGTCTCCCACCACTTCGCCTTCGACGAGGGGCGCCAGGCTCGTCTGTACCGCAGCCCGCACCGCTACGTCTGGCCCGCGGAGCTGGACCTGATGGGCCGGCTCGCGGGTCTGGCGCTCGAGACCCGGCACGCGGACTGGTCCGGCGCCGAGTTCACCGCCGACTCGCGCTCGCACGTGTCGGTCTACCGCTCCCCGTCGACGCCGTAGCGCCGTACCGACCAGAACCGGACCGTCCTGCGGGCGTCGGGGCGGCCGCGGCGTGCCGTCGTCGCCGGCACGAGCGCGGAGGGCGGCGGGCCCGCGTCCGCCACCCCGTGGTCCGCGGTCAGGCCGGGGCCGGCACCAGGCGGTAGGAGGGCAGGCCGCGGCGGCGCACCAGCCACTCCGCGACGACGAGGTTGGGCAGCCAGCACAGGAACGGTACGGCGGCGTACGCGTGAGCGAAGACCACCTCGACGTCGGGCTCGGCGCCGGCGAACGGCAGCTGCACGGCGACGAGCAGGCCGAGCCACGCGCGGAGCGTCACCGCGGCGAAGGTCAGGGCGTAGGTGCGGATCATCCACGCCCGGTGGGAGTCGACGTCGCCGACGCGGATCGCGCGGTAGGCGCGGACGGCCGCCATGGCCCACACCACGGCGAGCGCCCCGAACCCGAAGAACCCGACGATGCCGGCGCTGTTGGTGGGCAGCATGAGCACCGCGCTGACCGCCCCCACCGCGACGCCGCCGAGGTACACGCGACCGAGCAGCCGGTGCGTGCGGCGGGAGCGTCGTCGCAGGCGCTGCGAGAACTGCAGCGGGCCCACGAGCAGGGCGACCGACGAGGCGACGATGTGGACGTAGAGCGCCCCCTGGACGAACGCCGGCAGCACGGCGTAGGCGGCTGCGAGCCCCGCGCCGTCCTCGGCGAGCGCCTCGAGACCGGCGAGCGCGTAGGCGCCGGAGGACGCGACGGTGACGCCGAGAGCGAGGAGGCCCACGACGACGAGGCCGGCCGGGCCGGGTCGCCGGGCGGCGGTCGGGCGAGCCGCTGTCCCGGGCGCAGCAGGACCGGGCGCACCGGTCCCGGGCGCAGCCCTGGTGGGCGCGGCGGCCCCGGACACGACCGTCCCGGGTGAGGCGGCGGCGGGATCCGGCGAGGGCGCCGGTGACGGCGGGGCGACGGTCATCGGGACTCCCGGGATGCTAGTGCCATTCACATTGTGAGCACCATGAACATATGCACGCGATGTTACGGTCGTCAACATGCCGTCCACGACGCGTTCCGACGGTGCACGTCCCGCGCGCCCCGCCTACCACCACGGCGCGCTGCGGACCGCCCTGCTCGACGGCGCCCGCGAGATGCTCGTCGAGCGCGGCCCCGACGGGTTCAGCCTCAGCGCGCTCGCGCGCCGGGTGGGGGTGAGCACCGCAGCGCCCTACCGGCACTTCGCCGACCGGGACGCCCTGCTGTGCGCCCTCGCCGACGAGGGCTACGTCGCCTTCGGCGCGGCGCTCGACGCAGCGGTCCGTGCCTCGTCGGGCCCGCGCGACCGTCTGCGACGGCTCGGCATCGCCTACCTGCGCTACGCCGCCGAGAACCCCGCCGTGTTCGCGATCATGTTCACGGCCAGGCTCGGGGGGACGAGCGAGGTCGGGCCGCCGACGTTCCGGCCCCTCGTCCAGGCCGTGGTCGACGCGCAGGCGAGCGGTGACCTCCCCGCCGACGAGCCGACCGCGGCGATCGCCCGCACGCTCTGGGCGTCGCTGCACGGGCTGGCGGTGCTGGGCGAGCGCGGCGGCCTGGCCAAGCTGGGCCTGGACGACACCCCCGAGCGGCTCGTCGACGACCTGCTCGCCCTCGCGCTGCGCTGACGTCCGGCACGGGTCCGTCCGCGTGCCGGGCCCGAGCCGGCCGACCCCGGGGCCGTGCGGGACTCCGTGAAGCGTTTCACTCGCCGCTCGCGCCCTGTCCGCCGCTCGCGTGGCGTGCCAATGTGAGCGCAAACATCCGGCACGACAGGGTCCGGGGTTCGGACACCAGACGACGACGTCTGCCACACCTGCTCACGACCAGGGCGCTCCCGCGGCGGGACCCAGGCAACCGCTGCGACGTGCGCCGGTTCGGAGGAGGTCCGTGTCCCGGCTCTCCGCCGGGTCCTGGCAGAACGTGCACGTCGAGACCCCCGGCCCTCGCACGGCCACGACGACCGGGCGTCGCCCCGAACCCCCGAGTCCCGCTCGAACACCGTCGATCACCAGGGAGTGCTCTCATGAGCTTGACGTCCTCCGGACGGCGCGTCACCACCGTGGTGTCCGCCTTCCTGGCCACCCTCGCGCTGCTCGCCGGCTGGTTGGTGGTGAGCGCCGAGCGCGCCGCCGCGCTGGACCCGTTCACCGGGTACCTGATGGCCCACTTCACCGGCGAGTCGGCCAACGGCGAGCAGATCTACCTCGCCCACAGCACCGACGGCCTCAACTGGACCGACCTGAACAACGGCGCTCCCGTGCTCACCTCCACCGTCGGCACCCGGGGCGTCCGTGATCCCGCGATCGTCCGCTCCCCGAACGGCGACCGCTACTGGATCATCGCCACGGACCTGCGGATCGCGAGCGGCACCTCGTGGGCCGACGCGGCCAACCGCGGCAGCAGGAGCCTGGTCGTGTGGGAGTCCACCAACCTCGTGGACTGGTCCGCACCGCGTCTGGTCGGCGTCGCCAACGGCATCAGCGGGGCCGGAGACGCGTGGGCACCCGAGGCGATCTTCGACCCCGCCACGAACGACTACGTCGTCTACTGGGCCACGAACTCGCCCCTCAACGGTGTCACCAAGCACCGCATCTGGTACTCGCGCACCTCGGACTTCCGCACCTTCACCTCGCCGCAGGTCTACATCGACCGCGGGGGGAACACCGCCACGATCGACACGCAGGTCGTCGAGGTCCCCAACCGCACCGGCGGCTACCGCTTCTACCGCGCCTCCGCGGACGGGATCATCGCCTCCGACGGCGACATCACCATCGAGGCGTCGAACTCGGTCCTCGACTCCTGGACGAACCTCGGCAACCTGCGCCACCTGAACATCTCCAACGCCGGATTCGGCAACGCGGTCGAGGGCCCGATGTGGATGCCGTTCAACAACGGCACCTCCTGGGCGCTCTGGCTCGACCAGTACGGCACCGGCCGGGGCTACATGCCGCTCCGCTCCGCCGACCTCGGCAACGTGCGGAACTTCCAGACCGTCAGCGGCTACAGCCTCGGTGCCAACCGGAAGCGGCACGGCTCGATCCTGCAGCTGACCGCTGCGGAGTCCAGCCGGGTCCAGGCCCGCTGGGGCCGCAGCACCACCGCCGTCCAGCGGCTCCAGTCGTACAACTTCCAGGACCGCTACGTCCGCCACGCCGACTTCGACGTCCGGATCGACCCCAACGTCACCCCCGCCCAGGACGCGCAGTGGCGCATCGTGCCCGGACTGGTGGGCACCGGCACCGTGTCCTTCGAGTCGGTCAACTACCCCGGCCACTACATGCGCCACCGGGACTACGACATGGTGCTGGAGCAGAGCGACGGCTCGAGCGCGTTCCGCGCCGACGCCAGCTTCACGCCCGTCGCGGGCCTGGCCTCCTCCTCGTGGACGTCGTACCGGTCGTACAACTTCCCCGACCGCTACCTCCGCCACTCCGGCTACGTCCTGCGGATCGATCCGATCAGCGACGCGACCGGACGAGCCGACGCCACCTTCCGCGTGGTGAGCTGACGTCGCCAGAGCGTGACGACGACGGGTGGTGCGTCCCGGCACGGGGCGTACCACCCGTCGCGGCGGGGCCTCGCGACCAGTCAGCGCCCGTGGCGCTACCGTGACGACGGCGGGCGTCCGCGGTGGGAGGCAGCCCGTCGCGCGTCGCGTTCTCAGGAGGTCGTGGTCGTCGTGACTCGGCCGGGCCCGTCCGAGCAGGTGCCGCGGGGCCTCGCGCGCCGACTGGGGCGCGGCGTCGCCCTGGTCCTCGCCTGCGCCCTGGTGCTGGTCACACTGGTGGCCGTGCTGCAGCGAGCGCTGATCTACGCCCCCGACCGGACCGACGTCGGCTCGGTCGCGGAGCGCCTGCCCGGCGGGCGAGACCTCACCCTGCGGACCGAGGACGGGCTCGAGCTGACGGCGTGGCTCGTCCCGCCGAGCGGTGCGGACCGGGACGTCGCCGTCCTGTACCTGCCGGGCAACGGCGGCAACCGGCTCGGTCGGCTGGACCTGGCGCGGGAGATCGCGAGCCGGGGGTTCACGGTGCTCCTGCTGGAGTACCGCGGGTACGGCGGCAACCCGGGTCGCCCGAGCGAGGAGGGCCTCGCGCTCGACGCCCGTGCCGCGGCGGCGGCGCTCCGCGCGGAGGGCTTCGAGCCGGCCCGGACCCTGTACGTCGGGGAGTCGATCGGCACCGGCGTGACGTCGCGTCTGGTCACCACGGACCCGCCCGCCGGTGTGCTGCTGCGGTCGCCGTTCCCGTCGCTCGTCGACGTGGCGCGCGCACAGCTCCCGTTCCTGCCCGTCGGACTGGTCCTGCGCGACCGGTTCCCGAGCGCGGAGCACCTGGCCGGCAGCGAGGTCCCGGTTCTCGTGCTGCACGGCACCGCCGACGACGTGGTGCCGTCCCGGCTCTCGGCCGAGCTCGCGTCGCAGGTGGGCAACCTGCAGGGCGAGGTCGTGGTGCCGGGCGCGGGGCACAACGACCGCATCTGGTTCGGCCCCTTCCTGGCCGACGCCGTCGTCGACCTCGCGGACGGGGTCGTCTCGTAGGCGGCTCCGGACGAGCTCGACGAGCTCCCGCGAGCGCGTCGGACAACGCGCGTGGCGGTCGACGCGGGAGCGAGCAGGCTGGAGATCGGCAACCTGCGGGTGGGCGGGCAGCGCACGGGCTGCGCGATGAGACCGCTCCGCTACTCGATCGACGTCACGCTCGACGGCTGCTGCCACCACGAGGCAGGGCTCCCGCCCGACGAGGAGTCGATGCGCTACTGGACCGCCGAGATGGAGCGGGCCGACGCCCTGCTGCTCGGGCGGGTGACCTACCGGATGATGGAGTCGGCGTGGCGGAGGCCGGCCACGGGCACGTGGCCCGACTGGATGGGCGAGTGGGAGATCCAGTTCGCCGAGGCCATCGAACCGGGCGAGGAAGTACGTCGTGTCGAGCACCCTGAGCAGCATCGACTGGAACGCCGAGCTCGTGCGGGGCGACGCCGGCGGAGCGGTCCAGCGGCTCAACCAGGAGCCCGGCAAGGGCCTGTGGGTGGGTGGGGTGACCCTCCCGCTGGCGCTGGCGGACCTGGGGTTGATCGACGAATACGAGCTCCTCGTGCAGCCGGCCCGCGCGGGATGCGGCGTGACGCGACCATCCGGTAGGACGGAGCCGTGATCCACGCCCAGGCACAGCTCGACGACGCGATCCGCGCCTACTACGACACGTCCGACGAGGGCTCCCGGCTCACCCGCTCGGTCGGCGGGCAGATCGAGCTGACCCGGGTCCGCCGGCTCGTCGGTGCCCGGCTCGCACCCGGCTCACGGGTGCTCGACGTCGGCGGCGCGACCGGCGTGCACGCGCGCTGGCTCGCGGCTGCCGGTCATGAGGTGACGCTCGTCGACCCCGTCCCCTCCCAGGTCGCCGTTGCGGCGCGTGCCGGCACGTTCGGCGCCGTGGTCGGCGACGCGCGCGACCTTCCGGCGCCCGATGCAAGCGTCGACGCCGTGCTGCTGCTCGGACCGCTCTACCACCTGGTCACCCGGGACGACCGGATGGGCGCCCTCGCGGAGGCCCGTCGGGTCCTCCGACCGGGCGGCATCGTGTTCGCTCAGGCCATCGGACGCCTGACGGCCTTCACGGACGCCGCGACGGTCCGCGGCTTCCCGACCCTCGACCAGGACGACATGCGTGTGCTGCGCACCGGAGAGTGGACCAACCCCGGACCGGGCTTCCCCGGTGGCCACTTCCACACCGCCGCGGAGCTGCGCGCGGAGGTCGAGGAGGCGGGGTTCGCGGATGTCCTGCTCCACGGGCTGGAGGGACCGAACGTCGGCATGCTCGAGCTCGTCGCCGACGACGAGGCTCTCGTGCGGTCGGGGACGGAGCTCGTCGAACGCCTCGAGGCACGCGTCGGGGCCGACCGCCGCGACCTGCTCGCCGAGGCGAGCCCGCACATCCTGGCCGTCGGGACCCGCTGACGCGCCTCGTCCCCAGGCCGCGGAGGACGTCGAGCCCCCGTCGCGGGCGACGGACGGCGTGGCGCAAACCGCTACCCCGGGGAAGCGGTCGACTGACACCATGCCGCGCGTGGAGACCGTGACGCTGTGGCGACCGACAGGACCGGAGGAGCTGGCGCTCGTGGAGGCGGCGGGGTGGCGCGCATGGCCGGCCCGGCTTCCGGACCAGCCGATCTTCTACCCCGTGCTCAACGAGGACTACGCGACGCGGATCGCCAGGGACTGGAACGTCAAGGCCAGCGGCGTCGGGTACGTGACCCGCTTCGACGTCGAGAAGGAGTTCCTCGACCGCTACGACGTCCAGCAGGCGGGCGGGCAGACGATCCTCGAGTACTGGATCCCGGCTGAGGACCTCGAGGACCTCAACCGGCACATCGTCGGGACCATCGAGGTGGTCGCGGAGTACCGCTAGATGTGCTCACGCAGACGTCACACACCGACGGGGCGCCGGAGGTCCGGCGCCCCGTCGGGACGTGCTCGGCGCCGTGCGCCGTGCAGCTGCGCGCTATCGATCAGATCCGCGTGCCGTCGCCGTCGACGTCGTCCCGCACCACGAGCGGGTCGGCCTCCAGGCCGCTCGCCGGCGCGGTCGTGGGCGTCACGGTCTCGTCGACGACGGGGACGACGGGCGGCGTCGGGTTCGACAGGTCGGCTCCCACCGCCTCGGTCTCGTCGGAGCCGCTGCTCCTGCCGGCCACCACGGCCGCCGCCGCAGCCGCCGCGACACCGAGCCCGGCGGCAGCCGCCTTGCCGGAGACCCCGGCGTGGCCGCTGTCCCCGCGCGACGCCGCTGCGGCCTCGACCCCGGGCGTGCCCGCGGTCCCGGTCCCGATCGTCCCGCGCCAGGCGCCCGTCGCGTAGCCCTCGTCCTCGATGAACGCCTTGAACCGCTCGAGGTCGCGCTCGGCCTGGTTCTCGACGACGTTCAGCTTGTCGCCGACCTTCTCGACGAGGCCCTCGGGCTCGTACTCGAGCGACAGGTGCACGGACGTCTGGCCGCCGCCGACGTCCTCGAACGTCACGGCGCCCGCGTTGGTCGCGCCCGACGTCGCCGCCCACGACACCTTCTGGTCCGGCACCTGGTCGAGGACCTGCGCCTCCCACTCGCGCTTCACCCCGGCGATCTCGGCGACCCAGTGCAGGCGGTCGTCGCCCAGCTGCGTCACCTTCTTCACGCCGCCCATGAAGTGGGGGAACTCCTCGAACTGCGTCCACTGGTTGTAGGCGACGCTGATCGGCACGTTCACCAGGATCGACTTCTCGACCTTCGTCGTCATGAGCTCTCCTCGGGTTGAGCCGTGGCACCGCAGGGGCCCTGCGATGCCGCTCTGTCAGCATCACCCCGGGCCGGTCGTCGTGCCCGACGAGCAGGTGCACGCGTTCTGGAACGAGCACGAGCGGGGCGTCGGCACGTCCCGCGTGACGAGGCGGTGCGCACGATCGACCGCCTGCAGCGGCGCGTCCCGTCACCCCAGCGGCTGCGCCCCCACCACCGACAGCAGCTCCAGCCGCTCGTAGCTCTCCGACCCCGGCACCGCCGTGTAGACGAGCAGCAGGTGCTGCTGCTGGGGGTCGACGAGCGTCTGGCAGTGCAGCTCGAGCACGCCGACCTGCGGGTGCACGAACCGCTTGACGTCGTCCACCCGCACCCCGACCTCATGCGCGTCCCAGAGCTGTCGCAGCTCCTCGCTGCGGGCGAGCGCGAGCTCGGCGAGCTGGGCGGCGCGGGAGCCGGGCCCCCGTAGCGTGACGAGCCGCCGTAGGTGCGAGGCGTAGACGCGGGACAGGTGGTCGTGGTCCTCCGGCGCGTGGAGCGCGCGGGCGGACGGGTCGGTGAACCAGCGGTAGCCGATGCTGCGGGCGGGCCCGCCGTGGACGGTCGCGTCGCCGGTGAGCGCCACGCACAGCGGCGTCTGGCGCAGCGTCTCGCCCAGCTCGGTGACGATCTCGGCGGGCGTGTCCGTCAGGCGGTCGAGGATGCGCAGCAGCCCGGGGCTGACGTGCTCGCTGAGAGCCCCGCGCGGCGGCGGCCGGTGCCCCGCCAGCAGGAAGAGGTGGTCGCGCTCGTCGAGGCTGAGGTGCAGGCCCTGCGCGATCGACGCGACCATCTGCTCCGACGGCCTCGGCCCCCGCTCGCGCTCGAGCCGCGCGTAGTAGTCGGTCGACATGTGGCACAGCGCCGCGACCTCCTCCCGGCGCAGCCCCTCCGTGCGTCGGCGCTGCCCCCGCGGCAGCCCCACGTCCTGCGGCTGCATCGCGTGCCGCCGGCTGCGGAGGAACTCCGCCAGCCCTGCTCGGTCGATCACTCGTCCACGCCCTTCCGGTCCGGTCCCCCGTTCCTACCGTCCCGGTGGTCCCCGTAGCCACGCCCTGCCGATCCCCCGCTGGACCCGTGCGCGCCCCCGACGGCGCGGCGCCAGGGGCGGATCGGCAGGCCCTGGCTGCGGTCCGGCGGGCGGCCGAGGGTGGGAGCACAGCCCGCCCGACCGAGGAGGAACACGATGACCCAGCACCTGGCCGTCGACGCACGAGCCCACCAGCAGCCCGCCGCCGGCGCCCCGCCCGGCGGCGTCAGCGCGACCGTACGGCGGCTGCTCGACCTGCCCGATCCCGTGGAGGAGTCCGCGGCGCGGGCCACGGCGCGGCGGACCCTCGAGCGCCTCGGCGGGCCCGTCGGGCTGGCCGTCGCCACCGCGCCGACCGTCGCGTTCGTGGCGGCCGACGCGGCCGCGGGCCTGGGGCCGGCCTTCGTCGCCCTGGGTGTCACGGCGGTGTCGGCGACCGCGGTCCGGCTCGCCCGCCGCGAGCCGCCGGGCGCAGCCGTCGCGGGGCTCGTCGTCGCCGCGGTGTGCGCCACGGTCGCGGCCGTCGCGGGCGAGGCGCGGGCGTTCTTCCTGCCCACGATGGTGCTGCCCGTCGTGTTCGTCCTCGCGTACGTCGTGGCGTTCGCGGCGCGCCGGCCGCTCACGGGCTTCATGGTGAACCGGCTGGCCGGCGGCCCGCGCGACTGGTACCGGCGCCCCGCGCTGCGGCGCGTCTACGTCGTCAGCTCGCTCGTGGGGCTGGCCATGGCCGCGGCGAACCTCGTCGTCCGGGTCGTCTTCTACCTCGCCGACGAGCCGGCCGCCCTGGCCGCGGTCCAGGTCGGCGCGACGTCCGCGTTCGCCGTCCACTTCGCCGTGACGCTCGTCGTCGCCCGTCGCGTCGTCGGTGGACGGCTCACGGCGGCCCTGCCGCCGGCGCCCGCACCGGCCTCCCGCTGAACCCCGCCGCCCGTTCCGTCCGCACGAGCCGAAGGAGCACGACCATGCCTCGTACCCCGCACCTGCCCCTGCCCGACCTCACCGGCCGCCGCGCCCTCGTCACCGGCGGCAGCGACGGGATCGGCCTCGGCATCGCCCTGCGGCTCGCGGCCGCCGGTGCGGAGCTGCTGCTGCCCGTCCGCAACCGCACCAAGGGTGGGGCCGCCGTGGAGCACATCCGCCGCGCGCACCCCGGGGCGCGGGTGACGCTGCACGACCTCGACCTCGCGTCCCTCGGCTCCGTGGCCGCCCTCGGCGAGGAGCTGCGCGGCGACGGCCGGCCGGTCCACCTGCTCGTCAACAACGCGGGGGTCATGACCCCGCCGGACCGGCAGACGACCGTCGACGGCTTCGAGCTGCAGCTCGGCACGAACCACCTGGGGCACGTGGCCCTCGTGGCGCACCTCCTGCCCCTGCTGGCCGCGGGCCGGGCCCGTGTGACGTCCCAGCTCAGCGTGGCCGCCCGGTACGGCGCGGTGGGCTGGACCGACCTCAACTCCGAGACGTTCTACGACGGCCGGCGCGCGTACGCCCAGTCGAAGGTCGCGTTCGGCCTGTGGGCCCTCGAGCTGGACCGGCGCAGCAGCGCCGCCGGCTGGGGCATCACGAGCAACGTCTCGCACCCGGGCGTCGCCCCGACGAGCCTGCTCGTCGCCCGCCCGGAGATCGGCCGGGACCGTGACACCCCCCAGATCGCCCTGATCCGCCGGCTGTCGCGCGCGGGCGTCCTGCTCGGCACCGCGGAGAGCGCCGGGCTGCCCGCGCTGCTCGCCGCCACGTCCCCGCAGGCGCAGGGCGGGCGCCTCTACGGCCCGTCCGGTCCCGGCAACCTCGGCGGCGCCCCCGCGGAGCACGCCCTGTTCCGCCCGCTGCGCGACGTGGCGGAGGCCGGGCGCGTGTGGCGGGTCTCCGAGGAGCTGACGGGGGTCCCGTTCCGGCTCCCCGCCGCGACCGGGCGTGCCCCCCGCGCGTGAGCCGGTCCGGCCGGGTGCGTCCCGCCGTCGCCGGGCCCGGGGCGCACCCGTCCCGTCCCTCGCCGGTACCCGCCCCCGGCGAGTGGCGCGGCACGGCGGGCGCCGTGGGGCAGGCTTCCGGCATGCGCGCGATCCGCCCTGCCACGCGGTCGAGGGACGACCTGCGCCGGCACTTCGACGACGCGGCGCAGCGGCTCGGGTCGCTGCCCGACCCCGCGCCACCACCACCTCGTCCTGCCCCTCGTCGCTGCGCTCGAGCGCACGTGCGAGGTGCTGGAGGTCGCAGGGCCGGTGGACCACCGCGGTAGGGCACGGCGGCGCCCGTCCGGGCTGGTCGAGCGGCGCGTGGCTCACGCCGGGCAGCGCCGCCCAGCTGGCCGCCGTGGGCCTCGGTGCGCCGGTGCCGCAGGACCGCCGGCAGCTGCGTGTGGGCGGCCGCCCGCTGTGGACGACCGGCGTGGCGGACGACGTCGTCCACCTCCACTTCACGGAGCTCTGCGAGGCCCCACCTCGACCGGTGACCTGCTGGAGCTGGCCGATCGCTACCGGACCCTCGTCCTCGCCGGTGTCCCTGCGCTCTCGAGCGCGACGGAGGACGCCCGTCGCCGCTTCGCCGACCTCGTCGACGTCTGCTGGGACCGCGACGTCCGGCTCGTGGTCCTCGCCGCCCGAGGTGCGACGGAGACCCTGGACGCCGGCGTCACCGACCACGCGCGCACGGCGAGCCGCCTCAGTTTGCTCCGGCACGCGTGAGGACCCGGGCGTCGCGTGCACCGCGGCGTCGTCACGGGCCGCCTCCTGGTGCGCTCGGCCGGCCTGCGGGCGCTCCTCGTCACCGTCCCCCGTCCCTTGCCGGCGCCGCCGCGTCGCTGCCAGCCTGGAGGTCCCGTGGTCCAGGTGCGCCACGCCGTGAGGAAGGAGCCGCGACCATGGCCACGGTGGCCGACCACGACGCCTACGTCGCCGCAGCGCCGGAGCCCTTCCGGCCCGTGCTGGAACGGCTGCGCGCGATCCTGACCCGCGCCCTGCCAGACGCCGAGGAGATCGTGGCGTACGGCATGCCCGGCTTCCGGGTGGGCGACTCGGTGGTCGCGAGCTACGCGGCGTTCAGCAGGCAGTGCGGGCTGTACGTCCTCCCGCACGCGGTCTCCGAGCACGCCGAGGAGATCGCGGCCGCCGGTCTGAAGGCGACCAAGACCGGCATCACCTTCTCGCCGCGTCGCCCGGTCCCGGACGACCTCGTCGAACGGCTGGCGCGGACGTCCCGCGAGGGCGCCGGGGCCTGACGGCTCGGGACGACCGCGACACCATGTGAAGCGCTTCGACGGGGTGTGCACGGGCGCACCGGTCTGGTGGCATGACCTGCCCCCACTCCTGGAAGGAACCCTCCCGTGCACGTTCTGCGCAAGGTGCTGACCGCGACCGCGGCAGCCGTCGTCGCCGTCGTCGGCTCGGTCGCGGCCACCGGGACGGCGAGCGCCGCCGCCGGCTGCCGGGTCGACTACACCGTGGCCAGCCAGTGGCAGGGCGGCTTCCAGGCCAACGTGCAGGTGACCAACCTCGGCGACCCCGTCACCGGGTGGGACCTGCGCTTCTCGTTCGGCGCCGGGCAGGTCGTCAGCCAGCTCTGGAACGGCGTCGTGACGCAGTCCGGCGCGGCCGTCTCGGTGCGCAACGCCCCGTACAACGCGTCCCTGCCCGGCAACGGCTCGGCGTCGTTCGGCTTCACCGGCACGTCCACCGGCAGCAACCCCGTGCCGACCACGTTCACGCTCAACGGCGTCACCTGCACCGGCCGCCCGGTCAGCCCGACCAGCACGCCGTCCACCTCGCCGACGAGCACGCCCACCCAGTCACCGCGGCCGACCACCACGCCGTCCCCCACGCCCACCAGCGGACCGGTCACGGTCGGCGCCCGGCAGCTCGTCGCCGACATGGGCGCGGGCTGGAACCTCGGCAACCAGCTCGAGGCGAACATCGACGGCGTGCCGAGCGAGACGGCGTGGGGCAACCCCGTCGTCACGGGCGCGCTCCTCGACCGGGTCAAGGCCGCCGGCTTCCGGACCGTCCGCATCCCCGTGTCGTACCTCGCGAAGATCGGCCCCGCCCCGAGCCACACGGTCGACCCGGCCTGGCTCGCGCGGATCCAGGAGGTCGTCGACCTCGCGTACGACCGCGGGCTGCACGTGATCATCAACATGCACGGCGACGGCTACAAGAGCGTCGGCGGCGCCTGGCTCATCTGCGACGCGGCGAACCAGGACCAGATCCGGGACAAGTACCGAGCGGTCTGGCAGCAGGTGGCGACCCGGTTCCAGGGGTACGGCGGGCGCCTGATCTTCGAGTCGATGAACGAGAACTTCGACGGGCAGTACGGCGCCCCCACGCAGCCCTGCTACTCGAACATCAACGCGTACAACCAGATCTTCGTCGACACCGTGCGCCGCACCGGCGGCACGAACACCTCGCGGTGGCTGCTCGTGCCCGGCTGGAACACGAACATCGACTACACCACCGGCGGCTACGGCTTCGTGATCCCCAGCGACCAGCACCGGTCCTCCGCGATCCCCGCGAACGAGCAGCGCCTCATGATCTCCGCGCACTACTACGACCCGTGGGACTTCACCGGCACGGAGAGCGGTGCGATCACGCAGTGGGGCCCGAACGCGACCGACCGCGCGCGGACCTCGACCTGGGGCCAGCAGGACTTCATGGACGCGCAGCTGAAGAAGATGCACGACGCGTTCGTCGTCAAGGGCTACCCCGTCTTCATCGGCGAGTACGGCTCGATCGACAAGACCGCGTTCGACGCGTCGAACGACCGGTACCGCGCCGACTACGCGCGGACCCTCGTCGCGACGGCGAAGAAGTACGGCGCCGCCACCGCCTACTGGGACAACGGCCACAACGGTCAGTACGGGTTCGCGCTGTTCGACCGGCGGACCGCGACGGTGACCGAGCAGGGGATCATCGACGCGATCATGGGCCGCTGACCGCGGCCGCCCGGCGGGCTACCCGGCGTCCCGCTGCTCCAGCCAGGTGAGGATCGCCCGGGTCGTCTCGTCGGGGAGCTCCTGCTGGATCCAGTGGCCGCAGTCGAGCTCGACCACGTCGACGTCCGGCACGAACGTGGTCAGGTGCGGCGCGCGCGCGACGGTGTCCCGGGTCCCGTAGACCATCAGGGCGGGGCGGCGGACGACCGGGTCGACATCCGCGAGCAGGTGCCAGTTGCGGTCCAGGTTCCGGTACCAGTTCAGGCCGGCGGTGAACCCGGACGCCTCGAAGGCGGAGACGAAGACGGCCAGCTCGTCGTCGCTCATCAGCGGCTCGCCGAGCGGCGCCTCCTGGCGGGCGACGTCGATCAGCATCATCCCCGAGGGCGGCGCCGCGGGCGGCAGGTCCGTGCGGTACAGGTTGCGCAGGAAGCGGGCCGGGTCAGCCTCGAGCACGGCGTCCGCGACGCCGGGCTGCCGGTTGAGGTGGACGAAGTAGAAGTCCTCGCCGAGCACGTCGGCCATGACCTCGACCCACGGCCGCTCCCCGCGCTCCTGGTACGGCAGGCTCAGCGCGACCACCTTGTCGACCCGGCTCGGGTGCAGCACGGCCAGCCCCCACACGACCATCGCGCCCCAGTCGTGACCGACGAACACGGCGTCGTCGTAGCCGTAGTGGTCGAGCAGGGCCACGAGGTCACCGGTCAGGTGCGTGATGTCGTAGTCCGTCACCTCGGTGGGGCGGGACGAGCCGCCGAACCCCCGCTGGTTCGGCGCGATGACGTGGTAGCCCGCGGCGGCGAGGGCGTGCACCTGGTGCCGCCAGGAGTACGCGAGCTCGGGCCACCCGTGGCACAGGACGACGGGCCGGCCGGCGTTCTCGCGGCCGGCCTCGAACACCTCGAGCTCCACGCCGCCGAGCGGCACGAGGGTGGGCTCGGGGAAGGCGGCGAGGTCGGGGCGGGACGGGGCGGAGGGACTGCTCGGTGAGGTCATGCCGCCATCGTCCGGACCGAACAGGTCACCTCGTGTCCTGCTCGTCCCGGTCCGGTGCGGCGGGCCGTCGTGGACGGCGTGAGCAAGGCCCGGACCGGACCGGGCGACGGCATCCGCGGCGCTACGGCGCGCTGCTAGCGTCGCGCCGTGGCCGGACGCGCGCGCTCGCACCCCGCGACGGGCTCGGCCGCGCAGCTCGCACCCGTGCGGACGTCCCTGCACGGCGGCGGCCTCTGGTCCCGGCGTCTGGCACGCGTCCTGGCCCCCGCGCTCGTCGTCGTCGGGGTGGTGGCCGCCGTCGTCGGGCTGGCGCACTGGCTGGAGCCGACGAGGGACCCCCTGGGCGAGGTCGCCGTGCCGATGCACCTGCGCCACTCGGAGGGGATCGGCGCGGACCTGCGGCTGGAGATCGGCCTCGTCCCGTACTCGCAGGTCCGGGTGAGCGGCGTGCCGACCGGTGGGCTGCCCGATCGGGACCACCGCACCGAGCCCCTCGGCGTCGTCGTCGTGCACGCCCCGGACGCGTCGTCGCGCGAGCAGCTGCTCTCGCGCGCGGACCTGCTGGTCCGGGGCGTCGCCGTGCTGGTCGCTGCCGTGGCCCTGCGCCCGGTGCTCCTGGCGATCGCCCACGCCCACGCCTTCCGGCCGGCGCACCGGCGTCGGCTGTGGGTGGTCGCCGGCTGCGTCGTGGCCGGCGGGTACGTCGCGCCGCTGCTGCCCTGGGGGGCGAGCGCGTCGGTGCTGGCACGGCTGGAGGGCGCGTACGGGCTGTCGGTGAGCCCGACGCACCACGTCGAGGCCGTCGTCGTCGCGGCGCTCGTCGTGCTCGTCGGCGCCGCTCTCCGCACCGAGGGGCCCACGCCGCGTGCAGGAGAGTGAGGCCGTGGACCCGAGACCCAGCCCCTACCCCCTTCCCCCCGTTCCCGGCCGTGTGCCGGCACGCGAGCGGACGGTGCGGGTCGTGACGCACCCGGAGGCGACCCACCACGTCGACGGCCTGGTGGGCGGACAGTTCGACTCGCCCCTGACGGCGCGCGGGGAGCGGGAGGCCGGGCTGATCGCGGCGGCGCTGCGCGACGTCGTCCCGCCAGACCACCGGGTCGCCGTCGCGTCGTCGGACCTGCGGCGCACGCGGACGACCGCGGCGGTCGTCGGCGCGGCGCTCGGCGTCGAGCCGACGCTCGACCCGCGGCTGCGCGAGAAGTCCTACGGGGAGGCCGGTGGGAGGCCGCAGTCGTGGCTCGACGCCCGCTTCGTGCCGCCGCCGGCCGTCGGCGACCGCCTCCGTCACCGCGAGGGCGTGGCCGGCGCGGAGACTCGGCTCGACGTCGCGGTGCGCGCCTACGCGGCCATGACGGACCTCCTCGGGCAGGACGTCGACGAGCTCGTGGTCGTGACCCACGGGTTCACGGCCGGCCTCCTCGTCGCCGCCTGGATCGGCATGCCGGTCGAGGCCGCGGGCCACGTCGCCTTCCCGGTGCCCTCCGGGAGCATCACGACGCTCCGCGAGGACGGGTACTTCCACAACCGCGCCGTGGTGGCCGTCGGCGACGTCGCCCACCTGCGCGGCCCGGGCACGCGCCCCGGGGACGACTGAGGGTCCGGAACCGCTCGGGCGGACGCTCCGGCTCGGCACCGGGCCCGCCGCCCGTCCCGGTCAGCCCGGGACCGGCAGACCCGCCGGCCGGTCCGCGTAGGAGCGCGGCTCCAGCCGGACGCCGGCGCGCGGCCCCGTCGCGAGCCCGAGCCCCAGGGCGGCCAGCACCCGCGCCACCTCGTCGGCGGCCAGCGATCCGTGCCGCTCGAGCACCAGGTGCACGCGGCCGTGGACCCGCTCCGCCCGGTGCACCGCCAGGATCGTCGTGGAGACGGTGGTGTGGTGCGGGAACCGGGCGCGGGCCGTGGCCTCGTCCGCGTGCTCCAGCACCACGAGGCTGCCCGCGCCGGCCAGCTCGGCGCGCAGCGCGTCGGCGCGCCAGTGCGCCGGCGCGTCCACCTCCCCCGTGACGTGCCGGGAGCGGTTCGCGGACGAGATGACGAGCGGCCCGCCGCCGACCGCGTCCGCGGCCGCCGCGAGGAACCGCTGCGACGGGCACCTGTCACCCGGCACGATCACCTGCGTGGTCGTCGTCCTCCCGTCCCGCGCGGTCAGGCCGGGCGGGACGTGCGCGGCGGCCGGCCCGCGGAACCCGAAGGGGCCGAGCTCGCCGAAGGCCGCGACGACGTCCGCCACCAGGCCCGGGGACACGCCGGGAGGCAGCTGCGACAGGTCGAACGCGTCGAGGACACGCCCCGTCGGCGCGGTGAGGCTGCCCGTCTGGTCCCGGGGCCGCCCCTTGAGGGCGTTGAGCCGCTGCACCGCGTCACCGCGGGCGGTCAGGGCGTAGATGTTCCCGAAGCCGTGCGCGACGGCGTGGCCGTCGGCGAGGAGCCTCGCCGCGAGCGCTACGTCACCGGGCCGGTCGAGGACGAGACGTCCGTGGTCGTCGGACATGGCGGGCCTCCCAGGGGTCTCCTGGGAGGACTGCGCTGCCCTGCCCCGGATACGGGGCAGGGCGGGCGATCTCAGGCGGGCTCGACCGGCAGCCAGAGCTCGACCGTCGCCGTGCTGAAGTCGTCGGCGCGCTCGAGCACCGCGACGACCTCAGGACCCGGGCGCAGGCGCCACGGGTTCGAGGGGAACCATTCCGTCGCCGTCGCGGCCCACACGGTCTGCAGCGTCTCCGGGTAGGGGCCGGCGGCGCGGAAGACCGCCCAGGAGCCCGCCTCCACGGGGATGACGTCGAGATCGCCGGGGACCTCCACCGCGTCCGAGACCGCGACGCCGTGCAGGTAGGTCAGCGGGGTGCCCTCGCGCCGGTCCGGGTCGAGGTCCGCGCTGACGGCGAGCAGGCCGTGCGGCTCGGCGTCCCCGAGCGCCTTCAGGCGCAGGTGCTCCTGCGGTGCGAGCGCGGCGACGTGCTCCTGGATCGCGGGGTTGACCCCCTCGTGCCGGAGCGGGACACGGACGGCGTGGCCCGCCAGGCGGAAGGCGGGTCGGGAGGCGATGCGGACGTCCATGGGGTGCTCTCCTTCGACGGTCAGGCGGAACCTGAGGCGTGGTTGCGTGCGGAAGGGCCCGCCGTCGCGCCGGGCCTGGCCCGGGGTGACGCCGTGGACCGCCTGGAACGCCCGCCCGAACGCCTCCGCCGAGCCGTAGCCGTGGCGGACGGCGATGCCCAGCAGGTCCTGCGACCCGCTCACCACGTCCGCCGCCGCGACGGTCATCCGCCGGCGCCGCACGTACTCCGACAGCGGCATGCCCGCCAGGGACGAGAACATGCGGCGCAGGTGGTACTCGGTGGTGCCGACCGAGGCGGCGAGGCGGGTCACGTCGAGGTCCTCGGTGAGGCTCTCCTCGACGAGGTCGACGAGCCGGTTGAGCCAGGCGATCACGGTGCTCCCTTCCGCCGTCCACCCTGACGGCCGCACGGTCCGCCGGACCCGATCATCGGCGTCCGGATCGATCAGGCGCCGCCGGCGGCTCCCGCAGGGCGGGGCCCGAGCGACCACCGGAGGGCGTCGGGGAGCAGGACGCCCCCGTGGTTCGGGTTGTGCCCGCCGTCCCCGAGGACGAGGCGGAGGTCGTAGCCGGCCTCGGCCAGCGCGGCGCCGACCCGCAGGTTCTCGGCCAGCCAGTTCCGCGTCGGCGCGTCCCAGTTCAGGTCGCGGTGCCCGGCCTGCAGGAACACCCGCAGCGGCTTCCTGGCCACCCGGGGCAGGAGCTCGGGGTACGGGTTGCCGCCGGGCATCTGCGCGAAGCTCGACAGGAAGCACACCACCTGGCGGAAGCGGTCGGGGCGCATCCAGGCCGCGGTGAAGGCGGCGTTGCCCCCGCTGCTGCCCCCGCAGACGCCCCACCGCTCGGGGTCGTCCGTCACGGGGTACCGGTCGGTGACGAGCGGGACGACCTCGTCGAGCAGGAACGTCACGTAGCGGTCGTCGAAGGCGTCGTACTCGACGTTGCGGTTCTTCGGCTGCTCGCTCCCGACGACGACGCCGGGCTCCACGAAGACGCCGATGGTGAACGGGATGTCACCGGCGTGGACGAGGTTGTCCAGCACCGTGGCCCCGCGGACCTCCCCGGCCGGGTCGAGGTACCACCCGCCGTCGTTGAACACCATGAGCCCCGCCGGTCCTGCGTCGTCCCGGTGCGCGGGCACGTGGATCCAGACCCTGCGCGACGTCCCGGGGTAGACCTCGCTGCTCGCCCAGCGCAGCTCGACCGTCTCGCCGGCGGGCACGTCGGCCCGTGGGGAGGAGTCGGGGCCGTGGGCGTACCGGACGTCGGAGAGGTCGAGCGGGAGCGGTCGGTACGGCACGGGAGCGGGCACGGTGACGACGCTAGGACACGCGCCCGGCCCGGTTGACCCTCGACCCGCTCGAGGCCGCACCGTGCGGCCATGACCGTCGTCGACGCACCGGGACAGGCGCTGCCGCGCACCTACCTCGCCTGGCTGTCGGGGTTCACCGTCGGGCGTCTCGGCGACGCCACCCTCGCCTTCGCCCTCGCGTGGGCGGCGGCCGGCCACGGCGCGGCGACCGCGGCCCTCGTGCTCGTGTCCGGCGGGTTGCCGCGCGTGGTCCTGCTCGTCGTGGGCGGCGCGGTCGCCGACCGGGTCGGCGCACGGCGCCTGCTGGTCGCCGGGGAGGCGGCGCTCGTCGCGCTGTCGTGCGCCCTCGCCGTGGCGCTCACCCGCTCCGGGACGCCGGCGTGGCTGCTGCTGGGGGCCTCGGCGGCGCTCGGCACGGTGACGGCGCTCTGCCTGCCCGCGTCGGGGTCGATGCCGCGGCGGCTGGTCCCGGACGACCAGCTCTCCCGCGCGCTGGCCCTGCGCCAGGGCGCGAACCAGGTCGTGCTGCTGGCCGCCGCACCGCTGGGCGGCCTGCTGGTGGGCGGCGCGGGCCTCCCCGCCGTCGCCTGGGGCGCCGCTGCGACGTCGGGCGTCGCGCTGTGCGTCCTCGTCGCCGTCCGCGAGCCGCCGGGTCCCGCCGGCCCCGGGGGCCCGGCTCCGCGCCTCGGGCTGCTGGACGGCATCCGGGTGGCCGTCCGGACGCCCGGCCTGCGCGCGGCGCTCCTCGTGACCGGGGCCGGCGCCGCGCTGATCCTGCCGGTGGCGTCCCTCCTGGTGCCGCTGCTCGGCCGCGCGTCGGGATGGGGTCCGGGCCCCACGGGCGCGGTCGCCGGTGCCGTCGGCGTCGGGGCGCTGTGCGCGGCGCTGCTCGCGGCGCGACGCCCCCGGGCGGGGTCCGGGGCCGGGACGCTCCCGCTCGCGGCCGGGCTCACCGCGAGCGCCGCCGGGGTGCTCGTCCTGGCGGTCGCTCCCGTGCTCGGGGGCCCCGGCGCGGCCGTGGTCGGCGGGCTGGTGCTCGGGTTCGGCAACGGCGCGTTCGCCGCGCGGCTCGCACCGGCGGTCCTGGGCAGCGCGCCGCGCACGCACCTGGCCCGGGTTCAGGCCGTGGTGGGGCTGGCGCAGCTGGTGCCGGTGCTCGTCAGCACGGCCGCTCTCGGTGCCCTCGCCGAGAGCACGTCGCCCGGGTGGGCCCTGGGGGCGACGGCCGTGGGCCTGGTCGGGTGCGCGGCGTGGGCGCGCCGCACGGTCACGGCTTGACCCTCGAGCCGGTCGAGGGCCCACAGTGGTCCCGTGCACGACGACCTGCTCAGCATCGGCGCCGTCGCGCGCGCGAGCGGACTGCCCGTCAGCGCGCTGCGGTACTACGACGCCGCCGCCGTGCTGCGGCCCGCGCACGTCGACCCCGTGACGGGCTACCGCTGGTACACGTCCGCGCAGGTCCGCACGGCCCGGCTGGTCGCCGCCCTGCGTCAGGCAGGGCTCCCGGTGCCCGACCTCGTCACCGTCCTCGCCGAACCCGAGGGGGCGCAGGCGGTCCTGGACCGTCACCGCCGCCGGCTGGAGGAGGACCTGGTCGCGGCACGGGCGCACCTCGACGCGGCCGGCGAGATCCTCAGGCAGCCGGGCCGCTGCACGGTCACCGCCTCGGACCTCGTGGGCGCGGTCGCCGCCGTCCGGCACGCGGTGGGCGGCGACGACGCCGAGTGGCCCGGGCTCGCCGGGGTGCTGCTCCACCTCGACGGGACCGCGCTGCGCCTCGTCGGCTGCGACCGCTTCCGCGTGGCGGTCGCGACGGTCCCGGTGCGGCAGGCCTCGGGCCCGCAGATCCGGGTCGTCGCTCCGCTCGCCCTCCTCGACGAGATCGCGTCCGCGGACCTGCCCGACGTCGGACCGGTCGCCCTGGCCCCGGACCGCCTCGACGTCCTGGGCCGCGTCGGCGAGCCGCTCGCGGCCGCGTACCCGGACTACGAGGCGCTCCTCCCGCCGCGGGCGTCACGGGCGGCGACGGTCGCGTCCGGCGAGCTCGTCGACACGGTCGCGCGGGCGGACGACGTCGTGGCCGTGCGGCTCGACGGCGGCCGGGTCGAGCTCGCCCCGCCGCGCGCCCGGGACACGCTCGGCTACTCGCGCTCGTTCCTGCTCGACGCCGTCCGGGCGGCCCGCGCGGAGCACGTCGCCCTCGCGCTCGACGACGAGCGGTCCGCGCTGAGCGTCTCGCCGGCGGGCCGGCCCCACGACGTCGAGTTCCTCATGCCGGTCCTCCTGCGCCGCTGACCCCCGAGGCACCGCGGGGCTCGGCGGGTGAGCGCCGCGGGACGGGCACATGGTGGTGCAGCAGACCGTCCACGCCGCCCGGGCGGGGCACGGCGCCGAGGTCGCGGGCGACCCGCAGCGAGGCCGTGTTCCGCGGGTCGACGCGCAGCACGACGGTGTGCGCGTCGGTGTGCTCGGACAGCCAGGCGAGCAGCAGCCGGACCGCGCGCGCGGCGTACCCCCGGCCCCGCCAGCGCGGGAAGACGGCGTAGGAGACGTTCACGCCCCCCGGCGGCAGGTCGGGCAGCGCCAGGTGCGCCTCCACCGTCCCGGCGAGCTCGCCCGTCGCGGCGTCCGTGATCCCGAGGTGCCGGCGCGGTCCGCCGCCGGCCCACTCCCGGGCGTTCTGCTCGACGAACGCGGCGAGGCGTCCGGGCTCCGACCGGTGGCCCTCGTTCAGCCAGCGGACCTGGTCGTCGTCCTCCCCCGCGAGCACCGCCGCGACGTCCGCCGCCACCAGGCAGCGCAGCGTCACCACGCCGTCGGTGAGCACGGGCGGGGACGGCGGTTGCGAGGGACCATGCACCCCGGAACGATCTCGCGGACCACCGCCGGCGGAGAAGACCTTTGTCACCGGTCGGGGCGGGCGCGCCGGTGCCGGTCGGTAGCCTCGGGCGCGTGCGGCGAGGGCGCGGGTCCCGGACGGCGGTCGAGCTCGTGGAGGAGGGCGTCGAGGACGCCGTCCCCGGCGACGAGACCGCACCTGCCGACGCGCCGCGCCCGCGCGCTCGCGCCTGGCGGTGGCTCACCGGTGCCGCCGTGCTCGCGGTGGCCGTCGCGGCCCTCGCGCAGGCCGGGGTGGAACGTGCGGACGAGCAGCGGCTCGCGCGCGTCGCCGGGGTCGGCCCGTCGCTGGAGGAGCCGCTCGTGCAGTCGTGGCAGACGGGGTTCCGCGGCTCGGTCGGCATGCACGAGGACACGTTGATCGCCGTCGCCCCGGACGGTCAGGGGATCGTGGCGCTCGACGCGCGCGACGGGACGGTGCGGTGGCGCCAGGAGCGCGTGACCGAGGCGTCGATGTGCCAGCTCACGTCACAGGACGCGCCGTCGGGCGTGGCGGCCACCGGGCCGACCGCGGGCACGGCAGCACCGGAGCCGGCGCTCGTCGCCTGCTTCGGCAGCGGTGGGAGCGGCGCCACCACCGTGCACGTCCTCGACCCCGCGACGGGGAGCCTGGAGCACACCCTCCTGGTCGGCGACCGGACGAGCAGCTGGACGCTGTCGGGCGCGGACCTCGTCGTCATCGGCGTCTCCGAGGACGAGCACGTCACCGCCGGGCGGTGGTCGTTGCGGACGGGCGAGCAGCGCTGGTCCTACCGCAGCCCGGATGCGTTGCCGGATGCCGGTGCCGCCCAGCAGGCGTTCGAGGTCGGCGACGAGGTGGTCGGTGCCACGATCGGGAGCTGGGAGGTCGTCCTCGACGCGCGCACGGGCGAGGTCGCGCCCGACCGTGACGAGGAGGTCGTGGTCGTGGAGCCGGGCACGGGTCGGGTCCTGCCCACCGAGCCGTCCGACGACCCTCCCGCCGAAGAGGTCGCCCGGTTCGACCTCGAGGACGGCGCGGTCGCGGTGGTCCGTCTCGGCGGCGGCACCGTGCGCACCGAGGTGACCGCGGCGGACGGCACGGTGCTGTGGGAGCGCGACGGGCACGCGTTCCCGCCGCAGGTGGACGACGGCTCGGCCCCCGGGCTGCTGCTGATGACGTCCCCGGAGGGCGGAGGCCTGCGGGGCGTCGACGCGCGCACCGGCGACGTGCGGTGGGAGCAGGAGGCCGCCGGCTCCGGGCTCACCGGGCAGCCGCTGGTGCTCTCGTCGCTCGTCCTGGTCGCGACCGGCTCAGGCAGGTCCGCGTCCGGGGGCTCCACCGGGATGGTCGCCCTGGACCCCGGCTCGGGCGAGGTCGTGTGGGAGCACACGGCCGGCGACGTCGCCGGGTGGGAGGTCATGACCGACGGGCACCGGGTCCTCACCCTCGAGCACGTCGACGGCGCGCCGCACCTCGTCGCACGCGAGGTCCGCACCGGCACCGTCGCCTGGTCGGTGCCGGCCCCCGACGACGCCCACAGCCTGTGGCCGCTCGGAGACCACGGCGTCCTGGTGGTGGGGAACGACCACTGGACCGCGTTCCGGCCGCCGGACGGCCGGGCCCGGTGACGACCGCGTCAGGGCGCCGGGTCCGGCCGTCCCCTGCTCACAGCAGCTCGACGCGGTCCGCCTGGGGTCCGCGGTCGCTCTGCCGCACGGTGAACCGGACCCGGTCGCCCTCCTCCAGCACCTCGCCGCCGCGGACGACCGACACGTGCACGAACAGGTCGTCGCCGCCCGCGTCGGGGGTGATGAAGCCGAAGCCGCGGTCCGCGTCGTAGCGCGCGACGACGCCCTCGCCGCCGCGGACGGGTGCGCCGGACGACGCCGGGCGCGCCGGGCGGCCGCGGTCCGGCGCCGCGGGCCGGCCGCGGCCGGACGGCGCGGGCGCGCGCCGCGGCCCGGAGCCGCCCACGAGCCGCACCTCGCGGGCCTGCGGACCCCGGTCGCTCTCGGCGACGTCGAACGTGATGCGGTCGCCCTCGACGAGCTCGGTCACGCCCATGAGCGCCTTGGCGTGGACGAACACGTCCTCGCCGCCGTCGTCGCGGACCGCGAAGCCGAAGCCCTTCTCGGCGTCGTAGAACGTCACCGTGCCGTCGGCCCCGTCGGACGCGGCGGCCTGGCGCGCGGCCTCGGGTCCCAGCGGCAGCAGGTGGTCCGCCTGCGGGCCCTTCTCCCCCGGGACGACCAGGAACGCGACCCGCTGCCCCTCCGAGACCACGCCGCCGCCGACGATGGCCGAGCTGTGCAGGAAGATCTCCGCGCCGCCGCCGTCGGGGCTGACGAACCCGTAGCCCTTCGCCGGCTCGTACCAGCTGACGGTGCCGAGCACCCCGAGCGCGGCGTCGGCGGCCACGTCGCCCGTGACGCGCACACGGCGCGCCACCGGGCCGCGGTCGCCCTCGCCGAGCTCGAACTCCACCGTCTGCCCCTCGCGGAGCACCCGCGGGCCGTCGTCGCCGACGACCTCGGACGCGTGGACGAACAGGTCCTCGGCGTCCTCCCCGAGGTCGAGGAAGCCGAACCCCCGCTCGGCGTCGAACCAACGGACGGTTGCCTGGGGCACGGTGCTACTCCTCGGTGAAACGGCGGTTGCTGTCCCCCAGTGTCCCCGACGGATCCGCGGAGCGGCGACCCACGCCCGCCCACGGGTCCCTCCGGCGGTCCCGTCGGTCAGTCGCCGGGGGTCAGGATCTCGTCCAGCAACCGCTCCACCTGGTCGCGGACGTACGCGGCGGTGTCGTCGATGCCGAGCACCCGCTGACGCGACACCTCGAACGCGACCAGCCCCTGCAGGCGCTGGTAGCCCATGACGAACAGGTAGGCCTCGTCGGGCGAGAAGCCGGGGAACCCCGCGTCGGCCCCCGGCACGCTCCCCACCCCCTCGGGCGGCGGGGGGACGACCGGTGTGCGCAGCCGCCCGGCCTGCCGGGCGGCGTCGTAGACCTGGAAGAAGGCGGTGCCCACGCGCCTCGCGGCGGCGTCCGTCGGCCCGCCGGGAGGCGCCTCGTACCCGGGCAGGGGGTACCCCAGGACGAGCTGGTACTCGGCCGGGTGGGCGAGCGCCCACGCACGGAAGGCGAGGGACGTCGCCCGCAGGCGCGCGCGGTGCCCGCCGGCGGGCAGGGCGTCCGTGGCGCGCTCGCAGGCCGAGGCGAGCTCCGCCCAGCACTCGGCGATGAGCAGGGTGAGGATCTCGTCCCGGCCGCGGACGTGCTTGTACAGGGACGACGGCGCGACCCCCAGGCGCCGTGCGACCTCGCGGATGACGACCTGGTCCGGCCCGCCGGTGACCAGCAGCTCGCGGGCGGCCGTGAGGATGCGCCGCTCGGAGAGCCCGGCACCGCGCGGACGCCGGACGGCGTCGGGGCCGTCGGCGGGCTCACCGGTCGGGCCGGGGACCGCCCTGCCGGCGTCGTCGGGGGAGGCGCTGGTCCGCATCCGGAGAGGTTAGCGAACCCTGTTCGCCCCGTCGGCGCGCATGCGGTGGACACAGGCGAACAGCGTTCGCTACTGTCGGCGGCCATCGGCGAACACCGTTCGCCACTCGTTCGGAGGTGTTCTCCCGATGTCGCTCCTCACCGCCGCGTGGGGCGTGTCCCGCGCCTACACGACCCTCACCGCCCTCCACGTCCTCGCGCTCCCGGTGCTCGTCGCGCTCGCGCTGACGGACGCGACGGTCGTCGACGGCGCCCCGCTGTGGGCCAAGCCGCTGAAGTTCGCCCTGTCCTTCCTGGCGCTCGGCCCGGCGATGCTCTGGATCTACGCGCGCGTGACCCGGACACGGGCCGTCCGGGTGCTGCTCGAGGTCACGGGGTGGGCGATGGTCCTCGAGGCCGTCCTGATCACCGGCCAGGCGGCACGGGGACGGGCGTCGCACTTCAACCACGAGACGCCGCTGGACGCCGCCGTGTTCGCCGTGATGGGCGCGGCCGTGGGCGTCTTCGCCCTGGCCGTCGCCGGCCTCGGCCTCCTGCTGACCCGTTCGCGTCTCGGGTCCGGCCCCCTCGCCCTGGCGGTGCGGCTCGCGGTGCTCGTCATGCTCGGCGGGAGCCTCGTCGGCTTCCTCATGCCGAGCCCGCAGCCCGGGCAGGACGTCGAGGGCCCACGGATCGGGGCGCACTCGGTGGGCGGCGCGGACGGCGGTCCGGGTCTCCCGCTGCTCGGCTGGTCGAGCGAGCACGGCGACCTGCGGGTCGCGCACTTCCTCGGCCTGCACGCGCTGCAGGTGCTGCCGCTGGTCGCCCTCGCCGTGGCGTGGCTCGCCGCCGAGCACCGCCTGGACGTGGGCCTGCGACGCCAGCGCCTCGCGGTCGGCCTCGCCGCGGGCGCGTGGGCGGGGCTCACGGTCGTCGCCCTGGTGCAGGCCCTGCGCGCCCAGCCCGTCGTCGCACCGGACGGCGTGACCTGGATGAGCGCCGCCGTCCTCGTCGGCCTGCCGGGCGCGGCCGCCGTCGTCGCGGTGGTGACCGGGCGCGGGTCCGCGGCCGCCTCGCGCACCGCGGCCGGCTCCGCTGCCAGGATCACCCCGTGGACGTCTTCGCGGAGATCGCCGACGAGCGGCGTGCGCTGGCCGACCAGGTCGCACCCCTGACCCCGGAGCAGCGGGCGACCAGGAGCCTGTGCGCGGCGTGGAGCGTCCACGACGTCGTCGCGCACCTGGTCATGCCGCTCGAGGTGAGCACCCCGAGGCTCGTGCTGGCGGTGCTGCTGGCGGGGGGCAGCTTCGACCGGGCGAACGAGCGGGTGACCGGGCGGCTCGCGCAGCGCCCCTTCGCCGAGCTCGTGGACGTGCTGCGACGCAAGGCGGACACCCGGTTCACGCCACCGGGCTCGGGCCCGGAGGCACCGCTGGTCGACGTGCTGGTGCACGGCCTCGACATCCGCCGCCCCCTGGGGCTGCACCGCGACGTCCCGGCGCCGCGGCTGCGCACGGCGCTGACGTTCCTGATGACGTCCCCCTCGGGCCTGGTGCCGAAGGGGGCGCTCTCAGGGCTGCGGCTCGAGGCGACGGACGTCGACTGGGCGCACGGCCGCGGACCGGCGGTGCGCGGCACGGCCGAGGCGCTGCTGCTGGTCAGCACCGGTCGCACCGCGGGGCTCGACTCCCTCGCCGGCGACGGGGTGCCGACGCTGCGCCGGCGGGTCCTCGGCGCGAGGTGACGGCGTCCGGCTCCCCCGAGCGCGTCGCGGTGCAGGCGGGTGGTCGTCGACGCACGCCGCGACCGCCACGGACACCGGCCGGATCATCTCCTCGCTCGCTGCTCCTCCGCCCGTCCACGCACTGGGCCGCACCTCGGACGGGGGCCGGGGTGCGCTGGGACGATGTGCGGATGCACGAGCACGAACGCCCGGCACCGTTGCGCCTCAGGGCGCTCGGACCCCACGACGAGAGCGCCGCCTGGGCAGCGCACGATGAGATGGCGCGCGAGGGCTTCGAGTTCCTGCCCCGTGCCGAGCGCGACGGCGACTGGGCCGCGTACCTGCGCCGGCTGGAGGACGAGCGGACGGGCGCCGACCTCCCCGCCGGCCGGGTCCCGGCCACCTTCCTGGTCGCGGACGTCGCGGGCGTCGTCGTCGGACGGGTCTCGGTCCGGCACACGCTGAACGACCACCTGTCGGTCGTCGGCGGGCACATCGGGTACGTGGTGCTGCCCGCGTACCGCCGGCGCGGGTACGCCACCGCCATGCTGCGCGAGTCCCTGGTCGTCGCGCGGTCCGCCGGGGTGCACCGGGTGCTGGTCACGTGCGACGACGAGAACGTCGCGTCGATCCGGACGATCGAGCGGTGCGGCGGGGTCCTGGAGGACGTCGTGCACGTCCCGGGCGCCCCTGGGGTCAAGCGTCGCTACCGGGTGGCCACGGACGGGAGCTCCTGAGCGACGTCCGTCACCGAGGTGGTGGGGACCGACGCCGACGGCGCGCCGGTCCTGCCGCCCCCCGTCAGCGCCGGCCTGGGTCGCCGAGCGGGGCGAACACGACTCCGTACGCCGGCCGGCTCGGCCCGTGCCAGGCGTAGAGCGGGTGCCCGCGTTCCCGAGCGAGGCGCGCCCAGCCCAACCTGCCGAGCCGGCCGCTCACGTCGACCACGTCCCGGGGCCACTGCGTCGCGCAGAGCCACGCCCGCCCGACCTCGTGGAACCGCCGCACGAACCGGGTGAGGTCCCTGTCGCCGTCCGCGTCGTCGTCGTCCGCCAGCCGGATCATCTCCTCGTTGGCGGCGGCCATCGCGTCGACGAACGCGTCGCTGCACCGGTGCAGCACGCCGGGACCGGCACGGTCGACGACCACCAGCGCGTCGTCCGCCGGCCGGCCGGTCAACGCGGTGTACAGGGCGGCGGTGTGGCGCGGCAGCTCGCCGTCGTCCTGCCGCGTCGGTCCCGCGAGGGCACGTCTGCGGTTGCCCGTGGGGACGCACGGCCCGGTCGCGGTGTCCATCTCGCGCAGCCGCTTCTCGGGCACCGTGAAGACGACCACGGTGATGCTCGGGTCGAGCATGCCCCGCACGCGCGACCACCAGGCGGCCGTCCTCATGGCCGGAGGCTAGCGCCCGCGGCCGTCGCCGGAACGGCGCGATACTGGTCCCGTGGCCGAGCTCGTCGTCGTCACCGGCCCCCCGGGAGCCGGCAAGTCGACGGTCGCCGCCCTGCTCGTGGACCGCTTCACGCCGTCGGCGCTCGTCACCGGCGACACGTTCTTCGCGTTCCTCGCGCGCGGTGCCCTTCCTCCCTGGCTCCCCGAGGCGCACGCGCAGAACACGGTCGTCGTCGACGCGGCCGCGGCGGCGACGGGCCGCTTCGTGGCCGGCGGTCTGCACGTCGTCTACGACGGGGTCGTCGGTCCCTGGTTCGTCGACCGGCTCGCCGCCGAGGTCCCCGACCTGCACTACGTGGTGCTGCTGCCGCCGCTGGCCACGTGCCTCGAGCGGGTGGCGACGCGCACGGGGCACGGGTTCACCGACGCGGACGCGGCGCGGCGGATGCACCGGGAGTTCGCGAACGCCGACGTCGCGGCCCGCCACCTCGTCACCGGGGCGACCGCCGACGCCGCCGCCGTGGTCGACGAGATCGAGGACCGCCTGCGCGACGGGTCGCTCCGGCTACGCGACGGCTGAGCCCGCCGTCGCGGCGGTCCGGGCGCGCGGCCGCAGCTCGACCTCGACGACGAGCACGCCGTCGGCGTCCACCCCGTACGGGCCCTGCCGCAGCGTGCGCCCGTCCCGGCCCACCGCGAGCGACGCGCCGATGCACCCCCAGCCGTCCCACTCGCCCCCGACGACCGGGCCCACGTTGCTCACGCCGACCACCGGCATGTCGTGCGCGGTCGCGAGCTCCCGGTAGGGCGCCTCCCACTCGGCGCCGTACGGGTCGGCCCCGTTGTCGTGGTCCGGCGGCACCGCCCACGCCGACGGCGAGAGCAGGACCTCCGCACCCATGAGCCCCAGCGCGTGCCCGATGCCCGTGGTCGCCGCGGAGTTGTCCGCGCAGATGTTTAGCCCGATGCGGCCCAGCGGGGTGTCGGCCACCGCGAGCGAGGAGCCGGTCGTGTACACCGCCCGGGCGAAGTCGAGCTCGTGGATCTTGCGGTGCCGCAGCAGCAGCTCGCCGGTGGCCGAGAGCAGGACGGCAGAGTTGTGGACGTGGTCGCCCGCCCGCTCGGTGAGGCCGGCGGCGACGAGGACGCCGTGCTCGCGGGCCGCGCCGGCGAGCGCGTCGACGCGCGGCCCCGGGATCGGCTCGGCGAGCGTCCGGGCGCTCTCGTGCGTCCAGCCGAGATCGAGGCACTCGGGCAGGACGACGACGTCGCAGCCGGCCCGCGCGGCCTCGGCGATCGCGGCGCGGGCGCGGGCCAGGTTGTCGTCGGGCCGTCCGGGCACCACGAGCAGCTGCGCCATGCCGACCCGGATCGTCCGGCTCCCGTCGGTCATCGCGCGCGCACCGCCAGCAGGAACTGCCCGCCGCCGGGCTCGACCTGCGTCGTCACCGGCAGGTCGGGCGCGAACCGCGACAGCCGGTCGGCCAGCCAGTCGGCGGCCGCGTCGGCGTCGGACCGGCTGGGGCAGCGGGCGACGACCTCGCGCCCGCCCTTGCGCCGCAGCCGCTCGACCGTCTCCGCGATGGGCGCGGGGTCGATGACGAAGAGGTCCGGCGACCACGGCACGACCGGCTTCACGGCGCCCTTGCGCGTGTTGCAGGCCCGGTGCGCGAGCCGCTCGACGCCCGTCGTCCCCTTCTTGCCCTTGACGAGTGCACCCGAGTCGACGCTCGGGCCGAGGTCGGAGTTCACCGAGGCGTCGGGGTCCACGGGCTCGTCGCACAGCCAGCAGCGCCACCCGTCGCGGGCGCCGACGTCGCTCAGGTTGCTCATGCGCGCACGGTAGCCCTCTCCCGCCGCTCCCTCGCCGCCGGTCCCGCGCGCCGGCCGCTACGGTCGACCGGTGTCCGTGACAGTGCGACCGGCGGGACGGCGCGACCTCCCGGCGCTGCTGCGCCTGTACGCGCAGCTCTACCCGGAGGTCGCCAGGCCCGCCACGGTCGACGACGGCGCGATCTGGGACGCGATCGAGGCGACCCCCGGCAGGACCGTCCTCGTCGCCGAGGTCGCGCAGGGCGTGGTCGGCACGGTCGACGTCTCCGTCGTCCCGAACCTGCCGCGCCGCGGCGAGCCGGTGCTGCTCGTGGAGAACGTCGTCGTCGACGTGCGGCACCGTCGTACCGGCGCGGGGCGCGCGCTGCTCGCCGCGGCCGAGGAGCTCGGACGAGCGGCCGGCTGCTACAAGCTCCAGCTGGCGGCCGCGGACGAGGACGCGTTCCGGTTCTACGAGGGTGTCGGGCTGCGGCCCGGCGGCCGGGTCTACACGACGTACCTGCGGCGGTAGCGGGCGCGCGGTCACCGCCGTCCCGCCGTCCCGCCCTCGCCGGGCGCGACCAGGCCCGCCTCGTACGCGAGCACCACGAGCTGGGTCCGCGACGTGCACCCGGTCCGCCGCAGCAGGTCGTGCACGTAGGTCTTGGTCGTGGCGAGGGTCAGCCCGAGCGCGTCCGCGACCTCCTGGTTCGACAGGCCGCGGGCGACGGCGACCAGCACGTCGCGCGCCCGCTCCGGCAGGCTCCCGACCACGGCTGCCGCGCCCGCGGCCCGACCCGGCGCCGGCGACGCGCCGGCCGACCACCGGCGCCACTGGGACAGCACGAGCGGCGTCACGGCCGGGTCGAGCACGCTCCCGCCGGCCCGCACGCGGCGCACCGCGTCGACGAGCGAGGCCGGGTCGGCGTCCTTGAGCAGGAAGCCGTCGGCGCCCGCCCGCAGGGCCTGCGTCACGTACTCCTCGTCGTCGAACGTCGTCAGCACCAGCACGCGCACGTCGGCCAGCGCGGGGTCGGCCCGCAGCCGGCGGGTCGCCTCGATGCCGTCCGTGCCGGGCATCCGCACGTCCATGAGCACGACGTGCGGCGCGGTGCTGCGCGCCAGCTCGACCGCGACGTCGCCGTCACCCGCCTCGCCGACGGTCCGCAGGTCGGGCTCGTGGTCGAGGATCATCCGCAGGCCGAGGCGGATCATGGGCTGGTCGTCGACGACGAGCACCCGCACCTCCCGGTCTCGGGAGAGGTCGTCGCTCGCGGGGTCGTCGGTCACCCGGTCGCCGCTCACGGGACCGGCACCTCGAGCGTCACGGCCCACCCGCCGCCCGGCGCGGGGCCCGCGGTGACGTGCCCCCCGCAGGCCGCCGCGCGCTCGCGCATGTGCAGCAGCCCGTGGCCGCCGTCGGGCCCGCGAGTGCCGGCGCGGGCGGGGCCGGGGTCCTCGACCCGGAGCGTCAGCACACCGGGTGCGGCCGCGAGCGCGACCCGCGCCCGCGCGGCGTCCGAGTGCACGGACACGTTCGTCAGCGCCTCCTGGGCGACGCGGACCACCGCGAGCCCGGCGGCGGGCGGGCACGCGGGCAGGACGGGCGGGAGGTCGGCGTCCACGGCGAGGCCGGCGTCGCGGACGCGGTCGAGGACGGCGGACAGGTCGGCGAGCCCGGGCAGCGGGGCACGCGGCGCGCCGTCGCCGCCGCCCGCGGGCTCCCCGTCGCGCAGCACGCGGACGACGGAGCGCATCGACGTCAGCGCCTCCTTGCCGGCGGGTGCGATCCAGCGCACGGCGTCGCGGTACTCCTCGGGGCGCTCGCCGCCGACCCGGTCGGCGGCCTGGGCCCGCACGACGATCGCGGTCACGTGGTGCGCGACGACGTCGTGCAGCTCGCGGGCGATGCGCGTGCGCTCGGCCTGCACCGCGGCGCGCGTGCGGACCTCCTGCAGCGCGCGCAGCTCGGCGTTGCGCTCCTCGAGCGAGCGGGCGGTGGCCGACAGGCGCGCGACGACGGCCCCCAGCGCGGTGGCGGCCGCGACCAGCAGGAGCAGCAGGACGGACCGCGACGGGTCCGGCGGCGGCCAGAGCCCGCCGGCCGGGTGCAGGAGCCGGTGGGTGCCGAGCAGGAGCACCGCGAGGGACGCCGCCGCGGCAGCACCGGCGGGCACGGGACGGACGGCGCCGCCGCGCGTGGCCACGTACGCGGCGAGGACGTACGGGGCCGCGTGGATCTCGGCGAGCAGCGGCACGCCGTCGGTCGTGACGAGGTAGCCGAGGGGGTACGCCGTCAGGGTCAGCGCGAGCGCGACGCCCGGCCCGGACCGGTGCAACGCGATCGGCACGGCGAGCCACAGACCGGTCCACAGGTAGCTCCCGGGCGACCGCGGGTGCCAGTAGCCCGAGCCGACGAGCAGCGCGACCGCCAGCGTCCACGCCCCGAGCACCGCCAGGGCCACGAGGCCGTCCTGCACGGCGGCGTGCCTGCGGGCAGGGGTGGGCATGCCGACGACCGTACGGCGCACGCCGCCGGCGGTGGATCCCCCGCCGGACGGCCGCGCGACCCGGTCCGCTCGTCCCCCGGGCGGACGCGGGCCACCGGAGGATGAGGGCGGCGCCCGCGGCGGAAGCGCACCGGGGGACGACGCCCCGGACGGGTGCCCCGCCGGACCGTGGACGCATGACGACGACCACCCGCCGCGCCCCGGCGCGGACCCCCCACCGCCCGCACCGCCCGCGCCGCCCCGCGCGGCTCGCCGCGGTCGTGCTGCTGCTCGCCGCCGGCGGTGCGCTCGCGCACGGGCTCGCCGACGACGGCGCACCACCGGCCGACGCGCTGACGCACCCCTCGCCGGGCGCGGCGCAGCCGCCGACGGCCGCGTCGGAGCTGCACCCCGAGCTCGTGCTCCGCTTCGCGGAGGCGCAGCGCCGCGCGGCGGCCGACGGCGTCTCCCTCACCCTGACGTCGGGGCTGCGCACGGCCGCCGAGCAGCAGCAGCTGGTCGACGAGGCCGTCGACCGGTACGGCGTGCCCGAGGCGTACCGGTGGGTGCTGCCGCCGGAGCACTCCGCCCACGTGCAGGGCCTCGCGGTCGACGTCGGGCCGACCGAGGGCGCCTACTGGCTGCAGCAGCACGGCCCCGACCTGGGGCTCTGCCCCACCTACGCGAACGAGGTGTGGCACTTCGAGCTGCTCGCCGAGGGTGCCACGGCGTGCCCCGAGCCCCGCCCGGACTCGTCCTGGGCCTGGTGACCGCCGAACCGCGCGCCCTCCGGGCGGAGGGCGCGCGGTCCGGCGTCGCGTCCGGTCAGGCCGTCGCGCGCGCGGCCTCGTCGATCACCCGTGCGACGACGTCGGGCCGGGAGACGGTCACCGCGTGCGAGGCGTCCACCTCCACGACGTGCGACGACGCGCGCTCGGCCATGAACCGCTGGGCCTCGGCGGGGACGGCGAGGTCCTGGAGGGTGACGAGCGTCCAGGACGGGATCGTCCGCCACGCCGCCCGCGTCGCCTTGTCCGCCAGTGCGTCGCCGACGATCGGCCGCTGGGTGACGGCCATCAGCGCGGCGACGTCCGCCGGCACGTCGGCCGCGAAGACGGGGTGGAACTTCTCCTGCTCGATGTAGAGGTCCTCCACGGTCCGCCCGTCCGGGCCGGGCACCGGCACCGGGCGCAGCGCCGTGCCGAGCTCGTTGCCGGGGAACCGCCCCGCGAGCTCACCGGTGCTCTCGCCCTCCTCGAGCAGGAAGCTCGCGACGAACACCAGGGCCCGCACCCGCGGGTGCCCCTGGGCGGCCTCGCTCAGGACGCTGCCGCCGTAGGAGTGGCCCGCGAGGACGATCGGGCCCTCGGTCGCGTCGAGGACGGCGCGCAGGAGGTCCGCGTCGCCCTGGAGGGAGCGCAGCGGGTTGGCCACGGCCAGGACGGGGTACCCGTCCCGGCGGAGCCGCTCGACCACCCCGTTCCAGCTCGAGGAGTCGGCGAAGGCCCCGTGCACGAGCACCACCGTGGGGCGGGCATCGGTGCGGGGCTGGAGCGTGCTGCTGGTCATCGGTCAGTCCTCTCCGTCGCGCGGACGGCGCCTCTGGCCGTCCGATCTGTCCACTGCTGCCCTGCCACGCTTACAACACTTGCGGTATGCGATATATTGCATCCTCGTGGGGTGCGACGGCAAGATCCCGTCCCCGATCCACCGCCGCTCCCCGCGGCCCGCACCCGTGAGGTCCCTGATGCCGATCCCCCCGACCGACGCCGGCGTCGACCGCAGCCTGCTGCGCGACGGCGTCTACCGCTGCCTGCGCAACGCGATCGTCGACGGCACGTTCGCCCCCGGCGAGCAGCTCAAGGACCAGGAGCTCGCGGCCTGGCTGGGCGTCAGCCGCACCCCGGTCCGCGAGGCGCTGCTGCGGCTGGCCCAGGGCGGGCTGGTGCTCGCGCAGCCGGGTCGCTCCACGGTGGTCGCACCGCTCGACGTGCGCGAGACCCGCGACGCCCGGGACGTCGTGGCCGCCATGCACGAGCTCGCGGCGCGGGAGGCCGTCCCCGCGCTGTCCGGGTCGGACGTCGCCGCGATGCGCGAGGCCAACCTCCGGTTCGCTACGGCGGTGGAGTCGGACGACGTCGAGGCCGCCCTGCGCGCCGACGACGAGCTGCACGGCGTGCTCGTGCGCCTCGCCGACAACCGTGCGCTCGAGACGGTGCTGGAGCTGTTCACACCCCTCGTGCGGCGCGCGGAACGGCTGCGGTTCGGCTCGCGGGACGGCCACGCGTCGGTCACGCAGCACGACGAGCTGATCCGCCTCTGCGCCGCCGGCGACGCGCAGGCGGCCGCCGCCGTGGCCTACGACACCTGGCACAGCCTGCCGAGCGCCGACCGCTGACCCGCGCGGCGTCAGGGGGCGATGACCAGCTCGGCGACCAGGTCACCCTCCAGCGCGAAGCGGTAGCCGAGCTCGACGACGCCGCCGGGGAAGTCGCCCTCGAGGCGGTTCGTCGCGACCCAGTGCGTGTCGTCGACGCGCTGCGCCGCGACGAGCTCGGTCGTGTACCGGTACCCGGCGCCGGCGCGGGACAGGAACCGGCGGATCTCCTCCCTCCCCCGGTAGGTCGTGCCGTCGTCCACCACGACCGCGGTCGGGGTGAAGACGCGCAGGGCCGCGTCGACGTCACGGGCCTCGTGCGCGGTCAGGTAGCCGCGGAGGACGGCGGGGAGCTCGGAGGGCGGGATGCGGTCGGTGTCGTCATGCGGCGAGCGTCGGCGCTCCCGCGCGGGGAGTGGCAAGCGCTGGACCCTCCCCCCGGGGGAGGGTGCACGATGGCGCGGTGCTGGCCATCGGCGAGTTCTCGCGCCTGACGCACCTGAGCGTGCGCACCCTGCGCCGCTACCACGACGCGGGGCTGCTCGAGCCGGCGACGGTCGACCAGGCGACCGGCTACCGGTACTACAGCCCGGAGCAGATCCCGACCGCGCAGGTGGTGCACCGGCTGCGCGAGCTCGACGTGCCGCTGGCCGACGTGCGGCGCATCCTGCGCTCCCCCGACCCCGTCACCCGCGCCGGCCTCGTGGCCGACCACCTGCAGCGCCTCGAGTCGGAGCTCGCACGGACCCGGGCCGCGGTCGCGTCGCTGCGCCGGCTGCTCGCACCCGAGCCCTCGCCCGTCGAGGTCGAGCTGCGCGCGCTCCCCGCGACCACGGTGGCCGCGGTCGAGGACGACGTCGCGCACGCGGACGTCCTCGCCTGGTACTCGGGCGCGACGGCCGAGCTCGAGGCCGTCGTCGACGCCCCCTCCGGCGCGCCCGGGGGGCTGTACGACAACGCGCTGTTCGAGCACGGGCGGGGGCACGTGCTCGTGCACCTCCCGACCGACCGGCCGCCGCGCGTCGGCCGCGTCCGCCCGGTGACCCTGCCGGCCGTCGAGCTCGCCGTGGCCACGCACGTCGGCGAGCACGGCGACATCGACGTCACCTACGGGGAGCTCGGCGCGTGGGTGGTGGCGAACGCGCTCGCCGTGGCCGGGCCCGTGCGCGAGACGTACCTCGTCGGCCCGCGGGACACGCCCGACCCGACCGCCTGGCGGACCGAGATCGGGTGGCCCGTCTTCCGCGTCGCCGCCGGCTGACGGCTCCGCGCCTGCTCGGGTCGCAGCGCCGGAGGATCGCGTCCACGACTCCGCCGGACCCTTGACAAACTTCCTTGTCAACGAGCAGGGTGGCGACATGCAGGACGTCGAGGTCATCGAGGACGCCGCCGCGGCGGCCGTCGCGCTGGAACCCGTCCGGGCACGGCTGCTCCGCGAGCTCGCCGAGCCCGCCTCCGCCGCGGGGCTCGCCGCCCGCGTCGGCCTCCCGCGCCAGAAGGTCAACTACCACCTGCGGGCGCTCGAGGCGCACGGCCTCGTGGAGCTGGCCGAGGAGCGCCGGCACGGCGGCATCACGGAGCGCGTGCTGCGCGCGTCCGCGGCGTCGTACGTCGTCTCCCCCGCCGTCGTCAGCGCATCCGCCGCCGACCCCGAGGCCACGGCGGACCGCCTCTCCGCGGGCTACCTCGTGGCACTCGCGGGCCGGGTCGTGCGTGAGGTCGGCGCCCTCGTCCGCCGCGGCGCCACGACGGGCGCACGCGTACCCACGCTGACCGTCGACACGCAGATCGGGTTCCGCTCGGCCGCCGACCGGGCCGCCTTCGCCGAGGACCTCACCGCCGCGGTGCTCGACCTGGCCGCGCGCTACCACCACGACGACGGGCGCCCGCACCGCCTCGTCGTCGCCGCCCACCCGCTCCCCGAGGAGGAGTCATGAGCACGACCACGGACGTCCCGTACCGCCTGGAGTTCGACGTCGAGGTCCCCGGCACGCCGGAGCAGGTCTGGCAGGCGGTCGCCACCGCGCGCGGCCTGAACGCCTGGTACCTGCCCACCGAGATCGAGGAGCACGAGGGCGGCGCCCTCCACTTCACCATCGGCGAGGACATGGGCTCACGAGGCCGGGTCACGCGCTGGGACCCGCCGCACCGGCTCGTGTTCGAGGAGGACTGGGCCGCGCTCATGGGCGTCGAGCCCGGCACCCTGAGCCCGCTGACCTCCGAGTTCCTGGTCGAGGCCCGCTCCGGCGGCACGTGCGTCGTGCGCGTCACCAGCAGCGGCTTCGGGACGGGCGCGGACTGGGAGCAGGAGTGGTGGGACGGCGTCGCACCGGGGTGGCTGCCGTTCTTCGACAACCTGCGGCTCTACCTCACGCACTTCGCCGGGCAGGAGGCCACCCGGATGGAGGTGACCACCACCCGCACCGGTGACGCCGGCGCGGTCTGGTCGGCCCTGCGGGACACGCTCGGCCTCGGCGCCGAGGGGGCGACCGTCCAGGCGCGCGGCGTCGCCGGCACCGTCGAGAGGCTCGGCGAGCGCCAGGCGCTGGTCCGGCTCACGGCCCCGGTCCCGGGGCTGCTGAGCGTCTTCACCTACGGCGAGGGCGACGGCACCGCGTCCGCCAGCGTGCAGGCGTACCTCTTCTCGGCCGACGCCCCCGAGTGGGTCCGACGCGAGGAGCCGGCGTGGCGGGAGTGGCTGCGGGCGCTGCCCGTCGCCCCCTGACGTCGCCGTCGTCCCGGGCGCCGGTCGCGCTCGCGCTACGGCGCGGCCGGCTGCCCGGCGGCGTCGACGTCGGGCTCCGCCGCCCGCAGCCCCGCCCGGACCTGCGCGTGGCGCAGCAGGAACGCGCGCTCGTCGAGCCGCTTGCGCCGCATCCACCCGGTGACCTCGAGGTTGCACTTGCTGGCGTTGCACGGCCCGCACGCCGGCACGACGTTGTCGACCGTGTAGCGCCCGCCGCGCGAGATCGGCAGCACGCAGTCCCGCTGCAGCGGCACGTCCCGGGCGCCGCAGTACGCGCACCCGCCCCAGGCCGCCCGCAGCGCGTCCCACTGGACGCCGTCGAGGTCGTGCTCCACCTGCGCCATGCGGCGCCGGCGCCGGCGCGTCGCCCGCAGCCGCCGCGTCCCGTTGCCCATGGGCCGAGCATAGGAACGCACGCGGCGGGAGGGCGGCACCGTCACCGCCGCCCGGGCGCGCCGCGGCTCCCCGCCGACCGCTCCGCCACCTACGGCGCCGTGACCCCGTGCTCGACCAGGTACTGCCGGGCCCGGTCGACCACCGGCGCGTCCAGGCGCCGGACGGCGGCCTGGAACTCCGCCGTCCGCTCCAGGTAGGCGGCCTGCGCCGCCGCGTCGAGGTCCGCGAGCCGCTGGACCAGGTCGAGGCGGTCCTTGCACGCGACGTCGAGGAGACCGACCCGCACCTGCTCGTCGAACGGTGCCTCGAGGATCCCCTCCGGGACCATCGACTCCGGGTCGTCCGCGACCGGCGCGGCGACCCCGGCCTCGGCCAGGCACCGGACCCACCGGTCGCGCAGCGCACCGCCCTCGTCGGTCCCGAGCGCCCTGATCCACCCGCCGGCGCGGTGCTCCTCGGCCAGTGCGGTCACCCGGTCGACGTCGACCGCCAGCCCTGCTGCGACCATCTCCCCCTCGCACTGCCGGGACGCGACGGCCTCGTCCCCCTCGAGCGACCTGCCGGCGTCGGTACCCGCCGCGTGCTGGTAGCCCGTCGCCCGCACGTCGCTCTCGCGCCAGACGCCGTACGGCGCGGTGCTGCCGGGCGGCACCGCGGGCTCGACGGGCCCGTCGAACGTCCAGTGCTCGCCGAAGCCCCGCTCGGTCATGCAGGTGGAGAGGAAGTGCCGCTGGGCGGTCTGCGTGGTGACGAGCTCGTCGCGCGGGGAGCGGAGCCCGTCGACCGGCAGGGTGATCGTGCCGGCCGCGCGGTCGACGACGGCGCGCGGGGCCGGGGTGGTCACGGCCGGCGTCGGCCCGGCGGGCGACACCGCGGACCGGTCCGGCGTCAGGGCCGCGACCGCCGGGTACGCCGCCACGGCGAGCACCAGCACCGCGGCCGCCGGGCCGAGCGTCCGGGTCCACCGCCGGCGGCGCCCGACGCGGATGACGGCGGCGCGGTCGACCGACACGGGCGCGTCCACGTCGGCGAGCCCACGCAGCCGGCCCCGGAGCAGGTCCTCGTCCATCACTTCTCCTCCCCGCCGTCGGCGGTCTCGGCGAGCACCTCGCGCAGCTGGCGCAGCCCCCGCGCCGCGGCCGACTTCACAGCGCCGAGGGAGACGTCCAGGTCCTCGGCCACCTGCTGCTCGGACAGGTCCAGCACGTACCGGAGCACGACGACCCGGCGGCGCTGCGGGCTGAGCCGGGTCAGCGCCCGCACGAGCACGTCCCGTTCCGCGTGCGCGTGGTCGTGGCCGGGCCCCTGCCCGCGCTCCGCGCGTGCGACGGGCGAGCCCGGGACGTCGTCGGGGGCCACGAGGACCTCCCGGCGGCGCCGGCGCCACATGTCGATCCGGGCGTTGGCCAGGGTGCGCCGCGCGTACGCCAGCGGGTCCCCGGCACGGGCGCGCGGCCACGCGACGTAGGTCCGCACGAGCGCCTGCTGGACGAGCTCCTCGGCGCGGTGCGCGTCACCGCACAGCAGCCACGCGGTCCGGGTCAGCAGCGGCTCGGCCTCGGCCATGAAGGCGGAGAACTCCTCGTCCCGTGACCGCTGCCTCCGGGCGTCGGTGAGGCGGGCGACCACCGGCACGTCGGGCTCGACGGGCACCTCCTCGACCTCCACCGACACCCCTCTCCCCAGCGACATGCCATCTACACGCACGACCGCGGTCCCAGGTTGCTCGCCCGACCGATCTCCCGTCGCGACCTCGGCGAGCAGGGCGTCACGGGTGGTGGGCCGGCACCCGCGCGCGTCCCGGCACGGGGACGCGCCCCGCGGCCCACACCAGCGCACCCGCCGCCAGGAGGACCACGAGCAGCCCGGCCACGTGCAGCGCCAGCGAACGCGCCCCGTGCTCGGGCAGCAGGAAGCCGTACGGCACCCAGCCGTCGGTCGCCCCGCGCACGAGCACGACCACGAGCCACACCAGCGGGTAGGGCAGGACGAGCCACAGCCGCCGCCACGGCAGGGCGGCCCGGTCGGCGCCGAGCACCCAGTCGAGCAGGGCGACGACCGGGAGGACGACGTGCAGGACGGCGCTCACCCAGGGGGCGGCGGTGCCGCCGGCGCCGGTCACCGCGAGGTCGTAGACCACCGCCACCACGAGCAGGCAGGCCGTCGCGACGCCGCGCGCCGACGGCAGCCACGGCGGCGCCGGCCGCCCGCACAGCGCGACGGCCCCGGCGGCGACCAGCAGGACGGCCGCGAGCAGGCTCGTCAGGTTCGTGAAGTAGCCGAGGAAGTCGACGAGCCGGTCACGGCCCGCCGCGCGCTGCGCGCCGTACGAGTACGCGAGCACCGCCAGGACGAGCGCACCCGCGAGGACCCGACCCATGGCGGTCGCCCTCGCGGGTCCGCCGGGCGGCTCGGGGGCGGTCACGGCGCCTCACCCTAGCCACGTCCTCGCGGCCTGACGCCTCCGGCGACCGGGTGACGTCCGGTGCGTGCTCCTCAGCGCGGCCGCGGTGCGGCCGATCGGACCTGCACGGGACCGGCGGCGCACCGCCGCCACGGGGCGGTCACCTCGATCGGACGGACCTACCATGCACGACCTCGCACGCTGCGTCCTCACGATCGGCGAGGGCACGCTGGACGGCCACGTCGCCACGCACGTGGACGGGATGCTGACGTTCGCCCCCGAGCACGGGCTCGTCGGCGGGATCCAGGTCGGCGACGGCGTCGGCGTGCTGGTGCTCGACGAGGTGCGCGGCGAGGTCCGGTACACCGGGTGGGTCACGCACGTCGGCGCGATGACCGTCCAGGTGGAGCACCTCGAGCTCGTCTCGACGATGCAGAAGCGACGCTCGGCGCGGGTGCGCGTCACGCAGATCTGCACGGGCCTGGTCCGGTCCCCCGACGGCGGCACGCGCGAGGTCACGTTCGTCGTCGTCGACGTCTCCGCGCACGGCGTGCGGGTCTCCACCACGGCGGGGATGGACCTGCACGACCGCGTCCGGTTCACGTTCCCGACGCCCGAGCGCCCCGTCGCGCTGGAGGCCGAGGTCGTCCGCGTGCAGGAGACCACCACCGGCACGACGCACTACGGCTGCCGCTTCGTCGCCCTCGACGAGCGGGACGAGGACCTGCTGTTCCGGTACGTGCTGCGCACGCAGGGCGAGCAGCGCCGCAGCCGGGTGCGGGACTGAGCCGAGGCGCTGGCCCGCGCGGGGCCGGCCGGGCAGGCTTGCGCACGTGATCGCGCTGCTCGACCTCGACGGGACGCTCACCGGCCGCGCCGCCGGGTTCGCCGCCTGGGCGCGGTCCTTCGCCGCCGAGTGGTCGCTCGGCGACGACGACCTGCGGTGGCTGCACCGGCTGGACCGGACGGCGGGAGGCCGCGAGCAGTTCTTCGACGCGCTCAGCCGCCGCCTGCCGCACACCGGCACACCCGAGCGGCTCTGGCACGACTACCGCGTCCGGATGCCGGAGCTGACGCCCGCCTTCCCGGGCGTGCTCGCGCACCTGCGCACCCTGCGCGCGTCCGGCTGGCGTCTCGTCGTGGTGACGAACGGGCGGTCGCAGACCCAGGTGGGCAAGCTGCGGCGGACCGGCATCGCGGACGTCGTGCACGGGTGGTGCGTCTCCGAGGACGTCGGCGTCCGCAAGCCCGATCCCGCGATCTTCGCCGCCGCCCTCGCCCTCGCGGGGGGCTCCGACCGCACGGCGGCGTGGATGGTCGGGGACGACCCGGCCGCGGACGTCGTGGGCGGGCACGCGGCGGGGCTGCGCACGCACTGGGTGAGCCACGGGCTGGCCTGGCCGGAGAGCGAGGTCCGGCCGGACGCCGTCTCCGCCTCGCCGGCCCAGGCGCTGGCGGCCCTCGCGGGCTGAGCGGCCGGCCGGGGCGGCCACGTCAGCCCGCCGCCCCCGGCGGGTCCATCGGCGCACCGTCGCCGTGCGGGGGCAGGTCGCCGCGCTCCACGCCGGGTCCGACGGTCTGCACGTCGCTGAACAGGTGCGCCAGCTCGTCCGCGGTGGGCACCCGGACCGCCTCGGCGGCGGCGCGCAGGACGGCGGCCTCGACGCCGTCGCCCTCGAGCACGACGTGCACGTCGCCGAGCGTCACCGCGCACCTCAGCGGCGTCGGCGCGGCGTCGGTGAGCTCGGCGCACGGGACCGCCGAGGGGTCCGCGTACCGGTCCGCCCGCAGCGACAGGGTCCCGACGCCGCCGTCGCCGTGCCGGACGTAGGCGGCGTGCATGCCGTCGTCCCCCGAGACGTTCACGGACTGCGTGGCGAGCTCGAACCCGTCGACGTCGGTGACGTGCACGAGCTCCGGGGCGATCCCCACCGGCTCCGCCCAGCGGGCGATCTCGTCCGTCGACGCCGGAGCCCCGGCACGACCCGCGCACGCGCCGAGCGCGAGCACGGTGGACACGGCGAGGACGACGACGGTGGCGCTCCGCGTGCGGGTCACCGGGGCAACCTACCGCCGCGGCGTGGGTCGGATCAGGCGTTCCGGCCCGATGCCCGGCGACCGGCGCGCCTCCGCCGTCAGCGACGACGGGCGCGGTTCACGAGCCAGTCCCCCACGACCCACAACAGCCCAGCGATCACCCCGACGCCCACGTGGTCGTACCACGGGTCCTCGGGCACGACGAGGTGACGGGCGCCCGCCACGGCGGCGGCCAGGACGACGAACCGGACGAGCACGCCCGTCCGGCGTCGCCCTTCCGACGGCTGGTCGTCCACCCCGGCACGCTACCGCGGAGCGGGGACACGCCCGGGCGGAGCCGCCCGTCCCGACCTGGCCCCCTGGCCGCGCCCGCGCCCCCCCTCGCTAGGGTCACCCCCGTGCTGACGATCCCGTGCACCTGGTGGCAGCCGCTCTAGCGGCGGCTGCGACCGGACCTGTCCGAGCTGCCCACGGCGGCTCGGACCCGTGCCCGCGGCGGCACCGGACGGGGGCGGTGGGTGGTTCCCACCCCGAGGAGCCCCGATGTCCCACCCCACCACCTCCCCCCTGGCGGCCCCCGCGGCCGCCCTGCCGACCGCGTCCGTCGAGGCCGCACGCCGGCGCAGCGCGGAGCTCGAGGACGAGGTCCGCGCGGACCCCCGGCGCTTCCGCGTGCTCACCGGTGACCGCCCCACCGGCCCTCTGCACCTCGGCCACTACCTCGGCACCCTGGCGAACCGCGTCCGGCTGCAGCGCGCCGGCGTGGAGCTCTTCGTCGTGGTCGCCGACTACCAGGTCGTCACCGACCGCGACGTGGCGGGCGACGTGCGGGGGCACGTCCGCGAGCTGCTGCTGGACTACCTGGCCGCGGGCATCGGCGCGCGCGGCGGGGCCGGCACCGCGGGCGAGCCCCCCGCGACGATCTTCACGCACAGCGCGGTCCCGGCCCTCAACCAGCTGATGCTGCCCTTCCTGAGCCTGGTCAGCGTCGCGGAGCTGCAACGCAACCCGACCGTGAAGGCCGAGGCGGCGGCGACCGGCGGTCGCGGCATGAGCGGGCTCCTGCTGACGTACCCCGTGCACCAGGCGGCCGACATCCTCTTCTGTGGGGCGAACCTCGTGCCCGTCGGGCAGGACCAGCTGCCGCACCTCGAGCTGACCCGTGCGGTCGCGCGCCGGTTCAACGACCGGTACGGGGCGGGGCAGGCGCTCCTGAGCGAGCCCGAGGCGCTGCTGTCCGCCGCCCCGCTCCTGCTGGGCACCGACGGCGCGAAGATGAGCAAGAGCGCCGGCAACGCGATCGCGCTGCGCGACGACGAGGACACGACGGCCCGGCTCGTCCGCTCGGCCCGCACGGACGCCGACCGGCACATCACCTACGACCCGGCGCACCGCCCGGAGGTGGCGAGCCTGCTGCTGGTCGCGGCGCTGTGCTCGGGCACGTCCCCGGAGGCGCTGGCGGACGAGATCGGCGACGGCGGCGCCCGCCGGCTGAAGCAGGTGGTGACCGAGGCCGTCAACGAGCACCTGCGCCCGCTGCGCGAGCGTCGGCGGGCCCTCGCCGCCGACGAGGGGTACCTGCGGGCCGTCCTGGCCGCCGGCAACGCGCACGCGAACGCGGTGGCCGACCGCACGCTCCGCACCGTGCAGGAGGCGATGGGCATGACGTACTGAGCGGCGGCGGACCCTCTGCCAGGATGCCCCGGTGCCTGCCGACCTCCCCGCGGTGACCCTCTCCTACGCGCTGCACGGGCCGGCGGACGCGCCCGTCGTCGTCCTCCTGCACGGCATGGGCGCGGCCAGCGACCGGTCCTCGTGGGACCGCGTGGTCCCGCTGCTCGCCGGCGACCACCGCCTCGTCGTGCCGGACCTGCGCGGGCACGGGGCCAGCCCTCGACCGGGCAGCTACGCGCTCGCCGAGATGGCGGACGACGTCGCACGCCTCCTCGACCGGCTGGGTGTCGCCGGGGCGACGGTCGTGGGGCACTCCATGGGTGGGGTCGTCGCGGTCGTCCTCGCGCAGGCACGCCCGGACCTCGTCTCCGCCCTCGTCGTCGAGGACTCCTCCCCGCCGCCGCCGGCGGGGTCGCCGCCCGTGGACGTGACGCCGCCGTACCGGCCCGAGGGGCCTGTGGCGTACGACGTCGAGGTGCGCCCCGGGGTGCTGCGGGCGCTCGCCGAGCCGGACGCGGCGTGGGCGCGACGGGCCGGCGAGGTCACCGTGCCGACCCTGGTCGTCGGCGGCGGTCCCACCAGCTTCGTCGACCAGCGCCGGCTGGCGCGGCTCGCCGCCGCGTTCCCCGCCGGGACCATGGTGACGATCGACGTCGGGCACGACGTGCACCCGAACCGGCCGGAGGAGTTCGTCGCGCTGCTGCGCACGTGGTGGGCGGGCGAGGGGTAGGACGGCGCGGCGCGACCCACCACGAGGACGACGCAAAGGCGTGGTCCGGCGCCGCCGGCTCCTCCTACGGTCGTGTCGTGGCCTCCCGCTTCTCGGAGCTCGTGATCGACTGCCGCGACCCCCAGCGCCTGGCGGACTTCTGGTGCCAGGTGCTCGACTTCGTCGTCCTCGGCGACGAGGGCGGCGCAATCGAGGTCGGACCACGCGAGGGGTTCGGCGGGCTGCAGCCCGCCCTGATCTTCAGCCCGAGCAGCGAGCCGAAGACCGGCAAGCTCCGCCTGCACATGGACGTCAACCCGGTCGACCGGGACCAGGACGCCGAGCTCGAGCGCCTGCTCGCGATCGGGGCGCGCCCGGCCGACATCGGCCAGACCGGCGAGGAGCAGTGGCACGTCCTGCTCGACCCCGAGGACAACGAGTTCTGCCTGCTGCGGGCCCGCCTCCGCTAGGACGCCACCGACCGGCGCCTCGAGATGCTCAGCACGCTGAGTGTTGGCACCCTGGGTGCATGGAGACCACGCGCACAGCACTCGACGCCCCCGTCGCACCCCGCGACCGGGTCCGCCAGGTCACTGTCCTGGTCGGCGCGGCCGTCGCGATCGCCGGCGCCGCGGTCGGCTCGGGCGCGTTCGGCGGCGAGCCCGTCGCCGAGGCCGCCGGCGGGGCGCTGTCCGCGACGGCCACGCCGCTCGCCCCCGACGGCCCGGCGTTCTCCATCTGGTCCGTGATCTACACCGGGCTCGCCGCGTTCGCGGTCGTCCAGGCCCTCCCCCGCAACGGCGCGGACCCGCGCCTGCGCGCGGTGTCGTGGTGGGTGCTCGCCTCGATGCTGCTCAACGCGGCGTGGATCGCGGTGGTGCAGGCCGACTCGGTCGGCGGCGCGCTCCTCGTGATCGTCGCGCTGCTGGCGGTGCTCGCGACGATCGTCGTCCGCCTCGTGCGGATCCCCCACACGCGCGCCCTGGCCTCGTGGGTCACGGACGTGACGATCGGGCTCTACACGGGCTGGGTCAGCGTCGCGACGCTCGCGAACACCGCGGCGTTCCTGGCGGTCGCCGACGTCGGCGAGCTCGGGCTCGGCACGACCGGGTGGTCCGTGGTCGTGCTCGTGGCCGCCGCGGCTCTCGCCGTGGCGTACGCGGTGTTCGCGCGTCGCCGGCCGACCGTGGCCGTCCCGGTCGGGCTGGCGATGGCCTGGGGGCTGATGTGGATCGGCGTCGGTCGCACGAACGGCCCGCTGGTGGACGAGACCGTGGGGGTCGTCGCGTTCGTCGCGGCGGCGGTCGCGCTGCTCGCGCCGGTCGCGACGAGCGTCGCCGCCCGCCGCCGGGGCTGACCCGACGGCACCCCCTCGCTTTTCCCGCGACCGCCGCCGGTCCGGCACGCCACGATGCCCCGATGGCCCCCGACGTCCGCCTGCACATCCGCGGCGACCTGACCGACCCCGAGCTGGAGGCGCTGCACGCCGCCGCGTTCGGGCACCCCGAGGGACGCGTCCCGTGGCGGCGGCGCCTCGACCGGCACAGCCTCACCTGGCTGACCGCCCGCCTCGACGGGCGGCTGGTCGGCTTCGTCAACGTCGTCGGCGACGGGGGCGTGCACGCGATCCTGCTCGACACGTGCGTCGCGCCCGACCTGCAGGGCCGCGGCGTCGGGCGCGCGCTCGTGGCGGCTGCCGCCGACGAGGCGCGACGGGCGGGCTGCACCTGGCTGCACGCCGACTACGAGCCGGCGCTGACCCGCTTCTACGAGCAGGCGTGCGGGCTGCGGCACAGCGAGGCCGGTCTGCTCCGGCTCCGGTGACGGGGCGCGACGCTCACGCCGTCCCAGCGGCGCACCCGACATACTCGCCGCGTGCCGGCACAGCAGGGAGACCCGACGGCTGCGGACGGCGGCGGGCCGGCCGCACGCCGCGGCGCCCCCGCGCGCGTCCTCACTGTCACGGCCCTCGGGGCGGCCGTCGACGTCGCCCACGAGGTGCTCACGGCGCTGCGGTGCACCCACCGCAGGACCGGCACGACCGATGCACGCGTGTACGAGTTCGGCAGCCGGCTGGGCGACCTGGTGCTCGGTGGCGGAGGCGCACGCCTGCTCCTGCCCGCCCCGCTGCGGCGGCACGCGCTGCACGGGTGGCTCGTCGTCCACCCGTCCACGGCGACGCCGCCCACCCTCACCGTCGCGGCGGCCCGCTTCGACCCCGCCGCCGGCGCCTGGGCCGGCGCGGCGATCGACGCCGTCGTCCGCGAGCTCGACCGGCGCGGGCTCCTCACGGACGCCGGCGCCGAGCTCTCGAGCCTCACGCTGCCGGACAGCCCCGCGTTCCCGCGGCGGTTCCGCATGCACCGCGGCGACTAGGGGGCGTGCCTGACGCGGTGGTGGTCAGCCGTGGCGGCGACGGACGGCTCTCGACGCGACCCCGTCAGCCCGACGACGCCGCTGCCGCTGCACCGCCCGCCGCGACGGCCGCGATCATCGCGCTCTGCACCGCCTCGACCGCCTTCCGCGCCGCCTCGCCGCCGACGTCGCCCGCCGCGAGCCGCTTCGCCCGGGCCTTGAGCTCCCGGTTCGGCAGCCCGGTGCCGGGCAGCACCTTGGGGAGGGCGTCGACGGCCGCGAGGAGCGCGACGAGTGACGCCTCCCGGGGGGTGGGCGCGCGCCCCGTGACCAGCACGTCGTGCAGGCCGCGGCGCACCTGCGCCTCGTGCGCGGAGTCCACGGCCGGCCACGTCGTCGTGGGGAAGATGCCGAGCACGCGGCCCTCGTCCGCCCGCAGGACGCCCCGCGCGGCGAGCCGGTCGTAGAGGCGCTCGCGCAGGCCCTTGCGGATGCGGTCGAGGACCGCGGTGGGCGACGCGCTGCCCGGGCCGGCGGCGCGGCGCAGTGCCTCGTCGAGGACCTCGTCGCCGAGCGGCGTGGCGTCCACCACGCGCAGGGTGGTGCGGGAGAACAGGCCCGACGACGTCACCGCGTCCAGCCGGCCCTCCGTCGCCAGCTGGGCGATGACGGCGCCCGCGACGGCGATGTCGCGGCGGGTGCCGTCCACGAGGGGCTTGCCCGTGGCGTCGTCGGTGAGCAGCAGCAGCACGTCCTCGGCGGCGATCATGCGTCCACGCTACGAGCGGGCGGCCCGGCGCGGATCGGCCGCCAGACCGATCCGCGCCGTCCGTCCGCGGGCGGGCGGTCCGGCCCGGTCAGTCGGTCGGCGGCTCGTCCTCGCCGGCCTCCTCGGCCGCGTCGGCCTCCTCCTTGGTGCGGTGCACCGCGCCGTCCGCGTGCTCCGGCGGGCCGTACACCGTGTAGAGGATGAGCGGGTTCTCGCCCGTGTTCACGAAGTTGTGCTTCTTGCCGGCGGGGACGACGACGAGGTCGCCCTGCGCGACGTTCTTCTGCTGCCCCGAGACGATCGCCTTCCCGGTGCCGGAGACGAACGTGAGGATCTGGTCGATGTCCTCGTGCACCTCCTCACCGATCTCCCCACCCGGCGGGATGGTCATGACGACGAGCTGCGTGTGCTCGCCCGTCCACAGCACGCGGCGGAAGTCCGCGCTCTGCTCGGCGACGGTCGCGATCGTCCAGTGCTCCACGGGTGCTCACCTCTCGGTCGGGGCTGGTGACGTCGTCATCCTGCTGCGCCCGGACCGGTTCCGCCTGCGCTGGCAGTCCCCGACGCGGCACGTCAGCGGCAGCCGACGCGCTCCGTGTCGAGCGTGACGTCGTCCATCCAGACGTCGAACCGCTCGGGCGTCGTGCCGCCCTGGTAGAGCTGCCAGCCGACCTTCACCGTGTCCGCCGCCGGCAGGACGAAGTCGACGGGCGCACCGCCGTGCTCGGTGGTCGTCACCGTCATGTCGGGCTGCGGGACGCCGTCGAACCACACCGAGACGCGGTTCTCCGGCGCGGACCACTCGAACTCGACGCACTGCCACCGGTCCTCGACGGTCGGCGCGGACTCCTGCCAGCTCGTCCAGTCGCCCGTCGGCCCGCCGTCGGCCCCGACGCCCCAGAAGATCGCGTCCGGCCCGACCGTCGGGGCGAACTGCCCGCCGAGCGGCCGCACGATCTCGTCGCTGCCGGAGCCGGTGACCTCGACGAGCGTGAAGTGCGCCCAGTCCGGCGCGGTCGGGAACTCGTCGACCTTGATCCGCAGCCGCCCCCAGAAGCTGTTGCCGGGCGCCGCGAAGTCGTGGACGGTGAGGAACGCCTTGCCGTTGTCCTCGGTGTGCACGCGCAGGACCTTGCCGGCGCGGCGGTCCCGCTCGACGTGGAGCGTCCCGTTGCGGCTGTCGATCCCCCAGTCGAGGCTCGCCGCACCGCCCGTCGGCAGGGACTCGAAGTCCTCGCAGAACAGGGCGTCGGTGCGGGCGCAGGGCCCGCGCTGCCCGTGGTGCCCCCGGTCGCCGTGCCGGCCACCGTCCGGCGTCGCCGCCGTCGCCGGCACCCCCGCGAGCGCGGACGCCGCCAGCGCCGTCGTCGCGAGCAGACCCACCGTGAGCGTCGTCCTGACCTTCTTCATGCGTGCACCAGCCGTTCTCTCGCCTCGAGCGTGGGACTCGCACGCTAGGGACGCCGGCGGTGGACGGGCACGCCCCGAAACGATTGGGCAGCCCGGGCGGGGCGGTCGTAGCGTCCCGGCGTGCCCGACGCCCACTTCGCCGACCCGCGCCTCGCCCGGCTGTACGACCCGCTCGACCCCGACCGGTCCGACCTCGACGCCTACCGCGCGCTCGTGGACGAGCTCGGCGCCGAGCGCGTCGTCGACCTCGGCTGCGGGACGGGGACGTTCGCGACGCTGCTCGCCGCCGACGGGTTCGACGTCGTCGGCGTCGACCCCGCGGGCGCGTCGCTCGACGTCGCCCGCGGCAAGCCGTGGGCCGAGCGGGTGCACTGGGTGCACGGGGACGCGACGGCCCTGCGCGGGCTCGCACCCGCCGACCTCGTGGTGATGACGGGCAACGTGTTCCAGGTGCTCACCACGCCCGCCGAGGCCCGGCGGACCCTCGTCGCCTGCCGGGACGCGCTGCGCCCGGGCGGGCACGTCGTCCTGGAGACGCGGGACCCGGCCCGGCGCGCCTGGGAGGCGTGGACGGCGGACCGCACCCGCGCGACCACCCGCGTCGCCGGCGTGGGCGAGGTCGAGACCTGGGTCGACGTTACGGCCGTGGACCTGCCGCTCGTGTCGTTCCGCTCGTCGTTCGTCGTGCCCGGCGACGGGCTGCTGACGTCCGACTCGACGCTGCGGTTCTGGCACCTCGCCGAGGTCCGGACGCTCGTCGCCGAGGCGGGGCTCGACGTGGTGGACGTGCGGGACGCGCCGGACCGGCCGGGGCTCGAGCACGTCGTCGTCGCGCGGCTGCCGCCCGACGACCGGACGCCCCGCCCCTAGCCCTCGGTCACGCCGGCGCGTCCCGCCGCGATCGCGTCCAGGTCGCGCAGCGCGTAGCGCAGGTGCTCCCACTCCTCCTCGAGGATCGTGTGCAGGCAGGACAGCGTCGTCTCCGGGTGCTGCGGCGCCCACGGGTTGCGCCGGGGTACGGCGAGGTCCTCCGCGGTGACGGTGGCGAGCAGGTCCCGGACCATCGCGAGCCGGCCCGCGCGGACGTCGAGCACCTCGTCGTACGGGGGCGTCCCCTCCGCGAAGACGGACGGGTCGTGGCCGTCGAGCGCGTACTCGTCGTTCGGCTGCCCGATCGGGTGGTACGGCTGCTCGACGCCGAGCACCGCTCCCCGCAGCCACGTGTCCGTGGCCATGACGAGGTGCCGCAGCGTCTGCGCGAAGGACCACTCCCCGTCCACACGGACGTCGACGGTCCCCGGGGGCATCGCGGCCGCTCGGTCGAGGGCGGCGTCCCAGGCCCGCTCGACCGCCGCCCACGCGGCGCGCAGCCCGTCCGGGTCGGAGGCCCGCCGCTGCGCGCGGCCTGGGAACCGGCGGTCCAGCTCGGCGTCCACGAACGGGGTGACGTCCACGCCGTTGACGAGCAACCGGCTCCGCCCGTCGAGGAGCCACGGCGCGTCCACGTCCGCGTCGGCCACGTCGACCCCGCGCATGACGACGCCCGACAGGTCGGCGCCGACGAAGCGGGCACCGCGCAGGTCGGCGCCCTCGAACCGGGCCCCCCGCAGGTCGTCCGACCCGGTGAACGTGGTCATGGCGTCGCCCTCCTCACTCGTGGCGGCACCCCGGCCGTCGTCCCGCCCGTCGCGGCGACCGTAGCCGGGGGGACTGACAGCCGGATGACGCCGCACGCGACCGCCGCCGGCCGCCCCGCCCCTTCCCCCGTGCGCCGCCCCCACGCCCGAGCACGGCGAGGTCACCGCGCTGCTGCACGACGAGGAGGCGGGGGCGCTCGTCCAGCTCGGTCGGGGCTGAGCGCGGGTCCGGCCGGCGCGACCGTGGGGCGCCCGAAGCCGCGACGGGCGGGCGCTCCCGGTGGCCCCGACCTAGCGTGGACGCACGACCGGCCCCCGGGAGGCACCGTGCCCACGTCCATCGCCGACCAGAGCGTCACCGAGCTGGGCGGGCGTCTGAGCGTGCTGGCCCGCCAGCGCGCCGACCACGTCCACCTGGACCGCCTGCTGCACGAGCTCGACGGCGCCACCGGCGAGCACCAGCAGCAGGTGCTGCTGCGGCTCTACCGGCTCGTGTTCCCGCACGCGTTCGCGGAGGAGTCCGTGCTGTGGCCGCTCATGCGCCGTGCGCTGCCCGACGGCGAGGAGCTGACGCTCGAGGTGGAGCGTGAGCACCAGGAGGTCAACGAGCTCGTCACGCGGCTCGAGCGGACGGACGCCGACGACCCCGCGCGCGGTCCGCTGCTCGACCGGCTCGCCGCGGTGCTGCGCGAGGACGTGCGCGACGAGGAGGACGAGCTGTTCCCGCGGCTGCAGGCCGTCACGGACCGCCGGCAGCTGGTGCTGCTCGGGCTGCTGTGGGAGGTGGTGCGGCGGGTCGCGCCGACGCGCGCGCACCCGGTGGTGGCGCGGCGCCCCCCGGGCAACGTGATCTCGGCGCTGCCGCTGTCGGTGGTCGACCGGCTCCGCGACGTCGCCGACGCGGTCGTGCCGCACGCGCCGGAGCGCGTCCGGCCGGCGCTGCGGGCGACCAGCCGGGGTCTCGCGTCGGTCGGCCACGCGGTCGAGCGCATCCACCTGCTGCGCATCGGCGAGGACCCCTCGACGCGGGTCGCCGCGTCGGCGGCGTGAGCTCCCCGGCCTGAGCACGGCCGGCCCACGCGTCAGCCGGCGGCCCGGGGCCCCGCCTGCCGCCGGCGCAGCCGACGCTGCTGGGCTGCCACGTACTCGCGCGCGCGCCGCTGGCCGCCGCGCTCGGCGATCGCGCCCGCGAGCGCGTCGAGCGACCGCCCGACGACGTCCTCGTCCGGCTGCCACCCGCGCCGCTCGCACTCCTCGAGCCACTCGACGACCCCGCGGTGCCCGCGCTGACCGTTGCAGCGCCGGCACGCCGGCACCTCGTTCTCCAGCCACGACGGCCCGCCCTTGGCGCGCGGCACCAGGTGCTCACGGGTCGCGGGCACGAGGCCGCTGAAGGGGCGACCGCACCACACGCAGCGGGCGCCGTCCCGCGCCACGGCGAGCCGCAGCCGCTCGCTGCGGTCGGTTTGGCGCGCGTCCGTCGGGGGCACGGGTCGACGCTACGTCCGGGTCCGCCGGCGGGCAGCACGGAGGGACGCTCCGGCGTCGCGTGGTGCGGCGGGACGCGAGGGCGACGCGCGGCCGACACTTTCGAGTCGGAGCCGCCTCTCGCGTGGTCGCGCTCCCGCGTGACGGCGCCGTCGCACGGATGGGTGGCTTAAACGTTTCCTCATCACATCGAGGTGTTCCCAACGCCTCGTCGGCCTCCCCAAACTCGGTCGATATCGATTTCGACGTCGGTCCTCCCCGCCAGCGCGGGGTCCGCGACCCGGCTGCAGCACCGGTCCGCTCACCGCTCCGGGTGACCACGGCCCCACCTGTCCGTCCGCACGAGGGAGTGCAGATGACCGACACTTTCGCCCGCACACGTCCCGGGCACCGCCGCGGCCGCGCGCTCCGTGGGCTCCTCGGCACCGCAGCGGCGGCGTCGCTCCTGGCCGGTGGCCTCGCCGTCGCGGCACCCGCCGGCGCGATCACCGGGTCCAGCTGCTCCGCCGGCTACGTCGGCCTCACGTTCGACGACGGCCCGAACGCCGGCACCACGAACCAGGTCATCAGCACCCTGCGCCAGTACGGCGCGACCGCGACCGTCTTCCCCACCGGGCAGAACGCGCAGAACAACGCCTCGCTCATGCAGGCCTACCGGAACGCCGGGTTCCAGATCGGCAACCACAGCTGGGACCACCCGCACCTCGTGCAGCAGTCGCAGTCGCAGGTCCAGTCGCAGCTGTCCCGCACCCAGCAGGCGATCCAGCAGACCGCGGGCGTCACGCCCACCGTGTTCCGCCCCCCGTACGGCGAGACGAACGCGACGGTCAGCTCGGTCGCGTCGTCGCTGGGGCTGCGCGTCGTCACCTGGGACGTCGACTCGAACGACTGGAACAACGCGAGCGCCGCGTCGATCCGGCAGGCCGCGGCACGGCTGACCAACGGGCAGACGATCCTCATGCACGACTGGCCGGCCGCGACCGTCCAGGCGCTGCCCGGCATCCTGCAGGACCTGCGCTCCCGGAACCTGTGCACGGGCCACATCTCGTCCGGCACCGGCCGGGTCGTCGCCCCGTCCGGGTCGGGCGGCGGAACGACGCCCCCGCCGACGACACCCCCGCCCACCGGTGGCGGCACCGGCACCTGCTCGGTGACGGCCACGAAGGGCCAGGAGTGGGGCGACCGCTTCAACGTCACCTACAACGTCAGCGCCTCCGCCGGCTGGAGCGTGACCGTGTACCCGACCAACGGCCAGTCGATCCAGAGCTCCTGGTCGGCGACCCGCAGCGGCACCACCTTCACCGGCAGCGGCACCACCTCGTTCGGCGTCACCTTCTACAAGGGCAGCAGCAACAACGGGTACACCCCCACCGGCGTCTGCTCCGTGCGCTGACGCCGGCACCCCTCGACCGGGCGCCGGGGCGGGGCGCTCACGGCAGCCCCCGTCCCGGTTCCCCTCCACCGTCCCGCAGTCCCCGCCACACCGATCGCACGAAGGAGTGCACACGCATGACCGCAACCCTCACCCGGGCACGTCGCCCGCTGCGCGCGGTTCTCGCCGCCGCGGCGACGACCGCGCTCGTCGCCGCCGGCCTGGCGGTCGCCGCCACGCCGGCCGCCGCCCAGACCATCAACAGCAACCAGACCGGCACGCACAACGGCTTCTTCTTCACGTACTGGAAGGACTCCGGGAACGTCTCGATGACGCTCGGCAGCGCCGGGAACTACAGCACGTCCTGGAGCGGCATCAACAACTGGGTCGGCGGCAAGGGCTGGAAGCCCGGCGGCCGCAAGACGGTGTCCTACTCCGGCACCTTCAACCCGGGCGGCAACTCCTACCTGACCCTCTACGGGTGGACCCGCAGCCCGCTCGTCGAGTACTACATCGTCGAGAACTGGGGCACCTACCGTCCGACCGGCACGTTCATGGGCACCGTCACCTCCGACGGCGGCACCTACGACATCTACCGGACGCAGCGCGTCAACCAGCCGTCGATCGACGGGACGGCGACGTTCTACCAGTACTGGTCGGTGCGCCAGCAGAAGCGGACCGGCGGCACCATCACCACCGGCAACCACTTCGACGCGTGGTCGCGCGCCGGCATGAACCTCGGCTCGCACGACTACATGGTCATGGCGACCGAGGGCTACCAGTCGTCCGGCTCGTCCAACATCACCGTCTGGGAGGGCACGTCGGGCGGCGGCGGCAACAACGGCGGCGGCGGCTCGACGCCCCCGCCCACGGGTGGCGGCGGTGGCGGCAGCTGCACCGCGACGGCCACGAAGGGCCAGGAGTGGGGCGACCGCTTCAACGTCACCTACAACGTCCAGGCATCCGGTCCCTGGAGCGTCACGGTCTACCCCAACACGGGCCAGTCGATCCAGAGCTCGTGGGGCGCGACCCGCAACGGCAACACGTTCACGAGCACCGGCTCGCACTCGTTCGGCGTGACCTACTACAAGGGCAGCCAGAACATCAACTGGACGCCGACGGGCATCTGCTCGCCGCGCTGACCCACCCGGCCGGGGCGCCCGACGCCCCGGCCGGTCCGGGCCGGCGCCCGACGCCGGCCCCACCGGCGACCGGTGCGGCTCGGTGACCACCGAGCCCACCGCCCCTCGCCCACCCGAACGCCCGGTCCGCACCTCCCTCGCGGACCGGGCGTTCGCACACCCCGCCCCTGCCCCGCCCCCCGCCCAGCCCCTCCCACCTCCGCCCGCACCCCTCCCCGCCCTCCCCCCGTGCGCCGACTTCGCCACTCGGGCCCGAGTTCGCCACTCCGGCCCGAGTTCGACAGGTCCACGTGGCGAAGTCGAGCCGTACTGGCGAACTCGGCGGAGGCGCCGCCCGTCCGGGGTCAGCTGGTGTCAGGCGTCCTCAGGCCTCCGTGGCGAGTGCCTGTCCACAGGATGCGAGCACGCAGCTCGACGCCGGCCTGACCTGCGCGGAGGCTGCGGGGATGCCTCGCCGTCCCGGATCCTCGTCGGTGCTGCCCGCCCCACCCGTGCCTGCGGTGCACCTGCGGGCCGAGCACGCGCGCTCGGACGTGACGGCGCGCGTCCGCTCCGGGTCGTGGACGCGGGCGCGACGGGGCGCCTACGTCGACAGCGCGCCCGGGTGCGACGGGCGCGTCGACGCGCGGCTGGCCCTCGCCCGACTCGTCGCGGTCCACCGGCAGAGTGCGCGGCCACCGGTGTTCGTCCGCGAGTCCGCCGCCCTCGTCTGGGGCCTGCCGCTCGTCGCCCCTCCCGGGCTCGTCCACGTCGCCCAGTCGACCCGGCCGAGCGGCGGCAGCGCCCGCGACGTGCTGCGCCACGTGGTGGACGTACCGCAGGAGTACCGCGTCACGCACCGGGGCTTCCGCGTGACCACGCTCGAGCGGACGCTGGTGGACTGTGCGGCGACTCTGGACCCGTACGCCGGCCTCGTCGTCGCCGACGCAGCCCTGCACCGGGGGGCCGACCGGGACCGAGTGCTGGCGATCCTGGAGGAGTCCGCCGGACGTCGAGGCGTCCGACGCGCGCGTGCCGTGGTGGAGGCGGCCGACGGCGGCGCCGAGTCCCCCGGGGAGACGTGGCTGCGTTGGACCCTGCTGCGCCTCGGACTTCCGACGCCCGAGACGCAGGTCCTCGTCCGGACGCGCTCAGGTCGGTACTGGGCCGACCTGGGGTACCCGGCGGCACGACTGCTGCTCGAGTACGACGGTGCGGAGAAGTACGGCCGCGACGGCGTCGCCGCCGTCGAAGCACTGCGCCGGGAGCGGCGTCGCCAGCTCGCCGTCGAGGACGCGGGCTGGCGGGTCCTGCGCGCCACGTCGGCGGACCGCAGCGACCCGCACGGCCTGGTCGCTCGGGTCCGCGCCCTCCTCCCACCGGCACCCCTCATTCCCCGCCCCGACCTCCAGCCACCCCTCCGGCCCTGACGGCCCTGCCACCACCTCGCCACCGCGCCGCGAGTTCGCCAGGTCGGCGCGAGTTCGCCAGGTCGGCCTGGCTAACTCGGGCCGTCCTGGCGAACTCGGCGTAGACGGCACGGGTGCCGGGCTCGGGGGTCGCATCCGGGCGCGGGAAGCGATAGGTTTCTATCGTTAGTCGATAGGAGGCAGGGACATGGTCGGGTTGAGTCGGGTCGCGGTGCTCGCGCTGCGGGCGGTGATCGTGCTGGTGCTCGGGGGGACGCTGCTGCTGCAGACGTTCATGCTGCCGAGCCTGCTCACGGACGCCCCGGAGGAGGACGCCGCGCTGGCGCACCTGCGCTGGCCGGTGCTGGTGATCGGCATCCTCATGGTCGGGTGCGTGCAGGTCGCGCTGGTGTGCGTGTGGCGGCTGCTCACCATGGTCCGGCGGGACACCGTGTTCTCTCGGGGCGCGTTCCGGTGGGTCGACGTCGTCATCGGCGCCGCCGTCGCGGAGTGCCTGCTGTTCCTGCTGCTCGGGGTGCTGCTGGCGCCGGGCGAGGCCGTGCCGCCGGGTGTCGTCCTCATGCTCGGGATCGTCGGGGCGGGGTTCCTCGGCATCGGGCTGCTCGTGCTGGTCCTGCGGATGCTGCTCGCGAAGGCGGTCGCCCTCGACACCACGGCGACGACCCTGCGGGCCGAGCTCGACGAGGTGATCTGATGCCGATCGTCGTCGACATCGACGTCATGCTCGCCCGGCGCAAGATGTCCGTCGGCGAGCTCGCGGAACGCGTCGGCATCACGCCCGCGAACCTCGCCGTGCTGAAGAACGGCCGCGCGAAGGCTGTCCGGTTCACGACGCTCGAGGCGCTGTGCCACGCGCTCGACTGCCAGCCCGGCGACCTGCTGCGGCACGAGCGGGACGGGGTCACGCCCCCGCGGGACGCTCCCGACCCGACGGCCTGAGGACCTCGACGGGCACGGCGGCGAGCGACCGCACGACGTGTGCCGCCCCGTGCGCCTCGGGGCGCGCGCGGCCGGCCCGGTCGACCAGCACGGCGGCGATCCCGAGCGCGTGCGCTCCCGCGACGTCCGCGGCCGGCGAGTCGCCGACGTGCACCGCGTCCGCCGGCGCGACGCCCAGCCGTTCGAGCGCGAGCAGGAACGGCTCGGGGCGCGGCTTGTAGGCACGCGCGTCCTCGCTCGTCACGACCGCGTCGACGTGCAGCGCGTGGTGCGCGAGGACGGCGGCGGCGTCGTCCCGGTCGACGTCGGAGACGAGGCACACCGGCATGTTCATCGCGTCGATCGCGCCGAGGAACGCCCGCGCGTCGGGCAGCAGGCGCGGGGCGCGCCACGCCGCCCGGGACGTCGTGAGCCACGCGTCGACGTCGACGGCCACGCCGAACGCCTCCGCCAGGTGCCCGAGCGTGGACCGCGTGAGGTCGGCGAGGGCGCGGAAGGCGTCGCCGTGCGCATCGCCGCCGGCCCACAGGTGCGTCGTCCACGCGGCCTCCACGTCGGCGACGGGGGCGCCCGACCGGGCGGCGACGTCGGCGCAGATCCGGGCCACCACCGCGTCGTCGTCCTCCACGAGGGTGCCGTAGAGGTCGACCAGCACGGCGCGGGGAACGGCGCGCGGCACGGGCACGGGCACGGGCACGGGCACGGCGACACGTTACCGGCGCCGCCCCGCCCGGGCGCCGGCGGACGGCCGCCGGCGCCGCGGGCAGAGCGACACCGCCCGCGTCAGCAGCGCTGGACGGGACCGCTGACGTTGCGGATCACGAGGTTGTCGGCGCACGGGCTCTCGACGATCCGCGCGCCGTTGCTGAGGGTGAGGTTCTGCAGCGTGATGTCGCGGTTGCCGGGGAAGTCGGCACGCTCGGCGAGGCGAACGTCCCCGCGGGAGACGGTGCCGCTCGTGGTCGCGAGGCTGACGTTGGTGCAGTTCTCGATGAGCACCGGGTTGTTGCCGGTGTTCGTCAGCTCCACGCGGTTCACGCGCAGCCCACCGCTCTCCGACACGCAGAAGATCCCGCGTCCGCCGCCGCTCGCGCGGACGGTCCCGACCTCGATGTTCGTCGGGTAGGAGCTGCCGACGCGGCCCGCCCGGTTGGCGATGCGGAACGCGGCGTACCCCGTGCCCGCACCGGCGTTCACGGCGTCGACCGTGCCGACGCGCGCGTTGATCGTCTGGTTGAGCAGCAGCCCCGACTCGCGGACGTCACGCGCCGTGAGGGTGCCGAGGGTGAAGCCGTCGACGCCGTACGTCTCGACGGCGTGCGAGCCGGCGCCGGACACGTACGCGCGGTCGATGCTGATGTTGCGGGCGAAGCGCGAGCGGTCGCCGTGGTTGTCCACCCGGATGCCGATGCCGCCGCCCGACAGGCGCATGTCGACGTCCCGCAGCCGCAGGTCGTCGACGTTGCGGGCGAAGATCCCGTAGACGGGCGTGCCGGTCATCGCGAGCCGGGCGACCTCGATGTCGCGGACGCCGCGCATGTAGATCCCGGCGACGTTGCCGGACCCCGACCCGCTGACGTGGATGGTGCCGCAGGACTCGAACGCGGTGTGGCTCGGCAGCGTGATGCGGGCGTTCGCGCTCATGGTCCCGGAGCCGTTGACCACGACGCGCTGCTTGCTGGTGCGGCCGGCGTCGAGACCGTCGACGGCGCGCTGGATGGCGGTGAGCATGTCGGAGCCGGACCACAGCTCGCGGGTGCCGCGGTAGGCGCGCCAGGTGCTGCCGTCCTGGACGGCGGAGCCGTGGACGGTCGAGCCGGTGCAGCTGGTGCCGGGTGCGGCCTGCGCGGCGGGCGCCGCGACCAGGCCGGCCACGAGGGTGGCGCCGGCGGCGAGGGTCGCGAACGCCGCGCGACGGCGCGCGGGCCGGAGGGGGCGCGCGGGTCGTGCGGGTCGCGCGGTGCGGGCGAGCAGGGAGGACGGCATGCGGTGACCTCTCGTCGGGGCCGCCGGGCGACGTGCGGGCGTGCGTCGGTGGACGCCCGGCCGGTCGGCCGGTCCCGACCGTAGGCGGCGTCGCGCAGCGGGAGGGACGGCTTGAATCGTTTCGGAGGGCGCTTTCCACTCGCTCGGCCCCGGAGCGGTGCCTGCGCTCGCAGCCCTTCGCGAGCCGCTACCGTCACCGCGTGCTCCCCTCCCTCCGGCACGCCGCGGACCGGCGTCCGGCCGCCGCGCGTCGCCGGGGTCCCCTCGTGGCCGCGGCCGCCGTGGTCCTCGTCTGCGGCCTCGTCGTCTCCCGCGGCGGCGGCCCGGGCGCGGACCTGGCCGGCGGCGCGCTGTACGCGGCGCTCGTGCACCTGCTCGTGCTGCTGGTCGCCCCGCGGACGCGTCCCGCCGTCGCCGCCACCGTCGCGCTGACGGTGTGCGTGGCCGTGGAGCTCGCCCAGCTGACGCCCGTGCCGGCCGCCGTCGTCGCGGCGTGGCCGCCGGCCGCGTACGTGCTCGGGTCGACGTTCGCGCCCGCCGACCTGCTCGCGTACGCGGCGGGGGTGCTCGTCGTCGCGGCCGCGGACGTCCGGGGGCACCGGGCGCCGGACCCCGCCGCCTGACCGGTCCGCCGACCCGGCTCCCCCCGGCCCGGCGGCACCCGGACGTCAGCCCGCCGGCCGCCGGTACACCGACACGTGCGAGCGCGACTCGGCCGTGAACGGCGTCCCCGACCAGTCGGCGTGCCGCTCCTCGAGCACCAGCCCGGCGAGGCGCGCCATCAGGTCGAGCTCCGCGGGCCACACGTACCGGTGGCCGCTGCGCCAGACCTCCGCCGTCCCGTCGTCGTCCCACCGCACGTGGTGCGAGACGAGCCGCTGGTGCAGCGGGTCGACCGTGTCGACGCCCAGGTACCGGTCCGCGGACGCGAACAGGACGCCCGGCTGCCCCGGCGGCAGCACGCGCAGGTCCGGCACCTCCAGCTCGACGACGAACCGCCCGCCCGGCAGGAGGTGACGCGCCGCGTTGGCGACGCACGCGACCTGCGCGTCCTGCGTGAGCAGGTTCGAGATCGCGTTGTAGACGACGTAGACGAGTGCGAACTCCCCCGGCGCCGTCGCCGTCGCCATGTCGCCGAGCACGACCGGGAGCGTCGCCTCGTCGACCTTCGTCCGCAGCTGCGCGAGCATCGCCGGGGACAGCTCGACGCCCGCCACCGGTACACCGCGCGCGGCGAGCGGCACGGCGACGCGCCCGGTCCCGACGGCGAGCTCCAGCGCTCGGCCGTCCCCGGCCAGTGCGGCCAGGCGGTCGACGGTCGGGTCGAGCACCTCCGGCGCGAACATGCCCACGCCCGGGGTGTCGTAGCGCCGCGCCGTCCGCTCGTCCCAGATCTCCCTGTGGTCCACGCCGCGACGCTCGTCCTGGCGTCGGCGGCGCGTCAACGGGTTTGCGCGCGAGCACCGGGCACGACGGCCGGGCCGCGAGCGTCGGCACCGTCCCCCGACGTCCCGCCCCCGCACGCACCGCGCCCGCCCGAAGCGTTCCGGGGGTTCCGGACGAACCACCCGCGTCCGTACACTCCGATCGAAGCGCTTCGACGTTCCGGTCGTCGCAGCCCGTGGGCACCGTCGCCCGCGCCGCCGGGAGCACCGTCGCTCCCCGCGCCCGAAGGAGAGCACACACGTGAACCGACGCCTGTGGGCGAGCGTCACCGCGCTCGTCTCGACCGCGGCGCTCGCCGCCGGCCTCGCCGCACCCGCGGCGGCCGCGCCCGACGCCGCCACCGCCCGCGCCCCGAAGCAGACGGCCGCGCAGAAGACGGTCGCCGCGATGCAGCCCGGCTGGAACCTCGGCAACACGCTCGACGCGGTCGGCCCCGACGAGACGGCGTGGGGCAACCCGCGCGTCACCGAGGACCTGTTCGACGCCGTCGAGGACGAGGGCTTCAACAGCGTCCGCATCCCGGTGACGTTCGGCCAGCACCAGGGGCCGGCGCCGGAGTACCCGGTCGACCCGGTGTTCCTCGACCGGGTCGAGGAGGTCGTGGACATGGCCCTCGACGAGGGCCTGTACGTCCTGCTCGACGTCCACCACGACTCGTGGCAGTGGATCAACCAGATGCCGACCCAGCACGACGCGGTGCTCGCGCAGTACACCGCCCTGTGGGAGCAGCTCGCCGAGCGGTTCCGCGACCACCCGAGGCGGCTGCTGCTGGAGAGCGTCAACGAGCCGCAGTTCGCCGGTGTCGACGACGCGACGTCGTACGCGCTGCTGCACGAGCTCAACGTCGTGTTCCACGAGATCGTCCGCTCGTCGGGCGGGCGCAACGCCGACCGCGTCCTCGTCCTGCCGACGCTGCACACGAACGCGGAGCAGGGCCGCCTCGACGCGCTGACCGCGACGTTCGAGCAGCTCGACGACCCGAACCTCGCCGCGACCGTCCACTACTACGGCTACTGGCCGTTCAGCGTGAACGTCGCGGGCGGCTACCGCTACGACGCGACCGCGCAGGCGGACACCGAGGGCACGTTCGCGCGCGTGCACGACTCGTTCGTCGCCCAGGGGATCCCGGTGATCCTCGGCGAGTACGGCCTGCTCGGGTTCGACCGGCACACGGGCACCATCCAGCAGGGCGAGAAGCTCAAGTTCTTCGAGCACGTCGGCCACCTCGCCCGCACGACGGGCGTCACCACGATGCTGTGGGACAACGGCCAGCACCTGTCGCGGACCGCGTTCACGTGGCAGGACCCGGCGCTGTTCGCGCAGATCCGGGAGAGCTGGAAGCGGCAGTCCGGCACGGCGTCGACCGACCAGGTGTTCGTGCGTCCCGGCGCCGTGGCGGACCAGACCGTCACCCTGCAGCCGAACGGCAACCGCGTGAAGGACGTCCGCCTCGACGGGCGGCGCCTCAAGCCGTCGCAGTACCGCCTCGACGGCGACACGCTCACCCTGCCGGCGGCGCTGCTGCGGCCGCTGGTCGCCGACGGCGCGTACGGCACGCGTGCGGTCGTCGAGGTCCGGTTCGGCAAGGGCCTGCCGTGGCGCATCGAGGTCGTCGCCGCCGACACGCCCGCGCTGGGTGACGCGGCCGCCACGGTCGACGACTTCGCGATCCCGACGGACTTCCGCGGGGACCGGCTCGCCACGATGGAGGCCCGGTACGCCGACGGCACGAACGCCGGCCCGCACGGGTGGACGTCGTTCAAGGAGTTCGACGTGACGTTCGCCCCCGAGGACGGGCGCATCCTGCTCCGCCCGGCGTTCTTCGCCGAGGTCACCGACGGCGCGCCCGTCCACCTGACGTTCCACTTCTGGAGCGGCGACACGGTCGACTACACGGTGACCCGCACGGGCACGACGGTCACCGGCACCGCCGACTGACCCACCGCCCCCACCCCCGTCCCCGCCCCGCTTCCCCGCCCCGCCCCCTCCCCGTCCCCGTCCCCGTCCCCCCCGCGAGTTCGGCACCTTCGCGCCGAGATCGGCACCCCTAGCCGTCGGACCCGGCACGGAGCCACCGGTCTCGGCGCCGGAGGGGTGGGGGCGGGCGGGGGCGAGGGACGGGTGGGGCCGGCGCGGCGGGGGCCGGGCGGGGGCCGGGTGGGGCGGGGTGGGCGGTCGGCGGGCGGCGGGCCGTCCGCTGCACCACCCTGGACGGCGGGCACGCCGGGCAGGACGGGGGTGGTCGCGCGTGGAGTGGTTCGACGCCGAGGGGTACACGATCGCGCGCGAGGTCGTGCAGCGCGGTGTCGCGGCGGTCTTCGTCCTGGGGTTCGTCGCGGTGCTGCGCCAGTTCCGGCCGCTGCTCGGCGAGCACGGGCTGCTGCCGGTGCCGGCGTTCACGGCCCGGGTGCCGTTCCGCGCGAGCCCCAGCCTGTTCCACCGGTGGTTCTCCGACGGGCTCGTCGTGGCCGTCGGCTGGGTCGGCGTGGTCGTCGCGCTGACGCTCGTCGCCGGGCTGCCGCAGCAGGGGCCGCCGTGGCTGCCGATGCTCGCGTTCCTGCTGCTGTGGGCGCTGTACCTGTCGGTCGTCAACGTCGGGCAGGTCTTCTACGGGTTCGGCTGGGAGTCGCTGCTGCTCGAGGCCGGGTTCCTCGTGGCGTTCCTCGGGTCGGACGACGTCGCGCCGCCGGTCACCGTGCTCGCGCTGCTGTGGTGGCTCGTGTTCCGCCTCGAGTTCGGCGCGGGGCTCATCAAGTGGCGGGGCGACCCCGCGTGGCGGGACCTGACGGCGCTGTACTACCACCACGAGACGCAGCCCATGCCGGGCCCGCTGAGCCGCCTGTTCCACTTGCTGCCGCGTCCGCTGCACAAGGTCGAGGTGGTGGCCAACCACGTGACCCAGCTCGTCGTGCCGTTCGGGCTGCTGGTCCCCGGGCCGGTCGCGTCGACCGCCGCGGCGGTCATGGTCGTCACGCAGCTCTGGCTGGTGCTGTCCGGCAACTTCGCGTGGCTGAACTGGCTGACGATCGTCCTGGCGTGCGCCGCCATCGACGACGCGTCGTGGCGGTGGGCGCTCGGGCTCGTCGGCGTCGACGTCGCCCCCACCGCGCCCGCGGCCGACCCGCCGCTCTGGTTCGTCGTCGTGGTCCTGGCCGTCACCGCGCTGTGCGTGTGGATCAGCCGGCACCCGCTGCGCAACCTGCTGTCGCGCCACCAGGCGATGAACGCCTCCTTCAACGTCTGGCACCTGGTCAACGCGTACGGCGCGTTCGGCTCGATCACGCGCCGTCGCACCGAGGTGGTCGTCGAGGGGACGCGCGACGCCGACCCGGCGACCGCCACGTGGCTCGAGTACGAGTTCCGCGGCAAGCCGACCGACGTGCGACGCCTGCCGCGCCAGTACGCGCCGTACCACCTGCGCCTCGACTGGGGGATGTGGTTCCTCGCGCTCGGCTCGTCGTCGCAGCTGCGCTGGTTCGTGCCGTTCCTGGGCAAGCTGCTCGAGGGCGACGGGCCCACGCTGCGCCTGCTCGCGCACGACCCGTTCGGCGGGGAGCGGCCCCGGTGGGTGCGCGCGCACCTGTACCGGTACCGGTTCGCGACGCGCGCGGAGCGCCGCGCGACCGGGCAGCGGTGGGTGCGCGAGGACGACGGGCTGATGATCGGCGCCATGGACAGCGCCCGGTTCGCGCGCACGCGCTGACGCGCGGGACCCGCCCGCCACCGCCGACCCGCCGACGCGCGGCGCCGAAAGCGCATGCACCGCCGCGTGCGCCCCTGCGACGATGGCCGTCATGTCTCCTCTCGTCCCCGCGGTCCCCGCCCTGCCCGCCCAGCGGCGCGCGGGCACGCGATGACGGCCGGGCCGGAGGCGTCGACGGGGGCGCCGGGGACCGCCCCGGCTCCCCCACCGCGCGGCGCCGCGGGACGGCTCGTCGAGCGCCTGCTGCCCGCACGGCTCGGCACCGGGTTCCGGTGGCTGCTGGCGTCGTCCTGGTCGACCAACCTCGGCGACGGCCTGCTGCTCGCGGCCGGCCCCCTGCTCGTCGCGTCCCGCACGGACGACCCGTTCCTGGTCGCGCTCGCCGCGCTCCTCACGTGGCTGCCCCCGCTGCTGTTCGGTTTGTGGGCGGGGGTGCTGACCGACCGGCTGGACCGGCGCCGCCTCGTGGTGACCGTCAACCTCGTGCGGGTCGGGGTGCTCGCCGCGCTCGCGGCCGCGGTGGCGCTCGACGCCGCGCCCATCGCGGTCGTGCTCGCCGCGCTGTTCCTCGTCGCGACGGCGGAGACGTTCGCCGACAACACCTTCAGCGCGCTCGTGCCGACGCTCGTCGCGCGCGACGACCTCGCGATCGCCAACGCCCGCATGCAGACCGCGTTCATCGCGCTGAACCAGCTCGCCGGGCCGCCGCTCGGGGCCGCGCTGTTCGCGGTCGGGCACGCCTGGCCGGTGGCGGCCGACGCGCTGCTCGTCGCCGCCGGCGTCGCGCTCGTGGCCCGGGTGCGTCTGCCCGAGCGGGCGCCGGACCACGAGCGCAGCCACGTGCTGGCCGACGTCGCGGAGGGCGTCCGCTGGGTGTGGCACCACGCCGCCGTCCGGACGCTGGTCCTGACGATCCTCATCTTCAACGTGACGTTCGGCGCCGCGTTCTCGGTGCTCGTCCTGTACGCGCAGGAGCGCCTGGGCCTCGGCGCGGTGGGCTACGGCCTGCTGACGACGACGCAGGCGATCGGCGGGCTGGCCGGCATCGCCGCGTACGGCTGGCTGACGGCGCGCGTCTCGCTCGCGAACCTCCTGCGGGTCGGCCTGGTCATCGAGACGCTCACGCACCTCGCGCTCGCGCTGACGACGCAGGCGTGGCTGGCGCTCGGCATCTTCTTCGTGTTCGGCGCGCATGCGTTCGTGTGGGGTGCGACGTCGGTGACGGTCCGGCAGCGGGCCGTGCCGCACCGGCTGCAGGGGCGGGTCGGCAGCGTCAACCTCGTCGGCGTCTTCGGCGGGCTCGTCCTCGGGGCCGGCATCGGGGGCGCCCTCGCGCAGCGGTACGGCGTGACGGCGCCGTTCTGGTTCGCGTTCGCCGGCTCCGCGGTGTTCGTCGTGCTCATCTGGCGCCAGCTGCGGCACGTCGCGCACGCGGACGAGCAGGACGCGCCGGCCGGCTGACCGGGCGCGCGACCGCGACGGCGCCGGGCCGGCCGGCCGACCCCGCGCCGGTCAGGCGATGAGCGACTGCCCGCCGTCGACGAACACCTCGGTGCCGCTCACGTGGCTGGCGGCGTCGGAGACCAGGAACGCGATGACGTCCGCGACCTGCTGGGAGGACCCGGACTCGTCGCCGGTGAGCGGGATCTGCCCCTCGGGGTACTCGGCCTGCACGCCGAGGTCCTCGGTGTTCCGCTGCTCGGTGTTCTCGTCGATGTTCGTCTCGATGGCACCGGGGCACACGGAGTTGACGCGCACGCCGCGCGGGCCGAGCTCGACGGCGGCCATGCGCGCGAACGCGACCTGGCCCGCCTTGCTCGTCGCGTAGGCCGAGGCGCCCGAGTTGCTGAACGTGCGGGTCCCGTTGATCGACGCGACGACGACGACGGCGCCGCCCTGCCGCACGAGCAGCGGCAGCGCGTACCGGACGGTGAGGAACGTGCCGGTGAGGTTGGTGGTGAGCGTCGACTCCCACTCCTGCGGCTCGAGCTCCTCCAGCGGCGCCCAGACGCCGTTGACGCCGGCGTTCGCGACGACCGCGTCGAGCCGTCCGAGCTCGCGCTCGACCCGCTCGTAGACCGCGCGCACCGCGTCGGCGTCGCCGACGTCCGCGGCGACGGGCAGCACCTGGCCGCCGGCGCGGCGGATCTCCTCGGCGACGTCGTCGGCGCTGTCCTGGCTGTGCCCGAGCGCGACGACGGTGGCGCCGTCCTGCGCGAGCCGCACCGCCGTGGCGCGCCCGATGCCCGACCCCGCGCCCGTGACCAGCGCGACCTTGCCCTGCAGCGTCATCGTGTCCCTTCCCGTGGCCGACCCCGTCGACGCTAGCCACGCCCGCGCGGACCCGCCCGGCGAGCGGCGGCACGGACGGCCGCACCGTGCTAGCACTGGTGCCATGACCCTCGCCGACGAGCTCATGGCCTCCGAGCGCCGCCTCGCGCACGGTCGCGGCGCCGAGTACGCCGAGTCCCTCACCGACGACGCCCTCGTGGTCGTGCCGGGCGCGGTGCTGGACCGCGACGCGTGCGTCGCGGCGATGGACGCCTCCGAGGGCTGGGACGACGTCGAGCTGGGCGACCCGCGCCTGGTGGCGTCGGGCGACGTCGCGACCGTCGTCTACCCCTTCCGGGGACGCCGCGGCACGTGGACCTACCGCGCGACGCTCGCGTCGACGTACCGGCGCACCGACGCCGGCTGGCGGCTGGCGCTGCACCAGCAGACGCCGGAGCCCCCGGCCTGACGGCTCACGCGGCGGGCCGCGTCCAGACCGCCGACCAGCGCCAGTACACGTGCCGGCGCCACCGCGCGCCGGGCAGCAGCTCGCGGACCAGGGCCCGCATCTGCGCGTACGTCGCCGGCGGCGGCCAGACCGTGGGCGACGGGTGCTCCCAGTAGCCGCGGCGCAGGCGGGCGAGGGGCCCGAGCACGAGCCCGGCCGCCTCGGGCAGGACGTCGGCGGGGCCGGACGGGCGGGCCAGGCCGACCACGACGAGCCGGCCCCCGGGCCGGACGAGCGCGGCGAGGCGCAGCAGCCCTGCGCGCGCGTCCAGGTGGTGCAGCGTCGCCACGGACGCGACGACGTCGAACGACCCCGGCATGAAGGGGTGCGTGAGGACGTCGCCCTCGACGTACGTGACGTCACCGCCTGCGGCGCGCGCCTCGGCGAGGCTCGGCGCGTGCAGGTCGATGCCCGTCACCTGCGGCACCACCGTGCGCAGGTGGCGTGCGAGCATGCCCTCGCCGCAGCCGACGTCGAGCGCGGTGCGGGCAGCGGGCGGCACGGCGCCGAGGACGAGCGGGTGGTAGTGGACGTTGTGGTTCCAGCGGCCGGCGTCGCTCGTCACCGGGCGGCCACCAGGGCGTCGACCGCCGGCACCTGCCCGGCGACGAGACGCTCGCGCGCCTCGTCGAGCCCGCACCAGACCGCCCGGTCGACCTCGGGGAACGTCGTGCGGCGGCCCGAGCGGGGCGGCCACTCGGTCTCCACGGTGCTGACCCCCGGGCGCGTCGTCAGGTCCTCGCACGCCGGGTCGTCCGGGGAGCCGACGAGGTCCGGCGGCACCTCGACCGCGAGCACGTGGACGACCTTGCCCGAGGAGTAGCGGAACGCGCCGAGCTCGACCGCCGGCAGGTCCGGCGCCGGGACGCCCACCTCCTCGAGGAACTCGCGGCGGGCGGCCGTCGCGACGTCCTCCCCCGGCTCGACGAGCCCCTTGGGGACCGTCCACGCCCGCGCGTCCTTCCGCGCCCAGAACGGGCCACCCATGTGGGCGATGAGCACGCGCGGCGTCGGGCCGCCGTGGTGCAGGAGGATCCCGGCGCTGGTCACGGCCATGTGCGGACCGTACCGTCCGGGCAGGCCGCGACGGGGACGAACCGGGACGGACCGACGGGACGGCGAGCGGTGAGGTGTGCCGCGCACTCCTGTCATCCCCCCGCATGAAACTGCTACGGTTCCGGGCATGCCGGGCAAGCCGAGCCCCGGGCACCCTCCTGCCTTCTGGTGGCTGTGGACGTCGTCGGGCCTGTCGAACGCCGCGGACGGCGTGCTCAAGACCGCGCTGCCGCTGGTCGCGCTGCGCTACACCGACTCCCCCGCGGTCGTCGCGGGGATCGCGCTCACGCTCTCGCTCCCCTGGCTGCTCGTCTCCCTGCCCGCGGGTGCGCTCGCCGACCGGTGGGACCGCCGCCGCACGATGCTCGTCGCGAACGCGGTGCGGGCGGGTGCGCTCCTCGTCCTCGTCCTCGCGCCCGCCGACGAGGCGGCGTCGCTGGGGCTGCTGTACGTGCTGGCGTTCACGGTCGGCACGGCCGAGGTCTTCCACGACACGAGCGGGCAGTCGATCCTGCCGCAGGTCGTCGGTCGCGAGCACCTGGACCGCGCCAACGGGCGGCTCTACGCGGTCGAGGTGACCGCCAACCAGTTCGTCGGGCCCCCGCTCGGGGGCGTGCTCGTGGCGGCCGGCACCGCGCTCGCGCTGGTCTCGCCGGCGCTGCTGTGGCTGCTCGCGGTCGCCGCGCTCCTCGCGCTGCGGGGGACGTTCCGGCCCGTGCGCGGGGACGGCGCCGGCCCGACGACCCTGCGGGCGGACGTCGGCGAGGGCCTGCGCTTCCTGTGGCGCAGGCCCGTGCTCCGGACGCTGGCGTTCATGGTGGGGGTCTCGAACCTGGCCGAGTTCGCGATGATGTCCGTCTTCGTGCTGTGGGCCGTCGGCCCCGACTCCGCGCTCGGGCTGACCGAGCCCGGCTACGGCGCCCTCGCGACGGCCGCCGCGCTGGGGGCCGTGCTGGGCTCGCTCGCGGCGTCGCAGGTGACGGCGCGGCTCGGCCGCACGCTCAGCCTGGCGCTGTGCGTGCTCGTCGCCGCCGCCTCGCACGCCGTGCCCGTGCTGACGACGGACGTGCTCGTCGTGGCCGCGGTGTGGGCCGCCGCCGGTGCGGGCATCGCCGTGTGGAACGTCGTCACCGTGACGCTGCGGCAGCGGCTCACGCCCGACCACCTGCTCGGCCGCCTCAACAGCGCCTACCGGCTGCTCGCCTGGGGCACCATGCCCGTCGGGGCGCTGCTCGGCGGGCTCGTGGGCGAGCACGTCGGCCTGGCGCAGGTGTTCGTGGTCGCGACCGCGCTCGACCTGCTGCTGCTGCTCTGCCTGCCGGTGCTGCGCGAGCGGCACCTGCGCGCCGCCGAGCGCGAGGTCGTCGGCGACGCCGCCCCCGCGGGCCGGCTCGCCGTGGTCACACCGTCCGACGCCGGGTGAGGGTCCAGCGGGTCCCGTGACCCTCGGCGGTGCACGTGACGTCCACCAGCGCGGCCACGATCGCCAGGCCCCGGCCGGACTCGGCCTCCGCGGAGGGCATCGTCGGCACCAGGTCGAGCATCGGGGGCGGCCCCGCCTGCCGGGCGACCGCGACCACGGCGTCCGGGCGCACCGTCAGGTGGACGCCGTCCCCGTGCCACGTGCCGTCCGGTCCGTGCCGCACCACGTTGCCCGCCACCTCGACGAGCGCGGTCTCCACCGCGATGCGGTCGATCTCGTCGACGTCGCCGGCGGTCCGCCACAGCTCCTCGAGGGCATGGTGGACCCGGTCGAGGACGGTCGCGGCGTCCTCGCCCTCCAGCGGCAGGTGCAGCTCGGCGTCAGGCGGCACCGACCGCGTCCTCGACCGTCGCGAAGGGCGTGAGCACACGGTCCATCGTCGTCAGCCGCAGGACGGTCAGCACCTGGCCGCCCACCCGCGCGATGCGCAGGTCGCCGCCGGCGGCGCGCGCCCGGCGCAGCCCGCCGACCAGCGCGCCGAGGCCCGACGAGTCCATGAACGCCGTCTCCTCGAGGTCCACCACGACGACCGCGTTGCCGTCGTCGACCGCCCGGTCCACCTCGGCCTTGAGCTCGCCCGCCGTCACCATGGTCAGCCGGCCCTGCGGCCGCAGCACCGCGACCCCGCCGCCGCGCACGTCCGTCCCGATCTCCATCACGCCTCCTTCTCGGCGCCCTGGTACCCGCGGTACCGCAGCGCCTGCACGATCACGCTGAGCACGACCAGGTCGTAGGCGACCCAGGCGAGGTTGACGGCGGTGCCGACCCACGGGGCGTAGCCCAGGGCCCACCGCACGACGCCGACGACCGCGGCGACGACGAGCACCGCCATCGCCACCAGCTGCGGGCGCACCAGGCGCCACGCCCCGGCCGAGGACTGCCGCTGCTTCGGCGTCACCGCGAAGCCCAGCGGACGCCCGAACCACACGTTCGCCGCCGCCGTCCACGTCGCCTTGATCCACACGGGGAACAGGGCGAGGGAGTACTGCTGCCCGCGCCACGTGCGCAGCCCGCGGGCCGACACGAGGAACAGCAGCTGGCTGGCGATCTGGAACGGCAGGAACCGCGCGAAGAAGTCGACGCTCCACGCCGTGACCGGCAGCACGCCGAAGCACAGGAAGATCACGGGCGCCGCGAGGTAGACCACCGCCGTGAACCCGGACAGGTAGCTCCACATCGTCGCGCCGTACATGAGGCGCTGGCCCAGCCGCAGGCCCTTCACGGTGAGCGGGTTCTCCTGCAGGAAGACCTGCAGGGTGCCCTGCGCCCAGCGGAGCCGCTGCGTGATCATCGTGCCGAGGTCCTCGGGCGCGAGGCCGTGGGCGAGCGTCTCGTGGTGGTACACCGTCTTCCAGCCGAGCGCGTGCAGACGCATCGCGGTGGCCATGTCCTCGGTGACCGAGAGCGTCGCCACCGGCATGACCGGCATGGCCTCGTCGCCGCGGTCCACGTCGACGGCCCGCACGAGCGCACGCACCGACTCCAGCGCGCCGAGGGGCGACCACTCCCGCGTGTCCAGGGCCGTGAGCGCGTCCGCGTGCGCCGGGTCCCGGCCGTCCGCGGTCGACTGCGCCCCGGCGGGTGCGGCGGCCAGCGCCGGCGCCAGCTCCCCCAGCGCCTCGAGGTCCGCGCGGATCGCGGCCATGTCCGCCGCGACGACGGACGAGGAGACCTCGTCGACCCGTCGCTGGAACGCGTACGTCACCTCGCCCAGCGGGTCCCCGGCGTCCAGCCGCCGCAGCGCCTGCGTGCTCGCGCGCGCGACCTCGTCCAGGGCCGCGGCGACCCGCAGGTCGTCGGCCTGGCGGCGCGCGCGCTGCAGCACGCGGCGGCTCGTGTGCAGCGCCTCGCGGACCGTGCGCTCGGTCTCCCGCACGTACCCGACGAGGCCGAGCTGCATGAGCGCGTCGCGGCGCAGGATGGCGTTGGAGCCGCAGAAGAACGCCGCGTTCCACCCGTCCTTGCCCTGCTGGATGGGCCCGTAGAACAGCGGCGCCTGGCTGCCGAGCGGGTCCGCCTCGGGCACGTTCGTGAAGAACTGCGGCGTCTGCACGAGCGCGACCTGCGGGTCGTCGAAGTACGCGACCGTGCGGTCGAGGATGTCCGGGGTGGGGATCTGGTCGGCGTCGAGGACCAGGATCAGCTCGCCGTCCGTCAGTGCCAGCGCGTTGTTGAGGTTGCCGGCCTTCGCGTGCTTCGGCCGGTCGGCCCAGTCGGCACCGCGGACGACGTAGCCGACGCCCAGCCGCTCCGCCTCGGCGCGCATCTCGGGCCGCGCGCCGTCGTCGAGCACCCAGGTGCGGTGCGGGTAGCGGATGTCGCGCGCCGCCTCCGCGGTCCGGGCGACCAGCGCGACGTCCTCGTTGTACGTCGTGATGAACACGTCCACCGTGACGCCCTCGGGCGGCGGGCCGGGGTCCTCGCGCGGCTTCGCCTTCCACATCGTGATGCCGAAGAGCGTGACGTCGACGAACGAGTACGTCTCCGCGATCACCAGCGGCACCGCGATCCACCACGCCGACCAGTTCACCGACTCCAGCCAGCGCCAGACGGTGTAGTTGAGGCCCAGCACGAGGGTGAGGGTGACGACGACCCGCAGGACGACCATGCGCCTCATGCGCGGTCCTCGCGGCGCACCGCCACGACCGTGACGTCGTCCGGACGGCTGCCGCTGGTGCGCGGGCCTGCGTCGTTGTCCCCCATGGGACGACGCTAACCGGGCACCGGCACCGGATCGCGCCCGGTGCCGGTCTTGCCCGGAAAGTCATGCGCGCCGCGTCGTTGCTGGTCAGGCGTCCGACGCGGCGGCTCCCGCGAGCGCGGCGTCCACCGCGCCGAGGAAGTCGTCGAGGTCGTCGGGCGTGCGGGAGGTGATGAGGGTGAAGCCCTCGGCGTCGTCGCTCACGACCGACTTGTCGACCCACTCGCCGCCGGCGTTGCGCACGTCCGTGGCCAGCGACGGGTACGAGGTGAGCGTCTTGCCCTGCAGCAGGCCCGCCTCGACGAGGGACCAGGGGCCGTGGCAGATCGCCGCGACCGGCCGGCCCGAGGTGGCGAACTCGCGGACGATCGCGACCGCGTCGTCCTGCAGGCGCAGGTTGTCCGCGTTGATGGTGCCGCCGGGCACGAGCAGCAGGTCGTACCCCTGGCCGTCGACAGCCGAGATCGTCGTGTCCGGGTCGACCGTGCGGCCCGGGTCCTTGTCGCCGACGAGCGTCTGGACTCCGGACTCCTCGACGGCGGCGACGTCGACCTGGGCGCCCGCCTCGCGCAGGTGCTCGACGGGGACGACCAGCTCGTCCTGCTCCACGCCGTAGTTCGTCACGACGGCGAGCACGCGGCGGCCGGTGAGGTCGGTGGTGGGCATGGCTCCGCTCCTTCGGGTCGGGTGCGATGTCCCTGCCACGCTAGGTCGGGCCCGGCCGCACCGCAGGGCGAGGACGCCGCTGTCGAAATCCGGGACCCTCGCGCGTCGGGGTGGGTGACGGGCACAGTGGGTGCCCCGGGTCGAGAGGAGACAGGCGATGGCCGAGGCGCAGACGTACCTGGTGATGCTGTGGGGCGACGAGGCGCCGTGGGCGGACGCGACGCCGGAGCAGATGGCGGCGGCGTACGCCGACCACGACCGCTTCTCGAAGGCGTGCGCCGAGGCGGGCCACGAGATCGTCGGCGGGGAGGAGCTGCAGGGCGCGCGCAGCGCCACGCTCGTGCGGCCGGGGGCCGACGGGTACGAGGTGGTCGACGGGCCCTACACGGAGACCGTCGAGCAGCTCGGCGGGTACTACCTGATCCGCACGGCGGACCTCGCGGGCCTGCAGGCGCTCGTGCCGATGATCATGGACGGCGGCACGGTCGAGATCCGTCCGATCGTGGACCACTCGGGCGACGCGTGACGCACCACCCCGGGCTCGGCGACGGGCCGCGGTGACCGAGGTCGACGCGGCGCTCGCCGACGCCTGGCGCGCGCACTGGTCGTCGGTCGTCGCGCTGCTCGTCGCGCAGTTCGCGAGCCCCGACCTCGCGGAGGACGGCGCCGCCGACGCGTTCGAGGCGGCGGCGCGCACCTGGCCCGTCGACGGCGTCCCCGACCGGCCCGGCGCCTGGCTGCTCACCGCGGCCCGGCGCCGGGTCCTCGACCGGCTGCGGACGCAGGCCGTCCACCGGCGCAAGGAGCCGCTCATGGTCGTCGACGCCGAGCTGCGGGCGCTCGCCGCGGCGGCTGAGGACCCGGGCGCGCACGTGGCCGACGAGCAGCTGCGGCTCGTCCTGACGTGCTCCCACCCCGCCCTCGCGCCGGCGGACCGGGTGGCGCTGACGCTGCGCTTCGTCGTGGGCCTGGGCACGGCGGACATCGCGCGGCTGCAGCTCGTGCAGCACACCGCGATGTCGGCGCGGCTGACGCGCGCGAAGAAGCGGCTCGCGACGTCAGGCATCCCGTTCGCCGTGCCGCCGCCCGACCGGCTCGACGAGCGCCTCGATGCGGTCGCGACCGTGCTGTACCTGCTGTTCACCGCCGGCTACCAGCCGGCCGACGTCCCCGGCGGCCTGCGCGTCGACCTCGCGGACGAGGCGATCCGGCTGACGCGCGAGCTCGACCGGCTGGTCGGCGGACGGCCGGGGCTGCGCGCCCTGCTCGCGCTCGAGCTGCTGCAGCACTCGCGCCGCGACACGCGCGTCGACGCCGACGGGCGGATCGTCCTGCTGCCCGACCAGGACCGCAGCCGCTGGCACGCCGACGAGATCGCGGAGGGTCTCGCGCTGGTGCGCGCGCTGCCCCCGCTCGACGGGCTCGCCGAGGACCACCGGCTGCAGGCGCTCGTCGCCGCCGAGCACGCGGCGGCGCCGTCCGCGGACGCGACCCGCTGGGACGTCGTCGCCGGGCTGTACGCCGCGCTCGAGCAGCGCACGGGCTCGCCGGTGGTCCGGCTGGCGCGGGCCGTCGCGGTGGCGGAGGCCGCCGGGCCGTCGGCCGGCCTGGCGCTGCTCGACGGGCTCGACGCCGCGCTGGCCCACCACCACCGCCTGCCCGCGGTGCGCGGGGAGCTGCTGCTGCGGGCCGGGCGCGCGGACGAGGCGGCCGCGGCGTTCGAGCGGGCGCTCGCGCTGGTCCCGGCGACGGCCGAGCGCGTGCACCTCGCCGAGCGGCTCGCGGCGGCCCGCGCGGCGGCGGGGTAGGCCGCGCGCGAGGCGGTCAGGCGGCGGCGAGGACCGGCCGCTCCCACGTCTCCCCGGCGGCCCGCCGGAAGCCGACGCGCTCCAGGTACGCGACCGATCCCGGGGGCGCGGTCGGCACCACCAGCCGCCGCAGCCCGTGCGCCGCGAACACGTCGCTGTCGCGGTAGACGAACTCCCCGGGCGTGAAGTCGCGGAACCGCGGGGTCACCCAGTCGAGCAGCACGACGCCGGTGCCGTCCCCCGCGTCACGCACGAGCACGACGCCGACGGTCTCGTCGCCGCGGACCACGAGGAACGCGAGCTCGGCACCGGCGCCGGGGCCGACGTCCCGGGCGGGCACGGTGCGGTGCCGGCCGACGTCGTCCGCGTGCACCGCCAGCACGTGACGCAGGTACGCGTCGTCGGGGGCGACCTCGACGACCGCGTACACGGCCGCGTCCCCGCGCTCGCGCCGCAGCCGCAGGAGCCAGTAGACGTTGATGAGCGAGATCGCGCCGTTCATCGCCGCGAACGCCCAGATGCCGAAGACCGCGTTGTACGCGGTCGCGAGCAGCGAGCCGACGAGGTTCATCACCCGGAAGCGCCACACGCGCGCCTGCATGAGGGACAGCACGACCAGCACGGAACCGACCCAGCCGACGACCTCGAGCCACACCACCGCCGCACCCTAAGCCCTGCGTGCCGCGGGCCCCGCGCGCCCAGGCCGGTGGTCCGGCGCCGAGACCGGCACCCGGGGTGCGGTTCTCGGCGCGGAAGCCCCGAGGTCGGCGCTCGGACGGGCGGTGCTTGAGGCGGGTGAGGTTCGGCGACGGGGGACAAATTGGGTCGACCGCGGCGCGCGGCCGCGAGGACAGTGGCAGGCATGGACGGCACGACCACCACCACCTTCGCCCTGCACGAGCTGCCGCTCGTGCTCACGCGCGAGGACCCCGAGGCCTGGCTGCTCGTCGGCATGGTCCGGGCGCGCAACGCGGTCATCCGCGCCGACTGGGGCCACGACGACTTCGGCGGCACCGAGCAGGAGACGTTCTCCGACCTGCAGCACCAGCGGTACACGCGGCGTCGCCGGGTGGTCGCGGTCGTCGACGGCGCCGACGGCGACCCCGACCGTGTCGTCGGGTACGCCCGGCTCGACCTGCCCCTGCAGGAGAACACCCACACCGGCTACGCCGACGTCGGCGTGCGGCCCGAGCACCGTGGCCGGGGCATCGGCGCCGCGCTGCACGCGGCCGCCGTCGAGCTCGCGCGCGGCGACGGCCGCACCAAGCTCGTCGCCGAGACCGACCACGCCGTCGAGCCGCCCGAGGGACCCGGCGCGCTGTCGGCCCCCACCGGGTCGGGACGCGTCCCCGCCGACGCCCCGTCGGTGCGGTTCGCCCAGGGTCACGGGTGGCGGCTCGAGCAGGTCGTCCGGCACTCGCGCCTGCACCTGCCCGTGCCCGCGGACGTGCTCGAGACCCACCGGGCCGCCGCGCTCGAGCGGGCGGGGGCCGACTACCGGCTCGTGCAGTGGCAGGACGCGTGCCCCGACGCGTGGGTCGAGCAGTTCGCGCTGCTCAACACCCGCATGAGCACGGACGTCCCGCTCGGCGGCCTCGACTTCGAGGAGGACCGCTGGGACGCCGAGCGCGTCCGCCGCGTCGAGGAGCAGGTCCTCGCCCGCGGCGAGCACCTGCTGACGTCGGCCGTCGAGCACGTGCCGACCGGCACGCTGGTCGCGTTCTCGTCGTTCCAGGTGCCCGGGCACAGCGACGAGTTCGTGTGGCAGGGCGACACCCTCGTGCTGAAGGAGCACCGGGGACGCCGCCTCGGGATGCTCGTGAAGATCGCGCAGCTCGACCTGCTCGCCCGCGCGCTGCCCTCGGTGCGTCGCATCAGCACGTGGAACGCCGAGGAGAACAGCTGGATGCTCGCGATCAACGCCGCCCTCGGGTTCCGCCCCGAGGGCTGCGTCGGGGAGTGGCAGCGCGAGCTGTGACGCGCGTGCGCGGCGGCGCGGAGGGCGCCGCCGCGCACGTCACTCGAGCACGGTGACCGTGGACCCGGGGCTCAGGCGGTCCCCGACGCGGCGGCCCACCTCGGCGGCCACGGACGCGTCCTCCGCCTCCACCGTCAGCGTGAACTGCACGCCGCCGTCGTCCTGCCGCGTCGCCTCCTCGACGGCGACGCCCTCCTCCCCCGCGAGGGCGTCGTCGAGCGAGGCGACGTCACCGGCCTCGGCGGTGGGCAGCGCGGTGCCGGACACTCGGAACGTGGGCATGGGGTCCTCCCGGGGTCGTCGTGGTCCCGACCGCCGTCAGCGGTCGTCGTTCTCGGGGACGCGCAGGCTCTCCGCCAGGCGGCGCAGGTCGTCCGTCAGGGTGGTGAGGTCGCGGGTGTAGGCGTCGGAGACGCCCTCGGACGTCGCCTCGAGCTCCTCGACGGCGGCCTCGACCCGCTCGGCGGCGTCGGCGCGCCCCTGCTCGGTGCCGCGGTCCCGCACGGAGAGCGCCTCGCCCACTGCCAGGCGCGCCTCGTCGAGCGCGGGCGCGGCCTGGGACCGCACGTCCTCGTCGGCGTCCTGCAGGCGCCCCTCGAGCGCGTCGATGCGGTCGTCGACCGACTCCGCGCGCACCTGGTCGTCGGCGGGGTCCGTCGCGACCGTCGGCGGCACGGCGTCCGGCCCTCCCCCGGCGCACCCGCTCAGCAGCAGGCCCGCGGCGGCCGCCGCGGTCACCATGGCTCGGCGCATCTGCCCCTCCTCGCGCTCGCCCGTCCGGTCCAGTCTGGGCGGACGTCGGGCGCCCCGCCCGCCCGGGCGCGGATCGGCACGGCGGGGCACGCCGGGTGTCGGCGGGCCCCGCTACGGTCGCGTCGCACGGGTGGCCCGTGCACCACGACGAGGGGAGACGTGCGATGGGCTCCGTGCCGCTGACGGGCAGCCGGCAGGTCCGGCTCGTGCGGGACCTGGCCGGGTCGCAGGCCTGGTACCGGGACGTGCTCGGGTGCGAGGTCGACGGCTGGGGGCACGCGCTGCGCGACGCGTTCCAGCTCGTGCTCCAGCAGGCCGCGGACCCGGCGGACGTGCGCCCGAACGCGGTCGCCGCGGCGCGGGACACGTACCCCACCGACTGGCAGGGTCCGCAGGAGGGCTGGGACTCCTACGTCTTCGTCGAGTTCGACGACTTCGACGCCCTCGTCGCCGAGCTCCACGAGCGGGGCGCCGACACGGGTGCCGGGCCGGTCGAGGCCACCCACAGCGACGGCATGACGTTCCGCAACGTCACCGTCCGGGACCCGGACGGCTACGCGATCGTGTTCGGCTGCGGCGCACGCCGCGGCTGAGGCCGCGTCAGGACGCGCTCGGCGCCACGGCGCCCCACCAGCCGGCCCACCGCCGCCGCGCCTCGGCGAGGGTGGCGTCGTCCAGGCCGTACGTGGACAGGACGGCGGACACCCGCCCGTGCGGCGGCCGGTGCCCCGGCGGCTCGAACATGAGGACGAGCAGCGACTCGGCGATGCCGTGCAGGTGGATGCCCACCTGGTGCTCCGTGCGGTAGACGAGCGTGCCGCCGACGCGCGACCCGTCGGGCCGGGTGACGTCCACGTGCGCCCCGACCGGCAGCCCGCGCACGCCGTGCAGGCCGGTGCGGTAGAGCAGCGGGTCGCGGCGGTCCCCCGCGTCCATGCCCAGCGCGGACAGCGTCACGCGCTCGGCGTCCGGGTGCTGCTCGAGCGCGAACCGCAGCTGCTGCACGAACGCGATCCAGCCCTCGTCGATCTCGTCGTACACCCCGTCGAACCGCGCGAGCCCGTCGTGGCTGCGGCGGGTCACGGTGACGTGCGTGCGGCGGGGATCGTCGTCGCGGGCGGTGACCGCGAGGACGTCGTGGTCACGCCACGTCAGCGTGCGGCGCGTGACGCCGTCGGCGTGCTCGTGGTGCTCGCGCACCTGGTCGACGAAGATCTGCCGGATCTCCGCGTCGAGGCCGTCGTAGTCCCACCCGAACCAGCGCCCCACCAGCCGTGGCTCGCGCAGGTGCGCCCACACCGTCGCCACCGGCGCGGCGATCTCGACCGACACGATCTGACGGTGCTCCAGCGTCATCGGTGCTCACTCCTGTCCGCTGTCTCCCGGTTCGTCCTCCGACCGTACCCACGCGGGGGGTCGGGCGCAGGGGCGGTGGACGCGACGACGGCGCTGCGCGCGGTCAGGCGGTCGCGACGTCCGGGGCGACCCACGTGCCCGGCAGCGGCGCGACCGCCGCCGGGTCGGCACGCAGCAGGACGCTCGTGCCGGGCTCGCACGACCACCCGGCCGGGGCGAACGCGGTCACGCGCCCCACACCCGGCACGTCGACGACGACCTCGGTGCGCCCGCGCCGCGACCGCAGCAGCGTCACCGTGCCGACGACGTCGCCGGCGCCCGCCGCCCCGGTCCGCACGACCAGCGCACCGGCCGCCAGCGCGAGCGTCGTGCCGGCCCCGGGGCGCGGCTCGACCGCTCCGACGAGCGCCCGCACGGCGGGCTCGGCACCGTCGCGGTCGGCCGGCACCTCGACGAACGCCTCGTACCCGAGGAACTCCGCGACGCGCCGCGACGCGGGCCGGGACCACAGGGCCGCGGGTGCGGCGACCTGGAGCAGGCGTCCGGCGTCCATGACGGCGACCCGGTCGGCGACGGCGAACGCCTCGTCGTGGTCGTGCGTGACGAACAGCGCGGTCGTGCCGGTGGCGACGAGCACGTCGCGCAGGTCGAGCGCGAGCCGCTCGCGCAGGGAGCGGTCGAGCGCGGACAGCGGCTCGTCGAGCAGCAGCAGGCGCGGGCGCGGTGCGAGGGCACGGGCCAGGGCGACCCGCTGGCGCTCGCCACCGGACAGCGTCGCGACGTCGCGGCGCTGCGTGCCGGGCAGCCCGACGAGGTCGAGCAGCTCGGCGACGCGTGCGGCGCGCTCCGCCCGGGGCCGGCCCGCGAGGCCGTAGGCGACGTTGCCCGCGACGTCGAGGTGCCCGAACAGCTGGCCGTCCTGGAACAGCAGGCCGAACCCGCGCCGGTGCACGGGCACGCCCGTCACCCCGACGCCGTCCCAGGCGACGTCGCCCGCCGCGAGCGGCTCGAGCCCCGCCACCGCGCGCAGCAGCGACGACTTGCCGCAGCCCGACGGGCCGAGCAGCGCGACGACCTCCCCCACCGGCACGTCGAGCGACACCGCGTCCACCGCGGGGCGCGCCGCGCCCGGGTACCGCACCACGACCTCGCGCACGCCCAGACCGTCGCTCACCAGCTGCTCCCCACACCGGGCGAGCGCAGCCGCTCGCACACCGCCACGATCCCCGCGGTCAGCGCCGCGAGCAGCACGGACGCCGCCAGGGCGGTCCCGTAGTTGTCGACACCCGGCCGCCCGAGCAGCCGGAAGATGACGACCGGCAGCGTCGGGTTCTCGGGACGAGCGAGGAACGACGTCGCGCCGAACTCCCCCAGCGACGCGGCGAACGCGAACCCCAGCGCGAGGCCGAGCGAGCGCAGCGCGACCGCCAGGTCCACCGTGCGCAGGACACGCGCCGGGGACGCGCCGAGCGTCGCCGCCGCCTCCCGCAGCCGCGGGTCGATCGCGCGGAGCACCGGCAGCACGGTCCGCACGACGAGCGGCACGGCGACGACCGCCTGCGCGACCGGCACGAGCACGCCGGACGTCCGCAGGTCCAGCGGGAGGCCGAGCGGTCGGTCCATCGACACGAGGAACCCGAACCCGACCGTCACCGCGGACACCCCGAGCGGCAGCATGAACAGCGCGTCGAGCCCTGCCACGGCCCGCCGCCCGGCCGCGGCGCGCGGCCGGCGCGACACCACGAGCGCGACCAGGCCGCCGACGAGCACCGCGATCACGGTCGCGTCGAGCGCGACCCGCAGCGACGTCACGGCCGCCTCCCACGGGGTCACGCGCAGCACGTCAGCGGGCTCGGCGAGCCGGGCGTAGTTGCCCAGTCCCCACCCGTCCGGCGTGCGCAGCGAGCGGACCACGAGGTTGACCAGCGGCAGCGCGATCAGGCCGGCGACGGTGACGGCGGTGACGACGACGGCGACCATGTCGAACGGGTCGCGCAGGCGCACGGGGTGCGCCGCGTCGACGGGCTCGGTCAGGTGCAGCGCCCGCTCGGTGCGGGCGCGGGCGCGGCCCGCGAGCGCGAGCGCGGCGACCACGACGACGAGCTGCACGACCGACAGCACGGCGGCGGCGCGCAGGTCGAGGAACTGCGTGGTCTGCACCCAGATCTCGGTCTCGACCGTGCCGAACTGCCGCCCGCCCAGCACGAGCACGGTGCCGAACGCGGTCGCGCAGAACAGGAACGTCAGGGACGCGGCGGACGCGATCGCGGGGGCGAGCGCGGGCAGCGTCACGGTCCGGAAGGCCCGCCACGGCGACGCGCCGAGCGAGCGCGCGGCCTGCTCGGCGCGCGGGTCGAGCCGCTCCCACAGCCCACCCACCGTGCGTACGACGACGGCGGTGTTGAAGAAGACGAGCGCCAGGACGATCGCCGTCATGGTCCCGTCGAGCCCGAGCCCGAGCCCGCCGAGCAGCCCGCCCTCGACCAGCAGCGAGCGGAACGCGACGCCGACCACCACCGTCGGCAGCACGAACGGCACGGTGACGAACGCCCGCACCGCCGCGCGCCCCGGGAACGTGCACCGGTGCAGCAGGTACGCGGCGGGGACCCCGAGCAGCACCGACCCCAGCGTGCCGAGCGTCGCCTGCGTGAGGGTCTGCCCGACGATCCGCCACGTGCGCGGCCGGCCCAGCACGTCCGCGAACCCGCCCAGGTCGAGCGCGCCGTCGGTGACGAACCCGCGGCCGACGATCGCCGCGACCGGCCAGGCGAAGAACACGCCGAGGAACACCAGCGGCACGACGACCGCGGCGCCCCAGAACAGGACGCGCCCGGGCGGCACGCCGCCGCCGCGCGGCCCGGGGGCCGGTGCGGCGGGGCGTGCCCGCTCGAGCGTCGTCGTCATCTCGTCCCCGGGTCGGTCAGCCGACGACCGTGTCGGACCAGGTCGCCAGCCACTCCTCGCGGTGCGCGTCGATGTCCGCCGGGGCGACCTCGAACGGCTGCTCGGCGAGCGGCGCCCAGCGGGTCCACTCCTCGGGCAGCTCGACGGCGGTGCTGACCGGGTAGACGTACATCGACCCCGGCAGGTCGGCCTGGACGGCGTCGGAGAGCAGGAAGTCGATCAGCTGCGCACCGCCCTCGGGGTTGTCCGCGCCCGCGAGCACCCCCGCGTACTCGACCTGCCGGAAGCACGTGTCGAGGAGCGCGCGCGTGGTGGGCTCCGTCCCGCCCTCGGGGACCGTGAACGGCGGGGACGACGCGTACGACAGCACGATCGGCCGCGGCCCGTCGCCGCCGCCCGCGGTGAAGTCCGTGTAGTACGCCTCGCTCCAGCCGTCGGCGACCTTCAGGCCGTTGTCGCGCAGGCCCGCCCAGTAGTCGACCCACCCGTCCTCGCCGAACGCGCCGATCGTCGCGAGGACGAACGCCAGCCCCGGGGACGAGGTGACGGGGTCGGGCACGACGAGCAGGCCGCGGTAGGCCGGGTCGAGCAGGCTCTCGAGCGTCGTCGGCTCGGGCACCCCCTGCTCCGCGAACCACGCGGTGTCGACGTTGACGCAGACGTCGGAGTAGTCGACCGCGGTCAGCGCGCCGTCGTCGTCGCCCTCGACCGCGTACCGGGCCGCGTCCTCGGCGGCCGGTGCCGTCACGTCCGCCGGGACGACGACGCCCTCGTCGAGCGCGCGCGTCGCGAACGCGTTGTCGAGCCCGTAGACGACGTCACCGAGCGGCGCGTCCTTGGTGAGCACGAGCTGGTTCGCGAGCGCGCCGGCGTCGGCCTGCTGCACCACCTCGACGGTCAGCCCGGACTCCTCCTCGAACTGCTCGAGCAGCCCCTCCGACAGGGCGAAGGACTCGTGGGTCACGAGCGTGACGGTGCCGCCGCCGGCGGTGCCGGTCGCGTCGTCGCTCGCGCCGCTGCCGGAGCCGGAGCCGACGGCGGAGCAGGCGGTCAGGGCGAGGGCGGCGGCCCCGGCCGTCGCCAGGGCACGGGCGCCGGGGCGCCACGTCGTGCGGGGGGTCATCTGTCCTCCGTCGTCGTGCGGAGGGGTCCCCGCCGACGACGCACCGCACGGCGCGACGACCGGCGGGGAAAGAGCTGCCCGACTCCCTACGCCGGTATCACCCGGATCAGGTTCGAGGGTCTGCGGTGGTCCGCACTCTCAGCGTCCGGGCACCCTGCGGCGCTCGACGCTCCCCTGTCGTTCACGGCCGATCCTAGACCCGCGGCGGCGGCGGTCCGGACGCCCGTCCGGGGCGGCGCAGGCGGCACCGGACTGCGGAGCGGGGCGCGCGCCGTTAGCGTCGTCCCCGGCAGCGGACACGGTGCGGGACCTGGGAGGACGCGTGGCGGACAACGACAAGTCGATGGTGGCGAAGATCGTCGGCATGGGCGTGACGCTCGGGGCGGCGTGGGTGGCCCACAAGGTCATCGACGCGGCGTGGGAGAGGACCCGCGGGCACAAGCCGCCGGCGGCGGACTCCACGGACGAGGACATCAACTTCTCGGAGGTCGCCGCGGCCGCCGTCATCACGGGTGCGCTCGTCGCCCTCTCGCGCGTGCTGGCGACCCGCGGCGCCGCGAAGCTCATCGGGCGGTAGCGCCGGCACGGACGTGCAGCGTCCGTCGCGCCCGGTGGGACGAACGCTGCACGGCACCGCCCGGGGCGGGCGCGGGTCGCCTCAGTGGCCGGCGCCGAGGGTGCCCGCGAGGCGGTCCAGGCGCGCCCTGCTGTCCGCGTTGACACCGACGAACTCGACCCGCGTGCCGCGGGCGGCGTAGCGGGTGCGGATCGCGTCGAGCGCGGCGACCGTGGACGCGTCCCACACGTGGGCGCGGGACAGGTCGATCACGACGCGCTCCGGGTCGCCCGTGTAGTCGAAGCGGTGCACCAGGTCGTTCGACGACGCGAAGAACAGCGCGCCCTCGACGGCGTAGACGCGCGTCCCGTCCTCGTCCGACGCGTCGAGCCGCGTCACGGTCGTCAGGTGCGCGACGCGGCGCGCGAACAGGACCGTCGCGACGAGCACGCCGACGCCCACCCCGTACGCGAGGTTGTGCGTCGCGACGGTGACCGCGACGGTCGAGAGCATCACGGCCGTCTCGGACAGCGGCATGCGGCGCAGCGTGCGCAGCGAGTGCCAGTCGAACGTGCCGACGGCGACCATGACCATGACCGCGACCAGCGCGGCCATCGGCATCACGGCCACGACGTCCCCGAGCCCCACGCACAGCGCCAGCAGGAAGACCCCGGCGAGGAACGTGGAGATCCGCGTGCGGGCGCCGGAGACCTTCACGTTGATCATCGTCTGGCCGATCATCGCGCAGCCGCCCATGCCCCCGAAGAAGCCGGTGACGACGTTCGCGACGCCCTGCCCCCACGACTCGCGCGTCTTGTCGGAGTGGGTGTCCGTGACCTCGTCGACGAGCTTCGCGGTCATGAGCGACTCGAGCAGGCCGACGACGGCCATGGCGAGCGCGTACGGGAGCACGATCTGCAGCGTCTCGAGCGTGAACGGCACGTCCGGGACGAGCAGCGTGGGCAGGCTCTCGGGCAGCGCGCCCTCGTCGCCGACGGTCGGCACGGCGATCCCGGCGGCCACGACGAGGACCGTGAGCAGGACGATCGCGACGAGGGGCGCGGGGACGACGGTCGTGAACCGTGGCAGCAGCACCATGATCGCGATGCCGGCGGCGACGAGCGGGTAGACGACCCACGGCACGTCGACGAGGTGCGTGAGCTGCGACGTGAAGATGAGGATCGCGAGCGCGTTGACGAAGCCGACCATCACCGAGCGCGGGATGAAGCGCATGAGCCGGGCGACGCCCGCGAGCCCGAGCACGACCTGCAGCACGCCCGCCAGGACCACGGTCGCGAGCAGGTACTCGACCCCGTGCTCGCGCACGACCGGCGCCACGACGAGCGCGACCGCGCCGGTCGCGGCGGAGATCATCGCCGGCCGCCCGCCGACGACCGCGATGGTCACCGCCATCGTGAACGACGCGAACAGGCCCAGCCGCGGGTCCACGCCCGCGATGATCGAGAACGCGATCGCCTCGGGGATGAGCGCGAGGGCGACGACGAGGCCCGCGAGCACCTCCGTCCGCAGGCGCGCCGGCGAGCGCAGCGCGGAGCGGACGGACCACGCCTCGTCGGCCTCGGGCGCGCCGTCGACCGGCACGGGGGCGGGGGCCGGGTCGGGCATCGGGACGGCTGACGTGGGCGTGGCGTCGGGGGGCGTGTCGGCGGGCACGGCTGTCCCCTTCCGGGGTGACGAGGGGTGGGAACCGCGCGCGACGTCGGGCACGGCAGGGCGAGGCGCCCTGGGGCGACGGCAACTCTACCCTTACGTGAGGGTAGGGTCGAACGTCCGCGAACCGACGCCCCCCCGACCGGCAGGATGGTGCCCATGACCGACGAGCCCCCGACGACGATGCACATCGGCGCGGTCGCCGAGCGGACGGGCCTGTCGCTGCGCACCCTGCGCCACTACGACGAGGTCGGCCTGCTGCGCCCCTCCGCCCGCACCGACGGCGGGTTCCGGCTCTACACGGACGCCGACGTGGAGCGGCTGCTGCTCATCCGCCGCATGAAGCCGCTCGGCTTCACGCTCGAGGAGATGGCCGACCTGCTCGCCGTCACCGACCGCATCGCCGCCGGCGACGTCGACGAGGGCGTGCGCGCGCAGCTCGAGGGCCACCTCGCCGCCGCCCGGGAGCGGCGGGCCGACCTCGCGCGCCGGCTGGCGATGGCCGACGAGTTCATCGCCCTGCTCGAGGCCCGCTGACGCGCGCGGGACCGGCCGGCAGCGGCGTCGGTCAGCGGGGGCCGACGGCCCCGTCCGGCTCCGGTGCGTCCGGTCCCGTCGGCTCCCCCGACTCCGGGTCGTCCGTCGTGTCGTTGCCCGCGGCACGCAGGTCCCGCGTGAGCTCGTCGACCACGAGCAGGTCGTGCCGCACCTTGCCCGTGCGGTAGCCGGCGCGTCCGACCATGTGCGCGGCGACCGGGGCGGTGAGCATCTGGAAGATCGCGACGAGGACGAGCGCCCACACCGCGCCGCCCTCGCGCAGCCGCAGCGCGAGCCCGACCAGCACGAGGATCAGCCCGAGCGTCTGCGGCTTGGTGCCGGCGTGCATGCGCGACAGCAGGTCGGGGAACCGCAGGGCGCCGACGCCCGCCGCGAGCACGAAGAACGCGCCGCCCAGCAGGCAGACGACCGACACGACGTCCGCGACGAGGGTCCACTGGTCCTCGCTCATGCGCGCCCCCTCCCCCGGGTCGCCCCCGTCATCGGACCTCCCCCTCGGCCCCGCCGCCGTGCGACTCGGCGTCCGGCGCGTCCTCGACCGTGTCCTGCGTGCTCTCGGGCACGTGCCGGCGCCGGCGCTGCGCCTCCTCCTCCTGCTCGCGGCGGCGGCGCTCGGCCTCCTCGGCAGCGACCTCCTCGCGCGTGCGCACGCGCCCCTCGCCCTCGGGCTCCACGGACGCGAAGCGCGCGATGGTCACCGACCCGACGAACCCGACGAGGGACAGCACGACGAGGATCGGCACGACGTCGGCCCGGCGGCGCGCGGCCGCGTACAGCGCGACGGCGGCGACCATCGCCGTGACGACGATGTCGAGAGCGACCGTCCGGTCGAGCATCGACGGGCCCTTCTCCGCGCGCACGACCGCGAACGTCGCACCGAGGGTGAGCAGCACGGCGCTGACGCCGACCACCACGTCCATCGCGGTCACCGCGTCACCTCCGCCCGGCTGCGCCCGCGGCCGGCCGCCAGCCCGGCCCGGACGAGCTCCTCGTCCGACGCGAGCGCGCGCAGCACCCGCTCCTCCTGCTCCAGCACCGACCGGCGCGCGACCTCGACCCCGCCCGACGTCTCCACGTCGAGCACGTGGATGTACAGCCGGCCGGTGAGCCGGTGCGCCTCGACGACCAGCGACCCCGGCACGAGGGACACGAGCTCGGCGGTCAGCGTGAGGTACAGGTCGGAGTGGCTGCGCAGCTGCACGCACACGACCGCACCCCGCGGCGTGTGCCGCGGCCGCAGCGCGACCAGGCTGACCTCGAACGACGCCCGCACGAGGTCGACGAGGAAACGCCCGACCAGCACCGCCAGCGCCCCCGGACGCACGCGCCCGTGCAGGTCGATCGGGGTCATGCGCAGTCCCGCCGTCACCAGGACGCCGAGCAGCGCGCCGTTGACGACGTTGCCGAGGCTGATGTCGCCCCACAGCAGGACCCACACGGCGGTCAGCCACAGGACCGTGGGCCACTGCGTGCGCAGCGAGCCGCGGCGCGGGTGCAGGCTCACGGGTCCACCTCCACCGCGTCGTCGGAGCCGGGCTCGTCGTCGGTCTCGGCGACGTCGGCCGACTCGCCCAGCCCGCGACGGCCGTCGGGCAGGACGGCCTCGACGTACGGCGTGCGCTCGATGAGCGTCTCCGCGGCGCGCTCGGTGTACGAGTAGAGCGGACCGGCGAAGACCGTCAGCGCGACGCCGACGGCCACCAGCGCGCCGGCGGGGACGGCCATCGTCGCGGGCACCCGGGTGCGGGGCAGCTCCTCGGGCGGCGTCTGCCAGAACGCCTTGTTCCACGCCTTGACGAGTGCGTACAGGGTGAGCAGCGACGTGACGACGGACCCCACGACCAGCGCGTACGCGAGCGGCGTGCCCACGGCGACGCCGGCCTCGAGCAGCCCGACCTTGCCGAGGAAGCCCGAGAGCGGCGGGATGCCGGCGAGGTTCATCGCGGGCACGAAGAACAGGACCGCCAGCACGGGAGCGAGCTTCGCGAGCCCGCCGAGCCGGTCCAGCGACGTCGTCCCGCCGTACCGCTCGACGAGCCCGACCACGAGGAACAGCGCCGTCTGGACGGTGATGTGGTGCACCACGTAGTAGATCGCCGCGGTCCAGCCGGTCTCGGTGCCGAGCGCGATGCCGAACACCATGTAGCCGATGTGGCTGACGAGTGTGAAGGACAGGAGTCGCTTGACGTCGTCCTGCGCGACCGCGCCGAGGATGCCGACGAGCATCGTCGCGAGCGCGAGCACCATGAGCACCTCGTCGACGCGCCCCTCGGGGAACAGCAGGCTCTGGGTGCGGATGATCGCGTAGACGCCGACCTTGGTGAGCAGGCCGGCGAACACCGCGGTGACCGGCGCGGGGGCCGTCGGGTACGAGTCCGGCAGCCACGCCGACAGCGGGAAGACGGCGGCCTTGATGCCGAACGCCAGCAGCAGGGCGACCTGCAGCACGAGCCGCACGCCCGGGTCGACCTCCGGCAGCCGGAGCGCGAGCTGCGCGAGGTTGAGCGTCCCGGTCGCGGCGTACACGGCGCCGATCGCGACCAGGAAGAGGATCGACGACAGGATCGACACGACGACGTAGACCGTGCCGGCCCGGATGCGCTCGCCGGTGCCGCTCAGCGAGATCAGCACGTACGACGCCGCGAGCAGGATCTCGAACCCGACGTAGATGTTGAACAGGTCGCCCGAGAGGAACGCGTTCGCGACGCCCGCCGACAGCACGAGGTACGTCGGGTGGTAGATCGAGACCGGTGCCCCGCTCTCGCCGTCCTGCTGACCCTGCGCGAGCGAGTACAGCAGGACGCACAGCGTCACCGCCGACGAGACGGTCAGCATGAGGGCGGACAGCCGGTCCGCGACGAGGTCGATGCCGACCGGCGCGGCCCACCCGCCGACGTCGACGACCACCGGTCCGCCGTCGGCCAGCACGAGCAGCCCCGCGGACACCACGAGCACGAGCGAGAGCGCGACGACCGTCACGATCCGCTGGAGGCGTGGGCGACGCGCGAGCGCGAGCGTCAGCCCGGCGGCCGAGAGCGGCAGCACGACGGGCAGCGGGACGAGCCACGTCCAGTCCGTGGTCATCGCGTCACCCCCGCCGTGCTGTCCTCGTCGTCCTGCGCCGGCCCGTGGTCGACGGCGCCGGAACCCGGCCCGCCGCGGTCGGTCTCGTCGCGTGCGATCGCGGCCTCCTCGGCGAGGGTCTCGCCGTCGCCCTCCGTGTCCGTGTCCTCGAAGGCGCGCTCGTCGCGCGCCGCCAGCCGGGCGATGCGGCGGTCCTCGACGTCGTCCTGCACCTCGTCGTGCCGGTGCAGCTGCCACGAGCGGTACGCCATGGCGAGCAGGAACGCGGTGAGGCCGAGCGTGATGACGATGGCCGTGAGCACGAGCGCCTGCGGCAGGGGGTCCGACATCTCCCCCTCAGGGGTCACGCCGATCAGCGGCGGTCCCCCGGCGGCACCGCCCGCCACGAGGATGAGCAGGTTGGCGCCGTTGCTGAGCATGGCGACCCCGACGAGCACGCGCGTCAGGCTGCGCTCGAGCACGAGGTAGGTGCCGGCGGCGAACAGGACGCCGATGACGACGACGAGCGTCAGGTTCGGGCTCATGTCGATCACGGGACCACCTCCGGCCCCTCGCCGGACCCGCGCTCGACGGCGTGCCCCGCCGCGCGCGCCGGGACCGTCTCGCCGGCCTCGAGCCGCGCCACGTCGTCGCCGCCGACCGCGTCGGCCGCGACCTCGTCCTCGCCGGACTCGGCGCGTCGGTCGATCTCGGCGCCGAGGCTGCGCAGCACGTCGAGCACCAGCCCGACGACCACGAGGTACACGCCGACGTCGAAGAACAGGCTGGTCACGAGCTTCACCTCGCCCCATACCGGCAGCGTGAACTCGAGGATCCACGACTGCAGCACCGTGCCGCCGAAGACGAGCGCCCCCAGGCCCACGCCGGCCGACAGGAACAGCCCGAGGCCCAGCAGCACGCCGGGCTGCACGGGTGCGGCCTCGCCGAGCTCGTAGCGCCCGCCCGCCAGGTACCGCACGGCGAGCGCGATGCCCGTGACCAGGCCCGCGGCGAACCCGCCGCCGGGCTGGTTGTGCCCGCTGAACAGCAGGTACACCGAGTACACGATCATCGTGTGGAAGAGGAGCCGGACGACGACCTCGAAGATGACGGAGCGGCGCTGCGGCGCGAGCGTGCGCCCGGCACGCAGCCACTCGCGGGCGCGCGCGCCCGTGCCGACACCGGCCCGGCGGGTGCCCGGGGCTCCCGGCTCGGCGTCCGCCGGCACCTGGACGGAGCCCGCGGGACGGCGGATCGCCGCCATCGGGTCGGGCACCCCGCCCCACACCGCCCGGTCCGCCGGCGCCTCGCGCTCACGGAAGATGCGGCCTGACCGCGCGGACAGGAAGACGAGCGAGGCGACGCCCGTCGCGGCGACGAGCAGCACCGAGATCTCGCCCATGGTGTCCCACGCGCGGATGTCGACGAGCGTGACGTTGACGATGTTCTTGCCGCCGCCGAACTCGTACGCCTCCTCGGCGAAGTCGGCGGACACCGGCGCGTGCACGCGAGCCGAGGGTGCGACGAGCGCGATCCCCGCGACGACGACGCCCACGGCGACGCCGATCGCGAGCCGCACGTACCGCGACAGGGCGAGCGGGCGGTCGGAGAAGTAGGGGGGCAGGCGCCGCAGCACGAGCACGAACACGACCAGCGAGATCGTCTCGACCAGCACCTGCGTGAGCGCGAGGTCCGGCGCACCGTGCAGCAGGAACAGCCCCGCGATCGCGTACCCGCCGATGCCCAGCAGGATGATCGCCTTGAGCCGGCGCCGGGCGCGCGCGGCGAGGACCGCCGACACCACGACCACGGCGCCGAACACGGCCTGCGCGGCGTAGTCCCAGGGCCGCACCGCGTCGGGCCACGACGTGCCGGACGCGAGGGCCGTCCCCACGGCCGTGCACCACGCGACCAGGATGATGCCGAGGTAGACGGGCAGCGAGCCGCGCTGCGTGATCGCCGTGACGTCGGCCGCGAGGTCGTCCAGGCGGCGCATGGACCGGCGGTAGACGCGGTCGGCCTCGAGCACGCGCGGCGCCCGGCCCTGCCAGCGCTCCACCCGGTCCCGCGCGACGAACAGGAGGCCGCCGACGCCGAGGATCCCGATCGTCAGCCAGAAGGCGGGCGTGACGCCCGCCCAGAGCACGAGGTGCCCGGGCTCGCCGTGCGGGTAGGTCGAGGCGTGCGGCAGGAGCAGGTCCTCGCCGAGCCCCGGCAGCAGGGCGACGGCGACACCGAGCAGCGCGAGGACCAGCGCGGGCCACACGAGCAGCAGCGACGGGTGGGTGATCTGCGCGGGCGCCGACGACTCGTGGCCTCCCTCGGCGAGCGACGTCGTCGTCGCGCCGCCCTCGCCGTCGTCCGCCTGCGCCTCGGTGAGCACGGCCTTCTTCGTCGCGAACGCGCCCCACCACAGGCGCAGCCCGTACGCGACGGTGAGCGCGGAGCCGACGACGACCGCGCCGAGCACGACCCAGCCGAGCGGGTCGCCCTCGGCGTGCAGCAGGGCCTCGAGCCCCGCCTCCTTGGCGACGTAGCCCGCGAACGGCGGCAGGCCGATCATCGACGCGGTCGCGAGCGCGCCGGCCGCGGCCGTCCACGGCAGCTCCCGGCCCACGCCCGACAGGCGCCGCAGGTCACGCGTGCCGCACGCGGCGTCGACGATGCCGACGACGAGGAACAGCGACGCCTTGAACATCGCGTGCGCGCCGAGCATCGCCAGGCCCGCGAGCGCGGCCCCCTGCGTGCCCTGCCCGACGAGCAGGACGATCAGGCCGAGCTGGCTCACCGTGCCGAACGCGAGGACGAGCTTGAGGTCGTGCTGGCGCAGCGCCCGGTACCCGCCGAGCAGCAGCGTGCCGGCGCCGAGCAGGACCACGGTCCACTGCCACACCGGCTGGTCGGCGTACGCGGGGGCGAACCGCGCGATGAGGTACACGCCGGCCTTCACCATCGCTGCCGCGTGCAGGTACGCGCTCACGGGGGTCGGCGCGGCCATCGCCGCGGGCAGCCAGTAGTGGAACGGGACGAGCGCCGACTTCGTCACCGCACCGGCGAGCAGGCACGCGATGCCCGCGACGACGAGCGGCCCCTGGGTCGGCGGGTCCGCCAGGAGCGCGGAGAGCGAGTACGACCCGGCCTCGTGCGCGAGCAGGACGACGCCGACGAGCATGGCCAGGCCACCGGCGGTCGTCACCACGATGGCCTGCATCGCCGCTCGGCGGCTCGCCTTGCGGTCCGCGTAGTGCCCGATGAGCAGGTACGACGTGACCGTCGTGAGCTCCCAGAAGACGAACAGCAGCAGCATGTCGTCCGCGGTGACCAGCCCGAGCATCGAGCCGGCGAACGCCGTGAAGACCCCGCCGAAGCGACCCAGGCCGGCCGCGGTCGGCTTGAAGTACGCCGAGCAGTAGACGAGCACGAGCGCACCGACGCCGCCCACGACCACCGTCATCAGCCACGACAGCGTGTCCAGCCGGAACGACAGCTCGAGGCCCAGCGTCGGGATCCACTCGACGACCTCGACGGGCCCGCGCCCGTACCGCACGACCGCGGTGTGCGCGAGCGCCCACGCGGCCGCCGAGGCGGGGGCCAGGGCGAGGACCCAGAACGCCCGGCGACCGAGCCACGCGACGAGCGCGGGCGCGACGAGGGCCGCTGCGAGGTGCACGGTCAGCAGCAGCAGCAACGTCCGGCTCTCCGTCCTGGTCGGGGGCGGTGGGCGGCAGGTCTCGATGTGGCCCGACCCGGACGCCGCGGGGACGGGCGTCCGGGGACCGGCCCGGGGGGAGCCGGGCGGCCGGGCGGTCGAAGGTGCGGCCATGCGCGGCGACGCGGGAGCGCCGTCGTGATGGGCAAGGGAGCACCAGAACTCTATCAACCGCTCGTCGTGCCACCGGTCGCGCGCTCACCCTCCCGGGTGGACGCGCTCCCGCGTCGGGAGGGCTGTGGACGGGTCGTGCGGGCCGTCGGATCAGAGCCGGATGGGCTCCCCCAGGAGCACCATCCCCGGTGGGAACTGCCCGTCCATCACCGTCTCGACCTGCCGCCGCGCCTCCTCCGCGCTCTCGGCGTGCACCTGCAGCTCGAGCGTCGTCGGGCCGGGGTCGGGGCGTCCGGCGTCCGCCTCGCCGTCGTCGACGGGGGCGTCCGGCATCTCGGCGGCGAGGCCGGAGGTCCGCAGCCGGTCCAGGAACGTGCTCCCGTCACGCTTCGCGGTGTCGAGGTCGGGGAACGTGACGGGGATGACGAAGGTCTCCATCCGTCCATGCTCCGTGCGCCCGCCGTCGCGGCAACCGGGGCGGGACGTCCGGTGCCGACGGCGAGCCGACCCCAGCCCGTCCCGCCGCCGTGCCGCCCACTTCCCGGGACGGACGACCGTCCCCGGCGTCGCCGGCCGCCGTTAGCGTGAGCGAGGTGAGCCCCCTGCAGGTGGTGTGCGTCGTGCTGGCGTCCGTCGCGACGGTCGTCGGCGTGGCCGCGTTCGTGCGCGGCGTCGTGGTGATCGTGCGGACGGTGCGGGTCGGACGGGCCGCGCCCGGGCGGTCGGGACCGGCCGGTCAGCGGCTGCGCACGCTCGTGCGCGAGGTCGTCGGGCACGGGCGCTTCCAGCAGCGGCCGGCGGTGCGCGCCGCGCACTGGGTGGTCATGGTGTCCTTCCCCGTCCTGGTCGTGACGCTGCTGACCGGGTACGGGCAGCTCGTCGACCCGCGCTACGGCCTGCCGGTGCTCGGCCACTGGGCGCCGCTGGAGTGGGCGGTCGAGGTCTTCGCGTGGCTCGGGCTCGTCGGCATCGCGTACCTGACGTCGGTGCGCCTGCGCGCGCGCCCGCGTCCGGGCGTCGCCGTGACGACCGACGCCGCCGGGGAGGACGGCCCGCACGCCGTGCCGCACGCCGGCGCCGAGCCGCAGCCCGTGACGGCGCAGCAGCGGCGCTCCCGGTTCTTCCGGTCGAACATGCGCTGGGCGTACGTCGTCGAGGCGACCATCTGGCTCGTCGTGCTCGCGGTGCTGGCCCTGCGCGGGCTCGAGTACGCGCTGGGCGCGCAGGACGGCGAGCCGTGGGCGACGGCGCTGCACTTCCCGCTGACCGCGTGGTTCGGGGCGGCGTGGACCGGGGCCCCGGCCGCGACGCTCGAGGCCGCCGTGCTCGTCGTCGCGACCGTGAAGATCCTCGTCTCGATGGGCTGGTTCGTGTTCGTCGGCCTGTCGCCCACGGCCGGCATCGCGTGGCACCGGTTCCTGGCGTTCGTCAACGTGTACGCACGCCGCGAGCCGGACGGCTCCCCGGCGCTGGGGCCGCTCGCACCGCTGCGCGGCCCGGACGGCGCGCCGCTCGACCTCACGGCCGCCGAGGACCTGCCGGACGACGTGCGGCTCGGCGCCGGCGCCGTCGAGGACCTCACGTGGAAGCAGCTGCTCGACACCTCCACCTGCACCGAGTGCGGTCGCTGCCAGGAGCAGTGCCCGGCGTGGGCCACGGGCAAGCCGCTCAACCCCAAGCTCGTCATGACGGCGCTGCGCGACCACGCGGCGGCGACCGCGCCGTACGTCACCGCGGCGCGCGCGGCGGGTGCGCCGGCCGAGGCCGCCGCCGACCCGCACCTGGGCGTCGACCTGGTCGGCGCCGGCGTGATCGACCCCGACGTGCTGTGGTCCTGCACGACGTGCGGCGCGTGCGTCCAGCAGTGCCCGGTCGACATCGAGCACGTCGACACGCTCGTGGACATCCGCCGCTACCAGGTGCTCATGGAGTCGGCGTTCCCCGCCGAGCTCGGCGGCACGTTCACCAAGCTCGAGCGGCGCGGCAACCCGTGGGGCCTGCCGGCCCGGCAGCGCCTGGACTGGGCGAAGGGGCTGCCGTTCGACGTGCCGGTGGTCGGCGCCGACGTCGAGTCCGCCGCCGACGTCGACTACCTGTTCTGGGTCGGCTGCGCCGGGGCCTTCGAGGACCGGGCGAGGCGCACGACGCGGGCGGTCGCCGAGCTGCTGCACGTCGCGGGCGTCTCGTTCGCCGTCCTCGGCGACGGCGAGACCTGCAGCGGCGACCCCGCGCGCCGCGCCGGCAACGAGCTGCTCTACCAGATGCTCGCGACGCAGAACGTCGAGACCCTCACCGAGGCCGGCGCGCAGCGGATCGTCGTGACGTGCGCGCACTGCTTCAACACGATCGCGCGCGAGTACCCGGCGATGGGCGGGCGGTTCGAGGTCGTGCACCACACGCAGCTGCTCGACCGGCTCGTCGGCGAGGGACGCCTGCGCTTCGCCCCCGGCACCGGCGACGACGGCACGGGCCGGACGGTCACGTACCACGACCCCTGCTACCTGGGCCGGCACAACGAGGTCTACACACCCCCGCGCGACCTCGTCGCCGCGATCCCGGGCGTGGAGCTGGCCGAGATGCCGCGGAACCGGGAGACGTCCTTCTGCTGCGGCGCCGGCGGTGCGCGGATGTGGATGGAGGAGAGCCTCGGCGAGCGCATCGGCACCGTCCGCGCGGCCGAGGCGGTCGCGACGGGTGCCGACGCGATCGCGACCGCCTGCCCCTTCTGCACCGTGATGCTGAGCGACGGCGTCGCCGCCACCGCACGTGCCCCGGAGGCGGGCGAGCCGGTGACGGCGCCGGCGGCGGGCGACCTGCGCGGGACGGCGGCGCCCGTCGCGCGGCCGGGGGTGCCGGAGGTCGCCGACATCGCGGTGCTCCTGCTCGACCGCGTCGCGGACCGCCCGACGCGCTGAGCGCGCAGCATCACGATCGGCCTCCTCCAAGGGAAGCAGGAGGCGTCCAAGTGCCACTTGGATGATTCACTCCCGCACCAAGCGTGACGTGCGAAGAGTTGGAAGTCCGGCCTGCAACTCCTAATGAACTTGAGCAGTCGGGTAGACAATCCAAGGCAGCGCGTGTGGAACTGTGCCGGATGACCAAGTGCGTTGCCGCTATCGTTGGAGCATGTTGCCCACGGCGTACATGGACACCCCGTTCGGCCGCCCTCACCGGACCCCGGGCGACAGTCGCGCGTTCTGGCACTACAGCCCGCGACCGATTCCTCGTGACCTCCAGCTGGACCTCGCGACGGTCTCCGCGCTGTCTCGTGCAGACAACGCGCTGGGTCTCCTTGCGGGATTCGGACACCTTGTCCGCGACCCCGAGCTGCTGCTCGGCCCTTACCTGCGACGAGAGGCGCTCGCGAGCACGCGCATCGAAGGGACTCGCACGACCCTCGATGAGGTGCTTCGAACGGAGATTCACCTCAGCAAAGCGAACGCGGACACGGAAGAGGTCTGGCAGTACATCTCGGCCGCCCGGCTCGGCATGAAGCTGATCGAGGAGCTCCCGCTGAGCCAGCGCTTGATCAAGGCGGTTCACAAGGAGCTCCTCCAGGGAGTCCGCGGACAGGAGCGCATGCCCGGGCAGCTGCGCACCTCGCCCGTGTGGGTCGGGTCTCCTACCGACACCCCTGACACGGCGGAGTACGTTCCACCCCTCCACACCCAACTGCCCGAGCTGATGGGAGACCTTGAGTCGTTCGCGAACGAGCCGAGTCCATACCCGCCCTTGGTCCACGCCGGTCTGCTGCACTACCAGTTCGAGACGATCCACCCGTTCCTCGACGGCAACGGGAGGATCGGGCGTCTTCTCGTATCGCTCTACCTCATCCAGCAGGGCCGCCTACCGTCGCCGATCCTCTACCTCTCGGGCTACCTGGAGAACCACCGGTCCGAGTACTACGCCCGGCTACAGGCAGTCCGCGAGAAGGGGCAGATCCAGGAGTGGCTGCAGTTCTTCCTGACCGCAGTCGAGAAGCAGGCAACGGACGGGGCAACCAGGGCTCGCCTCCTCGTGCAGAAGCGCGAGGAGTACTTCGCGGAGGCGTCGACGAGCCGGTCCCGCCTGTCCGTCATCGCAGACCTTGTCTTCCAGAACCCGGTCATCACGGTCGCTCGCGCAGAGGCTGCATCGGGCCTGACGAACCAGGGCGCGCGCAACCTCGTGGCTGAGGCGGAACGCCGAGGATGGCTCACGAAGGTTGGTCGCATCAGCGGGCGTGACTACTGGTTGGCGCGCGCCGTGTACGCCGTGATGCAGGATCCGCTCGACACACTGGCTCCTGCACGCGGATGAGCGCACGTGCGCTCCATCGGCCCGTCAGCCGCGGCGGGTGACCGCCTCGCGGCGGGCGGCGAGCAGCGCGACCGCGCCGAGCAGCACGGCGCTGCCGAGCACCCACGCGACGTGCACCGCGACCGGCTGCGTGGCCGCCCCGGTGAACGCCGCCACGTCCGCGTCCGGCATGACGAGCCGGTAGGCGAGCTGACCGAAGTGGAACGTCGGCAGGTACGGCGCGATGTCGCCCATGACGTCGGGCAGCTCCGAGAGCGGCATGAAGAACCCGGACGCGAACGCGAGCGGCAGGAACAGCAGGTTCGCGACGACCGTCGCCGCGCGCGGCCGCGCCAGGTACGCGATCGCGAAGCCCAGCGTGCTGAACAGCAGCACCCCCGCCGTCATGAGGGCCGCGAACGCCGCCCACTCCCCCACGTCGAGCCGCACACCGCCCGCGAGCGCCGCCAGCAGGCCGGTGCTGAGCACGATGAGCAGCGCGTGCACCGCCGCGGTGAGCGACGTGCCCGCCAGGTACACGCCCGTGGGGAACGGGGTCGCGCGCAGCGTGCGGAACCAGCCGCGGCCGCGGTCCTTGGCGACGTTCTCGCCGAACGTGAACAGCGCGAGCGAGACGACGCCGTACGCGGTGAGCGAGACGAGCATCGCCAGACCCACGCGGGTCCCGCCCGGCAGCTGCGAGGACGCGTTGGGCAGCCCGAACATCGCGTAGAGCAGCACGGGCACCGCCACGGCGCCCACCGCGAACTCGGCGTTGCGGAACGACGAGCGCAGGTCGACCACCACCGTGGCGGCCAGCAGCCCGGCCCGTCCGCCGGTGGGGCGCGGAGCCGCCGCGCGCGGTGCGGCAGCGACAGGCGCGGCAGCGGGCCGTCCCGTGCCGTGCGTCGCGGAGGTGCGGGGTGTCGCCGTCATCGGTCCTCTCCGTCCGGTCCGGCGCTCGTGCGCTCCTGCGTGAGGGTGAGGAAGACCTCCTCGAGGTCGTCCCGCCCGTGGTGGGTCAGCTCGTCGGGGCTCGCGTCGGCCCGCACGCGGCCGTCCGCGAGGACGACGACGCGGTCGGCCACGCCCTGCGCCTCGGCGAGGTCGTGGGTCGCGAAGACGACGGTGGCGCCGTCGGCGACGCTCTCGCGCGCCCGCTCCCAGAAGGCGCGGCGCGAGGCGACGTCCATGGCGGCGGTCGGCTCGTCGAGCAGCAGCAGGTCGGGCGCGCCGACCAGGGCCATCGCGAGCAGCAGACGCTGCCGCTCCCCGCCGGACAGGGCGGTGACGACCTTGTCCGCGTGCTTGGTTAACGCGGTCCGCGCCAGCACGTCGTCGGTCCGGTGCGCGCGCGGGTACGCCCGGCCGACCAGCCCGACCAGCTCGCGCACCGTCACCTGCTCGGGCAGGCCGGCGCCCTGCAGCATCGCGCCGACGCGCCCCCGCTGCGCCCCCGGGCGGCCGCCGAGCACGCGCACCCGCCCCTGCGTCGGCCGTGCCAGCCCCAGCAGCAGCTCGAACGTCGTCGTCTTGCCCGCCCCGTTCGGGCCGAGCACGGCGACGAGCTCCCCCTCCTCGACGGCCAGGTCGAGGCCGTCGAGCGCCGGCACGCCCGCGTACTCCTTGTGCACGTCGTCCAGCTCCAGCACCGCGCCCACGGCGGCCCCCTTCCCTCGTCCGTCGCCGCCCCGGTCGGGCGGCTGGTCCGGCGTCCTCGACGCTAGGGACACCACCGGGGCGGGCGGACGTGCCGGCGGTCACCGGCTGCACCCATGACCTCCGGCACTCCCGGGGCCGCGGGGCCCGCGCTACGGTCGCCGGGTGGACGCCGTCGGGAGCCCCACCCCTGCGGGGTCCGGCGCGGGCGAGCCGCTCCGGGCGGGCCCGCGGGCGCCCACGGCGACGCAGCCCGCCGACCGGCTCGGCGCGGGCGCCGGCATGCTCGCCGTCGTCGCGGTCGGGGTCGCCCAGGTCGTCACCGACCTGACGTTCACCCAGGCCCCGGCGGCGGCCCGGGCCGTGTGGTGGGCCGCGTTCGCGGTGTACGCGGCCGCGTTCGCCCTCGACGCCGAGCTCGTGCCGCTGCGCCGGCAGCCGCCCGAGCGCGTGCTCGTCGTCGTCCTCGTCGTGGCCGCCTCCGTCGCCTGGGTGGCGAACCCCTCCGCCGACTGGACGCCGGTGCTGTTCGTCGTCACAGCGGCGGCGGCGACCGCGCTGCTCACCCCGGCGGGCGTCGTCGGTCTGGTCACCCTGCAGTCCCTGGTGACGGCCGTGGGCGCGGCGCTCGACGGGCGGGGCACGATCGGCGTGCCCTTCACGGTGGCGATCTACGCGTCGTTCCAGGCGTTCGCGGCGATCGTCGTGCGGACGGCCATGCGCGAGGCGCAGGCGCGCGAGGAGGCCGACGCGGCCCACGCCGCGCTCGCGGCCGTGCACGCCGACCTCGCCGCCGCGCACGCCGACCTGCGGGCGACGACCGTGCTGCTCGGCGCGTCGAGCCGCGACGCCGAGCGGCTGCGCATCGCGCGCGACCTGCACGACGTCATCGGCCACCAGCTCACAGCGCTCGCGCTGGAGCTCGAGATCGCGTCGCACCGGGTCGAGGGGGAGGCCGCCGAGCACGTCGCGCGGGCCCGCGCGGTCGCGAAGGACCTGCTGCGGGACGTCCGTGCGGTGGTCGGCGAGCTGCGCGGCGGCGCGGGCGACCTGGAGCCGACCCTGCGCGAGGTCCTCGACCTGCCGGGCCTGACGGTCGCGCTGTCCGTCGACCCCGCGCTGCGGCTGGACGACGCCCGACTCGTCGCCGTGGTGCGGTGCGTGCAGGAGGCGGCGACGAACGCGCTGCGGCACGCGCCGGGTGCGACGCGGCTCGCGGTGCGCGTGCGGCGCGAGGGCGACGACGTCGAGGTCGACGTGCACGACGACGGCCCCGGTGCCGTGGCCTGGGAGCCGGGGCACGGCCTGCGGGGCATGCAGGAGCGGGTGGCGGCGCTCGGCGGGACGCTCGCCGTGGACCCCGGGCCCGGCCGCGGGTTCCGCGTGACGGCGCGGGTGCCCGCGTGACCCGGGTCGTGCTGGTCGACGACCAGACGCTCGTCCGCCAGGGGGTGCGCGGGCTGCTCGCGCTGACCGACGCGGTCGACGTGGTGGCGGAGGGCGCCGACGGCGACGAGGCGCTCGCGCTGGTCGCCGAGCACCGCCCGGACGTCCTGCTGCTCGACCTGCAGATGCCGCGCCGCGACGGCATCGCCGTGCTGGAGGCGCTGCGGGAGGCGGACGACCCCACGCCCGTGCTCGTGCTCACGACGTTCGACGACGACGCGCTCGTGGCGCGGGCGCTCGGCGCGGGAGCCCGCGGGTACCTGCTCAAGGACGTGACGCTCGACCAGCTCGTCGACGCGGTGCGCCGCGTGGCGGACGGCGAGCGGCTGTGGCAGCCGGCGGTCACCGAGCGGCTGCTGCGCGCGCTGCTCGACCGGCCGGCCGCCGTCGAGGGCATCGAGCGGCCCGAGCCGCTGACCGCCCGCGAGCTGGACGTGCTGCGGCTGCTCGCGGCGGGCTGGTCGAACCGCGAGATCGCGGACTCGCTGCACCTCGCACCCGGCACGGTGAAGAACCACGTCTCCGCCGTGCTGCTCAAGCTCGGCGTGCGGGACCGCACGCGCGCGGTGCTGCGGGCGCTGGAGCTGGGGCTGCTGGGGCGGTGACGCTCAGCGGAGCGCGCGGGCGATCCCCGCGTGCTTGGCCAGCAGCATCTGGCCCCAGGCCAGCCGGGCCACGGGGCGCAGCAGCAGCCCCACCACCGCACGCCAGCCGCCGACCCCGAGCCAGCGGACGGTGAGGTCCACGCGCGTGCCGCCCCCGGACGGGGTGAGCGCGACCGCCAGGCGCTGCACGGGCGCGCCGCCGGGGCGGTCGGGGCGGCGCAGCTCCCACTCGACCAGGCGCCCTTCCTCCCGCGCGACGGGGACCACCTCCTGCCGCTCGAAGCCCGGCGGCACGGGCTTGGCGCCCTCCGCCTCGCCGACCAGCGTCGCGGCGAGGACGCCGTCGGCCCGCTCCTCGACCGCTGAGTACCACGGGTCCCACGCGGTGCGGCGCGCCGGGTCGGTCACCAGCGACCAGACCTCGGCGGGCGCCGCCGGGACCCACCCGCGGCGGGTCACGGTGCGCCACGGACGCGGGTCCGGGCTGAACAGGGCGCCGGAGGGTGCGGTCGCGGTCGGGACCCACGCGTCGAGCGCGGTCAGGACGCCCTCCGCGTCGAGCCCGAGCACGGCGAGCACCTCCGCCACGAACCCGCTCGGCTCGCGCACCAGGTCCCGCAGGATCCGGCGGTCGTCGACCAGGCGCAGGTCCCACTGGCCCGCCGTGAGCACGCGGTCGGCGCGCGGCGACCACGGCAGCCCGCCTCCCGTGCGGGGCAGCGTGCGCGGCTGGGCGGGCGGCGCGGGCACGCCGGCGCGGGCGAGCCGGTCGGCGTGCACCTGCGCGACGGCGGACCGCGCGCGGTCCACGGTGACCCCGAGCGAGCGCAGCACGTCGCCCGCCGGGCCGCCGACGGCCGTGAGCGCGACGAGCAGGTCGTCGAGCTCGAGCTCGGCGTGCCCGACGCGGTAGGCCTCCTCGGTGGCCGTGACGACGATCTGCTGCGAGAGGACGACGGCGTCCGTCAGGCGGCTCATGTGCGGTTCCTCCGAGGGACGGCGATGGTCGGGTCGATGCGCCTGGCGTACTTCTTGTGGACGGCCTGCCGCGTGACGCCGAGGGCGTCGGCGATCTCCTGCCAGCTCATGCCGGCACGCAGCGCGGCCTCGACCTGGCGCAGCTCGTAGGACTCGACGAGCACGCGCAGCGAGGACACGGCCCGCAGCCCGGTGAGCGGGTCGGACGTGTCGCCGGCGGCGACGGCGACCTCGGGTTGTTCCACGCGTGTCAACCTAGGTTGCTCGGCCGAGCCTGTCAACGCCCGTTGCTAACGGCGGGAGGGCGGCGGCCCGCGCCGGCGTCGGGGCGCCCGGCGGCCGCCTGCCGTAGCGTCCGCCTGTGCGTGCGGTCCGTCGGGTGCCCTGGTGGCTGGTGGCCGTCGTCGTCGGCGGCACGCTCGTGGCGACCGGCGCGCTGCCGGTGGCCGACGCCCGCGACCTGGTCGAGCGCACCGGCCCGGTGCTGCTGTTCCTGGCCGCGCTCACGGTCGTCGCCGAGCTCTGCGCCGCCGCCGGGCTCTTCGACGCCGCCGCGGCGGCGACGTCCCGGCTCGCCCGCGGCCGACGCCCCGTGCTGTGGCTGCTCGTCGTGGTGCTCGCGACCGTCTCCACCGCGGTGCTCTCCCTCGACACGACGGCCGTGCTGCTGACGCCCGTCGTCGTCGCGCTCGCCCGCCGGACCGGCTCGGACCCGCTGCGGTTCGCGCTCGTCGTCGTCGCGCTCGCGAACACGGCCTCGCTCGTCCTGCCGGTCTCCAACCTGACGAACCTGCTCGCCGACCGCGCGCTGCGCCGGACCGGCGCCGACTACCTCGCGCTCATGTGGGCGCCCGCGCTGGCCGCCGTGGTCGTCACGGTGGCCCTCCTGGCGCTGCGCGACCGCCGGTCCATCGGCGGGCGGTACGACGCACCCCCGGCCCGCGCGGTGCCGGACCGGCCGCTGCTCGTCGTCGCCGCCGTGACGACCGTGCTCATGGCGACCGCGTTCGTGGCCGGCGTCGAGCCCGTGGTCGCCGGCGCCGCGGCCGCGGCCGTGCTGGCGGTGGCGACGGCGGTGCGCCGTCGCCCGTGGCCCGCTCCCCCGGCCGAGCTCGTGCCGTGGCGCACGCTGCTCGTCGTCGGCGGCCTGTTCGTCGTCGTCGAGACGGTGCGCGTCCACGGCGGCGCGGCGCTGGCGGCGTCCGCGGCCGGCGAGGGCGACGACCTCGGCGCGCTGCTGCGGCTCGCCGCGACCGCGGCGCTCACGTCGAACGTCGTCAACAACCTGCCCGCGTACCTCGCGCTCGAGCCCGCCGCGGCCGCCGACCCGCTGCGGCTCGCGGCGCTGCTGGTCGGCACCGGGGCCGGCGCGGTCCTCACGCCGTGGGGCTCGCTCGCGACCGTGCTGTGGTGGCAGCGCTGCAGGGCGCTGCTGCTGCACGTGCCCGCCGGTGTGATCGTGCAGCAGGGCCTGCTGCTGGCGGCGCCGGTGGTGGCGGCGTCCGTCGCGGCCCTCGTCGCGACCGCCGCCTGACCCCCCGCCCGCCGGCCCCGCCCACCAGTGCGGCAGATGCGTCACGAGTGCGGGTGTTGCAGCACCCGCACTCGTGACGCATCTACCGCAGTCGACGGGCGTGGGGCCGGGGTGGGATCAGGGGGACGGCGGGCGGACCGGCAGGAACGTCAGGCGCGCACGCTTGGTGGGCAGGTCCACCTCGGGCCCGAGGACGGCGCCGAGCAGCTCGGCGCGGCGCAGCATGGCCGTGTTGCGGGCGTCGGGCTCGCCGACGATCCGCGTGGCACCGGTGGTCTCCGCCGCGACCTGCACCAGCGCGAGCAGCAGGCGCTGGGAGAAGCCCCGCTCGCACCCGGGCGGACGGGCGCCCACGAGCACGTGCACGCCCAGGTCACCCGGCTGCACGTCGTAGACCTCGCCCACCGGGTCGTGCGCCGGCTCGTAGACCTGCACCAGCGCGACGGGGACGCCGTCCACCCGGGACAGCAGCGCGTGGTGGTGCTCCAGCCCGTCGACGAACGCGTACGTCTCGCGCAGCTCGTCCGCGGTCAGGTGCTGCAGCCCCCAGAACTCCGTGCCGCGCGCCGTGCACCAGGCGTGCAGGGTCGGCAGGTCCGCGTCGAGGTCGAGCACCGACGTCGTCAGGACGCCCAGCCCGTCGACGGCACGCTCGTCGACCACCGTGCCGCCGGGCAGGACCGCCCACGCGGCGGTGAGCCCCGGCGCCACCGCCGACGTCACTCCCCCACCCCGTCCGGCAGCGGCTCCGGGGTGAGGCGGTCCCAGTCGGTCACGACCTCGACGGTCCGCGCGACGGCCCACCGCGGGTGCTGGTCCGCGAAGTGCGGGCTGCGGGGGTCGCCGCTGGTGCCGAACGGCACGCCCCACCGGCTGCGGTCGCGGTCGGCCAGGTCCCAGACCCAGCGCGCCACCGAGCCGCGGAACGCGCGGTCCGTCACGCCCGGGACGGTGCCCGTGCAGCGCAGCGTGTCCTGGTCGCCCGCCAGGGGCAGTGCGGGCACGGACGGCACGGCGGCGCCGGGGACGTCCGCGAGCACGTGCGCCGGCAGCACCCTGTGCCGCGCGCCCCACGTCTCGTCCTGCGACGCGCCGGCGGCGACCTCCTCGAGGGCCGCGCGCACGTGGGCGGGTCCGTCGATGCCGAGGTCGGCGCGGTCGAGCAGCGCCCCGAGCGCCTGGCCGACGCGTCCGCGCAGACCGAACCACGCGTCGAACGCGGGCCCGGCCCGGTGCGGCGCGGCGAGCGCGACCAGCGCGGGTTCCGCGACGAGCCGGGCGACGAGCGCACCGCGCAGGTCGGCGAGCAGCGCGGCCTCGTGCGAGCCGGCGTCCATGTGCAGGTCCCATGCGAGCAGGCGGTCGCGGACGGCCGCGGCCGCCGGCGTCAGCCCCTCGACGGCCGCGACCTGCCGCAGCAGCCGCCCCGCCCCTGCCCAGTGCGTGTCGCCGTGGATCTCCGCCATGTCCGACGGGCCGAGCGCACGGCCCCGGCGCTCGTCGAGCAGCGCGCGCAGGCGGGTGGCGCGGTCCGGGCTGTAGACGGCACCGTGGTGCCGCTCCGGCGCCGACGGCCAGTCGTTCGCGTCCGCCGCGGTGTCCGTGACGGCCCGCGGTGCGGCGAGCGTCCGCCACGGGCGCGGCGCGTGCGCCGGGTCCCAGGCGCGCAGCGGCAGCAGCCGGTCGTCGGGGTCGCGGTCCGCGACGCGCCCGGCGTCGAAGGAGAGGACGGTGCCGTCGGCGTCGGCGGCGAGCACCCGGTTGACGGGGTCGACCCAGCCCGCGAGCGCGGCGGCGACGTCGTGCGCGGTGCGCGCGCGCAGCAGCGGGCGCAGGCAGGCGAACCCCAGGTCGTCGTCGACCCGCGGCTGCAGGCGCACCGAGCGGGCCTCCTCGCCGGTCACGGCGGGGACCGCGCCGGTGGCGACCTGGTCCTGCCGGGCCGTTGCGGCCTCGTCGGGTGCCACGGGTGCGGCGTCGTCGGGAGCCACAGGTGTGGCGTCGTCGGGTGCCGCGCCGGCACCCTCGTCGACGGCCAGGACCCCGGCCGCGGCGGCGTCCCCGGCGGACGACGCGGCGGTGCCCGGTGCGTCGGACGTGCCGGCGCCCGCGGTGTCCTGCTCGGACGGGATCCCCCGGACCACGACCGGCCCGCGCGCCGTCTCGAGCACGTCGACCGTCAGCGGCTGCCCGCCGCGCACGCGCACGTGCGCCGTCGTCCGCTCGACGGGCTCCCACCCGTCCGGGCCGAGCGCCTCCCACGCCCCGGCCCCCGTCCGGCGCAGCCGCTCGCGGAACACCTCGGCGGCGTGCGCGACCGCGTTCGTGATGCCCCAGGCGGCGGTGCCCGCGTGCCCGAAGTGCGGCAGGCCCGGCACGCCGGGGAACGCGAGCCCGAGCACGTCGTACTCCGGGCACGCGAGCCGGATCTGCTGGTAGACGCCGGGCAGCTCGAGGACGCGGTGCGGGTCGCCGGCGAGCAGCGGGCGGCCGGACACGGTCCGCGAGCCGTGCAGCGCCCACGCGTTGGAGCCGCTGGACGGCCCGTCCGCGGCGGGGTCGAACAGCCGCACGAGGTCGAGGGGGTCGAGCGCGGCGAGCCCCGGGTGGCCGGACTCCCGTGCGGCGCGGACGACGTGGTCGTGCCAGAGCACGCGCGGGAACGTGGAGAAGAGCGCGTGGTTGACGAGGAACACGCCGAGCGGCGCCCACGCGGGCCACGGGTCGTCGGGGGTGCTGCCGCCGAGCACGCGGTCGAGCTCGTCGACCTCGACCGGCCGCCCCGCCGACGCCAGCCCCGCGTTCACGCCCACCGTGTAGGCGTCCACCCACGCGCGGTCGCCGTCCCCGAGCGCCGCGTACGCGCGCTGCGCGGTGTCCGGCAGGCGCAGCCGGTGCGCGACGACGTCCCACCCGACGCCGGCCTCCCCGATGTGCTCGGCGAGGCGTCCCTCGGCGCGCCAGCGGTCCGTCTGCACCTGCCACGTGCGGTCGCGTGCGGTCACCCACCCCTGGCCGTACGCCAGGGCGAGCTCGTCGGACGCGCGCACGTGCGGGACGCCGCACGCGTCGCGGAACACCTCGAAGGCCATGTCAGGCAGTCTCGTCCGCGGGACGGCCGGCGGCCCGGCGCGGGGCGTCCGCTCCCGGCGCGTCACCCGCCCGGTCGTCCTCCTGCCCGGCGACGGCGCCGCGCGCGACCGGGTTGGCGAGCGTGCCCGCGTAGATGAGGGACGACGACTGGTCGGCCAGGTCGACCATCTGCAGCGTGTTGCGCAGCTGCAGCCGGTTGAGGCACGAGTGCGCGAACCGGGGGGCGCGCAGGTCGACGCCCGACGGCAGGTCGGGGTGGTCGGCGAGGTGCCCGTCGATCGTCTCGGCGACGACGCCCCAGAACGCCCCCTCGGTCAGCACGCCGTCGGTGACGAGCACCGCGGCGAGGTGCCGCAGCACGCCGTCGAGCACGTCGGTGAAGATCGCGAGGGCCTTCTCGTCGTCGTCGACGACGGCGCGGATGCGCTCGACCTCGGGCGGCAGCGGGCGGTCGGACAGGACGGCGACCTCCTCGCCGATGTCCTTGAGGAACGCGCCGACGGGCACGTGGTCGGACCACACGAGGATCACGTTCTCGCCGTGCGGCATGAACGCGAGGTCGTGCGCGCGCAGGCAGTGCACGAGCGGGCGCAGGTAGACCCGCAGGTAGGCGCGCAGCCAGTCGGCGGGGTCGAGGCCCGACGCCCGCACGGCCGCCGTCGCGTACGCGTCGCCGGCGGCGTCACGGTGCAGGAGGGCGGCCATCGTCGTCGCCCGCTGCCCGGGCGCGAGCAGGGCGTGCGGCTGCTCGCGCCACAGCGCGGCGAGCATCTTGCGGTGCGCGTTGGGGCGGGGCGTGCGGTGGTAGACGTCGCCCGTGTAGCCGATGGACGCCCGCTCGCGCAGCACGCGGACCCCGCACGCGGCGAGCTCGGGGTCGGAGTCGACGAGGTCCGCGACCCAGTCGTTGATCGCGGGCGTGGCCCGCATGTACGCCGGCGACAGCCCGCGCAGGAAGCCCATGTTCTGGATCGCGACGGCCGTCTTGACGTAGTGCCGGTCCGGGCGGCTGACGTTGAGGAACGTGCGCACGGACTGCTGCGCGCGGTACTCGTCGTCCGACTCGCCGAGCAGGACGAGGTCGCGGCGCGCGACGTCGGGGGCGAACGTCACCGCGACGCGGTGCTCCCACTGCCACGGGTGCACGGGCAGGTAGCGGTAGTCGGCGGGGTCGAGCCCGAGGTCGCGCAGGCGGGCCTCGAAGCGGGCGAGCGTGGCCGGGTCCAGCTCGTGCCGGTACAGCGCGTCCTCGGTGAGGCCCGCGCCGGTGGCGACGTGGCTGACGGCACGGCGCGCGGCGAGCCAGACGAGCCGGACCGGGCGCCCGGCCTCGGGGCTGTAGGCGTCGTGCTCGCAGACCCCGTACCCGATGCGCCCGTTGTTCGCGACGAAGGACGGGTGCCCCTCGGTCATCGCCTGCTCGACCGTGGCGAGGTCCGCGTGCAGCAGCTCGGCGACCGTCGGCTGCGGGTGCGCGCGCCGGTACGCGGCGCTGGCCAGCGTGGACGACAGCTCCTCGAGGTAGAGCGCGAGCAGGTCGTCGGGGATGCGCAGCAGCGGCTGCAGCTCCAGCACGAGGTCGAGGACGTCCAGCGGGGCGGGCTCGCCGTCGACCTCGCGGGTGAGCGTGGTCCGGTCGATCGCCCAGTGCTCGAGGGCGAGGCGCCGGGCGCGGAACCGGTAGGCGGCACGGTGCCCGTCCGGGGCGTCCAGCGTGACCACGTACGCCCGCGTCCCGCCGGTGCCGGGCGCGGCGGACCGGTCCAGCGCGGGGGCCAGCAGCCGCTCGTGCGCGAACTCCGCCAGCGCCTTCGCCACGAGGTGGCGCTGGGCGGCGGCCAGGTGCTCGGGCGTGAGGTGGTCCGCCGGGTGAGGAGGGCGGGCCGGGCCGCGGAGGGCGACGGGCGGGAGGTCGGTCAGCGTCATCGGGGGTCCTCGTGGGTCGTGGTGGCGCCGAGCCGGCTGGCGGCGAAGTCCTCGCGCGTGCACACGGACAGCGCCGCACGCTTGCCGGGCAGGTCGACCTCGCGCACGACGCGGAAGCCCGCGGCGGCGTTCTTGGCGGCGATGGCGGTGTTGCGCACGTCCGGCTCGACGACGACGCGCTGGGCGCGCAGCGTGCCGAAGCAGAAGCGCATGGTGGCGGCCATGACGGCGTCGGTGAGCCCGTGCAGGCGCGGGCCCTGCGGCGGCGCGACGAGCAGGTGCATGCCGACGTCGCCCGTGCGGGCGCGGTACACGCCCTTGAGCAGGACGCGCGAGGGGTCGTACGTCTCGACCATGAACGTCGGCCGGCCGGCAACACGGCCGATCCACGCGTGCTCGTCGGTCGACTCCGCGAGCCGCTGCTCGTAGGCGAGCACCTCGTCCAGGCCGAGGTCCTGCATCTGCCAGAACGCGGACGCCGGGTGCGTGAGCCAGTGGTGCAGCACCTGCGCGTCCCGCTCCGGGACGACGCGGTCCAGGCGGACCGGGCCGATGCGCTTCCACGCCTCGTCGCGGACGACCTGCGCGGACAGCGGCTCGGTGGCCTGCGAGCGCCAGCCCGTCACCGTGCCGCCTCGCCGGCGGGGGCGACGGGTGCGGCCGGGGCGGCGGGTGCGACCGGGGCCGCGGGTGCGGCGGGGACGACGGTCCCCGCCGGCGCCGGCTCGGCCCCCGTCGGCACGCCGAACTCCTGGAACGCGATGCGGCGCTCGCGCGGGTACACCTCGCGCCCGCACACCGCCGCGAGGATCGTCGACGACCGCCACGGCCCGAAGCCCAGGTCCGGCGCCGTGAGCCCGTGCGTGTGCTCCTCGCCGTTCTGCACGAACACGCGCCCCCGCCCGCCGTCGACGGAGTAGTCGCGCGCCACGGCCAGCCGCCCGCGCTCGTCCCACTCCAGCCGGTGCGCGATGCCGAGGACGACGTCCGGCACCTGCGCCGCGTAGCCCGTGGCCAGCACGAGCGCCTCGGTGCTGCGCTCGTGCTCCGTGCCGAGCTGCGCGTGCCGCAGCCGCAGCGTGTACCGCTCGCCGTCCCACACCGCGCCCGTCACCTCGGTGTCGGTCAGCAGGGTGGTGGGCACCGGGCCGACCGCGCTCTTGCGGTAGAGGGTGTCGTAGATGTCGTCGACGAGGTCGGCGCTGATCCCCTTGTAGAGGCCGCGCTGCTCGCGCGTGAGGCGGTCGCGCAGGTCCACCGGCAGGGCGTGGAAGTGGTCGGTGTACTCCGGCGACGTCATCTCCAGCGTCAGCTTCGTGTACTCCATCGGGAAGAACCGGGGCGAGCGCGTCACCCAGTCCACGCGCTGCCCGCCCGGGCCCGTGCCCTCCAGCAGGTCGCGGTACACCTCCGCCGCGGACTGGCCGGAGCCGACGACCGTGACCGAGTCCGCCGACCGCAGCCGGTCGCGGTGCGGCAGGTAGTCGGACGAGTGCACCACCGGCCCGTCCAGGCCGCGCAGGGCTGCGGGGACGACGGGCTGCGTGCCGAGGCCCAGCACGACGTGACGCGTCCGGTACGACTCGACGTCGCCGCCGGGGGTGCGGGCGTGGACGACGTAGAGGTCCTCGTCGTGGGGGTCGACCTCGACCGCCGTCACGGTCCGCCCCCACCGCAGGGCGGGCAGCCGGTCCGCCACCCACCGGCAGTACGCGTCGTACTCCGCGCGGAGGGGGTAGAAGCTCTCGCGGATGTAGAACGCGTACAGCCGCCCGGTCGCCTTGAGCCACGCGAGGAACGAGTACGGGCTGGTCGGGTCGGCCATGGTCACGAGGTCCGCGAGGAACGGGACCTGGATCGTCGCGCCCTCGAGCATCATGCCCGGGTGCCAGCGGAACTCGTCGGCGCGGTCGAGGAACACCGTGTCGAGGTCGAGCGGGTCCGCGAGCGCCGCCAGGCCGAGGTTGAACGGGCCGATGCCGACGCCGACGAGGTCGTGCACGCGGGCCTCGGGTGCGACCGGGGGCGTCGCGTCGCTCACCGCGCCACCGCCGGGTCGGGGCGCAGCAGGTCGTCGCCCTCGACGAGCGCGGCGGCCGCCTGGCGGACCAGCTCGAGCACGTGCCGCACGTCCGCGACCGTCGTGTCCGGGTTGAGCAGCGTCAGCTTGAGGCACGGGCGGCCGTCGACCGTGGTGCGGGCGACGAGCGCGCGCCCGGAGTCGAACAGCACGCGGCGGACCTGCGCGACGAGGGCGTCGGCGCGCGCGTCGTCCAGGCCGTCGGGCTGGTAGCGGAACATCACGGTCGACAGGTCGGTCGGCGAGAGCAGCCGGAAGTCCGGGTCGGCGTCGACCACCCGGTGCACGGCCGCGGCCAGGTCGATGGTCGCGTCGACCATCTCGCCGATGCGGTCGGCGCCGAGCGCGCGCAGGGTCGCCCAGAGCTTGAGCGCGTCGAACCGGCGCGTCGTCTGCAGCGAGACGTCGACCTGGTTCGGCTCGTCCTCGTGCTCCGGGTTGAGGTAGTCCGCGTGGTGCGCGACGAGCCGCAGGTCCGCCGCGTGCCGCACGACCAGCGCCGAGGACGACACCGGCTGGAAGAACGCCTTGTGGAAGTCGACCGTCACCGAGCGGGCGCGCTCGATGCCGTCGAGCAGGTGCCGGCGCGTGCGGCTGACGAGCAGGCCGCAGCCGTACGCGGCGTCGACGTGCAGCCAGACGTCGGCGGCGTCGCACGCGTCCGCGATCGCCGCGAGCGGGTCGATGCAGCCGCGGTCGGTCGTGCCGGCCGTCGCGACGACGGCCATCGCGAGGCGGCCGTCCTGCTCGATGTGCCGCAGCGCGATGGCCAGCGCGTCGGGGCGCATGCGCCCCTGCTCGTCGACGGGGACGAGGCGCACGGCGTCGGGTGCGAGGCCGAGCAGGCGCGCGGACTTCTGGACCGAGAAGTGGCTCGACGCTGTCGCGAGCACGACGAGGTCGCGGATGCCGGCCCCGGGAGCCGTGGCGAGCGCGTGCTCGCGCGCCACGAGCAGCGCCTGCAGGTTCGACTGCGTCCCGCCGGAGGTGAAGATGCCGCCGCCGGCGAGGAAGCCGATGCGGCCGGCCGTCCACGCGACGAGCCGGCGCTCCATGAGCGTGCCGACCGTCGACTGGTCGTACGTGTCGACGCTCGGGTTGATGGCGGCGAGCACGGCCTCCGCCGCGACGGCCGGCACGGCGACCGGGCAGTTGAGGTGCGCGGTGTACGCCGGGTCGTGGAACCAGACGGCGTGCTGCGCGAACAGCTCGTCGACCTCGCGCAGCGCGGCCGCCGTGCCCCGGCCGGGCGCGTCGAGGTCGACCGCGTCGACCAGGGCCTGCAGGTGCTCCCGGCTCGCGCCCGAGAACGGCTGGGTGGTGGTGCGGAACCGGGACGCGACCCGGTCGACGGTGCCGCGCATCGCGTCGACGTAGGCGTCGGCGGTGCCGGCGGACAGCAGCTCGTGCACGCGTGGATCTCCCCTGCGGCGGGCACGTCCCGCTGCAGGGACGCGCGTAGTGAGGTCTGCCTCAGTAAGGCGGGCCTAACATACGCGAAGCGGGCGATCCGTCAAGGTCCGTCCACGCCGCACGGCGGCCGCACCGAGCACGGGGACCGGTGTCCGCCGGCTCGGTGCGGCCGCGCGCCGGGCGGCGTCAGCGGCGCGGGCCGCGCAGGGAGACCTGGATCGAGCCGCCGCCGGTGAGATCCACCCGCGTGCACTCCGCCGCCGGGTCCTCGACCACGACGGTCGGCCAGCGGTGGCCGTCGCCGAGGGCGTCTGCCGCGATCCTCTCCGCCACGTCGAGGTCCACGCAGGCGTCCGCGATGCCCGCACGCAGCGCGTCCCGGATCTCGTACACCACCTCCCCGACGCCCTGACCGCGCAGGGTGTCGCGGTCGGGTGCGGCGTGCGGGTGGACGACGAGGGTGCGCGGCTCCGGCTCGAACGCCTCCCTGCCGGTCGCCGGCGTCGCGGTGCCACCCGGCGCAGCCGTCGCACCGTCGGCAGGCGGCTGCGGGACGGCGAAGCCGACCAGCGCGCACTCCTCCTCGGGCCAGTCGGCCGGGCGCTCCTCCGAGCGGACCGTCCAGCCCTCCAGGCCGAGGCGGTCGAGCTCGGCGTGCGCCGCGGCGACCGCGCCCGCCTCGTCGTGGCACTGCGCGCCGAGCCCGTCGACAAAGTCCTTCAGGGAGCCCTCGAGCTCCTGCCGCGCCAGGTCCTGCGGGTCGGCCGCGACGAGCGTCGCGCCCGGCGGGACCTCGTGGCGCGGCGCGACGTAGAGCGCCGGGTCGTCCGCGACGTGGAACGCCACCGGCTCCTCGATCGGGGGCAGGCCCGTCAGCTCCTGGTAGTGCCGGCAGTCCGCGACGGCGTCACCCGTCAGCCAGGGGCCGCCGGAACGTTCGTCCGCGGGCGCGTCCCACCGGGCCATGCAGGTGAGCCCCTCGTGCCCGCCACCGCCCCGATACCAGTCGTGGAACCCCGCGTACGCGGCTCCCCCGCCGACGAGCGCCGTGGCCAGGGCGGCCACGACGGCACCCCGCCGCACCCGCCGGCGCCCGACCGTCCCGGTCCGATCCGTCGTCACGTCCGTCGCCATGATCGCCTCCCGCATCGCGTCGTCGGCCGCCGTGGGCAGCGCGACGCGGGCCGTCGGGTCGGCCGCCCGCAGGCGTCGCACCAGGTCCTCGTTCATCTCGCCTCCTGCGGTCCGGGACGGGCGTCCGCCCATCCGCTCCTGACGTGTCCGGCGCCTGCCGCGCGTTGCACGACGGGTGGCGGGTCGGCACCGTCCAGCGCGGCGAGCTGCGCGAGCAGCCGACGCCGGGCGCGGTGCAGCCGCACGCGCACCGTCGCGCGCGGGACGCCGAGGACGAGCGCGATCTCGTCCCGGGCGAGCTCCTCCCACGCGACCAGGCGCAGCAGCTCCCGGTCATCGGGCGGCAGCCGCTCCATGGCCTGGAGCAGCGTGCGGTCGACGGGCTCGGGCGGCGGGGCGACCTCGGTGAGCTGCTCGCGCAGCCGGTCGGCGAGCGCGAGGCGCCGGCGGTCGCCGCGGTAGTGGTTCGCCAGGACGCGCCGGGCCACGCCGAACAGCCAGGGGCGCGCGGAGTCGCCGCCCGGGACGTCGTCGAGGCGGCGCCACGCGACGAGGAACGTCTCCGCGACGACGTCGGCGGCGTCCGCCGGGTCGGCGACACGGCGCACCGCGTACGCCAGCAGCGGGCCGTGGGTGCGGTCGAACAGGGCGGTGAAGCGTTCGTGCCGGGCGGCGTCGCCGCTGCGGGTGGGCGCGTCGGCAGGGTCCGCCGGGGGTGACGGGCTCACGGGTCTCCCTCCGTGGGCAGGAGTGTGTCACCGCCCACGTGTCCGGCACGGGCGACGGCGTTACCGCCGCCCGGCCGGCGGGTCAGCCCTGGCGCACCGGCAGCCAGTCGAGGACGTCCCGGATGTGCCGGTCCCAGTAGCCCCACTCGTGGTCGCCCGGGTGGACGTGCGCCTCGACGGGCACGCCCCGGGCCGTCGCCTGCTCGACGAACAGGTGCTGCGCGTCGACGAGGAAGTCCTGCGCACCGCACGTCGCGTACAGCGCGGGCAGCGAGGCCGGGTCGGCGCGGTCGAGCAGGGCCAGCAGGTCGTCGTCGCTGCCCTCCGGGTCGGCGCCCGCCCACACGTGCGGCACCCGCACGTGCAGCTCGGCGGCCCGCGCGCCGCCCACGACGAGCGCACCCGACAGGCTCGCCGCCGCCGCGAACCGCTCGGGCTGGCGCAGCGCCCACTTGAACGCCCCGTACCCGCCCATCGACAGCCCCGCGACGAACGTGTCCTCGCGCCGGTCCGACACGCGGAAGAAGTGCTGCACCACCCGCGGCAGCTCCTCCGACAGGAACGTCCAGTAGGCCCCGCCGTACGCCTCGTCGGTGTAGAACGACCGCCCGCCGCGCGGCATGACGACGGCCAGCCCGCGGTCGGCGACGTAGCGCTCGATCGACGTGCGGCGCAGCCAGATCGACTCGTCGTCGCTCAGCCCGTGCAGCAGGTACAGCACGGGCGGCGGCCCGGCCAGGTCCGCACCGCCCATCCCGATCTGGCCGCGGGCGGCCTCCGGCAGCAGCACGGTCGCCGCCGTGCTCGTCTGCAGCGCCTCGGAGAAGAAGTGGCAGGTCAGCAGCGCCATCGCGGCCTCCGGTCGGTGGGGTCCGGCTTCGACGCTAGCCGGGGTCGGGCCGCCGCGCCCGCGCCCGCCGGCCGGCCCGTCACGTCGTGCTCGCCGCGACGAGCGCGTCGAGCACGACCCGGGCGGCCTCCGCGACGGGCGCGTCCGTCCGCTCGGCGTCCGGTGACGGGCGGTCGGTGCAGACCGCGAGCACGACGGGTGCGCCCTCCGCGGACCCCACGGGGCCGGGCCACACGACCGCGACGTCGTTGCGGGTCGCGTACGCGCCCGCGCCCGTCTTGTCGCCGACGGTCCAGCGGGGGCGGGCGGCGGCGCGGACGAGGGCGTCCCCCGTGGTGTTGCGCACGAGCCAGTCGGTGAGGACGTCGCGCTCGGGTGCGCCGAGGACGTCGCCGACGACGAGCGTCCGGTAGGTGCCCGCGAGCGCCCGGGGGGTGCTGGTGTCACGGTCGTCGCCGGGGACGAAGGCGTTGAGCTCCGGCTCCCAGCGGTCGCTGCGGGTGACGTCGTCGCCGACCGTCCGCAGCCACGCGGTCAGGCCCTCCGGACCGCCTGCGCCGCGCAGCAGCAGGTTGCCCGCCGTGTTGTCGCTGAACCGCATGGCCGCGTCCCCCAGCTCGCGCCACGTCATGGTCCCGCCCACGCGGTCGGCGGTGACCGGCGAGAAGTCGACGAGGTCGTCGGCGGCGACGGGGACCGGCTGGTCGATGCCCGCGACCGTGCGCGAGGCCAGCACGGCGGCGGCGGCGAGCGGCTTGAACGTCGAGCAGAACGCGAACCGCTCGTCCGCACGGTGGCTCGTGGTGCGGCCCTGGGCGGTGTCGACCGCGTGCAGGCCGAGGCGCACGCCGTGCCGCGCCTCGACGTCCGCGAGCGCGGCGGTGAGGTCGAGGGGCGGCGGGGTGGTCGGCGCCGCGGCGGTGGGCGTCGGGTGGGCGGACGCAGACGTGCCCGTGCCGGACGGCGACTCGCGCTCGCGCGGCGGCGTGCAGGCGGCGGCGAGGAGCGCGACCGCGCCGACGTGCAGGACGGCGCGGCGGCTCGGGCCGGACGCGGCGGGCATGGGACCTCCGAGCGGGGGTGCGGTCGTCGGCGGCGCGCGGGGCCGTGGCGCGCGTCAGCCGCCGGGAGGCGCGGTCGCGGTATCGGTCACAGGAACAGGCAGAACGGGTGGTCGTCGAGGTCGAGCATGACGCGGATGCCCTTCTGCGGCTGGACGTCGGCCTCGCGCGCACCACACGCGAGGGCCCAGGCGACCGCGGCGTCCAGGTCGTCGACCTCCACATCCAGGTGCTGGGTCGAGCGCTGCTCCCCCGGCCGCGCCGGCCACACGGGCGGCGTCCACTCCCGCTCGTGCTCGAGGTTGATCGTCAGGCCCGGCTCGCCCTCCGGCGGCTTCACCTGCGCCCACGTGACGCTCGTCGGGTCGCCCGGGTCGGCCTCCTCCTCGACGGTGACCCGCCCCCCGAGCAGCCGCGCGTAGAAGTGCGCCTGCTCGTGCGGCCGGGCCGTGCTGATCGTGATCGACGTGGCCCGCAACCGGGGGGCACCGCCGCGTGCGGGGACGTCGCCGTGGGTCATGCCCCGATGCTGGCACCGGCGGCCCGGCCCGTCACCCGGGGCCCGGCCGCGCCGACGTCCCCCGCCGACGAACCCGGACTTCTCCGCGCCGTCCCGCCACGGGACGCGGACAACTCCGGGTTCACCCGCACCGCCGCCGGCGAACCCGGGGTTCGTCAGCACGGCGGCGCCCGGGTCCTGACCAAGTCCGGGCTCGACAGCCCGACGGCGACGCAAGCGGCAGCCGCCCGCGGCGGCGTCGGCGACACGCCGGGACCGGACACCCCGGCCGTTTTGACGCCTGTCACCCGGACGGCTGAGGTGGACGCCGTTCACGCCCCTGACCTGCACCGGAGGTGACCGTGCGCCGCAGCCGACCGGAGCCGGCGGCGTCGTGAAGGGCGCCCACCACGCGCTCTGCGGGGCCGCCGCGTGGGTCGCGGTCGCGTCGACCGCGCCGTACACGCTCGGCTGGTACCCCGTCTCGCCGCTGGGCGTCGTCGCCGGCACGCTCGTCTGCGCGGGCGCCGCGCTCGCCCCGGACGCCGACCACCACGACGCGACCGTCGCGCACTCCCTGCCGCCGGTGTCCGAGTGGGTCTGCGACGCGGTCGGGCACCTCGCCGGCGGGCACCGCAACGGCACGCACTCGCTGCTGGGCGTCGGCGTGCTCACCGCGATCGCGTGGGGGGCGGGGCAGGTCACGGTCGCCACCGACCGGCTCGGGGAGCTCGCGGTGGGCGCCGGCGTGCTGTCGCTGCTGCTCGTGGCGTTCGCGGCACGCGCGCTGGGCCTCGCCCGGCGACGGCTGGACGCGTGGGCGCTCGCGGTCGCGCTCGCCGCGTTCGTCACGGTGGTCGCGCCGACCGGCTGGGACTGGCTCCCGGTCGCCGTCGGGCTGGGTGCGGCCGTGCACGTCGCGGGCGACATGCTCACCGGGGGCGGCGTCCCCCTGCTGTGGCCGTGGGAGCCGCGACCGCCCCGCTGGTGGCGGCGCACGCCCGTCCTCAACGACCTGTGGAGCCGCGGCGGGAACTTCGCGGTGCCGCTGCTCGGCACGACGGGCTCGTGGCGCGAGCGGCTGCTGGTCGCGCCGCTGACCGCCTACGCGGCGTACGGCGTCGGCGCGGCGCTGGTCGCGGGCTCGCTGACGGCGCTCGGGTACGACGCCGACCGGGTGCTGGAGCGCGCGTGGGAGGCCGCGGGCGTGCTGGTGAGCACGGCGACGGCGGTCGGCGCGGTCACGCTTCGGGCACCGCTGCCGGGCTGACGGCGTGCCCCCGGGCGTGGGAGGCGCGGCGGCGCCGGTCGGCACGGCGACGGCGATCGGCGCGGTGTCCGTCCGGGCCCCCTGCCAGGTGACGACGGGGACCTCGTCGACCCCGGCGCCGACTCAGGCGTCGTCCTGCGGCCCGTCGTCGACGGACGGGACGACCGCGCGCACGACGGTGTCCTGGAAGTACGCGTACTCGAGCAGGACCGGAACCCCGTCCGGCACGACCCACAGCTCGGTCGCCCGCGCCGTCATCTCCCGGACGACGTCCGCGGCGGCCGACGTTGGGACGCGGACGCTCGGCACCGCCAGGGAGCCGTCGAGCACGACGACGCTCGCGGCCTGCTCCGCCAGGGCGACGACCTCGGCGGCCAGGGCGGTGGCGTCGGCCTCGTGGGTGCGCACGACGTCGTCCGGACGACGGTCCCACTCGACCGTGCCGTCCGACCGTCGCGGCAGGCCCCCCAGCGCACGCCGCTCGACGCACAGGTGCTCCTCCAGCGTCAGCAGCTCGACACCGTCACGCGCCACCCAGCGTGCGCCCGCCTCGCGCGTCCGGGTGAGGCGGACGACGGACGGGGGCAGCAGGTCGGGACGGGACCCGTATCCGGACTCGTGCACGCGTCCGTCCGGTGTCGCGGGCGTGACTCGACGCGTCACGAACGGTCCGCCACCCGGCGGAGGAGCCCCAGGAGCTGCCGCTGCTCGTCGGGCGTCAGCACGTCGAGCCGCGCGCGTGCGCCCTCCTGCCGCCGGTCCGACAGCCGCGCGAGCTGCTCGCGGCCCGCGTCCGTGAGCTCGACGAGCGTCGCGCGTCGGTCCGCCGGGTCGGGCACGCGCCGCACCCAGCCGTCCTCCTCCGCCTGGTCCACCTTGGACGTGATCGAGCGCGGCGCGACGTCGAGGACGTCCGCGAGCTCGCCGAGGCGGCGCGGCCGGTCGCAGCGGTCCAGGGTGCGCAGCAGGCGCAGCTGGCCCGGCGTGATGTCGTGCCCGAGGACGGTGGAGGCCTCCCGCCGGACGCTGCGCAGCACGTCGTGCAGCAGCTCGAGGAACTCCTCCGACGGGCTCGCCGGCCCGCCCGCGCCGGCCGTCGGGGCCGCCGCGGGGGCGTCGTCGTGCGGGTGCGCGTCCACGGTCCGAGGCTAGCGGGGAATGAAACCGAGGTGAATCACGCTCATGGTGAGGTAACCTCAGCATCGCGTCCGCACCTGGCCGCGACACCTCCGGACCCAGGAGGCCCCATGACTCCCCCCTCGATGCCCGGCGGAGGCGGCAACCCCGCCGTCCGCGGCTTCACGCGCGACCCGTCCGTCAAGGCCCAGCGCCTGCAGCGCGGCTCGCTGCGCCGGATCCTCGCGTTCGCGCACCCCTACCGCGCCCAGCTCGCGGTCTTCCTCGTCCTCATCGCGCTCGGCGCCGGCGCCGGCGCACTCACCCCGTGGCTGCTGCAGCGGCTCATCGACGACGGCATCACCCGCGGCGACACCGGCGTCGTCGTCGGGATCGCCGGTGCGGTGGCCGGCCTCGCGGTCGTCTCCGCGATCCTCGGCGTGGCCGAGCGGTGGGTGTCCGCGCGCATCGGCGAGGGCCTCATCCACGACCTGCGCACCGCCGTGTTCGACCACGTGCAGCGCATGCCGCTGGCGTTCTTCTCCCGGGCCCGCACCGGTGCGCTCGTGCAGCGCCTCAACGGCGACGTGCTCGGCGCGCAGCAGGCGTTCACGTCCACGCTGTCCAACGTCGTGAGCAACTCGCTCACGGTCGCGTTCGTGCTGGCCGCGATGCTGTCGATGTCGTGGCAGCTCACGCTGCTCTCGCTCGTCCTGCTGCCCGTCTTCGTGCTGCCCGCCCGCTGGTTCGGGCGGAAGATCGCCGCGATCACGCGCGAGTCCTACGAGCTCGGCGCCGAGGCGTCCCAGACGATGACCGAGCGGTTCAACGTCGCCGGTGCCCACCTGGTCAAGGTGTTCGGCGACCCGGCGCGCGAGTCCGCCGCCTACGCCGAGCAGACCGCCCGCGTGCGCGACATCGGCGTCAAGCGCGCGCTGTACTCGACGTGGTTCCGCATCGGCCTGACCACCGTCGCGTCCGTCGCGACCGCGATCGTCTACGGCCTCGGTGGCCTGCTGGCGATCCGGGACGAGCTGACGGTCGGCGTCGTCGTCGCCCTCGCCGCGTACCTCGGCCGGCTCTACGGCCCGCTCACGGCGATGTCGAACGTGCAGGTCGACGTCATGACCGCGCTCGTCTCGTTCGAGCGCGTGCTCGAGGTGCTCGACCTCGAGCCGACGGTGGCGGAGAAGCCCGGCGCGTCGGACCTGCGCACGGCGGTCGCCGCGCGCGGCGCGAGCATCGAGCTCGACCACGTCGGCTTCCGCTACCCGGCGGCCGGCGAGGTGTCGCTCGCGTCCCTCGAGTCCGTCGCGACGCTCAGCCACGACCCGGTCGCGGACACGCTCACCGACGTCGCGTTCTCCGTGCCGGCGGGCGCCATGGTCGCCCTCGTCGGCCCGTCGGGCGCCGGCAAGACGACGATCTCCCAGCTCGTCACGCGCATGTACGACCCCACGCGCGGGGCCGTCCGCATCGCCGGGCAGGACCTGCGCGACGTCACCGCGGACTCGCTGCGCGCGACCGTCGGCGTCGTCAGCCAGGAGGCGCACCTCTTCCACGACACCATCGCGGGCAACCTGCGCTTCGCGCGCCCCGACGCGACGGACGCCGACATCGAGCGCGCCCTGCGCGCCGCGCACGTGTGGGACCTCGTGGCGTCCCTGCCCGACGGCATCGAGACCGTCGTCGGCGACCGCGGCTACCGCCTCTCCGGCGGCGAGCGCCAGCGCCTCGCGATCGCGCGGCTGCTGCTCAAGGCCCCCGACGTCGTCGTGCTCGACGAGGCCACGGCCCACCTGGACTCCGAGTCCGAGGCCGCCGTGCAGGCCGCCCTCGACGAGGCGCTCACCGGGCGCACGTCCCTGGTCATCGCCCACCGCCTGTCGACCGTCCGGCAGGCCGACCTCATCGTCGTCGTCGAGGCCGGGCGCGTCGTCGACCAGGGCACGCACACCGAGCTGCTCGCCCGCGGCGGGCTGTACGCGGACCTGTACCGCACCCAGTTCGCGGAGAAGGCCGCGGCCGCCTGACCCACCCGGGTCAGAGGGAGCGCGTCTCCCCGCTGCGGTCGGCGTACGCGTCCGCGACGCGCCCGTCGAGGACCAGGTGCACACGGTCGGCGAGGTCGAGGACGGCGGCGCGGTCCTCCTCGAGCAGGCCGTCGTCCATCTCCCGGACCACCAGGTCCACCTGGCGCCGCAGCTCCGGCGCGTGGGCGTCCGGGTCGGCGTGCACGGCGACGTCCCGGCACAGCCGCAGCAGCGCGATGAGCGCCGTCGGCTCGCTGCGCCCGTACCGGCGCACCTGGCCGCACGCCAGGTCGAGGTAGTAGCGCAGGTCGCGGTCCATGACGACGGCGCGGTCGACCCCGTCCTCGTCGGTGTGCATCGTCCCGCCCAGCCGGCGGCTCGTGAGGCTCACGAGGAGCTCCGTCATGTGGCCCACGGCGTGGGTGGCCGTGACGGGGTCGTTGATGCTGGGCGACAGCGCCTTGACCGCGATGTCCTCGAGCTGGCGGAACCCGAAGGCCGCGTCCTGCTCGACGGTCCGCTCGCGGCCGAGCGCGACCGCGTCGAGGAGCCCCGCGACGGCGTCGTCGGGGACACGGGCCGCGTCCCGCCCGTCGCCCGTCCACAGGGTCAGGAGGGGGGTGCCGCTGACCACGAGATCCCCCGGGCGCGCCTCGACCCGGACGATCACGTCCGCCGCGCGGGCGCGCTCCACCAGCGGCCCGACGTCGACCCGCTGCACGAACCCGCCGCGCGTCGCCTCCACCACGGTCCCCGGCCGGTCGGGCCCGATCCGTTCCGGGACCTGCGCCGGCCCGTCGCCGCGCTCGGGGAGGAACATCGCGATCGCCCGCTGCGCCTCGTCGTGCACCCTGGCCATCATCGACTCGATGCGGAGCATGCCCGTGATGTGGTGGACGAACGCGACGACGGCGGCGACGCTCGCGGCCGCCGCGACCAGCACGAGCGCCACCGCGGGCGTCGGCACGGGCTCGTCCTCGTGGAGGGTCCGGAGCACCGTGAGCGACAGCGCGACGGTCCCGACGAGGACCGCGAGGACGCCCTTGATCGTCCGGTCGCGCAGGAAGTCGCGCAGCAGCCGCGGGGAGAACTGCTGGGACGCGAGCTGCAGCGCGACGACGGTGATCGAGAACGCCGTCGTGAGCGTCGCCATGGTCGCCGTCGCCACCGTCTGCACGGCCGCGGTCGCGGCCGCCACGTCTCCCGGCCACAGCACGCGCGTGAAGGTCGAGTCCGGGGCGGGACGGACGTGCGAGAGCGCCACGCCCACGACGACGGCCGTGACGCCGGCCACGGCCGGCCACCTCCACAGCTCGGGAGCGGTGCGCTCGGCGTCACGCCGGGCGTCGCGGTGCGGGGGCGCCACGGTGTGCCTCCTTCGTGCCAGGGGACGGGTGCTGCCTCGACCCTCGCCCACGCAGCGCGCCCGTGCAGCCCGGGCGGTCCTTCCGCGTGGTCACGTCCCCCGGGTGGCGGTGCAGGTCAGCGCGTCGGCAGCAGGCGCGGCTGGCCGACCCGGACGTCGACGCCCGGGGACCACGTGGCGTGCGGCGGGCCCGACGGCGCCGGCAGCCCGCACCCCTCGAGCAGGTCCGTCCCCAGGTGCGGGACGGCGGCGGCGTGCAGGGGCCAGGGCGCGTGCTCGACGGGCACGCGCCACAGCCGGCCCGCCCTCCGGGCGTAGGCGTTCCAGCGCCCCGTGACGGCGATCAGCCAGGGGTCGGGTCGGCCGATGCGGGCCCCGGGGACGACCCGTGCGTCCAGGCGCCCGCCCGCGCGGCCGCGCGCCTCGTACCGCGTCCCGCCGCCCGCGTCGAGGACACGCCCGGACGCACGCCGGTACGGCACGCCGGCGGCACGCAGCCCGGCCACGACCTCGGCGCGGTCGCACAGCAGCGTGAGGAACCACAGCCCGTCGGTCCCGCTCGCCGGGTGCCGCACGTAGGTGCGGACGTTGACCTCGACGAACCGGGTCCAGCGCGGCGGCACGGGCAGGCCGGCCGGTCGGACGTCGCGCATGACGAACGGCGTCAGCCCGACCCAGGCGGCCCCGTCGAGGACCTGCGGGACCAGGCCGTCGGGCAGGTGCGGCGCGACGACGTCCGGCGGGTAGGCCCAGTGCAGGAACGCGATGCCCTCCCAGCGCATGTGCGCGACGGGCACGTGCACGGGGGCGTCGGGGAGCCGTCCGCTCATGGCACCACCCCCTGCCGCTCGGCGGCGGGCGCCGCCCGGGCCACCATCGTGGGACGACAGCGGCCCGGGCGCGCGGCGTCCGTCCTCAGGGGCGGCCGTCAGTGGGCGAGCTTGAGCCCGATCACGCAGGCGACGATGCCGAGGATGAGCAGGATCTTCACGAGCGAGACCGTCTCGGCGCCGGTCGCCATGCCGTAGGCGACGGTCAGGGACGCGCCGATGCCGACCCAGACCGCGTAGGCGGTGCCGGTCGGCAGCTCGCGCATCGCGTAGGCGAGCCCGCCCATGGAGGCGAGCAGCGCGACGCCGAAGACGACGGTCGGGCCCAGCTTCGAGAAGCCCTCGGAGCGCCCGAGGGCGGTCGCCCACACGGCCTCGAGGACCCCGGAGACGACGAGCACGAGCCAGGACATGGTGGACCTCCGCTGGCTGCCGTCTTGTCGCTCTCCGGGTACGGCGCCGCTCGTCCGGGGGACCGCGACGACATGGGGTGGGGGCGCGGTCCCGCCGCCATGGTGGCACGCGGGGGCGCGATCGGGCAGGGGCGGGCGAGGTGGCGTCGGCCACCACCCGCGCGGCGCCGACACACCGAGGCGCGGGCCGCCCGGCAGACCCGCCCGCCGAGCGCGGTGGATGCGCGACCAGCGCACCTGATACGACCACCGCGCTCGTGCCGCATCTACCGCGCTCGCCGGTGGGCGGCCCGGTGGGGTGGGACCCCGGATGGTGGACTGCGCTTTCCGTGACGGGGGTGCCGGGTGAGGATGGGGGCGTGACCTCCCCCGCCTCGCGGCGAGCGTCCGTCGACGTCGACGGTCAGCATCCCGTCCGGTCCGTCTTCCACCTCCTGGGCATGCACCGCCGGCGCATCGCCACGGCGGTGTTCTTCTTCGCGCTCAAGGACACGCCGCTGTGGCTGATGCCGTTCATCACGGCACGGGTGATCGACGTCGTCGTCGACCGCCGGCCGCTGCACGAGCTGTGGCTGTGGGCCGGGGTGGCGTTCGTCGCGCTGCTGCAGAACTACCCGAACCACGTCATGTACACGAAGCTGTTCATGGGCGCGGTGCGGCAGATCGGCGCCGACCTGCGCAACGCGCTCGCGGCGCGGCTGCAGAGCCTGTCGATCGGCTTCCACACCCGCACGTCCGCCTCGATCGTGCAGACCAAGGTCGTCCGGGACGTCGAGAACGTCGAGCTGATGCTCCAGCAGGTCACGCACCCGCTGCTGTCGTCGTCGATGGTCGTCATGGGCGCCGTCGTCACCACCGCGACGTCGGTGCCGCAGTTCCTGCCCGTGTACGCGCTGACGATCCCGCTGGCCGTGCTGCTGCGGTACGGGCTGGCGCGCCGCTCCCGCGAGCGCAACGAGGCCTTCCGCAAGCAGGTCGAGCGGTTCTCCGCACGCGTCGGCGAGATGGCGACGCTCATGCCGATCACCCGCGCGCACGGGCTCGAGGCGACGGCGCAGGAGCGGGTCGCGGAGGGCGCCGAGGGCGTGCGGACGTCGGGGTACGAGCTCGACGTGCTCAACGGCCGGTTCGCGTCGCTGTCGTGGGTCGGGCTGCAGCTGCTCGGCGTCGGGTGCCTCGTGCTCGCCGCGACCGCGGCCCTGACGGGGTGGTTCCCGGTGACGCCCGGGCAGGTCGTGCTGCTGTCGTCGAACTTCACGCTCATCACCGGCGGCGTCACGCAGCTGCTCATGCTGCTGCCGGTGGCGGCCAAGGGCACCGAGTCCGTGCGGTCGATCGCCGAGGTGCTGGCCGAGCCGGACGTCGAGCAGAACGAGGGCAAGGCCGCCGTCGGCTCGGTGGAGGGCCGGCTGACGTTCGACGCGGTGCACTTCCGCTACGACGACGCCGACGGGCACGCGCTCGACGGCGTCGACCTCGACGTGCGCCCGGGCGAGACCGTGGCGTTCGTGGGGCCGTCCGGGTCGGGCAAGTCCACCGTGCTCAACCTGGCGCTCGGGTTCCTGCGGCCGACGTCCGGGCGCCTGCTGCTCGACGGTGTCGACGCCGCCACGCTCGACCTGCGCACGTTCCGCCGGCACGTGTCCGTGGTGCCGCAGGAGTCGGTGCTGTTCGAGGGCTCGATCCGCGACAACGTCACCTACGGGCTGGGGCACGTGCCCGACGAGCGGGTCCGTGCCGCCCTCGAGGACGCCAACGCGGCGGAGATCGTCGACGCCCTGCCCGACGGCTGGCACACCGTGGTGGGCGAGCGCGGCGCGCGCCTGTCCGGCGGGCAGCGGCAGCGCATCGCGATCGCCCGGGCGCTCGTGCGCGACCCCCGGGTCCTGCTGCTGGACGAGGCGACCTCCGCGCTCGACCCCGAGTCGGAGGCGCTCGTCCGCGACGCGCTCGCCCGCCTCATGCGCGGGCGCACCACGCTCGTGGTCGCGCACCGCCTCTCCACGATCCGCGACGCCGACCGCATCGTCGTGCTCGACCAGGGCCGGATCGTCGAGACGGGCCGGCACGAGGAGCTCATGGCGGCCGGGGGCCGCTACGCCCGCCTGGAGCGCGCGCAGCGGGTCTGAGCGCGCGCAGCGGGTGTGGCCGGGCGTCGGCGGGTGCGACCGCGCGTCAGCGGAGCCGGCCGAGGTGGAGCGCCGCGAGCGCGAGGGCGGCCACCGTCTCCCCGTCCCGGATGCGACCGTCCCGCACCATCGCGAGCGCCTCGCCGAACGGCACGGTCCGCACCTGGCTGATGCCCTCGTGCGCCTGCTCGTCCGCGGTGGCGGCCGCGTCGCCGGCCGGCGCGAGGCCCCGGGCGACGAAGACGTGCTCGGGGGCGCGCGCGATCCCGTTGAGCGCCTCCGTGACTCCCAGGTGCACCCACTCGCGCGCGACGAGACCCGCCTCCTCGGCGAGCTCGCGCTGCGCGGCCACCAGCGGCTCCTGACCGTCGGTACCGCCCGCGGGCACCTCCACCGACGCCGGCCCGGTCGTGTACCGGTCCGTGGTGACGAGCACGACCTCGTCGTCGTCCGTGAGCGCGACGACGAACACCGACGGGCGCAGCTCCACCCACCCGTACAGCGCCGGGCTCCCGTCGGGCGCGACCGCGTCGTCCTCCCGCACGACGATCCACGGGTTCTCGTACACGACACGCGAGGAGACGGTGCGCCAGGCCATGCGACGAGGCTAGGTCAGCGCCCCCTCGGTGCCGGCCTCGTGCGTCAGGACGCGGGCCGCGCCGGTTCCGCCGAGGACCACCGGTCCTGCCCGTGCGTGTGCGGCCGCGACGGCGGGTCGCCCGGCGACGGGTAGGCGCGCTCGTCCTGCGCGTCGACGACGTGCGCGTCGGTGTCGCCGCCGACCGCGAGCGCGGCGTGCACGAGGGCGAGGTGCGAGAGCGCCTGCGGCAGGTTGCCGAGGAACTCGCCCGTCCGGCCGTCGATCATCTCCGACCAGATACCCACGTCGTTCGCCTGCTCCAGCAGGTCGTCCATCCAGGCGCGCGCCTCGTCGACGCGGCCGAGCAGCGCGGCCGCGCGCACGCCCCAGAACGCGCACGCGACGAACGTGCCCTCCTCGTCCTGCATGCCGGAGTACCGCCACAGCAGCGGCCCGGAGCCGAGCTCGCGGCGGATCGCGTCGAGCGTCGACGACAGCCGCGCGGGGGTGTCGAACTCCTGGTCGACGAAGAGCAGCACCGAGGCGTCGAGCGCGTCCGTGCCGGGGTGCATGACGTACGCCTGCTTCTCGTCCGACCAGCACTCGGCCCGCACCCACGCGGCGATCGCCTCCGCCTCGGAGCGCCAGCGCACCGCGTCGCCCGGCAGGTGCCCCTCCTCCGCGAGGTGCGCCGCGCACAGCAGCGCGTGCCGGCAGCCCAGCGCGGAGGACGTGTAGCGGTGCTCGTCGGTGAGCTCCCAGATGCCGGCGTCGGGCTTGCGCCACGCGTCGCAGGCGCGGTCGGCCACGCCGGTGAGCACGCGGGCCGTCTCGGCGTCGAGCAGGTTGCCCGCGTCGACGTAGGTGCGCACGACGCCCATGAGGTCGCCGTAGGTGCCGAGCTGGAGCTGGCGCGAGGCCCGGTTGCCGTCGACGACGGGACCGATGCCCCGCCACCCGGGCACGTCGCGGTCGGCGCGCCCGTGCGCGAGCTCGCCGTCGAGCGTGAAGAACACCGACGGCGGGTGCTTGGCGACGGTCCGCAGGGTCCACGCCATCGCGGCGTGCGTCTCCTCGCGCAGCCCGAACCGCGTGAGCGCGTCGACGACGTACGCGACGTCGCGCACCCAGGCGTACCGGTAGTCCCAGTTCTTGCCGCCGTCCCAGGACTCCGGCAGCGCGGTGGTGCCGGCGGCGGCGACGGCGCCCGTCGGGGAGTGGATGAGCAGCTTGAGCGCGAGTGCGCTGCGCTGCACCGCCTGCGCCCACGGCCCGCCGTAGTGGAACTCGCGGGTCCAGGTGCGCCAGTTCTCGACGGTGCGCTCGATGCCCCGGTCCATCTCCTCCGGGTCGGGCACGTACACCGGCTCGTCCTGCGTGCCCGCGAGACCCAGCACGTGCCGGGAGCCCGGTGCGGTCGTGAGCACGCCCGCGACCTCGCGGTCGTCGACGTGGGTGGTCATCTCGCCCAGCGTCGAGACGACCACGGAGACGCCGTCCAGCGTGATGACCGGCCCCCGCCGGGTGCGGCGCACCCACGGGGACGCCGTGCCGAGCATGGTTCCCGGCACCACGCGCCACGCCATCGGCACGCTCCCGGTGACGCCCTCGACGCGCCGCACCAGCTCGCACCACGGCAGCCGGCCCGCGACGCCGGTGGTCATCGCGTCGGTCACGCGCGCCTCGCCCGTGGCCGTCACGAACCGGGTGACCAGCACGTTGGTGCCGGGCACGTACGCGCGGGCGACCTCGAACGGCACGGTCGGCGTGAGCTCGAGGAACCCGCCGCCGACCGCGTCGAGGACCGCCGCGAACGCGGGCTGCGTGTCGAGCACCGGCACCGGGAACCAGTCGATGCGGCCGTCGTCCGCCACCAGGGCGACCGTCCGGCCGTCCCCGATCGCCGCGTACGCGCGCAGCGGCACGTACCCGTCGGTGCGGGGCGTGGGCGGCCGCGGGTCGTCGGCGTCGCGCCGGCCGGACCCCGGGATGCCCTCGTCCGCGGTGAGCGAGTCCGGCAGCGCCGGGTCGTCGGTCACGGGGTCGGCATCCCGCCCGTCACCGCGATCGTCGCGCCGCTGACGTAGCTCGACTCCTGCGACGCCAGGAACACGTACGCGGGCGCGAGCTCGGCCGGCTGGCCCGCGCGGCCGTACGGCGTCTGCTCGCCGAACTCCGGCAGCGCCTCGGGCGGCTGACCGCCCGCGGCCTGCAGCGGCGTCCAGATCGGCCCCGGCGCCACGACGTTGACGCGGATGCCCTTGGGCGCGAGCTGCCCGGCGAGCGCTTTGGAGATCGTGTTGATCGCGGCCTTCGTCGTCGCGTAGTCCACGAGGTTGGGCGACGGCTGGTACGCCTGGATCGAGCTCGTGTTGATGATCGACGCGCCCTTCGGCAGGTGCGGCAGGGCCTCCTGCACGATCCAGAACAGCGCGTGCACGTTGGTGCGGAACGTCTGGTCGAAGCTCTCGCTCGTCAGGTCCGCGAGGTCCTCGACGTGCTGCTGGCGGCCCGCGATGTTCGCGATGACGTCGATGCCGCCGAGCTCGTCGACGGTCGTCCGCACGAGGCCGCGCGCGACCTGCTCGTCCGACACGTCACCGGGCGCGAGCACGCACCGACGGCCGGCGTCCTCGACGTGGCGCCGCACGACCTCGGCGTCCTCCTGCTCCTCCGGCAGGTACGACAGCACCACGTCCGCGCCCTCGCGCGCGAAGGCCACGGCCACCGCGCGGCCGATGCCGGAGTCGCCGCCCGTCACGAGCGCCCGGCGGCCCTCGAGGCGCCCGCTGCCGCGGTAGGTGTCGAAGCCGTGGTCGGCCTGCGGGGTCAGGTCCGCGTCGAGGCCCGGGCCGTCGAGCGTCTGCTCGGGGATCTCCGGCTGGGGGTACTGGGAGATCGGGTCGGTCATCGTGTACTGGTCGGCCATGGTGGGCCTCCTGTCGCGGCGTGGGGTGGTCGGCGGCGTCGGGTGGGTCGGGCAGATCGGGTGGTGGGGCACGGCCGGGGTGGTCACGCAGGGCGGGACCGGGTGGCGCGGGGACGCGGCGGGCTGTGCCGCACCGGCGTCAGCGCGACGTGGCGACCAGCTTGTTCGCCGTGGACAGCACGACGGCGTCCTCGGCGAAGCCTGCGGCGCGTCCGCTGAGGAACGCCGGTCCGTGGTCGGCCGCCCACTCGCGCCACGACGCCCCGCCGACGGCTCCGGCGAACGCGCCGGCGGCGCCCGCCAGCCCGGCGAGCACGACGGCGGGCACCTTGCGCCGCTCGACGAGCGCGAGCGCGACCGCACCGCCGGCGCCGGACAGCACGCGGCCCGTCAGCATCGGCGGGATCAGCCGGCTCGGCAGACCCGGCAGCTTGTCGGTGACGGTCTCACCCACGAGCGCGGTGCGCGCCAGCGTGCGCGCGAGCGCCGGTCCGACGCCGCGCTTCCCCTCGGTCGCGGCGAGCACGGGGACCGCCACCCCGACCGCCGCCCGTCCGCCGGCCGCCAGGCCGAGCGCTGCAGATCGCACGAGAGCTCCCATGCGTCGTGTCTACCTGCGCCCGCGCGGCCCGGCATCCCGAGCGGCGGGGCGGGCGGTCGCGCGGCGAGGGCGTCGCCGCGCCCGCCGGGGCGGGCGTCTCAGAGGTCCGCCGGGTCCACCAGGAAGTCGGACTCGTCGGCGATCTCGCCGCCCACCTCGGCGTGCAGGACGCGCGCGACCGCGCACACCAGGGGCGCGGAGCGGCTGCGCGCGACACGGTGGTCGAGCGTGGGACGCTCCTGCTCGAGCTGCTCGATCTCGCGCGGCTCCCAGCGCACCCGGTAGGCCACGACACCGTCCGCGACCCAGGGCAGGCCCTCGAGCAGCGGCGGCAGCTGCTCGGTCGCGGAGACCTCGACGGCCAGCATGCCGTCGACGCCCAGGTCGACGAGCACCCCGAACGCCTCGGCGGGCGGCGGCGCGGCGAGCATGAGCTCGTCGTACGCGTCGGCCTCGGCCATGAGCCGGTGCCGCTCGTCCTCGTCCGCGACGCCGTACCGCTCGAGGGCGGCGCGCAGCCCGGAGCCGCCCGCCTCCGGGGACCCGCCGACCGCGCCCTGCGACCCGCGGCCCGTGCGCGAGGCGGGCCCCGCCCACGACCCCGGCGTCGCCACGGAGAGGTACGCGCGCGGCTGCACGCGCTGCACGATGCGCAGGACGTCGTCGGGCTCCAGCCAGCGGGACGTCAGCACGGTCAGGTCGGTCGACGCGTCGGGGTCGGGCGTGAGGATCGCGCCGGTCTGCGTCCGCACCGCACCGCCGAGCCGTCGCGCGGCGGCCACGAGCCACTGGAGGACCCGCTCCTCCTCCCGCACGGGCAGACCGTCGGGGAACGCGCGCTTGAGCCCGTCCCGGTCGCCGCCCGGCCAGGGGCGCTCCCCGCGCTCGCGCGGCGCCGACAGGACCCACACCGTCCGCGTCGACGCCGGCAGCCCGAGCGCGACGGCGTCCTCGACGGCGACGCCGTACGGCCCCGCCAGGCTCGACAGCCGCGCGAGCCGCAGCGCGCGCACCGGCGTCGTGTTCGCACGGGCCCCGACGGACCGGATGCCGAGCGCCGCCGTGACGGCGGGCAGCACCCCGGTCCGGGTGGCCGCGTCACCGGGGGACGCGGCCTCCCACCGGACGTTGCGGAACCGGCTGGACGCGAGCACCTCCACCTCGTCCGGCTCGACGCCGTCCGGCAGCGCGAGCAGGTGCCGGTCCGCCAGCGCGGGGTCGTGCACGGGCAGCGGGGGCAGCGGCGCCACGCGTCAGACCTCCGTCCGGTGGAACCCCTGCCAGGACCGCGACGCCGTCGGCCCGCGCTGCCCCTGGTAGCGCGACCCGTACGCGGCGGACCCGTAGGGGTTCTCGGCCGCGGACGACAGCCGGAAGAAGCAGAGCTGCCCGATCTTCATGCCCGGCCACAGCTGGATGGGCAGCGTCGCCACGTTCGACAGCTCGAGGGTCACGTGCCCGGAGAAGCCCGGGTCGATGAACCCGGCCGTCGAGTGCGTGAGCAGCCCGAGCCGCCCCAGGGACGACTTGCCCTCGAGCCGGGCGGCGACGTCGTCCGGCAGGCTCACGCGCTCGTACGTCGATCCGAGCACGAACTCCCCCGGGTGCAGCACGAACGGCTCCTCCGGCTCCACCTCGACGAGCCGGGTCAGGTCCGGCTGCTCCGCCGAGGGGTCGATCACCGGGTACTTGTGGTTGTCGAACAGCCGGAAGAACCGGTCGAGGCGCACGTCGATGCTCGACGGCTGGATCATCGCCGGCTCGTACGGGTCGAGGGCCACGCGGCCGGACTCGAGCTCGGCGCGGATGTCACGGTCGGAGAGCAGCACGCGCCCACGGTAGTGGGCACGCGGCGTCCGGCGGTGCGGTGGTCCGCGAGGCCCGCGGCGGCGGTTGCTACGGTGGCGGGCGTGGTGGGGACCGACGGCCGGGAGGCCGTGCAGCGCGGTCCCCTCGTCGGCTCTCTCGCCGTCGTCGCCGCGGCGCTCGCGGCCTGCTACGGCGCCGTCGTCGCCGTGCTGCTGCCGGCGCAGGTCGCGGCGATCGACCCGGCGGCGAAGGTCGGCAACCTCGCCCTCGTGAGCACCGTGTCGTTCGCGTGCACGATCGCCGCGCAGCCGCTGGTGGGGGCGCTGAGCGACCGCACGCGCGGCCGCTGGGGCCGGCGGGTGCCGTGGGCGGTCGCCGGGACGCTCGTCGCGGCCGCCGGCCTGCTCGCCCTCGGCGGTGCGACGACGCTCGCCGCCGTGACCGTGCTGTGGGTGGTCACGCAGGTGGCGCTCAACGGGCTCGACGTCGCGACCTCGGCGGTCGTGCCGGACGACGTGCCGCCGCGGCGGCGTGGGCGGGCGTTCGCGCTCATCGGGCTCGGGGCCGTCGCCGGGGGTGCCGTCGCGGTGCTGGCCGCCGGGGCGTCGGCCGCGCGTCCGGGCCGCGTATGGACGGGGCTGGCGGTGACGGTGCTCGTGGCGACGTCGGTCTTCGTGGCGGTCGAGGCACGGCGCCGACGCCCGTGGGACAGCGACGCCGCCGCGGGCGACGCGCCGGTGCGCCCGCCGTTCTGGCGGGGCCTGCTGGTCGACCCCCGCCGTGAGCGCCGCTTCACCGACGCGTTCGTGTCCCGCCTGCTGTTCGTGCTGGCCTACCAGCTCGTCTACGCCTACCAGCTCTACGTGCTCACCGACCACGTGGGGGTGCCCGCACGGGCGGCGACCGCCCTGACCGGCACGCTCACCGCGACCACCCTCGCGGCCGTGCTCGTCGCCGTCGTCGTCACGGGCTGGTGGAGCGACCGGGTCGGGACGCGCACCCCGTTCATGCTCGGGGCGTGCGGGCTGCTCGCCGTGGCGATGCTCGTGCCGCTCGCGGTCCCGACGACCACCGGCATGACCGTCTTCGCCGTGCTCAAGGGCGTCGCCTTCGGGGCGCACATGGCGTCGGGCACGGCCCTGGTGACGGAGGTGCTGCCCGCCGGCGGCGCGAGCGCGGGCAAGGACCTCGGCCTCTACAACGTCGCGACGAACCTGCCGCAGACCGTCGCCCCGGCGCTGGCGGCGACGGTCATCGCCCACCTGGGCGGCTACCCGGGGCTGTTCGCGACCGCGGCCGGTGTGGCGGTGCTCGCGCTGGTCGTGGGCGTCCGGCTGGCGCGGCGCGGGCTCCCGACGGCGGGCGGGGCGGGGCCGCACGTCGCGCAGCCGGTGGTCACGGGCGGGGGGCGGACGTGAGCGCCGACGACGTGCGCCCGCGGCCGGAGCGCGAGACGCCGGCGCTGCACGGGGCGCCGCGCCTCCCGTCGTGGGCCGTCCCCCGCCCGCGGCTCGTCGCCGCGCTCGACCGGCGCGCGCCGCTGACCGTCGTCCGCGCCCCGGCCGGCGGGGGCAAGACCGTGCTGCTGGCCGAGTGGGCCCGGGCGTCCGGGGACCCCGCCCTGCGCGGGGTCTGGGTGTCGGTGACGGCGCCGTCACCGGGGCGGCTCGCGTTCTGGGGGCAGGTCGCGGCGCTCGTCTCCGACGCCGGGCTGGGGCCGCCGGACGGTCCGCTCGCCGACGGCGACGGGTCCCTCGCCGAGGTCGTCGACCTGCGGGCCTTCCTCACGCGCGCGTTCGCGGGGCTCGGGTCCGCGACGCTCGTCGTCGACGACGCGGACCGCCTGGACGACGACGTGGTCGAGGACCTCGTGCACGTCGTCACCGCCGTGCCGACCGTGCGGCTCGTGGTGGCCTGCCGGTCCGTCACGGCGTTCGAGTCCGCGCGGGTGCGGCTCGTGCTCGACTCGGAGGTGCTCGACGGGGCCGCGCTCGCGCTGACCCCGCAGGAGACGGCACGGGTGCTGGGCGTCCCGGAGCCCGACGCCGCCGCCGTGCACCGCGCGACCGACGGCTCACCGCTCGCGGTCCGCGCCGTGCTGCTGGAGCGGGAGGCGGGCGGCGACGTGGACCCGCGCCAGGCGCTCGAGCAGCTCGTGGCGGCGGCCGTGGACGCGCTCGACGCCCCTGTGCGCGCGTTCGCCGCGGCCACCGTGACGGCCGACGTCCTCCCGCCCGACCTGGCCCGCACGCTCTCCGGCGCGCAGGACGCGGACGCCCTGCTCGACCACGTGGCCCGCCTCGGCCTGGGGACGTGGACGCACGTCCGCGGCGAGCGGGCGCTGGCGTACACGTCGGTCGTGCGGCAGGCGCTGCGCGCGCGGCTGCGCCGGGAGGACCCGGCCCGGTTCCGTGCCCTGCGCCGCGCGGTCGCCGTGTGGGCCGACGCGCACGGCCGCCCCGTGGAGGCGGTGGAGGCGGCAGTCGACGCCGACGACCTCGACCTCGTGACGGCGGTGCTGCGGCACCACTGGCGGGGGTTCCTGTCGGAGCACGCGGGCACGGTGCGCCGCACGGTCGCCCCCCTGGGGCTCGTGCGGCTGCGGCGGCACCCGGTGATCCTGTTCCTGCTCGCCCTCGGCCACAACGCCGACCGCCGGTCGCGGGCGGTCGCCGTCGCCCTGTTCGGCCTCGCGACGGCGACGGCGCGGGCGCAGCGCCACCGGGCGTCCGCGCCGGACCGGGTCGCGATGCGGCTGATCGAGACCGTCGCGCTGCGCGTGACGGGTCGGGCCGGCGCCGCCGCGCACGCCGGGGACGACCTGCTGGCCCTGCTCGAGGACCTCGCGCCCGCGGACCGGTCGGAGGTCGAGGACCTGCTCAACCCCGCCTACCTGCACACCGGGCTCGCCTACCTCTACGACGGCCGCCCGGACGACGCCGCAGCCGCGGGCGAGCGCGCCCTCGCCGAGGCGCGCCACGACCTCGGGCGCCTCGGGGCGCTGTCCCTGCTGGCCGGGCTGCACGCGCTCAGCGGCTCGCTCGAGGCGGCGGAGGGGTACGCCGCGGACGTGCGCGGCCGCCGCTGGCCGGAGGGGTCCGTCGACGGGTACACCGGCGCCCTGCACCAGGTCGCGGAGGCGGTGCTCGCGCTCGAGGCGCTCGACCCGGCCCGGGCGCAGGCGCACCTCGACCGGCTCGCGCCGCACCGGGAGACGATCGAGCACTGGCCGCTGCTCGCGCACGTGCAGGCGCACGTCGACCTGCTGACCTCCGGTGCCGAGACGGCGATCGAGCGGCTCGCCAGCACCCGCCGCGCCCACGCGCGCCGGCAGTCGACGCACCGCGCGACGGCCGCCCTGCTGGACGCGACGCACGCGCTGCTCGTCACCGCCGCGGGCCGCCCGCTCGCGGCGGCGGCGGCCCTGCCCGACGCACGCCCCGGACCGGCGCTGACGATCGCCCGGGCCCGTGCGGAGCTCGTGGCGGGCCGGCCCGCGCAGGCGGTCGCGTCGCTCGCGGGCTCCGCCGTACCCGGACTGCCGCCGCGGACGCAGGCCGAGCAGGCGCTGCTCGAGGCCGCCGCGCTCGCGGCCGACGGCCGCCAGACGCAGGCCGTGCCCGCCCTCGCACGCGCCCTGGCGCTGCTGCGGGTCCACCGCCTGCGCCTGCCGCTCGTGCTCCTGCCGGCGGGGCACCGCGCCCGGCTGCGGGCCCTCGCCGTCGCGCGCGGCCTGCCCGACGCCGACCTGCTCGCCGCCGACGTCCCGGCGGTCCTGCCCGACGTCGCCGCCGCCCCGGAGCTCACACCGCGCGAGGCGGTCGTGCTGCGCGCGCTGACGCGCTCCGGGTCGACGTCCGAGATCGCGGCCGAGCTCGTGGTCAGCCCGCACACGGTGAAGTCGCAGCTGCGCACGCTCTACCGCAAGCTCGGTGCGACGTCCCGGGCGTCGGCGCTGGCGTCGGCACGTGCGCACGGGCTGCTGGAGGCGGACGAGACGGTCCCCGGCGCCTGAGCGCCGGCCCGGCCCCGCACGCACGCCGGCCGCGCACGCACGCCGGCCACGCGCACGCCGGCCACGCGCACGAGGGCCGCACGCGCACGAGGGCCCGGTGCCGCTGCTCGACACCGGGCCCTCGTCCCTCACGCGGTCAGGGCGTCAGCCCTCGGCACCCCGTCGCCGCAGCACCAGGGCCCCGGTGCCGCCGAGCACGAGCAGCGCGGCGAGGGCCGCGAGCCCGAGGCCCGCCCCGCCGGTCGCGGCCAGCGGGGACGTCGCCGCCGGGGCGGCCGGCGTGGCCGTCGGCGTCGGCGTCGGCGTCGGCGTCACCGCCGCCGGGAGGTAGGTGACGCGGGCCGAGGCCTCCGTCGCGTTCCCCTCGACGTCGAGCACCCGGTACCGCACCGGCGACGGGTCACCGGTGAAGCCCGCGGCGGGCGTGAAGGTCAGCACCCCCGTGGCGGGGTCGACGGTCCACGTGCCCTCGCCGGGCACCGTCAGCGTCAGCACCTCGGCGCCGGACGGGTCGAGCAGCCGGACCGTGGTCGGGTCGAGCTCGCCGCGGTCGTTGCCGACGACGTCGACCGTCGCCGGGGTGCCGGCCGCCACGCCCTCGCGCACGTCGTCGAGCGCGCGCGGCAGGTACGTCACGACGACGTCCGCGCCGGCGGTGCCGCCCGCGGCGTCCTGCGCCTCGTACCGCACCGGCGTCGGGTTGCCCCAGAAGCCGTCCTCGGGCGTGAACGTCGCCGTGCCGGCGGTCGTGTCGACCGTCCAGACGCCCTCGCCGGCCACGCGCAGCGTGGTGACGCGCTCCCCGGTGACGGGGTCGACGAGCCGCAGGGTCGAGGCGAGCAGGGCGCCCGCGTCGTTCGGCAGGACGTCGACGGTCACGGGGCTGCCGAGCTCGTTGCCCCGGCTCGCGTCGGTGTCGGCGACCGGCTGGTACGTGACCGTGACGGTCGCGGCGACGGTGTCGCCCGTGGTGTCCGTGACCTCGTAGGTGACCGGCGCGGGGTTTCCCGTGAACCCGTCCTCGGGCGTGAAGGTGACCGCGCCCGTGGCGGCGTCGACGGTCCACGTGCCCTCGCCCTCGACCACGAGGGTCGTGACGCGGTCGGTCCCGTCCACCAGGACGACCGACGTCGGGTCCATGTCGCCCGCGTCGTTCACCAGGACGTCGACCGTCACGGTGTCGCCGATGGTGTTGGCCAGGTCGACGTCGTCCGTCGCGTCCGGCACGTAGCCGACGGTGGCGGTCGCGGAGACGGTGTCGCCGGTGCTGTCGGTGACCTCGTAGACCACGGGGGCGGGGTCGGTGAGGAAGCCGGGCTCCGGCGTGAACGTCACGGCGCCGGTGCGCGGGTCGACCGTCCAGCGGCCCTCGCCCTCGACGACGAGCTCGCTCACGCGCTCGGTGCCGCGCACCAGGACGACGGACGCGGGGTCCAGGTCGCCGCGGTCGTTCGCCAGCACGTCGACCGTGACGACGTCACCGATGGCGTTGCCGAGGTCCTCGTCCGCGACGGCCTCGGGCACGTAGCCCACCGTGACGGTCGCCGTGGCGGTGAGGCCGTTCTCGTCGGTGACGCGGTACGCGACGGGCGCCGGGTCGACGAGGAAGCCGTCCTCCGGCGTGAAGGTCAGGGCCCCGGTCGCCGTGTCGACGCGCCACGTGCCCTCGCCCTCGACGACCAGCTCCGTGCCGGCGGACCGACCGGCCGCCGCGTCCCACAGGACGACGGACGACGGCACGAGGGCCCCGCTCACGGCGGTGTCGTTGTCGAGCACGGGGACGCGCACGACGCTGCCGATGGTGTTCTCGAGGTCGGCGTCGTCCTGCGCGAGCGGCGGGCCGACCACGGTGACGGTGGCGGTCGCGGAGTCGTTCGCGTCCGGGCCGCGGTCGGTCACCGACGCGGTGTTGGTGAGGACCGTGTTCGGCGCGTCCGTGACGTCCTGCTCGTAGACGACGGTGAGCGTCTCGCCGACGTCGAGGCCGCGCACGCCGTCCTCGTCGCCGCCGACCGGCGCGAAGGGCCGCGCGCAGACCAGGGCGGCCGGCATGGCGTCGCCCACGGCCGCGTCGCACGTGACCGGGCCGCGCTCGAGCGCGTCGTTCGTGCCCCCGTCGACCGTGACGGAGCGGATGGTGGTCGGACCGGCCCCGGGGACCGTGTCGGTGAGCGTGACGACGTCGCCGCGCGTCATCGCCGCCGGGCCCGCGTTCCGGACCGTCACGGTCCACACGAGCGTCGAGCCGACGGGCGCGACCGCCGTTCCGGCGGGGGCGTCCTCGACCGCCACCTGCTTGGTGACGGCGAGGTCGTAGGCGCACTCCACCCAGTCGAGCGTGATGGAGCCGTTCGCGCCGGCACCCGTGCCGGTCTGGCGCCCGACGGGCGTCGCGGCGACGTCGCGCGCACCGGCCGCGACGGTGCTGGAACCGCCGCCACCGCCGCCGCCCGCGACGGTGTCGATGCCGTTGTCGCCGTTCTTCAGGACGGTCGAGGCGCCGCCGCCACCGCCGTACAGGCCGCCACCGCCGCCACCGCCGGCGTCGTAGTTCGGGTCGGGCGCGCCCGCGCCACCCGTGCCGCCCTGGCCGGGCAGGCCGTTCAGGCTGGTGTCCGTGCTGTGCACGCCGCCCGCGCCGGGGGCGTCCGCCCCGCCGCCGGCGCCACCGCCGACGACGACGCCCGCGCCCTCGTACCCGGCCGTGCCGGCCTCGCCCGCGGCGACCGTGCCGGGGCCGGTGGGCAGGCCGGCGTCGCCGCCGAAGCCGTCCGTGGTGACGGAGTGGCCGCCGCCGCTGCCGCCACCGCCGCCGGCGAGCACCGCGGGCGCCGTGGCGTCGCCGAGGTGCAGCACGCTGTAGCCACCACCGCCGGCACCGCCGTGCTGGGTGACGGCGGTGCCGCCGGCGCCGCCGCCGTTCGTGCCGCCGACGCCGCCGACCCGGCCGACGTACACACCGCCGCCGCCGCCCACGACGCCGCTGAAGGACGTGCCGGGCAGGACGTCGAACGTCGCCGTGATGCTCGCCGCGGCGCCGTTGGACCCCATGCCGTTCGCACCGGCCGCGCCGCGGCCGCCTGCGCCGCCGACGACGGTGGCCGTGACGGCGCAGACGCCGTCCGGCACGGTGCCGGCGACGGTGTCGCCGACCTGGAACGTACGGGTCGGTGCGGCCGGGGCCGGAGCGGCGAGAGCCGCGGCGGGCAGCGCGACGACGCTCGCGAGCGCGAGGCCGAGGGTCGTCAGGGTCGCGGCGCCGGAACGGGCGGCGCGCGCGGCCCCGCTCGGGCGTGCGGTGGTCGTCCGCGGGTGTGACGCGGGCAGCCTCTTGGGCACGTGGTCCTCCAGGTTCGGGTGGGCGCGCCCTCTCCCCGCGGTGCTGCGACGGCAGGGGCGGGCCGGACGGCTCGTGGGTCCGGTGGACGGGCGCTCGTCCGATGCTCGGGGTGCGGAGAGCGCCTCCCCGACGGGCGGCGGCCTTTTCACACCGGACTTCACACCGGCCGTGCCCGGCCTCTCCCGATCCGTCGGGAACGTCCGTTTCCGCTGGTCACGCCGACAGCGCGCCCGCTCGCCGGTCGGGGCTCGCGCGTCGCGGCGGCGCGGGGTCCCCGACGCCCGGCGCCGTGCCGCCGCGGTGAAACCTGCCGACCCGTTCCGGGCCGGGGCACCGGCGGCTATGCTGTCGGTCGACAGGCGTGGGAGCGCTCTCGCGCACCACGCCGCACCAGCAGAGACATCACGACCAGGTACCCGAGCAGGGCCGCTGACCTGGGCCGCACCGCTCGGTGCCGACCCGTGCCGACGGCCACGTGCGACGGCGCACGCGAGAGGCATGACATGCGTTTCGGCCACTTCGACGACGAGGCCCGCGAGTACGTCATCACGACGCCGCACACGCCCTACCCCTGGATCAACTACCTCGGGTCGGAGCGGTTCTTCTCGCTGCTCTCCCACCAGGCCGGCGGGTACTCGTTCTACCGCGACGCGAAGATGCGCCGCCTCACGCGGTACCGCTACAACAACATCCCCGCGGACGCGGGCGGCCGCTACCTGTACGTGCACGACGAGGGCGACGTGTGGACCCCGTCGTGGCTGCCGGTGAAGGCCGAGCTCGACCACTTCGAGACGCGGCACGGCCTGGGCTACTCGCGCATCACCGGTGAGCGCGGCGGCCTGCGGGTCTCGACGCTGTTCTTCGTGCCGCTCGGCGAGGACGCCGAGGTGCAGAAGGTCACCGTCACCAACACCTCCGACGCGGAGAAGACCGTCACGCTCTTCTCGTTCGTCGAGTTCTGCCTGTGGAACGCCCAGGACGACCAGACGAACTACCAGCGCAACCTCTCGATCGGCGAGGTCGAGGTCGAGCAGGACGGCCCGCACGGGTCGGCGATCTACCACAAGACCGAGTACCGCGAGCGCCGCGACCACTACGCCGTCTTCGGCGTGAACACCCGCGCCGACGGCTTCGACACGGACCGCGACACGTTCGTCGGCGCGTACAACGGGCTGGGCGAGGCCGCCGTGCCCCGCGCCGGGGCCTCGGCGGACTCGGTCGCGTCGGGCTGGTACCCGATCGGCTCGCACTCCGTGCACGTCACGCTCGCCCCGGGCGAGTCCCGCGAGCTCGTCTACGTGCTCGGGTACCTCGAGAACCCGCAGGACGAGAAGTGGGCGGACGACGCCCACCAGGTCGTCAACAAGGAGCGCGCGCACGCGCTGCTGGGCCGCTTCGCGACGAGCGAGCAGACCGACGCCGCGTTCGACGCGCTGCGCACCTACTGGACCGACCTGCTCTCGACGTACTCGGTGCGCTCCACCGACGAGAAGCTCGACCGGATGGTCAACATCTGGAACCAGTACCAGTGCATGGTCACGTTCAACATGTCGCGCTCGGCGTCGTTCTTCGAGACCGGCATCGGCCGCGGCATGGGCTTCCGCGACTCCAACCAGGACCTGCTCGGCTTCGTCCACCTGGTCCCGGAGCGGGCGCGCGAGCGCATCATCGACATCGCGTCGACGCAGTTCCCGGACGGCTCCGCGTACCACCAGTACCAGCCGCTGACGAAGCGCGGGAACAACGACATCGGGTCCGGCTTCAACGACGACCCGCTGTGGCTCATCGCCGGCACCGCGGCCTACGTCAAGGAGACGGGCGACTGGTCGATCCTCGACGAGCCCGTGCCGTTCGACAACGAGCCGGGGTCGGAGGTGCCGCTGTTCGAGCACCTCACGCGCTCCTTCGAGTTCACGGTCAACCACCGCGGCCCGCACGGCCTGCCCCTCATCGGCCGCGCCGACTGGAACGACTGCCTGAACCTCAACTGCTTCTCCACCGAGCCCGGCGAGTCGTTCCAGACCACCGAGAACAAGGGCGGCGGCGTCGCCGAGTCGGTCTTCATCGCCGCGCAGTTCGTGCTGTACGGCGCCGAGTACGCGGAGCTGGCCGAGCGGCGGGGACTCGGCGAGGTCGCGTCCCAGGCGCGCAAGGTCGTCGAGGAGGTCCGTCAGGCCGTGCTCGACCACGGCTGGGACGGCCGCTGGTTCCTGCGCGCGTACGACTACTTCGGCAACCCCGTCGGGACCGACGCGAAGCCCGAGGGCAAGATCTGGATCGAGCCGCAGGGCTTCGCCGTCATGGCGGGCATCGGCGTGGGCGACGGCCCGGACGACGCGGACGCCCCCGCGGTGCAGGCCCTCGACGCGGTCGGGGAGATGCTCGGCACGCCGCACGGCCTGGTGCTGCAGTACCCCGCGTACACGACGTACCAGCTCGAGCTGGGCGAGGTCTCCACGTACCCGCCGGGGTACAAGGAGAACGGCGGCATCTTCTGCCACAACAACCCGTGGGTGATCATCGCCGAGACGGTGCTCGGCCGCGGCGACCGCGCCTTCGACTACTACCGGCGCATCACCCCCGCGTACCGCGAGGAGATCAGCGACGTGCACCGGCTCGAGCCGTACGTGTACGCGCAGATGATCGCGGGCAAGGAGGCGCCCCGCGCCGGCGAGGCGAAGAACTCCTGGCTGACCGGCACGGCGGCGTGGAACTTCGTCGCGGTGTCGCAGCACCTGCTGGGCGTGCGCCCGGACTACGAGGGCCTGGTCGTCGACCCCCAGATCGGCCCGGACGTCCCGTCGTTCACGGTCACGCGCGTCGCCCGCGGGGCGACGTACGAGATCGCGGTGACGAACTCCGGTGCGCGCGGCTCGCGCGGGCGGCTCGTGGTCGACGGCGCACCCGTCGACGGCAACCTCGTGCCGTACGCCCCCGCCGGCAGCACCGTCCGCGTCGAGGTCACGCTCTGACGCGGTCCGAACCGACCGTCACGCCGCCCGGGGGCACCGCCATGACGCTGATCGAAGCGATCGAGACGCTCGACGCACCCCTCGTCCGCCTGCAGCCGCGGGCGGGCGGGGTGCCGTCCCCGCTCGTCCCGGCGGACCCCCGGGTCGTCACGGTGCGCAGCGACGTGTGGGAGCTCGACGTGCTGCCCGCGACGGGCGCGTGCCTCGCGGCGGGGCGGGTGCGCACGTCGGACGGCGTCTGGAAGGACCTGCTGCGCCCCACCCGGCGCACGCACCTCGGTGACCCGGAGAGGACCGCGAGCTTCCCGATGGTGCCGTGGTCGAACCGGGTGCGCGACGGGGTGCTGCCGTTCCGGGGGCGGCGGTGGCAGCTGCAGCGCAACGCGGCGGACGGCACCGCGATCCACGGTGCGTCGCGGTACGCCGCGTGGGACGTCGTCGGCCGCACCGACGGCGCCGTGGCGCTGCGGCTGGACTCGTCCGAGCTCGTGGGCGTCAACTTCCCGTGGCGGTTCGCGGCGTCGGTGACGTACGCGCTGCACGGGCCGACGCTCACGGTGACGACCACCGTGCGCAACGTCGACACCGAGCCGTTCCCCGCGGGCTTCGGCCACCACCCGTACCTGCGGCGCGCACTCCTGCCCGTCGGCGCGCCGGCCGCCGAGTACCCCCTGGTGCCGGGGCCCGTGGTGCACGTCCCCGCGTCGGCGGGCTACCGGCTGTCGGCCGCGATGGCGACGGGCCCCGCGGGCGACGTCCCGCCGCGCGCGGACTACCGCACGCCCCGCCTGCTCGGGAGCACCTTCGTCGACGACGTGCTCACCGGGCTGGCGCCCGGCGCGCCCGTGCGGCTGGAGTACCCCGACGACGACGTGGTCGTGGAGATCGGCATGGACCCGGTGTACGAGCACCTCGTGCTCTACGCACCCCGCCGGCGCTGCTACTTCGCCGTCGAGCCCGCGACGAACGTCAACGACGGCTTCACCCTGCACGAGGCCGGCGTGCCCGGCACGGGTGTGTTCGAGCTCGAGCCCGGCGAGGAGCGCACGGGCGCGTTCACGATCACCGTCCGCGGCTGACCGCAGGCACCACCACGGGGACGGGGCCCGGGCACGCGCCCGGGCCCCGTGCCCGTGAAGGCGTCAGTCGAGGCGGGTCGCCCGTGCGGCGACGGCGGTCCCGGCGACGACGAGCAGCAGCGCACCCGCCAGGACGACGAACCAGGGAGCCGTCGCACCGGTGGCCGCGAGCGTCCCGTCGAGGGCGCCGGCGGCCCCCGTGGCCGGTGCGGCGGTCTCGCCCGGCGCCGGGGCCGGCGACGCGACCGCGACGGGCGTCGGGGTCGTGACCGGCGCGGGTGCCGCGACGACCTCGAGCCGTGCGGGGGCGCTCACGACGGAGCCGGCCGCGTTCGTGGCCACGGCGCGGACGAGCGCGTCGTCGTCCGCCGGCCCGACGGGGTCGAGCACGAGGACGTCCGTGACCGCTCCTGCGACGTCCTGCCAGGTGGCGCCGTCGTCCGCGGACCGCTGCCACCGCACCGCCGGCTCGGGGTCGCCGGCCACGTCGACGGCGAAGACCGCCCGCCCGCCCTCGTCGACGCGGACGTCGACGGGCGCGGCCACCGTGGGCAGCGCCGGCGCGACGGAGAGCGTCGCGGGACCGGTCTCCACCGAGCCGCCGGCGCTCGTCAGCACGGCGCGCACGAGCAGGCCGTCCGCGGCGGTCGTGACACCGGCGAGCGTGAGGGTGGTGCCGTCCTCGCCGTCGAGGTCCGCCCAGCTCGCACCACCGTCCGCGGAGACCTGCCACCGCACGCCCGGCGCGGGGTCGCCGCCCGCGCCGACCGTGAAGACCGCGTCGCCGCCGGACGCCACCGACACGTCGGCGGGTGCACCCGTCACGACCGGAGCGCCGGGGCCGACGGTCAGCGTGGCCGCGGCGGACGTGACCGTGCCGGCGGTGCTGGTCAGCACCGCGCGGAACCGCCGGCCGTCCTGCGCCGTCGTCACCGCGGGCAGCGTCAGGGTCGTCCCCGTGGCGTCCGGGACGACGTCCCACGGCGCGTCCGCGTCGTCCGAGACCTCCCACCGGACGGTGACCGGGACGAGGCCGCGCACGGCGACGGTGAACGTCGCGTCGGCGCCCGAGGCGACCGCGGTGTCGACCGGATCGGTCGTGACCTCGGGCGCGGCCCACGTCAGCGGGACGGCGGTCGGCGTCGTCGGGCCCGCACCGCCGCACCAGCCGTTCCCGCGCGTGACGACGCGCTGAGGGCTCGGCTGGGTGACGGTGCCGTCCTGCATCCACCCGCTGACGGCGAAGGAGCGCGCGTCGACACCGAACGGGGTGCCGCGCAGGTCCGCGCTGCCCTGGCCGTACTGGAGCGATCCCCAGGGGTAGTTGCAGGCGCTGCCGGTGGCCCAGTCCGCGGCCGTGCTCTCGCCGATCCTGCCGGTGCTCGTGGCGAACCGCCGGTCCGTCGCGTCGACCGTGGCCGGCTCGCCGGCGGACGTGGGGAGCGTCAGCCGCAGGCGCGCGTACCGGGTCGTGATCGTCTCGCCGGGGAAGTTCTCCCAGTCCGCGACGGTCTGCCCGACGTTCGTCGCGTCGCCGGCGGGCAGGGTCAGGTACTCCACGGGGGCGGAGGCGAGGTCCGCGCAGTGCACGTCGAACGTCCGGCCCTGCACGGTGAGGGTGTACGTGCCGTCGACGGCGTCGGGCAGCGCGGCCGCCACGTCGGCGCACGAGCCGTAGGGGCTCACGGCGGCACCGGCGGGTGCGGCAGCGGCGACGGGAGCCGCCAGGAGCGTCGCGGCGACCACGGCGGTGGCCAGGCGGGAGGATCTCGGCACGGATGTCCTTCGTCAGGGCGAGCGCACCGAGCGGCTGCCGGGCGGGCTCTCCATCCTCCGGTGCCGCACGCGCGCCCTGGACACTCGTCCGAGGGACCCGGGGGTGAAGAACTCCGACATGTCGGCCGTTCCGGACGGCACGAGCAGCGAAAATGCGGTGGGCCGCACGAGGCCCGCACGCCACAGTGAGCCGCATGAGCACCATCCCCGACGTCGTCCCCCACTCCTGGCGCGTCCTGCCCGCGCCGCCCGTCCCCGCCTCCGCGGACGAGCCCGACGCCTGGGCCTACGCCGGGATGGCGGAGGTGAGCCGTCGCGTGGAGCTCGCCACGTGGGGCTGGCCGGACCTGCACATGCCGACGCCCGTGCTGCTCCCGACACTGCGGACGACGCCGTACCGCGAGTCGGCGGTCTGGGTCGCGGTCCGCGGCGACGCGGCCACGACCCCCACGGCCGAGGACGTCGTCGGCTACGGGCTCGTGCACCTGCCGCTCGCCGCGAACACGCACCTCGCGGAGGTCGAGGTGGAGGTGCTGCCGGGGCACGAGGGCGCCGGGGCCGGCACCGCGCTCCTGCGCGCGGTGGAGGACCACGCCCGGGCCGCCGGACGCACCACGGTCACGACGTACACCTCCCACAGCCCGGAGCCGGAGCCCGGCCCGGGTGCGCTGACAGCCCCGACCGGCACGGGCCGCGCCCCCGCCGACGCCCGCCCCGTGCGCTTCGCACGGCGCCACGGGTACGCCCTGGAGCAGGTCGAGCGGTACTCGGTGCTGCACCTGCCGGGCGACCCCGGGGCCCGCGCGGACCTGCTGGCCGACGCCCGCGCCGCAGCCGGCGAGGAGTACCGCACCCACACCTGGCGGGACGACGTCCCCGCGCAGTGGTACGACGACCTGGCCGTGCTGTTCACCGGCATGAGCACGGACGTCCCGCTCGGCGGGCTCGCGATCGAGGAGGACCGGTGGGACGCCGACCGGGTCCGCGCGTCGATCGCGCGCACCCGCAGCCGGCACCAGCACGTGCTGCTCACGGCCGCCGAGCACGTACCCACCGGCCGCCTCGCGGCGTTCACCTGGCTGCAGGTGCCGGAGCCGGACGTGCCGTTCGCGTTCCAGCAGGACACGCTCGTGCTGCGCGAGCACCGCGGCCACCGGCTCGGGATGCTCGTCAAGGCCGTCAACCTCGACGCCTTCACCGCGTGGCGGCCCGGCGAGCGGCGCATCCACACGTGGAACGCGCAGGAGAACGACCACATGCTCGCGATCAACGTCGCGCTCGGCTTCCGGCAGGAGGGCGTCGCGGCGGCGTGGCAGCGCACGGGGCTCTGAGGCCCCGGCCGGCTCAGCCGAGCGGCAGCACCATCCGGTGCCCCCACGGGTGCGACCGGTCCACCCGCATCCCGAGGCGCTCGTAGAACGCGATCGCCCCGGTGTTGCGCGCCGCCACGCCCAGGTGCAGCCCGGGCACGCCGCGCTCGCGCAGCGCGTCCGCGAGCGTGCCGACGAGCCGCCTCCCCCAGCCCTGCCCCTGCAGGTGCGGCAGCAGGTCGATGTGCAGGTGCGCGGGGAACCCGGGCGGCGGGTCCGCCGGCTCCCGGCGGTGGATCTGGCCGACGAGCACGTGGTCCTCGGTGCCGTCGCGCGGGTCCGGCCGCTCGGGGTAGCGCTCGCGCAGGCCCGGCCACCAGTGCGCCTCGGTCCACGCGTCGAACCCGGCGGTGTCGGCCGTGGCCACCACGTACCCGCCGACGCCCTGCTCGTCCGTCACGACGAACGTGAGCCCCGGGTCCGCCAGAGGGTAGGGACCGGCGTAGAGGTGGCCGAGCAGGTCCGGGTCGCGGTAGAGGTGCGTCGCGTCGCCGCCGGCGTCGCCCGTGCGCAGGCAGACGCGGTACAGGCCGGGCTGGTCGGACGGGTGGTACGGACGCAGGACGGCGGGCACACACCGAGCCTGCCACGCGCGTCGCGAGGGCCGCCGCGGATTGGGTAGGATCATCGGCGCACGTCCCCTCGGGGCCGTCGCGCGGGTGTAGTTCAATGGTAGAACTTCAGCTTCCCAAGCTGACAGCGCGGGTTCGATTCCCGTCACCCGCTCCCTCCAGGGCCAGGTCAGGACGTCGTCCGACCTGGCCCTGACGTATGTCCGGGGTGCGCGGGCACGGGTGCGGCGGGACGATCGTCGGGTCGGTGCGACCCCAGGAGGCGACCATGCCGAAGACCGCACGCTCGGGGAAGGCGAAGCAGGACGAGATCCCCTCGACGCTGCAGCGCTCGGACGAGAAGGCGCAGCGCACGTTCGCGAAGACGTACGACTCCGCGATGGAGTCGTACGACGGTGACGAGCAGCGCGCCGCGCGGGCCGCGTTCGCGGCGCTCAAGCACACGCACGAGAAGGTCGGCGACCACTGGGAGCCGAAGGAGGAGAACGGGCCCTCCGACCGGCGCGCCGAGGGCGGCGGGCCCGACGGCGACGCCCCGACGGCCGGCGGCGTGGACGCGAACGCCAGCAAGAAGCACCTGTACGACGTGGCCTCGCGGCTCGAGATCAGCGGGCGCTCGAAGATGACGAAGGACGAGCTCGTCGAGGCGATCGGCAAGGAGAACGACCGGCGGTCGCGGAAGGCGCGCGAGTCGGGGAGCTGACGCCCGCGTGCCCCCTCGCTGACGGTCGGGGCAGCGCCGGCACCGCAGGCTGAGGCGCACCTGAGCAAACGCGGGGGGACCCTCTTGCCGCACGACTGAACGCCCGGTTAGTGTGCTGAACATGCGGTCAGCCACCGACCCTCGCGACGACCTCACGGCGCGCGCCCGGATACGCGACGCGGCGGTGGCGCGCTTCGGCCGGGACGGGTTCGGCGTGAGCCTGCGCGCCATCGCCCAGGAGGCCGGTGTGAGCGCGCCGCTCGTGCTGCACCACTTCGGCTCGAAGGACCGGCTGCGCGCCGAGTGCGACGCGCACGTGCTCGCGACGATCGCCTCGCACAAGGAGGGCGCCGTCGGCCCCTCGGGCCCCGACCACCTGCTCGTCGACCTGGCGCAGGTCGAGTCGTTCGCCCCGCTGGTCGCCTACGTCCTGCGCAGCGTGCAGCACGGCGGGGAGCTCGCGCGCACGTTCTTCGACGCCTTCGTCGCCGACGCCGAGGAGTACCTGCACGCAGGCGTGGCCGCCGGCACCGTGCGTCCCAGCCGCGACGAGCACGCCCGTGCCCGGTTCCTCGCGCAGCAGGCGATGGGCGGCCTGCTCGTCGCGCTCACGCTCGAGCCGGTGGACGACCCCGCGCAGCTCGGCGCCCGTCTGCGCGCCCACATGGACGCCGTCGCGCTGCCCGCCCTCGAGCTCTACACCGAGGGCCTCATGACCGACCGGCGGATGCTCGACGCCTACCTCATGTACGTGACGGACCCGCCCGGGGGCACACCCGACCCCGACCCCACCCCGTCGTCCTGAGAGAAGACCGCCATGCCCGTCGTCGACGTGCACGACCTGACCAAGTCCTTCGGCGCCGTCCGCGCGCTCGACCACCTCGACCTGAGCGTCGAGGCCGGCGAGGTGCACGGGTTCCTGGGCCCGAACGGCGCCGGCAAGACCACCACGCTGCGGGTCCTGCTCGGGCTGATCCGCGCTGACGGCGGCACCGCCCGGGTGCTCGGCGCGGACCCGTGGGCCGACGCCGTCGCCCTGCACCGGCGCACGGCTTACGTCCCCGGGGACGTGACGCTGTGGCCGCAGCTCACCGGCGGGGAGACGGTCGACCTGCTGCTGCGGCTGCACGGCCGGCACGACCGCCGCCGCCGCGACGAGCTGCTGGAGCGGTTCGCGCTCGACCCGACCCGCAGGGCGCGCACCTACTCGAAGGGCAACCGGCAGAAGGTCGCGCTCGTCGCCGCGCTGGCCAGCGAGGCGGAGCTGCTCGTGCTCGACGAGCCCACGTCCGGGCTGGACCCGCTCATGGAGCTCGTGTTCCAGGAGTGCGTGGCCGAGGCGGCGGCGGAGGGCCGCACGGTGCTGCTGTCGAGCCACGTGCTCGCCGAGGTGGAGCGCCTGTGCGAGCGCGTCACGATCGTCCGGGACGGCCGCACGGTGCTGACCGGCTCGCTCGCGGACCTGCGGGCGCTGCACCGCACGAGCGTCAGCGCCACGACCGCGGCGGACACCGCCGCCCTCGCCGCGCTCCCCGGCGTCCACGACGTGCGCCGCGACGGCGAGCGCGTCCAGCTGTCCGTCGACGACGACGCGCTCCCGGCGCTGCTCGCGCGGCTCGCCGCCGACGGCGCCCGCGGGCTCGTCGCGACCCCGCCGTCGCTCGAGGAGCTGTTCGTGCAGCAGTACGCGGGGGCGGCGCGATGACCGCCGTGACGCAGGCGCGCACGCCCGTCGTCGCGCCCGACCCGCGGCCGCTGGCCGGCACGGGCACCCTCGTGCGCGTCGGCCTGCGCCGCGAGCGCGTGCGTCTCGCCGTGTGGGTCGCCGTGCTCGCCGGCCTGCTCGCGACCTTCGCGGCGGCCCTCCAGCAGGCCTACCCGGACGCCGCCGCGCGCCAGGGCCGCGCCGCGATCATGCGCGAGCCCTCCGGTGCGCTGCTCAGCGGCCCGGGCTACGGGCTCGACGACTACTGGATCGGCCCGATGGTCGCGAACGAGCTCCTCGGCATGCTGGCGGTGGCCGTCGCGCTGATGTCGTCGTTCCTCGTGGTGCGGCACACGCGGGCGGAGGAGGAGCACGGCCGGCTCGACCTGGTCCTCGCGGGGGCGGTAGGCCGGCGCGCTCCACTCGTGTCCGCGCTGGTGCTCGCGGTCCTGGCCGACGCCGCCGTCGCGCTCGCCCTGGCCCTGGCGCTCCTGGTGGCGGGCCTGCCGCTGGCCGGCTCGCTCGCGGTGGGCGCAGGCGTGGGAGCCGTGGGCCTGGTCGGGGCCGCGCTCGCGGCCGTCACCGCGCAGCTGACGTGGCGCGCGCGGGCCGCGAACGGTCTCGCCGCCGCCGTCGTCGGGCTGGCGTTCGTCGTGCGCGGCGTCGGGGACGTGCGGCAGGCCGGCGGCAGCGCGCTGTCGTGGGCGTCGCCCATCGGGTGGGTGCAGCAGATGCGCGCGTTCGTCGACCTGCGGTGGTGGCCGCTGCTGCTCGTGGTCGTGCTGGCCGGGGTGCTCGTCGCCGTCGCGCTCGGGCTCGGGCGGCAGCGGGACGTGGGTGCCGGCCTGCTGCCCGAGCGGAGCGGGCGCGCGGCCGCGTCCCCGTTCCTGCGCTCCCCGTTCGCGCTGGTGGCGCGGCTCGAGCGCGGCGCCGTCGTGGGCTGGGCCGCGGGGCTCGCGGTGATGGCGGTGCTCACGGGGTCCCTCGTCGAGGGCGTCCTCGACAGCATCGCCGCGGACCCGGCGCTCGCCGCCGCGTTCGGCGCCACCGGGGACGACGTCGTGCTCGGCATGCTCTCGGCGTTCGTCGGCTTCCTCGCCATGGCCGTGACGGTCTTCGCGGTCGTGTCCGTGCTGCGCGCGGGACGGGAGGAGGCGCACGGGCGGACGTCGACCGTGCTCGCCGCGTCGGTCGGGCGGCCGGCGTGGCTCGGCGCCCACCTGGCCGTGGCCGTCGTCGCCTCCGCGGTGCTGCTCGTGCTGTCCGGCGCGGCCGTGGGCGCCGGCGCCGTGGTCGCGACCGACGACCCGGCCCTGGTCGGGCGGCTCGCCGTCGCCGCGCTCGTGCACCTGCCGGTGGTCGCCGCGTTCGCCGGGCTGGCCGCGCTCGTGCACGCGGTCCGGGCGCCGACGTGGACGGTGTGGGTCGTCGTCGTCGCCTGCGTCGTCGTGGGGCTGTACGGCGGGCTGCTCGACCTGCCGGACGCCGTGCTCGACGCGGTGCCGTTCGCGCTCGTCCCGGCGGCGCCCGCCGAGGCCTTCGACGCGCCCGCCGTGCTCGGGGTGACCGGCGCTGCGGCGCTGCTGTCGGCCGGCGCCCTGACCGCCTACCGGCGCCGCGACCTGGTGGCCTGACCGGCACCTGAGACGGCGGTCCGAGCGGCGCGGCCGCAAACGTTTAGGGGGTCCGGGGCGTCGCTACGGTCGTCGCCGACGTCGCCCCCGGACGCGCTGCCGCCCCGGGTCCTCGGCGTCGTGCGCGCCGCGCTCGTCCGCCGGCGCCCGTCTCGCGACCCCCGTCACCGGTACGCCGGTCGCACGGTCGCGCCCACGTCCAGGAGGCAACGCCGTGACCACGCCCCGCTCCCGCACCGAGGGGTCGCTCCCCCGCACCGAGCCCGGCGGGACCGTCGACGACGCCGCGGGTCCGAGCCGGCGCCGGCGGGTGTGGGCCGTCCTCGGACTCGTGGTCGCGCTGGTGGCCGTCGGGGTCGTCGTCCGGTCCGCCCTGGCCCCCGCACCGGGCCTCGCCACGGGCTCGGCACCGAGCGCCGGCGTGCTGGACGCCGGCCACACCGCCTTCGGCGCCGCGTTCACCTACCGCGACGGGCTGAGCGTGGAGGTCGACGAGCCGGAGCGGTTCACCCCCTCCGAGACCGCCGCGGGCGCCGGTGACGGCCTCGCGACGGTCGTCGTCGAGGTCGCCGTCACCAACGGCACCGGGAAGACCTACCGGGCGAGCACGTTCGCGGTGACCGCGTCGTCCGGCGGCGTGGAGGCGGAGCAGGTGTGGGACCCGGCGCAGGGGGTGGAGCTGTCCGGTCCCGCGTACGCCGTTCCGCCCGGCGGCACGGTGCGCTTCCGGCTCGCGTTCGCCGTGCAGCAGGCGGACGACCTGCGGCTGACGGTCCTGCCGGCGATCTACGGCTACGCACCGCTCGTCGTCGGGACGATCTGACGCACCGGGGCGCTGCCCGCCGGAGCGGGCGCAGCGGGCCGACGAGGGCGGCGGTCAGGCCGAGGTCCGCTCCCCCAGCCACGGGGCGAGGACGTCGGGCCTGCCCAGCCAGGGCGCGAGGCCGGCGCGCATCTCGGCGGCGCTGAGGACGAGGTCCTCGAACGCGTCCTGCAGGGCCGGAGCCTCGTCGCCCGTGCCGACGACGACCACCCGGGTGTCCGGCAGACGCGTGCCCCACGGTCCGGCGGCGCCGATGCTCAGCTGCCCGCCGGCGCCGTCCCACACGCAGAGCGTGTCGGGGCGGCTGGGCACCCAGAACCGACCGCGGCTGCGCAGCCGGCCGTCGCCGAGGCGGTGGACGCCGTGCAGGAGGCGCTCGGGGTGGAACGGCCGGGGCGTGCGCAGGTCGAGCGACCACACGCCGTGCTCGGTCGGCGCGCCCGGGACGGGCCGCACGTGGGCGGGGTCGAGGCGGCGCTCGGCGGTCGCGGGCCGGTGCTCGTGGGCGACGAGGTCCGCGAGCGCGGCGCCGTAGCGCCCGTCCTGGCGGCGGCCGTCGGCGGCGCGGGCGTGGTCGAGGAGGTCGGAGGCGACGGGGTGGTCGCGCCGGTCCCCGGTGACGAGCACGAGGTCGGCGTGCGCGACCTGGGCGGCGAGCGCCTCGCCGACGGCGCGGCGGTCGTCCTCGGTGAGGGCGTGGCCGCGCTCGACGAGCAGGTCGTCGCCGAGCAGGTCGTCCTCGAACGTCGCGAGGTCGACGGTGGCGACGGCGTCGGCCAGACGCAGGCGCACCAGCGGCTCGCCGGGTCGCATCGCCCACCCGAGCGCACGGACGACGGGCAGCGACTCGGCGCTCACGGGCAGCGCCAGCACGATGGCGTCCCACCGGCCGTCGGCGGCGAGGCGGGCGAGCGTCGGGACGGCGTCCTCGCGCACGGCGCACGACAGGCAGGCGTGCTCGAGCGGCACGGTCTCGTCCTCGACGACCCCCGACGCGTCGGCGACGACGCGGCGCAGGCTCCCGCCGTCCTCGTCGTCGTGGATGTCGTGGCGCAGGGCGACGACGCGCGGCGAGTCGACGAGCAGGCCGAGGACGACCGCGTCGCGCTCGACGGGGTCGATCGAGGACAGGACGACGACGGGCGTGCGGACAGGGCCCACGAGGGCCTCCTCCCAGCAGGGCGAACGGATGGCGTTGACGCGAACGATAATCATTAACTAGCGTTCTCGTCCATGAGCCGTCACTGCCAGGTGCTCGGGAAGGTGCCGTCGTTCGGCAACGCCGTCTCGCACTCGCACCGCCGCACGTCCCGCCGCTTCGACCCGAACGTCCAGCGCAAGCGGTACTGGGTGCCCTCCCTCGGGCGTCACGTGCGCCTGCGGGTCTCGACCGACGGCATCAAGGTCATCGACCGCCGCGGCATCGACGCGGTGGTCGCCGAGATCCTGCGCCGCGGGGAGAAGCTCTGATGGCGGGCGGCAGGCGGGCCGACCTGCGGCCGGTGATCAAGCTCCGGTCGACCGCGGGCACCGGGTTCACCTACGTGACGCGCAAGAACCGCCGGAACACCCCCGACCGCCTCGTGCTGAGCAAGTACGACCCGGTGCTGCGCCGGCACGTCGACTTCCGCGAGGAGCGCTGAGATGGCCAAGAAGAGCAAGATCGCCCGCGACGCGCAGCGGCGCGAGATCGTCGCCCGGTACGCCGAGCGCCGCGCCGAGCTGCGCGCCGCCTCGGTGAACCCCCACCTGACGGAGGACGAGCGCCGCGCCGCCCGCGCCGAGCTGCACCGCCAGCCGCGCGACGCCTCCCCCGTCCGCCTGCGCAACCGCGACCTCGCCGACGGCCGCCCGCGCGGCCACCTGCGCACCTTCGGCCTCTCGCGCGTGCGCTTCCGGCAGATGGCGCTGCGCGGCGAGCTGCCCGGCGTCACCAAGTCCAGCTGGTGACGGCGCCCGCCGTCGCCCCGAGCACCAGGAGCCACCCGTGAAGAAGGGCATCCACCCCGACTACCGCCCCGTCGTCTTCCGCGACAGGTCGGCCGACTTCGCGTTCCTCACGCGGTCGACCGCCACGTCGTCGGCGACGGTGGAGTGGGAGGACGGGAACACGTATCCCGTCATCGACGTGGAGATCTCCAGCGCGTCGCACCCCTTCTGGACCGGCAGCGCGCGCGTCATGGACACCGCCGGACGCGTCGAGAAGTTCCAGCGCCGCTACGGCCGCGGGACGGGGGGCACGCGATGAAGGTCCGCGCGTCGCTCGCGTCGCTGAAGAAGAAGGACGGGTCGATCGTCGTGCGCCGGCGCGGCAAGACGTACGTGATCAACAAGCGCAACCCGCGGTGGAAGGCGAGGCAGGGCTGATGGCGGTCCCCAAGCGGAGGACGTCCCGCTCGCGGACGCGGTCGCGCCGGGCGCAGTGGGTCGCGACGCCGGTCGACCTGGTGCCGCTCACGGTCGACGGCCGCACGGTGGCCGTCCCGCGCCGGCTCGTGGGCGCGGTCCGCCGCGGCCTCGTCGACGTCACGACCCTGCCGGACCACCCGCGCTGACCCGCTGCCCCGCTGCCCCGCACCCCGGCGCGTCGCGCGGGGACCGGAAGCCGCACCCGGGGCGCGTCGCCCCGCGGACCGGGACCTTCTCCCACGCGCGTACGCCTGACGTGCGTACGCCAGGCGTACGCCCGCGAAGAACATCCCGCCGACCCGTGCGGCGTCCGCCGGCGGCACGGCGCACGGGCAGCACGACACCTCGACCGACGACGGCGGCCGCACCCGGTGCGGCCGCCGTCCCGTGCGTCAGGAGGCCGGTGCCGGCGCCCCGTCCCGTCCCGGGTCCCGCGCCCCCTGCGTGCCACGCGCGCTGATGCGCACCAGCAGGGCCGCGAGCGCCGTCGTCGCGGGGATCGCGAGGACCAGGCCGATGGACCCGACGAGCGTGCGCACGACCTCCTCGGCGATCTCGCCCGCCGTGAGCAGCTCGAGGAACGACCGGTCCGCGAGGCTGACCAGCAGCACCATCGGCAGGGCCGCGCCCACGTAGGCGAAGACGATCGTGTAGACGGTCGAGGCGATGTGGTCGCGGCCGATGCGCATGCCCTGCCCGAACAGCTCGCGGGCCGCGGCCGCCGGCCGCGCGGCGTGCAGCTCCCACACCGCGGACGCCTGCGTGATCGTCACGTCGTTGAGCACGCCGAGGCCGGCGAGCACCATGCCGCAGACCAGGACCGCCCGCAGCCGCACTTCGGGCGCCGACGCGAGCAGGTCGAGCGCGTACTCCCCCGACAGCCCGGTCAGGTGCGCGGCCCCGCCCGCCCACGCGGCGATGGCGCACGTCGCGGCAAGGCCGACCAGCGTGCCGAGCAGTGCCGTCGACGTCCGCACCGACACCCCGTGCGCGAGGTACAGCACCGCGAACATGATGACGACGCTGGTCACGAGCGCGACCGGCACCGCCGGGCGGCCCTGCAGCAGCGCCGGCAGCGTGAAGAACCCGACGACGCCGAGCCCCACGACGACGCCCGCGAGCGCGGCGAGCCCCCGCCACCGCGCGACGAGCACCACCAGCACGGCGAACACCCCCGCGAGCAGGGCGATGGGCGGCCCGCGCACGAAGTCGACGAAGACGTACGACGTCGTCATGACGTCCGGGTCGCCGAGCGGGTCCAGCGCCGTCTCCGGCACCTCCATGCGCGCGACCCGCAGCGTGTCGCCCGCGGCGAGCTCGGGCACGTACTCGGGCGGGACGTGCGCGTCGACCTCCTCGCCGTCGGCGAGCCGGACCGTCGCCTGGTCCATGCCGGTCGCGTCGGGGCGGACCTCCACCACGTCGGCGCGCACGTAGGTCACGCCCGGCCCGGCGGTGTCGATGCGCGGCGGGGCGGCGTCCGGGTCGGGCCACAGCCACCACGCGCCCGCGAGTGCGGCGGCGAGCGACGCGAGCAGGAGGACCGTGAGCAGCACCCGCGCGCGCGGGACCGCGGCGGCCGGTGGGGCGGACGGGCCGGCGGACGAGGTCGGGGCGTGGACGTGCACGCTCCAGCATGGGCCGCACCCCCACCCGCCGAGCACGGGACGCGCCGTGCACCCCCGCACCGACCCCCTGCCCCAGCCCCCTCCTCCCTCCCCCGCCGAGTTCGGCAGCTTCGCGTCGACCTCGCGACCCGGAGGTCGCTGACTCGGCGCAGAACTGCCGAGCTCGGCGCGGAGGGGGTGCGGAGGGGGCGGGAGGGGCGGGCTCGGCGGGCGGGGTCGCGGTGGGGCGGGGTCGCGGTGGGGCGGGGCTCGGGACGGGACGGATCGGGCGGGGCGGCGGGTGGGGGCGACGGTCCGCGCCGGCGTGCGTCAGACTGCCCGCGTGACCGACCTGCTCTCGTCGCCGCGCCTGGTGGGCGACGGACCGGCGGTCGCGCACGCGCCGGACTGGACGTGGCTGCCCGACCCGGTGGACGCGCCCACGGCCGACGACCTCGCGCGGGCCCGCCGCGAGGCGGAGCAGATCCTCGCCGAGCACGGCGTCACGTACGGCGCCGACCTGCCCGACGGGCACGGGCGGTGGCGGCTCGACCCGCTGCCGGTGGTGGTCGACGAGACCGAGTGGGCGGCGCTCGACGCGGCGCTCGTGCAGCGCGCCGAGCTGCTCGACGCCGTCCTGCACGACCTGTACGGGCCGCGCCGCCTGCTCGACGACCGCCTGCTCCCGCCGACGGCGGTCCTGGCCCACCCCGGGTTCCTGCGGGCGGTCGACGGCCTGCGCACGCCCGGCGGGCGCGAGCTCGTGCTCACCGCGACGGACCTGGTCCGCGACGCCGGCGGCGACTGGTGCGCCGTCGCGGACCGCACGCAGGCGCCGTCAGGCGCGGGGTACGCCATGGAGGACCGCCGCGTCACCGCGCAGGTCCTCGCCGGCGTGTACCGGCAGGCGCCGATCGCGCGGCTCGGGCCGTTCTTCCACGCGCTGCGACGCGCGCTGCGGGACGTCGCGCCGCGCACGGCGTCCGACGACCCCCGCATCGTCCTGCTCTCCCCCGGCCCCGGCAGCGAGACCGCCTTCGACCAGGCGTACCTCGCGTCGATGCTCGGGCTGCCGCTCGTCGAGGGACGCGACCTGCTCGTGCGTGACGGACGGGTGCACCTGGAGGGGATCGACGGCCTGGAGCCGGTCGACGTGGTCCTGCGCCGCGTGGACGCCGAGTGGTGCGACCCGCTGGACCTGCGCGCCGGCTCACGCCTGGGTGTGCCGGGCCTCGTGCGGGCCGTGCGCGGCGGCGCCGTCAGCGTCGTCAACCCGCTCGGCGCGTCGGTGCTGGAGAGCCCGGCGCTGCTGACGTACCTGCCGCGCCTCGCGCGCGCCGTGCTCGACCAGGACCTCGCACTGCCGTCGCCGCCCACGTGGTGGTGCGGCGAGGAGCGGTCGCTGCGGCACGTCCTCGCGCACCTCGACCGCCTCGTGCTGAAGCCGACCGCCCACGGCGCCGACCTGGCGACGGTGCCGGGCTGGACCCTCTCGTCGGCGGAGCGTGACGAGCTCGCGGCCCGCATCCGGGCCGAGCCGTGGGCGTGGGTCGGCCAGGAGCCGGTCGGGCGGCACACGCCGGGCGGCGTCGGCACGGACCGGCCCGACGCGGACGGTGTCGGCCCCGCGGACCTCGGGCCGCGGGCGGCCGTGCTGCGCACGTACGCCGTCGCGCACGCCGGCACCTATGCGGTGATGGCCGGCGGGCTCGCGCGCGTCGCCGACTCCGCGGTCGTGTCGTCCGCGCACGGCGCGGTCGCGAAGGACGTGTGGGTGCTCGCCGCGCAGCCCGCGTCCGTGCCGGACGTGCCCGCCCGCGAGGACGCGGTCGCCGCACCGGGCCGCGCGGTCGGCGCCGGCATCTCCCCGCGCAGCGCCGAGAACCTCTACTGGATGGGCCGGTACGCCGAGCGGGCCGAGGGCGAGGCCCGCGTGCTGCGGGCCGTCGCCGACCGGTGGGACGACTACCACCGCAGCCCCGGGTCGGCGGGCGGGCGCGCGCTCGCGGTGCTGCTGCAGGCGCTGACCCCCGCGGCCCTGCCCGACGGCACGGCCGCGGACGGCGGCTCGGGTCTGGCCGCGCCCGTGCCCGTGCTGCGCGACCTGCTCGTCGACCGCGCGACGCCGGGCAGCGTGGCGCGGGCCGTGCACCGCCTCGCCGCGGCCGCCGCCGCGGTGCGGGACCAGCTCTCGACGGACGTGTTCGGACCCCTCGCGCGCGTGGAGCGGGCGCTGCGCGACGAGCGCGGCCGGCACCGCCCCCGCCCCGACCAGGCCCTCGACCTGGGCGCCGCACCCGCCGCGGTGGAGGCCGCCGCCGTCACCGCCGGGCTGCGCCCCACCCTCGACCACGTCCTCACCGGCATGCTCGCCCTCTCCGGCGTCGCCGCGGAGGGGCTCACGCGCGACGTCGGCTGGCACCTGCTCGACGCGGGCCGGCGCATCGAGCGCGCGCAGAACCTCGTCGACATGCTCGCGGCGACGCTCGTGGTGCGGCACCCGGCGGACGTCGAGGACCTGCTGCTCGAGTCCGTCCTGCTCGCCTCCGAGTCCGCCATCACCTACCGCCGCCGCCACCAGTCGTCGCCGACGGTCGCGCACGTGCTCGACCTGCTGGTCCACGACCGCACCAACCCCCGCTCGCTCGCATTCCAGCTCGACCGCCTGCTCGCGGACCTGGAGGCCGTGCCGGCCCCCTGGCGCTCGGCCGGGCAGCGCGACCACCTGCTGCACGGCGTCGCGGAGCTCGTCGCCGAGCTCGACACCGTCGCCGTCGGGGCGGTCGTCGCCGACGACGGGCGGCGCGTGCGGCTCGCCGAGGCGCTGGACTCGATGCTGTGGCGGCTGCGCGCCGCGTCGGACGAGATCGAGCGCGTCCACTTCGTCCGTCCGGCGGCGAGCCGTGCGCTCGACGACCTGTGGGGCTCGACGAACGAGCACGACGGCCGCGACGACGACGCGCCCCCCGGAGGTGCCGCGTGACGGCCGACGAGCGTGCCACCCCCGCCGTGCGCGCCTACGACCTGGTGCACCGGACCACCTACGAGTACCCGGCGCCCGTCACCGACTCCTACGGCCGCACGACGATGACGCCGCGGGACCTGCCCGACCAGCGCCTGGTGACGACGTCGCTGACGGTGGACCCCGAGCCGGCGGACACCGCCACGCACGTCGACTGGTTCGGCAGCACGACGACGTTCTTCGGCGTGACGACCCCGCACACGCGGCTCGTGGTCACGTCCCGGTCGACGCTCGAGGTCAGCCGCGCCGCGCCGGACCGCGCCGACCTGCCCGACGTGCGGTGGCGAGCCGTCGCCCGCGCCGCGGCGGCCGGCGACCTCGGCACGCTCCACACCGACACCGCGGGCCTCGTCGCGCTGCGGGAGGCGCTGCTGCCGTCGCGGCACGTGTCGTTCGCCGAGGAGGTCCGCACGTGGGCCGCGCCGTCCTTCGCGGACGACCGGCCCCTCGCCGACGTCGTCCTCGACCTCGTCCACCGCGTCCGCACCGAGCTCACCTACCGCTCGGGCTCGACGACCGTGCAGACGACGCAGGCCGAGCTGCTCGCGCAGCGCACGGGCGTCTGCCAGGACTTCGCCCACCTCGTCATCGCGGCGCTGCGCCTGCACGGGCTGCCCGCGCGCTACGCGTCGGGGTACATCGAGACCCGCCCCCGCCTAGGCCGGCCGAAGCTGCGCGGGGCGGACGCCTCGCACGCGTGGGTGTCGGTGTGGCTGCCCGGGTACGGCTGGCTCGAGGCGGACCCGACGAACGACCAGCTCGTCGACGACCGGTACGTCGTCCTCGGCTGGGGCCGCGACTACGGCGACGTCCCGCCGCTGCGCGGCGTCATCTTCACCGAGGGCGGCGGGGCGTCCCCGCGCGTCGAGGTCGACCTGGTCCCTGCCGGTTCCGAGCCGTTCCTCTGACGGGCGACCCGCGGGACCCCGGCCGGCGGCGTCACCGCACCGCGGCGGCGACCCGGTCGTCGAGCTCCGCCGGCGGCACGACGAACCCGCCCGCGTCGACCACCGTCCCACCCGCCGCGCGCCACAGCGTCGCGACGACCCGGGTGACCGCCGGCGCGACGCGCGCCCGCGCGACGAGGTGCTGCTGCGAGGGGTGCGAGGCGTCGAGCTGCGACGCGTCCGGCGGCTGCCACGCCACGCGGTAGCCCCACGGGCCGTGCTCGCGCCGGTCGAGCGTCGACAGGACCAGGGGCACGTGCGCGGCGCGTTCGAGCCGCACCACGACCTCGCCGTCGTACGGGAACGCGGCGGTCAGCTCGAACCCCCCGCCCGGCGTCGGCGCCGGGGCCAGCCGGCTCCCCGACAGGGCCGGACGCACGAGCGGCAGCGCCTCCTGCACCGGGACGGGCACGGCGGACCACAGCGTGAGGTCGAGGACGCCGGCCGGGTCGGGCACGACGGCGGCGCCGCCGGCCGGCAGGACGCCCCCGCCCGTGCGGCGCGCGGCGGCCGTCGCCCACGCGGCGACGAGACCCGCCGGGACGTCGGCGCCGGGCGGTGTCGCGACGGGCAGCCCGTACAGGTCGGCGTCGCGGGACGGCAGGCCGAGGCCGCGCGCGCTCGTCGCGTCGCACGCGTGCGGGCCGAGCAGCGCGACGCCGGGTGCGAGCGCGAGCACGCCGGTCGTCACGACCGGCTCGACGGCGATCCCGCGGAACCGCGCCCCCGTGGGCCGCACGGGCGCGGCCGCCGCGGCCGGCTCCCGCTCCCAGCGCGCCTGCGTGAACCACGCGCGGGCGAGCGTCATGACGTCGGTCCCGGCCGGCAGCGCGAGGACGTGCAGGCCGTCGAGCGCGGGCGGGACCGGTGCCGGCGGGGTCATGGCCGGACGCTAGCGGCCGATCGTCACGCCGGTGTTTCCGCGTGCGGCCGACCGGGCGACGCGCCGACGCCACGCCGGTGGGACGGTCCCGCCCGTCCGGCGTCCGGTCAGGCGCGCACGTCGTGCAGGTGGTGCACCACGTCGTGCAGGAAGTACTGGCCGAGGGTGCGGACCGTGAAGCGCGAGCCGTTGCTGCGCCGGCCCGGCCGCTCCCAGGCGTCGTCGGCGACGGCGTCGAACAGCGTCGCGGTCACCTCCGCCGCGGCCGCGAGGTCGACGGCGACGACCTGCGGGTCCTGCAGGTCGTAGCGGTCCTCGAGCGCGGTGGCGTCCTGGTCCCAGTTCGCGAACAGCGGGTCGTCCTCGTCCAGCATGAGCTGCAGGCGCTCGCCGAAGAGGCGCATGACGTCGCGCACGTGCGCGCCGTACTCGAGCGTGGACCACGTCGTCGGCGCGGGGCGCTCGCGCGCGTCGTCGCGGTGCAGCGCGGAGACCCAGCGCGGGACGAGGTCGCGCACCGTGCCGCCGACCGCGTCGGGCGGCACGTCCGAGGCGGCGAAGCCGCACTCGGGGCAGCGGCGCTCGACGACCCAGGTCCAGTCCTTGTCGTCGGGCGCGATCGCGGGCGGCTCGGGCGTGTGCGCGGGTGACGCGGGCGTGTCCACGCCGTCACGGTAGCGGCAGGTCGCCCGGTCCCGTCACGCGTCACCCGCTGCGGCGCCGTGGGTGCGGGACGGGGAGAGGGTCGGGCGACGCGCCCCCTCCCGCGCGCCGCCCGACCGGGCACCGGTGGGCAGGAACCCCCTCAGGTCCCACCCGGTGGTGCCACTGCGCGGAACGGTAGCCGGGGCACCGTTGCACGACCGTTGCACGGCGTATGCACCCGTCTGTGCGTTTTCGCGCAACCGCTTCGCCCGTCCGGACGGGCCGTGCACCGGTGCCGCGGTCAGCGCAGCGTGCGGTCGAGCTGCGCGAGGCGCGTGTGCGCACGCAGGTGGGCGGCGGACCCGATCGGGGCGATCCGCGCGAGCGTCTGCCACGCCTCCCAGTCGTCCGCGCCCTCGTCGCCGCCGGTCCACCGGGCCACGAGGTCCACGTCGCCCGACGCGAGCGTCGACGCACGCAGCCACCCCACCAGCGCGTCCCGGACGCGCACGACCCCGGGGGCCGTGGAGCGCGGGAGAACGGGTCCGGGGTACGCGGCGAGGGCGGTCGAGACGTCGCCGACCGCGAGCGCGTCGCGCACGTGGTCGACGTCCGTGTGCAGCGGCGAGGTCAGGCGGTAGGGGCGGGACTCGGACAGCAGCGGACCGACGAGGCGGCGCAGCCGGGAGATCTCGGCGCGGACGGTCACCTCGGACAGCTCCGCCTCGGACAGCAGCACGGTGAGCTCGTCGCCCGTGAGGCCGCCGGGGTGCTCGGCGAGCAGCAGCAGGATCTCCGTGTGCCGGCACGTGAGCCGGCGCCGGCCCTGCGGGGTGTGCAGCGTGCCGCCGTGCGCGCCGAGCACCTCGAGGCGGGTCGTCGGCGGCTGCGGCGCGCTCGACGCGATCGTCGCCTCGACGGCGGCGACCGTGGCGCGGACGAGGGCGAGCGCCATCCAGGACGCGGTCTCGTCCCGGCCGGTGACGTCGAGGACGCCGACGAGGCGTCCCGACGGGTCGTGCACCGGTGCGGCCGCGCAGTTCCACGGGTGGACGACGCGGGCCCAGTGCTCGGTGCTCAGCACCTGCAGCGGGCGGCGCGTGGCGAGCGCGGTGCCGATGCCGTTGGTGCCGACGGCGTCCTCACGCCACGCCGCCCCCTCGACGAGGCCGACCTGGTCGAGCGGGCGACGCAGATCGCGGTCGCCGTCCACCCACAGCAGCCGGCCGGTCTCGTCGCTGAGCGTGGCGACCCACCCGGACGCGGGCTCGACGAGCAGGCGGCGGACCACGGGCACGGCCCCGGAGATGGGGTGCGCGGCCCGCAGCCGGTGCAGCTCGGGGTCGGAGAGGTCGACGGGCGGGTTCGGCAGCTCGGGGTCGACGCCCACGCGCCGGCTGCGCCGCCACGACTCCGCCACCACCGGCCGCACGCCGTGCCCGGGCTCCCCGCCGGCCAGCACGAAGCGCTCGTGCGCCTCGCGGACGCGCCCGACCGTGCCCGGGCCGAAGCCGCGCGGTGCGGGCTCGGCGGGCCGCTCGGTGCCGCCGGTGGCGACCCGGACGTGTCGGCTCATGGGCAACTTCCACGGGTGGTGCGGGGCCCGGCGTCGACCGCCGGAGGGTGGGGCGACGGTCGAGGGACGACGACGGGCGGGGACGGTGCTGGTGTCGCCCTCGCATGGTACGCGAATGCGGCAGGACGGACGTGACCGACGTCACAGGAGTTTGCACGAGTTCGTCGGCGCGGCGGCTTTTCCTGACACCGTGTGCGAGACTGTCAGCATGCCCAAGATCATCGGCGGGTCGCTCCACGAGCACCGCGAGCAGACCCGCCTGCGGCTGTTCTCCGCCCTGTCGACGCTCATGGCCGAGCGCGGGTTCGACGGCATCACGCTCGCCGACATCGCCGCCGCCGCGGGCGTCGGCCGCACGGCGGTCTACAACCACTTCCCCGACAAGGAGTCGCTCCTGCTCGGGTTCATCACGCACGAGACCGAGCAGTACGCCGCGGGCCTGCAGGCGTCCCTCGACGACATCGACGACCCCGTCGAGCAGCTGCGCGCCTACGTGCGCGCCCAGGCCTCCCTGACCCGCGTCTACCACGTCGCCCCCGGCCCCGAGCTGCGGTCCGTGCTGTCCCGCGGCGCCCAGCAGCGGGTGCGCGAGCACGTCGGCGTGGTCGAGCAGATCCTGCGCCGCATCCTCGAGGCCGGCATCGCCTCCGGCGCGTTCCCCGAGCAGGACCTCGCGACGACCGTGCCGCTCGTCAACGCGTGCCTGACCGGCCGGAACCTGCCCGACGTCGACGGGCCCGAGCGGGACCGCGCCGTCGCGCAGACCGAGGCGTTCGTCCTGCGCGCGGTGGGTGCACCCGTGCCGGTGCCGGCCTGAGCGCGCGGCGCGGCGGCGGTCCGCAGCGCGGCTCGGGACGCCCCGACCGCGGCGGAGCCGGCCGTCCCGAGCGCGGGACCGGGCGCGGCGGGTCCGGACGCCCCGAGCGCGGCGGGTCCGGGCGCGACGGGTCCGGGCGCGACGGCGACCGGCGTCCCGTCCGCGGCACCGCTCCCGGTCGGGACGCCCGCGGCGGACGGCCCGAGCGCGCGACGACGACGCGGTCCGTCACCCGGCGCCCCGGCACGACGGACGTCGAGCTGACCTTCCTGCCCGGCCTGCGCGACGTCGTCGCGGCGGAGGTCGCCGACGTCCTGCCGGACGCGCGTGGCCTGCACGACGTCCCCGGGCGCGACGACGCGGTCGCCCTGCGCCTGACGGGCCCGCTCGCGCCCGTCGCGCGGCTGCGCACCGCGGTCGCGGCGTGGGTGGTGGTGCACCTCGACGTGCCGCGCCCGCGCTCGATCACCAGCCCGGACCACCTGCAGCGGGTGGTGGACGCCGTGTACGCGTCGCTGCGCGTGGCGGGGTCCTCCACGTTCCGGTTCGAGGCCGCGGGCAGCGACTCCGCCGTGTTCGCGCGGCTCGCCGAGCTGCTGCACGAGGCGACCGGCCTGCGGCACGACGCCGAGCACGGCGACCTGGTCGTGCGCGTGCGCCGCGGCGTGCGGGCGCCGGCGGCGGGGTCCGACCGGGCACGGGGCGCCGCGCGGGACCGCACCGGCGACGCCCCGGACCCCGGCTGGGACGTCCTCGTGCGCGTCGGGCCGCGGCCGCTGTCGGCGCGCACCTGGCGCGTGGTCGACTTCCCCGGTGCGGCGAACGCGACCATCGCGGCCGCCATGACCCGCCTCGCCGGGGGGCGGGAGGACGACCGCGTCCTCAACCTCATGTGCGGCTCCGGCACCCTGGTCGCGGAGCGGCTCCTGACCGGGCCGGCCGCGGCGGCGCTGGGCCTCGACCTGGCCGAGCCGGCGCTGGAGGCGGCGCGCGCGAACCTCGAGGCGGCCGGCCTGCTCGGGCGCGGGTCGCGGACCACCCTCGTGCGCGCGGACGCGACCGACCCCGCGGCGGTGGCCGACGCGGTCGCGGCGCACCTCGCCGTCGACGACCGCCCGGCGGCGGCGGACCTCGTGCTCGCGGACCCGCCGTGGGGGACGCTGCACGGCTCGCACGCGGCGAGCCCGGCGCTGCACGCGGACCTGCTGCGGGTCGCGCACGCCGTCACCTCGCCCGGGGCCCGGCTCGTCGTCCTCACGCACGAGGTGAAGGTGATGGAGCGCGTCGTGCGGGACACGGCCGCGCTGTGGGCGCCGGTCTCGGTGACGCGCGTCTTCGCCAAGGGCCACCACCCGCGCGTGCACGTCCTGCGGCGCGTCTGACGGCCCCGGCCGTCGTCCCACGTCACCGCCGTCGAACCGCTTACGTCCGAATCGCTTCAGGGCCTTCCCGCGGACGGCGCACCGCCGCGACCGTGGCACCGACGCGCCCGGCGTCGGCCGCCCGGCACCGTCGCCGGCCGCCGGTCCGGCGCCAGCCCGGCGGGCGCGTCCCGACCCCCGGGAGACCGCATGCACTGGAGGACCCGGCTGCGCACGCTCGCGCTGGCCGTCCCGCTGGCCGTCGCCGCCACGACCGTCGTCGCCGCCGTCCCGGCCGCGGCGCACGGGTCGGTGACCGACCCGCCCACCCGCAACTACCGCTGCTGGGACGTCTGGGGCGGTCGCTTCCAGGACCCCGCCATGCAGACGCAGGACCCGATGTGCTGGCAGGCCTGGCAGGCGGACACCAACGCGATGTGGAACTGGAACGGCCTGTACCACGAGGGCATCGGCGGCCGGCACGAGGAGCTCATCCCCGACGGCCAGCTCTGCTCGGGCGGACGCACCGAGGGCGGCCGCTACGACGCGATGGACACCCCCGGCCCCTGGGTCGCCACCACGGTGCCGCAGCGATTCACGCTCACCCTGACCGACCAGGCCAAGCACGGCGCCGACTACCTGCGCGTGTACGTGACGAAGCCGGGCTTCGACCCGACGCGGGAGGCGCCCGGCTGGGACGACATGCAGCTGCTCAAGGTCACCGGCCGCTACGCCCCCGCCGGTGAGTACCGGACCGACGTCGACCTGACCGGCCGGTCGGGCCGCGCGATCCTCTACACGATCTGGCAGGCGAGCCACTCCGACCAGCCGTACTACCTGTGCAGCGACATCAGCATCGGCGGCCCGGCGCCCACCCCGACGGCCACGCCGACGCCCACCCCCACCGCGACCCCGACCCCGACCCCGACCCCGACGGCCACGCCGACGCCCACCCCGACGGCGACCGCCACGCCCACGCCCACCCCGACGCGGACCGCGACGCCCACGCCCACCCCGACGCCGGGCACCGGCACGTGCACCGCCGCCGTCCGGGTCGTGAACTCCTGGCCGGGCGGGTGGCAGGGCGAGGTGACCATCACCGCCGGCGCCGGCGGCACCACGGGCTGGCGGGCGACGGTCGCGGGGGCCACCGTGACGCAGGCCTGGAACGCGTCCGCGTCGGGCGGTGCGCTCACGAACGCCGCGTGGAACGGGACGCTCGCCCCGGGCGCCACGACCACGGCGGGCTTCCTCGCGTCCGGCACGGCGGGCACGCCGACCGCGACCTGCGCGTCGGCCTGACGCCGCGCACGCGGACCGCACGCAGCGCCACGGGCCTGCGTGCGGTCCGCGTCGCGTCCGGGCGTCGGCAGCGGCAGGCTGTGCGTCGACACCCGCGCGAGGCGGAAGGATCGTCATGACGTCGACGGACGGCACCCGGGAGGACCGCACCACGTGCGCCGTCGTCGGCGGCGGGCCCGCGGGGCTCGTCCTCGGCCTGCTGCTCGCCCGCGCGGGCGTGCGCGTCACCGTGCTGGAGAAGCACGCCGACTTCCTGCGCGACTTCCGAGGCGACACCGTGCACCCGACCACGCTGGCGATGCTCGACGACCTCGGCCTCGGGGAGCGCTTCGCGGCGCTGCCGCACTCGCGCGTCCGGCGCGTGCAGGTGGCCACGGACGCGGGCGAGGCCGTCCTCGCGGACTTCGGCCGGCTGCCGCTGCGGCACCCGTACGTCGCGATGGTGCCGCAGTGGGACCTGCTCACGCTGCTCGCGGACGCCGCCGCGCAGGAGCCGACGTTCGACCTGCGGGTCCGGCACGAGGTCACCGGGGTCGTGCGCGAGGGCGACCGGGCGACCGGCGTCGAGTACCGCTCCCCGGACGGGCCCGGCCGGCTGCTCGCCGACCTCGTGGTGGCGTGCGACGGGCGGTGGTCGGTGGTGCGCCGCGCCGTCGGGCTGCCCGCGCGCCGGTTCCGCGTCGGCTTCGACGTCTGGTGGGTGCGCGTGCCGACGTCACGGCGCGTGGGCGAGTCGCTGCTGCCGCGCCTGGCCCGCGGACGAGCGGTCGTCGCGATCCCGCGGGAGGGGTACCTGCAGCTCGCGTACCTCGGGCCCAAGGGGACCGACGCCGCGCTGCGCGCCCGGGGCCTGGAGGCGTTCCGAGCGGAGGTGGCCGCGCTGGTGCCCGAGGTCGCGGACGACGTCGGCCGGATCTCGTCCCTGGACGACGTCAAGCACCTCGACGTGCGGATGGACCGGCTGCGCCGCTGGCACGCGCCGGGCGTGCTGTGCATCGGGGACGCCGCGCACGCGATGTCGCCCGTGGGCGGGGTCGGCATCAACCTCGCGGTGCAGGACGCGGTGGCGACGGCGCGCCTGCTCGCCGGGCCCCTGCGCCACGGGGCGCTGCACGGCCCGCGGGGCGACCGCCCACTGGCCCGGGTGCGCCGGCGCCGCGCCCTGCCGACCGCGGTGGTGCAGGCCGTGCAGCGCGTCGTGCACGCCCGCGTGCTGGGGCCGGCGCTCGCCGGCAGGCTCACCGGCCCGCCCCGCCCGCTCGTCGCGGTGGTCCGGCGCGTGCCCGCGCTCACCGCGCTGCCGGCGGCGGTGGTCGGCGTGGGACCACGCCCCGAACGGGTGCCGCGGTGGGCGCGCCGCCCCTCCTGAAACGGTTCGACCCCTCCCGCGGACGGGGAGGGACACCGCACGGTGGTGCACACCCCCGGTCGTCCGACCGCCGGAGTCCGACATCGATGTCGAACCGGCCGGTGCGGGCACCGACCCCCCTGCGGACAGGAGAACCTGCATGTCCACCCGTGTGCGTGACCGGCTGCGCCGGATCGCCCTCGCCCTGCCCGCCGCCATGCTGGCGGCCGGCCTCGGCATGACCCTCGCCGCCACCCCTGCCGCCGCCCACGGCTCCGTGACCGACCCGCCCAGCCGCAACTACGGCTGCTGGGAGCGCTGGGGCGACGACCACCTGAACCCCGCCATGGCCACCCAGGACCCGATGTGCTGGCAGGCGTTCCAGGCCAACCCGAACACGATGTGGAACTGGAACGGCCTCTTCCGTGAGGGCGTGGGCGGCCGCCACGAGGCCGTCATCCCCAACGGCCAGCTCTGCTCGGGCGGCCGCACGCAGAACGGCCTGTACGCGTCGCTCGACAACCCGGGCGCGTGGACGATGAAGACGGTCCCGACGTCGTTCCGGCTGACGCTGACCGACGGCGCCAAGCACGGCGCCGACTACATGCGCATCTACGTCTCCAAGCCGGGCTTCGACCCGACGCGGGAGGCGCTGGGCTGGGACGACATCACGCTCGTCAAGGAGACCGGTCGCTACGGCACCACGGGCCTCTACGAGACCGACGTGAACCTCGCGGGCCGCTCGGGCCGTGCGGTGCTCTTCACGATCTGGCAGGCCAGCCACCTCGACCAGCCGTACTACATCTGCTCGGACATCAACATCGGCGGCACCGCGCCCACCCAGCAGCCGACCCAGCAGCCCACGCAGCAGCCCACGCAGCAGCCCACCCAGCAGCCCACCCAGCAGCCCACGCAGCAGCCCACGCAGCAGCCCACGCAGCAGCCGACGCAGCAGCCCACGCAGCAGCCGACCCAGCAGCCCACGCAGCAGCCCACGGGTGCCTGCACGGCGACGGTCTCGGTGACCAACTCGTGGGGCAGCGGCTACCAGGCGGACGTCCGGGTGACGGCCGGCACGTCCGGGGTCCGCGGCTGGAAGGTGACGGTCAACGGCGCGACCATCACCCAGTCCTGGAACGCGACCGCGTCCGGGAACACGCTGACGAACGTCGGCTGGAACGGCACGCTCGCGGCGAACGCCTCGACGAGCTTCGGCTTCATCGGCTCGGGCTCCTCGTCCGGCCTGACGGCCACCTGCTCGGCGGCGTGACCCTGACGGCCTGAGCGACCGGCGGCACGAGCCGGACGCCCGGCCACGCACCACCCGAGGCCCGGGTGCAGCACCTCTCCGCTGCACCCGGGCCTCGGCGCGTCCGGGGGGCGGCCGTTCCCCTGCGGGGTGTGACGGACGCCCGGGACGACGTCGCCGCCGAGTCGTGTTCACTACGTACGTGACGACGAGCAGCACCCGACTCCCCCGCGTCCGCGCCTCCGAGCTGGCCGGCCGCGGCTGGCTGAACACCGGCGGCAAGGACGTGACGCTGGCCGACCTGCGCGGCAAGGTCGTCGTCCTGGACTTCTGGACGTTCTGCTGCATCAACTGCCTGCACGTCCTGGACGAGCTGCGCGAGCTCGAGGAGCGCCACCGCGACGTGCTCGTCATCATCGGCGTCCACTCGCCGAAGTTCGTGCACGAGGCCGACCCGGTCGCGATCGCCGCGGCCGTGGAGCGCTACGAGGTGCACCACCCGGTGCTCGACGACCCGGAGCTCGTCACGTGGCAGGCGTACACCGCGCGTGCGTGGCCGACGCTCGTCGTGGTCGACCCCGAGGGCTACGTCGTCGCGCAGATGGCCGGCGAGGGGCACGCGCACGCGGTCGAGGCGCTCGTCGAGGAGCTCGTCGCGGAGCACGAGGCGAAGGGCACGCTGCACCGCGGCTCCGGCCCGTACGTGCAGCCGCAGCCGCAGCCGTCGACGCTGCGCTTCCCCGCCAAGGCGGTCGAGCTGCCGGGCGGGAACCTCCTCGTCGCCGACGCCGGGCACCACGCGCTCACCGAGCTCGCCGCGGACGGCGAGACGCTCGTGCGGCGCGTCGGGTCCGGCGAGCGCGGGCTCGTCGACGGCGGTCCGGACGAGGCGCGGTTCAGCGAGCCGAACGGGCTCTGCCTGGTGCCGGAGGAGCTGCGCGAGCGGCTCGGGTACGACGTGCTCGTCGCCGACACCGTCAACCACGCGCTGCGCGGGGTCCGGCTCGTGGACGGGCACGTGACGACCGTCGCCGGGACGGGCGAGCAGTACATGGTCGGCGCCGTCGACAACGTGCGACCGGCGGACGGGTCGGGTGCGGCGCCGGTCGAGTCCGGGGTCGGCGACGTGTGGCCGGCGCGGGGCGTGAAGCTCTCGTCGCCGTGGGACGTCGCGTGGTCGCCGGAGGCGGGCACGTTCGTCGTCGCGATGGCGGGCAACCACACGCTGTGGGCGTTCGACGCGGTCGCGGGCACGGTCACGTACCTCGCGGGGACGATGAACGAGGGCCTGCTCGACGGCGCACCGGGTGACTCGTGGTTCGCGCAGCCGTCCGGCCTGTCGGTCGCAGCCGACGGGCGCATCTGGCTCGCGGACGCGGAGACGTCGGCGGTGCGGTGGGTCGACCCCACGGACGCGTCCGTGACGACCGTCGTCGGCACGGGCCTGTTCGACTTCGGCCACCGCGACGGGTCCGCCGACCAGGCGCTCTTCCAGCACCCGCTCGGCGTGGCCGCCCTGCCCGACGGCTCCGTGCTCGTCGCCGACACCTACAACGGCGCGCTGCGCCGCTGGACGCCCGGCACCGACGGCGCGCCCGGCGAGGTGACGACGCTCGCCACCGACCTCGCCGAGCCGAGCGGCCTCGTGCTGCCGGCCGGCGACGCCGACCACGTGCTCGTCGTCGAGTCGGCGGCGCACCGGCTCACCCGTGTGCCGCTGCCCGCGGGCGCGACCGGCGAGCACGTCGACGGCGGCGCGCACCGCACGCAGCGGCCCGTCACCGAGGTACCCGGCGGCGAGCTCACGCTCGACGTCGTGTTCACACCCGCACCGGGTCAGAAGCTCGACACGCGCTGGGGCCCGTCGACGTCGCTGCGCGTCTCGTCCACCCCGCCCGGGCTGCTGCTCGACGGCGCCGGCGACGACGTCGACCTGACGCGCACGCTGCGCATCGACCCGGCCGTCGGCGAGGGCGTCCTGCACGTCACCGCCCGGGCGGCGAGCTGCGACGCCGACGAGTCCATCGAGCACCCCGCCTGCCACCTCGCCGCGCAGGACTGGGGTGTGCCGGTGCGCGTCGTCGACGGCGCACCGGACGTGCTCACGCTGCCGCTGCTCGGCTGAGACCGGGCGACCCCGCCGCCCCGGTGGCGGGGTCAGGTCGCGTCGCCGACCGCGATCGCGGCGAGCACCGACAGCGCCGTGCGCACCTGCGGCCCGGTCGACGCGGCGCTCGACGCCGCGATCTCGACGACCCACTCGCCGCGCTCGACGGTCAGGGACTGCGTCTCGCCCGCGTCGGCGGGGCTGCCGCCCCGGGCGATCGTCGCCGGCTCCCCCTCGCCGGCGCGGCGCAGCACCGCCCACTCGTCGCCGCCCAGCGTCTCCGTCGCCGCGCCCGCGAGCGCCAGCAGGCGCGGCACGACACCCGGCTGCGCGGCTCCGATCGCCACCGCCCCCGTCGCGACGAGCCGCTCGACGGCGACCGTCGGGTCCGCGACGGCGGGCAGGGTGCGCGCCCGCGCCCGTGCCCGGCGGCGCTTGGCCTGGTACTGGGCCTGGTCGGCCCGCCGGAACAGCGACCGCGCGCCGACGGCCCCCATGACCGAGGTCGACGCGATGCCGTAGGAGATCGCGGCCCCGTGGGGCAGCGGGAACTTCGCCACGGTCGTCGCCATCGTCTCGGTCACCACGGCACGCGGCTGGCCCACCGTGACCAGGCAGAACTCGTCGCCGCCGATGCGGGCGGCCGTCGTGCCCGGCAGCGCGTCCGACGCACGGCGCAGCACGTCCGCCACGGCACGCAGCAGGTCGTCACCGGCGTCGTGGCCGAGCTCGTCGTTGACGCGCTTGAGCCCGTCGACGTCGCACATGACGATGCAGACCTCACCGCCCGAGGCGAGCGCGGCGTCGGCCGCCTGGTCGGCCACGCGACGGTTCGCCAGCCCCGTCAGGGGGTCGTCGGCGATCATGTGCCGGACCTGGTGCTCGAGGTCGACGCGCGCGATCGCGCCGGCGGTGAGCGCCGCGAGCACCTCGGCCGTCGCGACGTCGTCGACGTCGAAGCGCGGCGCGTCCACCGGGCGCACCACGGTCACCTGGCCCCAGACCGAGTCGTTGACGACGATCGGCGAGCTCAGCGCCGAGCCCGCGCCGAGCTCGCGCAGCGCCTCCACCTCGACGCGGTCGCCGGCGGACTCGTCGCCCGGGAGCACCGAGCGCCCCCGCTCGTCGAACGCGTGCGCCACCCAGCTCGCTCGGTCACGGATGAGACCGCGCAGCGCCGGCCGGTCGTCGGCCCGGAAGGTGGCGGAGAAGAACGCGAGGGACCGGGCGTCCTCGGCGGGCGGCTCCAGGCGCAGGACGCGGCAGGTGTCCTGGTCGATGCGGCACAGCGCCGCCGTGTCCGCGGCGAGCACGTCGAGGGCGATGGTCGCCGCGACCGCGAGCACCGACTCGACGTCGCGGCAGGCGTCGAACCGGTGGGCCGCGACGGCGAGACCGCGCACGCCACCGAGGTCCGCAGCCGAGAGCCCGCCCCGGTGCGCACCCTTGGCAGCCGTGCCCCGACGCGTCACCGGGACATCATCGACCCTCCACGGCCCGCGTGCCGAGACCGACCCGTGAGAGGTCGGTGAGATCACCCTCGTGCGCGAACGACGGGTGGCGCTGCAGCGGGAAACGTTTCGGGGGGTTGTCGGGCGGGCGGGTGCTCACGAGCCTGTCGGCACACCGTCTCCCCCGTCCGGAGGCCGTGCCCCCACACGACCGCGGCGAGGACGCCGCTCCTGCGAGAGGGACACCCATGACCCGACACCGCCTCGCCCGTCGAGCCCTCGCCGGGCTCGCGGCCACGACCGTGCTGGCCGGGGCGCTGGTCGCCCTGCCCACGGCCGCCCAGGCCCACGGCGGCCTGACCTACCCCGCGACGCGGACGTACCAGTGCTACGTGGACGGCCTCGCCGGCGGCCAGGCCGCGGGCCAGGGCGGCAACATGCTGCCCACCAACCCGGCGTGCAAGAACGCGCTCGCGGCCAGCAACTACGGCTTCTACAACTGGTACGGCAACCTGCTCGGCACGATCGCCGGCCGGCACGAGACCATCCCGGACGGCAAGCTGTGCGGCCCGGACTCCCGCTTCGACGCCTTCAACACCCCGAGCCCGTCCTGGCCGACGACCCGCGTGCAGCCGGGCCAGCGGATCACGTTCCAGTACGCGGCGACCGTGCCGCACCCCGGCTGGTGGACGCAGTACATCACCAAGGACGGCTGGAACCAGAACGAGCCGATCGGCTGGGACGACCTCGAGCCCGTGCCGTTCGACCGCGTCCTGAACCCGCCGACCCGTGCCGGCGGCCCGACCGGCCCGGAGTACTACTGGGACGCCACGCTGCCGAACAAGTCCGGCAAGCACGTGATCTTCTCGATCTGGGAGCGCACCGACAGCCCCGAGTCGTTCTACAACTGCTCTGACGTCGACTTCGGTGGCGGCACCACGCCGAACCCGACGCCCACCGCGACGCGCACGCCGACGCCCACGCCGACCCCGACGCCCACGCGCACGGCCACGCCGACGCCCACGGCCACCGCGACCCCGACGCCCACGCCGACCGCGACGCCGACCGTCCCGGCCGACGCCCGCTGCGAGGTCGAGATCGACGTCACCAACGCGTGGCAGGGCGGGTTCCAGGGCAACGTCACGGTCTTCAACGCGACGATGGAGCCCGTGAACGGGTGGGAGCTGACGTGGCGCTTCACCAACGGCGAGAGGATCACGCAGTCGTGGAGCTCGACCGCCACGCAGTCCGGTGACACCGTGACCGTCCGCAACGCCGGCTGGAACGCCACGATCGCGCACCACAACGCGGTGTCCTTCGGCTTCATCGGGTCCGGCACCCCGAAGGCGGCGACGGCGGCCACGCTCAACGGCTCGCCCTGCATCGTCCGCTGACACGCACCTCCCCGAGCGGCCCACGACGCCCGGTGCTCCCAGGGGGCACCGGGCGTCGTCGTGTCGCGTCGTCGTGTCGCGTCGTCGTGTCGCGTCGTCGTGTCGCGGCGGCGGCAGGGAGCGCCGACGTCCTTCTTCCGCGTGCACGTCCGCCGTACGCACGCCGGGCGTACGGCCGCAGGAAGGAGCCGGCCTCCCCGCAGGGACGGCAGCGGCCCTCAGGACTGGGCGTGCACCGTCCCGCCGGGGCTGACCCGCACGTGGACTCCCCGCACCTCGCGCGGCACGCCGTCCGCCTGGGCGCTCACGACGTCGCCGCGCAGGCGCACCAGGAGGCCGTAGCCGTCCTCCTCCGGAGCGATCCCCACCGCGGTCACGTCCTGCCGTCCTGCCAGGACGGCTTTGAGCTCGTCCTTCGCACGGCGCGCTTCGCCCAGGTCCGCCACGGGTCCACCTTCCGGCCCCCGGCGGCGGGCACGGGCCCGCGTCAGGCGAGCAGCGTGGCGTCCAGCGCGCCGAGAACGGCGTCGATCGGGTTGACGTACGTCAGTCCAACTCCATTCTGACCCCCGGACTCCGACCCGGCAAAGAGAAGTCCGAGCGCGACACCGTCCTCGCGGTAGACGAGCGAGCCCGAGTCGCCGCCGCGCGAGAACGGAACGCGCCCCGTGCTCTCCACCTCGATCTGGTCGTCGAACGCGAGCTCGCCGAGCTCCTCGCCGTACCCGACCACGACGTCGTCGAGCTCGATGGCGGTGACGCGCCCCGTCGTCACGGCGGTGGTCCGCCCGATCTTGCCCACCTGCTCCCCGCCGACCGCGCGCGCGGTGGCCGTCACCCGCCCCACCGGGTACGTCGGGTCGACCTCCTGCTCGTCGAGCAGCGCGACGGCCGCGTCGACGTGGGCCGTGGCGCCGCGCTTGAGCGGGACGCCCGCCGCGAGCGTGCCGATGCGGTCCCGGGACGCCGTGCCGCCGTCGGCCGGTCCCGGCTGCACGACCACGTCGCCGACCTGGGCACCCGGTGCCCCGGCGAGGACGTGGTGGTTGGACAGCGCGTGCAGGCGGCCCCCGACCAGCACGAACGCGCCGAGGGTGCCGGCGCTGACGTCGACGTGCGCGACGGAGACCCCGGGCCGCAGGGGCCGCACGCGGCCCGTCTCGCCGAGTGACTGGGCGGTCACCACGGGAGGGCGGGTACGCACGGGACGGTCGTCCGCCGCGAGGGGGCGGATGCGCCCGGTCCGGCGCACGTCGACGGGCGGGCCGATCTCGTCCACCAGCCGGCGGGCGATGGACCGGATGCCGGGCAGCCCGAGCCGGTACCGGACGGCGACGCCGTAGCCGCCGTGCCCGTCGACGGCGACGCCGATCGCCAGCGGCGCCTCGGCCGGCCCTGCGGTCGACACCCGGACGCGGCGCTCCGCGAGCTCGCGGGCCACCGTCGACGCGTGCGCCTTGGCCTGCCTGGCCTCCCCGTGGTCCATCCTCATCCGCTGCTCCCTGCGTCGTGCGCCGTCCGCGGCCGACGCGCGCTCACCGCGTCGCGCCGCCCCGTCCGATCCGTCGGGTCCGTCCCGTCGGGTCGTCAGTGTGGCGGCGGCCACCGACAGCCGCGCGCGCTGCGGCGGTGCGTCCCACCGCTCGGACGCACCGGACCCGCCCTGCCGTGGCACGACGACGCCGGCCGGGACCGCACCCGTGCGGGCGGTCCCGACCGGCCCCGGGTGTCACGGCGGCGTGCCGTCGGGCGGCCCGCCGGACCCGCTCAGGCGCGCGGCGCCGGCGGGTTGTCGTGCCGCTCGATGACCTCGCGGTGCGACGTGTTGCTGCGCTGCGCGTTCAGGGCGATCGCCGCGATCAGCCAGATCAGGCCGCCGCCCATGAGGATGTACCCGATCACCGTCAGGTCGACGCCCTCGAACCGGTCGGCGACGCCGAACGAGAGGATCGCGCCGATGACCAGGAGTGCGATGCCGCCTCCGATGCCCATGTCCGCTCCTTCAGCCGGGACCGGGACGGCGCCCCGGTCGTGGTGGCGGCGAGTCTTCCGGTGACCGGGCGGGCCCGCACGTCGAGCGGTCGGCGGGCGGACCGGACCATCCCCTCGGGCGGTTGTGCCCCGCGCGTTCGTGCTACGCCAGCTCGACGGGCTCGGCGAACCAGTTGTCGATCACCCAGGTGCCGCCCTCGTGGACGAACCACAGCGACTGGCTCCAGCCCGTCTCGTACAGCTCGCCGTCGGCCAGGGTGAACGACCGGACGTAGGGGAAGGTCACCTTCAGCCCCGGGGTGCCGTCGTCCTTGACCACGAGCTCCACCGCGGGCGCCCCGTTCCGGCGGTACGGGTTGGCGCTCTCCACCGTCATCGTGTCTCCGGAACCCGCGTCCGAGCCGGCGACCTGCGAGGACGGCACCAGGGCGTTGACCGCGTCGGTGTCGCCCGCGGCGAGGAGCTCCGTGAGACGCCCCCAGGCCCACGCGGTCAGGTGCGGTCGGACGGGCTCGTACTCGTCGAGCGTGCGTGCGTCCTCGTTCTGGGTCTCGCGGGAGGTCTCCAGCAGGACCATGAACGTGTCGAGGACCGACTGCGGGGCCGCGGCGAGCGCGTCGGCGGGCAGGTGCTGGGCGGCGTCCGGCGGGAGCACGAGCTCGTCCGCGCGGAAGCCGACGTGGTCCGTGAGGTCGGCGGCGACCGGCGGGCTCGCCTCCGCAGCGTCGGTGGGTGCGGGCGTCGAGACCGTCGAGCTGGTCGGAGCCTCGCCGGGCGCCGGCACCGAGCACGCGGTGAGGGCGGCGAGCAGCACGACGGCTGCCAGCAGGGGTGAGCAGCGGTGCGGTGCGCGGTCGGCTGCGATCGTCTCCACACCTGCTCATCGGCCTCTCCCGGGGACGACGTGAGGACGGCGGCGCGCGAGGTGCGTCACGGCCGGGACGACGACGCCCCGCCGTCCCCACGTCGAGAGTCAGACGGTCGCCCAGGGCCGGTCGACGCGCGCGTGGTCGAGGGCCCACTCGAGCGCGAGGTCCGCGACCTCCTCCCAGCCGGGTGCGCCGCACGTCCAGTGGTCGCGCCCGGGCAGCTCGACGTAGTCCGTGACGGCCGGCGACCGGTGGTAGTGCCGGGCGTTCGACCGGTTCACCGAGGGCGGCATGATGTGGTCCTTCTCCCCCGCGACGAACAGCAGCGGGGCGCGGTCGGCGTCGTAGTCCACCCACGTCTCCTGCCGCCCCGGCTTCACGTTCGCGAACAGGCCGTACTCGAAGATCCAGTGCCCGGGAGCGGCGATCGCGTACCGCTCCCACACCCGCAGCGAGTCCTCCTCCGAGAGGGTGTTGGTGAACGCGTACCGGAACTCCTCGGGGGTGAACGCCACCGCCCGGCGGCGGTTGGCCGGGCTGCGCAGGGCGGGCAGCAGGGACCGCGCCTGGGACAGCGGGCTCACGCGGACGCCCTCGGTCGGCGCGGAGTCGATCGCGACGCCCACCGAGCCGAGCCCCCGGGCCAGCAGCAGCTGCGTGAGGGTCCCGCCGAACGAGTGGCCGATGATGATCGGCGGGGTCGGCGTGGACTCCACCACCTGGGCGAGGTGGTCCACCACCTCGGGGACCGTGAGGCGGGCGATGCGCTCGGGGTCCTCCCGGAGCCCCTCCACCTCGACCTCGAAGCCCGGGTAGCCCGGGGTGAGGACGGTGAACCCCTTCTCCTCGTAGTACGGGACCCAGTGCTCCCAGCTGCGCGGTGTCATCCACAGCCCATGGACGAGGACGATCGTGCCGGGTGTCGTGGTGCCGGTCGGGTCGGACATGGCGGTGCTCCCTCAGCCGTCGACGAACGCGAGCAGGTCGGCGTGCAGACGGTCCCGGTCGGTGTCGGGCAGCGCGTGCCCGCTCCCCTCGTAGACCGTCAGCGTGGCGCCGTCCACGAGGTCGACGGTGCGCTTCCCGCCGACCTCGAACGGCACGATCTGGTCGTCGTCCCCGTGGATCACGAGCGTGGGGACGTCGACCTTCGCGAGGTCGGGGCGGAAGTCCGTCCCGGAGAAGGCCGCGATGCACTCGTACGCGGCCCGGTGCCCGCACGCCATGCCCTGCAGCCAGAACGCGTCGCGGAACCCCTGCGGCACGTCGTGCGTGCGGTTGTGGCCGAAGAACGGGCCGTCGGCGAGGTCGCGGTACAGCTGGGACCGGTTCGCCCGCTCCCCCGCCCGCAGCCCGTCGAACACGTCGACCGGCAGGCCCTCCGGGTTGTCCTCGGTCCGCAGCATGAGCGGGGGCACCGCGCTCACCAGGACGAGGCGTGCGACGCGCGCGGTGCCGTGCCGGCCGACGTACCGCACGACCTCGCCGCCGCCCGTCGAGTGCCCCACGAGAGTCACGTCGGTGAGGTCGAGCTGGTCGAGCAGGCACGCGAGGTCGTCGGCGTACGTGTCCATCTCGTTGCCGTCCCAGGTCTGGGTCGACCGGCCGTGGCCCCGCCGGTCGTGCGCGACCGCGCGGTGGCCGTGCTCCGCGAGGAAGAGCGCCGCCGCGTCCCAGGCGTCCGCGTTCAGCGGCCACCCGTGGCTCAGGACGACCGGCGGCCCGTCGCCCCAGTCCTTGTAGAAGATCTGCGCCCCGTCGTGCGCTGTCACGTACGGCATGTCGTTCCTCCCCCTGCTGGACGGACGGACACCTCGATACTGTCCGCATTCGCCCGTTTCGCACCAGACCCGGGGTGCGCCTGGTCGGGGGACGTCCGGCGGGACGGCGACGCCCCGCCGTCCGCACGCGGCGGGCGACGGGGCGTCGTGCGTCGGCCTACGGCGTCAGCCGAGGATCTCCGGGTAGGCGACCGCGTCGTCCCCGGTCTGCTCGAGCACGTGCGTCGCGAGGAACGCCTCCACGGTCTGGTACCAGACCTTCGCGTGCTGCGGGGTCAGGATCCAGTGGTTCTCGTCCGGGAAGTACAGGAACCGGTGCGGGCTGCGGCCCTCGTCGTCCGCGGGCAGGCCGGAGGCGGACAGCAGCTCGTACCACAGGCGCAGGCCCTCGCCGATCGGCACGCGGTAGTCCTTGTCGCCGTGGATGACGAGCATCGGCGTGACGATGTCGCCGACGAACCGGTGCGGCGAGTTCTCCAGCGCCATCTCCGGCGTCATCTCGCGCTGCCAGTAGTACGACGCGTCGGTCGTCGGCCCGAACTGGTCGAGGGCCCACAGGCTCGCGTGCGTGACGATCGCCCGGAAGCGGTCGGTGTGGCCGGCGACCCAGTTGGCCATGTACCCGCCGAAGGAGCCACCCATCGCGGCCGTGCGGGTCTCGTCGAGGTCCGGACGCTGCAGCGCGGCGTCGGTGACCGCCATGAGGTCCGTGTACGGGGCCTTGCCCCACGCGCCCCAGCCGCGCTGGATGAACTCCTGCCCGTACCCGGTCGACAGCGCCGGGTCGGGCAGCAGGACGGCGTACCCCTGGGCGACGAGCAGCCACGGGTTCCAGCGCCACGACCACGCGTTCCACGACCCGAGCGGCCCGCCGTGGATCCACAGCAGGAACGGCGCGGGGTCGTCGGCCGACGCACCCTCGGGCAGCGCGAGCCACGCGCGCACGCGCGAGCCGTCCTCCGCGGTCGTCTCGACCTCCTCGATCCGGCCCGGCAGGGCCGGCAGCGGGGCCGGGGCGGGCAGCGGGGTCGCGGCGACGGGGGCGCCGCCCTCGAGCGCGGCGGCGAGGTCGATGCGGACGGGGTGCGCGGGCGCCTCGTAGGACGTCCGCAGGGCGTACGCCGTGCGGCCGTCGGGCGCCACCTGCACGTCGCTGAACGCGGCGTCGTCGCTGGTGAGGCGCGTCACGGCGCCCGAGCTCAGTTCCACGTGGAACATCGGCGCGCGGCCGTCGTCGTCGGCCACGACGACCAGCCCGTCGGACGTCGGCAGCCACACCTTGGCCCCGGGCCAGCGGTCCCAGTCGGCGCCCAGGCGGCGCGGCTCGCCGCCGGTGAGCGCGACGACCCAGAGCTCGTAGCGCGGGGCGTCGTACGGCGTCGACAGCGTCTCGCGGGTGTAGGCGACCCAGCGGCCGTCGGGCGAGACGAGGGGGTCGCCGAGGTCGGCGTCCGGGTCGGTGACGAGCACCGTGCGCTCGCCCGTCGCGACGTCGATCGTCACGAGGTCGGTGCGCACGTTGCCGCGAGCGGCGTTGCGGCCCCAGGACGTGACGACCGTGCGGCCGTCGGGCGTGAGGACGGGGTGCTGCTCGCGCAGCGCGCCCGCGGCGTCGGGCGTGACGTCGCGCAGCTCCAGGCGCGGGTCCCGCTCCCCGGCGACCGGCGCGGCGACGTCGTCCGAGACCGTCGCGACGAACGCGTGCGGCGTGGCGGGGCCCAGGTCGTGGTCCCAGTACCGGATCGGGTACGAGTCGTGCAGGATCGCCGCGACCTTCTTGTCCTTGCGCTCCTTCGCGATGCGCGCGTCGGCCTCGTCGTCGGCCGCGGACGGCAGGACGTCGGAGACGACCAGCACGGTCGGGGCGTCGGTCGCGACCTGCACCCCGCCCACGCCGGACGCGCGGGACGCGACGACGCGGGCCTCCGCGCCGTCGGCCGGCAGCAGCCACAGCGCCGCCTTCGGGTCCGCGTCCGGGTCGTCGGCGTCGGGGTCGGGACGGGCGCTCGTGAACAGCAGGTCGCCGGACGGCGTGAACGCCGCGGACGACTCGCTCTTCGCGCTGCGGGTCAGGCGCCGCGCGGGCTTCTCACCGGCGGGGTCGACCTCCCACAGGGCGGTCACCCAGGCGGTGCGCTTGCGGTCCAGGGTCTGCACGGCCGTGACGAGGCGCGTGCCGTCGGGCGAGAGGCGCAGGCCGCCGAGGCGCGGGAGGGCGAGGTACGCGTCCAGGTCGTGGAACGGCGTCGCGGGGACGTCGGGGGTGGTGGGTTCGCTCACCGGACCGGTCTATCACGGCCGCCCGCCGACGGGCCGAGCGCTTTCCGTGTCGCCTGGCGTCGTGCTCGGTCGCGCCTCACGTCCGGTCGTCAGCGGGTCGTGTGCGCCCCGGCGTCGACGTGCAGAGTCTGGCCCGTGACGTTGCGCGCCGCTGGTGAGGCGAGGAACGCCACGACGGCGGCGACGTCCTCCGGACGGCTCGCCCGTCCCAGGTGGGTGCGCGCGACCAGGCTCGCGCGGCGCTCCTCGGTGAGGGGGCCGCCGAACAGCTCCGTCCCCTCCACGTACCCGGGGGCGACGACGTTCGCGGTGACGTCGCGCGGGCCCAGACGCTCCGAGAGGCCGACGTTCCAGGCCGCGAGGGCCGCCTTCGCCACGGAGTACGGGTTCGCGGCGTACTCCGCGCCGATGGACCCGATGCTCACGACCGCGCCGCCGGCCCTCAGGACGGGCTCGAGGACGCGCACGACGAGCGCGGCGCCCACGACGTTGACCTGGAGGTTGCGCTGCCAGTGCCGGGCCACGTCCTCGATCGGGGCGTCGGCAGCGGGTGGGGTGCCCACGAAGGCGCCGGCGTTGTTGACGACGACGTCGACCCCCTCCGGGAACGCCTCGGCGAGCGCCGCGACCGACGACACGTCCTCGAGGTCCAGCCGCAGGGCGCGGGCGCCCAGCGCGGCCGCGGCCGCGTCGAGTCCCCGACCACGCCCCGTCACCGTGACGAGGTCGCCGGCGTCGACGAAGGCCCGCGCGACGGCGCGGCCGATGCCGCGGCTGCCGCCGGTCACCAGCACCGCCCGGCCTCGCCGCCCGCACCCGTCCATGTTTAGATCTAAACGTGCGACCCGACGACCCGCAAGCCCCTCCCGCGCCCTCGGCTCCCACGGCCCGCCCCGACGCGCACGAGGTCGCCGCCGCGTGGGCCCGCGAGCTGCCCGGCGTGCCGACCCGCTCGGTCCCCGTGGTGACGGCTGCGAAGCTGCTCGCCGCCGCGCTGCGTCGACGACGCGAGTCGGTCCTGTACGAGCTGGGCACCGACGCGGCGACGCTGGACCTGCTCAGCACCCTCCGGCGCGCCGGCCCGCCCTACCGGCTCACGACCCGGGAGCTCGCCGACCGGTGCCTCGTCACCGCCGGGGCGATCTCGCAGCGCGTGGCACGCGCCGAGCGTGACGGGCTGGTCGAGCGGCGCGCGGGCGCCGGCCGCACCGTCGAGGTCGCCCTGGCACCGGCCGGCCACGCGCGCGTCGAGACGCTGGCACGGTCCGTCCTCGAGGCGGACGACGAGCTCGTCGCCGGCCTCGAGGACGAGACCCTGGTACAGCTCGAGGACGTGCTCGACCGGTGGCGGCGGCACGTCGAGGGCCGGGCACCGGCCCCTCGCGGCAGCGCGTCTCCGGCCTCCTGACCTCGCCGGGTACGGCGACGCCGGCCCGCCGCACGCGTGGTGCGGCGGGCCGGCAGGTCACCGCGTCAGTCCCGCCAGACCTGCACGACGCTCGGGCGCGGACCGCCCCAGCGGCCGCGGTCGAGCGTGCCCGGGGCCACGTAGTCGGGGAAGAACGACTGCTGGGCGTCCCACGAGCCGTCCTCGCCTGGGTGCTGCACCGCGACGTAGACCATCTCGTCCTTGTCCCGGATCACGGGCCCGCAGGTCTCCGCGCCCGCGGGCACGGAGAGGAACTGCTGCACGTGGCCGCGCTCGCGCCCGGTGAGCGGCACCTTGAACAGGCCGTCGCCGTACCCGATCGTGCCGGGCTGCCCGTCCGTGGAGATCCACAGGTTGCCCTCGGAGTCGAAGGCGACGTTGTCGGGGCAGGAGATCGGCGAGACCTTCTCCGGCGGGAAGCCCGCGAAGTAGGTGCCCGACGTGGTGGCCGGGTCGCCCGCGAGCAGCAGGATGCTCCAGCCGAAGGTCGTCGACCGCGGGTCGTTGCCGGCCTCGGTGATCTCGACGACGTGCCCGTGCCGGTTCTCCACGCGCGGGTTCGGCTCGGTGGCGCCCTCCTTGCCGGCCTTGCCGCGGTCGGTGTTGTTCGTGCACGCGACGTACACGCGGCCCGTCACGGGGTTGGGCTCGACGTCCTCGGGGCGGTCCATCTTCGTCGCGCCCACGGCGTCGGCGGCCAGACGCGTGTGCACGAGCACCTGCTCCGTCGTGAAGCCGGGCACCTGGCTGACGCCGTCGAGCACCAGCGGCACCCACTCCCCCGTGCCGTCGAACGCGCCGTCGGACGGCAGCGCACCGGTGCCGGTGATCTCCTCGACCGGCGAGTCGCCGTGGAAGCGCGCGACGTACAGGTTGCCGGCGGACAGCAGCTGCTTGTTGCGCGCACGGTGCCGGGTGCCCGGGCGGTACCGGTCCTTCGAGACGAACTTGTAGAGGTAGTCGAACCGCTCGTCGTCGCCCATGTACGCGGCGACGTGGCCCGACCGGCCGACGATCACGTTCGCGCCCTCGTGCTTGAAGCGGCCGAGGGCCGTGTGCTTCACGGGCGGCGCCGTCGGGTCCTGCGGGTCGACCTCGACGACCCACCCGAAGCGGTTGGGCTCGTTCTCGTAGCCGGGGGTGCGGGCGTCGAAGCGCGGGTCGACGTGCTCCCAGCCGCGCGTCGTCTCCTTGTCCGCGAAGCCGTAGCGCCTCTCCTCGGCCGTGCCGCGCGCGCGGAAGTACTGGTTGACGTTCTCCTCGCCCGACAGCACGGTGCCCCACGGCGTGGTGCCGCCCGCGCAGTTGTTCAGCGTGCCGAGCACCGTGGTGCCCGTCGGGTCGGCGACGGTCTTCAGCAGGTCCGAGCCGGCGGCCGGCCCGTCCAGGACGAACGGCGTCGTGGCGGTGATGCGCCGGTTGACGCGCGCACCCACCTGGTACTGCCACGGCTGGCCCTTGCGGCGGCGGTGCAGCGCGACGACGGACATGCCGTGCGCGGCCATCGCGACCCGGCGCTGGCGGTCCAGGTCCTCGGGCGTGGCGGCCGGCGGGAACATGATGTTCTCGTTCGTGTACTCGTGGTTGGCCACGAGCACGGCGCTGCGCCCGTGCGGCTCCTCGAGGATGTCGACGTAGTCGCAGTTGTAGCCGAACAGCCGCTCCGCGAGCTCCGGCGTCATCGTCGCGGGGTCGAAGACGTCGCGCGGCGACAGGATCGGGTCGCCCCAGCGCACGAGCGGCGCCCACCGGTAGCCCTGCGGCACCGTGAAGGCGTCCGTCGCGGCCGGCACCGGCGGGATCGCGCGGAACGGCAGGTTGCCCCGCCCCCAGCCCCACCCGCGGTCGTGCGCGGCGGCCGGCGGGGCGTCGGCGACGACCGAGCCGACGACGACCGCCGCGCCCGCGACGAGGCCGCCCGCGAGCACCGCGCGCCGGGACAGCGCGGCCGACGCGACGTCGCGGAAGTAGTCGTTGCCGCTCTCGTTCGGCACGGGCTGCGCGCACGCGTCGCCGCAGCGCAGGTGGCAGGTGACGGCGGAGCGGCGGCCGTGCGTGCGGCCGGCCATCGGGAGCAGGGGCAGGAGGGTGCGGCGCGGGACGCCGGCCGCGACGTCGCGGTCGTCGGTCGTGGTCATCAGGGCTCTCCGGTCGTGCTCGGTGCTGGGGCGGGCACAGCGTGGCAACCGGACGAACCGGTCACCGGCACGCAGGGTGAGCGGTGGGTGAAGCCGCGACGAACTCTCGTCACCGCGGACCCCGCGCGCCGGCGCGGGGTGTGCAGCGCGGGGTGTGCAGCGTCGGTGCCGTGCGGCGCGACGAACGCTGCACGGCGCTCGGTCGGGCCGTCGGGGCGTGCGGTCCGGGCGGGCGTCAGGACGGGCGGGCGGAGTCCCGGTCCGCGAGGCCGGCGAGCATCGCGTTGTACTCGTCGAGCTCGGTGTCGCCGTCGCGGTCCGCCCGCCGGTCCCGGTGCCGGGCCGTCCGCTCGTCGTCGCGGGTCCACTGCACGGCCACGACGATCGCGACGAGCACGGTCGGGATCTCGCCGATCCCCCACGCGACCGACCCGCCGAGCTGCTGGTCCCGGATCGCCGACGGCCCCCACGGGCGCCCCATCAGCCCGAACCAGTCGGCCGCCAGCAGCGACTCCCCGCCCACCAGGGCGACCCCGAAGAACGCGTGGAACGCCATGGTGGCGAACAGCAGCAGCAGCCGCATCGGGTACGGCGGGCGGGTCGGCCCCGGGTCGACGCCGACGAGCGCGTTGACGAACAGGTACCCCGCGACCGAGAAGTGCAGGACCATCGCCAGGTGCCCGACGGGGCTGCGCATCGACCACTCGAACACCGGCGAGTAGTAGAAGACGACCATCGAGCCGGCGAAGTTGATCGCGGCGACGATCGGGTGTGCGAGGAACGTGCCGACGCGGGAGTGCACGAGCGTGAGGACCCACTCGCGGGGCCCGCGGGACGCGTCGCCGCGCAGCTGCGTCGACCGTGCCGGCAGCGCGCGCATCGCGAGGGTCACCGGCGCGGACAGCGCGACGAAGATCGGCACGACCATCGCGAGCACCATGTGCTGCACCATGTGCGCGCTGAACAGCACGTGCCCGTACATCGCCGGCCCGCCGGACGTCGTCCACAGGAACGTCAGCATGCCGAGCACCCACGAGACGGTGCGCAGCCACGGCCACGCGTCGCCGCGGCGACGCAGCCGCACGACCCAGCGGACGTACACGACGATCCCGGCGACGGCCGCCGACGCCATGAGCAGGTCCCAGCGCCACTGCGCGACCCACTGCACGGCGGTCGGCTCGGGCGGCAGGGCGTGGCCGGTGAGCAGGTACGCGGGCGACGCGTCGGCCACGGGCTCGTCGGGCACGGGCGGCGGCGAGGACGCGAGGGCGACCGCGACGCCGGACACCGCGCCCATGACGGCGAGCTCGACGAGCACGAGCCGCCAGAACGGTCGGCCCACGCGCTCGCCGACGAGCTGCGGGATGGTGCGCCGCCGGTGCGCCAGCCCCAGCAGCCCCAGTGCCCCGAACAGCACGACCTTCACCACGAGCAGCGCGCCGTACCGCGTGCCGAGGCCCTCCCAGCCGCCGAGCCGGACCAGGCTGTTGACGACGCCCGACGCGGCCACGGCGACGAAGCACCACGCGGCGATGGTGGAGTACCGCGCCACGGCGGGGCCGGCGTCCGTGCCGAGCCGCCCGACGAGCAGCGCGAGCGCGGCGAGCGCACCGATCCACACCGCGGCCCCCACCAGGTGCAGGAACAGCGACGACGTCGCGAGCTCGTGGCTCGCCGCACCCGCCGCGTGCCCCGTCTGCCCGAGCTGCCACAGCGCGGCGACGACGAGGGCGGCTGCCCAGGCGGCCCCCGTGGGCGTGGCGACGACGAGCGCGACGACCGTCGCGACGGCGGCGAGCGTGGTCAGCGTGAGGAGCGCCCGGCCCAGGTCGATCTGCGTGACGAACAGCGCGAGCTCGTCGCCGAAGCCGGGCGCGGTGGGCGAGGACCCGGCGACGGACGCGTACGCGAGCACGAGGTGCACGACCGACAGGACGGTCCACGTGCCGGCGGCGACGCCGGCGAGGACGAGGCTGCGGGGGTAGGCGCCGCCGTCCGCGGTCGCGCGGGCGGAGGACGCTGCGGTCGCGCGCCGCTCGTCCGCAGCCGCCACGCGGCGCGGCAGCACGCACACCGCGAGGACGAGCGCCCCGAGCGTCAGGGCGCCGGCGAGCTCGGTGAGCGTCTCGACGACCGGCAGGCCCCACCGCACCACGGCCCCCGGGTCGCCGAGCGCGACCGCCGCGGCGGTGCCGCTGAACGCGACGCCGACGAGCACGGCGAGCACCCCGGTGACGGTGAGGACCGCGGGCGCGCCGAGCCGGCGCGCGCCGGTGACGGTCGACTGCTCCACCCGATCAGCCTAGGCGTCGTGCGGTGCTCATCCGGCCGTCGGACCCCCGCCCGACGGGCCGGCGCCGGTCCCCTCACCGCTGCCGCCCTCGCGGTCCCCACGGCGACGCCGCCGGCGGAGCGTGGCGACGGTGAAGACGGTCACGATGACCGCCACGATGAGCAGGATCGGCAGCCACGGTCCGCCGCGACCCGGGCCGCCGTCGGTGCCCGCCGCCTCGCCGGCGCCGGCCGCGTCCTCGGTCGGCTCGTCGGTCGCGGACGTCGTCGCCGCCTCGGCGGTCGGGGTCGCCGTCTGCGCCTCCTCGGTCGGCGCGGTCGTCGGGGCGGTCGTCGTCGCGTCGGCGGCGGACGCGGCCGCCGGCCCCACCGGGGTGGTCGCCGTGAAGGCGAACGTGCCGCTGATGGGGTGCCCGTCCGCGCTCGTGACGCGCCAGTCCACCCGGTACGCGCCGGCCGGACGGTCCTCGGCCAGCGGCTGCACGACGGACGTGTCGGCGAGCTGCACCGGGCCGGCGCTGACGACCGTGCCGTCCTCCGCGGTCACCACGACCTCCGACCCGAGCTCGAGCGCGGCCTGGTCGAACGTCAGCGTGACCTGCGCGGGGGCGGCCTCCACGGTCGACCCGTCCGCCGGGTCGGTCGAGCGCAGCGCGTTGTGCGCCGACGCGGGCGCCGCCGTCAGCAGCAGGGCCGTGACGGCCGCCGCCAGCGCCACGAGCAGCGCGAGGGCCGCGGTCCACGGCGCGGGACGCGCCGCCACCGGCGCGACGCCCCGGCGCGCTGCCGCGGCGAGGACGGGACGGGACGACGGACGCATGGTTCTCCCCGGAGGTCGCGGTGCTCTGCTGACGTCCCTCGATCCCATCACGTCCGCGCGGGCCCGGCCGCGCCAGCGGGCGGGAGGTGTGTCACGTGCGCCCGGCGCCCGCGGGGACGTGTGCCGGCCACGAGGACGACGGCCGCTGCGGCGGCGGCCGACGCGGCCGTGAGGGTGCGCGGGTCGGTCCTGCCGGCCTCGTCGCCCGGACCGTCGCCCGGACCGCCGACCGGCGGGGCGGGCGGGACCGGGGGTGCGGCGACGTCCTGCGCGGCTCCGTCCGCCGGGGCGTGGTGCTCGTGCGCGCCGCCGGCGTCGTGCCCGCCGTGCGTGCCGCCGACGTCGTGGTGCTCGTGCGTGCCTGCGGCGTCCCGGCCGTCGTGGTGCTCGTGCGTGCCCGCGGCGTCGTGGGCGTCGTGGGAACCGTGGTGCTCGTGCGTGCCCGCGGCGTCCTGGCCGTCGTGGTGCTCGTGCACCCCTGCGCCGCCGTGGCCCGCGTGCGGGTCGTCCGCCGCGGCGTCGCGCGCGCGCGACCCCGGGTCCGGCTGGTGGTGGGCGTGCGCGTCGACGGGGGCGGCGGTCGTCGCGGCCGCCGCGTCCGTCGCCCCCGACGCCGGGGCGGCGAGCAGGACGAGGACGGGCTGGAGCGCGACGACGGCGAGCGCGGACGCGGCCGCGGCCACCGGGCGCGTGACGCGGCCGGCCGCTCCGGGACGTCCCGCGAGGACGCGTGCACCGGCGACGCCGGTGGCGACGACGAGGGCCACCACCGCGACCACGACGTTCGTGCCCGGCAGCGTCCCCCCCGCGGCGGTGTGCGCCGCGCCGGCAGCGACCAGCGCGACGAGCGCCGGCCCGCCGCCGCGCAGCAGCAGCCGGCCCGCGGACGGGCGTGCGGGGGCGCGGGTGTGCGCCTCGTCCTCGTGGAGCACGGCACGACGGTCGCCCGGCGGTGCGCGGGGCGTCCACGTCGCGAATCGATTAGGAGACGCACGTGCGGCGCCTCCTTCCCGTGGCGTCCGGCACGGGTGACGATGTGCGGGCACGCCCCGCCGCAGCACCCGATGCGGCCCGCCGACCGCCAGGAGGACCCGTGCCGACCCCCACCTCCCCCGTCGTCCCCCACGACGCGCGCCCGGCCGGAGCGGCACACGGGCCGGGCTGCACCGACTGCCCGTCCCGCCGCGACGTGCTCACCCGGGTGGGCGCGGCCGCGCTCGGCACCGCCGCGGTCGGCGTGCTCGCCGCGTGCAGCGGCTCGGGTGGCGGCGGGGGCGGGGGCGGCGGTGCGGCGACCCCGGGCCCGGACGGGGTCCTCGCGTCCGTGGACGACGTCCCCGTCGGCGGGGCGCTGTCCGCCACCGGGCCGGACGGCAACCCGGTGCTGCTCACCCAGCCGACGGAGGGCACGATCGTCGGCCTCTCGGCCGTGTGCACGCACCAGGGCTGCACGGTCGTCCCCGCGGACGACGCGCTGTCCTGCCCGTGCCACGGCTCGCTCTTCACGCTCGACGGCGAGCCGGTCTCCGGGCCGGCGACGGAGCCGCTGCCGACGTTCGCGGTGACGGTCGGCGACGACGGCGGCATCGTCGCCGCGGGGGCCTGACGTGACGGGGCCTGACGTGACGGAGCCTGACGTGACGGGGACAGGTGCGGCCACGACGGACCGCGGCGCCGGCCGCCGCGTCGCCCGGGCACCGCGCGCGCTGGCCGCCGTCGCCGTGGTCGTGTCCGGGGTCGTCCACCTGTACCTGTGGCAGCAGGGGTACTTCCAGGGCATGTGGCTGCGGCCGCTGTTCCTGGCGCAGGGCGTCGGCGGCGTGGTGCTCGGCGTGCTGCTGCTCGTGTGGCGCGGCGCCCTGCCGCTGGTGGGCGCCGTCCTCTACGGAGCGGCGACCCTCGGCGGGTTCGTCGTCGCGACGACCCCCGCGGGCCTGCTCGGCGTGCGGGCGCGCTGGGAGGGCTGGCCCGAGTGGGTCTCCGCGGTCACCGAGGTGGTCGCGGTCGTCGTCGGCCTCTGGGCCCTGCGCCGCGAGCGCCGCTGACGCACCCGTCCGGTCAGCTCCAGACCAGCGCCTGGGCCGGGTCCGCCAGGACCGCCGCGACGTCCGCGAGGACGCGCGAGCCGAGCTCCCCGTCGACGAGCCGGTGGTCGAAGCTCAGCGCGAGCTGCGTGACGTGCCGCGGCTTGACCTTGCCCTTGTGCACCCACGGCTGCTGCCGGATCGCGCCGAACGCGAGTATCGCCGCCTCGCCCGGGTTGAGGATCGGGGTGCCGGTGTCGATGCCGAACACGCCGACGTTCGTGATGGTGATCGTCCCGTCGGACATGTCGGCGGGCGTCGTGCGACCGGCCCGGGCGGTCGACGTCAGCTCGCCGAGCGCGCGCGCCAGGCCCAGCAGGTCGAGCCGGTGCGCGTCCTTGACGTTCGGCACCACGAGCCCGCGCGGCGTCGCGGCGGCGATGCCGAGGTTCACGTAGTGCTTGTAGACGATCTCCTGCGCGGCCTCGTCCCAGGACGCGTTGATCTCCGGGTGCCGGTCCACGGCGATCAGCAGCGCCTTCGCGGCGATCAGCAGCGGCGTGACCCGCACGTCGGCGAACTCGCGGTCGGCACGCAGGCGCTCGACGAGCTTCATGGTCCGCGTGACGTCGACCGTGTGGAACACCGTGACGTGCGGCGCGGTGAACGCGCTGGTCACCATGGCCTCGGCGGTGCGCTTGCGCACGGAGCGGACGGGGACGCGCGTCTGGCGGCCGTCGGGCGTGACCGCGCCGCTCGCGCTCCACGGCTGGTCGTCACCGGGGTAGGTGGCGAGCGTGCGGGCCTCGGCGCGGGCGGCGCGCTCGAGGACGTCCTCGCGCGTGACGATGCCGCCGGGGCCGGTGCCGTGCACCGAGTCGAGGTCGACGCCGAGGTCGCGCGCGAGCTTGCGCACCGGCGGCTTCGCGAGCGCGTGCCGACGCCCGTCCCCGTCGCCCGTGGACGCGGGTGCCGGCGCGGCGGCGGGTGCCGGCGCGGGTGCGGCGACGGGTGCGGCGGCGGAGGCCGGAGCGGCCGGAGCCGTCGCACGGGCACGCCGACGGGAGCCCGCGTCGGCGACGCCGTACCCGACGAGCACGGCGCCCGAGCCCTCGTCGCCGCCGGCGCGCTCGTCCCGGGCCGCCTCGACCTCGTCGGAGCCGCCCGGCTCCTCCGACGCACGGCTGGCGTGCGGGCGGTGCGCCTGCGCCCCGTGCGGGGCCGCGCCCGCGGGGGCCGCGGCCGGCTCGGCGGCCGGCGCCTCGTCGGAGGTGCCCGCGGGCGACCCGGCGAGGGCACCGCCGGAGGGGTCGACGTCCACCTCGATGATCGGCGTCCCGACCTCGACGGTCGTCCCGGGCTCCACGAGGATCCGCGACACGACGCCCGTCCACGGCGAGGGCAGGTCGACGAGCGACTTCGCCGTCTCGATCTCGACGATCGTCTGGTTCACCTCGACGGCGTCGCCGACGGCGACGTGCCACGTGACGATCTCGGCCTCGGTGAGGCCCTCGCCCGCGTCGGGCAGGGGGAACTGCTGGTACGTCGGCACCGGTGCTCCTGTGCGTGTGGTGGCCTGTGCGTGCGTGGAGGTCAGAACGCGAGCGCGCGGTCGACGGCGTCGAGCAGCCGGTCCAGGCCCGGCAGGTAGTCGTGCTCGAGCTTCGCCACCGGGTAGGGGGCGTGGAACCCTCCCACCCGCAGCACGGGTGCCTCGAGGTGGAAGAAGCAGGCCTCGGTGATGCGGGCCGCGACCTCCGCACCCGTGCCGTAGAGCGTCGGCGCCTCGTGGACGACCACGCAGCGGCCGGTGCGGCGCACCGACGCGGCGACGGTGTCGGTGTCGAGCGGGGACAGCGTCCGCAGGTCGATCACCTCGAGGCTGCGCCCCTCGGCCGCTGCGGCGTCGGCGGCCTTGAGCGCCGTGGCGACCGTCGGGCCGTAGGCGACGACCGTGAGGTCGCTCCCCGGGCGCACGACGCGCGCGTGGTCGAGGTCGGCACCGGCGGCGGCGCCGTGCGGCGCGGGCAGGGGCGCGTCGAGGTCGACGTCGCCCTTCTCCCAGTACCGGCCCTTCGGCTCGAGGAAGATGACGGGGTCCGGCGAGGCGACGGCCTGCTGGATCATCGTGAACGCCTCGGCGGGGGTCGACGGCGAGACGACGCGCAGCCCGGCGGTGTGCGCGAACAGCACCTCGGGCGACTCGCTGTGGTGCTCGACCGCGCCGATGCCGCCGCCGAACGGGATGCGGATGACGACCGGCAGCCGCAGGCGGCCCTGCGAGCGGTAGTGCATCTTGGCCAGCTGCGTCGTGATCTGGTCGAACGCGGGGAACACGAACCCGTCGAACTGGATCTCGCACACGGGCCGGTAGCCGCGCAGCGCGAGGCCGATCGCCGTGCCGACGATGCCCGACTCCGCGAGGGGCGTGTCCACGACGCGGTCCCCGCCGAACTCGGCGTGCAGGCCGTCGGTGACCCGGAAGACGCCGCCGAGCGGGCCGATGTCCTCGCCCATGAGCAGGACCTTCGGGTCGTTCGTCAGGGCGCGGCGCAGGCCGAGGTTGATCGCCTTCGCGAGCGGCAGGCGCTGCGTGCCGGTGGGGAACGGGGCCACCGCGGGGGCGGCGGGGCTGCTCGTGGTGGTGCTGCCGGCCGTGCCGGTGCGCTCGCTCGTGACCGTCATCGGTGACCCCCCGCCTCGGCGCCGTCGTGCTGGACGTAGGACTGCTCGTACTCGCCGAACCACGCGCGCTCGGCGTCGACCACGGAGTGCGACGTCGCGTACACGTGCTCGAACATGCTCTGGCTGCTCGGACGACCCATGCTGCGCACGGTCGTGCGGATGTGCTCGCCGAACGCGTCGGCCTCGCCGGCCAGCTCGGCCTGGAAGACCTCGGGCAGCTCGCCGGTCGCCTCGAGGTACCGGCGCAGGCGGTCGATCGGGTCGCGCCGGCGCCAGTGCTCCTCCTGCTCGCGGGAGCGGTAGCGGGTGGGGTCGTCCGACGTGGTGTGCGCGCCCATGCGGTAGGTGAACGCCTCGACGAACGTCGGCCCGCCGCCGCTGCGCGCACGCTCGAGCGCCTGGCGCGTCACGGCGTACGTGGCGACGACGTCGTTGCCGTCGACGCGCACGGAGGGGATGCCGAAGCCGGGGGCGCGGTCGGCCAGCGGGACGCGCGCCTGCTTGGTCGTCGGCTCGGAGATCGCCCACTGGTTGTTCTGGCAGAACAGGACCACCGGGGCCTGGTTCACCGCCGCGAACACGAGCGACTCGCTGACGTCGCCCTGCGCGGTGGCGCCGTCGCCGAAGTACGTGACGACCGCGGTGTCCCGGGACGGGTCGCCGGTGCCGACGAGACCGTCGCGCTGCACGCCCATCGCGTACCCGGTCGCGTGCAGCGTGTGCGAGCCGATGACCAGCGTGAACAGGTGGAAGTTGTGGTCGGCCGGGTCCCAGCCGCCGTGGTCGACCCCGCGGAACAGGCGCAGCAGGTCGGTCATCTCCAGACCGCGCACCTGGGCGACGCCGTGCTCGCGGTAGCTCGGGAAGACGTGGTCCTGCGGGGCGAGGGCGTGGCCGGAGCCGATCTGCGCGGCCTCCTGGCCCAGGCACTGGGCGTAGAGCGCGAGCTCGCCCTGCCGCTGCAGCGACGTCGCCTCGGTGTCGAAGCGGCGCGTCAGCACCATGTCGCGGTACATCGCACGCAGCCGCTCCGGCGTGAGGTCGGCCGCCCACACCTCGAGCTCGGGGTGCGTGACGCGCTCACCGGTCGGCGTGAGCAGCTGGACGAGACCGTCGTCGGTCAGGGGTCCGGTCGGGCTCACAGGCCCTCCTCAGCCTCGGGAACAGCGAACCTACGTCAGCGTAGGCTACGGCTCCGTAGGTTGAGAGGCGGAGGGCCCGACAAGGCTCGTCGGCACCGTTTGTCGGATCCCCACACCTGCGCCGGCGACCACCGGCGCCCCGACCGTGCGGGCATCAGCGCGGGACGTGTTCGGCGGCGACCTCGAGGAAGAGGTCCGTCGCCTCCTTCTCCCCCACGCTCACGCGCGCGCCGTCGCCGGCGAACGGACGGACGACGACCCCGGCCCGCGTGCAGCGCTCCGCGAACGCCGTCGTCCTGTCCCCGAGCGGCAGCCAGACGAAGTTGGCCTGCGAGTCCGGCACCTGCCAGCCCTGGCCGCGCAGCGCGTCGAGCATCCGGGTGCGCTCGGCGACCAGCGCGTCGACGCGGGCGAGCAGCTCACCCTCGGCCCGCAGCGACGCGAGGGCGGCGAGCTGCGCGACGTGCGACACCCCGAACGGCGTGGACGCCGCCCGGATGCCCGCCGCCAGCCGGGGCCGGGCGACCGCGTAGCCCACCCGCAGGCCCGCGAGCCCGTACGCCTTGGAGAACGTGCGCAGGACGACGACGTTCGGGTGCTCGGCGAACAGCGCGAGCGCGTCCGGCGCCTGCGGGTCGCGGACGAACTCCACGTACGCCTCGTCGAGGACGACGAGCACGTCGTTGGGCACACGCGCGAGGAAGTCGCGCAGCTCCCCGTCGCGCACGGCCGGACCGGTCGGGTTGTTCGGCGTGCACACGAGGACGACCTTCGTGCGCTTGGTGACCGCATCGGCCATGGCGGGCAGGTCGAGGCGGCCCTCGGCGGTCACCGGGACGCGCACGCCGCGCGCGTGGGCGAGGTCCACGGCGATCGGGTACGCCTCGAACGAGCGCCACGGCAGCACGACCTCGTCGCCCGCCTCGCACACCGCGGTCAGCACGTGCCCGAGCACGGCCACCGACCCGCACCCCGCCACGACGGACCCGTGCGCGACGCCGAGCCGCTCGGCGATCGTCGCCGTCAGCTCCGTCGCGAACATGTCCGGGTACCGGTTCACGTCCGCCGCGGCGTCGACGATCGCCGCCACCACCGACGGCAGCGGCGGGTACGGATTCTCGTTCGACGACAGCTTGTAGGCGGCCGCCCCCACGGGCACACGCGCCCCCGGGACGTACGCGGGCAGGTCGGCGAGGGCCTTGCGGAGGGGGACGCGACTCACGCGCCCAGCATGCCACCGGCCCCGAGTGGCAGGATCGCCGCATGGGATTCGTCGTGCGCGTCCTCATCAACGGTGTAGCGATCTGGCTGGCCACGCTCCTGCTGCCCGGCCTCGAGGTGCTCGGGGGTGACTCCACCGGCGGGCGGATCGGCGTGATCCTGCTGGTCGCGCTCCTCTTCGGCGTCGTGAACGCGGTCGTCAAGCCGATCGTCAAGCTGATCTCGCTGCCCCTGTACATCCTCACCCTCGGCCTGTTCACGCTCGTCGTGAACGCCCTGATGCTCATGCTCACGGCGTGGATCACGGAGCAGACCGACTGGGGCCTGCGGATCGACAACTTCGGCACGGCCGTCGTCGGTGCGCTGATCATCTCCGTCGTCAGCTTCGTGCTCTCGGCCGTCACCAACCGCGACTGAGCCCCGGCACGCCGGACCCGGCCGGCACCGCCGGCGGGGGGAGGGTGACCGGCGGGGGGAAGGTGGACGGCGTCGGGCCGAACGGCCCGTCGCCGGACGGCCCGGGCCACGGGGTCGGCGGCCCGAGCACCGGCGGCGGGACCGGCGGCTCCTCCTGCGGCGTGCTCACCGTCCACCGCGTCGTGGCCGTGACCGTGCCGTCACCGTCCGTGCCGAGCACGTCCTCGAGTGCGCGACGTCCCTCGTGGTCGGCGGGCCACGTCGCCATCTCCGCGTCGAGCGCCGCGGCCGTCGCCACGTACCCGTGCACCGCGTGCTCGCTGAACACCGCCGAGGCGGTCGTGCTGCTGTCGACCACCACGATGTCCGCGTCCCGCGCGCTGTCCGGCTCGCCGTCCGCCCCCACCACGCCGTCCTTGTCGTTCACGAGCGCGATGTGCGCCACGCCGGGCGGGACGGGGTGCGGGACGGACGGTGAGCCGGCCGTCAGCACGGTCCGGACGGCGTAGGCGCCGGTGGCGGCGACGGACGCGGCCACCATGCCGCCCTGCGAGTGCCCGACGAGCATCACCGGGTCGTCCCGGCCCACCCCGGCCGCCTCCATCGCCCGGAGCACGCCCCGCGTCATGGCGTCGGGCACTCCCGCCACGAGGTGCGCGTTCGTCGTGCTGTTCGTGGGCACGCCACCGCCGAGAGCCGCCGTCTGGGTGCCGGGGACCGTCACCACCCAGGAGACGATGCCGTCGGCGCGGTCGTGCCGCTGCACCGTCACCGTCGCCGGCGGCAACGGCACCGGGCCCTTCCCGTACGTCTGCGCGACGGCGGCGACGGCGTCCGCGGCACCGCGGACGGCCGGCAGCGGTGGCCCCCCGAGGTGCGCGGTCACCGTCACCGGGGACGGCGGGAGCAGGGCCGCCGCCATGCGCGCCGCGTCCCGGACGGGGTCACCCGTGCGCACCCACCACGGCAGCCCGGCCGTGAGCGCACCCGCCAGGTACACCGCCGCGCCCGCCGTCCCGGGGGCGTCGAGCATGCGCGCCGGCACGGTGCCCAGCCCGTCGATCGTCGCCCCGACCGGCTCGCGCCCACCGGCCGCCCAGCGGAGCACGTGGTGCATCCAGTCCTGGAGGACCTGGTCGAGCACCCACGCGACACCCGTCGACGCCAGCAGCGGGAGCGCGAGGGGCCCCGACAGCGCGGCGAGGCCACCCGCGACGCCGAGCCCCTCCCGCACCCGCCGTGCCACGGCCGACTCCGCGCCGGCGTACGTCCCGGCCGCGTGGACGAGGGCGTCGGCGAGCTGGCGCAGCTCGTCCGCGAGGCGGTGCGGGGCGTGCCACGCGGTGCGGGCGCCCAGCAGCGCGGTGCCCAGCGCGGCCACGTCGGGGTGCGAGGGAAGCCCGGCCAGCTCGCGCGACGCCGCCGCGAGGTCGCTGCCCGCCCCGTCGAGCCGCGCGGCCACCGCACGCAGCCGTACGGCGGCGGCCTGGAGGTCGTCCGGCTCCACCGTCGTCGTCCCGCCCCGGGTCACGTGGACGAGGGTGCGGTCGCCGCTCACCACGGCGCACCGCCCTCGTGCGGCAGCGCGCCCGGCAGCGGCGTGCAGACAGCGGCCGACCAGGCCGCGGCGATCCGGCTCTCGACGTCGTCGAGTGCGGCGAGCTGCGCGCGGAACCCCTGCTCGAGCCGGTCACGGTCCGCGGCGGCGCGCTCGGCCGCGTCCCCCGTCCAGAGGACGTCGTCGAGCACGGTCAGGGCGGCGCGCGCCGCGACGACGTCGGCGCGTGCGGCGTCGACGAGGGCCTCGAGGCGGGGGCTGGGCATGGCGCCGGACGCTAGGCGCGCTGGGCGGACGGCCGCCGCCGTCGGCGGCGCACCTGCCGACGAGGCGGCGAGGAGGCCGGGCTGTGGGCGGCTGACGCTCCCGCCGCGCCGTCACCCCTCCCCCAGCGCCTCCCGCCACCACGGCTCCTCGGGCCGCACGAGGACCACGGCCGCGACCAGCACCGCCGCCACGACGCCGACCACCCGCCACACGTCGCCGCCCCCGACGCCGCCCGCGAGCGCGGCGGCGCCGAGCGCGAGGACCTGCGCCCCCGCCTGGGCCACGAGCGCAGGCGGGCCGGCGTCGCGCAGCACCGCGACCTCGACGCGCGTGCGCCGGCCGGTGCGGGCGGCGACCGCCGTGAGCCACAGCAGCGCGTGCACGAGCAGCACCAGCAGCGCGAGCCGGCCGGCGCCGGGCGGCCCGGCGACGAGCACGGACCCGCCGACGACGAGCACGAGCAGCCCCGCCGCGACCGAGCGCGGCCAGACCGCCGGCGTGGCCGCCGCGACGACGAGGACCGCGGGCGGCAGCGCGCCCCCCGTCACGTCGGGCGACCCGAGGGCGACCGTGAGCAGGCCGACGGCGACCAGCCCGAGCGCGACCCGCAGCGCGAGCGCGGGCACGGTGCGTCCCGTCGCGACCTCCACGTGCGGGACCGAGGCCGCGCGCACGGCCCGCGTGCCCCGCAACGCCGCCCACGCGCGCCGCGCGAGGTCCGCCGACCGGCGCGCCCGGCCGGCCGCGCTCACGCCGGCACCCCCGCCCCCGGCCGTCGCTGCGAGCGGCGGGCCAGCGTCCGCAGCGCCACCGCCGGCGCGTCCCGCCACGTGACGAGCTCGACGCCGTGGTCGGCGAGCGCGGCGAGCCGGTCCGTGCGCGCGACCTGCACGATGCGCAGCGCGAGCCGCTCGCGCTGCGCCAGGTGGGCCGTGCGGATCTGCGGGAGCACGTCGACCGCGACGACCCGGTGGCCGGCGCGGCGCCACTGCTCGGCGACGACCGCGGGCTCGTCGTCGAGGAACGTCGAGAACAGCACGACGAGCGCGCCCGACGGCAGGCGGGGCGGGCGCAGGCGCGTCGCGGGCTCGCCCTCGGGGTGCGTGAGCGCGAGGGCGTGCCGCACCCGGTCGAGCTGCCGTCGCCCGCCGCCGGGCGGCAGGGGCCGGCGACGCACGCCGAGGTCGTCGAGGCCGACGCGGTCCCCGCGGTCGAGGAACGCGCGGGCGACGGCGGCGGCGGCCTGGCGGGCGCGGTCCAGGGACGTCGCGTCCTGCGGGCGCGGCGGCTGGGACCCCCGCCACGTCAGCGGGTCGGGGCCGACGTCGTCGCGGCTGTCGACGACGAGGACGACGACCGCCTCCGCCAGCGCGTGCTCCCGGCGCACCCACAGCTCGCGCAGGTCCGGCGCCCGGCGTGCGGTGACCCGCCAGTCGATGCGGCGCAGGCGGTCGCCGGGGGCCCACGGGTGCACGTCCCGCAGGTCGCCGCCCTCGCCGGGCCGCGGGGACGGGTGGGCCCCGGTCAGGCCGCGCAGCCGCGGCGGCAGCGGGACGTCCGGCAGGGCCGCGGCCGCGGGCAGGACGACCGCGCGCCGGGCGGCCGGGGGCGGCGGGTCCGACACGCTCGCCAGGCCCGGTCCCACGCCCTGCACCTGGACGGTCGCGACCTCCTGCGGGCCGGTGCGGACGGTCCGGGCCAGCAGGGGCAGGCGCCGCGTGCCGCGCACCTGCACGAGCGCGTCCGTGACGGGGCGGTCGTGGCGCAGCACGTCGACGAGCACCGCCTCGGTGCCGGCGGGTGCCTCGAGGACCACGGTGCCGGTGAGCGTGCCGCTGCCGGCCTCCTCGCCCGCGACGACCGCCGCGTGCACGTCCCCCGACGGGCGCCGCAGCAGGTGCCACGCCGTCACGACCAGCGGACCCGCGCCGAGCACCGCGACGTCCGGCCGGCCCGTGAACGTGCCGACGAGCAGCAGCAGCGCGCACGCGGCGGCCCCGACCGCGACGGACCGCACCGGCGTCCACCGCTCCGGGGCGTCCGGCGCGTCGCGCTCGTCGCCGGACGTCATGCCCGGCGCGCGGTCGTCGGCCCCGGCACCTGCGCGGCGACCTCCGTCACGACGGCCTGCGGTGCGAGGCCCGACGCCCACGCCTGCGGGGTGAGCGAGAGCCGGTGCGCGAGCGCGGGCACCGCGACCGCCTTGACGTCCTCGGGCGTGACGAAGTCGCGGCCGGCCAGCACCGCCAGCGAGCGCGCGACCAGCACGAGCGCCTGCGACCCACGCGGCGACGCCCCCACCTCGACCGCGCGGTGCGCGCGCGTGGCCGCCGCGAGGTCGACGCAGTACGCGAGCACGTCGGCGTCGACCGTGACCGCCTCGACGCCCTGCTGCATCGCGACGAGCGTGCGCGCGTCCACCACCCGCCGCACCGACGCCTGCTCCTGCCGCCGCTCCAGCCGCCGGGCGAGCACGTCCACCTCGGCGTCCCGGCCGGGGTACCCGACGGCGAGCCGGACCATGAAGCGGTCGAGCTGCGCCTCGGGCAGCGGGTACGTGCCCTCGTACTCGACGGGGTTCGACGTGGCGACCACGTGGAACGGGTCCGGCAGGCGGTGCGTGCGCCCGTCGACGCTGACCTGCCGCTCCGCCATGGCCTCGAGCAGCGCCGACTGCGTCTTGGGGGGCGTGCGGTTGATCTCGTCCGCGAGCAGCAGGCCCGCGAACACCGGGCCCGGGCGGAAGTCGAACGTCGCGGTCGCGGGGTCGAACACGCTGGACCCGGTGACGTCCGACGGCAGCAGGTCCGGCGTGCACTGGATGCGGCGGAAGTCGAGACCGAGCGCGGTCGCGAGGCTGCGCGCGGCGAGGGTCTTGCCGAGGCCGGGCACGTCCTCGAACAGCACGTGACCGCCGGCGAGCACGGCCGCGAGCGCGAGGCGCAGCGGCTCGCGCATCCCGACCACGACGGTCGCGACCTCGTCGAGGACGGCGCGGCCGAGGTCGCTGACGTCCGCGACCGTGAGGGCCGGCGCGGTGGCGGTGGGGGCGTCGGTCATGCGTCGGTCCTCCCGGGACGGGGGTCGGGGACGAGGGGGGCGGCGGCGGGGGCCGGAACGGGCTCGGCCGGGTCGGGCGTCGGCGGGCGGGCGTCCGGCCCGAGCCGCTCGAGCGCGGCGACGGTGTGCGCGACGTCGCCGAACGACGGCAGGGGGTACGTCGTGCGGGTCAGCGTGGCGCGGGCCCGGGGGCCCAGGAGGCGGTCGACGTCGTCCGCGCTGCCCGGGTTGGCGAGGTCGACGCCGTGCCGCGCGAGCCGCCCGGCGGCGACGGCCCGCAGCCGCCGCAGGGCACGTTCCCCCGCGCGACCGTCACGGCCGACCATCGTCCAGGCGAGCTCGAGCACCTCCCCGCGCGTGCCGTCGCGGCGCTCCGGGTGCGGCCGGTCGGGCACGGGCTCGAGCAGCACGTCGACCCGCTCGAGGACCGCCGCGAGCCCGGCGACCCCGACGGCGACCACGAGGGTCGGGACCAGGTGGATGCCGAACACCAGCAGGGCCACGGCGGCGACGGCGCCCGCGACGGCCGGTCGCACCAGGCGGCGCCCGACCCGGCCCAGGAGGGCACGGGGGGTGCTGCGCCCGGCGTCGGCAGCGCGACCGCCGGTCACGACGTCGCCCCCGCGTCGGGTCCGGCCGGCCGCGCGAGGCCCTCGCCCACCGCCGCGAGCAGCTCGCGCGCCCGGACGACGTCGGCGGGGGTGACCGCGTGCGCGGAGAAGCGCGCGGTGAGGTAGAGGTCGAGCAGCGCGCGCGTCGCGACCGGGTCGGCGCGCGTGCGGTCGAGCACCTCGAGCGTGAACTCCGTGGCCGTCTGCGCGCGGTCCCGCACGACGCCGGTGGACGCGGCGGCGTCCTCGACGGCGACCCAGGCCGCGACGACCGCGTCGCCGGGCGGCACGTCGTCCTCGAGGGCCCGCTCGGCGGACGCGACGCCGGCGCGCATCGCCGCCACGACGTGCGTCTCGTCGAGGTCGGCGGCGGCGCCGTCGAGGTCGTCGTCCCCGGGCCCCCGGTCCGGCGGCCGGTACCGCCGCAGCAGCCACCGCGCGGCGAGCGCGAGGACGGCCAGGACGACGAGCGTCACGAGCGACCCGACGACGGGACCGAGCCAGCGGGGCGGCGCGGGGGGCTCCTCGGCCGGCCGGTCCGGCACCGGGGGCGGAGTCATCTGCGGCGGCGCGGTGAACGTCGGCATGTCGAGCGGTGCTCTCTCGTCCGCCGTCAGGCGCACCGGGCCCGCGAGCGCGGCGGCCACCACGGCCAGGACGACGAGCACGGCGGCGCACGCCGTGAGGACGACGGCACGGTCCGGGCCGGGGCGCCCGCCGGCCGAGGCGGGGCGCGGGGGCGCGGGTCGCGGCGTGCGCTGCGTCGTCGGCACCGGCCCTCCCCCTCGTCGTCGGTACGGCCGCGGTCAGGCTAGTGGGACCGGCGGCCGGGATCGACGGCCCGGCGGGCGCGCGTCGGCCACGCGGGGTACCCAGGTCGTGACGGGGAGGGGACCGACGTGGAGGACACGACGAGGGGTGCGGCGCAGGAGCGGACGCGGTCGGCGCTGGCCGCGGCGCTGGTCGGCGCCGGGCTCATGGCGGCGGTGGACGAGATCGTGTTCCACCAGCTGCTCGGCTGGCACCACTTCTACGACCGCTCGACACCGGACGTCGCGCTGCTGTCCGACGGGCTGCTGCACACGGCCGAGCTGGTCGCGCTCGTCGCGGGCGCGTTCCTGCTGGCGGACCTCGTGCGCCGGCGGGCGCTGGTGCCGCTCGCGGCGTGGGCGGGCGGCCTGCTGGGGGCGGGCGGGTTCCAGCTGCTCGACGGGCTGGTCGTCCACAAGGTGCTGCGCCTGCACCAGGTGCGCTACGACGTCGACCTGCTCCCGTACGACCTGGCGTGGAACGGGTTCGCGGTGCTGCTGCTGGTGGCGGGGGCACTGCTGGCGGTGCGGGTGCGGCGGGGGACGGGGACCGCCGACGCGGGGCCGACGACGACGTCGGGCCCGACGGCGGGTTCCGGTGCCCGCGGGCGGCGGCGCGCCGACCCGACCGACCCGGTGCCGGCCGGTGGTGCCCGTGCACCTGCGACGGCCGGCACCGGCGGGCCGCCCACCTGGCCCACGCGCACCGCCGGCGCCCACGCGGGTTCCGGCGAGGACGTCCCCTCGGAGAGCACCTCGTCGGCGCCGCACCACGCCACGGGCCGCCGCCGCGCCGTGCGTCCGACGACCGGCGCCACGCCCGCCGTGGACACGGCCGGGACGCCCGCCGTGGACGCGGCCGCGACCCCCGGCGGAGACACGGCCGGGAGCCCCGGCGCGGGGGCGGCCGACGAGCAGGGGCCCGGCGAGCGCCGTCGGCGCCGGCGCGACGACGAGCCGCCGTCCGGCCGGCGCGCGACGGGCCGGTGAGCGCACCGGTGCTCGCCGCGGCGGGCCACCACGGCGGGGTGGGCGCACCGGGCGTCGCCGCCTGGCTCGTCGCCGTGCTCGTCGCCGCGGCCTGCGCCCTCCCCTACGCCGCGGGCGTCGCGGCCTACCGCACGCGCATGCCGCGGGCGTGGAGCCCGTGGCGGACGGCCTCCTGGTGCGCGGGCGCCGTGGGGGTCGGCGTCGCCGTCTCGCCGGTGACGGCCGTGGTCACCGACCCGGCCGTGCGGCACATGGTCCAGCACCTCCTGCTGGGGATGCTCGCGCCCCTCGCGCTGGTGCTCGCCGCCCCGGTGACCCTGCTGCTGGGCGCCGCGTCCCCGAGGGGACGGCGCCGGGTGGCCCGCGTGCTGCGGGCGCGGCCCGTGCGGGTGCTGACCCACCCGGTGACGGCGGCGCTCCTGCACGTCGGCGGCCTCGTCGCCCTCTACCTGACGCCGCTGTACGCCCTCGCCGCGCGGGACGGGGTCGTCCACGTGCTCGTCCTCGTGCACTTCCTGCTCGCGGGCTCCCTGTTCGCCTGGGCCGTGGCCGGGCCCGACCCGGCTCCGCACCGGCCCGGCCTGCCGACCCGCCTCGCGGTCCTGGTCGTCGCGGGCGGCGTGCACGGCGCCCTCGCGAAGCTGCTGTACTCCCGTGCCGGCTCGCTGCCGGCGGGCGGCGGGCACACGGCCGCCCAGACGGAGGCCGCCGCGCAGTGGATGTACTACGGCGGCGACGTCGCCGAGGTGCTGCTCGCCGTCGCGCTGTTCGCAGGGTGGTACGCGGCACGCGACCGCTCGCGCCGGCGCCGCTTCCCCCCGGCGTCCGGCCCGGACGTGCCCGCGCCGTCGGTGCCCGTCGCGCGCACACTGTCGACATGAGCAGGGGCGGGGGCGGGCGCCGGCTCGGGCGGTCGTGGCGCTGGTGGCGGTGACGCTCGCCGCCTCGGCCGGGTGCGTGCCCGGGACGGTCGACGACGGGGCGACGGTCGTCGCGACCGCCGAGGCGTCGCTCGGTGCAGCCGCGCAGGCGCCGGAGAGCGCGAGCGCGGACGCGGCGGACACCACCGCGGGGACCGGTGCCGCCTCGTCGTCCGGGGAGCGCTACCGCGTCGTCGACCCGGGGACCGGTGAGGCGGTCGTCCGCGAGGACGCGCCCGCGCCGCCCGCTCCCGCGTACGCGGCCGCCGTCACCCCGATCACGCCCGAGCTCGCGGCGCGCATGCACGCGTCCTGGCGCCCGGGCTGCCCGGTGCCCCTCGAGGACCTCCGGTACGTCACCGTCACCCACCACGACATGGCCGGCGGCGTCGCGACCGGCGAGCTCGTCGTCCACGCCGACGTCGCCGCCGGGCTCGTCGAGGTCTTCCGCACCCTCTTCGACGCCGGATTCCCGATCGCCTCGATGCGGCTCGTCGACGACTTCGGCGCCGACGACGACGCGTCGATGGCAGCCGACAACACCTCGGCGTTCAACTGCCGGGCCGTCACCGGCGGGTCCAGCTGGTCGGAGCACTCCTACGGACGGGCGATCGACGTCAACCCGGTCGAGAACCCGTACGTGCGCGGGTCGACCGTCCTGCCGCCCGCGGGTGCGGCGTTCGTCGGCCGGCCCGTCGCGCCCGGCGTCATCCTCGACGGCGACGTCGTCGTGCAGGCGTTCGCCGCGCACGGCTGGCAGTGGGGCGGGCACTGGACGAGCCCGAAGGACTACCAGCACTTCTCGACGACGGGCCGCTGACCGCGCGTTGCTAGCGTCGACCCGGTGACCCGACCCCGGTGCGCCCGATGAGCGACGTCCTCGACCGGCTGCGCCGCCACCCCGACCTCGAGGCGCCGAACCTCTTCGCCGTCGACGCGACCGACCGGCTGGTGCTCGACGAGGCGGCGCAGGCGCTCGCGGACGCGGCGGACGGGACGGTGGCCGTGATCGGCGACCGCTACGGTGCGCTGACGCTCGGCGCGATCGCCCGGCACGGCGTCACCGGCGTCCGCACGCACCAGGACCGGCTGACGGGCGAGCGCGCGCTGCACGGGAACGCCGAGCGGCTGGGCCTCGGCGGCTTCACGTCGCACGGCCTGACCCCCGACCTCGTCGCCGGGGCGCGGGTCGTGCTGCTGCAGCTGCCGCGGTCGCTGGACGCGCTCGACGAGGTGGCGGCGCTCGTCGCGGCGCACGCCGACCCGTCGGTCGTCGTCGTGGCCGGCGGACGGGTCAAGCACATGACGACCGCGATGAACGACGTGCTCGGCCGGCACCTCGGGACCGTCGAGGCGCGGCTCGCGCGGCAGAAGTCGCGGGTGCTCGTCGCGTCGGCCCCGCGCGCGGCCCACGACCGGCCGACGCGGCGGTGGCCCGAGCGCGCGGAGCACCCGGACCTCGGCCTCACCGTGTGCGCGCACGGCGGCGCGTTCGCCGGCACGGGCGTCGACATCGGGACGCGGGCGCTGCTGGCTCACCTCGACGCCGTCGAGCCGACCACGGGCACGGCGGTGGACCTCGGCTGCGGCACGGGCGTGCTGGCCGTGGCGCTCGCCCGCCTCCGACCCGGACTGGCCGTCACGGCGACCGACGAGTCCGCGGCGGCCGTCGCGTCGGCGCGTGCGACCGTCGACGCGAACGGCGTCGGCGTCCACGTGCGCGTCACCCGCGCGGTCGGCACCGAGGGCATCCCCGACGCGAGCGCCGACCTCGTCCTGCTCAACCCGCCGTTCCACGTCGACGCCACCGTGCACCCGGGCGTCGCGCGGGCGCTGTTCTCCGACGCCGCACGCGTGCTGCGGCCGGGCGGGCAGCTGTGGGCGGTGTGGAACTCGCACCTGCGCTACCGCCCGACGCTCGAGCAGGTCGTCGGGCCGACGCGGCAGGCCGGGCGCGACCCGAAGTTCACGGTGACGGTCTCGACCCGACGCTGACAACGCAGCCGGCGGCGTCGGTCACGCCCGCGTCGGCCGACCCGACGCGTCCCAGCCCAGCTGCTCGTGCAGCCACCGGTCGACCTCGGCGACGTAGCGGCGCACCGCGGCGACCACCTCGGCGGACGGCACGCCCTGCACCACCGCCTCGCCCCACGGCGAGCCGACGGACCACGTCCCGTCGTCCGCGCGGCGCAGCCACAGGAGGTCCTCCTCCACGGTGTCCATGGCGTCGTACGCGAGAGGAACTCGCCGACGTCCTCCGCTGCGACGAGGAGCCGCAGGTGGTCGACGTCGATCCGCAGGGTGCCGTCGCACGAGGGCGTCGGGTCCCGTCCGTCCACGGGCCGAGCCTCGCACAGGAGTCGCGGGGCATACCGGTGGACGCCCGTCACGCCGCCCGCCGCGGCTCTGGGACACTTCCCCCATGACCTCGCCCGTCGACGCCTCCGCGCGCGTCCGCCTCGCCGACGTCACCCCGTCCATCGCCCTCGGGCCGCTCGACGGGCGCTACCGCCCGGCCGTGGCGCCGCTGGTGGACCACCTGTCGGAGGCGGCGCTGAACCGGGCGCGCATCGAGGTCGAGGTCGAGTGGGTCATCCACCTGACCGACCACGGAGTCGTGCCGGGCGCGCCGGAGCTGGCGCCGGACGAGCAGGAGTACCTGCGCGACGTCGTCGCGACGTTCGGCGCGGACGAGATCGCGGAGCTCGCGGAGATCGAGCGCACGACGGTCCACGACGTGAAGGCCGTCGAGTACTTCCTCAAGCGCCGCATCGCCGCCGCGCCCGACGCGCTGCGCGCCGACACCGTGCTGCCGCAGGTCAACGAGCTCGTGCACTTCGCGCTCACCAGCGAGGACGTGAACAACCTGTCGTACGCGCTCATGGTGCGCGGCGCCGTGCGCGAGGTCTGGTTCCCGGCCGCGGTCGCGCTCGTCGACGAGGTCGCGGCGATGGCGGTGGAGCACGCGGCCCGCCCGATGCTCGCGCTCACGCACGGCCAGCCGGCCACGCCGACGACGCTCGGCAAGGAGCTCGCGGTCCTCGCGCACCGCCTGCGCCGCCAGCTGCGCCGCATCGAGGGCGACGAGTTCCTCGGCAAGCTCAACGGCGCGACCGGCACGTACGGCGCGCACCTGGCGGCGGTGCCGGACGCGGACTGGCAGCTCGTCTCGCGGACCTTCGTCGAGCACCTGGGTCTGACGTGGAACCCGCTGACCACGCAGATCGAGTCGCACGACTGGCAGGCCGAGCTCTACGCCGACGTCGCGCGCTTCAACCGGGTGCTGCACAACCTCGCCACCGACGTCTGGACCTACATCAGCCGGGGCGTGTTCACGCAGATCCCGGTGGCCGGCGCCACGGGCAGCTCGACGATGCCGCACAAGGTCAACCCGATCCGCTTCGAGAACGCCGAGGCGAACCTCGAGCTCTCGTCCGCGCTGCTCGACACCCTCGCCGCGACGCTCGTGACGAGCCGGCTGCAGCGCGACCTCACCGACTCCACCACGCAGCGCAACATCGGCCCCGCGTTCGGGCACTCCCTGCTCGCCATCGACAACGTGCGCCGCGGCCTGCGGGCCCTGGCCGTCGACGACGCCCTGCTCGCGCGCGAGCTCGACGAGAACTGGGAGGTCCTCGGCGAGGCGGTCCAGTCGGCGATGCGCGCGGCCTCGGTCGCGGGCGTCGAGGGGATGGAGAACCCGTACGAGCGGCTCAAGGAGCTGACCCGCGGACGGCGGCTCACGGCGGACGACATGCGGACGTTCGTCGCGGGCCTCGGGCTGCCCGCCGACGTGGCCGAGCGCCTCGCCGCACTGACGCCGGGCACGTACACCGGACTGGCGACCCAGCTCGTCGCCCACCTGGACCAGTAGGCCGCCCGGATCCTCCGGGGTCGCCCGGATCGTCCCCCGTTCGCCTCACCCGAAGGGAGCAACGGGGGCCTCGCGGGTGGGAGCGCGCACACCGGAGACCGCGCAAACCTGGACATGTGCCCTGTTGCGGGTCAGAATCGGACGCGTCCGTCGGAACCCTCCCCTCCTCCGATCCGGCAAGGAAGCCCGCCCGTGACTCTGATGCAGAAGGCGATCACGCCCGCGCTCACCCAGGCGCACCTCACGCAGGGCCATGACCGCATCGCCGGCTACGTGGTCCGCGCCGAGGACGTCGCGTTCGCCACGACCCCCGCGCAGCTGTTCGAGGTCCACGGCCTGGGGTACCCCGGGTCCCCCTTCAGCCCGTACGACCGGTACATCGACATCCTGCGGTTCGAGTCCTCGCCGCAGCTGCAGTACCGCGACGTGCCCGGCTACATCGTCCCGCTGTGGTGGCTGCGCCACTCCCGCATCCCCCCGGGCGCCGAGCTCATCCGCGTGCACGACGACGGCTCGTCGACGCTGCTCGCGCGGTACGGCGACGTCGGCACCGGCTGGACGGTCACGCAGCTCGGTGCGCCGCGCCCGGCCCTCGCGTCGCTGTCGCGGTGCGTCGGCCCGGTCGCGAAGTGGCACGGTGCGTACCTCGAGGCGGACGTCGTCGACGGCGGGCACACGGTCGTGCTCGCGCTGGCGAACCCGCCGCTCGCCGAGACGGGCTTCCACCAGTCGCCGTCGGGCCGCTGGTACCGCCGTGTCGCACGCGAGGACGTCACCGAGCTGTTCGAGCTCGACCTGACGGCCCGGTGGAACGGGCTGTCGGTCCGGGTCGTGGACCAGTGGCAGGACGCGCAGCGGTACGTCGTGGCGCGCATCTCGCACCTGGGCGACGACATCGAGCGTGCCGAGCGCCTGCACCTCGAGCGCGTCGAGGCGGGCGTGTACGAGGCGATCGTCTACGCGGCCGAGCTCACGGACATCCAGACCAACCAGGTCGTCCCGCACACGTGGGCGCCCGGGCCCGCCGCGCAGCAGCGGCACTGGGCGCACTCCTGATCGCACCCACGTCGATCTGGACGAATGGACGGAAACTCTCCCATCTCGCGTCCAGATCCACTACGATCGAGGTGCACCGGCACGGACAGCGCTTCACGAGCCTCCGCGCCGACGTCAGCCCCCTGAGCGGCTGACCCCGGAACCGCACCGGGCCTGGTCCTCCCCCCCGACCAGGCCCGGTGCGCTTTTTCGTGCCGGCGCCGACCTCGCCGGTCCCGGTCCCGCCGACGTCCCCGTCCCGCCGGGACGGGGACCGACTCCCCGGTGCGAGCGACCCCGGACCTGGTCAGCACCCGGGCGCCGCGATCCTGACCAGGTCCGGGGTCACCGGGCGGAACACCCCGGCGACGGTCCGACCGGTGACGTGGGAACCACGGCGAACCCGGAGTTCTCCCCGCGACAGGGGCTCATGACGCGGACAACCCCGGGTTCGTCGGCGCTGGGCGCTGCCGGGTCCGCCGTGAGGCCGTCAGCCCGGCAGTCGCCGGACATCACGGGGGTCGCGACGGCGGTGCCGACCTCGGGGCGTCGGCCGGTGTCAGCGGGTCGCGACGGCGGTCCCGACGTCCGGGACGTCGACGGCGGCGAGCTCCGCCAGGGCGGCCGCGTAGGCGGCGACGTCCCCGACGCGGGCGGCCGCGCGCGCGGCGACCGTGGGTCCGTGCAGCTGCGAGCGGACCTTGCGACGCAGCGACCGTGCCCGGCGCTCGTCGCGGACGTCCTCGCCGAGCGCGTCGAGCGCGGTCTCGAGCGCACCGAGCACGCGGGTGCGCTCGGCGACGACCGCGGGGTCCCAGTCGCGGACGCGGCGGTCGGCCTCGAACTCGGCGGCGGCCTGCTCGACGAGGTCGCGCGCGCGCTCGAGCGCCGCGTGCTCGGCGGGGGCGTGCTCGGCGACGGACTGCAGCGACACCAGCTCGACACCCGGGAGGGTGCGCACGTCCGGGTCGACGTCGTGGCGCAGCGCGAGGTCGACGAGCGTGAGGGGGCGGGTCTCCCCGCGGCGGGCGGCCGCGAGGGCGTCGGCACCGAGGACCGCGCCCGCGGCGCCGCTGCACGCCACCACGAGGTCGACGTCGCGCAGCTCGGCGAGCAGGTCGGCGCCGGCGGGCAGCGCGCGCACCCCGCGGGAGGCCGCGAACGGCCCGGCCCGGCCGCTGGCGGAGTACACGCGCACGTCCCGCACGCCGCGGGCCTTGAGCGCGGCGAGGCTGGCGCCCGCGTAGGAGCCCGTGCCGACGAGGATGCAGCGCACGCCCGCCCAGTCGGCGGCGCCGTCGCGCTGCGGCAGCGTCCGCTCGGCGAGGTCGAGGGCGACCCCGACGACGGACCGGCCCGTCGCGCCGAGCCCCGTGGCGGTCTCGACGGCCCGCGACGCGCGCGAGGCCGCTTGGAACAGGGCCTCGAGCGTCGAGGTCGTCGTGCCGTCCTGGCGGGCGCTCGTCAGGGCGCGGCGCACCTGCCCGGCGATCTCCCGCTCCCCCACGACCATCGACTCCAGCCCCGACGCCACGGCGAACAGGTGCTCGCTCGCGTCGGTGCCGGTCAGCGGGCGCAGGTGCTCGGCGACCTCGGCGGGGTCGTAGCCGGAGCGCACCGCGACGGCCTCGGCGACGACGCGGCGGGCGTCGGGGGTGTGCGCGACGTCGTCGACGTCCAGGTACAGCTCGAACCGGTTGCACGTCGCGAGCACGACGGCACCGGTGACGGACGGGGTCGCGGCCACGAGCTCCTTGCCGACGGCGTGGACGTCGGACTGCAGGCGCTCCAGGACGGTGAGGTCGAGGTCGTGGTGGCTCGCGACGAGGGACAGCAGCACCACGTGCTCGATTCAATCATCCCGGGAATTGTCCGGCACAATCGATCGCGTGAGTCTTTCAGCACACCATCCGCTCGTCGACGGGCGCACCACCGATTCGCCGCTCGTGACGGCGTATTCCGGCCGCCGCCCGGAGCGGCTCCCGGTGTGGTTCATGCGTCAGGCCGGCCGCTCCCTGCCCGAGTACCGGGAGGTGCGGGCCGGCATCCCGATGCTCGACTCGTGCCTCGACCCGGACCTCGCGTCCGAGATCACGCTGCAGCCGGTCCGCCGGCACGGCGTCGACGCGGCCGTCTTCTTCTCGGACATCGTGGTGCCGCTCAAGCTCGTCGGCGTGGACGTCGAGATCCGCTCCGGCGTCGGTCCCGTCATGGGCTCGCCCGTCCGGACCGCGGACGACGTCGCACGCCTGCGCGACCTGGGCCCGCTGACGCCCGAGCGTCTCGCCCCGGTCAGCGCCGGTGTGGAGAGGACCGTCGCCGCGCTCGGCTCCACGCCGCTCGTCGGGTTCGCCGGGGCGCCGTTCACGCTGGCCGCGTACCTGGTCGAGGGCGGCCCGTCGCGCGACCACCTCGCCGCGCGCCGCCTCATGCACGCCGACCCGGCCACGTGGTCCGCGCTCATGGACTGGACCGCCGAGGTGACGGGCGCGTTCCTCGAGGCGCAGGTGCTCGCGGGCGCCAGCGCCGGGCAGCTCTTCGACTCGTGGGCGGGCGCGCTGTCGCTCGCCGACTACACGGCCCACTGCGCCCCGGCGTCCGGGAAGGTGCTGGCGCGGGCCCGCGCGCTCGGCGTGCCGGCCGTGCACTTCGGCGTCGCGACGGGCGAGCTGCTCGTCGCGATGCGGGACGCGGGTGCCGACGTCGTGGGCGTCGACTACCGGGTGCCGCTCGACGAGGCGTCCCGCCGGCTGGGCGGGACCACGCCCCTGCAGGGCAACGTCGACCCGGCGCTGCTGGGCGCCCCGTGGGACGTGCTGGAGGCGCACGTGCGGGACGTCGTCGAGCGCGGCCGGTCCGCCCCGGGGCACGTCGTGAACCTCGGCCACGGCGTCCCGCCGGAGACCGACCCGACCGTGCTGACCCGCGTCGTCGAGCTCGTCCACTCGCTGTGAGCGACGCGCCCCCGACGCCGGACCTCGGCGCGGACGGCGGCCCGACCTGGGACGTCGTCGTGGTCGGCGCCGGCGTGGCGGGCCTGGTCGCCGCCCGCGACCTCCTCCGGGCGGGGCTGCGGGTCGTGCTCGTGGACGGGCGGGACGCGCCCGGCGGGGCGGTGCGCGGGCACGACGTCGCCGGGCTGCGCCTGGACGCGGGCGCCGAGTCGTTCGCGACGCGCGGCGGGGCGGTCGCGGCGCTGCTCGGCGAGCTGGGGCTCGGCGACGACGTCGTCACGCCCGAGCCCCGCGGCGCGTGGGTGCACCTGACCAGCGGGGACGGCCCCCTGCCCCGCACCGGGCTGCTGGGGGTGCCGGCCGACCCGCTGGCGGTGGACGTGCGCCGGACGCTCGGCACCCGGGGCGCGCTGCGGGCCGCGCTCGACCTCGTGCTGCCCGCCCGCGTGGGCGCGCGGGCCACGACCTTCGGCGCGCTCGTGCGAGCGCGGATGGGCGACGCCGTCGCGGACCGCCTCGTGCACCCCGTGGTCGGCGGCGTGCACGCGGCCGACCCGGACGACCTCGCCACCGACACCGTCGCCCCCGGCCTGACGGCCGCACGCGCCGCGGCGGGTGGCTCGCTGGCCCGCGCCGTCCGGGCGCTGCGCGCGTCCGCCCCCGCGGGCAGCGCCGTCCAGGGCCTGGCCGGCGGCATCCACCGGCTCGTCGACGCGCTCGTCGCCGACGTGACGGGCCACGGCGGCGTCGTGCTCACCCGGACCCGGGCCACGGCGCTGACCCGCGACGACGGCGGCGGGCTCTCGGTCGTCACCGAGCCGGCCGGAACCACCACGACGGGCGACGCGCGCACGCTGCGCACGGCCCGCGTCCTGCTGGCGACGCCGCAGGCCCCGGCGCTGCTGGCCGGGCTGGACGACGTCGACGTGGGCACCGTGGCCGTCGACGACGGCGTGCCGGTCACCCTCGTGACGCTCGTGCTCGACGCGCCCGCGCTCGACGCGGCGCCGCGCGGCACGGGCGTGCTGGTCGGGCCGGGCGTCACGGACGTGACGGCCAAGGCGCTGACGCACGCGACCGCGAAGTGGGGCTGGCTGGCCCGCACCGCCCCGGCCGGCCGGCACGTGGTGCGGCTCTCGTTCGGGAGGGCGTCGGCGGCGCACGCGGCCGACGGCACCCCGCCGGCGGACGCGCTGCTCGACGTCGCCCTGGCCGACGCGGCCACGCTGCTGGGCGTCCCGCTGCCCGCCGACGCGCTGGTGGGGCACGCGGTGGTCCGGTGGACGCAGTCGCTCCCCCGCCCGAGCGCGGCGCACCGGGAGGCCGTCGCGGCGGTCCGCGCGGCCGTGGCGCAGGTGCCCGGGGTGGCCGTCTGCGGTGCGTGGGCGGCGGGCACCGGGCTGGCGTCGGTCGTGCCGGACGCGCGCGCGGCGGCCGCCGCCCTGCTCGACGACGCGGGGCCGGTCACGGCCGGGCCGGACGGGCCGCCCGAGCAGAATTGACGCGAGGAAAGGGCGCCCTTACTTTTCCGGTGGGCGGCTACCTCGCTTCTGTGACGCGGTCCTGACGCATTGTCAGCACATTTCCGCGGCGGTGTGACGGGGTCCTGACGCATTGTCAGGACGCCCGCCCGAGAATTGTGAGAAGGGGCACCGCGAGGCCCCGCGGCTTCGACATCGCCGCCCACCGGGACGAGACTGGGACCATGCCCCAGCACGTCCGCGTCGGTACCCGTGCGAGCGTGCTCGCGCTCACCCAGACCGGGCACGTCGCCGACGCGCTCGCCGACCTCGCCGACCTCACGGTCGAGACGGTGCGCGTGCGCACCGAGGGCGACCGCGTCTCGGCGCCGCTGGCGTCCCTCGGCGGGACCGGGGTCTTCGTCACCGCGCTGCGCGACGCCCTGCTCGAGGAGCGCTGCGACGTCGCGGTGCACTCCCTCAAGGACCTGCCGACGGCCGACGCCGACGGACTGACCGTGGCGGCCGTGCCCGTGCGGCAGGACCCTCGCGACGCGCTGTGCGCGCGTGACGGCCTCACGCTCGCCACGCTCCCGCCGGGTGCGAAGGTCGGCACCGGCTCGCCGCGACGCGCCGCCCAGCTGCGCGCGCAGCGCCCCGACCTCGCGGTCGTCGACATCCGGGGCAACGTCGACACCCGCCTGCGCCGGGTGCGCGGGGCGGTGCCCGTCGAGGGGGCGGCGCCCGCACCGACGGCCACCCCGGCGGTGTCCACGACGAGCGGGTCGCCCGTGGGCGACCTCGACGCCGTCGTGCTCGCCGCCGCGGGCCTCGCACGGCTCGGCCGCCTCGACGCCGCGACCGAGCTGTTCGCCCCCGACGTGCTGCTGCCCGCACCCGGGCAGGGCGCCCTGGCCGTCGAGGTGCGCGCCGCCGACGCGATCGGCGACGCCCCGCTCGCGCAGGCGCTGCGCGCCCTCGACGACGTGCCGACCCGGCGCGCGGTGGTCGCCGAGCGCGCGGTGCTCGCGCGGCTCGAGGCGGGCTGCGCGGCCCCCATCGGCGCGTGGGGCGTGCTCGGCGCGGACGGCACCCTGACGCTCGACGCCACGGTCGTCGCCGTCGACGGCGCGCGGTCCCTGCGCCGCCGGACGAGCGGCCCGGTCCGCAGCGACGACGACGCGCGCGCGCTCGGCCGGGCGCTGGCGGAGGAGCTCCTCGACGCCGGCGCCGCCGACCTGGCCCCGCTCGGGACGTCGTCGTGACGCACCCGCCCGCGGGCGGCGCCGCGGACGGCGGCAGCCCGGCCGCCCACCCGCTCGCGGGTCTGCGCGTGCTCGTCCCGCGCCCGCCCCTCGACGGCCCGGGCGACGGTGCGCCGAGCCCCGCCGCCATCGCGCTGCGCGCCGCGGGCGCCGACCCCGTCGTCGTCCCCCTGGTGCGCACGGTCCCGCTCGACGACCTCACGGTGCTCGACGACGCGCTGCTCGCGCTCGGCGCCGGCTGGTACGGCTGGCTGGCCGTCACGAGCCAGGCCGCGGTGGCGGTGCTCGCGGACCGTGCGGCGGCGACCGACGAGGGCCTGCCCGCGCTCGTCGCCCGGGGCGGGGCCCGCGTCGCCGCCGTCGGCCCGGGCACCCGCCGGGCGCTGGAGGCCGTGGGCGTGCCGGTCGACGTCGTCCCGCCGGTCCGCTCGACCGCCGTCGACCTGGTCGCCGCCTGGCCGGCCGTGCCCCGGGTCGAGACGGGCCCGGACGGCTCCCCGGCCGGCGCGGGCGCGCGCGTGCTCTTCCCGCGCGGCGACCTCGCCGCGTCCACGCTCGCCGACGGCCTGGCCGCCGCCGGCTGGTCCGTCGACGACCCGGTCGTCTACCGCACGGTGCCGGCCGGCCCGCCCGAGCCGGAGGTCGCGCGGGCCTGGGCGTCCGGCGAGGTCGACGCGGTGCTGCTCACGTCCGCGAGCACCGTCCGCGCGCTCGTCGACCACCTCGGGCCGCCGCGGCCCGGCACCCGCGTCGCCGTGATCGGCCCCAGCACGGCCGCCGAGGCCGAGCGACTCGGCCTGCACGTCGACGCGGTGGCCGAGCAGCAGACCCTCTTCGGCCTCGTCGACGCCCTCGCCGGCGTCGTCGCGGGCACCACCCCCACCCACCGGGAGGACACCCCGTGACCACCCCGACCACCGACGGCACCCCGGCACCGGCCGGGCCCGCCACCGCCGACCCCACCGCCGCCGGCGGGTACACCGCGGGCCGCCACCGGCCGCGTCGCCTGCGGCGCACGACGGCGGTGCGCCGGCTCGTCGCGCAGACACGCCTGCACCCCGCGGACCTCGTCCTGCCGGTCTTCGTCCGCGAGGGCCTCGACGCCCCGCGCGAGATCGCGTCGATGCCCGGCGTCCAGCAGCACACGCGCGACTCGTTGCGGCGGGAGGTCGCCCGCGCGGCCGAGGCCGGCGTCGGCGGCGTCATGCTCTTCGGCGTCCCGCAGCACCGCGACGCGACCGGCTCGCAGGCGACGGACCCGGACGGCGTCCTCAACGTCGCGATCGCGGACGTGGTCGGGGAGGTCGGGGACGCGCTCGTCGTGCAGGCCGACCTGTGCCTCGACGAGTTCACGGACCACGGCCACTGCGGCGTGCTCACCCCGGCGGGTGCCGTGGACAACGACGCGACCCTGGCGCGGTACGCGGCCATGGCGCTCGCGCAGGCCGACGCCGGCGCCCACCTCGTCGGCCTGTCGGGGATGATGGACGGCCAGACCGCGGTGGTGCGCGACGCGCTCGACGCGGCCGGTCACACCGACGTCTCCGTCCTCGCGTACGCCGCCAAGTACGCGTCGGCGTTCTACGGCCCGTTCCGCGAGGCCGTCGACTCCCAGCTGTCGGGCGACCGCCGCACGTACCAGATGGACTCCGCGAACCGCCGCGAGGCGCTGCGCGAGGTCGCGATCGACGTGGACGAGGGCGCGGACGTCGTCATGGTGAAGCCCGCCATGTCGTACCTCGACGTGCTCGCGGACGTCGCCGCGACGTCCCCGGTGCCCGTGTGGGCGTACCAGGTGTCCGGCGAGTACGCGATGATCGAGGCCGCCGCGGCGAACGGGTGGATCACCCGCAGGGGTGCGATCACCGAGTCCGTGCTCAGCATCCGCCGGGCCGGTGCCGATGCGGTCCTGACGTACTGGGCGACGGAGCTGGCCGGCTGGCTGGCGGAGGAGCGGTGATGACCCAGCTCGAGCACGAGCCCGGCACGGACGAGCCGAACGACTACCCGCCCCCGCACGACGCGGCCGCCCCCACGGACGCCCCCGCCGACGGCTGGGAGACCCGCAGCGACGACGCGTTCGCGCACGCGCAGGCGGTCATCCCCGGCGGCGTGAACTCCCCCGTCCGCGCCTTCGGCTCGGTGGGCGGCACGCCGCGGTTCGTCGCCTCCGCGTCGGGCCCGTACCTGACGGACGTCGACGGGCGCGAGTACGTCGACCTGGTGATGTCGTGGGGTCCGGCGCTGCTGGGCCACGCGCACCCCGAGGTCGTCGCCGCCGTCCAGGAGGCCGCCGCCCGAGGTCTCGGGTTCGGGGCCCCGACGGCGACCGAGGTCGAGCTCGTCGACGAGATCCGCCGCCGCGTGCCCGCTGCCGAGCGCGTGCGTCTCGTCTCGACCGGAACCGAGGCCGCGATGACGGCGGTGCGGCTCGCGCGCGGCGCCACGGGCCGCGACACGGTCGTCAAGTTCGCCGGCTGCTACCACGGGCACGTCGACGGGCTGCTGGCGTCGGCCGGCTCAGGCGTCGCCACGCTCGCGCTGCCCGGCTCGGCGGGCGTCACCGCCGCGACGGCCGCGGAGACGATCGTGCTGCCGTACAACGACCTCGACGCGGTCGAGGCGGCGTTCGCCGAGCACGGCGACTCCATCGCCGCGGTGCTCACCGAGGCGGCGCCCGCGAACATGGGCGTCGTCCCGCCGCTGCCGGGCTTCAACGCCGGGCTGCGCCGGATCACGCGCGAGCACGGTGCGCTGCTGGTCCAGGACGAGGTGCTGACGGGGTTCCGCGTCGGCCCCGGTGGCTGGTGGGGCCTCGAGGGCCGCGCCGAGGGCTGGGAGCCGGACCTGCTCATGTTCGGCAAGGTGGTGGGCGGCGGTCTGCCGGTCGCGGCCGTGGCCGGCCGGGCCGAGGTCATGGACCTGCTCGCGCCGCTCGGCCCCGTCTACCAGGCGGGCACGCTCTCGGGTAACCCCGTGGCGACCGCGGCGGGCCTGGCCACGCTGCGCCTCGCGGACGCGGAGGCGTACGCGCGCGTCGACGCCGCCTCGGCCTACCTGCGGCGGGCCGTCACGGCCGCGCTCGCCGAGGCCGGCGTCCCGCACGCGCTGCAGTGGGCGGGCAACCTGTTCAGCGTCGTGTTCGGCGAGAAGGCGGCCGCCGAGGGCGCGCGCGACTACGCCGCCGTGCAGGCGAGCGAGCACTGGCGGTACGCGCCGTTCTTCCACGCGCTGCTCGACGCGGGCGTGTACGCGCCGCCGTCGGCCTTCGAGGCGTGGTTCGTCTCGGCCGCGCACGACGAGGCCGCGCTCGACCGCATCGTCGACGCCCTCCCCGGTGCGGCCCGCGCCGCGGCGGAGGCGACTCCCCCGGCCTGACGTCCGGCCCGTGCACGACGACGCCCCCGCCGGTGACCGGCGGGGGCGTCGCTGCGAGCGGGTCAGGCGGTGGGGCCGGCCACCGGCGTGGGCTCGGGGGTCTGCTCGGCCTCGGCGCGCTGGGCGGCGAGGTCGTTGCGGTAGGCGCGGACGGACCAGACCACCGCGGCGACCCAGACCAGCGCGATCGCCGCGAGCGTGAGGCCCTCGGCGGGCGTGCCCTTCCAGCCCACCCAGTCGGACCGGATGATCGTGCGGGTGTTCGTCAGCACGATGACGCCGCCGACGGCCGACCCGAGCACGCGGCCGGGCACGTGCCGGACGAGCCACGCGGCGAGGGGCGCCGCGATCAGGCCGCCGACGAGCAGCGCCGCGACCCACGCGAAGCTGATGCCCTGCGAGCCGAGCGCGACCAGGAAGCCGAGGCTCGCGGCGAGCGCGACGAGGAACTCCGAGGTGTCGATGGAGCCCACGACCTTGCGGGGCTCGAGCCGCCCGGACGCGAGCAGAGCGGGGGTGCCGACCGGGCCCCAGCCGCCGCCACCGGTCGCGTCGACGAACCCGGCGAACAGGCCGAGCGGCGCGAGGAACCGCTTGCGCAGCGGCAGGCCCTGACGGTCCGTGCGCAGGCCCTTGAGGGTGAAGCGCACGAGCAGGTAGACGCCCAGGCCGAGCAGGATCAGCGACATGACCGGCCCGGCGGACTCCGTCGAGAGGTTCGACAGGAACGTCGCACCGGCGAACGCGCCGACGGCACCGGGCACGCCGACCCGCAGGACGACCTTCCAGTCGACGTTGCCGAACTTCCAGTGCGAGACGCCGGAGGCGAGCGTCGTGCCGATCTCCGCCAGGTGCACCGTGGCCGACGCGGCCGCGGGGTTGGTGCCGATGGCGAGCAGCAGCGTCGTGGACGTGACGCCGTACGCCATGCCGAGCGCTCCGTCGACGAGCTGCGCGGCGAGCCCCACGAGGGCCAGGAGGATGAAGGAGGAGGGCACGGACAACCACCTCGGGCAGGCGGCCGACGCCGTGGCGTCGGTCGAGGAGTCGGAGGGACGCGGGCGCCCCCGGGGCAGTCCCGATAATTCCGACCCGCTTGCTCGCCTTTCAACAGGCGGTCACATGGTGGACACCCGTTCCAGCCCGCGGACCGGGGGCGATCAGGGGTTGTGCCAGGCGTCCTCGCGCGCCGCGAGCGCGTGCACCGCGTCCGGCAGGTCGCCGGCGACGAGGTCGGCGAGCGTCACGACGTCGAGGACGTCGCGGACCGACGCGCGCAGCGCGACCCACACCTCGAGCAGCGAGCGGGCCGACCCCTCGTAGGTGAGCGCCGGCGGGCGCACGTCGCGCACGGTGACGAGCGGGCCGTCGACCGCGCGGATGACGTCGGCGAGCGTGATCTCCGCAGCCGGCCGCGCCAGCTGGTACCCGCCCGAGCGGCCCCGGACGCTCGTCACGACGCCGCCGCGCCGCAGGTCGCCGAGGATGCGCTCGAGGAAGCTCGTCGGGATGTCCTGCCCCGCGGCGAGCACGTCCGTGGGGACGGAGTCCCCGGCCGGACGGGTCGCGAGCTCCGCGCACGCCCGCACCGCATAGTCCGCCTTCGCCGAGACCCGCATGCCGTCCATCATCCCGGATCCGTCCCACGATCCGGGACGACGGCACTCCGGCGGGACCGAGGTCCCGCCGCGCGGAATACCCCCGGGGGGTACCGTGTTGGCGTGGACATGAGCGAGACGACGACCCCGGCGACCGCCGCCGCGCCCGGCGTGCACGAGCACCCGCAGGCGCCGCACGGCTACACACCCGCCAAGGACGACTACCTCAAGCGGCTGCGCCGCATCGAGGGCCAGGTGCGCGGCATCGCGCGGATGGTCGACGAGGACACGTACTGCATCGACGTCCTCACGCAGATCTCCGCCGTCACCAAGGCCCTGCAGGCCGTGAGCATCGGCCTCGTCGAGGACCACCTCGCGCACTGCGTCGTCGACGCCGCCCGGCAGTCCCCCGACGCCGGCGCCGCCAAGGTCCGCGAGGCCGCCGACGCCATCGCGCGGCTCGTCCGCAGCTGACCCCACAGTCCCCGCGCGGCGGGACCCCGCCGCGCCCATCGAAGGAGAGACCCATGAGCCAGACCACCACGTTCCGCGTCGACGGCATGACCTGCGGGCACTGCGTGCAGTCCGTCACCTCCGAGCTCACCGCGCTGCCCGGCGTCACCGACGTGCAGGTGGAGCTCGTGAACGGCGGCCCGTCCCCCGTCACCGTCACGTCCGACGCGCCGCTGGACGCCGCCGCGGTGTCCGCCGCCGTCGAGGAGGCCGGGTACGCGGTGACGCCGACCCGGTCGCTGCTGTGAGCACGCCCCGGACCGGCGGCCCGCACGACGCCGCGGTCGGCGAGGCCCTCGGGGCCCCCGTCGCGACCGTCGACCTGGCCGTCGAGGGCATGACCTGCGCGTCCTGCGTCGCGCGGGTCGAGAAGAAGCTCAACCGCGTCCCCGGCGCCCGCGCCACCGTGAACCTCGCGCTCGAGAGCGCGCACGTCGAGCTGTCCGACCCCGGCCCGGACGCACCGGCCCCGACGGTCGACGCGCTCGTCGCCGCGGTCCGCTCCGCGGGGTACGACGCCCGGCGGACGGGCGGCACGGGCACCGTCCCGGGCGAGGCCCCCGCGGCCGACGGCCACGACCACGGCGCGACGCACGCAGGGACGCACGCCGACGCGGACCACGGGGTGTCGGCGGCCACGGCCCAGGCACCCGCCGTCGCGCAGGGCGCACCGGCCGGTCCCGGCGCGGCGCCCGTGCACCACGGCGCCCACCCCGACCCGGGCGAGCACCGCCGGGGTGCGCACGACCACGGCGGCATCGACGGCTTCTCCGAGGACGACACCTCGGCCCCCGTCGACGCCCGCGGCACGGACCTGCGCCGGCGCCTGCGGGTCGCCGCGGTGCTGACCGTCCCCGTGCTCGTGCTGAGCATGGTGCCCGCCACGCAGTTCACCGGGTGGCAGTGGGTGGTGGCGGCGCTCGCGCTGCCCGTGGTCACGTGGGCGGCCTGGCCGTTCCACAAGGCCGCCGCCCGGGCGGCCCGGCACCGCGCGTCGACGATGGACACGCTCGTGTCCATCGGCGTGATCGCGGCGAGCGCCTGGTCGCTGTGGGCGCTGCTGCTCGGAGGTGCCGGCGAGCTGGGCATGCGGATGCAGCCCACGCTGCTGCCCGCCGCGTCGGCGGGCCACGGCCCCGCGACGCCCGAGCTGTACTTCGAGGTCGCGGCGGTCGTCACGACGTTCCTGCTGGCGGGCCGCTACGCCGAGCACCGCTCGCGCCGCCGGGCGGGCGACGCGCTGCGGTCGCTGCTCGACCTGGGCGCGAAGGACGTGGCCCTGCTCGTCACCGGCCCCGACGGGCGCCGGCGCGAGGAGCGCGTCCCCGTCGCACGCCTGGCGGTCGGCGACCTGTTCTCCGTGCGCCCGGGCGAGAAGGTCGCGACGGACGGCGTCGTGGTCGAGGGCACGAGTGCCGTCGACACCTCGCTCCTGACCGGCGAGCCCGTGCCCGTGGACGTCGGCCCGGGCGACGAGGTCACCGGCGCGACGGTCAACACGTCGGGGCACCTCGTGGTGCGAGCCGCCCGCGTCGGCGAGCAGACCCGGCTGGCGCAGATCGGCCGGCTCGTCGCCCGCGCGCAGACGGGCAAGGCACCCGTGCAGCGGCTCGCGGACCGCGTGTCCGCGGTGTTCGTGCCCGTGGTGATCGTCATCGCGCTCGGCACCTTCGCCGTGTGGCTGGCGACCGGTGGCGGCCTGCAGGCGGCGTTCACCGCGGCCGTGGCCGTGCTCATCATCGCGTGCCCCTGCGCCCTCGGGCTGGCGACCCCGACCGCGCTGCTCGTCGGCACGGGGCGCGGCGCGCAGCTCGGCATCCTCATCAAGGGTCCGGAGATCCTCGAGGAGACCAAGGCCGTCGACACCGTCGTGCTCGACAAGACCGGCACGGTGACGGCCGGGCGCATGGGTCTCGTCGACGTCGTGCCGCTGGCCGGCACGGACCGCGACGAGGTCCTGCGGCTGGCCGGTGCGGTGGAGGCGCGTGCCGAGCACCCGATCGCGCGGGCGGTCGCCGAGGCGGCCGAGGCGCTCGCCCCCGTCCCCGCGGGGGTCGGCGCGGACGGCGTGCCGATCGGCTCCGACGAGGTCCGCGAGTTCCACGCGGCCGCCGGCGGCGGCGTCGTGGGCGTCGTGCGGACCGCGCACTCCGGGGTCGGGCTGGCCCGTCGCGTGCTCGTCGGCCGGCTCGGCTGGCTCGGCGAGCAGGGCGTGGACACGTCCGCGGCCACCGACGCGGTCGCCGCCGCGGAGGCGGACGGCGCCACCGCCGTCGTCGCGGCCTGGGACGGTGCCGCGCGGGGCGTCCTGGTGCTGCGCGACCCCGTCCGGCCGACGTCCGCGGACGCCGTGCGGGAGCTGCGTGCCCTCGGCCTGCGGCCCGTGCTGCTCACCGGCGACAACCGGGGTGCGGCACTCGCGGCCGCCCGCGAGGTCGGCATCGCCGAGGACGACGTGATCGCCCAGGTGCTGCCCGACCAGAAGGTGGCGGTCGTCGAGCGGCTGCAGGCCGGCGGCGCCCGGGTGGCGATGGTCGGCGACGGCGTGAACGACGCCGCCGCGCTCGCGACCGCCGACCTGGGCCTGGCGATGGGCACGGGCACGGACGTCGCGATCGAGGCGGCGGACCTCACGCTCGTCCGCGGCGACCTCGCGTCGGCCCCGCAGGCCGTCCGCCTGTCGCGGCGCACGCTGACCGTCATCCGGCAGAACCTGTTCTGGGCGTTCGCGTACAACGTGGCGGCGATCCCGCTGGCGGCGCTCGGCCTGCTCAACCCGATGATCGCGGGTGCGGCGATGGCGTTCTCGAGCGTCCTGGTGGTGACGAACAGCCTCCGTCTCCGCCGCTTCGCCTGACCCGCTCCCCTGGGCGAGCGCGCTGCACGACGGTCGAGCGCACCGGTCACGACCGGTGCGCTCGACCCGTGCCCGGCGCGCTCGCCCGGGTGTCGGCCTGCCGCGGGGAGCGGCAATGTGATATCACTTTGCTATCGCAGCATCGTCCCCCGAGGAGGCCCCCATGCCCGACACGTCCGTCCCCCCGCAGGAGTCCGTGGGCGGTGACCCCAGCGGCCGGCCCGTCGGCCACGCCGGTGCACGGGTCGACGTCGCCGAGCGGGAGGCGTGGTCCCTCGGCACGGGCGGGGCGCTGCTCGCGATCGTGCTCGCGGTCGTCCTCGTCGTCACGGGCTTCGTCCTCTTCGGCGTCGCCGACGACACCGACACGGGTGCGCTCGGCGTGCTGGGCGTGGTCCTGCTGCTCGCGGGCCTGCTCCTCCCGACCGGCATCGCCGTCATCAGCCCCGGGCAGACCCGGGTCGTGCAGCTCTTCGGCCGGTACGTCGGCACGGTCCGCCGCACGGGGCTCGTCGTCACCGTCCCGCTGACGTCCCGCCAGAGGGTGTCGGTCCGCGTCCGCAACTTCGAGACGAACGAGCTCAAGGTGAACGACGCCGACGGCAACCCGATCAACATCGCCGCGATCGTCGTGTGGCAGGTCGCGGACACCGCGAAGGCGACCTTCGCCGTCGAGGACTACGAGGACTTCGTGCACGTGCAGTCCGAGTCGGCGCTGCGCCACGTCGCGATGTCCCACCCGTACGACCACGCCGACGACGGCGAGAACTCGCTGCGCGGCGCCACCGACGTCGTGTCGGCCGAGATCGCCGCCGAGGTCGCCGCGCGCGTCGTCATCGCCGGCGTCGAGGTCATCGAGGCCCGCATCTCCAACCTCGCCTACGCGCCCGAGATCGCGCAGGCGATGCTGCAGCGGCAGCAGGCGGGCGCGATCATCGCCGCCCGCGAGCGGATCGTCGAGGGCGCCGTCTCCATGGTCGAGGGCGCGCTGGGCCGGCTCGAGGCGGACGGGTTCGTCCAGCTCGACGACGAGCGCCGGGCCGCGATGGTCTCCAACCTGCTGGTCGTCCTGTGCGGCGAGAGCCGCGCGACGCCCGTCGTCAACGCGGGGACCCTGTACACGTGATCGGTCATCACACGAACGCTCCCTGCGGCCGTGACCGCGCCGGGACGCCAGGATGAGCGACGAGCAGCCGGCACGGCCGGGCCGCGGGCGGGAGCGCCGTCAGGTGCTCCTGCGCCTCGACCCGGCCGTGCACGACGCGCTCGCCCGGTGGGCGGCGGACGAGCTGCGCAGCGTCAACGCGCAGGTCGACCTGATCGTCCGCCGGGCCCTCGCGGACGCAGGCCGGCTGCCCGGGGACGCGGCCCCGCCGCCGCGCCGGGGCCGGCCTCCGGCCTCCGGCTGACGCCCGCCGTCCAGCGCGCCACTCACCGGCCGAGCGCACCGGACGTCGCTGGTGCGCTCGAGCGTCGAGTGGCGCGCTCGGCGGTGGTGGTGAGGGTCAGTGGAAGCGGCGGCCCTCGTCGCGCCGGACCGCCCAGACCGCGAGCGCGGCGAACGCGACCGTCCACGCGAGCAGCACCGGCGCGGCGAGCCCCGGCGCCTCGGCGCCGGTCGTGACCTGCACGACCAGGTCGCGCGCCGCCCGCGACGGCAGCAGGCGCGAGATCGCGTCGAGCCAGCCCGGGAACATCTGCGGCGGCAGGAACAGACCGCCCGCGAACCCGAGCGGGAAGAGCGTGCACTGGGTGACCGCGAGCGCCGCCTTGGTCGACATGGAGTAGCCGATCGCCAGGCCGAGCAGCGTGAACGGCACCGCGACCGCGACGACCATGACGACGGCCCCCAGCGCCTGCGCCCACGACAGGGTCGCGGCCGTCAGGAAGGTGCCGATCAGCGCCAGCGGGACCAGCGACAGGTACGCCCACGCGAGCCCGTTGAGCACGCGCCCCGCGAGCCGCGGACCGGGCCGGGCCGGCAGCGTGCGCAGGTAGCCGTCGAACGGCAGCGCCCGGTCCTCGGCGACGCCGGCGCCGTGCGTGAACAGGCACGCCGACATGACCGCGAACACCGCGAGCTGCCCGACGGCGGCGGTCGCGGCGACGGGGTCGTCGGCGACCGCACGCTGCGGGATGACGAAGAACAGCAGGGCCAGGCCGGGGAAGAGCATGTTGCCGAGCACCGCGATGGGCACGCGCAGCGTCTCGACGAACTGGTAGCGCGCGTGCAGCCAGGCCACCGCGAGCGGCGGACGGAGCGCGGCGCGCGGGCCGGCGGCGACGGTCGTGGCGGTCATCGGGACACCTCCGGGGTGGGGACGGGTGCCGTCGCGGCTGCGGTGGCGCCGCGTGCGGTGAGGGCGAGGAACGCCTCCTCGAGGGACGCGCCCCGCACCTCGAGCGCGTGGAACGGCAGCCCGGACGCGACGAGCGCGCGGACGGCGGCGTCGGCGTCGGCGGCCAGCAGCGTGAAGCGGGTGCCGGCCGCGGCGGGCACCGCGTCGACGACGTCCTGCACGCCGGACAGCCCGCGCAGCGCGGACCGGCCGGCGGCCTCCTCCCCCGGCAGCGTGAGCGTCACGCGCCGCAGCGCCACGAGGTCGAGCACGCGGTCGATGCGGTCGTCGGCCAGCACCCGGCCGCCGCCGACCACGACGACCCGCTCCGCGAGCGCCTCGATCTCCTCGAGGTAGTGGCTGGTGACGATGACGGTGGCGCCGTCGCGGTGGTAGTCGCGCAGCGCCTCCCACAGCACGTGCCGCGCCTCGACGTCCAGGCCGGTGGTCGGCTCGTCGAGCAGCACCAGCCGCGGTCGGCCGACGAGCGACAGCGCGACGGCGAGCCGCCGGCGCTGCCCGCCCGACAGGCCGCCGGTCTGCCGCTCCGCGAGCTCCTCGAGCCCGAACCGCGCGAGCACCTCGGCGCGCGGCATGGGCGCGGCGTAGTGCCCGGCGACGAAGTCGACGACCTCGCGCACCTTGAGGGTCTCCGGCAGCCCCGTCTCCTGCGGCGTGGTGCCGAGCCACGTGCGCGACGCCGGGTCGCGGGGGTCGCCCCCGAACAGGCGCACCGTGCCCCCGTCGGGTCGGCGCAGCCCGGACAGCAGCGACAGGAGCGTGGTCTTGCCGGCCCCGTTGGGGCCGAGCAGGCCGACGATCTCGCCGGCCTCGACGCGCAGGCTGACGTCGTCGAGCGCGGTGACGGCGCCGAACCGGCGGGTCACGTGCTCCACGACGACCGGCGGTGCGCCGGGGGTGGTGGTGGTCATGGCTGTGCTCCCTTGAGCAGCTCGGTCAGGGTCCGGGTGTACCGGTCGAAGGCCGTGCGGCCCTCGCCGGTGAGCTCGACGTACGTGGCCGGCGTGCGGCCCTGGTGCGTCTTGGTCTGCTGCACGTAGCCGGCGTCCTCGAGCCGGCGCAGGTGCGTGGAGAGGTTGCCCGCGGTCATGTCGAGCAGGCCCTGCAGCCGCGGGAAGGCGATGCGGTCGCCGCGGTCCAGCGCGGCGAGGGTGGCGACGACGCGCAGGCGCGACGCCGAGTGGATGACGGGGTCGAGGTCGCCGTCGGTCATGCGCGCCGCCGGACGAGGTGCGCGATCACCGCGCCGGCGAGCATGCCGCCGCCCCCGCCGAGCGCCATGACGAGGTACCCGTCGGGCGTGCCGACGAGGCTCGCGACGGCGGCGGTCGCGATGACCCACACACCGAGCAGGTACATCGACCGGACCCGCCACATCGCGCCGCAGGCCATGTAGAGCAGCCCGACGACGAGGCACGCGAGGCCGTTGGCGACGATCGCGATGACCTCCGGGCTCGCGCCCGCGGCGACGACGCCGGCGACGATCAGCCCTTGAGCCATGAAGCCGGCGAACCACGTGAGCCCGACCATGGTGCCCATCGACCGGCTCGTGCCGCGGACCCCCCGCGACCGGCGGCCGATGTGGGTCAGCGTCACGACGAGCCCGAGGGCCATGAGGGCCCCGAAGACGGCACCGGCGGGGCCGGTGGACGTGCCGGTGGGCGACCGCTCGGCCGACCACCACTGCAGGGCGTAACCGACCAGCCACAGGACGCCCCAGGTGCCGAAGATGACGCGGTCGTCGACCTCGCTGTCCAGCACCCGGCGCCGCTGCGCAGCGACGATCGCGAGCCCGGCGGCGGGGTCGAGGGGTGCGTCGTCCTCGTCGTGCTCGCCCATCGTGCTCTCCTCGGTGCCAACCACTTTGCGTTGCAAACCAGTTTGTCGGTTGCGACCCTGCGGCGTCAACACCCGGCGTCGGCACCCGCGTCAGCACCGGGGGTCGGGCACGGCAGCGCAGGCACGGCACCGCACCGCACCGGGGCGCGACGTAGCCTGCGGGCGTGGACGAGCGCGCGCAGACCGACCCCCCACCGCTCGTCGGCCCGGCCCCGGACGCACCACGGACGGGTGGCCGCCCCACGTCCGCACCCCCGCCCGGGGAGCGCGCCGTGCGCGGCCGCATCCGGGCCGAGATCTGGATCGTCCTCGGGCTCTCGCTCGGGCGGTCCGCGGTCTACGCGGTGGTGGACATCGTGGCGCGCATGACCGAGGGCACACCGCTGGGGCAGCAGTCCACGACGCTCAACCCGAGCCGGTCCCCCCGCCCCTACCTGGACCTCACCTACCAGCTGCTGTCCATCGGGTTCGCCCTGCTGCCCGTCGCGCTCGCGCTGTACCTGCTGTCGGCGCACGGCCGCTCGGCGATCCGGCGGATCGGGCTGGACGGCGCGCGCCCGTGGCGCGACCTCGGCGTCGGGGTCGGCCTGGCCGCCGTCATCGGGATCCCCGGGCTCGGCCTGTACGTCGCCGGCCGCGCGCTCGGCATCACGGTCGAGGTGCAGGCGGCGGCCCTGAACGCGGCCTGGTGGACCGTGCCGGTGCTCGTGCTCGCGGCGCTGCAGAACGCGCTGCTGGAGGAGGTCGTCGCGGTCGGCTACCTGATGGAGCGGCTGCGCGACCTGCGCTGGAGCGCGCCCGCGATCGTCGTGGCGAGCGCGCTCCTGCGCGGCTCGTACCACCTGTACCAGGGGTGGGGGCCGTTCGTCGGCAACGTGGTGATGGGCCTGGTGTTCGCGGAGTACTACCGGCGACGACGGCGCGTGATGCCGCTGGTCGTCGCGCACACGGCGCTCGACGTCGTCGCGTTCGTCGGCTACGCCCTGCTGCCCGACCCGTGGCTGGAGGCGATCGGGGTCGGCTGAGCCCGGTCGTCCCCCGGCCGGCGCACGTCAGGCCCGCGGGCGTCCCAGGTCGCGGACCGCGGCCCGCACCGCGAACCCGCTCACCACCGCGAGCGCGCCCGCGACGAAGGCGAAGAGCCCGAGCAGCACCGCGAACACCCCGATCGTGTCCTGCGGACGGGCGACGAGCAGCAGCGCGAACAGCGTGCTCACCAGCCCGGACGCGAGCATCCAGAACCAACCGGGGTCGCGCGTGCGGGACAGGGTGGCCGCGCCGATGATCCAGATGACGCCCAGCAGCAGCAGCCACGCGGCGAGCAGGAAGAACAGCACGCGCACGGTGGGCCCGGGCCACACGATGACGACCGCGCCGACCGCCACGCCGGCCAGGCCCTGGGCGACCCACCACGGCCAGCCCGGGACGCCGCGGTTCGCCAGGCCCTGCACGATCGCGACGACCCCGTCGACGACCGCGAAGACGCCGAACAGCCAGACGATCGCCTCGAGGGTCGGCTCGGGCTGCGCCATGAGCAGCAGGCCGAGCACGAGCAGCACCACCCCGCGCAGGACGGGCAGCCACCACAGCGTGCGCGCCGTCCGCGAGACCTCGCCCAGGACGTCCTCCGCCATGTCGCCTCCCCGCCGGGGGCCGCGCGGACCCGCGCCCGCGGCGACGGCTCCCCTGCCCGGCACGCTAGCGCCGTGCCGCCCGGCGCACCCGGCGAGACGAGCGCCGGGAGCGGTCAGCCGCGGCCGAAGCGCCCGCCGTACTTGCGGTGCACCGCCTGCTTGCTGACCCCGAGCATCGCCGCGATGGCGACCCACGGCACGCCGGCGAGCCGGGCCCGGCGCACGGCCACGGCCTCGCGCCGCTCGACCTCGCGCCGCAGCCGCGAGAGCGCGAGCAGCGCGCTCAGCGGGTCGTCGTCCTCGGCGCCACGCACCAGAGCCACCATGTCGGTCTCCTCCTCGGTCACGTCCTGCTCCCTCGTCGACGTCGTCAACACATGTTGACCCTCGGACGGACGAACGTCAACATCTGTTGACTCTCCGGGTGGAGATCCGCACGCCGTGATTGCACCGCGAGGCGGACGAGGCGCGCGGCGGCCGCTGCCTAGACTCGCCAGCATGTCCACGCCGCCGACGTCCGCGCCGCACGGCGCCGTCGGCCCCCCGCACGACGACCCGGTGCCCGGCCGCACCCCGGCAGGCCCGGGGCCCGCCGCGTCCGCCGCCGCGTCCCCGTCGTCGGCCGGCACCGGACCCGTCCGCGCCGTCCGGGCCCCCGTCGACGTCGTCGACGTCCCGCCGGCCCGCGTGCACCACCCGAGCGACCTGCTCGGCGTCGTCCTGTTCTCCGTCCTCGCGGTCCTCGTCGTCGTCATGGCGACGTACGCGCAGAACACGACGACGGGCGTCGCCGAGGACGTGCAGGGCTTCGCGACGCTGCTGCGCCGGATCCTCTTCGTGCCCGTCTCGTTCCTCGAGGGGCTCACCACGGTCCTGGTGCCGATCGCCGTGCTCACCGAGCTCGCGCTGCGCCGGCTCGGGCGGCAGCTCATCGAGGGCCTCGCCGCCGCCGCGTCCGCGATCGCCGTCACCGCGGCGCTGCACTGGGCGTTCGTGACCCTCGGCTCCGACCACGTCGTCGCGGGCCTGTCCGTCCGGCTCTCCGGCGAGTGGCGGCTGACCCTGCCCGGCTACGTCGCGATGCTCGCCGCGCTGCTCACGGTGAGCGGGCCGCGCAGCCGCCGGCGCACCGTCGCGTGGTCGTGGAACCTGCTCTGGGTCACGATCGGCGTCGTCCTCATCACCGCGGGCGTCTCGCTGCCCGGGGTCGCGCTCGCCCTGCTCGTCGGGCGGGTCGCCGGGCTGACCGTGCGCTACGTCTTCGGCGTCACGCCCGAGCGGGCGTACGGCCCGGCGCTCGTGGGTGCGGTGCGCCGCGTCGGCTTCTCCCCCACCGCCGTCCTGCGCGTCCCGGACGCGGTGCTCCAGGCCGAGCGCGACCCGGCCGTCGTCGAGGCGGTGGCCGCCCTCCCGCCCGCGACCCCCGCCCAGTGCGCCCTCGCCCGCTCGTCCGGCGACCGCCTCTACACGCTCGTCACCGACGACGGCCGGCACCTCGACCTGCTCGCGTTCGACGGCGACCGGCAGGTCGTCGGCATGCTGACGCGGCTGTGGCGCAGCCTGCGCCTGCGCGGCATCGAGGGCCGGTCGGCCATCTCGCTGCGGCAGGCGACCGAGCGGGCCGCGCTGCTCGCCTACGCGGCGGAGGCGGCCGGCGTGCGCGTGCCGCGGCTGCTGCGCATCGCCGAGGCCGAGGACTCGATGTTCCTCGTGCAGGAGCGCCCCGGGGACGCCGTGCCGCTGTCCGACCTCGAGCCCGAGGACGTCGACGACGAGGTGCTGCGGGCGATCTGGGCGCAGCTCGCGCTCGCGCACCGCGGCGGGCTCGCGCACCGCGCGCTCACGTCCGACGTCATCCTCCTGGAGCGGATGCCGGACGGCCCGCGCGTGTGGATCGACGCCTGGGAGCAGGGGGACGTCGCGTCCTCCGAGCTCGCCCGCCGGCTCGACACCACCCAGCTCGTCGCCCTCCTGGCGCTGCGCGTGGGCGCTCACCGCGCGGTCGAGTCGGCCGCGGCGGTGCTGCCCGAGGGCGACATCGAGGCGATCGGCCCGCTGCTGCAGACCGTGACGCTGCCCCGCCGCACGCGCGAGGAGATGCGCGCGCACCGTGAGGTGCTGGCCGACCTGCGCTCCGCGCTCGTCGCGCGCCTGCCCGAGGCGGACGTGCAGCCCGAGCAGCTCGTCCGCTTCGGCGCCCGGACCATCCTGACGATCCTCATCACGATCGTCGCGGTCTTCGTGGTCCTCGGGTACGTCAACGTCGCGGAGATCGGCGAGGTCCTCGCCGAGAGCGACTGGCGGTTCAGCATCCTGACGTTCGCGCTCGGGCTCGTGACGCTGCTCGGCGCCGCCCTCACGTTCGTCGCGTTCTCGCCCGTCCGGCTGTCCGTGTGGCGGGCGACCCTCGTGCAGACCGCGGCGACGTTCGTCGCGCTCGCCGCACCGGCCGGCATCGGCCCGGCCGCGCTCAACCTGCGCATGCTCACCCGGCGCGGCGTGTCCGGGTCGCTGGCCGCGGCGACGGTCGCGCTCGTGCAGGTCAGCCAGTTCATCACCACGCTGCTCGTGCTGCTCGTGCTCACCGTCACCTCGGGCGTCAGCTCGCCGTCGACGCTGTCCGTCTCGCCGGCGATGCTGGTCGCCCTCGCGGTCGTCGCGGCCGCCGTGGGGGTCGCCCTGCTCTTCCCGGGCGTGCGGGCGTGGGCGCAGCGGACGGTCGGGCCGACCGTGCGCCAGACGCTGCCGCGGCTCATCGAGGTCGTCGGGCAGCCGTGGCGGCTCGCCCTCGCCGTCGGGGGCAACGTGCTCATGACGATGGGGTACGTGCTCGCGTTCGAGGCCGCGCTGGCGGCGCTCGGCCAGGAGGTCGGGCTCGTGCAGACCGCGCTCGTCTACCTCACCGGCAACACGGCCGGCTCGATCGTGCCGACCCCCGGAGGCCTCGGCACGGTCGACCTGGCGCTCTCCGTCGGGCTGACGACGATCGCCGGCGTCAACGCCGGTGTCGCCGGGACGGTCGCGCTGCTGTTCCGCCTGCTGACGTACTGGCTGCGGATCCCGCTGGGGTGGGCGGCGATGCGCTACCTGTCACGGCGCGGCGAGCTCTGAGCCGCTGACCTCCCGGCCGCAGCGGCCGGACACGCCACCGCGCAGGTCGCGGACCGGTGGTGCACGGTCCGCGCCTGCGCGGTGCGGGTGCGGCCGGGGGGCCGCGTGACGACGGGTGCCGCCGTCAGGGGGCGACAGTTTCAGGCGGCCATCCGGTCGCGCTGCGCCGGGAGCGTCGCCACCACCTGCAGGCGGCGGGCGGTCGCGGCCCACGACGCCACGCGGGCGTCCGGGGCGACGGGCTGGAGGTTGCGTGCCTCGAAGGGCTCGGCGGCAGATCCGCGCTGGTCCATGATGACCTCTCATCGTTCGGTAGCCCGGCTGACCGCGTGGGTCCCGTGGCTTTGCGTCCCCTCCTTGCGGAGGGTTTGCCGTTTCGCTGACAAGTCCGACATTAGCCCGTTCTCATGGAGCGGGGAAGTGATTCAGGTCACTTGTTCAGGAACTGTCTGCGATTCACCCGAACGGCCGGGCGCGCCGCCGCGGCGCTGACCCGTCCGCGCAGCGCGACGCCCCCGTACCGGTGACGGCACGGGGGCGGCGGGTCGCGTCAGGGGGCGACGGTCAGCGGAAGGCGTCCTTCACGTTCTCGCCGGCCTGCTTCAGGTTGGCCTTCGACTGGTCGGCGTGCCCCTCGCTCTCGAGGCGCTCGTCGCCGGTGGCCCTCCCCGTGCCCTCCTTGGCCTTGCCGCCCAGCTTCTCGGCGGCGTTCTCGATCTTGTCGTCCAGGCCCATCGCAGCCTCCTCCTCGATCGGTTGCCCTCGACGCTAGGACGGACGGCGCCGTCCCGCATCCGGAAGGTGCCGGGGCTCAGGGAGCGGAGGGACCGTCGGTCGCGGGCTCGTCACGCAGGCGCGGCTCGGTCCGGCGGGCCGGGACGACGCCGGCCTTGTCGGCGTAGAACGCGCGGATCGCGTCCATGTCCGCACGGACGTCGCCCGTCAGCCGCAGGGTCGGGCCCAGGCCCGTCGTCATCGTCGTGCGGTCCACGTAGCCGAGCGTCACCGGCAGGTCCGTCGCGCGGGCGATCCGGTAGAAGCCCGACTTCCACCCCGACCCGGAACGCGTCCCCTCGGGCGTCACGACGAGGTAGAAGCGCTCCCCGGCGCGGATGCGGCCGATCACCTCGTCCACCAGGCCCGCAGGGTCGCGCCGGTCCACCGGGATGCCGCCGAGCGCCCGCATGAGCGGGCCGAAGGGACCCGCGAAGAGCGTGTGCTTGCCCAGCCAGCGGAACGTCAGGCCGCCCTCCCAGGCGATGGCGAGCATCAGCACGAAGTCCCAGTTGGACGTGTGCGGGGCGCCGATGAGCACGCCCGCCCCGTCGCGCGGCACCCGCTCGGTGCGCAGCTCCCACCGGCTCACGCGCCAGAACGCCCGGGCGAGCGCCGCGCGCACGCCCCGGGCCCGCTCGCTCACGCGGCCCCCGCCACGACCGCCGGCGTCGACGCCGGGTCCGGCTCGCGCGCGAGCACCAGCAGGGTCAGGTCGTCCGTCGAGTCGTCGTCGCGGCACGCCTCCACCACGTCGTCGATGTCGACCGAGCCGCCGCACGCGCCGGCGCCGAACGCGGCGACCAGCCGCTCGATGCCCGCGGCCAGCGACGTCGAGCGCGAGTCGACCAGCCCGTCGCTGTAGAGCACGAGGGCACCGCCGACGTCGACCTGCACGCGCGTCGCCCGGGGAGCGCCGGAGCCGACGCCGATGGGTCGCTCCACCGCCACCGACGCCAGCGTGGCCCGCCCGTGGCCGTCGACGAGCAGCGGCTGCGGGTGCCCGGCGCTGCCGATCCGCGCCTCACCCGTCACGGGGTCCACCATGGCGACCACGAGCGTCGCCAGGTCGTCCGGCATGGTGCGCCGCGCGAGCGCGTCGAGGTCCGCGAGCGCCTCCGCGACGTCCTCGCCGCGCAGCACGTACGCCCGCAGCGCGTTGCGCAGCTGCCCCATCGCGGCGGCCGCGCCGACGCCGTGGCCCGCGACGTCCCCCACGACCACGGCGATCCGGCCGTCGGGCAGCTCGAGCGCGTCGTACCAGTCGCCGCCCACGCGGCCGCCGGCCGACGGCTCGTAGCGCGCGTGCAGCGTCCACCCGGGCGGCTGCGGCAGGCTGCGCGGCAGCAGCGACTGCTGCACCGTGCGCGCCGCCGCCATCTGCCACCGGTTGCGCAGCAGCAGCACCTCGAGCAGCCGGGTGCGCAGGTCCTCGACCGCGCGCACGTGCGCGTCCGCCCACGGCTCGCTGCGCCCGCGCACCACCTCGCGCCACCGCTCGAAGGACAGCCGCGGGCTCAGCCGGACCTTCCCGTCCTCCTCGCGGGCGATCTTCGCGTTGTGCGGGTCGCCGCCCCAGTAGACGTCCTGCACGACCTCGTGCCGCAGCCACACGACGCACTGGTCGTCCGGCAGGCGCACGGCCAGCACGCCGGCGACGCCGGGCAGGGTCGCGGCGAGCGCGGGCGCGTCCTCCTCGAGCGCGGTCACCGCCGTGACGGCGTCGGGACGGCTCGCGGCCCAGTCGAGCAGCGGGCCGACGTCGTCCGGCACGTCGCCCGCGGTCGCGACCAGCCCGTCCGCGCGGACCGCGACACCGCGGGCCGGCACCAGCGCGAGCAGGCCGGGGTCGGACACGAGCGCGTCCGCGAGTGCGCGGTCCGCGTCGCGCGCCGCGTGCAGCACGCGGGCGATGACCGCCTGGGCGGCGAGCTCGGTCTCGAGCTCGCGCTCCTCGGCGCGCGCCACGAGCCGCAGCGACAGCGTGGAGCCGAGGAACTCGGCCGCGGCACGGGCGCCGTAGGGCGGCATGAGGGCGCCGCTGTAGTGGTGGCACGCCACCAGTCCCCACAGCTTCCCGTCGCGCAGCAGCGAGATCGACATCGACGCCTTCACGCCCATGTTGCCGAGGTACTCGATGTGCACCGGGGAGACGCTGCGCAGCACCGCGTGCGTCATGTCGAGCGGCTCCCCGCTCGCCGGGTCGAACGGCGGGACGACGGGCGACGGGGTGTACCCGACGTCCGCGATGAGCCGGACCCAGTTCGTCTCGTACAGCTGCCGGGCCTGCGGCGGGATGTCGGACGCCGGGTAGTGCAGGCCGAAGAAGGAGTTGAGGTCCTCGCGCCTGGCCTCCGCGACGACCTCGCCGTTGTACTCCGGGTCGAAGCGGTAGACCATCACGCGGTCGAACCCGGTCAGCGCCCGCACCTCGCGCGCGGCCACGTCGTACAGCTCCTCGAGGGTGCGCGCGCGGTTGAGCTCCTCGATCGCGCCGCGCACCGCCTGGTACGTGTTCGGGAACGAGAACGGCCGGGGCCCGTGCGCCGGCTCCAGCTCGACGACCAGGAGCGTGCCCGTGCCGATGGCGACGCGGTGCAGGATCGCGTCCACCGTCACCGGGCCGTCCGCCCCGACGACGTCGACGCTGAGCGGGTTGCGGGCGCGCAGGTCGCCGAACGTGCGCACGTGCTGGCGGATCCCGTCGGCCGCCTCGGGCCCCAGGACGGACGCCAGCCCGGCGCCCACCACGTCCTCGGCCGCGCGGCCCACGAGCTGCTCGACGTTGCGCGAGACGTGCCGCACCTCGAGGGCGGGCTCCGTCACCGCGAGCAGCACGCCGTGCGGCTGCACGGAGCCGGGGATGCGGATGGGCTCGGCGGCGCACGCGTCGAGGTCGATCGGCACCGGGCCGGGCAGCCCGTCGACGTGCGGCGTCGCAGTGCCCTGGTCCGTCATGCGGCTCCGTCCTGCGTCCGGCTCGGGTGATCCCCGGACACCGTAATCGATGCCCCGGGCACCCGTGCCGGTGGGGCCGGCGCTCACCCCTCGAACGGGGCGTCCAGCCACGTGTCGCGCGGGGGCACCAGGGTCTCCAGCTCCGCGAACAGGTCGTCCGGCAGCGGGGCGGCCGCGGCGGCGAGCGTCTGCGCCACCCGCTCGGGCCGCGACATGCCGACGATCGTCGCCGCGAAGCGCTCGTCCCGCAGCGAGAGCTGCAGGGCCGCCGTCCCGATGTCCGTGCCGTGCTCCGCGCACACGCGCCGCATGGCGTCGGCCGCGGCGAGCACGGGCCCGGGCGCCGGCCGGTAGCCGTAGGTCGTCGGTCCGTCCGGGCCCTGGTGGGCCAGGATGCCGCCGCCGTACACGGCCGCGTTGAGGATGCCCATGCCGCGGGCCTGCGCCTCCTCCAGCAGCCCGCCCGCGCTGCGGTCGAGCAGCGTCCAGCGGTTGTGCACGAGCAGGACGTCGAAGACGCCCAGCGCCAGGTACCGCGCGATCTCCTGCACGCGCCCGCCGGCCAGGCCGATCGCGCCGACGACCCCCGACTCGCGCAGCTCGACCAGCGCCTCCACGGCCCCGCCGGGGGCGGTCAGGTCGTCGAACTCGTGGAACTCCGGGTCGTGCAGGTGCACCAGCGGCAGGTGGTCCATGCCGAGCCGCGCCCGCGACTCCTCCACCGAGCGCCGGACCCGCTCTCCCGAGTAGTCGCCGCCCTCGGGGTCGACCTTCGTCGCGACGACCACGCCCGCCGGCACGCCGCCCGCGGCCGTCAGCGCCGCACCGATGCGGCGCTCGCTCTCACCGCCGGAGTACCCGTTGGACGTGTCGATGAAGCGGATGTCGCTGTGCAGCGCCGCGCGCACGGTGTCGATGCCGCGCTCCGGCGACACGTCCTCGCCGAACAGGTCCGGCATGCTGCCGAGCGGGCCCCCGCCGAGCGCGACCGCGCTCACGGTGAGCCCCGTGCCGGCCAGGGGGCGCATCCACCCCGGCCCTCCGGGCACGTGCGGTGCCGTCATCGGTCCCTCCCTCGTCGGTGCCCCCGCGTGCCGGCGTGCCCGGCCGGGCGCTCAGCCCGCCAGGAAGGTGCGCATCAGCGGACCGGCCGTGGTGGAACCGTAGTCCCCCTCGGCGACGAACACCGCGACGGCCAGGTCGCCCTGCACCGCGATCATCCACGCGTGGTTGCGCAGGTCCTCGTCGTCCCCGAACTGCGCCGTCCCGGTCTTGGCCAGGACCGGCTCGCCGGGGACGTCCGCGAGCAGCGTCGCACCGCCCTCGGTCACGACCGCGCGCATCATGTCGCGCAGCGCGGCGGCCTCGTCCGCCGTGACGGGGGCCGGCGGCTCGGTCGACGAGGTCGGCGTCGCCGTGGGGTCCGCCCCGGCGTCCGCGCCCGCGTCGACGACGAGGCGCGGCACGACCGTGCGGCCCGCCGCGGCGGACGCCGCCACCGTGGCCATGCCGAGCGGGGACGCGAGGACCTGCCCCTGCCCGATGACGGAGGCGGCGTGCCCGGTGCCCGAGGCCTCGTCGGGCACCGCCCCGAGGAACGCCGGGAAGCCGAGGTCCGCCTCCGGGTCGAGGCCGAGCGCGCGTCCCGCGTCCGCCAGCGCGCCCTGGTCGGCCAGGTCGCGCGAGCCGATGAACGCGGTGTTGCACGAGTGCGCGAACGCGGTGCGGAACGGCACGTCGCCCTGCGCGGACGCGGGGTAGCCGGGGAAGTTGCGGAACGTGCGCCCGTCGACGTCGATGGTCGGCGGGCAGGCGACGGTCGACGTCGGGGTCAGGCCGCCCCGCAGGTACGCGAGCGCGCTGACCACCTTGAACGTCGACCCCGGTGCGTACTGCCCCAGCGTCGCGGTGGACACGCCCTCGCCGCCGGCCCCGCTCGCGGCGGCGAGCACCTCGCCCGTCGAGGGGCGGATCGCCACGATGGCGGACGCCGGCGCGACGGGCGCGAGGACGGCCTCGGCACGCTCCTGCAGCAGCAGGTCCAGCGTGAGGCGCAGCGGCTCGCCCGGCACCGGCTCGGTGCGGAACAGCTCGCGCACCGTCGTGCTCTCGACGCCCTCGGCGGGCACCGCCTGCACCGCGACCCCGGGCGTGCCGCGCAGCTGCGCGTCGTACTGGCGCTGCAGGCCCGACAGCCCGGCGAGGTCGCCCGCGGCGACCTCGCCCTCCGACGCCTCGACGATCTCCGCCGTGGCCTGCCCGACCGTGCCGAGGATGGGCCGCGCGAACGTGCGCGTCGGCGCGAGGGGCAGCTTGTCCGGCACGGCCGCCACGCCGGGCAGCGCCCGCAGCGCGGTCTTGTCGACGGACGCGTCCTCGACGCGCAGCGTGATCGCCTCGACGAACGCCTTCTCGCCGGCGCCGGCGACGCGCTGCGCGTACGCCTCGGGGTCCATCGCCAGCGCCGCGGCCAGCGCTCGCGCGGCGCCGTCCAGCTGGTCGGCGGGCAGCCGCGTCTTGTCGATACCGAACCGCTCGACGTCCCGCTCCGTCACCAGGACCGCGTCGCCGGCGCCGATCACGTCGGCGCGCGGTGCGGCCGTGCGCTCGAGGCGCAGGACCTCGTCGGCGGTGAGCCCGGGCGCGAGCAGGGCGGGGGCCCAGGCGACGCGCCACACGTCCTCGTCGTCGAGGGCCAGGCGCGCCTGCGCCGAGTAGGTCCAGTCCTCGTCGGTGGACGGCAGGTCCCAGGTCACGTCGAGGGCGGCGGTCGCCGACGTCTCGTCCTCGCCCACCGTGACCTCGCCGACCTGCACGTCGGCCGTCGCCGTCTCGCCCAGAGCCTCGACGGCCCGCGTGCGGGCCTCGGCGAGCTCCTGCGGCGCGGGAGCGGCGTCGTCGAGCGGCACGTCGGTGAAGTCGCCGGACTCGAGCGCGGTCGCGACCGCCTCGGCCGCGGGGCGGGGGTCGGGCCGGTCGGGCGTGCACGCGGCGACCGACGTCACCACGGCCGCGCAGGCCAGGGCCCACGCAGTGCGGCGCAGCCGGGCCGGGGTCGTCCCGGGAGTCCTCACGTCCTACCTCCTCGTCGTGCGGCCCGCCGCGTCCGGGCGGGGGCGCGCGAGGTGCGACGCAGGAGCGGGCGGGGCAGCGCGCGTCCACCGGGCCGTCGTCGGCCGGGCACGCACGGGCCCGACCGAGCCTGGCACCACGGGGGGCGCCGGCGTGGCCGGTCGGGCCGATCTTCACCGCTCCTCCCCACTCGTGGGGACCGAGAACGCCCCCGCGGTTGCACCTGGACGCGGGTCCAGGTGACGATGCGCTCATGGACGCAGGGGGGACGCCGGAGGCACCGGCACGCCGAGAGCCGCCGCCGGACGTCGTCGAGCCGCTGCGGGCGGCCGACCGGACCGCGGCGGCCGCCGTGCTGGCGGCGGCGCTCGCCGACGACCCCGGCTACACGCACCTGTTCCCGGTCGCCCGCCGGCGCGAGCGCGAGCTGCGCGAGGTGTACCGGATGACCCTCGCGGACGGCATGCGGCACGGTCGCGTCCTGGTGACCAAGCTCGGCGACGAGGTGACCGGGGTGCTCGCCCTGTACCCGCCGGCGACCTACCCGATGACGGGCCGGCGGTGGTTGCGCCAGGCGGCCCGGCTCGCCCGGATCGCGCTGTTCACCCGCGAGCACAGCGGCGGCATCATCCGGTTCGGCGAGCTGACGTCGCAGGGCGTGCCGTGCGACGCCTGGTACGTCGAGGCGTTCGGCGTGCGCCCGGACCTGCAGCGGGCCGGGCGCGGCTCCCTGCTGCTGCGCCGGTTCCTGGAGGACCTCGACCGCACCGGCGTCCCCTCGTACCTCGAGACCACGAAGGCCGACAACCTCAACTACTACCGCGCGCGGGGCTACACCGAGGAGCACGAGCCGGTGCCGCTCGCGCCCGGCGGGCCGTTCATCTACCCCATGACCCGGCCGGCGGCCGGCGGGGACGCGACCGCCTGACCCCGGCCGGCCCCCGGGCGGCTCACGTCGCCGGCGGCCCCTGGCGCAGGCGCGACAGGAGGGCCTCGGGCGTCGCCGTGGCCGGGTCCCAGCGCGAGTCGACGAACCACGTCGCGCCCGCGCCCTCGAGCGCCTGCACCCGGTCGCGGGCCTGGACGGGGTCGTCGGGCAGGACGCCCTGCACGACGACGTCGAAGGGCCCCGAGCCGGGGTCGCGGTGCTCGCGCACCCACGCGACGACGGCCTCGACGTCCGCGGGGGTCATCTCCTGCGCCTCCGGCGCGCCCCGCAGCTGCGGCACGACGCCGTCCCACCGCACGGCACGCCCCATCGAGCGCTCGCTCGGGAACGCGGCGACGGGCCAGACGGGCACGTGCGTGCGCCCGTCGGGCCGCGGCAGCGGGCGGGGGTCGAACCGCATCCCGTCCACGTGCAGGTGCTGGCCCCGGTGGTGCACGGGGCCGCCGGTGAACGCCTGCGCGAGCACGGCGAGGTCGTCGTCGAGCAGCTCGGCGCGCTCGCGCAGGGTCCGGCGCTCGGCCGGGACGGCCGCGACGGCACCGTCGTCGGCGACGCCGAGCCCGACGGGCAGCACGAGCCGCCCGCCGGAGAGGTGGTCGACCGTGACGGCCTGCTTGGCCACGACCCAGGGGCGGCGCCGCGGCAGGGCCAGCACCATCGCGCCCAGCGTGATCCGCCGGGTCCGCACCGCGGCGGCCGCCATCAGCGCCCACGGGTCCCACGACGGCATGCCGCCGATGTCGACGCCGTCCCACGTGAACCAGCCGTCCCACCCGTGCTCCTCGGCCACCTCGGCCATCTCGACGACCTGCTGGGCCGTCCCGAAGCTCGCCACGAACCCGATCCGCACCGTGCACCTCCGCGTCGTCGACCGTGCCGGCCGCCCTGCCGCGGGACGGCGTCGGGCGACCCGGTCCAGCATGGCCCGGCGCCCCCCGGCCCGTCGCGGTCCTCGGGGCCGTTGACCTCGGCGCGGTCGGGGTCCTATGTTCATAGCACGTGCTCAATGAACAGAGGAGACGACGTGGACGTCCTCGCGGTGGTGTCCCTGGCACTGGTCCTGGTGGCGACCGTGTGCCCCGTGCTGGTGCTCGTGCGCGACGGGCGGCGCTCGGCGGCGCCGTCCGACCTCGCCCGGCGGGCCGTGGGGCACGTGACCACGGCCGCCACCGCGGCCACGGCGCCGTTCGCCGCCGCGCTCGCCGCGGTGGCCGTGACCCCGGTCCTGTACACGTCCGACCTGCCCGCCCGCGCGATCGCGCTCCTGCCCGCCGCCGCCCTCGTCGCCCACCTGGGCGTGCTCGCCGTCGGCGAGCGGACGCTGCCGCGCCCGACCGGGGCGGTGCGCGAGGCGCGCGTGGAGCGGCGGGCCCCCGCCGACGTCGCGCCCGCGGCCGACCGCCGGCTCGTCGGGGCGTGGGCCGCCACGGCTGCCGGCACGGCGTCGGCGCTCGCCCTCGTCGCGTCCGGGCCGCGGACGGTCTCCCGCGTGGTCGGGCCGTACGAGTCGGTCACCGCGGGCCCCTTCCCGGGCTGGCTCTGGGCGCTGCCCGCGCTGGTCACGGTCGGGGTCGCGCTCCTCGCCGTGGCGGCCCTGGTCCGGCTGGTCGCCGCCCGCTCCGCGCTCCCCGGCGTCGACGCGGCGTGGGACCTGTGGCTGCGCCGCCGCGTCGCGCGGCGGGCCCTGCGCGGCACCCAGCTGGTCCTCGGCCTGACCGTCGCCGGGCTCCTGCTCGTCGCCGGCGTCGGCCTGCGCGGTCTCGCCGGAGGCGGAGACGGCCGACGCGCCGCCCCCGCGAGCGCCGTGCACGAGGTCGCGGGGTGGTCCCTCATGGCGGCCGCCCTCGCGGTGGGCGCGCTCGCGCTGGCCCTCGCCCTGCGTCCCGCGCGCGACCCGGCGCCCGCGGCCGCGGCGGCGCCCGTGCCGGCGGTGGCGCCGTGACGACGACCGTCCGCATCGACGTCACGTCCGCCGTCCCCCACTACGAGCAGCTGCGGTCCCAGCTCGCCGCCCTCATCACCGCCGGCGCGCTGGCGGACGGCGAGCGCCTGCCCACCGTGCGGGCCCTCGCCCACGACCTGGGGATCGCCCCGGGCACGGTCGCGCGCACCTACCGCGACCTCGAGGCGGGCGGCCTCGTGCTCACCCGGCGCAAGGTGGGCACCGTCGTGACCGCCCCGCCCGCGGCGCTCGACCGTGCCGCCGTCACCGAGGCCGCCGAGCGCTTCGTGCGCCTCGCGCGGGACCACGGCCTGGACGACGCGGCGGTGCGCGACGCGGTCGCCGCCGCCCTGCTGACCACGCGGGACGAGCCGGGCGTGCCCGCGTCGTCGTGACCCCGCCCGCCGCCGGTGCCCCCGGCACGCCCGGTCTACGCTGGCAGGACCGACGCACGCACCGCCCGGGCGCGTGCCCGCCGCGCAGGAGGGAGCGCTCGTGCCCACCGACGTCGTGGTGGTCGGGTCCGGCCCCAACGGCCTCGCCGCGGCGGTCACGTGCGCACGCGCCGGCCTCGAGGTCGTCGTCCTCGAGGCGCAGCCGACCGTCGGCGGCGGGTCCCGCACGCTCGACCTCGGGCTCGCGGACGGCGTCGTGCACGACATCTGCTCGGCCGTGCACCCGATGGCGTGGGCGTCGCCGTTCCTGCAGGAGTTCGACCTGGGGGCGCGCGGCGTCGAGCTGCTGACGCCCGAGGTCTCGTACGCGCAGCCGCTCGACGACGGCGAGGCCGGCATCGCCTACCGCGACCTCGAGCGGACGGTCGAGGGCCTCGGGCCGGACGGCCCCGCCTGGCGCGCGCTGCTCGGGCCGCTGGCCGCGCGCACGGACGCGCTCGTCGGCGTCGCGCTGGGCGACAAGCGGAGCGTCCCGCCCGGCCTGCTGCCCGGCGGTGTGCCCACCGCGGTCCGCTACCTGCTCGCCCTGCTCGAGCAGGGTTCGCGGCTGTGGGACCGGCGGTTCTCGGGGCACGTCGCCCCCGCGCTGCTCACGGGCGTCATGTCGCACGCCATCCACCCCCTGCCCGCCGTGCCCGCGGCCGGCGCGGGCCTGCTCCTGGCCGCGCTCGCGCACGCCGGCAGCGGCTGGCCGCTGCCGCGCGGGGGGTCGCAGGCCATCGTCGACGCGCTGCGGGCCGACCTGGAGGCGCACGGCGGGAGCATCCGCCCGGGGCACCGGGTGGCGTCGGCGGGCGACCTGCCGCGGGCCCGCTGCGTGCTGTTCGACACCGCGCCGCACACCGTCCTCGACGTCATGGGCGACCGGCTGCCCACCCGTACCCGCCGCGCGCTGCGGCGGTTCCGGTTCGGCAACGGCGCCGCCAAGGTCGACTTCGTCCTCTCCGGCCCGGTGCCGTGGGCGTACCCCGAGGTGGGACGCGCCGGCACCGTGCACCTCGGCGGGTCGCAGCAGCAGGTCGCGGAGGCGGAGGCCGACGTGGCCGCCGGCCGGCACGCGCCGCGCCCGACCGTGCTGCTGAGCGACCCCGCGGTGGTGGACCCCGGGCGGGAGGTCGGCGGGCTGCGCCCGCTGTGGACGTACGCGCACGTGCCCGCCGGGTCGGACGTCGACGTCACGGAGGCCGTCACCGCGCAGGTGGAGCGGTTCGCCCCCGGGTTCCGGGACGTCGTCGTCTCCTCGCGCTGCATCCCGGCGGCGCGGATGGTCGAGCACGACGAGAACTACGTGGGCGGCGACATCGCGGCCGGTGCCCTCGACCTGGTCCAGGTGGTGGCTCGGCCCACGGCCGCGATCGACCCCTACCGGATGGCCGAGGGCGTCTACCTCTGCTCCGCGTCGACCCCACCGGGGCCCGGGGTGCACGGCCTCGGCGGCTGGTACGCCGCCCGTCGCGCGCTGCGGCAGGTGTTCGACGTACGCCGCCCGCCACGGCTGGCACCGGCGTGAGCGGGAGCGCTGGACGCGGGTCCAGATTCGCCCGTCGGCACGCCGGGGCTTCGGTGGTGCGAAACCGGGTCAGCCCCTACCGTCGTCCCGTGGGTCGCGCGGGTGGGTGCGCGACCGGTGGAGGCGACCTGGGGAGGGAGCGGTGCGCGTGAGCGACGACCCCTACACCGTGCCGCCCGTCACCGCGCCCCGCGGCGCCGTCGACGCAGCCGCCGGCTCCGGCCTGGAACCCCCCGCGGACCTGCCCTCGGACCTCACCGCCCGCGTGCCGTCGCCGGGCGCCGAGCTGCCCGCGTCGCAGCCCGCCCCCACGTTCGTCGCCCTGCGTCGCTGGGTGCTCGACAGCGCCGCGCAGCTGCGCACGCTGCGGGGTGACCTGCGCGAGCAGATCGCCGCCGCGTCGTCGTCGGCCGTCGGCCCGCTCGGCGACGTGCCGGAGAAGGTCGTGCTCGTCGCGTCCGAGCTGGCGACGAACGCCCTCGCGCACGGCCGCCCGCCGACGCAGGTGCGGCTCGCGCAGGACGGCACGACGTTCCTCCTCGAGGTCTCCGACAGCGCGATCGACCGGCACCCCTTCGTCGCCGGCGGGCGCGCGCCGGGCGACGGCGGGTTCGGGCTGCAGATCGCCCAGCGCCTCTCGCTGGCCGTCGGCTGGTACGCCGACGCGACCGGCAAGCACGTGTGGGCCACGTTCTGCCCGACGGATCCCGACTGAGCCCGCGCGGACGCCCCGGCGTGCGGCGGACGCGATGACCCAGACTGTGCCCATGACCGGCCGCGACCCCGCGCCCTCCGCCGCGCGCACGCTGACGCTGCGTGGGACGACCCTCGGTACCGGCGTCCCCGCCGTCTGCGTCCCCGTCGTGGCGCACGACCCCGCGGCCGCCGCCGACGACGCGCGTGCGCTGCCGCCCGGCGCGGCCGACGTCGTCGAGGTGCGGCTCGACCACGTGGCCGGTGCCGCGGACGACCCGGCGCTGGTCGGCGCGACCCTGACGGCGGTGCGCGCCGTCCTGCCGCCGCACGTGCCGGTGCTCGCCACCTACCGCTCCGCCCGCGAGGGTGGCGTCCAGCCCGCCGACGACGCCGCGTACGCGGCGGTGGTCGAGGCCGCCGTCGAGGCCGCCGCCGGCGGTGCCGCGGACGCGGTGGACGTCGAGCTCGCCACGCCGGAGACGCTGCGCGACCCGCTGCTCGCCGCCGCGCGGGCGCACGCGGTGCCGGTCGTCCTCTCGACCCACGACTTCACCGGGACGCCCCCGCTCGACGGCCTCCTCGACGTGCTGCGCCGGCAGCGCGCCCTGGGTGCCGACGTCTGCAAGGTCGCGGTCATGCCGCACGACCCGGACGACGTGCTCACCCTGCTGCGGGCGACGCGTGCGTTCGGCCGCGAGGCGGACCGTCCCGTCGTCGCGATCGCGATGGGCGGGCTCGGGCTCGTCACCCGTCTCGCGGGCGAGGTGTTCGGCTCGGCCCTGACGTTCGGCGCCGTCGGCGCCGCCAGCGCACCCGGCCAGGTCGACGCGGTGCGCCTGCGCGACGTGCTCACGCTCGTGCACGACGCGCTCTGACGGGTCGGGCCGCTCGCGGGCGGGCGCCCGATGAGTCCCGGCGGCGGGGCCGGTCGGCACCGACGAGCCCGGCACCGGGCTGCTCACCGCACCAGCCCGAGGAGACCGCCGTGCGCGCAGGAGCCGACGACCCCCGCAGCGCGGCCGTGGCCGCGCTGCTCGACCGCGCCGTCACGGACGGACGCGTCCACGGCGCCGCCTGGCTCGTCGCGCGCGGCGACGACGTGGTCACGGGCACCGCGGGCGAGGCCGCCCCCGGGCGAGCGGTGCGGCGGGACACCCTGTTCCGCCTGTCCTCGACCACCAAGCCGGTCGTCGCGGCCGCCGCCCTCACGCTCGTCGACGACGGCACGCTCGGCCTCGACGCCCCCGTCGACCGCTGGCTGCCGGAGCTGGCGGGCCGCCGCGTGCTCGCCGACCCCGCGGGACCGCTCGACGCGACCGTCCCCGCCGAGCGGCCGATCACGGTGCGCGACGTGCTGGAGTCGCGCATCGGGCTCGGGTTCGACTTCACGTCCGAGGGCCCCGACCCCGTGCTCGCGGCGCTCGCCGCGGGGGGCCTGCACGTCGGTCCGCCCGCGCCGCAGGCCGACCCCGACCCCGACACGTGGCTCGCCGTGGTCGGCGGCGTGCCGCTCGCCGAGCAGCCCGGGACGCGCTGGCGCTACCACCTGCCGATGCAGGTGCTGGGCGTCCTGGTCGCTCGCGCCGCCGGGGCGCCGCTGCCGCAGGTGCTGCGGGCGCGGGTGCTGGACCCGGCGGGCATGACCCGCACCGGCTTCCACGTGCCGGCCGACCAGCGGCACCGGTTCGGGCGGCAGTGGGCGACGGGACCCGGCGGGGACGTCACCGTGTACGACGAGCCGGACGGGCAGTGGGCGCGCCCGCCGGCCTTCCCCGACGGCGGTGCGGGGCTGGTCGCGACGGTCGACGACGTGCACGCGTTCGCGCGCGTGCTGCGGGCGGGCGGCACGGCGGACGACGGCACCCGCGTGCTCGCCGCCGGCACGGTCGAGGCGATGCTCTCGCCGCACGTCGGACCGCTGGGCGACGACGGGCGCGGCGCGTGGGGCCTGGGCATCGGCCTGTGCCGGCTGGACATGCCCGACGGGCGACGCGCGGGCACCTACGGGTGGGACGGCGGCCTGGGGTCGACGTGGTGGACGGACCCCGTCCAGGACGTCGTCGCGGTGCTGCTCACGACGGACGCGTGGACGTCGCCCGAGCCGTCGCCGCTCTTCCAGGCGTTCTGGTCGGCGGCGTTCGGCGGGGCCTGAGCACCGCCCGGGCGGCTACTGGACCCCGTCCGCGTGCCGCTGCTCGACCTCGCGCGCGGCGGCGCGCGTGCGCTCGGCGTTCGTCCCGTCCGGCGCGGCGGCCGTGGTCTCGCCCGGGTCGTGCAGCATGTGCGACTGCACGAGCTCGTGCCGCTGCACGTACGTGTTCGCGACCGCCTGGATCGTCGCGGCGATGGGCAGCGCCAGGAACGCGCCGAGCGCACCGAAGACCGCGCCGAACGCGAGCACGACGACGAACGACACGGCCGCGTTCATCTCCAGCGCACGCGCGGACACCTTCGGCGCGAGCCACAGGTTCTCCACCTGCTGGTAGCCGATGATGAACGCGAGCACGCCGAGGGCCTGCGGCACCCCCTGCGAGGTCAGCGCGACGACGACGGGCAGGGCGCCGCCGATGTACGTGCCGATCGTCGGGACGAACTGCGAGACGACACCGGTGAACAGCGCGAGCGGCAGCGAGTACGGCGTGCCGAGGATCGCGAGGAACGCGAACGTCGCGACGGTCGCGATCGCGGCCAGCACGATGCGCGTGTTGATGAAGTCCGCCACCTTGACCTGCGTGATCTCCCACAGCCGCAGGACCTCCTGCTGGCGGTTCGGGGTGAGCCAGCGGCAGATCGACGCCCGGAACCTGGGGCCCGCCGCGAGCAGGTAGTACGTGACCAGCAGGATCGTCAGCGCCGCGAAGACGCCGCCGAGGATCGTCGTGCCCACCAGCAGCGCCCCGCTCGCGAGGTCGCCGCCCCACGCCTCGGTCGCCTGCCGCAGCAGCTCGTCGGTCTCCGGGACCTCCACGCCGAACCGCTCGCCGACCATCGTCCGCGCGTCCGCGTAGAGCTGCGGCACGTTCTCGACGAGCTGCACGAGCTGCTGGACGAAGAGGTTGCCGAACAGCGCCAGCACGACGACCACGAGGACCAGCCCGCCGATCAGCGCGACCGCCGCGGCCGCACCGCGCTTCCACCCGTGCCGCACGAGCCAGACGACGATCGGCTCGAGCGCGAGGGCCAGGAAGAACGCGATGAGCAGGTTGACGAACAACGTGCCGAGGGCGCCCAGCGCGTTCCACGTGAAGATGCCGACGAACACCGCGACGACCGCCATCGCGAGCGCCTTGCCCCACCACCGCGGGGGGCGGCGTGCGTCGTGCTGGAGCGCCCGCGTGCCCCGGTCGCCCGGCTGCTCGGGTGCGCCGAGCACCGGGGCCGGCGCGGTGCTGCCCCCGGGCACGGGGGGCGGGGTGTCGGTGCTGCTCACGGGCGTCCTCCCGGTCGGGCGGCGCCTCCTGCGGGGAGGCTCGGCCACACCCTAGGGCCGCCCGCCACGCCGTGCGGTGCGGCGACCGGGCGGGTCGGGCGCACGACGTCCACCGCGGTGGATGCGTCACATCTACCGCGCTCGTGGGGTGGGGGCTGAGGTCGGGGTGGGTGGGGCGGACGGGCGGGGGTGGCGGCGGGTGCCGGCGGTCAGGGCGACGAGGCCCGCGGCGAGCACGGCCAGGCCGACGAGCGTCGAGGGCGACAGCCGCTCGTGCAGCACGACGAGTCCGAGGACGGTCGCCGTGAGGGGCTCGGCGAGGGTCAGGGTCGCGACCGTGGCGGCTCCCAGGCGCGCCAGGCCGTACCCGAACAGCACGTAGGCCAGCGTCGTGGTCACGAGGCCCAGCCACGCGACCTGCACCAGGCCGGCCGGCGTGGTGAGCAGACCGTCCCCGGCGACGAGCAGCACGGGGACGCTCACCGCCCCGGCGGCGCCGAACACGGCGCCCATGCTGGTCGTCGAGGTCCACCCGCCGTCGATGAGCGCCGCCCCGGCCAGGGTGTAGAGCGCGTAGGCGGCGCCCGCGCCGAGGGACCCGAGCACCCCGACCGGGTCGACGCCGCCGCCCCCGTCGCCCGGGCCCGCGAGCCCGAGGACGGCCACCCCCGCCGTCGCCAGCGCCGTCGCGAGCACCCACGCGGCGGACGGACGCTCCCGCCGGAGCACCCAGGCGAGCACGCCGGTCACCACGGGTGCGGAGCCGAGCGCGATGACCGTGCCGACGGCCACCCCGTTGCGCCCCGTGCCGAGGAAGAACGCCGGCTGGTACGCGAGGACGCCGGCGGCGCCGACGGCCACCGCGACGGCACGACCGGTGCGGGTGACGGCGGCACCACGGGGTCGGCCCGGGCCCGCGGCCGGGGCCGCACCCGTCCTCCCGCGGCGGGCGACCACCGCCGCGACGGCCGCGAGCGCGAGCCCTCCGACCGCGATGCGCGCGGCGCCGAGCGCCACCGGGTCCGCGTCCGGGCCCAGCGCCTGGGCGGTGCCGGTGGTCCCGAAGCACAGGGCGGCGAGGAGGACGGCGAGGACGGCGCGCACGAGCGGATGGTCGCACGCGCCGGGCCGCCCGGGTCAGGCGGGCAGGGTGGCGCGGGCAGGGTCAGGCGGGTCGGGTCAGGCGGGCAGGGTCAGGCGGGTCGGGTCAGGCGGGTCGGGTCAGGCGGGTCGGGTCAGGCGGGCAGGGTCGCCCGCCGGCCGAGGGCCGCGAGGGCCCGGGTCTGCCGGTCGGCGTCGGCCGGCACCTCCACCGGGGGCGCGCACACGCCCTCGCCGTACAGGTGCTCGCCCATCGCGGAGACCATGCCCTCGATGGTGTCGAGGTCGGCGTCGGTGAAGCGGTGCGGGCGCCCGTCGGCCGCCGCGACGTCCCACCGGTGCGCGACCATGTCGAAGCCGTAGAACATGTCGAACGTGGCGCCGAGGGTCGAGCGGCCCGTGATCGTGTCGATCTCGCGGTCGCCGACGCCGGGCTCGGCGAGGGCACGTCGGACCGCGGCCGCGTGGGTGCGCCAGGCGGCGGCGGGGTCGGCGAGGTCGGGACGGGGGCCGAGGTCCACGTCGTGGCGTGCCAGGTAGTCGCGCTGCGTGTCGACCACGTGCGCGACGACGTCCCGGCCGGTCCAGCCCTCGCACGGCGAGGGTGCGTCCCACCCGGCGGGGCTCGTGGCGTCGAGCACGGCCTGGAAGCCGGCGGCGCGCTCGTCGTAGGCGTCGAGGACGGGGGTGTCGGTCATGTGCGCCACCCTACGGACGAGCGGGAGGTGCGCATTGGACGAACGCGACAGGCGCGACGACGTCGAGCGGGCCCACCTCGTCGACCCGCGGGACACGTCGTTCCGCATCGGCCGGTGGGGGCCGGCGGACGACCTCGCGCCGCTCGTGCGCCGCTACTGGGTGCCCACGTGGTCGGTGCCCGAGGGACACGAGGCGGAGCAGGGCGTCCTGCAGTACCCGGTGTGCCTGGTCGTCGTCGCCGACTCCTACGCGCGGTTCTATGGCGTGCAGCCGGGGCTGTCGCGCACGACGCTGAGCGGCACGGGCTGGGCGGTCGGGGTGATGCTGCAGCCGGCCGCGGGCGCGCTGCTCACCGGTGGGTCGGTGGCGCCGTGGACCGGACGCCACGCCGACCTCGCGGACGCGCTGGCGCCCACCACGCCCCGTGCGGACGTCGAGACGCTCGTCGCGGGCGTGCGGGGCGACATGGCGCCGGACCCGACGGACGAGGAGCGCCAGCACGTCGCGACCGACCGCGTCGGGGCGTTCCTGCGGCGCTTCCTGCCCGTGGACGACGAGGGGCTGCTCGTGGACGCGGTGGTCGCGGCGGTGGAGGAGGACCCGGAGGTCCTCCGGGTCGCGCAGCTGTGCGAACGCTTCGCGATGTCCGAGCGGACGTTGCAGCGGCTGACGCGCCGGCGCCTGGGGCTCACGCCGAAGTGGCTCGTGCAGCGCCGCCGCCTGCACGAGGCGGCGGGGCGCCTGCGGGACGGCGGGGCGACGCTCGCCGTGCTCGCCGCCGAGCTGGGCTACGCCGACGAGTCGCACCTCTCGCGCGACTTCCGCCGGGTCACGAGCATGACGCCCGGCGCGTTCGCGGCCCGGTTCACGCCGGACGGACCCCGTCGTACGGGGTGAGCAGGCGCCAGCCCTCACCGGTGCCGTCGGCGGGGTCGCCGCGGTCGAGCCAGAGCCGCACGGGGTGGTCGACGTCGAGCGGGTCAGGGGGTGGGTCCGGCGTGCAGGTGACGGGCGTGGCCGCCACGTGCAGGCGGTCGCCGGGTGCGGCGTCGCCGGCGACGACCGCGACCACCTCGACCTCCCACACGGCGGCCTGCGTGCCGAGCATCGGCCGGGTGCCCGCGCGCTCGTGCACGGTCGCGTCGACGACGAGCGCGGCGGCCTGCGTCCGCGCCGCCTCGTCGGGGTAGGGCACCCAGTCCACGCACGTCTGCGCGCCGGCGGGTCCGGTGCAGGCCGCGACGACGAGCACGAGGGCCACGGGCGCGGCCCGGAGGGCACCACGCCGGCGGCCCGCGCGCACGTGACCGCTCATGCCCTGCCTGTGTCCCGCGGGCCCGCGCCCTTGCACGCCGACCCACCCCGACCCCGACCTCGACGGCTCACGCGCCCGCGGCCCGCTCCGCACGCTCCGCCGCCGGCGCGGTGCGTGCCCGCGACCGCCGACCACGTGCGAGCTCGGTCGCGAGGGCGTCCAGCGGCTGCGCGAACGGGTCCTGGAACGCGCGCAGCCAGTCGGCGACGACCGCCAGCGCGGCCGGGTCGGGCGCGTACACCCGGCGGCTGCCCTCGGCGCGGACCTGCACGACGCCCGCCTCGCGCAGCACCCGCAGGTGCTGCGACGTGGCCGGCTGCGAGATCCCGAACTCTCCCCGCGCGAGCGCGACGAGGTCGCCGGCCGCGCACTCGCCGACCGCGAGCCGTTCGAGGAGGCGTCGCCGCACCGGCTCCGCGAGGGCGGCCAGGACGGCGTCGACGTGCGGGGCCGGCACGGTCAACCGGCCTGCCCGGCGCCGGTGTCGCCCGTGTAGAACGCGATCGTCCGCTCCCCCGCCTGCTGCGCCGCCGCGGGGTCGTCGCCGTCGCCCACGGCCGCTGCGACCCAGCCGGTCGCGGCCGACGTGACGAACGCGCGACCCTCCGGCCCCACCGACCACGCCTCGCTCTCGGCCGGGTCGACGGAGGCCCCCGTCGCCAGGTGCAGCGCGAGGCCCCACAGCGCGAGGTCCCAGCCCACACCCACCGCGCCCGGGCCGAACTGCTCCCAGAAGGCCGGGTCGACGTGGGCCTCGTGCAGCAGCCGGAGCTCCGTCGCGTCCTCGCCCGCCGCGGCGAGGTGGACCTCGACCCAGCCGACCTCGCCCCCGTACTCCCAGGTCACCGCGAGCCGGTGCGGCCGGTCGCAGGCCTCGACGGTGCCCCCCGCGTTGCCCTGGAGCTGGTAGCGCCCGCCCACGCTCAGGTCGCCGCTGACGGGCATGAACCAGCGCGGCAGGCGCTCGGCGCTGGTGAGGGCGTCCCAGACGTCGTCGACGTCCGCGCGGTAGACGCGGCGCGCCTCCGCGACCTTCGTCGGGCGTCCGTCCCGCTCGCCGGTGCGCACGACGCGCGTCACCAGCCCGACCTGCTCCAGCGCGTCGATCGACATCGCACGTCCTCCTCATTTATAAGCGACGACTTATACGGTAGCCACGCCCCCGCGACGGTGTCCAGACCTCGGCGCCGCGGCCCGTCAGTGCCCGGCCGCGGGCCGGTCGTCGGCGAACGCGCGGCCCTGCGCCGCCAGCTCCTCGGCCAGGAGGCGGACGGCCTTCGGGCCCACGCCGTGGATCGCGAGGAGGTCGGACCGGCGCACGTGGGTCAGCTGCTCCCAGCGCGTGTACCCGGCGAGCGCGAGGGCCCGCCGCGCGGTGCGGCCGATCGCCGGCGGGTACTCGGTGGGGACGGGCACGTCCTCGGGCACGGGTCCTCCTGGGGACGACGGCACGGTGCGGTCGTCCGCACGCTAGCGTGGGCGCCTCGCACCGGTTCGTCCCGGTGCCCCGTCGGTCGCTGATGCCCGCACCGGGATCGGCACGTCCTGCAGGAGCGTCGCCATGACCGCAGCACCCCGCCGCCGCGGCCTCGCCGCACTCGTCGCCTGCGCCCTCGCCGTCGCCGGCGTCGTCCTGGGCGCGGCACCCGCGTCCGCGGCGAACGACGTGCTCGACGCCCGCACCCGCCTGTACGTGGACCCGCAGAGCACGACGGCGCAGGCCGCGCGCACGCTGCGCGGCCAGGCGCGCCAGGACGCCCGCCTCCTGTCGCGCGTCCCCAGTGGCTCCTGGTTCACCGGTGGCACCCCGGACGAGGTCCGCCGGGACGTGTCGCGCCTCGTGCGCCGCACCGGCAGGCAGGTGCCCGTGCTCGTCGCCTACAACGTGCCGTTCCGCGACTGCGCGCTCTACTCCGCCGGCGGCGCCGCGAGCCTCGACGAGTACCGCGCCTGGATCGAGGGGTTCGCCGCGGGGATCGGCGACCGGCAGGCCGTCGTCGTGCTCGAGCCCGACGGCCTGGGCGTCATCCCCTGGTACACCACGCTCGACGGGGTCCAGGAGTCGTGCCGGCCCGCGGAGCTCGACCCTCAGACGGCGGTCGACGAGCGCTTCGCGGCGCTCAACCACGCGGTCGACGTGCTCGCCGCGCTGCCCCGCACGGTCGTCTACCTGGACGGCACCGGGTCGTCGTGGCTGCCCGCGGGCGAGTCCGCGGACCGGCTGCTGAAGGCCGGCGTGCAGCGCGCCGACGGGTTCTTCCTCAACGTCTCCAACTACGAGCGGACGGAGAACGTCGTCCACTACGGCACGTGGGTGTCCGGCTGCATCGCCTACGTCACGCAGGTCGCACCCGGTGACTTCGCGAGCTGCGGGCACCAGTACTGGAGCGGCGGCCCCGCGAACGACTGGAACGGCGTCCAGCTGAGCAACCAGGGCGTGTGGAGCGACGACGCCGCCGACCCGCTGCTCAACACGGCCGGGATCACGTCGCGCTACGCGATGATCCTGGGCGACGTCGAGCCGAGCACCCACTTCGTGGTCGACACCAGCCGCAACGGGCAGGGCGCCTGGGCGGCGCCCGCCGGCGTCTACACGGACGCCGAGACCTGGTGCAACCCGTCGGGCCGCGGGCTCGGCGTGCGCCCGACGACCCGGACCGGGAACGACCTGGTGGACGCCTACCTGTGGATCAAGGTGCCCGGCGAGTCCGACGGGCAGTGCCTGCGCGGCACGGCCGGCCCCGAGGACCCCGAGCGCGGCATGGTCGCGCCGCAGGCGGGCGGCTGGTTCGTGGAGCAGGCGCGCGAGCTGATCGCCCTGGCCGACCCGCCGCTGGGCCGCCGCTGACCGGCCGCTGACGCACGTCCCGCCCGCCGCGCCCGGCGATCAGGGGTCCCCCGTCTGCCGTTGGCGCAGGTCACGCGCGTGCACCAGGCTGGGCGCCGACGGGGCCGGTCCGCCGGCCGGGCGAGCACGGGAGCGGCGATGGCGCGGTCGAAGGTCAAGAAGGTCGGCATCCTCACGGCGGGTGGCGACAGCCCCGGGCTGAACGCCGCCATCCGGGGGTTCGGCAAGACCGCGATCGGCCACTACGGCATGGAGCTGTTCGGGTTCCGCGACGGCGTGACCGGCCTGGTGGAGAACCGCTACGTCGAGCTCGACGCGAAGGCGCTCTCCGGCATCCTCACGGTCGGCGGCACGATCCTCGGCACCAGCCGCGACAAGGTGCACCGCTTCCCGGTCGACGGCGGCACGCAGGACATGGTGCCGACCGTCGTCGAGAACTACCGCGCGCTCGGCCTGGACGCGCTCATCATGCTCGGCGGCGGCGGCACGGCGAAGAACGCGATGCGGCTGGTCGAGGCGGGCCTCAACGTCGTCCACCTGCCCAAGACGATCGACAACGACATCGCCGAGACGGACACGACGTTCGGCTTCGCGACCGCCACCGAGATCGCGACCGACGCGGTCGACCGCGTGCACTCCACGGCGCACAGCCACCACCGGATCATCCTCACGGAGATCATGGGCCACCGGGCCGGCTGGCTGACGCTCGCCGCCGGCATCGCGGGCGGCGCCGACATCATCCTCATCCCCGAGATCCCGTACACCGTCGAGTCCGTCGCGGAGACCATCAGGGCCCGCACGGCGCGCGGGTCGTCGTTCTCGGTCGTCGCCGTCGCGGAGGGCGCGCGGGACGTCGACGACACCGCCGACTACGAGGCCGCCCAGCTGCTGGTGCGGACCGCGAAGACCCCCGAGGCGCAGCGCGCCGCCCGCACCCACCTCGCCAACGTCGAGGACCAGCAGCGCGAGCACTCCTTCCGCCTGGCCCGGGCGCTCGAGGCCGCGACGGGGCTGGAGTCCCGCGTGACGATCCTCGGCTACGTGCAGCGCGGCGGGACGCCGTGCGCGGCCGACCGCCTGCTCGCCACCCGTCTGGGCGCCGCCGCGGCCGACCTCGTCTCGCGCGGGCAGTTCGGGGTCATGGTGGCCGCACGCGGCGAGGGCACGAAGGCCGTCCCCCTCGCGGACGTCGCGGGCAAGGTCAAGCTCGTGCCGAAGGACCACGCGTGGATCACCGCGGCGCGGCAGGTCGGCACGGGCCTCGGGGACTGACGGCGCCGCTCGCGCGGGCCGCGCGGTCACGTCCCGGTGCACGTGCTCCTCGTCCCGCCGGTCAGAGCCCCCGCGTGCCGTCGGTGCTCTCGCGCAGCAGGTCGAGGTGCCCGCAGTGGCGGGCCGTCTCCTCGATCATGTGCGCGAGCGCGTAGCGCAGCGTGAAGTCGCAGCCGTCGGCACGGGCCCGGGCGTCCAGGTCGGCGGCCGCGACGACCGCGGAGGACCGGGCGCACTCGGCGCGGTACGCCTCGACGAGGCCCGCGAGCGTGTCGCCGGGCGCGAGCGTGAAGGCGCCGGGGTCGTCGTCCCCCCAGGGCGCCGGCAGGTCGAGCCCGGCGAAGTCGATGCTGAACCAGAACCGCTCGACACCCGTCAGGTGCTTGACCACAGCCGCCGGTGTGAGTGCGGACGCGCCCACCGGCCGCGCGGCCGCCTGCTCGTCGGTGAGCCCGGCGACCTTCAGGACCACGGTGGCCCGCAGGTAGTCGAGGAGACCGGTCAGGGTGTCGCGCTCGGTCGCGTCCTGAGCGGGGCGCACGCGGGTCACGGTGTCGGGCGTCATCGGGGGACGGTAGCGGCGGGCGCCGACACCGAGTGGGCCGGCGACGCCGGAGGCCGGCGCCCAGCGGTCGCGGCCGGACGGTGCGCCGGGGCAGGGTAAGGACGTGACCAGCACCGACGTCCCCTCCGCGCGCGCCTGGGTCGAGCACGCGATCTGGTGGCACGTGTACCCGCTCGGGGCCGTGGGCGCGCCGATCCGCGAGCCGGACAGCGACCCCGAGCCGCACCGCCTGCGCCGGCTGCTCCCCTGGCTGGACCACGTCGTCGCGCTGGGCGCGAACGGCCTGCTCCTCGGCCCGGTCTTCGCGTCGTCGACGCACGGGTACGACACCACCGACCACTACCGCGTCGACCCGCGCCTGGGCACGGAGGAGGACCTCGACGCGCTGCTCGCCGCCGCCCGCGAGCGCGGGGTCCGCGTGCTCATGGACGGCGTCTTCCACCACGTCGGCGCCGAGCACCCGCTGGTCGCGCAGGTGCTCGCCGAGGGGCGCGACGGACCCCGCGCGTCCTGGCTGGCCGTGGACTGGGACGCGCCCGGCGGCCCGCGGACCGCGGACTTCGAGGGCCACCGCGCGCTCGTGAAGCTGAACCACGACGAGCCCGCGGTCGCGGACCTCGTGGCCGACGTCATGACGCACTGGCTCGACCGCGGCATCGACGGGTGGCGGCTCGACGCGGCGTACGCGGTGCCGCCGGCGTTCTGGGCGCGCGTGCTGCCGCGGGTGCGCGAGAAGCACCCCGGCGCGTGGGTGGTCGGCGAGGTGATCCACGGCGACTACGCCGCAACCGTGCGCGACTCCGGCATGGACTCGGTCACGCAGTACCCGCTGTGGAAGGCCACCTGGAGCAGCCTGCGCGACCGCAACTTCTTCGAGCTCGACTGGGCCCTGCAGCGGCACGCCGAGCTGCTGGACGCCTTCCTGCCGCAGACCTTCGTCGGCAACCACGACGTCACGCGCATCGCGACGCAGGTCGGGGCGGACGCCGCCGTGCTCGCGCTGGTCGTCCTCATGACCGTGGGCGGGGTGCCGTCCGTCTACTACGGCGACGAGCTGGGGTGGACGGGGCTGAAGGAGGAGCGGGAGGGCGGGGACGACGCGGTCCGGCCGGCCCTGCCGGACGCGCCGCCGGACCCGTCCGCACCCGGCCAGGACCTGCTGCACGCGCACCGGGCGCTGATCGCGCTGCGCCGGCAGCACCCGTGGCTCGTCCGCGCCCGCACCCGGGCCGACGAGCTCACGAACGAGCGGTACCGGTACACGGCGACCTCGTCCGACGGGGCGCACCGGCTGCAGGTCGAGCTGGACGTGACGGGCCGCCCGCGGGCGGTGGTGCGGGACGGCGGGACGGTGGTCTGGGCCTTCGGGTGACGCCTCCCGCGCCGGCCCCGGGCCCTGCGTGACACCCGGCCTTCAGCGCAGGGTCGGCCGGTACACGAGCTCCTGCGTGCGGCCGTCGAGCACGCGGCTCCCGAGCAGCTCCAGGTCGAAGTCGTCCGCGCCGGCGAACACCGGCGCCGTCCCCGTCCGGCCCGTCAGGACCGGGAAGATCGTGACCTGCACCCGGTCCACCAGGCCCGCGGCCATCAGGGCGCGGTTGAGCGACAGGGAGCCGTGCGAGCGCAGCGGCACGTCCGACTCCTCCTTGAGCCGCGCGACGACCTCGGCCGCGTCCCCGCGCGCGACGGTGGCGTCGGGCCAGTCGAGCGGCCCGGACAGCGTCGACGACACGACGGTCGTCGGCAGGTGGCGCATGCGGGTCACCCACGGGTCGCGCACGTCGGAGTCCTCGGTGCTGCCGGCGAGCATCGCGACGAACTCGCGGAACGTCGTCGCGCCGAGGACCAGGCGCTGCTCGCCGTCGTACTGCGCGAGGCGGTGCTCGAGCAGCTCGGGCCCCTGCTTGCCCCAGTAGCCGCCCCAGTCACCGGGCGGCGCGTAGGAGCCGAAGCCGTCGAGGCTGGTGAAGACGTCGAAGGTGTAGGTCGCGGTCATGGTCGTCCTCCCGGGCGGCGCGGTCGTGGGTGCAGACCGGCCGCGCAGGCGGGACTCATCGCCTCGGGCGTCGGTGGTCGCCCCTACGGTGGCCGCGTGATCCGGACCGTCGCCGTCGAGGGCTACCGCTCGCTGCGCAGCCTCGTGCTCGAGCCGGGCGCGCTGACCGTCGTCACCGGCGGCAACGGGTCCGGGAAGTCGTCGCTGTACCGCTCGCTCCGGCTGCTGCAGGCGTGCGCGACGGGTGCGTTCGCGTCCACCCTCGCGCAGGAGGGCGGGCTCTCCTCGACGCTGTGGGCGGGCCCGGAGCGGATCGGCCGGGCCGTGCGCGAGGGGCGGGCGCCCGTCGAGGGCACCTGGCGCACCGGGCCGGTGCGGCTGCGGCTCGGCGTGCAGCACGGGCCCGGGCACGTGCGGGGGCGGCTCCCCGACGACGACGTCGCGTTCGGGTACGCCGTGGACGTCGGCCTCCCGCAGCTGGACCAGCACTCCCCGTTCGTGCGCGACCCGGAGGTGAAGGTCGAGACGGTGTGGGTGGGCGACGCGCCCCGCCCGCGCGACGTGGTCGCCGAGCGGCGCGGGCCGTCGGTCCGGGCACGCGACGCCCACGACGACTGGGTGCAGGTGCCGCTGCAGCCCGGGCCGACCGACAGCCTGCTCACCGAGCTGGTCGACCCGCTCGGCGCTCCGCAGGTGCTGCTGGTGCGCGAGCGGCTGCGCGCGTGGCGGTTCTACGACCACGTCCGCACGGACGCGGGCGCACCCGCCCGGCGGGGCTCGGTGCTGACGCGCACGCCGGTGCTCGCCGCCGACGGGCACGACCTCGCCGGCGCCCTCGCGACCATCCGGTACCTCGGCGGCGGCGCCGAGCTCGACGACGTCGTGGACCGCGCGTTCCCCGGGGCCGTCGTCGGCATCGGGGGCACCGACGCCCAGGCGACCGTGACGATGACCCAGCCGGGCCTGCTCCGCCCGCTCACGGCCGCCGAGCTCTCCGACGGGACGCTGCGGTTCCTGCTGTGGGCGGCCGCGCTGCTGACGCCGCGCCCGCCCGCGCTCATGGTCGTCAACGAGCCGGAGACGAGCCTGCACCCCGACCTGCTGCCGGCGCTCGCGCACCTGCTCGCCGCGGCGGCGCGGCGGACACAGGTCGTCGTCGTCAGCCACGCACGGGCGCTGGTCGACGCGCTCGTCGCCGACCCGGACGCCCCGGCGGACACGCGTCACGTCGTGCTCGAGAAGGACCTCGGCGAGACGGTGGTCGCCGGCCGCGAGGGCCTGCTCGACCAGCCCGCGTGGCACTGGCCGGGGCGGTGAGGACCGGCGCGTCGACCCGCGCCGTCAGCCGTCCGCGCGCGCCGGGAAGCAGAGGTCGCACCACCGGAAGCCGGCGGGCCGGGCGCCCACGGGCACGCGGTTGCGCAGGGCGATGTCGTCCACGAACGCGCACGGGTGGTCCAGCGAGTGCGTCTCCCGGGTGCGGCGGTTGGCGAGGAGGCGCTCGGTGGCCTGCGACACGGCCACCTCGCCGCAGGCGCCGCCGCTCGCGACGAGCGCCTCCCACCCGCCGAGGAACCCGCCCGCGAAGAACTCCTGCTCGCGGGTCAGCACGAGGTCGGGCGGCTCCAGGTCGACGGGCACCTCGGACGCCAGGTTCGTGGCCAGCTCCGGCGGCAGGTAGCGGGCCAGGAACATCGTCACCAGGTCGGCGACGGCGCCGCGGATGCCCGGGCAGGTGGGCGGCGGAGCGCACGGCGGCCGGTCGGTGCCGAGGTAGTCCCAGTGCTGTCCCTCGGCGAACACCACCCGGTGTCGTGGTCGGGCCATGGCCTGCCACTGCGGATCCGGCAGGGGGACGAGGAACTCCTCGGCGCCCCACGTGAGCAGGGAGGGGACGGTCAGGAGGGGCAACGGGAAGGGCTCGGCGCCGAACCAGTCCTGCCACCGCCCGCTCAGGCCCGCGTACGCGGACACCGGACGCCCGACCGCGTACCGCGCGGCGACCAGCGCACCGAAGCTGTGCCCCACCACGCCGGTCGCCGGGGGCGGCAGGAGCACGTCGGCGTGCTCCCACCCCGTGCGGGCCCACGCCTCGACCGCCGCGAGCGTCGCCTCGTCGGGGTGCTCGGGCACCGACGGGTTCGCTCCACCGGCGTTGCCCGCCAGGTGCGGCACGACCACCACGTATCCGCTGCGGGCGAGGAAGGCCGGGATCAGGAACCACCGCCGGAAGTGCTGCGGGTCGCCGTGGCAGTGCCCGTGCGCGAGCAGCACGAGCGGGTAGCGGCCGCAGCCGGCCAGGATCGGCGCGCTCTCGACCGCCCCGTCGAGGCTCGGGAAGAAGATGCGCAGGTCGACCGGGGCGCCGTCGCCCGGGCCGACGGAGCGGACGCCCCAGAAGACGGGCGCGAGCGCCTGGGGCTGCCAGTGGATCGGGCAGCTCGCGGGAGGCGGCGCCGGCCCCGGGCCCATCCGTCCAGTCTCCTCGCCGCGCTGCAGCCGTCAACACCTCCGCGCGTGCCCGTCGCGTCGGTGGTCCCGCCTACCGTTGCCGCGTGGACGACCTCGACCTGAGCGGGTACGTGCTCGTGGCGGCGGAGGAGTTCGACGCCGACCGGCTCGACACCGACCGGTGGTGGCCGCACTACCTGCCGCACTGGTCCTCGCGGGCGACGACGGCGGCGCGGTACGAGGTCGGCGGCGGACGGCTGCGGCTGCGCGTGGAGGCGGGCACGGAGCCGTGGGCGCCGGAGTGGGACGGGGACGTGCGGGTCTCGCACCTGCAGACGGGCCAGGTGTCGGGTCCGGTCGGGTCCGGCCGCGGGCAGCACCGGTTCCGCGACGGCCTCGTGGTGCGCGAGGAGCAGCCGGAGCACCGCGGGTGGCTCGTGCGCGACGGCGTGCTCGAGGTGCGCATGACGGCCGTGCGGCACCCGGCGGCACTCGTGGCGTTCTGGCCGGTCGGGGTCGAGGACCGGCCGGAGGACAGCGGGGAGATCTGCGTCGCCGAGGTGTTCGGCAGCGAGATGGACGACACCGGCGGCCTCGTCGGCGTCGGCGTCAAGGCCCAGCACGACCCCCGCCTGAGGGACGACTTCGTGAAGGTGCGGGTCGACGGCGACCTCACGGCGCCGCACGACTACGCCGTGCAGTGGGACGACGACGAGCTGCGCTTCCACGTCGACGGCCGGCTCGTGCACACCGTCCGGCAGCGGATCGGCTACCCGGTGCAGCTCATGCTCGACGTCTACGAGCTGCCGGTCGCCGGGACCCCCCGCGACACGGCCGCGCTGCCGTTCGTCGCCGACGTGCACCACGTGCGGCACTGGCGGCGGCGCGACCGGCTCTGACCGCTACAGCACCTCCGCGACCAGCCGCCCTGCGATCGCGACCATGACGAGCGCGATCACCGAGTCGAGCACGCGCCACGCGCCCGGCCGCGCGAACAGCGGACGCAGCGCCGCCGCGCCGAAGCCGAGGCCGGTGAACCAGGCGATGCTCGCGACGGCCGCGCCGATCGCGAACCACCACCGCTCGTCCCCGTGGCCCGCGGCGACGGACCCCAGGAGCACGACGGTGTCGAGGTAGACGTGCGGGTTGAGCCACGTGAGCGCGAGCGTGGTCGCGACGGCGGCGCCCGTGCTCAGGCCGGTGCCGCGCGCGTCGGCGACGAGCGCCTCCCCGGGGCGCAGCGCCCGGCGGGCGGCGAGGAACCCGTAGCCCAGCAGGACCAGCGCCCCGAGCACGGTGACGACGACGGTGACGGTGCGGCTCGCCGCGATCACGGCACCGACGCCCGCCGTCCCGACCGCGATGAGGACGACGTCCGACAGCGCGCAGATCGCCACCACCAGGCCGACGTGCTCGCGGCGCAGCCCCTGGCGCAGCACGTGCGCGTTCTGCGCGCCGATCGCCACGATGAGCGCGAAGCCGAATCCCGCGCCCGCGAGCGCTGCCGTCCATCCCACGTCGGCGACGGTACGTGCCGCGGCGGCGTGAACTCCAGCGACAGTTCCTCACGCACCGTTAGCGTGGCTTCATGCCGGACTGGGACCTGGGACAGCTCCGCGCGCTCGCCGCCGCGGCCGACCTCGGCACGCTCGACGCCGCCGCACGCGCCCTGCACGTGACCCCGTCGGCGGTGAGCCAGCGGATCAAGGCGCTCGAGCAGCAGGTCGGCGCGGTGCTGCTCCGCCGCGAGCGGCCGGTGCGCCCGACGGCGGCGGGCGAGCCGCTCGTCCGGCTCGCCCGCCAGCTCGACGCCCTCACCGAGGACGCCACCCGCCACCTCGCCGCGCCCCGCGTGCCCCGCGTCCCCCTCGCCGTCAACGGCGACTCCCTGACGACGTGGCTGCTGCCGGCCCTCGCCCCGCTCGCGGACCGCGTGGTGGTCGAGCTCGTGCGCGAGGACCAGGACCGCTCGGCGACGCTGCTGCGGGACGGGTCGGTGATGGCCGCGGTGACGGCCGAGCGCACGGCGGTGCAGGGCTGCTCCGTCGAGCCGCTCGGCGTCATGCGCTACCGCCCGTTCGCGGCGCCCGCCTTCCGGGACCGCTGGTTCGCGGACGGCGTGGGACCGGCGGCGCTGGCCGCGGCACCGGTCGTCGTCTTCGACGCAGCCGACCGGCTCCAGGACCGCTGGCTCGAGCGCGCCGGCGTCGACCCGCTCGCCCCGCCGCGCCACCTGGTGCCCGCGTCGGCCGACTTCGCGACGGCGATCCGGCTCGGCTTCGGCTGGGGCATGCTGCCCGACCAGCAGAGCGCCGACGACGTCGCCGCCGGCCGGCTCGTCCTGCTCGACGACGGGCCGGGCGTCGAGGTGCCGCTGTTCTGGCAGCAGTGGTCGCTGCGGACGCAGGCGCTGGACGCCGTCGCCGACCACGTGCGGCGCGGGGCACGGGCGGCGCTGCGGGGCGCGCGAGGTCCGGCAGCGTCGTGAACCGTTTCGCCCCGTCCTCGCCGGCGTGGTTTATCGATAGATTCGCCGGGCCGGCGGTCGTCCGACCGCCGTGCCACCCGGCGACGACGCCGGGCGCCCGCGCCGGAGGGAGCCACCGTGCGACACCCCACCCCGTCCCGAGCCCGTCGGACCGTGCTGGCCCTCACGGTCGCCGCGCTCGCCGTCGTCGGCCTGACCGCGCCCGCGTCGGCGCTGCCGGGCGCCCCCGCCCCCGCTGCCGCCACGGCGGGCTGCGGCCGACCCGCCGGGCTGGCCACCGGCACCCACACGATCACCAGCGGCGGGCAGTCCCGCACGTTCCGCCTCGACGTGCCCGCCGGCTACGACCCGAACCGGCCGTACCGGCTGGTCGTCGGGCTGCACTGGTGGCACGGCACCGCGGCCGACGTCGTCAACCAGGGCTTCTACGGCCTGAAGCCGCTCGCCGGGACCAGCACGGTCTTCGTCGCGCCGCAGGGCATCGACAACGCGTGGCCCAACAGCGGCGGCCAGGACGTCGCGTTCGTCGACGACATCCTGCGCACGCTCGAGCGGGCGCTGTGCATCGACACCACCCAGCGGTTCGCCACCGGGTTCAGCTACGGCGGCGGCATGAGCAACGCACTCGCGTGCGCCCGGGCCGACGTCTTCCGCGCCGTCGCCGTCCTCAACGGGGCGCAGCTGTCCGGGTGCGCCGGCGGCACGCAGCCCATCGCCTACCTCGGCTCGCACGGCGTCGTCGACGACGTCCTCAACATCTCACAGGGCCGCGCCCTGCGGGACCGCGCCCTGCGCACCAACGGGTGCCAGGCGCAGCAGGCGCCGGAACCCGCTGCCGGCAGCCGCACGCACGTGCGCACCGCGTACACCTGCCGCGAGGGCTACCCCGTGGTGTGGATCGCGTCGGACAGCGGGCACCAGTGGGACGCCCGCGACCGCGGGCAGCAGCAGTCGTGGGTGCCGGGCGAGATCTGGCGGTTCTTCACGTCGCTGACGTCGACGACCCCGACGGCGTCGCCGACCCCCACGCCCACCGCCACCACCACACCGACGGCCACCCCGACGGCCACGCCCACCGCCGGCCCCACCACCCCGCCGCCCGCGGGCGCCTGCACCGCCACCTACCGGACCGTGAACTCCTGGCCCGGCGGGTTCCAGGGCGAGGTGACCGTCCGCGCCGGCTCCCCGTCCACGTCGTGGAGCGTGAGCTGGCGTCCCTCCGGTGAGCGGGTCGACCAGGTGTGGAACGGCACGCTGCAGCCGCAGGGTGACCTCGTCGTCGTCCGCAGCACCGCCTGGAACGGGCGGCTCGCCGCCGGCGGCACCGCGTCCTTCGGTCTGCTCGGCAGCGGCACGCCCCCGAACCCCGCCCTGACCTGCACGAGCTCCTGAGGGGGAGGAGCCCGACGGCCGCCGGCGCTCGTCAGCCGGCGGCCGTCGGTGCGTCCGCGCCCCGGCCGGCGGCGGGGCCGGCAGCGGGATCGGCGGCAGGGTCGAAGTAGTCGTCGTCGTCAGCCGGGTCGTGCCGGGGCGCGCGACGCGTGACGGGGACGGCGTCCTGCGGGTCCTCGGCGTCGTCCGCCGGCCCGTCGGGGTCGTCCACGACGACGACGAGCGCCACCTCGTCCCCGAGCTCGACGCCCTCGGCCCGGCGGGCGGCCGTCTTGACCGGGACCAGGAAGCCGCCGTCCTTGGGGAAGATCGACGTGGTGAACGTGGTCGCGCCCAGGGTCACCGTCGCCGGGATGCACCCCCAGCCGTAGGTGACCCGCGACGCCACGGCGCGCAGCCGCGCTGCCTCGGGCTCGGGCAGCGCGACGAAGTGGAACGGCGCGGGCCCGCGCCACCACACGACCTCACCGCCGAACCGCAGCTCCACCCGGCGAGCATGGCACCGGCCCCGGACACCGGGAACCCCCGCCCGTCCCGGCAGGTCGCGGACCACGCGGACGACCCGGGCGGGCGCTGGAGGACCCGGGTCGGCACACCCGCGCGGCCTGTCACGCAGGGAGCGTCACTCCCGCCGCAGCAGGTCCGCGGTCACCCGCGCCCGCACCACCGGGACCGTCGTCAGGGACACGAGGACCGCACCCGCCAGCGTCGCAGCCGCGACGAGGCCGAGCTGCGTGCTGTCGGCGAGCGGCGGCCAGCCCGACAGGGCCGCGTACGCGCGCACCATGAGCGACCCCAGCGCCGCCGCGAGCGCGACCGCGACGACGAGCGGCAGCAGCGTCTGCAGGAGCTGCGCCGTCCGCAGGACCCGGGGCGGCACCCCGACGGCGACGTGGCGCGCCACGGCCCGCCGTCGCTCGACCGCGCGGTCCACCGCCACCATCGCGAGGCTGAGCAGCCCGGCGCCGATCACGATCGCCGAGAGCGTCGTGACCACCACGCGCACGCGCTGCACGGCGTCGTAGTCGTGGAGCGGGTACGGCTGGACGACGAGGCCGGGGGGCGCGGCGTCAGCGAGGGCCCGCTGCACGGCCAGCCCGCCGTCGGCGACCACGAGCGCCGAGCTCGGTCCCACGCCCGCGCGCTCCGCCACGGACCGGGGCACGAACACGGTGACGGAGGACTGGTACACCCAGCGCTCCTGCGTGGCGGCGGAGTCCTGCACCACCGGCTCGCCCAGCGGGACGGTGACGTCGGGGCCGTCGGCACCGAACCGGACCTGCGCCGACGACTCCGACGCGCGCTCCGGCAGCACGGGTGGCATGCCGTTCGTGGTGCCCTCGTACCGGTCGACGGTGACCACGGCCGCCCGGTCGTCGTGGCACCCCTCCGCCACCATGAGCTGCGCGAGGTCGTCGCAGGTCCCGACGAAGACCTCGGCCGCGCACGGCGCCTGGGGCGAGCACCACCCCTCCACCTCCGCGGTGTAGCGCGGGACCACCGCCTGCACCCCGGGCACCGCGGCGAGGGCGGCGAGCTCCGTGTCGGAGACGGGAGCGACACGCCCGCCGCGGCCGTCCCACTCGTGCCCGACGACGACCGGCTGCGGCCCCTGGCGGATCGTCTGGAGCGCGTAGCGGTACTGCGGCGTCGACTCGTAGGCGGCGAGGACGGCGAGCGCGGCGAGCACGAGGTAGACCGCCACGCCGACGCCCGAGACGAGCCGGCCCGTCGCCGCCGGCTCCCCCTGGACGGCGCGTCCGGCGAGGACCGCCGGCACCGCGCGCGTGCGGACGAGCAGGCCCGCGCACCATGCGGCGAGCAGGGGCGTGACCACCGCGACCGCCACCGCGCCGACGACGGCACCCGCCACCAGGAGGAGCACGCCGGCGTCCGAGCGCAGCCACGCCGCGGTACCGGACTCCTCGACGACGAGCACGAACGCGCCGACCGAGAGCGCGGCCGGCACGAGACGCCACGGGCTCAGGACGCGGGGCGTCCCCTCGGCCCGGTCCGCGAGCGGCCGCCGGGTCGAGCGCGCGGTGGACCCGGCGGCGACGAGCGCCGACGCACCGGTGGTCGCGACGACGACGAGCGCGGCCGCGGCCGGCGTGGCCGCGAACGTCGCGGCGAACCACTCGGGCCCCGCCGCCACCGCCGCGTCCACGACCGGCGCCATCACGAGGAAGAGCGCGAGCCCCACCAACGACCCGGCGAGCCCGAGCACCCCGTTCTCCACGGCGGCGACGACGACCGTCCGCGTCCGCGTGAGGCCGAGCAGGCGCAACGCCGCCGCGCGGCGGTCGTGCGCGGCGCCCGACGTGCGCGCGGCCGTGAGCACGAGCACCACCGCGGGGACGAGGCTGAACGCCAGCACGGCGGCCGTGTTCGTCCGCTCGACCGGGTCGACCACGTCGCCGGCCGGGTGCAGCGCGGCGGGGAGAGCCGCCGCGGCGAGCAGCAGCGCGGCCGCCACGGCGTTCCCGACGACGACGGCGGCGGAGCGCAGCCGGCCGCCGGACAGCGCGAACCGCAGCCCGAGGGCGACGAGCGCCCTCACCACGTCACCGACGGCGTCTCGATGCGCCCGTCGCGCAGGTGCACCTCGCGACGCGCCCACGCGGCGACCCGCAGCTCGTGGGTCACGAGCAGGACCGCCGCCCCACGGGACGTCGCCGCCGCCACGAGCGCCTCCAGCACGCGCTCGCCCGTCACCGTGTCGAGGGCGCCGGTCGGCTCGTCGGCCAGGACGACCGCGGGCTCGTGCACGAGCGCCCGCGCGACGGCGGCGCGCTGCGCCTGCCCGCCCGAGACCTCGCTCGTGCGACGGGACGCGACGTCGGCGACGCCGAGCTCGTCGAGCAGCGCGAGGGCGCGGTCCCGGGCGGCGCGTCGTGGGACCCCGGTCAGGCGCAGGGGCAGCTCGACGTTCTCCACGACGGTGAGCTCGGGCACGAGGTCGCCGAACTGGAAGACGAAGCCCGTGCGGCGCAGGCGCAGCCGGGACCGCGCGGCGTCCGGGAGGTCGTCGAGCCGCGACCCGGCGAGCGTGACCGTGCCGGACTCCGGACGCAGGAGGCCCGCGAGCACGTGCAGCAGGGTCGACTTGCCGGAACCGGACGGGCCCATGACGGCGACGACCTCGCCCGTCTCCACCGTGACGTCGACGCCGTCGAGGACGCGCCGCCCTCCGAGCGTGATCGACAGGCCCTCTCCGGCCAGGACGGCGCTCACCGGTCCCGCTCCGGCCCGTGCCCGTCGGCCCCGCCGTGCAGGCGTGCCGCCGCGGTCTCGATCCACCGCAGGTCCGCCTCGAGGTGCGCGATCTCGTAGTCGCCCGCGAGCCGGTCGACCAGGTCGCCGGCGTGCCGGGCCGACGTGAGCTCGCGCATGCGGGTGAGGTACAGCGCCCGCTGGGCCGCGAGCACCGCCTCCGGGGAGCGGCCCGAGACGAGCGCGAGCACGACCTTGGTGAAGAGCTCGCCGGGGCGCGTCCGGGTGGAGTACGGGGTCGCGAGCCACTGCTCGAGCTCGGCGACCCCCTCCTGCGTGATCGCGTACACGCGGCGGTCCGGCCCCTCCCCCTTGGCGATCTCCACACCACGCGCCAGCCCGTCGCGCTCGAGCCGGGCGAGGGTGGAGTACACCTGCCCGGACCGCAGCTCGCGCTCGTGCCCGAGCAGCTCGTCGTACCGCTGCTTGAGTGCGAACCCGTGCGCGGGGTGCTCGTCGAGGAACGCCAGCATCGCCATCGGGACCGTCATGCGCGTCACAGTACACCGGGTGTATGCACTCAGTGGGTAGTTCGCGAGCGGATCTGCTGCCCCTGTCCCTGCTCGACGGCGACCGCTAGCGTCGAGCCGTCGTCCGCCACCGCCGGGAGCACCCGTGAGCGTCGCGTTCCTCGTCACCACCCTCGTCGTCGTCGCCACTCCCGGCACCGGCGCGCTGTTCACGATCGCGGCCGGCCTCGCGCGCGGAGCCCGGGGCAGCCTGGTCGCGGCGCTCGGCTGCACGCTCGGCGTCGTGCCGCACGTGGCCGCCGCGATCACCGGTCTCGCCGCGCTGCTGCACGCCTCGGCCGTGGCGTTCCAGACGCTCACGTACCTGGGCGTCGCCTACCTGCTGTACCTGGCGTGGCAGACGTGGCGGGACCGCACGCCGCTGCACGTCGAGGAGGGGGCGCCGCCGCGGTCGGCGCGGCAGGTCGTGCGCGACGCGGTGCTGCTCAACCTGCTGAACCCGAAGCTGACGATCTTCTTCCTCGCGTTCCTGCCGCAGTTCGTCCCCGCGGACGCCCCGGGTGCGACGGCGCGGATGGCGGTGCTCAGCCTCGTGTTCATGGCGGTGACGTTCGCGGTGTTCGCGCTCTACGGGCTCGGTGCGTCGGCGGTGCGCCGCCACGTCGTCCAGCGCCCGCGGGTGGTGTCGGCGCTGCGCCGCAGCTTCGCGGCCGCGTACGTCGTCCTCGCGGGACGCCTGGCCCTGCAGACCCGCTGACGCCTGCCCGCCACCCCGGCACCCCGGCACCCCGGCACCGAGTTCGCCACCCCGGCCCAAGGTCGCCAGGTCGGCCTGGCGACCTCGGGCCGACGTGGCGAACTCGCCGGGAGGAGGCGGGGTCGTGGGGGGCCGCGCGGGTCAGCGCGTCAGCGCCTCCAGCACCTCCTCCGCGCGGGCGTCCTGCCCGGTGCGGCGCAGCAGCGCGACGAGGTCGTCGGCCGCCTGCGCCCGGGTGCGGCGGTCGCGGGCGAGGCCGAAGCCCTCGACCGCGGACTCGAGGTGGTGCAGCGCGTCCTCGGGGCGGCCCGCCGTGTCGAGCACGCGGCCCGCGAGCCAGAACGCGTGCGCCGCGTCGGCGACCGCCCCGACGGAGGCGTACACCTCGCCGGCGCGGACGGCCCGGTCGACGGCGTCCTGCGTCCGCGCGTCGCCGCCCAGGGTCGCCAGCGCGCGGGCCGCGGCGTCGTCGACGTCCGCGAGGGCGCGGCGGCGCTCGGTGCGGCGTCGGTCCGCGAGCGCCTGCCCGGCCGGGTCGGGCGCGCCGTCGGCGTCGTCGCCGTCGAGCGCGGCACGCACGGCGTCGACCGCGTCCAGGTACGGCGGCAGCGTGCCCGCGGACGCGGCCGCGGGCGCCCACGCGACGAGCACCGGCACGACCTGCACCGGCTCGGCACCGCCCGCGTGCAGGCGGGCGACCGCGTGCGCGTACAGGCCCGCAGCCGTGTCGTCGTCGCCGAGCACCTGGGCGCAGCGCGCGGCCTCGGCCGCGGCGTACCCGGCGTCGACGAGCAGCCCGGCCTCCTCGGCGGCCGTGGAGGCGGCGACGAAGGCCCGGGCCGCCTCCTCGGTGCTGCCGTCGGCGAGAAGGCGCTCGGCGCGGGCGAGGAGCGGCTCGTCGCCGTCGGCGCCTGCACCGTCCGGGCCGTCGTCGGAGCCCGCCCCCGTCGCGTCCACCACCGGCCGCGCCGACGCACCGGGCAGCGCGACGACGTCCAGCTCCAGCGGCTCGTCGAGCGGCCGCGTCGCGCGCGCCTCCGCCAGGCGCGTCGTGAGCGCCGTGCCCCCGTCGCGCAGGTCGAACGCGGCGGCCAGCGCCTCCGCCTCGCCGACCGCCCAGCCGTGCAGGTCGGCGACCGTCGCCGCCGGCACCCGCGTCAGGCGCACCGCCGCATCGGCGTGCGCGGGCAGCAGCGCCGCCGTCCCCGCGACCACGCCGAGCAGCCACTCCAGCCGTGCCCGCGGCGTCTCCGCCTCGAGGAGCAGCCGCTCGTCCTGCTCGACCGCGCGCACGAGCCGCGCCACGGCGCCCGCCCGTCCGAGCAGCACGACGCGCCGCCCCCGCGCCCCCGCCATCTCGCCCGTCGCGTCCGCGAGCGCGGCGACCGCCCGCCGGTGCGCGCGCGCCGCCTCCGCCCGGTGCCCCAGGTCGAGGTGCGCGAGGGCGAGGTGGGACAGCATGTCGGCCGGCTCGGTCGCGCACGTCGCGCCCGTCGCGAGGGTCTCCTCCACGAGCCGGACGCCCTCGGCGAGCCGCCCCGTGGCGAACAGGTGCGACGCCCGGTCGCCCGGGTCGCAGACCTCGCACTGCGAGTAGTCGTCCCGCGGCGTCGCGACCCACGTGCGGTACGCCTCCTCGACGTCCTCCGCGCCGCGTCGCGCCGCCCACGCGAACCGCGCGTACGCGACCGCGTCCCGGCCGAGGCCCGCGAGCGCGTACCGCCGCTCCATGTCGTCGAGCGTCGCCTCGATCTGCGCCGCCGGGACGGTCGGGAACTCGCCCAGGTGCCCGACCATCCACTTGAACGACCAGAACATGGCGTACCGGTCGGCGTCGTCGAACTGCTCGGGGTGCTCGTCGTACCAGCGCACGAGCTGCGTGAACGGCAGGTACGAGCGCTCGACCTCACCGCCCCACACCATCGACTCCAGCAGCACCGACAGCGCGTACGCGCGCGCCCGGTCCGGCCCCTCGGCCTCCACCAGGCGCACCTGCCGCTCGGCTGCCTGCGTGCGCGCCAGGCCGTACGGCATGTCGCGGATGCGGGACAGCTCCCGGTTGGCCTCGTCCAGGCTGCGGCTCACCGCTCCTCCTCCTCGTGGGCGACGGTGCCCGTCGCGCCGGTCGCGCCCTCGGGTCCGAGGCCCGCGTCGAGCAGCACGGTCATGGCCGCCGTCATGGTCGCGGCGTCCTGCGCGCGCAGCGGCTCGCCCGCCAGCAGGACGGCCGTCACGTACATCGACCGCAGACCGGCCGCGAAGACCTCGGGCCGCGCCGCACCCGCGAGCAGGCGGCGGACCGTCGGGTTGGTGTCGTTGAGCACGAGCCGGCGTGCGGGGGCCGGCGCGGACCCGGCGGTGAGGCCCGCGAGGACACCGCCCCACAGGTCGTCCGCCGCCTCGACGGCGCGGGCGACGTCGCGCCGGTGCTCGTCGTCGCGGTCCTGCAGCAGCACGGCCGGCAGGTCGGCGGGGGCGAAGCGGCGCACGACGACCTCGCAGTCGAGGTCCCGGACGGCCGACGTGGCGGCGTCCACCGCGTCGAGGAGCTCGAGCTCCCGCTGCGGCTCGACCCGGTCGAGCACCTGCGCGACGTCGGCGGCCCGCAGCGGGCGCACGTCCCACCCGCGCCGGCCCGCGAGCCGCGCCAGCAGGTCCGCGTCGTAGACGTACCCCGCGTTGACGACGAGCAGGCCCTGGGCCCGCGCGACGGGGGCGACCCGCCGGTACTCCTCGACGCTCGTCGTGTGCACCACGGTGCCGCCCTGCTGGGCGACCTCGGCGAGCGTGAGGGTGCCGTCGGTCGTCTCGAACGGCAGCACCTGCGCCGCGAGGTCGAGCATCTCGTCGTCGACGAGCGCGAGGGACCGGATCGCCAGGTGGTGCGTGCGGACGAGCTCGCGCGCGAGCGCGCTGCCCGCCCGCAGGGTGTCCAGGGTCCACGTGCGGACCTGCGCGGCGAGCGCGTCCCGGGCGACGAGCAGCGCCTCGTCGTCGTAGAGCTGCTCGCGGGAGGCCGTGGGACGCAGCCCGTCGGCGTCGACGACGCAGCGGACGTAGAAGGCCCAGTCCGGCAGCAGCCCCGCGACCCGCTCCCCCAGCAGCATCCGCTTGAGGTGCACGCGGTGGGTGCCGCCGCCGCCCGGCGGCACGGCCGTGGGCAGCACGAACGCGACGCCCGTGAGCCCGACCAGCGGCACCTCGAGGTCGACGTGCGTCAGCGGCGTGAAGCCGAGGGTGCGCTCGCAGTACCGCGCGAGCGCGTGGTCACGGGCCGCGTCGTCCGCGTACGCGGCACGCCACGGCAGCTCGGGCTCGCTGACCCGCCGCCACGCCCGCGCCTCGTCGCCCAGCGGCACCTCGACCGCCACGTCGAGCGGCAGGAGGGCGCCGAACTCCCGGGCGAGCTCCGCGACCGTGCCGGGGTCGAGCCAGTGGTCCATGTCCTGGCGCGGTGCGAGGCGCACCGTCGAGCCCACGGGGTCGTCGTCCCTGCGCGGCAGGACCGTCAGGTCGTACGTGCCGTCCGCGTGACCGACCCACCGCACGCCCGGCGCGTCCCGGTGCACCGCCGACCGTGACTCGAGCTCGATGCGGTCGGCCACCATGAACGCCGAGAGCAGCCCGATGCCGAACTGCCCGAGGAACTCCGCCCGCCCGACGCCCAGCTCGAGGTCGCGCTTCGAGCTGCGGCCCACCGTCGCGAGCAGCTCGCGCGCCTCGTCCGGCGTCAGCCCGACGCCCGTGTCGGTGACCTCCAGCCCGCCCCCGTCCACGCCGCGGAACCGCACGCGCGCGGGCGCGTCCGGCTCGTGCGCGCGGCGGGCCGTGACCGCGTCGACCGCGTTCTGCAGCAGCTCGCGCACGTACACGCGGGGCCCCGAGTACAGGTGCCGGGCGAGCAGGTCGACGACGCCGCGCAGGTCGACCTGGAACGCCTGCGCGGCCTCGCCGCCCGCCGGGGCGGGCGGGTGCGTCACTCCTTCTCGAGCTCGGCGCGCGCGGCGGCCGCGAGCTCCGGGTACGCCTCGTCGAGGTGCGCGAACAGCTGCAGGCCGGTGCTGATGCCGCAGGCCAGGTGCAGGTCGAGCTGCTCGTCGGTCAGGCCGTGCTCGTAGTCGACGGTGTGCTCCGCGTACACGCCGAGCTGGTCCTCCTCGACGCGCACGTAGCCCTTGGGCCACAGCCGCTCGGCGTTCCAGTCGTTCACCAGGCGCGTCACGCGGTCCAGCTCCGTGACGGGCAGGGGGCGGTTCCAGCGGCCGCGGGTCTGCAGGTACTCGCGGTGCTCCCCCAGGCGGAAGAAGTAGAAGAGGTGCCCGTCCCAGTAGCCGCCGACGTCGCCGTCGTCGTCGACGCCGTAGCGCATGTCGCGGGCCTCGAGCGTCGCGGTGAGGCGCTCGTGCGAGAGCGGCGCGAGGGCGGCGTCGGGGATGTCGGTCGGCTTGGTGAAGAAGCCCATGGGTCCTCGTCCGTCGGGGTCGGCTGGGGTGGCGCGGCGCGGGGGCCGCCGCCGCGTCGAGCCTAGACCTGGGTGCTGCGTCACGTCCCCGCCTCACACCTGTGGTCCACGGGGCGGCACGATGTCGAGAACCGCCCACCGGCTCCGCTCCCCCTGCGAGGCCGCGACCGGCGCGGCCCACGACACGGGAGGCACCCCATGCCCAGGTACCTGCTCCTCAAGCACTACCGCGGCGCGCCCGAGCAGCACCGGCCCGTCCCGCCGATGGACCGGTGGGCGCCGGAGGACGTCGAGGCCCACATGACGTTCCTGCGGCACGTCGCCGACATGCTGCGGGAGACCGGCGAGTACGTGGACGCGCAGGCCCTCACGACCGCGCAGACGTGGGTGCGCTACGGCGGGCCCGACGCGGCACCCGTCACCACCGACGGCCCGCACCCGGAGACGAGCGACCTCGTCGCCGGCTGGTACATGGTCGACGTCGACTCCTACGAGCGGGCCCTCGAGCTCGCCGCGTACGTGTCCTCGGAGCCCGGGCCCGGTGGGACGCCGCTGTACGAGTGGATCGACGTGCGCGAGGTCATGTCGGGGACCCCCGCGGACGACTGAGGCGTGGACCACGTCGACGGGGTCCCGGCGGCCCCCGCGGCTCCCCTGGACGAGGGCACCCTGCGTGCCCTCGTCCCGCGGGTGCTCGCCGGGCTGGTGCGGCGCGGCGAGGACTTCGACGCCGCCGAGGACGCGCTGCAGGACGCGCTGCTCGAGGCGCTGCGGGTCTGGCCGGAGCACCCGCCGCGGGACCCGCGCGCGTGGCTGACCACGGTCGCCGTCCGTCGCCTCGTCGACGCCCGCCGCAGCGAGGCGGCGCGGCGGCGGCGCGAGGAGGCCGTCGAGACGCAGCCCTCGCCCGGTCCGGCGGAGGAGACCGACGACACGCTGCTCCTGCTGTTCTGCTGCTGCCACCCCGACCTGCCGCCCGCGTCGCAGGTCGCGCTCACGCTGCGCGCGGTGGCCGGCCTCACGACCCGGGAGGTGGCCGACGCGTTCTTCGTCCCCGAGGCGACGATGGCGCAGCGCATCAGCCGCGCCAAGCGCTCGCTGCGCGGGCAGCGGCTCGACCGGCCAGGTGACCTCGCGGTCGTCCTGCGCGTGCTGTACCTCGTCTACACGACCGGGCACGCGGGCCGGGTCGACCTCGCAGCGGAGGCGATCCGGCTGACGCGGCAGCTCACGCTCGCGACCGACGAGCCGGAGGCGCGGGGCCTGCTCGCGCTCATGCTGCTGCACCACGCGCGGCGCGCGGCACGGCGGGACGACGAGGGCCGGGTGGTGCCGCTCGACCGCCAGGACCGCTCCCGCTGGGACGCGCACGAGGTCGCGGAGGGCGTGCACGTCCTGCAGCAGGCGCTCGCGGAGCAGACCGACGACCGTCCCCCCGGACGCCACCAGGTGGAGGCCGCGATCGCCGCCCTGCACGACGACGCCGCGAGCGCCGCCGAGACCGACTGGCCGCAGGTCCTCGCGTGGTACGACGACCTGGTCGCGCTCTCGCCGGACCCGGCGCGGCAGGACCCGGCGGCGGTGCTCGCGCGCGCCGTCGCGGTCGGCCACGTGCTCGGTCCGGCGGCCGGGCTGCGCGAGACCGAGCGGGTGCACGACGTGCTGGGTGACCGGCACCGCTGGCACGCGACGCGCGGCTACCTGCACGAGCTGGCGGGCGACCTGCCCGCGGCGGCCGACGCCTACGCCGAGGCGGCCCGGCGAGCCACCAGCGCCGACGAGCGCGACCACCTCGTGCTGGAGGCGGCACGGGCCCGCGCGGGGCGGGTGCGGCCGGTGCGGTGACGGGCTCGGCAGCCGGCCCTTGCACCTCACGCGACGTGAGGGGCCACGCTGACACGTGGGACCGACGGGAGGCACGACATGACGACGCACGACACCGGTGCGGACGACGACCTGCACCTCGGCGTCGGGGACGTGGCCCGCGCCGCCGGCGTCTCCGTCCGCACGCTGCACCACTACCACGAGCTCGGCCTGCTGCGTCCCGCGCAGGTCGACCCGCGCACGGGGCGCCGCCGCTACGCGACGCGACAGCTGCGCGACCTCAGCCGGGTGGTGACGCTCAAGGAGCTGGGGTTCTCGCTGCGGGAGGTCGGCGACATCCTGGCGCGGGACCTGTCGGAGGACGGGATGCGCCGCCTGCTGCTCACACGACGAGCCGAGCTCGAGCGGCGGCAGGCGGAGGTGCGGCACCGCCTGGTGCAGCTGGACGCGCACCTGCGCCTGCTGGACGCGGCGGAGGTCGGACCGCAGGTCCTCACGCGCGAGGTTCCCGCGCTGCGCGTGGCGGCGCTGACCGCCGTGCTGGCCGACGACGCGGAGCGGGGGCGACGCGTCGAGGACCTCTTCGCCCGGGCGTCGGACCTCGCCGACGCGGCGGGTGCGTCCCGCACGACGCCCGTGGGCCGGTTCGTGCCGGTCACCGACGGGACCGTGCACGTCCTCGCCGGGTTCGAGGCGGTCGGTGACGTCCCCGGGCTCACGGTCGCGCACCTGCCCGCGGCACGCGTCGCGACCGTCGTGCACCACGGTCCGATGGACGGCGTGGGCCGCGCCGTCGAGATCCTCGACGCGTGGGCCGTCGCGCACGGATCGTCGCCCGGGACGGTCGTGCGGCGGTGGCACTTCCTCGAGGCCGACGGCGAGGACCAGGGCGACTGGGTGGTCGAGGTGCAGGTGGAGCTCGGCACCGGCGAGGCGGTGCCGCCGCGCTAGCGTGCCTGCCGCCGCCGCACCAGCGCCGTCACCCCGTACACCGCGACGACCACGGCCACGAGCCCGGTGGTCGCGAGCAGCTGCGCGCGCGCCGCCGTGTCGGTCGCCATGAGCACCACGACGCCGGCGAGCGCGGCGAGCGTGGCCCACGTGAGCCACGGGTACAGCCACATGCGCAGCTCCAGCGGGCGCCCGGCGGCGCGCGCCTCGGCCTCCAGGCGCGGTCGCAGCCGCAGCTGGGCGACCGCGACGAGGACCCACACGACGAGCAGCGACGCGCCGACGGCGTTGAGCAGGATGCCGAGCAGCGCGTCGGGCAGCAGCCAGTTCAGCCCGACGGCGACGAGACCGAGCGCGACCGACACGAGCACGGCGACGAACGGCACGTCCCGGCGGGACACGCGGCGCAGCACCGCGGGCCCGTCGCCGCGCGCGGCGAGCGAGAACGCCATGCGCGACGTCGCGTACACGTTGGCGTTGAACGCGGACAGCAGCGCCAGGACGACGACGACCTCCATGACCCGCGCAGCGCCGGGCAGGCCCGCGAGGTCGAGCACCGCGACGAACGGCCCCTCTTGGAGGGCGGGTGCGTCCCAGGGCAGCAGCAGCACCATGAGCGCGACGGAGCCGACGTAGAACAGCAGGATCCGCCAGACGATGGAGCGGGTCGCGCGCGCCACGGCCCGCTGCGGGTCCTCGGCCTCGGCGGCCGCGATCGTGACGATCTCGATGCCGCCGAACGCGAAGACGACGACGAGGAGCCCGGCGGCGACGCCCGCCACGCCCGTGGGCGCGAAGCCGTCCACGAGCAGGACGGACGTGCCGACGGGGTCGGTCCCGGGCAGCAGGCCGAGGACCAGCGCGACGCCGACGACGAGGAACGCGACGATCGCGACGACCTTGATCGCGGCGAACCAGAACTCCGTCTCGCCGAACTGCCGCACCCCGACGAGGTTGACGACCGCGAACACCGCCACGACCACGAGCGCGACCGCCCACTGCGGCACGCCCGGCAGCCACCCCGTGACGATCCGCGCGACGCCGGTCACCTCGACGCCCAGCACCATGACGATGGTGAACCAGTAGACCCAGCCGAGCGTGAAGCCGGCCCAGCGCCCGAGCGCCCTCTCGGCGTAGACGGAGAACGACCCGCTGGCGGGCACGGCCGACGCCATCTCGGCGAGCATCCGCATGACGAGCACCACGAGCACGCCGGCGATCGCGTACGAGACGAGCACGGCCGGCCCGGCGGTCGCGATGCCGACGCCGCTGCCGAGGAACAGGCCCGCCCCGATCGCGGAGCCGAGGCCCATCATCGTCAGGTGCCGCGTCCGCAGCCCGTGCCGCAGCGGGGCGTCGGGAGCGGTCGCGGGGTCGGTGCCCGTCGCGGGAGGGCCGGCGGGGGTCGTGGACGTCATGGGGTGCCTCGGTGGTGCGGGGTGCGTGGCCGGACGGCCGACGGACCACGGTAGCCGCCGTGCGTGGCCGGTCCTCCCGCCGGCCCCCCGGGCGCCGAGCGCGCCACCCGTCGCACGAGCGCGCCACTCGTGTCCGGCGCGCTCGACCCAGAGGTGGCGCGCTCGGCGGGGGTGGCTACACGTCCCGCTCGACGAGCACCGCGAGCTGGGCCAGCGACGACGCGAGCCCGTCGGCGTGGTCCTGCGCGGAGATGCCCGGAGGCACGTCGTCGGCGCGGAACGTCACGCGGGTGCCGCCGTCGACGGGCTCCAGCGACCACGTCATGCGCATCGTGCCGCCGAACGCGGGGTCGTCGGACACGAAGACGACGTCGTGCACCACCCGCTCCCCCGGCACGACCTCGACGAACGTCCCCTCGGTGACGTCGGCGTCGGCGGTCGTCTTGCCGTGCCCGCCGCCGTCGACGTAGGTCAGGACGATGCGGTACCGGCCGCCCGGGCGGGCGTCGAGCTCCTCCACCACGCCGGTCATGCCGTCCGGCGGCAGCCACGCCGCGAGCGCGTCCGGCTCGACGAACGCGCGGAAGACCCGCTCCGGCGGTGCCGCCACCACCCGGTGCTGCTCGTCGGTCCTGCTCATGCCGCCTCCTCCGCCCGGTGCTGCGCGGCGCCTCGCCGCGATCCGTACCGACCGGCGCGCCGCCGCCTCCTCGTCGGCCCCGCCGCGCTTCACTCGTCCGGGTGATGCGGCCCGCCGCGCGACGAGTCCGGCACGTCGTCCGGGTCGAGCCACCCACAGGTACCACGACGACGGAGGATGAGCCCGATGCCCCAGTACTTCCTGACCGTGCCGCACGACAGCGCGGAGGAGCCCACGATGGAGTCGATGGCTGCGGCCGACCCGGCCGAGCTCGAGGCGCTGGTCGCGGCCGTCAACGACCTGAACGCCGACCTGGCGGCCGCGGGCGCGCTCGTGCACGCGGGCGGTCTGATGCCGCCGTCGACGGCGGTCACCGTGGACGCGTCCGGCGAGGTCCCGGTGCGCACTAACGCCCCGTTCGTGGAGGCGCCCGCGTACGTCGGCGGCTTCTGGATCCTCGACGTCGCCGACGAGGACGCCGCCGTGTCGTGGGCCGAGCGGGCGTCGGCCGTGCTCGGCTCGCGGATCGAGGTGCGCGCCGTGCAGTGACGCGCGCGCCGCGGGGCGCGGGTCTCAGGCGACGGTCAGGCGCAGGAGGTCGCCGTCGACGGTCACGACCACCCGCCCGGGTGCGTCCACGAGGGCGTCCGCGCCGGCGCTGCGCAGGTCGTCCGGCCGGTGCGTGCCCAGCACCCCGACGACGCGCAGCCCCGCCGCCCGGGCCGACCGCACCCCCTCGGGCGTGTCCTCGAGCGCGACGGCGTCCGCCGGCTCGACCCCGACCCGCTCCGCGCCCCGCAGGTAGGGCTCCGGGTCGGGCTTGCCGCGCCCGACGTCCTCCGCGGCCACGAGCACGTCCGGCACGGGCAGGCCCGCCCCGCGCAGGCGCGCGGTGAGGATCTCGCGGCGTCCGGACGTCACGCACCCCCACCGCCCGGGCGGCAGCGACGCCAGCAGGTCCGCGGCGCCGGGCAGCGCCCGGACGAGGTGCGCCGACGCGACCGACGTGCGCAGCGAGGCGTCCAGCGCGTGCGGCCGGTCCTCGGCGTAGAAGAACTCCTCGACGACCTCCGACGCCCGCCGGGCGAGGGCCGCCGCCGCGACCTCCTCGGGGTCCGCCCCCAGCTCCTGCGCCACGGCCGACCACGCGGCGCGCACGGCGTCCGCGGAGTCCACGAGCGTGCCGTCGACGTCCAGCAGCAACGCCCGGCAGGTCAGGGTGACGTCCACCCCCCGATCCCAGCACACGACCCCCGCCGGGGCGCTCCCGCGGCCGCCGCCCGGGTGGCGGCGCCGCGACTTCGCCAGTGCGGCTCGACCTCGCCAGGTCTGCGTGGCGAACTGGGGTCGGGATGGCGAACTCGCGGGGCGAGGAGGCGGCGGGGTGCGAGGCGTCAACGGGATGGGTCGGGTGTCGCCGGGGTCGGTGCCGGGCGGAGCTGGACCGCCGTCGTCACCGCGACGAGCGCGACCAGCACGGCCGCCAGGCCCGAGAAGCCGACCCACGCGAGCACCGGCCCGGCGAGCGCGCCGCCCACCGCGCCCGCGAGGCTCATGAGCGCGTCCGCGACGCCCTGCAGCGCGGGCCGCTGCGGGGGCTCGACCGCCGTGACGACGAGCGCCGAGCCGGCGACCGTCGCCGCCGACCAGCCCAGGCCCAGCAGGACGAGGGCGACGACGACGGCCGTGTGCGACTCGGACCCGACGAGCACGAGCACGAGCGACGCCAGCAGCAGCGCCTGCCCCACGAGGACGACCCGGTGCCGTCCCCAGCGGTCGGCGAGCCCGCCGAACAGCGGCGACAGCGCGTACATCCCCGCGACGTGCAGGCTGATGGTCAGGCCGACGGCCGTGAGGGTGGCGCCGTGCCCCGTCAGGTGCACGGGCGTCATGCTCATCAGCGCCACCATCACGGCGTGGCTGAGCGCGACCGTGAGCACGGCCCGACGTGCGGTGGCGCTGCCCCGCAGCACGCGCAGCCCGCCGGCCCGGGGCGTCGGCGCACCGCCCGCGGGGACGCGTGCGGCCTCGTCCGCCGCGGCGACGAGCAGCGGGTCGGGGCGCAGGCCCGCGACGTACACGACCGCACCGAGGGACTGCGCGACCGCCGCGATGACGAACCCGCCGGCGAGCGGCGGCAGCCCGAGGGCGCCCGCGAGCGCCTCCCCCGGCTCGTACAGGTTCGGCCCGACGACGGCCCCGACGGTCGTCGCCCAGACCACCAGCGACAGGTCGCGGGCGCGACGGCCCGGCGCCGCGAGGTCGGTGGCGGCGAAGCGGGCCTGCAGGTTCAGCGTGGTCGCGGCGCCGAGCAGGAGGATCCCGGCGAGCAGCAGCGCGAGCAGGTCGGCGACGGCGGCCGCGACGACCGTGAGGCTGCCGAGCACGGCGACGAGCGCACCGGTGGTGAGGGAGACGCGCCGTCCGCGCCGCAGGGCCAGCGTCGCGAGCGGGACGGAGAGCAGGGCGGCACCGAGCGTGCCCATCGTCGCGGCCATGCCGGACCAGGCGGGCGACCCGGAGACGTCCGCGACCAGCAGGGCCCCGAGGCCCAGCGCGGCTCCCGTGCCGAGCCCGCCGAGGACCTGCCCGGCGGCGAGCACGCGCACGACGCGGCCCTGCAGCCGCCCGTGGTCGACGGCGCGCCCCGTCACGGGCTCGGTGCTGCTGCCCGCTGCTCCTCCTGCTGCGCGCTCCGCCCGCTCGGCGGTCGTGGGGCGGACGCCGGCGTGCCGGGGTCGGCCGGCGCGGCCCCTCACGCGAGGTCGACGTACACGTCGAGCCCGTCGACCTCGACGAAGCCGAGCCGGGCGTACACGCGCGCCGCCGCGTCGGTGTCGGGGTGCAGGTGCGCGATCCGCGCCCCCGCCGCGACGGCCCGGGCGAGGAGCCAGGCCGACACGGCGGCCGCGACGCCCCGCCGGCGCGCCTCGGGCAGCACCGCGACGCCGGCCAGGTACGCGGCGGCGCCCGCACGTCCGTCGGTGCGCAGCACGGACGCGGTGGCGACGGGCCGGCCGTCGAGCTCGGCGAGGGCGACGGTCGCGCGCTCGGCCTCGAGCATCGGCCGGACCCACGCGGCCTCCGTGGCCGCGTCGGCGTCGAAGGCGACCGCGTCGACGTGGGCGACGGCGTCGAGGTCCGCGAGCCGCGCCGCACGGACGGTCAGGCCGGGCACGGGGACGGCGGGTACCAGGTCCGCGGCCTCCAGCAGCATGAGCCGCTTGTGGAACAGCAGGCGTCCGTGCGGCCACGGCGCCCCCGCGGGCACCCGCACGCCCCACGGCACGCGCCGGGCGGCGTACCAGGCGCGCAGCGCGTCGACGTCGGCGGCGGCCGGGTCCGTGACGTCCCCGTTGTTCCACTGCGCGTACGGCAGGCCGCTGGTCATGACCCGGACGCCGGGCAGCTCGGCGGCCTCCCCGCCGACGGTCGCGCGGAGCAGGCCGTGCTGCTCCCAGGCGTCGGCGTGCGCCGTACGGGCGAGCGCTGCACGGGCGAACGCTGTCGCGGACCGGGTCGTCACGTGGGCCTCCTGTCCCGCCCGCACCCGGGCGGGCGCGGCACGTGGCGAGCATGGCGGCGCCACCCGTCGCGGCGCCCCTTGATTTCCTCGGACGTGGCAGCCGCGTCGCCCTCGTCTGGCAAAAGTTTCGCTAAAGGGTTCATGCGTTGCCCGCCCTGTGAGCAGCCCGCACAGTGATCCGCAGCGTGGGCAGGAGTCCGACCGGTCCACCCGCGGAGCGAGACTTTCGGCCTCGACGGCGAGCGCCGCGTCCCCGTCCGCGACCGTCCTGGAGGGAGTCCACCCGTGACCACCACACGCCGTCCGGCGGCCCGCTCGGCGCTCGTCGCGCTGACCGTGGCCGCCCTGGCGACCGCGACCGTCCTGACCGACGTCGGCGGCGCCGCCCCCGCCCAGGCCGCCCCGTTCGCGGCCGCCGTCGAGAACGAGGGTGCCGACTGCGCGGTGCCCGCCCTGCCCGACGCGGGCGCGCTGCCGACGAACGCCCAGCTGCCCGACCCGTTCCGCCGCCTGGACGGCACCCGCATCGCCACGAAGGCGGACTGGCGCTGCCAGCGCGAGCTGACCCGCCGGCTGGCCGAGAAGTTCGTCTACGGCGAGAAGCCCGGCAGGCCGGCGAGCGTCACCGGCACGGTGAGCAGCACGAGCATCACCGTGAACACGTCCCACCAGGGACGCAGCTCCAGCTTCTCGGCGAAGGTCGAGCTGCCCAGCGGCACCGGCCCGTTCCCGGCGGTCATCGTCTACGGCGGGTTCGGCGCCGACACCGCCGCGATCAAGGCCGCCGGTGCGGCGGTCATCAGCTACGACCCGTACCTCGTCGGCAAGGAGGGCACCGGCCGGTCGAACAAGCAGGGCGCCTTCTACACGCTGTACGGCGCGCAGAGCCAGACCGGCCTGCTCATGGCCTGGGCGTGGGGCGTCAGCCGCATCATCGACGTCATCGGCCAGTCCGGCGGCAGCATCCTCAAGGCGGACGCGACCGGTGTCACCGGCTGCTCGCGGTTCGGCAAGGGCGCGTTCGTCGCCGGGGCCTTCGACCAGCGCATCGGCCTGACCATGCCGATCGAGTCCGGCAGCGCCGGCGTGCCGATCTTCCGCGGCATCCCCGGCGAGGGCGCCCAGAGCCTGAGCAGCGCGTACGGCGAGCAGCCGTGGCTCGGCGACGCCTTCGGGACGTTCACGAGCAGCCCCACCCGCCTGCCGGTCGACACGCACCAGGTCGTCGGGCTCGTCGCGCCGCGCGGTCTGCTCGTCCTCGACAACCCGCACATCGCCAACCTGGGGCCGCGCTCGGCCAGTGTCGCGGCGCTCGGCGGTGCCGAGGTCTACGAGGCGCTGGGTGCCGGGGCGAACATCTCCTACTGGTCCGACGTGCAGGACGGCTCGCACTGCGCGAACCGCTCCGAGTGGCGCACGCCCATCCAGCAGAACATCCAGAAGTTCCTCGTCGGCACCGGCAGCGCCTCGGGCACCTTCCGGATCTCCAGCCGGGCGCAGGGCCGCCTCGCCGACTGGGCCTCGTGGACGACGCCGACGCTGACGGACGGCCCTGGCACTCCGACCCAGCAGCCCACCCAGCAGCCCACGCAGCAGCCCACCCAGCAGCCCACGCAGCAGCCCACCCAGCAGCCCACCCAGCAGCCGACGCAGCAGCCCACCCAGCAGCCGGGCGGGGCCTGCGCCGCGACCGTGTCGGTCAACCAGTGGAACGGCGGGTTCGTGGCGACCGTCCGGGTGACGGCCGGGTCGGCGCCCCTGAGCCGCTGGACCGTCGACGTCGTGCTCCCCGCGGGGGCCGGCGTGACGAACGCGTGGAACGCCGCGCGCAGCGGGACGCGGTTCTCGAACGTCGCGTGGAACGGCTCCGTGGGGGCGGGCCGGACCACCGAGTTCGGGTTCCAGGGGACGGGCAGTGCGAGCGGTCTGACCGCTACCTGCAGCGCCGGCTGACCGGCCCGTCCCGCGGGGCCCGGCACGACGTCCGCCGTCGTGCCGGGCCCTGCCGCGTCCGGGTCCGTCCCGGTCGCTCCGGATGCCCGGGCGCGCGAGCCGGGTCACAGTGGGACCAGCGGCAGGACGACCGCTCCGCCGCCGAGCAGGGGGACGACATGCGACGGAACGGTGCCACGGCGGGCGTGCTGCTCGCGCTCGCGCTCACGGGGTGCGCGGACTCCCCGGAGGCCGGCGAGGGCGCGCTGGAGACGAGCGCGGCCTCGACGCCGCCGGCGACGACGGACGCCTCGCCCTCCGCCTCGCCGACGCCGTCCGTGCCGAGCGCCGCCGAGACGTTCTTCCCGGGTGCCCCGGACGACGTCGGCATGGAGGAGGTCGCCGTGGTGGCGGACGAGGACCCGCGGCGGGTCCGCGTCGTCGCGTGGGGCAGCTCGAGCTGCCCGACGCTGCCGGACGACGTCCTCTGGGACGAGGCGGCCGAGGTCCTGCGCGTGACGCTGACCGACGCCACCGCGTACGGCGACCGCGCGTGCACCACGGACATGGCGCCGACGACGAGCGTCGTCGAGCTCCCCGACGAGGCGCCGGACGCGTCGGGCCTGTCCGTCGAGGTCGCGGGCGAGACGCTGACGGTCGACTGAGCCGGCACGGGCCGGCGCGGCCCGGGCGACTGCAGGGGCGGTCGCCGCGGCGCCCGTCCCTGCAGTCCTGTGCCCGGAGGTGGTCCTCGGTGCGGTGTCAGCAGGTGTGCCCGGTGGCGCACCACTGGTGGGCGACGTCGACGACGAGCCGGGACCCGGCGCCGGGGCCGGGCAGCACGAACGCGCGGAACGGGAGCCGGGCGCGCACGCCCAGGCCGACCGTCGTCATGCCCTCGAAGCTGCCGGCCCAGACCACGTCGCGGAACGTGCGGTAGCCGGTCGTGTCGACGAGCCGGTTGGGGGCGACGAACCAGGCGTCGGTCGGCGTCGCGGGGACGCCGGCGACGACCTGGAGCCGGGCCCCGCCGGCGACGGGCACGACGTGCCCGGAGCCGTCCTGCCGGACCTGGTCGACGTACCGCACGGACCAGCCGGTGAGGACCGCACCGCCGACGTCGAGGACGAGCCGGTCGTAGCAGTCGTGCCGGCCGGCGCGCACGTCGACGAGCCTGCCTGCGGAGAGGCTGCCGGCCGCCTTCGGCGCGGAGCCCCACGTGATGCCGCAGTAGGGGTGCGCCGAGGCGGTCGGCGCGACGAGCAGGTGCAGACCTGCCAGGACGACCAGGGCCACGAGGGCCCGCAGGAGACGGGAACGCATGGTGGGTTCCTTCGGGGAGTGCCGTCGTGGTGCGCGCGCTCGCGCGCGTGACGTCGGCGGCCCGCCGCGACGCCCGCCCCCCTCACCGGTCGCCGTGACCACCGCCGACGCGGACGGTGGACGTGCCACACCCGTAGGAGGGGTGGCGGGCTCCCCTGATACGTCCCCGGACGCACGGGACCGCAGGAGCGGTCGTCGGGTTCGACCGTTCCTGCGGTCCGTGCGAGGGCCGGCGGTGCCGGGCCGGTCAGGCCAGCGTCAGCCGCACCGTCGCGTAGGAGTGCGCCGGCAGCTCGACCTCGAGGCCCAGCGCGTGCGGACGGACCCCGTCGAACGCCACGGGCGCGACGGCGTCCGGCGACTCGGGCGTGTTGTGGGCGTTCAGCTCCGGCGCGGTGAGCACGCGGGCCTCGTGCCCCGTGACCTCGCGGCCGCGCAGGTCGAGCACGAGGGTCAGCGGCTCGTCCGCGTCGAGGTTCGACAGCGACAGCAGCGCGGTCTCCCCCGTGGTCGACGCCGACGCCGAGAACAGCTGCAGCCGCTTGCCGTCCACCTCGCGGGCCGGCACGTCGCCCTTGAGGTGCACGTCGAGCGCGGCGGCGTCGTGATGGCCCACGTTCATCTCGAACACGTGGTAGCTCGGCGTGCGGACCAGCGCGCCCGTCTCCGGGTCGGTGAGCAGCATCGCCTGCAGCACGTTGACGGTCTGCGCGATGTTCGCCATGACGACGCGGTCGGCGTGCCGGTGGAACGCGTCGAGGTGACGGCTCGCGACGAGCGCGTCGCGCAGCGTGTTCTGCTGGTACAGGAAGCCGGGGTTCGTGCCCTTCTCGACGTTCCACCACGTGCCCCACTCGTCGACGACGAGGCCGACGCGCTTGCGCGGGTCGTAGCGGTCCATCACCGCGCCGTGCCGGTCGAGCAGCTCCTCCATGTACGCGGCGCGGGCGAGCGCGACGTACCACTCGTCCGTCGTGAAGTCCGTGGCCCAGCCCTTGTCCGACCACGGTCCGGTCATCGTGTAGTAGTGCAGCGACACGGCCTGGAACGGCGCGGCCCTGCCGTCGGACGTGTCCAGCGGGTCGAACGACCGCATGAGCGTCTCGGTCCAGTGCAGGTCGTGGTCGGACGCGCCGGCGGCGATCCGGTAGACCTCGTTGCCCGCGTGCTCGCGCACGTACGTGGAGTACTGCCGGGCCAGGGACGCGAACTGCTCCGCGCGCAGGTTGCCGCCGCAGCCCCACGCCTCGTTGCCGATGCCCCAGAACGGGACCTTCCACGGCTCGTCGCGCCCGTTCTCGCGCCGCAGCGCGGCCATCGGCGAGTCGTCGGCGCGCGTGAGGTACTCGATCCACTCGCTCATCTCGCGCACGGACCCGGACCCGACGTTGCCGCTCACGTACGGCTCGGCGCCGAGCAGCTCGCACAGGTCCATGAACTCGTGCGTGCCGAAGGAGTTGTCCTCGACGACGTCGCCCCAGTGCGAGTTGACCATCCGCGGCCGCTGCTCGCGCGGGCCGATGCCGTCGCGCCAGTGGTAGTCGTCGGCGAAGCAGCCGCCCGGCCAGCGCAGGTTCGGGATGTGCAGGGCGCGCAGCGCCTCGACGACGTCGGTGCGGATGCCCCGGACGTTCGGCACGTCGGCGTCCTCGCCCACCCAGAACCCGCCGTAGATGCACCGGCCGAGGTGCTCGGCGAAGTGCCCGTAGACGTGGCGGCTGATGGTGGGCCCGGGCAGGTCGAGGTCGACGACGGCCGTGAGCGGGACGGGCATGGTGCTCCTTCGCACGGGGATGGGACGGGTGGTACGGGCCGGACGGGCGCGGCGGTCAGCCCTTGACGCTGCCGGCCAGCAGGCCGCTGGCGATGTGCCGCTGAGTGAACACGAAGAACACGACCATCGGCACGAGCGCCACGACCGAGACGGTCATGAACACGGGCCAGTTGGTGGTGAACTCGGTGACCGCGTTGTAGACCTGCAGCACGATCGTCCGCTTCTCCGGGCTCGAGATGATGACGGTCGGCAGCAGGAAGTCGTTCCAGACCCACATCGTCTGGAAGATGCCGACGGTCACGAGGATCGGCTTGATGAGCGGCAGGACGATCCGGCCGAAGATCTGCACGTCCCCGGCGCCGTCGAGGCGCGCGGCCTCGATGAGCTCGTACGGCAGGGTGCGGATGTACCCCTGCACGAGGAAGTAGCAGAAGATCGACCCGCCCAGGTAGAGCAGGACGAGCCCGTTGAGGTCGTCCACGAGCCGGAAGCCGACCAGGGTCCGGTACAGCGGGATGAGGGTCGACTGCCCGGGGACGACGAACCCGATGAGCAGCACCGACGCGAGGATCCTGTTGAACCGGCTGGTCCGCACGACCATCGCGTAGGCGGCCAGCGCGCCCACGGCGAGCTGCAGCAGCACCGAGGCCACCGTGACGTAGAGCGTGTTGGCGAACGACCGGTAGATGCGCGGGTCCGACAGCACCTCGGCGTAGTTGCTGAACACCGGGCTCGTGGGCAGGCCGAGCGGTGTCGCCACCATCTCGCCCTGGGTCTTCAGGGTGTTCGCGAGGACGTAGTACAGGGGCACCGCGACGACGGCGGCGAGCGCCAGCATGGCGATGCTCAGCACCGCCCGGCGCCACAGGGGCGTGGTCACACGAACCTCCGCTCGACGTAGCGGGTGAGGGCGAGCTGCCCGAAGGACAGGGCCGCGACCGCGACGGTGAACAGCACCGCGAGCGCCGACGCGAGCCCGTACCGGCCCTGGCCGACGCCGGACACGACGATCGACTGCGTGATCGTGTACGTCGAGAAGCCCGGGCCGCCGTTGGTGAGGGTGTACGGCAGGTCGAACACCTTGAGGCCGCCCGTCATCAGCAGGAACGTGCTGATGACGATCGCCGGGGTGAGCAGCGGCAGCGTGATGCCGAAGAACTGCTGCCGGGCGCTGGCGCCGTCGATCTTTGCGACCTCGTAGTACTCGTGCGGGATCGACTGCAGGTACGCCGTGTAGAGCACGGCGTGCCAGCCGGTGGCGCCCCAGACGCCGACGAGGATGACGGACAGGCGGGCCAGCGTCGGGTCGGACAGCCACCCGAGCGGGCCGACGCCGACGGTCGCGAGCGCCGTGTTGAGCACGCCCGAGTCCAGCGGCGACAGGATGTACCGCCACACCAGGCCGAGGATGGCCATGGACGGGATGGCCGGGAAGAACCAGATCGACCGGACGAGGTTGCGCCCGACGAACGCCTTGTTCAGCTGCACCGCGAGCGGGATCGCGAGCAGCGTGATGGCGATCGTCGTGCCGACGCCGAACAGCAGGGTGAAGCCGAGACCCGCGAGCATCGACGGGTCGGTCATGATCACGCGGTAGTTGGCCAGCCCGACGAAGCTCGCCTCGGGGCTGTACCCGGTGAAGTCGGTGAAGCTCCACCACAGCGTCTGCGCGAGCGGGATCACGAACAGCAGGACGAAGACGACGATCGCCGGCAGCAGGAACGCCTTGTTGACGGTCGTCTGCCGCCACCCGCCGGACGGGCGCGACAGCCAGGACCGGCCGGAGCCCCCGGGCACGAGGGCGGGCTGCCTCAGCGTGGTGGTTGCGGACATGGGTACCCCTCTCGGGGCGTGCCCGGCGGCGGCGGTGCGCCGCCGCCGGGCACGCGAGGTCGTCAGGACGCGGCGAGCTTCGTGTCGAGCGCCTTCGCGACCTGCTCGGGCTGGACCTCGCCGCGGATCATCCGCTGGATCTGGGCGACGGCCTCGACGTTGAGCACGTCCTCGGCCCGCTGCCACGCGATCATCGGCAGGTAGAGCTGGCCGTTGCGGATCGGCTCGACCATGGGCTCGAACGACGGGTCGACCGGCGGCTCGAAGTCGTCGGTGACGGTGACGTCGTTGGTCAGGCTCTGGAAGAGCTCGACGGCCTCGGGCTCGGCGAGCCAGCCGAGGAACGTCTTGGCGGCCTCCTGCTTGGCCTCGTCGCTCTTCGCGTTGATCGCGTACCCGGGCGCGGCGGCACCGGCGGCGAACGGCGTGCCGGACTCGTCCATCGCCGGCACGAGGGAGAACTGGAAGTCGAGGTCGGGGTTCGCCTCGCGCAGCGACGCGATGAACCAGGGACCGCCGTTGATGACCGCCACGCGGCCGTTGGCGAACTCCGCGCTGACCTGGTCGCCGTCGAGGCCGACGACGTCCTTCGACATCAGCCCCTCCTCGAAGACGCGGTTGTACTGCTCGAGCGCCGGGGTCCACTGCTCGGCGAAGGTCGACTCGCCGTCGAAGATCTGGTCGTCCAGGGACGGCTCCATCTCCGCGTTCTTCGCGCCGATCCACGCCGAGACGGTCGTCGGCATCTGGTCGACGCTCTCGAGGAACGGCGTGATGCCGGCGTCCTGGAGCTTCTGGCACATCTCGAGGAACTCGTCCCACGTCTCGGGGACGGTCTCGTACCCGACCTGCGCGAGCAGGTCCTTGTTGTAGATGTAGCCGGCGGCCCACGACGAGAGCGACAGGCCGTAGTACTTGCCGTCGCGGCCGTAGGTCTCGAGGTTGAACGGCTCGACGCCCTCGACGAAGTCCTCGCCGGACAGGTCGAGCACGTGCCCGCCCTCGATGAGGTTCGTCTTGTTCTCGGCGGCGATGACGAAGACGTCGGGCGCCGTGCCGGACAGCACGCGGGTCTGCAGCGCCTGGATGTACTCGGCCACCGGGGGCGCGTAGGACGCCTCGACGCGGACCTCGGGGTGGTCCTCCTCGAACGCGTCGATGACCTGCTCCATCTGCTCCTCCCCGGTCCAGGAGAGGAAGGTGATCGTGGTGACGCCCTCGGGGTCACCACTGCCGCCACCGCTGCAGGCGGTGAGCGCGAGGGCGGCGGAGGCCGCCACGGCGGCCAGGCCTGCCAGTCGAGAGCGTCGCTTCATCGAGAGCTCCTTCATGCCCCGCCAGGGGCTGTCGGCCGGCGGGGACAGGGCGGCGGGTGCCTTGTCGTCCTCGCCATTTAACGTTACACATCGGTGTGCAGGGCACGACTGTGCCTCCCCGGTCCTCTACGGTCAAGACCTGGGGCCATCGGATTTGTGAGCGTTCACATGTTGTGACCGGAAGGAGACCGGGTGGCGACCTTGCGCGACGTGGCGAAGGTCTCGGGCGTCTCCGTCATGACCGTCAGCAACGTGGTGAACGGGCGGCCCAGCGTCGGCGAGGCCACCCGGCAGCGCGTGCTCGAGGTCATCGCCGAGCTCGGCTACGAGGCCAACCTCACCGCCCGGCGGCTGCGCGCCGGCCGCAGCGGCACCCTCGCGCTCGTCGTGCCCCGCATCGACCACCCGTACTTCGGCGAGCTCGCCGCCCGGTTCACCGACGCGCTGCGCCCCACCGGCCGCCACCTCGTGCTCGAGCAGAGCGGCGCCAGCAAGGAGGGCGAGCTCGGCGCGCTCTCGCAGGCGCGCCTGCAGCAGTACGACGGCGTGCTGCTCAGCGCCGTCGGCCTGCAGTTCGCGGACGTCGACCGCCTCGACGGCGGCGTGCCGCTCGTGCTGCTCGGCGAGAAGCCCATGCCGCCGCGGTTCGACCACGTCTCGCTCGGCAACCGCGCCGGCGGGCGCCTCGCCACCGCGCACCTGCTGGCGCACGGGGCGCGTCGCGTCCTCATGCTCGGCGGGACGACCGCGCCGACCGACGGCGGCATGGGGGACCTGCGCACGCAGGGCTGGCGGGACGCGCACGCGGACGCCGGCGTCCCCGCCGACCCGGCCCTCGTCGTCCCGCTGGCCCAGCTCGAGATGGGCTGGGCGCGGGGCGTCGTCCGCGGCCTCGTCACCGACGGGCCGGCGTTCGACGCGGTGTTCGCCGTGACCGACCAGGTCGCGGTCGGCGTGCTCGCGGGCCTGCGGGACGCCGGGCTGCGCGTCCCGGAGGACGTCCAGGTCGTGGGCTTCGACAACCTCGCCGTCGGCGAGCACGTCGGCCCCGGCCTGACCACCGTCGACCCGGGCAACGACGTCCTCGTCGAGCACGCGGTCCGGCTGCTCGACCGGCGGCTCGCCGGGGACGCGCCCGAGGCCGAGCACGTGGTCACGCCGGTGCGGCTCGTGGAGCGCGGCACCACACGCTGACCGGCGCCGTGATGTGATGCGGCTCACATCACGGTCGGGCCACGACGGCTGCGGGTCGGCCTCCCGATCCGATGGGATGCGTCCTGCACGCGGGCGGCCGGACCCGCCGACCCGGACGGACGGGCCCATGCCGACGATCGACGCGCAGGAGCTGCTGGGCAGCTGGTCGAGCAGCGCGAGCCGGATGGACGAGTTCACGCTCGTCTCCGACGTCCTCGAGGCGGCCGCGCGCGCCGGGCACGCCGAGGACCTCGAGCTCGAGCGGGCCCGCGCCGCCGTCGTCGCCGGACGTCCCGCGCTGGCCGCCGGCCTGCTCGCCGACGTCGACCGGGACGTGCTCACCGGCGAGACCCACACGTGGCGGACCGTCGTCGCCGTGGCCGCGTGGGCGGCGCAGGGCGACACGGAGGCGCTGGCGGCCCTCATCCGGGTCGGCCAGGGCATGGAACGCGGGCCGGCCCTCACCCACCGGTACCTCCTCGCCGCCGCGGCCGAGCAGGCCGGCCAGAGCGACCTCGCGGACGCGACGTGGCGCGAGATCCAGGAGACGACGAACGCCCCGACCCAGACCGTGCAGCGGCGCGTCCTCGCCGCGGACGTCGCCCGCCGCTCCACGACCGACGTCGACGCGGCCGGCGCCGTCGTCGGCGGCACCGTGCGCACCCTCGTCGAGGCCCACCCCATGCCCGAGGACGGCCTCAACCCGACGCGCGACGTCGTCACCCGGCTCGAGGAGCGCGGCGACCGGGCCGGCGCCTGGCTCCTGCTCGAGGGCATCGCCGCGCTCCGCCCCCTGGCGACCGGGGTCCGGCAGATGCGGGACGAGCGCAGGTCCGGCGGCGGCTGGTGGCACGAGCGGCTGCCCGGGCTGGCCGCCGCCGTCGCCGCCGCGGCCCTCGTGGTCGTCGCCGGGCTCGCGCCGCTGCCCGCCTGGGTCCCCGCGCTCGCGTCCGTGGCGGCCGCGACCGTGTGGCGGCGCTGGCGGCTGCCGCAGGGCACCCGGCTCGGGCGGGTCGACGCGCGCCTGCTGTCGCAGGTCCGCGCGTTCCCGCCGGACATCCCGAACGGGCACCGGTGGGGGCTGCGGCGGGTCGGCGCGATCGTCACCGGTGGCGCCGCCGGGTTCCTGCTGGCGGTCGTCGTCACGGGCGTGCTCGTCGAGGGTCCGCTCGCCGAGCTGAACCGGACGCACACCGCGGCCGTCGACGCCGTCGCGTGGCCGCTCGTGCTGCTCGCGCTCGTGCTGGGCGGCGCGGCAGGACCCCACCTGCTCACCCGGACGCTGCGCGAGCCCGCGCAGCGGTGGGTGGACGAGGCCCGGGCGCGGACGGTCGAGCAGGTCCGCGGCTGCGTGTGCGTGCGCACGCTCGCGCTGCGCGGCGTGGAGGTCGACGCCTACACCACGGGGCACCTGCGCGCCGCCGACGCCGACGTGGCGGCCCTCGCGCCGTCCCTGCCGTCCGCCACGGTCGCGGTCCACCAGTGCCCGCTGTCGGGCACGCCGTGGCTCCGGGTGCAGCTGCCCGACCGTGAGCCCGTGCTGCTGCGCGGCACCCTCACGCGGGTGCAGGACGAGCCGGAGCGGGCGGTCGGCGGCTACCTCTGACGGCACCGCGACCGCGCCGGGCACCGCGGTCAGGCGTCGGGCTCCAGGTGGTGCCGGGGGACGCCGACGCCGTCCCCGGGCGGCGTCATCGGCGGCGCGAGCTCGGTCAGCGGTGCCACGCGGGCAGCCGCACCCCAGCGCAGCCGCTGCGCGACGGCCTCACCGAGCGCGGTCCGCACGCCGCCCGTCCACAGGCGCGGCCACCCGCGTGCAGCCGCCGCGCCCTCGGCGGCCAGCAGCAACGACGTCGCCACGCGCCGGCGCCGGTGGGCGGGGGCGACGTACACCTCGAGGACCTGACCCGTCCCGACGCTCCACCGCAACGCCCCGACCTGGTCGCGGGAGGCGAGGCCGATGCGCGCCACGTCCCGCGCCGTGAGCACCGCACCCGGGGACGTGCGCGCGCCGACCGCCGCGGCACGCCCGGCCACGAGGTCGTACGGGAACGCGACCAGCTCGGCGAGCGGCGGACGCGCGTCGCGCAGCACCCGCTCGACGACGACGAGCGGGGGTGCCCCGTCCACGAGCAGCTCGGCGGTCAGCAGCTGCAGCGACCCCGCGCGGACGGTGACCCGGCCCACGCGTCGGCCGGCCGTCGCGAGGCCCGGCGGCAGGTCCGCGACGTCGACGACGGCACGGTCCGGACGCTCGTCGCCGGCCACCGCGTGCACGACGACGACGTCCCCCTCACCGGTGCCGGCCGCCGCCGCGCGGACGGACCGCAGCCACCAGACCGGGACCCGTCCGCGCGGCGGCACGGTCAGCGGCGCCGTGCGGGCCGGCGCGCGGCTGCCACCGCTGCGGCACCGGCCACGACGAGCCCGGCGGCGAGCGCGCCCACGGCTCCGGGCTCGGCACCGGTCGCGGCGAGGCGGTCGGTGCGGGGACGCGCGACGGGGGCCGCGACCGCTGCGGCCGGTGCCGCCGGTGCCGCCGGCAGGGCGACCGGTGCCGCGGGCGGCACGGGTCCGGTCGACGGGACCGACGGCGCGGGCGCCGGGACCGCGGCCAGCACGAGCGGCACGACGACCGGGACGTCCGCCTGCGTCGCCGAGAGGACGGCGTCGAGGGCGACCGGCTGCGTGGCGGACGGCAGGACCCAGCCGGCGGGCACGCCCGTGGTCCGCAGCTCGTAGGTGCCGGGCGTCCGGGGGCCGAACGCGACGCGACCGGCCGCGTCCGACGTCGCGGTGCCGAGCAGGACCAGGCCGGCGGGCTCCGCCGCCACGGCCAGGGGCCGGACGACCGGCTCGACCGGCTCCGGCGGGGTGCCCCACAGCTCGACCGTCGCGCCGGCGACGGCCGCGCCCTCGTCGTCCTGCACGTCGACGTCGAGCACCCGGTACGCCTCGACGAGGTCGGTCCTGAGGTCGTACGAGCAGTCGAACGGGTCCTCGGGCCCGCACGGCCCGATCGTCCACTCGACGGGCCCGGTGGCCATGAGGCCCGCCGGCGCCGCGACCAGGCGCACGGTCGCGGACTCGCCCGTGCCCAGCTCGTAGTAGCCCGCGACGGCGCCGAAGGAGGTCGTGCTGGGGGCCCACTCCGGCTCAGGGCCGGTGCCGACCACGTCGAGCTCGAAGCGCGCACCGGCGAGGTCCCTGCCCGTCTCCGAGCCCACCCCGAGGGAGACCTTGCCCGTCCCGTAGCAGCCCTCGACGCAGGGCAGCTCGGGGAACGGGGGCAGCTCGGGCTCCGTCGGCGGGGCGGGGTCCTCCTCCGCGGCGGCGTCGGCCGGCTCCCCGACCGGGACCTCCTCGGCGGGCGCCTCGGGGAGGGCGGTCCCGTCGAGCGGCTCCGGGTCCGCGGTCCCGTCGGCCGGGGCCTGCACGACCGGGGCCTCGTCGGCCGGGGCGTCCTGCGTCACCGCGGCCGGCACCAGCTGGTCGACCTGGTCGTCGGACGGCAGCAGGACCTGCGTCGCGATGGCCGTCGTACCGGCTGCGGCGTCGGAGGCGGGCGCCGTGGCGTCCGTGACCGTGTCGTCGGCGGCCAGCGCGGCCGGCGCGGAGCCGACGAGGGCGACCGCGCCGAGAGCGAGGAGGGCGGAGCCGCGGCGCGCGGCCGACCGGCTGCGGGCAGGGGTGGTCGAACGGGCAGGGCGCACGGGAGGGCCTTGTCGTCGGGGCCGTCGACGACGGCGGGAGGGCGCGGCAAGGACCGGCCGCAGGAGGATCGTCGCGGCCGCGGTCCCGCTCGTGACGCGCACGATGCTCGTACGCCGCAGATGTCCGACTACTTCACCCGGCGACGTGGGTGCTACGTCCCGCCCGTACGGCCCTCACGTCACCCGTGCGTGCGACGAGGCAGACCGGAGCAGGAGCGCCCGCCCGGCTACCGCCGCGTGCCGCTGCGGCTCTTCACCCAGCCGTAGACGACGGTCGCCGCGAGCAGCACGAGGCCGACGACGGTCAGCCACAGCAGGCCCTCGACGAGTGCGCCGAGGATCGAGAGCGCTAGCCAGATCAGCGCGAGGACGACGACGACGGTGAGGATCGACTTCATCGCCCCACCGTCCCACGGCACGGGAGGGCCGGCATCCGGGTGCTGCCCCCGGGGAGCTCGCGGGAGTCGTGCGAGCTCGCGGGCCGGAAGCCGCGACCTGGCGGCCGACCGCGACCGGGCGCCGGCGTCACCGGCGGCAGCGGCGACCGTGATCAGTGCGGAGGAGCCGGCATGGCGAGCGCTGTCGACGGCCGGCAGCCCAGCTCGCCCGGCTGGAGCTGCACGGGCGCGACGTGCACGTCCACGACCGTGCCGCCGACGCGAGCGACGAGCACGCAGTCATCCGGGCCGCCGGTCGCGACCCCCACGTCGGCGCCCTCCACCTCGACGTCGACGTCGGCGAGGGGCGGGCCGCCGGGCTCGACCGGCGCCAGGAGCGCGGTGATCCGCTCGGCCACGTCGTCCGCGTCGGGCGTCCCGCCGGCCGGCAGCTCCTCGAGCACCTGCCACGCGGCGTCACGCGCGTCCTCGGCCGCGACGGGCACGTCGGACGGCGGCGGCGTCACCTCGACGACCCCCGGCGGGCAGTCGACGCGGTCGACGCCGTCGGGCTCCCCCCACTCCCCGACCTTGCCCCAGCGGTCGAACCGGACGGCGAAGCAGTGCGGGCCGCGGTCGACCTCGTCCGGCTCGCCGATCGAGAACTTCGGCGCGTCCGCCGGCTCGGGCAGCGTCACCGCGAACGTCAGCGTCCCCAGCAGCACGTCGCCCCGCTCGAACCCCTCGGCGGGCTCGATGCCGACGAGCGTCGTCCCCGAGGGCGTGCCCACCGCGGCACGGGCGAACCCGTCGATGCTCTCGGTGTGCGAGCTCATGCGTGTCGTCGCCAGCAGGTCGAGCACGACGTCGCGCGCCTGCAGCTCCCCCGGCGTGAGGGACGGGGCGCACGCGACGAGCGCGAGGACGGCGGCTGCGACAGGCAGGGTGCGACGCGCACGGTCGGTCGGCATGCGCGGACGGTAGCGCCGTGGCCCGGGCCGTGTCCGCCGTTCCGCGCGGCCCTCAGGCCCGCCCGTCCCCGGCGTCGGTCAGCCGCGGCGACCACGGCGACGTCTTGGTCGGCCGCCCGACGCTGAACACCGCGAGCGCGACGTGCGACCGCCGCAGCCCGAGCCGCCGGCGCAGCGCGGCCACCGCGTGCGGGGAGTCGACGACCTCGGAGTGCGGTGCCACCGCAAGCCCGGCCCGGTGCGCGTGCAGCCACGTGCGCTGCAGCGCCCGCCCGGCCTCGACCACGTCGGCCGGCGGCAGGCCGAGCCGGGCGTCGAGTGTCTCGGTGGCGCTGTGCACGTCGCGGGTCTGCGCGACGAGCACGAGGTGCTGCGGCCCGTCGAGCGGCGCGCCCGGCGCGGGCGGCGGCGGGAGCGGACGCGTGCGGTCGACGGCCTCCACCGCACGGCCGACGAGCCCGGCGACGCGCAGCGCGGCGTCGTGCAGGGCCGGGCGGCGGGTGAGCGGTGCGGCGACCAGCGCGGCCCACGGCGGCAGCTGCAGCATCCGGTCGGTCATGCCGTCGAGCGCGTAGCGCGGGTGGGCGGGGCTCAGGCGCAGCCACCGGACGAGCTCGGCGGCGACCGCCGGGCGCGAGGCCGTCCACGCGGAGCCGAGCCGCACCAGGCGGCGCATCGCCGGGTCGTCCACCTGCAGCAGGCGCAGCCAGGACGGCAGCGCGGGAGCGTCCGCGCGCAGGTCGGGGCCGGGCAGCAGCGGGCCCCGGTTCACGCGGCGCTCGCGCACGTCCGCCGGGGTGAAGGGTGTGGCCGCCGGGGAGGCGGTGGGCCGCAGCACGAGCACCGTGTCGGCGGGGTCGGCCGGGCCGCGCACCGGCAGGTCGTCGAGCCGGTCCAGGACGGGCGTCGGCGCGACCTCCAGGCCGCACCCGTCCGCCGCGGCGACGACGACGGCCGACTCGACCCACGCGCCCAGCGCGAGCAGCAGGTCCCGCGACGACGGGTCGCCCGCGCACAGCATGCGCCCGGGCACGACGCCCACCTCGATCCGTCCGTCGACCACGCGCACCGACCACGGCTGGGTGTTGTGCGCCGACGGCGCCCGCCCGGCCAGGCGCACCCACCGGCGCACGTCGTCCTCGGTGACGGGCGCACCGTCCGTCGCGGTCATGCGGCCTCCCTCGCCGCCGTCGGCGGCCCTCGTGCCGGTCACGCGACCGGCCTGCGGTAGAACGTGACGCCGTGCAGCGGGCGCCCGCCGAACCGCGCGAACTGGCGCGCGGACGCCGGGTTGTCCCGGCCGACGAACGTCGAGCGCAGCCGCTCGTAGCCGCCGGCCGCGAGGTGCGCCTGCAGCGTGCGGGACAGCAGCGTCAGCACGCCGCGCCCCTGCCGGTCGGGGTCCGTGCCCTGGACGACGAGCACGGCCTCCCGCCGGTGGCGCTGCCGGGTGGCGAGCAGGAGCAGCTGCTGCAGCGGCCCCAGCCGCCCGCCGACGCGCTGCACGAACGCCGTGATGTCCGGCACGACCAGCACGAACGCGACGAGCCCGCCGGTGCCGGCGTCGCGCGCGAGCAGCAGCAGGTCCTCGTCGACGAGGAAGCCCAGCCCGTCGGTCGCCGCGGCCATCTCCGCGTCGGTGATGGTCGTGTAGTACGGCAGCGCCGCGAAGGAGCGGTTGAGCACCGCGAGCACCTCGGGCACGAGGCGGGCCACCTGCGAGCGGCGTCCGCGCTCGAGCCGGAGCCCGGCGGCGCGCCACTCGGCCTCGCTCGGTGCACGCCTCGCCGCCGTCGGGTCCACGTCGACGACCCACGTGTCGGACTCGCCCCAGCGCTCGAACCCCAGCGCCTCGTAGGCCGCCGGCACCCGGGCCGGGTTCCACGGCGAGTCGACGAACCCCCGCTCCTCGAAGCCCGACGTGATCACCCCGCCCGACTGGTTGGGCAGCAGGGACACGGGCCCGAACAGCTGCGCCCGCCCGGCGGCCCTCGCCTCGAGGGCTCCGACCAGCGCGGCCGCTGCGTCGGCGTCGGCGAACTCGGTCGCGCCGAACAGCAGCGACGGCACTCCCAGGCGCGCGTCGAGCCGGGCGTCGGTGTGGACCGTCGTGCGCCCGACGACCTGCCCGGCGGCGTCGCGCACGAGCAGCAGCTCGACGGGCCCGGGGTGCGGCGACGTGCCCCGCCACCACGACGTGATCGTCGACGCGAGCAGCGGCACAGCGAGGTGGCGCGGGTGCAGGCGCAGCGGCAGGTCGACGAACGCGCGCAGGTCGGCGCGCGTGGTGACGGGGACGACGGTCAGCCCGTTCACGTACCGCCCTCCCCCACGTCGCCGCCCGGCGCGTCCCCCACGCCGGTGGCGACGTGCACGCGGATGTACCCCCCGGTCCCGTGGCGCCGGTCGCGCGTGATCCACGTCATGAGCCGCCGGTGCGCGGGCAGCCGCGCGAACAGCATCAGCGCGTCCCGGTCGGCGAAGAACGCGATCGTGCCGAGCGTGAACGGCGGCGCCCAGTACACCCGGTGCCACACGTGCCCCCTCATGCGGCGCATGGCGGCCACCATCGGGTACCACTCGCGCGCGAGGGCCGCCCACGAGTGCGGGCCGCGGTAGCGCGTGGCGCCGAGGAACATCGCGCCCGCCTGGGCGGGTGTGCGGACGGGACGGGCGGCTGCGACGGCGGGGTCGTCGACCCCCGCCCGGTCCACGGGCGTCCGGCGGCCGCGCGGTGGCGCGGGCGCGACGAGCGGCGGCGTCCGTCCCCGTGTGCTCTCGCTGGTCAGCGGGGTGAACCGCTCGACGTGCGCCATCACGTCACCCTCGGCGCGCCAGACGCCGTTGGAGTACCCCTCGGCCTCCGCGACGAACGTGCGCGCACGCTCGTGCCCGGGGGCGGACGAGCCCGCGAGCGCGGCCGCGTGCGCGGGCGTCGCGACGCACACGACGAGCCCGCGCACGGTGCTCCCGGCGGCGTCGCGTGCGCGCACCCCCGCGCTCCAGACGTACCCGTCGGCGGCGCGCACGGCCCGCCGCGCCCCACGCGTCCACCTCGGCCCGGCTCCGGTGCGCTCCAGCACGACGAGCGCCCCGGCGCGGGCCTCGGCGGGTGCGCGGGAGAAGTCTCGGGTCCGCATCAGGCGGTGCCGGCCGCCGGCACCGGGTGGGCGGTCGTCGCGTCCCGGTCGCCGGGGTCCACGACGTACACGTTCTTGATCTTCGTGCTGCCACCCGTGAACGGCCCGGTGCCGTGGTCGTGCACGTGCACGCGCAGCTCGGACGCCGCCGGGTCCTCCTCGAGCGACTGCGCGAAGTCCCGCGACACCGCGGCGAGGTGGCGCAGCACACCCGCCGCGGCCCGGTCGGCGAGCTCGGCCCGCGCCGCGTCGTCGAGGTCCGCGTCGGCGCGCAGCTGCAGGTGGATCGCGGGACGCTGCTCGTGGTCGCCGACGTCGACGAGCGCGAGCTTGAACGACTCGATCGCGGCCGCGTGCGGGTTGTCGAGGTACAGGCCGTTCTCCACGTCGAGCGGGTAGAGGTTCGCGCCCATGTACGACACGGTCGAGTCCTTGCGGCCGTACAGCAGCAGGAACGGCAGGCGCATCCGCTGGATCGCGTACGCGCGCTCGAACCCGAACGCGAGCCGGTCGCGCACCGGCTCCGGCAGCGCCGCGATCGCCGCCTTCATCTCGTCGAACTGCACGATCTTCGCCTCGTCGCCGATGTCGTAGCGCAGCTTCGGGCTCATGATGTCGGCCGAGTTCAGCGTGACGAGCAGACGCCCGTCGGGCGTCGTCTCGAGGTACGTCTCGAGCGGGTTGTACTGGAAGACCATCGGCGTGCGGGCCTCGTCCGGCCCGAGCAGCGCCTCGCGCAGCGGGCCGCCGGCGGCGAGCGTGCGGCGCAGCCACACGGACAGGTCGCTCTCCCCGGCCATGCCGATCGTCAGGTCGGACGCCCCGTAGCCGGAGTACACGCGGCCGAACCGGTCCTCCAGGTAGTCGCGCAACCCCTCCGTCAGGGCCTCGCCGCCGACGAACCCGTTCAGGTCGTACGCGTCCCAGTCGAAGCCCTCGGCGTCGAGCCGGTCGCGCAGGTGCTTGAGGAACGGCGGGTACGCGCAGACCAGGTACGTGTACCCGGGGCCGAAGTGGCGCAGGGTGTCGACGATCTTGTCGATGTCCGGCCCGGTGTTCTTCACCATGGCGATGCGCGACATGGCGATGCCGGTGTTCGTCCCGGTCGCCCACGCGCCCATCGAGAAGGCGTTGACCGCGAACAGCCGACGCGACCCGAACAGCAGGGTCACGTAGCCGGACACGTTCTTGTGGACCGTGGCCAGCTCGCGCTTCGACCGCATCCAGTTGTACGGCGTCCCGGACGAGCCGCTGGACTCGTCGACCACGGTGCCGACGGTCTCGATGAGCCCGTTCCAGCACCGCTGGTCCTCGGGGTAGCGGTCCACGTAGTCGTGCTTGGACGTCGGCCGGTAGTTCGTCAGGTCCCACCAGCGGAACCGGAAGCCGGCCTCCTCGACGTAGTGCCGGTAGGCCGGCACGTCGAGGTACGCGTGCTGGCAGATCATCCACGCGTTGAGCCGCGCGAACCGCTCCATCGCCGGGTGGTAGTTGCGGGCGGTGAACCGCCACAACGCCGGGTGCAGGCGGTAGACGCGGTACACGACGGTCACGAGCCAGGTGGCGAGCCGCAGCGCGGCCTGCCGCAGGACGCTCGTGCGGGGGGCGTCCGGTGTCACGGGCGGACAGTAGCAACGGGGACCGGCGCGGCACCGCCGCCGTTCGGGGCGCGTCCCGCCCGGGTTCAGGCCCGGCGGTACCGCCGCGCGAGCACGACCAGGCCGGCACCGGTGACGAGCGCGGTCCCGGCGAGCGCCGCGAGGGACGCCTCGGCGAAGGGGCCCGTCGTGGCGAGCTCCGTGACGCCGCGCGTCCCGGCGGCGGACCGGCTCGCGGGCTGCGGCGCCGCCGCGGGGGCGGCGGGAACCGCCGGTACGGCAGGCGCGGCGGGGACCGCCGGTGCCGCCGGCGTCCCCGGCGCGGTCGGCGTGCCCGGCGCCGCTGCGGCGTCGATCGCGCGGGCCACGTGCTGCCCGGTGAGCAGGAACTCCCGGAGCTCCTCGGGGGTGCCCGCCAGCGCCGCCGCCGCCGCGGCGTGGAGCGCCGGACCGCTGTTGTTCGGCCCGCCGTTCAGCATGCTGGCCGCCGTCAGCCGGTCGTCGGCGTGCTGCGCCTGCGCGAGGCCGGTGGCGAGGAACGCGGCCACCACGTCCGGGTCGTTGCTGGCGAGCGCCCGCTCCGCGGCGCTGCGGACCACGGGACCGGGCTCGTCGGCCAGCACGCGCGCGATCGCCAGCCGGTCGTCGGCGTACTGCGCCTGAGCGAGACCCGTGGAGAGGAACGCGGACCAGTCGGCGGGGTCGTCGCTGTCGAGCGCCGCCTGCACGCCCTCGTACACCGCGGGTCCGGTCGCAGCCGCGAGGACGCGCGCCAGCCGGAGGCGCTCGTCGGCGTACCAGGCCGTGCGGAAGCCGCCGTCGACGAAGGCGCGCAGCTCCTCGGGGGTGCCCTCGAGCGCGCGGGTGGCCGCACGCGGGACGGCCGGACCGTCGGTCGACGCGGCCAGGACCCCGGCCCAGGCGCGGTACTCCTCGTCCGTGGAACCGGTGAACCCCGCCTCGACGAACGCGCGGAGCTCCGCGGCCGGTGCCGGTGCGGCCGACGCCGGTCCTGCCACGAGCCCGACCACCGACAGCACCACGGCCAGCCCGAGCGACCCCATCCACCTGCGCACAGAACCGCTCCTCGTCGTCCACCGGACGGGCGGGCGACGCGCTGCGCGCGAGACGGACCCTGCCCCCGCGCGACCCTAGCGATCCGTCGCTCCCGGCGTGGGCGGTTCCGGCAACGTCGTCCGGGCACGTGGTGACGGTGCCGCCGCGCACCCGGCCGGGCTCCTCCGTGGGGGCCGCTCACCCGGCCGCGACTGCGGTCGGCGGCCGGCAGCACGGGAGTCGACGGAACCGTTGACAGCGGCCCGTCGGCGTCGAAGCATGGGGCGCGTGCGCATGCCGCACCGCGTGCCCGACGACGTGCACGCGAGCTCGAGAGCCCGGGGGGGCCGGCTCATGACCGTGCTCACGTCTGTCCGGCGGCACGTCGCCGCACTCGGCGCAGGGGCCCTCGCGGTCCCGCTCGTGGTCGTCACGGCCCCCGCGGCCGTGGCGGCGTCACCCGTCACGGTCGCACCGGTGGCCGCGCTCGTCACGGCCGCCGAGGGTGACACGGCCACCGTGACGCTCAGCGCCACGACGGCCGACGGCACCGCGCTCGCCGCACCCGTCACCGTGTTCTTCTCGACCGGCACGGGCACCGCGACGGGCGGCGCCGACTACACCGAGACCGGCGGGACCGTCACCTTCCCCGCCGGTGCCGCCTCGGGCGCGACGCAGGAGGTCACGGTCGAGCTCGCGGCCGACGACGACGCGGAGACCACCGAGACCGTCCCGCTGTCCTTCAGCACCACGACCAGTGGTGCCACCGTCTCCGGCGGCGCGACGGTCGCGGTGGTCGCCAACGGCTTCCCCTACCTCGACGCGGGTCGTCCGGTCGCGGAGCGTGTCGCCGACCTGCTGGGCCGCATGACGCTGGCGGAGAAGGTCGGCCAGATGACGCAGGCGGAGCGCGCCAACGTCGCCGGCAGCCCCGGCCGCGTCGCGTCGCTCGGGCTCGGCTCGGTGCTCTCCGGCGGCGGGTCGACGCCGACCCCCAACACGCCCGAGGCGTGGGCGGACATGGTGGACGGGTTCCAGACGCAGTCGCTGTCGACGCGCCTGTCGATCCCCCTGCTCTACGGCGTCGACGCCGTGCACGGCCACAACAACCTCGTCGGCGCCACGGTCTTCCCGCACAACATCGGCCTGGGCGCGATGCGCGACCCGGGCCTGGTCGAGCGAGCCGCGCACGTCACCGCCGCGGAGACGCGCACGACGGGCCCCCAGTGGTCGTTCGCGCCGTGCCTGTGCGTGGCGCGCGACCTGCGCTGGGGTCGCACCTACGAGAGCTTCGGGGAGGACCCGGCGCTGGTGGTCCTCAACGAGACGGCGATCGACGGGCTCCAGGGTCCCGCGCGCAGCGAGCTCGACCAGCCGGACCGCGTGCTGGCGTCGGCCAAGCACTTCGCCGGCGACGGCGACACCGAGTTCGGCACGGGAGAGGGCGAGTACACGATCGACCAGGGCGTCACGGTGACGAACCGGCAGGACTTCGAGCGCATCGACCTCGCGCCGTACGTCCCCGCGGTCCGGCAGTACCGCGCCGGCACCGTCATGCCGTCGTACTCGAGCGTGGACTGGACCGAGAACGGCGTGGGCGACCCGCTGAAGATGCACGCCCACACCGAGCTCATCACCGGCTGGCTGAAGGGCCAGCACGAGTTCGACGGGTTCGTCATCAGCGACTACAACGCGATCCACCAGATCCCCGGCGACTACGCGACGCAGGTGCGCACGAGCGTCAACGCCGGCGTCGACATGTTCATGGAGCCGAACACCGCGGACCCCTTCGTCGCCACCCTCATGGGCGAGGTCCGCGGTGGCCGGGTGCCGATGGCCCGGATCGACGACGCCGTGCGGCGCATCCTGCGGCAGAAGATGGAGCTCGGGCTGTTCGAGCACCCGTTCACCGACCGCGCCGGCCAGGCCGCGATCGGCTCCGACGAGCACCGCGCCGTCGCGCGCGAGGCCGTCGTGAAGTCGCAGGTCCTGCTGCGCAACACCGGCGACGCGCTGCCGCTGGCGAAGGACGCCCGCCTCTACCTCGCCGGCCGCGCGGCGGACAACATCGGCATCCAGGCGGGCGGCTGGACGGTCACCTGGCAGGGCCAGCCGGTCCCGGACCTGATCCCGGGTACGACGGTCCGCGAGGGCATCGCGCAGGTCGCGCCCGACGCGCAGGTCACCTTCAGCGCGGACGCCTCCGCGCCGATCGAGGGCGTCGACACCGGTGTGGTCGTCGTCGGGGAGACGCCGTACGCCGAGGGCTACGGCGACGTCGGCGGGCCGGGCTGGCCGTGGGACCCGTCGGACGGCGGCGTGCCGCGCGAGCCGGACAAGCAGCTCACGCTCACGCCCGGCGACCAGGCGGTCGTGGACAAGGTCTGCTCCGCGGTCGAGACGTGCGTCGTGCTGCTCGTCACGGGACGGCCGAACGTCGTGGCCGACCCGGCGGGGCAGATCGACGCGCTCGTCGCGTCGTGGCTGCCGGGCTCCGAGGGCGCCGGCGTCGCGGACGTGCTGTTCGGCGACGCCCCCTTCACCGGGCGCCTCGGCATGACGTGGCCGCGGACGCAGGAGCAGGAGCCGATCAACGTCGGCGACGCGGACTACGACCCCGAGCTGCCGTTCGGGTGGGGCCTGCGCACCGACTCCGCGCAGGCGCGGCTCGAGGCCCTCCGCGGTGAGCTCGAGTCCTCGCGCGACCGCTCCGTGCGGCGTGCGGTCGGTGACATCGACACCGCCCTGGCGCGGGGCCGGTGGACCGAGACCGGTGCCGTCGGGAACGAGCGGCTCGTGCTGCGGGTCCTGGGCCGGGCCGTCGAGCGGCTGTCCGCGAGCGACGAGCCGACGTGGCAGCAGATGGACGCCGTCGTCTCGGTGCTGCGCGACGTCGCGCAGCGGCACGTCGTCGAGGCGGGCGCCGACGCCCCCGAGGGCTGGGCCGCCGACCTCGCGGACGCCGAGCACGCTCTGCTCGTCGGGGAGTACACGCGGGCCGCCGACCTCCTGCGCGCGGTGGCCGGCTACCCGGCGGGCTGAGGCAGGCCGCGGTCAGCCCTCGGCGCAGAGGTGCCGCGGCGCCTGGGTCGCCGCGGCGACGGCGGCCGAGTCCTCCGCGCCGTACTCCGAGATGACCCAGGGCAGCACGTCGCTCGTGGCGACGTCACCCGTGGCGAGCCGCTCGCAGATGGCGTACCCGACGGCCAGGACGTGCTCCTCGTCCCAGTCCTCCTGCGTCCGGACCGCCACCTGGTCCATGGTCTCGATGTACGCGATCTCGCGGGGATCGGTCGTGGGCGTGGCCTCGTCGGCCGGCTCGGAGCCTCCGCACGCGGCGACGGTGAGGGCGGCGGCCACGACGAGCAGCGGGGCGATGCGCTTCATGGCTCTCCTGTCGGTAAGCGCAGTCCAACACGTGAGGCGTGGTGTCCCGCGTCCCGCTCCCGTGGCGGGACCGTCCCCCGGGCGGGGGGCGCAGCCGGGTGAGAGGTGCACCGCGAGGCGCGGCGCCGGGGTAGGGGCCGTGACCGTCCCGGCCGTCACCGCGCGGCCTCCCCCGCCTGTCGGCGCGCCTGCTCCACGGTCGCGTTCCAGCGCGCCAGGTACGGCAGGCGGCTGTCCCGCTCCGCCGAGGGAGGCGAAGGGGGCACGGGGATCTCGGCCAGGGGCGACCGCCCCCACGGGACTTCGGAGGCGGGGTCCGTCGACGGGGTGCTCATGGACCCTCCTCCCCGGGCTCCGCTGCGCGGGAGCGTCGCCCGCCGGCCGGCACGTGACCGGGGGGGCGACACCTCGACCGCCAGCGTGCCAGAGGTGCGCCGTGCGCGGTGTCACCCGCGCGGGTCGCGCCCGGGTGACCGGTGCTCGGCGCCGGTGCCGCTGCCCGTCCGGCGCCACCGCCGCTACCGGTTTCGGCGCAACACCCGAAAGTGCGCGAACCATAACGTTTACGTCCATCGACGGTGGGAGCGCGAGGTCCGAGAGTTGACCACCGCCGACCGGCTCAGGGTTGATCCGGGGATCGGCTCATCGAGGAGGCATGATGACCCCACCCATGCTCGGACGAGGACGAGGGCGTCGTCACGGCGCCCGCAGCGCGGGCGCGCTCGCCGTCGCCGTCGTGACCGTCGCGGTGACCGCCGTCGCGGGCGTCCCCGCCCACGCCGCCGGCTCGACGCTGCAGGACGCCGCCGAGGAGCGCGGCCGCTACTTCGGCACGGCGATCGCCGCGAACAAGCTCAGCGACTCGACGTACGTGACCATCGCGAACCGCGAGTTCAACATGATCACGGCCGAGAACGAGATGAAGATGGACGCGACGGAGCCGTCGCAGAACCAGTTCAACTTCACCAACGGCGACCGGATCGTCAACTGGGCGCTGCAGAACGGCAAGCAGGTCCGTGGCCACGCGCTCGCCTGGCACTCGCAGCAGCCCGGCTGGATGCAGAACATGTCCGGCACCGCCCTGCGCCAGGCCATGCTCAACCACGTCACGCAGGTCGCGACGCACTACCGGGGCAAGATCCACTCCTGGGACGTCGTGAACGAGGCGTTCGCCGACGGCAACGGTGGTGCCCGCCGCGACTCGAACCTCCAGCGCACCGGCAACGACTGGATCGAGGCCGCGTTCCGCGCCGCCCGCGCCGCCGACCCGGGCGCGAAGCTCTGCTACAACGACTACAACACCGACAACTGGAACTGGGACAAGACCCAGGCCGTGTACAACATGGTCCGGGACTTCAAGGCCCGCGGCGTGCCGATCGACTGCGTCGGCCTCCAGTCCCACTTCAACTCGGGCAGCCCGTACCCGAGCAACTACCGCACGACGCTGTCGAGCTTCGCGGCCCTGGGCGTGGACGTCCAGATCACCGAGCTCGACATCGAGGGCTCGGGCCAGACGCAGGCCGACACCTACGCCAAGGTCGTCGCGGACTGCCTCGCGGTCGCCCGCTGCACCGGCATCACGGTGTGGGGCGTGCGGGACACCGACTCGTGGCGAGCCTCGGGCACCCCGCTGCTGTTCGACGGCCAGGGCAACAAGAAGCCGGCGTACACCGCGGTCCTCAACACGCTGAACAACGGCGTGACGCCGACGCAGCAGCCGACCCAGCAGCCGACTCAGCAGCCCACCCAGCAGCCGACCCAGCAGCCCACGCAGCAGCCCACCCAGCAGCCCACGCAGAACCCGGGCGGCGCCTGCTCCGCGAGCCTGACCATCGCCAACAGCTGGGGCGGCGGCTACCAGGCCACCGTCACGGTCCGGGCGGGCTCGTCCGCCCTGAACGGCTGGCGGGTCACCCTGCCCTCCGGCGTGACGTCGTCGAACCTCTGGAACGGCGTGCTGTCCGGCGGCGTCGTGACGAACGCGCCGTACAACGGCTCGGTCGCTGCGGGGCAGTCGACGTCCTTCGGGTTCATCGGCAACGGCACGCCGCCGGCCGCCGGCTCCCTCGCCTGCGCCTGACCTGACCTCCCGCCGCAGCTGACCGCTCGGCACGACCGGCTCCAGCCGGGCACGACGACGGCGCCCCACCGATCGCTGGTGGGGCGCCGTCGTCGTCCCTGCGCGCGGTGCGGGGGCGGGCGCGTCGCGGCGCGGGGGCGAGGGCTAGCGCACGACCGTCCGGAACGGGTCGGCCGTGGGCACGAGCTCGACCGGGACCTCCGGCACCAGACCGGCGAGCCACCGGGCCGCCTCCGCCATGCCCTCCTGCTCGGACGGCACGTGCCCGACGACGACGAGCCCGGCGCACAGCCCCGCGCTCACGGCGTCCGCCGCGTACTCCCCCGTCTCCCACTCGTGCCCCTCGCCGATGACGAGCACGTCGACGTCGGGACGGGCGAGGAGCCGGCGGTTCGGGCCGAAGCCGTGGAACCCCGGCTGGAGGCCGACGGTGCGCACGGGGGCGTCGGGGTCGCCGACGTAGCGCAGCGCCCGGGCGCCGAGCGCCTGCGCGACGTGCGCGGCGAGGGCGCCGAGGGTCGTGGGCGGCAGGTCGTAGACGCCCTCCACGTCGGGGCGCTCGGCGTCGAGCCAGCCGAGCGCGCGCGCGACGCCGGTGAGCACGCCGTCGGGCCGGCGGTCGTGCCAGACGTCGTGCAGGTGGAAGACGACGAGCCCGTGCTCGGCGACGAAGGCCGACTTCGCCGCGTAGACCGGGTCGCCCTCGGCCGCGAGCTCCGCGCCGGCGGCGCCGTGGTGGTCGAAGTAGAGCGGCTCGTGCGTGACGACGAGGTCGAGCCCGCGCTCCACGGCGTCACGCAGCACGTCGAACGTCGCCATCATGGTGACGGCGACCCCTCGGACCGGGGCGTCCGGGTCCCCGGCGAGGAACTCGTCGACCGTCCTCTCGCGCCACGGCACCCCGACGTGCGCGCCGATCCGCTCCACCACCTGCCGCGCCGTGACCGTCACGGCCGTCACCCTACGACGCGGTCACGGGGCGGGCTCGTACCATCGACGGGTGCCGCCCCGCTCGCCGCTCCCGGCACGTCACGGCCTCGCCGCCGCGCACCTGTGCACCCCGCCGCGGGTCCGTACCGCCCCCGACCCGTGGCCGACGATGGGCGCCTGGCTGCGCCACCGCCTCCCCCGGCACGTCGACGTGGCCGGGCTGCTCGCGCAGGGGCGCTTCGTCGACGAGGACGGCCGCCCGCTGCACGACGACGACCCGTACGCCCCCGCGCGGCACGTGTGGTTCCACCGCGACCTGCGCGACGAGCCGGTCGTGCCCGGCGCGATCCACGTGGTCCACCGGGACGAGCGGCTCGTGGTGGTCGACAAGCCGCCGTTCCTGTCGACGATCCCCCGCGGCCGGCACGTGGTGCAGAGCGTCGTCGTCCGGCTGCGCGCGGAGCTGGACCTGCCGGAGCTCTCGCCGCTGCACCGGCTCGACCGCGTGACGTCGGGGCTGCTGCTGCTCACGACGGAGCGGCGCTGGCGGGGCGCGTACCAGACGGGGTTCGAGCGCCGCGCCGTCGACAAGACCTACCGGGCGCTCGCACCGCTGCGGGCCGACCTCCCGCTGCCGACGGTCGTGCGCGACCACATCCGCAAGGACCGCGGCACCCAGCGCGCCGAGGTCGTGCCCGGCGCCCCGGTCAACGCCGAGACGCGCGTGGAGCTCGAGCGCGAGGTCGACGGCCACGGGGTGTACCGGCTCAGCCCGCGCACGGGCCGCACCCACCAACTGCGGGTCCACCTGGCGGGGCTGGGGATCCCGATCGTGGGCGACCCGCTGTACCCGGTCGTGCGTGAGGTCGCCGTGGACGACTTCCGGGAGCCGCTGCAGCTCCTCGCCGCCGAGGTCGCGTTCACCGACCCGGTCGACGGGCGGCGGCGCGAGTTCCGCAGCGTGCGGTCGCTGCCGCTGCCTCCCGAGCAGGTCGTCGGCCCGCCCCGGTGAGCGGCGGGGCACCGCCCCCGAGGAGACCGGCACCCCGCCGCCGCACGGCTGCCGGGTCAGCCGCAGGCCGCCCCCGCGTGCCCGGCCTCGTAGGTGGTGAGGGCTCCGCGCCACGCCTCGACCTTCACGCCCGTGACGCTCACGTGCCCGGCCTCGAGGGTCTTCCCGGGTGCCGTCCACGAGCGCTCGAAGGACGCCCCGGGCGGCAGCACGGTCCCGGCCGCCGTCCACCACGGGGTCGTCGCGACGACGACGACGGGGACGCGCTCGGTGTTGCGCACCCGCACCGTGACCCGCGGGCGTCCGTCGACGCACTGCGCCTGCCCCGACACGGTGAGCGCCACCGCGCGCGGCGTCCCGGCCGGAGCCGAGGGCGTGACCGGCGCGGACGGCGCCGACGGCGCGGAGTCGCCCGCGGCGTTCGTCGCGACGACCGTGAACGTGTGCGCGCGCCCGGCCGCCAGTCCGGTGACCTCGCAGGACGTGCCCTCCGTCGTGCACGTCGCCCCGCCGGGCGACGCGGTGACGGTCGAGGTGGTGACGGGGCTGCCGCCGTCGTCGGCCGGCGGGGTCCACGACACGGTCGCGGAGCCGGCCCCGGCGGTCGCCCGCACGTCCGTGGGCGCCGCAGGCGGCGTGGCGGGCGGCGCGACGGCGCCCGGCCAGGTCACGAGCAGCTCGTCGCCCGTCGGGGAGATCCGCTCGACCGTGATCCTGTTGATCGTGAAGGCGTTGCCTCCCCCGCCGCCGCGGATGCCGACGTTGCCGACGAGCCCGTCGGCCGGCTGCGACCCGTCGAAGGTGATCTCGCTGACCAGGTCGTAGCTGCCCATGTTGACCATGCCGCTGTTGAAGTACGCCGGGAGCTGCGTGGCGACCTGGTTCGCGGAGTACGGGTGGGCGTTCACGAGCGCGCCGTCGGCGGTGGTGTAGCCGCCGTTGGTGTTGTCCTTGAGCCAGCGGACCCGGATCGCGGTCGTCCCCTTGGCCGTGTAGTTGACGGTGAAGCGGTAGGTGCCGCCCGGCTCGGGCCGGAACGCGACCTCGCCGTCGTCCGTGGTGGACCACGGCCACGCCGTCGCGTCGTCGCCGAGGACGATGTTGGCGCCGCTCCACGGGTCACCGGCGGAGGTGTCGAAGACGTGGACGCCGGGGACCGGGGCCGGCTCCTCGCCGCCGGAGGTGTCGATCCACTCGTGCGTGGCGAGGAACTCGTCCGGGTACAGGATGCCGAGCAGCGCGAGCTTCGCGCGGCCGTCGTAGTCGTACGGCATGGCGAACTCACCGCCCTTCCAGCCGGTGCGGACGTCGCGCACACCCGCGAGCTTCACGGCGGTGACGACCTTCGGGTTGCCCGTCGTGTTGGCCGGGCCGGCCGCGTGGTCGCGGTAGACGCGGAAGAGCTCGGCGTACTTCACGCCCTGGTTGTTCTCGTTCTCGGGCGTCAGCTCGCCGGGCGGCAGGGCGATGTCCATCTCGGTCACGTGGACCTCGACGTTCCCGAGCGTCGCGAAGAGCTTGATGTTCTGCTCGACGGCCGCTACGTCGGTGGCCAGGTTGTAGTGCCCCTGCATGCCGATGACCTCGATGAGCGGCTTGCCGCCCGGGCGTGTGCCGGCGTACCGCTCGTTGATGTCCTTGACCATCTCGTGGACGACGCGGGCCTTCGCCGGGGAGTCCAGGCCGAAGTCGTTGTACGTGAGCTTCACGTCCCAGCCGTGCGCGTCGACCACCTCGGCCGCCTTGAGGAACGCGAGCTCGACCCACTCGTGACCCAGCGCCTGGTACCACCCCTCGCCCTTGGCCAGGGACGCACGCCAGTCGGCCGGGTCGGCGGTGCCGACCGCCTCGTTCACCACGTCGATCGCCACCAGCCGGTCGCCGAAGTGGCCCAGCACGGTCTCGATGTGCGTGTTCAGGTTCTCGAGAGCGACGGCGCGGTCGAACGTGCCGGGCTGGCCGAACCGCGCCGGGGGCGCGTCCCACATCCACGTGGGCGTCTGCGAGTGCCACGCCAGCGTGTGCCCGTAGAACGTCAGGTCGGGGTTCCGCGCCGCGTGCTCCGCGAAGGCCGCCTCCGCCGCGTCGAAGGTGAACACGCCCTTGTCCCGCTGCGTGCTCTCGGGCTTCATCTCGTTGCCCGGGGTGTAGGACGCGTAGTTGTGGACCAGGCCGTCCATCTCGCCGCGGCCGAAGATGCCGAACGAGAAGTGGTCCTCGTAGACGTCCTTCATCGCGGGGTAGTGCTCGAACGTCTGGCCGCTCGGGGGGAGCTCGGCCTCGGCGGCGGCCACCGCCTGCTGGCCGGCGCCCACCGCGGCGAGCGACAGGACTCCTGCCAGCAGCGTGGCGAGTGCGGGCCGGACCGGCCCCCGTGCCCGCGGAGGTCTGCGTGAGGAGCCCGGCACTCCGGGCGCTGCGAGCTGTGATCGCCGATCCGACATGGGACCTCCGGTGATGACCCACGCACCGTTGCGCGGGGAGGCGGGTGGCAATTTTGCCACTGTTGCACAGCGGCTTTGCCAGGTTGTCGAGGGGCGTCGTCGCTGTCAAGGGCTCCCCAAGCGTTTCGGACGTTGCCGCGCCCGCTCCCGCGGCCGAAGGGTGCTCCTCGTACGTCTCCACCGACCTCGTCCCGGAGGGGCACCCATGTCACGGTCCTCAGTACTCCGCCGCCTCACCGCGGTGGCCGGCACCCTCGCGCTCGGCGCCGCGATGGTGGCGGGCTCTGCCGTCCTCGCCGCACCGGCGTCGGCGCACGGCGCCGTGTCCGACCCGCCCTCGCGCATCTACGGCTGCTACGACCGCTGGAGCGCGGCGTGGACCGACCCGGCCATGCAGACGCAGGACCCGATGTGCTGGAACGCGTGGCAGAGCAACCCCAACGCCATGTGGAACTGGAACGGCATGTTCCAGGAGAACGTCGGCGGCCGTCACGAGCAGGTGATCCCGAACGGCAAGCTCTGCTCCGCCAACAACCCGACCTACGCGGCGGCCGACGTCCCCGGCGCCTGGCAGACGACCTCCCGCCCGCACAGCTTCCGGCTCACCGTGCACGACCCGTCCAACCACGGCGCGGACTACCTGAAGATCTACGTCACCAAGCAGGGCTACGACGCCCGGACGAAGGCACTCGCGTGGTCCGACCTCGAGCTGGTGAAGACGACCGGGAGCTACCCCACCTCGAGCCCGTACGTCACCGACGTCACCGTCCCGAGCGACCGCCGCGGCCACCACGTCGTCTTCACGATCTGGCAGGCGAGCCACCTCGACCAGCCGTACTACCAGTGCAGCGACGTGAGCTTCGGCGGCACCGGCAACCCGACGCCGAACCCCACGACCCCGGCGCCGGACCCCACCACCCCGGCGCCGAACCCGACCACGCCGGCCCCCGACCCGACCACGCCGGCGCCGAACCCCACGACGCCCGCGCCGAACCCGACGACGCCGGCCGGTGCCTGCACCGCGACGGTGACCGTCGCGAGCTCCTGGCAGGGCGGCTACCAGGCCACGGTGACGGTGAAGGCCGGGGCCAGCGCGATCAACGGCTGGAGGGCGACCATCAACGGCGCGACGATCACCCAGGCGTGGAACGGCACGGCCTCCGGCAACACGATCACCTCGTCGTCGTGGAACGGGAAGCTCGCCGCGGGGGCGACGACCTCCGCCGGCTTCCTCGGCAGCGGCAGCCCGAGCAACCTGAGCGCCACCTGCACGGCGTCGTGACCGTCGGGCACTGATCGCCGAGCACTGACCGTCGAGCACTGACGCACGAGGGCCGCACGCCCGGGTGGGCGTGCGGCCCTGGTGCAGGCGTCGAGCACCGTGGACGCGCGCAGCCGCCGTGCCGCGGGCTTTCCGATCGGCTTTCGGGGGCGCCGCCGAAAGAAGCCTCCACCTCATGTCGCCAAGTCGCGGTGCCGCGCGTCGCTCGGTCCGGACCTCGGGCTCGGCGGCAGGGATCGCATTCGTGCCCGTCGCGGCAAAAAGGCGCACGTTCTTGCCGGGAAGTTCGGGACTGGTCACCGTTGACAGGCCGAGTCGCACCCCCATAGCGTTCCGGCATTGGAATCCTCGAGGTGGCCGGCAGCCGGCCGCCGTCATATCGAGTCGCGCACCGAGGCGAAGGCTCGACATCAAGGATCCATGCCATTCTCGCGTTTCACGCGACCACAAAGGGGGCTTCACGATGCATCGGAAGATCGCACGCGCAGTTGTGACGGCGGGAGTGCTCGCCGGCGTCTTCGTCGGCGGGGCGACGTCCGCGTCGGCGGCGACGCACTGGTCCGGCAACTACCCCACCAAGGCGGCCTGCGACCGGGCTCGGATCGCGCACCACGACTACGGGCAGCGCACCACCACGTGCTCCGTGTCGTACGACCGCGCCGGCAACCGGTCCTACTTCTTCCACTGGTTCAGCTGACGTCACCGCGGTGGGCAGCCGCAGTTCCGACGTCGTCGTCGGGTGCGGCGCACCCACCCGCGGATCTTTCCCGATCCGGGATCTGAGCCGCAGTCGGTGAAGCGGGGTGTCGATGTTCGAGCTCGGACATCGACACCCCGCTGCCGCGCGCCCGGGCCGCGGTGATGCCGGTCGTCGAAACGCGTTCCGAACCCGGGACAGGAACGGTGCGAGCTGCGAAAGCTCGCCAACCCTCGCCACGAGCTCCCCAGCACTTCGCACTTCGCCGCACTCGCGACGAGTATGCGCATCGATGTGGGCGCCCGTCGCGGCACGTTGCCTGGTCGTCGTGCCCTAGGTGTTCGTCCGTCGCCGTCCGGTACGCCGGTTGCCGGTCGACTGAGGGCCGCTCCACTGACCAGACACCGGCGCGCGCCCACGTGCCACTCATTCAGCCGCCGCATTCAATGAAGTCGTCGCGGCTTTCCGAAGTAGAGGGGAGCTCGACATCGCCCTCGCAGAGGTCGTCAGCTACATCTGCATGTCGACGAAGCGCGAGTAGTGGCCCTGGAACGCGACGGTGATCGTGTCCGTCGGGCCGTTACGGTGCTTCGCGACGATCAGGTCGGCCTCGCCGGCGCGCGGGGACTCCTTCTCGTAGGCGTCCTCGCGGTGCAGCAGGATCACCATGTCGGCGTCCTGCTCGATGCTGCCTGACTCACGCAGGTCGCTCATCGCCGGCCGCTTGTCGGTGCGCTGCTCGGGGCCACGGTTCAGCTGCGAGATCGCGATGACCGGGACCTCGAGCTCCTTGGCGAGCAGCTTGAGCGCACGCGAGAACTCCGAGACCTCCTGCTGGCGGGACTCGACGCGCTTGCCGGACGTCATCAGCTGGAGGTAGTCGATGACGACGAGCTTGAGGTCGTGCCGCTGCTTGAGCCGCCGGCACTTGGCGCGGATCTCCATCAGCGACATGTTCGGCGAGTCGTCGATGAAGAGCGGCGCCTCGGAGATGCGGCCCATGGTCGCCGCGATCTTCGCCCAGTCCTCCTCGCCCATCGCACCCGTGCGCAGCTTCTGCAGGTGCACGCGCGCCTCGGCCGAGAGCAGACGCATCGTGATCTCGTTGCGGCTCATCTCGAGCGAGAACACGACGGACGCCATGTTGTGCTTGATGGCCGCGGACCGGACGATGTCGATTCCCACCGTCGACTTGCCGATGGCCGGCCGCGCGGCGATGACGATCATCTGCCCCGGGTGCAGGCCGTTCGTCAGGCGGTCCAGGTCGGAGAAGCCGGTCGGCACCCCGATCATGCCCTCGCCGCGGTGGCCGGCTGCCTCGATCTCGTCGACCGTGCCGCCGATGATCTCCGACAGCGGCAGGTAGTCCTCCGACGCACGCCGCTCGGTGACCGCGTAGACCTCCGCCTGCGCGTTGTTGACGAGCTCGTCGACGTCGCCGCCGTCGGTCGCGTAGCCGAGCTGGACGATGCGGGTGCCGGCCTCGACGAGCTTCCGGAGGATGGAGCGCTCGCGCACGATGCGCGCGTAGAAGCCGGCGTTCGCGGCGGTGGGGACCGACGCGATCAGCGTGTGCAGGTAGGCGGCTCCGCCGATGCGGCCGATCTCGCCGCGCTTGGTCAGCTCGTCGGAGACCGTGATCGCGTCCGCCGGCTCGCCGCGGCCGTACAGGTCGATGATCGCGTCGTAGATCGCCTCGTGCGCCGGCCGGTAGAAGTCCGTCCCCCGCACCTGCTCGATCACGTCGGCGATGGCGTCCTTGCTGATCATCATGCCGCCGAGCACCGAGCGCTCGGCCTCGAGGTCCTGCGGCGGCGTGCGGTCGAAGCCGCCCCCGCCGCGGTTGCCCGTGTCCGGCGGTGCGCCGTACTCGAGGTCCTCGATGGTCACCTGTCACCCACTCTTCGCTCGTCCCACCCGGTCGAACGCCTGTTCTACACGGAGCCGCTGACAGTGCTCGGGGCCGCACGGCACGCCGCGCGGGCGCACCGGTGCCACCTGTCCTCGCGAGACTAGGGGGCGCGCCGCGGCTCCCCAAACGGCGCTGTGCACGCACCGGTGGACAGCCTGTGGACTCACGCCCGGACCCTGTGTGCACAGGATGGGGACAGTCCTGTGGACAACATCGAGGACGAGTCCGGACGGCGCCTCCCACCGGCGCATACGCTGTGCACGTGCTGTGGATCGGAATTCGTTCGTCTCGTATCCACCTGGCGGACGCCTGAACCGGCACGCGGACGACGAGCGCGCGTCACACTCCCCCGCCCAGCCGTCCCCCGACCCGTCGCCGGCGGCCCGACCGTCGGGTGTGGACCGGCAGATCGTCGCCCTCGCCGTCCCCGCCCTCGGCGCCCTCGTCGCCGAGCCGCTGTTCGTCCTCGTCGACTCCGCGATCGTCGGCCACCTGGGCACGGACGCCCTCGCCGGCCTCGCGCTCGCCTCGACCGTGCTCGTCACGCTCGTCGGACTCTGCGTCTTCCTCGCCTACGCCACGACCGCCGCCGTCGCCCGGCGCCTCGGCGCCGGTGACGCCCGCGGCGCCATGCAGACGGGTGTGGACGGGCTCTGGCTCGGTCTCGGGCTGGGCCTCGTGCTCGCAGCGGCCGCCTGGCTCGTCGCGCCGTGGCTGCTCGCCGCGCTCGGCGCCACGGGCGGCGTCCTCGAGCAGGCCGTCGCGTACCTGCGCTGGTCCACCCCCGGCCTGCCCGGCATGCTGCTCGTCCTCGCGGCCACGGGCGCGCTGCGCGGCCTGCAGGACACCCGCACGCCCCTGGTCGTCGCGGCGTCGGGCGCCGTCGCCAACGCCGTGCTCAACGCCGTGCTCGTCTACGGCGCCGGCATGGGCATCGCGGGCTCCGGCCTCGGGACCGCCGTCGCGCAGCTCGGGATGGCGGTCGCGCTCGTCGTGGTCGTCGTGCGCGGGGCGCGCGCCGCGGGCGCGGACCTGCGCCCGGCAGCGGGCGGCATCCTCGCGAACGCACGCGCCGGCGTCCCGCTGCTCGTGCGCACGGCCACGCTGCGGCTCGCGATCCTGCTCACGGTGTGGGTCGCGACCGGCCTCGGTGCCACGGCCCTGGCCGGGCACCAGGTCGTCAACGCGGTCTGGGGGCTGACCGCGTTCGCGCTCGACGCCCTCGCGATCGCCGCCCAGGCGCTGGTCGGGCACGCGCTCGGCGCGGGGGACGTGCCCCGCACGCGCGCGCTCCTGCGCCGCACGCTGCAGTGGGGCGTCGCGGCGGGGGCGATCATGGGTCTGCTCGTCGGCGTCCTCGCGCCGGTGTACGTGCGCCTGTTCACCACCGACCCCGACGTGCGGCGGGCCGCCGTCGTCGGCCTCGTCGTCGCCGCCGTCGCGCTGCCCATGGCGGGCTGGGTGTTCGTCCTGGACGGGGTGCTCATCGGCGCGGGTGACGGCCCGTTCCTCGCCTGGGCCGGCGTCGCGACCCTCGTCGTCTACGTGCCCGCCGCGCTCGCCGTGCACGCGTGGGCGCCCCCGGGGGCCGCGGGACTCGCGTGGCTGTGGGCGGCGTTCGCGGTCCTCTTCATGGCGTCACGGGCCGTGACCACCGGATGGCGTGCGCGGGGCACGGCGTGGATGGTCACGGGCGCGTAGACGCTCCCGCCCCTGCGGCCCGTGAGTCGCGGCCGGTGCGCCGCGGCGTCCGCCCGCGTCAGTCTCCGCCGCCGCCGCCCCCGCCGTCGGAGCCGCCGTCGCCGCCCCAGCCGCCGCCATGGCCGCCGGAACCGCCGTCGTGCCCGTCACGGCCGTCGCCGGAGGACCCCGCGCCTGCCGCGCCACCGTCGGACCCGCCCCCGTCGCCACGGCGTCGACGGTCCGCCGGCGCCGCCGGACGCGTGCTGACCCACCACGACCCGGTCGCACCGAGACCGAGCGCCAGGAAGACGATCCCGATCGCGGTGAACGACGAGCTGCCCTCCTGGGTCAGCCCGAGCACCAGGAACACGATCCCGATCGGCAGGAACGCCGCGCCGGCGCCCTGCGCGTTCCAGTCCCCACCGGTCTGCGCGCCGTCGCGCTCGGCACCGTTGCTGTCGTCGGCCATGCCGACCTCCTCGTCCGTCCTCCGTCGTCCGGTGGCTGACGCTAGCGACGGCCAGGGGCACAGGGGCACCGTCCGGCGGCCGATGTCGTCCTCGTCCTGGGGACGGAGGAGGCACCGCGCTCCGGACGCGACGAGGCCCCGCCCCGGACGGACCGGGACGGGGCCTCGTACCACCTCGAGGAGGTCAGGCGCGGCAGGTCAGGCGCCGACGACCTTGACGGTCACCGTGGCCGAGACCTCGGGGTGCAGGCGGACCTGCACCTTGTACTCGCCGAGCGACTTGATCGCCTGCGAGACCTCGATCTTGCGCTTGTCGACGGCCGGGGCACCGGCGGCCTTGATCGCCTCGGCGATCTCGGCCGTGGTGACGGCACCGAACAGGCGGCCGGACTCGCCGGACTTCGCCGTGACCGTGACCGCGTTCGCCTGGAGCGAGTCGCGGATGGCACGGGCGTCGTCGAGGGACGCGATCTCGCGGGCCTTGCGGGCCTTGCGGATCGCGGTGACGTCCTTCTCGGCGCCCTTGGTCCACGGCGTGGCCAGGTTGCGCGGGACGAGGTAGTTGCGGGCGTACCCGTCCTTCACCTCGACGACGTCGCCGGGGGCACCGAGGCCGGTGACCTCGTGGGTCAGGATGATCTTCGCCATGAGTCTCCCCTTCCTCAGCGGGCCGACGACGAGTACGGCAGCAGGGCCATCTCGCGGGCGTTCTTGACGGCGCGGGCGATCGCGCGCTGCTCCTGCACCGACACGCCGGTGACGCGACGGGCGCGGATCTTGCCGCGGTCGGAGATGAACTTGCGGAGCAGAGCCGTGTCCTTGTAGTCGACCGTCTCGATCTTGGCGGCCTTCAGGGGGTTCTGCTTCTTCTTGGGCTTGCGGACGACGGGCTTGGCCATCGTGGTGCTCCTTGTCTGTGGAGCCCCGAGCGTTGCCGTGCTCGGGGATGTGCGTCTTCAGGTGGTGCGAGCGCCGATCAGAACGGGGGCTCGTCGGAGTAGCCGCCGCCGGAGGACCCGCCCGCGGGCGTGGCCCACGGGTCGTCGGCCTGGCCGGCGGAGGACGACTGGCCGCCCCCGTAGCCGCCGCCACCGCCGCCGAACCCACCGCCGCCGCCGCCGCCGAAGCCGCCGCCACCGCCGGACCGCTGGGTCCGGGTGACCTTGGCCGTGGCGTAGCGCAGCGACGGGCCGACCTCGTCGACCTGCAGCTCGTACACGGTGCGCTTCTCGCCCTCGCGGGTCTCGTAGGAGCGCTGCACGAGCCGCCCGGTCACGATGACGCGGGTGCCCTTGGTGAGGGACTCGGCGACGGACTCGGCCGCCTCGCGCCAGATCGAGCAGCGCAGGAACAGCGTCTCGCCGTCCTTCCACTCGTTGCTCTGGCGGTCGAACGTGCGCGGCGTGGACGCGACGGTGAAGTTCGCGACCGCGGCCCCGGACGGGGTGAAGCGCAGCTCCGGGTCCCCGGTCAGGTTCCCGATCACCGTGATGGTGGTCTCACCGGCCATGGCGGCCTCCTCGCTCGTTCCGACGGATCGACTGCGGCTGTGCCGCACGGGTGGGGTGCTGCCCGGACCCTAGGGCCGGGCACCCACACGCGGGCTCAGGCCTCGCGGCGCAGGACCTTGGTGCGCAGGACGACCTCGTTGAGGCCGAGCTGGCGGTCGAGCTCCTTGGCGGTCGCGGGCGTCGCGGTGAAGTCGACGACGGCGTAGATGCCCTCGGCCTTCTTCTTGATGTCGTACGCGAGGCGACGACGGCCCCACACGTCCACCTTGTCGACGGTGCCACCCTCGGTCTTGACGACCGTCAGGTACTTGTCGAGCGACGGGGCGACGGTGCGCTCCTCGATCTCGGGGTCGAGGATGATCATGATCTCGTACTGACGCAGGCTCATACCCACCTCCTCTGGTCTTCGCGGTCACGGTCGGTCCGTGACAGGAGGGTCTCGTGCGTCTGCGCACCCCCGCCCCGAGCCGGGGAGAGGGCGCACGGAACCGTCCGCGAGGGACGGCAGCGGCCCAGCCTACCGGGTCCGGACGCCAGGTCCGAACCCGGTCACCCGGGCGCGACGTCAGCCGCTCTGGCCGGTGCCCTGACCGCCGCCCTCACCGCCGCCGCCCTGGCCGCCACCGGCTCCGCCGCCGCCGTCGCCGGCACCGGCCGTCTGCGTGGGCTGCGGCTCCGCCGGCTGCGTGGGCTCCGGCGGGGGCGGCGGTGCCTGCGTCGGCTGCGGCGGCGGACCGCTGGAGACCACGATCGTCACCGTCGAGCCCGTCGGCACGGTGCTGCCCTCACCGGGCTGGACGCGGATGACCCGTCCCCTGTCGACGTCCGCCGAGCTCTCGTACGTCACGCTGGCGACGAGGTTCGCCCCCTGCAGGGCCCCGACCGCGTCCGCCTCGCGGCGGCCCGCCAGCCCACCGGGCACCTGGACCTCGGCGGGAGCCTCCTGGGTCGGCTCCGGCGCGGCCGTCTCGGTCGGCGTCGGCGTCGCCGTCGCGGTCGGCTTGCGGCCGACGTTCGCGCGCGCCGGGAAGTCGACGACCTCGGCGTACCGCGGCTGGGCGAAGACCTGCCCCATGTAGTGCGCCCACAGCGCCGCGGGGTACGTGCCGCCGGTGATCTCCGTCAGGCGACGTCCGCCCGCGGAGTACCCGAACTCCGAGATGGAGTCCTTGCCCTTGCCGTCGACCGCGTCCTGCGACAGGGCGACGGCCGTCGCCAGCTGCGGCACGTACCCGACGAACCAGGCGGACTTGTTGAGGCTCGACGTACCCGTCTTGCCGGCGATCGGCCGGCCCAGGGGCGACACCCACCCCTCCGCGGAGCCCTCCTCCACGACGCGCGTCATCGCGTACGTGGCGTCGGCCATGACGGCCGGGTCGAACGTGGGCTGACCGGTCGTGTCGGCGGTGTACGCGACCGAGCCGTCGGTGTTGGTGACGCTCGCCACGATGTGCGGGTCGTGGCGCACGCCCTGCGCGGCGAACGTGGCGTAGGCGTTGGCCATGTCCAGCGGGTACACGTCGTCGGAGCCGAGCACGTTGGACGCCAGCACCTGCGGCTCCGTCGTGAGGCCGGCGCGCTTGGCGACCTCGGCGGTCTTGTCGGGCCCGACCTCGAGGTTGAGCTCCGCGTACACGGTGTTGACCGAGTGCGCGGTGGCGGTCGCGAGGTCGATCGACCCGAACGAGTCGTTGCCGAAGTTCTGGACGCGCCACGGCTCGCCCTCGCCGATGTCGAACTCCTGCGGCGAGTGGCCGCTGTACCGGTTGCTGAGACCGATGCCCTGCTCGAGAGCGGCGACCAGCGTGAAGGGCTTGAAGGTGGAGCCCGCCTGGATCCGGTCGAACGTCGCGGTGTTCCGCGCGTCCGCGAGGTAGTCCGGGCCGCCGTAGAGCGAGACGATCGCTCCCGTCGCCGGGTCGACCGACACGATCGACACCCGCAGCCGCTCGTTGGGCACCTCGCCCTCCGACAGCCCGCCGCTGCGCAGCGCGTCCGCCGACGCCACGGCCGCCTGCTGGAGCGCCGGGTCGATCGTCGTGACGATCGACAGGCCCTTGGTGCGCAGCTCGTCCTCGCGCCACAGCTTCGTGGCGAGCAGCTCGTCCTCGACCATCTTGAGCAGGTGCCCGTTGGGGCCCCGGAACGTCTCGCCGCGCGCGTACGGCACGGTGGCGGGGAACACCTGGGCGGCGCGGTCCGCCGCGGTCAGCCATCCCGAGTCGACCATCGAGTCGAGCACGAGGCCCCAGCGCTGCTCCGCCTTCTCCGGGCTGTTGGCGGGGTCCCAGTTGTTCGGGGACGGGATGACGGCCGCGAGCAGCGCGGCCTCGGAGACCGTCAGGTCGGCCGCGTTCTTGCCGAAGTACGACTGCGCCGCGGCCTGGATGCCGTACGAGTCACGACCGAAGTAGATCGTGTTCAGGTAGCGGCCCATGATCTGTTCCTTGGACTCGCGCTGGGTGATCTTGATGGCGAGGATCGCTTCCTTCGCCTTGCCCAGGTAGTCCGTGGTGGTGTTCTGGTAGTACCGCTCGACGTACTGCTGCGTCAGCGTCGACCCGCCCTGCGTCGGCTTGCCCTGCACGTTGTTGAGGAACGCGCGGGCCATGCCCGTGATCGAGATGCCGCGGTTGGAGAAGAACGTCTTGTCCTCGCCGGCCGCGACGGCCTTGCCGATGTGGTCGGGCAGCGTCTCGTAGTCGACGATCTCGCGCTTCTGCTTCGCGAACTGCCCCATGACGGGCCCCGGCTCCCCCGGGTTCGCGCCCGCGAAGTAGACGGTCGTCGTCTCGAACTCGACCTCGTCGAGGGGGTCCGGCGGCTGGACCAGCGAGAAGGCGGCGACCCCCGCGCCGAGCACGAGGAAGATGCCGCCGATGACGGTGCCGAGCACGACGCGCCACGAGGGCAGCCAGCGGTGCAGGCCCGTGTACCCCGACCGGGGGTAGTCCCAGAAGCGGCGCTTGCCGGCCTCCGTGGTGGGGCGACGCGTCGCGCGCCGGGCGCGCGGGGGCGCCGCACGGCGGTTCGAGGCTGCCAACTCCAGGCCTTCCGTCGACGACTGGTCCGGCGCCGTCCCCCGTCGCGACCGACGGCGGGGACCGCGCCGGGCTCAGTATGGACGAACGACCTGGGGCGGTCGCCCGGTCGGCGCCCGGGATGTTCCGGTTCGCGGCGTGCCTTCACATGATCGCCACCGGCCCCGAACGGTCCCCGCCGACGCGCGCCGGGGTCGGTGCGCCCGTCCCGGTTGTCCCGACCCGTCCCGCCGACCTATTCTCCGGATGTATCGAGTTGATACATCGGCACCGACGACCGGTGCCGATGCGAGCGGGAGGAGGGTGACGTGCGCGGACGTTCCGACGTGCTCGAGCCGGCGATCCTCGGCCTGCTCGCCGAGTCGCCCATGCACGGGTACGAGCTGCGCAAGCGGCTCAACCTGGTGCTCGGCTCGTTCCGCGCGCTGTCCTACGGGTCGCTCTACCCCGCCCTCAAGGCGCTGGCCGCGAAGGGCTGGATCGTCGGCAACGACGCGCCGGTCGAGCGCCCCGTCGCGACGAAGCGCGCCCGGATCGTCTACCAGCTCACCGGCGAGGGCAAGGAGCACCTGCAGCAGGTGCTCGCGTCCGCCGGGCCGTCGGCGTGGGAGGACGAGAACTTCGACGTGCGCTTCGCGTTCTTCGGCCAGACGGACGCCGAGACGCGGCTGCGCATCCTCGAGGGCCGCCGCACCCGCCTGACCGAGCGGCTCGAGACGATCCGCCAGTCGTTCAACCGCACCCGCGAGCGCATGGACGAGTACACGCTCGAGCTCCAGCGCCACGGCCTCGAGCAGGTCGAGCGCGAGGTCCGCTGGCTGGACGGCCTCATCGACAACGAGCGCGGCGTCCGCCGCGCCCGCACCGAGAGCGAGGGCCGGCCGGCCCTCGCCACTGACGACGCCGAGGGATCCACCGAGGCGCACACCGAGAAGGAGCGAGGATGACCTCCATCCGCGTCGCCATCGTCGGCGTCGGCAACTGCGCCGCATCGCTGGTCCAGGGCGTGCAGTACTACCGCGACGCCGACCCGCAGGCGAAGGTCCCGGGCCTCATGCACGTGCAGTTCGGCGACTACCACGTGCGCGACATCGAGTTCGTCGCCGCGTTCGACGTCGACGCGAAGAAGGTCGGCTTCGACCTCTCCGAGGCGATCTTCAACTCGGAGAACAACACCATCAAGATCTCCGACGTCCCGCCGCTGGGCGTGCCGGTGCTGCGCGGCCACACGCTGGACGGCCTCGGCAAGTACTACTCGCAGACCATCGAGGAGTCGGACGCCGAGCCCGTCGACGTCGTCGCCACGCTGCGCGAGGCGCAGGTCGACGTGCTCGTCTGCTACCTGCCCGTCGGGTCCGAGGACGCGGCGAAGTTCTACGCGCAGGCCGCGATCGACGCCGGCGTCGCGTTCGTCAACGCGCTGCCCGTGTTCATCGCGTCCGACCCGGAGTGGGCCGCGAAGTTCGAGGCCGCCGGCGTGCCGATCGTCGGCGACGACATCAAGTCGCAGGTCGGCGCGACGATCACGCACCGCGTGCTCGCCCGTCTGTTCGAGGACCGCGGCGTGGTCCTGGACCGCACGTACCAGCTGAACGTCGGCGGCAACATGGACTTCAAGAACATGCTCGAGCGCGAGCGCCTGGAGTCCAAGAAGGTCTCGAAGACGCAGGCCGTCACGTCGAACCTCGACGACGGCCCGCTGGCCGGCAAGAAGGACGACCGCAACGTCCACATCGGCCCGTCGGACTACGTCGCGTGGCTCGACGACCGCAAGTGGGCGTACGTACGCCTCGAGGGCCGCGCGTTCGGCGACGTCCCGCTGAACCTCGAGTACAAGCTCGAGGTCTGGGACTCCCCGAACTCGGCCGGCGTCATCATCGACGCCCTGCGCGCGGCGAAGATCGCGAAGGACCGCGGCATCGGCGGCCCGATCCTGTCGGCGTCGACGTACTTCATGAAGTCCCCGCCGGTGCAGATGGAGGACCAGAAGGGCCGTGCCCAGCTGGAGGCCTTCATCCGCGGTGAGGTGGAGCGCTGATCCGGAGCGCAGCGGAGCGTGGGGGTCGAGCGGAGCGAGGCACCCGCGCGTAGCGGAGCGCAGGACCGGCGCGACCACAGGCGTGGAGCGCTGATCCGGAGCGCAGCGGAGCGTGGGGGTCGAGCCGAGTGAGGCACCCGCGCGTAGCGGAGCGCAGGATCGGCGCGACCACAGGCGTGGAGCGCTGATCCGGAGCGCAGCGGAGGCCGAGGGCCCGACGAGCACGTGCTCGTCGGGCCCTCGCCCGTTCCCCGGCCCCACCACGTCCGCAGTGTGCAGCGTTCGTCCCGTCCGGCGCGACGAACGCTGCACACGGACCGTCAAGCTCGTCCACAGGAGGGGGTCGGTGGCGTCCCGCGGCCCCGGGCGTCGGCATGGTGGCGGGGTGCGGTGGGACGACGGCGGGCGGGCGCCCGTGGACGTGGCACGGCTGCCGGGCGTCGCCGGGCTGCCCGAGCCGGTGCGCACGGCGGTGCTGCGGCGCGACGGCGTCGTGACGACGGACGAGCTCGTCCGCGCGGGCACGAGCCGGGGGCGCGTCGCACGCCGCGTGGCGTCCGGCGAGTGGCAGCGGTTGCACCGTGGCGTCGTGCTGCTGCAGTCCGGACCGCCGACGTGGCGCCAGTCCGCGCGCGCGGCGCTCGTGGCGGCGGGTCCCGGTGCGGCGCTCTCGCACGTCTCGGCGGCGTACGTCCACGGCATCGTGCGGCGGCCCGGAACGCAGGTCGTCGTGAGCGTGCCCGTCGAACGGTACGTACGACCGCACGCGGGCGTGGTCGTCCGGCGTCGGCGCCGCATGCCGCCGGTCTGCGGGCGCCTGCCCGCGACGACGCGCGAGGCCACGGTGCTCGACCTGGTGCACGACGCACTCACGGAGGACGACGTGGTGGGCCTGCTCTGCGACGCGGTGCGTGCGGGCGTGCACCCGTGGGCCGTCGCCCGGGCCGCGCAGGCGCGTACCGCGCTGCGGCACCGGGCGCTGCTGCGGGACGTCGTCGAGGACGTGCGGGCCGGGGTCGAGTCGCCGCTCGAGCGACGCTACGACCGCGACGTCGAGCGTCGGCACGGGCTCCCCCGGTCGGCGGCCCAGGTGCGCGAGCGCGTCGGCGGGACGTGGATACGCGCGGACCGCGTCTACGTGGGCCTGGGTGTGCGCGTCGAGCTCGACGGCCGGCTCGCGCACCCGTCGGGCACGACCGACGACGACGTGTGGCGCGACAACGCGGTCCTGCTGGACCGCGCGGACGTGACGCTGCGGTTCCGCTGGCGGCACGTGGTCGCGACGCCCTGCGCCGCGGCCGTCCAGGTCGCCCGCGCCCTCGCGTCCCGCGGCTGGCGCCCCCGTCCCACTCCCTGCTCCCCGGCCTGCCCCCTGCCCCGTCCCTGACCGTCGGTGTGCAGCGTCCGTCCTGTCACGCGTGACCGACGCTGCACACCCGGTCGTGCGGCAGCGCGGGGTGGCAGGTCCGGGTGCGGCGTGGCGCTGCTCCGGTCGGGTGTCACCCGCGAGCAGGTCGGGCGGCGCCTGCGGCACCCGTGGCAGCATGCCCTGGTGCGCCTCCGTCCCGCCCTCGCCGCCGTCCTCGTGATGCCGGCCCTCGCGGCCTGCACGGTCTCCGCGGACGTGGACCTCGGCCCGGGCGTGGAGCCGGAGAAGCTCGCGACGCAGGTCAGCAGCGCCCTCGAGGAGTCCGTCGGCGTCGCCCCCGACGACGTGGAGTGCGACGACCAGCTCGACGCCCGGGTGGACGCCACGACGCGGTGCGTCCTGACGGCCGGCGAGGAGCGGTACGGCGTCACGGTGACCGCGACCGAGGTGTCGGGCGACACCGTCGACTTCGACGTCCAGGTGGACGACCAGCCGATGACGGACGGGTCCTGACGGGACCGGTCCGGGCGGGAGGGGTGCGATGAACGTGTCGATCTCGGTGAGCGCGCAGGAGGTCGGCGCCCTCGCCGACGCGCTGGACGGCGTGGGGGCCGAGTACGGCTGCCCGGCGCTGCCGACCGCGGGCACGGGTGCCGAGTCGACCGGGCACGTCGAGCTCGCGCAGGCGCTGCCGCAGTTCTGCCAGTTCACCTCGGACGTCCTCAACGCCCTGGTGGCGAACCTGGGGCAGCACGCGGACCAGCTGCGTGAGGCGTCGCGCCTCTACTGCTCCGCGGACGACGGCGCCTCGTCCGCCGTCGACGCGCTGCGCCTGCCCGCGTTCGACGCGCACCTGGACCAGTCGCGGTGACGGCGCCCGCGAGCGCCGAGCTCGGCGAGTCCGACGACCCGGTCGCCCTCGTCCCGGGGGTCGCGGGCGACGTGCGCGGGGCCGCCGCGACGCTGCGGTCCTGGTCGACGCGGCTGTCGGACACCGGTGACCAGCTCAAGGCCCTGCGTGCGCCGTCCTGGACCGGCGAGGGAGCGGACGCGTTCTGGGGGTCGTTCGGCCCCGTGCCGGGGGTCTGGTTCACGGCGTCCGACCTGCTCGCCGACGCGGCGACCGCCCTCGAGGCGCACGCCGACGCGATCACGAGCGCGCAGGACAAGGCGCAGGACGCGATCGACCGGTGGAACCGCGGCGAGGAGCGCACCGCGCGTGCCCGCGCCGACTACCAGGAGGCCGCAGTGCGCTTCGCGCAGCACGGCGGGGGCATGCACCCGGTGTTCGTCGACAGCGGTGAGGCCGACCGCCGCGAGGCGCGCGAGATCCTCGAGGACGCACGCACGGCGCTGGACGAGTCCGGGCACACCGCGATCATGGCGCTCGTCGAGGTCGGCGGCGGCACGATGACGCAGGGCGGCTCCGAGGGCCCGGGCGCGGAGGGCAGCTGGTCGTGGGGCTCGGCGAAGAGCGACCAGTGGAAGAAGCACTTCGGCGACGGCCCGTCCTGGGCGCCGGGGCCGAGCGGACCGCCGGAGCTCGGCCTCTCCGCGGTGCTCGCGTCCGTGCACGGTGCCGCCTGGGTGTGGCGGACGCAGGGCAGCTTCACGCGCCCCCTCGGCGGGGGCGCGCAGGTGTACGGCAACGGCAGCGTGTCCGTCCTGTCCGCCGAGGCCACCGGGTCCGCGTCGTGGTCGAACAGCAAGGGGTTCCACGCCGCTGCCAACGCCGAGGCGAACGTCGCGAAGGCGGAGGGCCGGGTCGGCTACCGCAACGACTGGGCGGACGCGCACCTGGGCGGCACTGCGCAGGTGGGCGCCTACGCGAGGGGTGAGGCGCAGTTCACGACGGACGGCGTCGAACTCAGCGGCGAGGCGCTCGCCGGAGCGAAGGTCTCGGTGGAAGGCGAGGCCACGCTCGGCGGCATCGGGATCAGCGCGGGAGCCGAGGGCTGGGCCGGCGCCGGTGCCGGTGGCTCCGTGCAGTTCGGCATGGAGGACGGCAAGTGGCGCATGGGCGTCAGCGGCGGCGCGGCGTTCGGTCTGGGCGGTGAGCTCTCCGTCGGAATCGTGATCGACCCGGCGGAGGTCGTCGAGACGGGGCAGAAGCTGGCCGACGAGATCGCGAGCTGGTGGTGACGGAGATGGTGACGCTGCGGTGGCCCAACGACCTGTGGCGGCCCCTGGACCCCGGCGCGGTCGGGGTGGAGGGGGTCGAGCTGCTGGTCGGGCGCGCGGGCCTGGGTGGCGGGTACACGCCGCTGATGAGCGTGCGCCGCACGCTGCTGCCCGCGGGTGCGCCGCTCGAGCGGGTCGCCGACGAGGCCGCGCTGCGGCTCGCCCGGCAGACGGGGACGGCCGAGCGCCTGCGCCTGACGACGACGGGCACGGACGGGCCCGCGCCGGGGCTCACCCAGCTGCTGGCCGGGCAGGCGGAGGTCGACGGTGTGCGCTACGACCTGCGCCAGCTCGACGGGTTGCTCGGGGCGGTGCAGGAGAACGGGACGACCGCGGTGGTCGTCCTCACGGCCGTGTGCACGGCGGACCAGCTGCCGGTCGTCGGTCCGGAGTTCACCGCGGTGCTCGGGGGCATGACGGCCGACTGACGGCCGTCGCGCCGGCCACGGGAGCGCCGGGGCGCCGTCAGCCCAGCCGGCCGGTGAGCGCCAGCACCCCCAGCACGACGAGGGTGAGGAGCGCCCCCGCCCCGGCGATCGCGCCGACGACCTTGCCGACGGTCGCGGAGAGCGGCTGCTTCTCGTGCCACCCCAGCTCCGCCGCCGGTCCGCGCACGGCCCCGTGCAGCGTGGAGGTGCGCTGCACCTGCCGCTCGACGAGCACCGGCTCGCCGTCGGGGCCCGGGGCGTACACGGCCACGGACCGCACGGCGTTCTCCCGCCCGCGGAAGCCGGCGACGCCGACCTTGCCCGTCAGGCGGTCGGTGCCGGCGCTGAAGCGCATGTCCTCGATGCGCAGCGTCATGGTCGCCGGGTCGCAGCGGACCATCGCCCACGAGCGCACCTGGCCCTGCGTGCTCCCGATGCGGTCCTCGAACGGGTGGCGGAACCCCACGGCGAAGCCGTCGTCCGTCTCCCGCACCATCACGTCGTCCGGCACGCGCCGCTCGACGGCCTCGCGCAGCTCCGCGACGAGGTCGACCTCGTCCCGCTCGTCCCTGTCCACGTCGTCCTCCGTCCACGGCTGCCGGGCAGCGTAGCCCGACGGCCGGCCCCCGCCGAGCACGGACCGAGGGCCGCCCCGGGCATAGCCTGTCCCGCGTGCAGGTGATCTCCGACCTCCGGGCGCTCTGGCCGCTGCGCGGCTTCCGGCGCCTGTTCGCCGTCCGTCTGGTCAGCCAGACGTCAGACGGCATGTTCCAGGTCGGCCTCGCGACCCTGTTCTTCTTCTCGCCGGAGAACGCGAGCACCGCCACGGGTGTCGCGGCCGCGTTCGCGGTGCTGCTGCTGCCGTTCACGATCGTCGGACCGTGGGCGGGCGTGCTGCTGGACCGGTGGCGGCGCCGGCAGGTGCTGCTGTGGGGCAACCTCGTGCGGGTCGCGCTGACGCTGACGATCGCCGTGGTGATGCTCACCAGCGGCGTGACGCCCGCGGTGTACGTGCTGGCGCTCGTCACGCTGTCGGTCAACCGGTTCCTGCTCGCCGCGCTGTCGGCGTCGCTGCCGAAGGTCGTCGACGGGCCCCTCCTGCTGACGGCCAACTCCCTGACCCCGACGCTCGGCGCCGCGGCCGCCGGCGTCGGCGGTGCCCTCGGGTTCGTCCTCGGGCTCGTCCTGCCGACGGGCAGGCTGCGCGACGCGATCTCGCTGCTCGTCGCGGCGGCGGTCATGGCCTGCGCGTCGGCGCTCGCGACGCGCCTGCGTCCGGACCAGCTCGGCCCCGACGAGCGCGCCGCCCGGTCGGACGTGCGCGCCGCGCTCGTCGACCTCGCCCGCGGCCTCGTCGCCGGTGCGCGGTGGCTCGTGGCCCGGCGCACGCCCGCGCAGGCGCTCGGCATCATGGCGCTGCACCGCTTCTGCTACGGCGCCGTGTTCATCGCCAGCATCCTCATCTCCCGCAACCTGCTCTCCGACCCCGCGGACGTCGACGCCGGCCTGCGCACGTTCGGCACCGTGCTCGCCGTCAGCGGCGTCGGCTTCGCCCTCGCGGTCGTGCTGACGCCGGTGCTCAGCCCGCGCACCGGTCCGCACCGCTGGATCGTGCTGTGCCTGGGCCTGGCGGTGGTCAGCCAGCTGCTGCTCGCCGTGACGGTCGAGCGGTGGGCCGTGCTCGCGGGTGCGCTCGCGCTGGGCCTCGCCGCGCAGGGGGCGAAGATCGCGGTCGACACGATCGTGCAGCGCGACACCGTCGACGCGTACCGCGGCCGCGCGTTCTCGCTCTACGACGTGCTCTACAACGCCGCGTTCGTCGGCGCGGCCGCGCTCGCCGCGGTGACGCTGCCGGACAGCGGCTGGTCCCGCCCGGTGTTCGTCGCGCTGGCCGTCGTCTACGCGGCCGGTGCGGTGCTGTACGCGGCGGCGCCGCACACCCCGGCACGGGCCGAGGGGCCGGTGCCGCGAGCGGTCGCGCCGTGAGCGCCCCCGACGCGCTGCCCCTGCCGCCGACCGTCCTCGAGGACGTCCTCACGGGCGACCTCGCCCGGCGCGTGCTGGTCGACCAGACGCTCGCCATGGTGCTGACCGACCCGTCGCAGCCGGACGAGCCCGTCGTCTGGACGAACGCCGCCTTCACGCGGCTGACCGGGTGGGCGCCCGAGGACGTCCGCGGGCGCAACTGCCGCTTCCTGCAGACCCCGCGCACGGACCGGGACGCCCTCGCGCGCCTGCGCGCCGCGCTCGAGGCGGGCGAGGACCACGTCGAGCTGCTGCTCAACGCCCGCAAGGACGGCAGCGAGTTCTGGAACCAGCTCGTCGTCACGCACGTCCGCGACGACGACGGGCGCGTCACACACCGGGTCGGCGTGCAGGTGGACGTCACCGCGCGCGCGGTCGGGGACGCGGTGCGCGAGACCGAGCTGACGCTCGCGCGGCAGACGGGCGAGCGGCTGGCGCTGCTCTCGGCGGTGACGGACGAGCTCACGCGCCACCTGGAGTACGGGCACGCCGTCGACGCGCTCGCCGAGGTGGTGGTCCCGCGGATGGCGACGTGGGGGTTCGTCGCGGTGACGAACGAGCGCGGGCGGTTCGAGCGCGTGCACGTCGTCACGACGGACCCCGGCCGGCGGGCGGAGGCCGTCGCGCTGGGGCACGAGGGACCGGAGTGGCTGCTCAACTCCTCGCGGGTGCAGCAGGCGCTCGCCTCGGGGACCGACCACGTCGCGGAGCCGTTCGTCGTGGACGTCGACTCCCTGCCGGGCCGCACGACGCCACGCCAGCTCACCCTGCTGCGCGCGCTCGGGCTCGGCTCGGCGCTGGTGGTGCCGCTGCGCGCCCGCTCGGGGGTGATCGGCGTGCTGTGCCTGGTGCACGAGCGCACCGACGCCTTCGGCCAGGACGCGGTCGTGACGGCGGCGCACCTGAGCAGCCGCGCCGGCGTGGTGCTGGAGAACGTCCGCCTGTACCTGGCGGAGCGGGACGCCGCGGTGACGCTCCAGCACAGCCTGCTGCCCGTGCTCGGCGACGTCGCGGGGCTCGACGTCGCCGCGTCCTACCTGCCGTCGGGCCGGCGCGCCGAGGTGGGCGGCGACTGGTTCGACGCGTTCGCCCTGCCCGACGGCGCGGTCAGCCTCGCCGTCGGCGACGTCGTCGGGCACGACCTGCGCGCCGCCGCCTCGATGGGCCAGCTGCGCTCGCTGCTGCGCGCCGCGGTGTGGAGCGGCGACGAGCCGGGGGGCGCGCTCGCGCGGCTCGACGAGCTCGTGCGCGGCCTCGAGATCGCGGACCTCGCGACGTGCGTCCAGGTGCGCTGGGAGCGCACGGACGCCGGCGCGCGGCTCACGTGGGCGACGGCCGGGCACCCGCCCGCGCTCGTGCGGCTGCCCGACGGGGACGTCGTCGAGCTCACGGGCGGTGCCACGACCCCGGTCGGGCTGGCCGGACCCGGGCGGGGCACGCAGGCGTCGAGGACGGTCCCGCCGGGCTCGACCCTCGTGCTCTACAGCGACGGCCTCGTCGAGCGCCGCGACCGCACCCTGCGCGAGGGCATCGCCGTGCTGCGGGCCGCGCTCGCCGCGGTCCCCGCCAGTGCGACGGCCGAGCAGGTGCGCGACGCCCTCGTCGACGAGCTCGTCGGACGCCACCAGGAGGACGACGTCTGCCTGCTGGTGGTCCGGGACCCCTGACCGGGCCGGTCCCCCGTCGTGGGCCTCAGCCCTGACGCGCCGCCCACCAGCGCAGCAGCTCCTCGCGCGCTGCGTCCTCGCCGAGCGGTCCGCGCTCCATGCGCAGCTCGAGCAGGTACCGGTACGCCTCCCCCACCTCACGGCCGGGGGCGATGCCGAGCGCGGCCATGATCTGCGTGCCGTCGAGGTCGGGGCGGATCGCCGCGAGCTCCTCCTGCTCGCGCAGGCGCGCGATGCGCGTCTCGAGGTCGTCGTACGCCGCCGACAGCCGGGCCGCCTTGCGCTGGTTGCGGGTGGTGGAGTCCGAGCGGGTGAGCCGGTGGAGCCGCTCGAGCAGCGGACCCGCGTCCGTCACGTAGCGGCGCACGGCCGAGTCCGTCCACTCCCCCTCGCCGTACCCGTGGAAGCGCAGGTGCAGCTCGGTCAGCCGGGCGACGTCCTGGACGGTCTGCTTGTCGAACCGCAGCGCCTTGAGCCGCTTGGCGACCATCTTCGCGCCGACCACCTCGTGGTGGTGGAAGCTCACGCCGCCGCCGGGCTCGAACCGGCGGGTGCGGGGCTTGCCGATGTCGTGCAGCAGCGCGGCCAGGCGCAGCACGAGGTCGGGCCCGGGCACCGCGCCGTCGGGCCCGGTCTCCAGCGCGATCGCCTTCTCCAGGACCATGAGCGAGTGCTCGTAGACGTCCTTGTGGCGGTGGTGCTCGTCGATCTCGAGCCGCAGCGCGGGCAGCTCGGGCAGGACGTGGTCGGCCAGGCCGGTGTCGACGAGGACCTCGAGGCCGGCGCGCGCGTGCGGGGCCAGCAGCAGCTTCACGAGCTCCTCGCGTACCCGCTCGGCGGACACGATCGAGATCCGCTCCGCCATGTCGACGATCGCGGCGCGGGCGTCGTCGTCGAGGCGGAAGCCGAGCTGCGCCACGAACCGGGCGCCGCGCATCATGCGCAGCGGGTCGTCGTCGAAGGACTGCCGCGGGTCCACGGGGGTGCGCAGGACGCGCCGGGCGAGGTCGCCCATGCCGTCGAAGGGGTCGACGAACACGAGGTCGGGGACGCGGACCGCCATGGCGTTGACCGTGAAGTCCCGCCGGGACAGGTCGCCCTCGAGCGTGTCGCCGAACGCGACGACCGGCTTGCGCGACGACGGGTCGTACTCGTCCGTGCGGTACGTCGTCACCTCGACGACGACGTCCTGGGACCCCGGCCCGCGGCGGCCGCCGAACCGCCGGGCGCCCACCGTGCCGAAGGCGCGGCCCACGTCCCAGTGCGCGTCCCCCCACGCGGCCAGCAGCGGCTCGGCCTCGTCCGGCGTCGCCGACGTCGCGAAGTCGAGGTCGTGGCTCGCCCGCCCGAGGAACGCGTCGCGGACCGGGCCGCCGACGAGCGCGAGCTCGTGCCCGGCGGCACGGAACGCCTCCCCGAGCGGCCCGGCGTCCGGCGCCATGCGCGTGAGCACGTCGATCGCGCGGCGCTGGAGCTGCTGCAGGGTCGGCTGCGGCTGGGAGGTGGACGGTCGGTCGTCGGTCTCGCGCGGCACCGGACAAGCCTGCCAGAGGTTGCCGTCCCCGCCGACGGGCCGCGGGTCGCGATGCGTGACCGCATCGTGGCCGGCGGTCGACCGCCGCATGACCCGCCGATGGCCTCTCCATGACATCCCCACACGGACGACAGGGGACAGCAGGGGATGACTCGTTACAGTGTCGGCATGTCCGCCGCCGCCCACCCGCCCGTCCCCGGGCGTGTGCCGGCCCCGCCCGGCGGCCACCGGCTGCGTATCGACCCCGCCCGCCTGACCCCACGGCCGCACCCCGTGCCCGTCCCGGTGGTGGACGAGACGTCCGCCGGCGGGCTCGTCGTCACGCGTCGCCACGGCGAGTACGAGGCGGCCGTGATCGCGCGACGCAACCGCGCCGGCCGCCTCGAGTGGTGCCTGCCGAAGGGCCACCTCGAGGGCGACGAGACGCCCGAGGAGGCGGCGGTCCGCGAGATCGCCGAGGAGACGGGCATCACCGGGCAGGTCCTGCGCCGGCTCGGCGTCATCGACTACTGGTTCTCGGGCGACGACCGCCGGGTGCACAAGGTGGTGCACCACTTCCTGCTCGGCGCCGTCGAGGGCGACCTCACCGTCGAGAACGACCCCGACGGCGAGGCCGAGCAGGTCGAGTGGGTGCGGGTCGTGGACCTGTCCGCGCGCCTGGCCTACCCGAACGAGCGCCGCCTCGCCGGGACCGCACTCGTGGTCCTGTCCGCCGACGCATGAGCGCCGCCCGACGGGGACCCGTCCCGGCCCTGGTGGCGCTGCTCGTCGGGCTGCTCGCCGTGCTGCTCGCGGCGCCCGCGCAGGGAGCGGCCGCGTCCCCGTCCCCACGCCCGGGCTCCTCGGCGACGGACGCGCGCACGGCCGCCGCGGACGACGAGGACGACGCGCTGCCCGTGCGCGTCCAGGTGGTCGAGGTCGCGCCGCTCGTCCTCGCCCCCGGGGAGGATCTCACCGTCCGGGCGCGCCTGACGAACGACGGCGACGAGGAGCTCGACGCACCGCGCGCCCACGTGCGGATCGAACGCATCCGACCCGGCACGCGCGCCGACCTCGACGTGTGGCTGGACGAGCCGGTGGCGCCGGGCACGGGCAGCCGGGCCGGCAGCCGGGTGGCCGTGGCGACCGCACCGGGACCGCTCGCACCCGGCGCGTCGGTCGAGCTGGAGCTCACCGTCGCGGCGGACGACGTCGGCCTGCTCGACCGCCCCGACGTGTGGGGGCCGCGCGGCCTCGCCGTGGAGGCCGTCGACGGGTCCCGGCGGGTCGGGCTGCAGCGCACCTTCCTGCTCTGGGCCCCCGAGGGCACGATCCCGCAGGCCCGGCTGTCCGTGCTCGCGCCGGTCGTCGGCCCCGCACAGCTGCCCGCCGACGTGGCGACCGACGTCGAGCCGGCCGGGCCGGCGCTCGAGGAGCTCGCGGCCGACGGGCGCCTGGCCGACGTGCTGACGGTCGTCCGCGAGCACCCCGAGGTGTCGCTCGCCGTCGACCCCGCGCTCGTCGCCTCGGCGCGGGCGTCCGACGGCCCCGCTGCCACGTGGGCCGAGGAGCTGCTCACGGCGTCCGCCGGGCGGGACGTCCTCGTGCTGCCGTGGGGCGACCCGGACCTCACCGCCCTCGCCCACGCCGGCACTCCCGACCTGCTGGGCGCCGCGGTCGCGCGGTCGCGCGCCGCCGTCGCCGGCGGGGACGTGGAGGACGCCCCGTTCGCCGGACGCACCGACGTGCTCTGGGCGCCCGGACCCGCCACCGACCAGGCGACGGCCGACCTCGCCGCCGCGGCCGGGGCGCAGGCCCTCGTGCTGCGCCCCGGCGACCTGCCCACGCGGGCCGGCGATCCCGGTGGCGCCCGGACCGCCGCCACCGCCGACGGCCTCGTGGGCCTGGTGCCCGACGAGGTGCTCACCCAGCTCCTCGTCGACCCGACCGCGCTCGACCCCGACGCCACCACCGCGACCACCGTCCAGCGCGTGCTCGCGGAGCTGTCGGTCGTGGCCCGGGACGCCGCCGGCGGGCCGCGGCACCTCCTGGTCGCACCTCCCCGCGGGTGGACGCCCGACACGGCCGCCGTCGACGCCGTCCTCGCCGCGGTCGCGCAGGCGCCCTGGGCACGGCTCTCGTCGCTGTCGTCCCTGCTGGGTGCGTCGTCCGACCCGGCCGTGCGCGAGCCGCTCCCCGCGGTGACGCCCGTCGAGGCCGCGCTCGGCGCCGAGCACGTGCGGCGGCTCGACGAGACCCGCACGGCCACGCACGCGTTCGCGTCCGTCACGCAGGACCCGGCGGCGATCGTCTCCGGCGTCGACGAGGACGTCCTCGCACCGCTGTCCACCGCGTGGCGTGCCGACCCGCAGGCGCGGGCGCCGCTCGTCGACGCCGTCGTCGCCGCCGTCGACGCCCGCCGCGCGGGCCTGGAGCTCGCACCCACGAGCACCCAGAACATCCTCAGCGCACGCGGCGAGGTCCGGTTCTCGGTGCGCAACGCCCTGCCGGCGGACGCCTCGGTCCGCGTCCGGACGACGCCGCGCAAGGCGTGCCTGCGCGCCGGCACGAGCGACGCGGTCGTCGTCCCGGCCGGCAGCGAGGTCGCCGTGCCGGTGCCCGTGCACGCCACCGCGAACTGCGAGGTGCTGGTCGAGGCCGTGCTCACGAGCGTGGACGGCACACCGCTGTCCGCGCCGGTGACGTTCCTCGCGCGTGCCACCCCGACGATCGAGTCCGTCGGCACCGCGGTCGTGGGCGTCCTGCTCGCGATCGGGCTGGTGCTCGGCATCGTCCGGACCGTGCGCCGCGGCCAGAGCGCCCGGCGCGGGGCGCGGCGGATGCGCGAGGAGGAGGGCACGCGGCCGCTGCCGGTGCTCGGCGGGACCCGGGAGGGAGACGCGTGAGCGAGGCAGGCACGTCGGCGGGCTCGTCCCGGAGCGCCGTGGGGCGGGGTGCCGCGCTCATGGCGTCGGGGACCGCGGTGTCGCGGGCGCTCGGGCTGCTGCGCGCGATGGTCCTGGCTGCCGCGATCGGCGTCACCGGGCAGGCGGCCGACGCGTTCGCGATCGGCAACACGCTGCCGAACGTCCTGTTCATGCTCCTCGCCGGGGGCGTCCTCAACGCGATCCTCGTCCCCCAGGTCGTCCGCGCCTACAAGCGGGACGCGGGGCAGGAGTACGTCGACCGGCTCCTGTCGTTCGGTTTCGCCCTGCTCGCCGGCCTCACGGTCCTCCTCACGCTGGCCGCACCCCTGCTGGTGCGCCTCTACACCGACGGCGGGGACGACGCGCAGATCGCCCTGGCCACGACCTTCGCGTGGTGGTGCATCCCCCAGCTGTTCTTCTACGGCGCGTACGCGCTGCTGGGCCAGGTGCTGAACGCGCGCCAGTCGTTCGGCCCCTACATGTGGGCGCCGGTGGTCAACAACGTCGTGTCGATCGCCGGGTTCGGCGTGTTCATCGTGGTGTTCGGGCGCGACGTCTCGGACGCGTCCGCGTGGGACGCCGGGCGCATCGCGCTGCTCGCCGGGACCGCGACCGCCGGGGTCGTCGCGCAGGCGCTCGTCCTCGTGCCGTTCCTGCGCCGGGCGGGCGTCTCGTACCGGTGGCGCTGGGGTCTGCGCGGCTCCGGGCTCGGCCGCGCCGGGACGGTGGCGACGTGGACGTTCGTCGGCCTCGCGATCGGGCAGATCGGCTACCTCGTCGTCCAACGGGTCGCATGGTCGGCGCCGGGTGCGGCCGCCGACGCGGTGCACGTCGCGGGCAACGCCGCCTACCAGTACGCGTTCACCATCTTCATGCTCCCCCACTCCCTCGTCACCGTGTCGCTGGCGACTGCGCTGTTCACGCGGCTGTCCGCGCAGGCGCACGACGAGGACGCGGACGCCGTGCGCTCGACGCTCTCCGTGGGCCTGCGGGTCGTCGGGCTCTTCACGGTGCTGGCGGCCGTCGCGCTCGTCGTGCTCGCCGAGCCGGTGACGCGGATCGTCCTGCTGACGGAGCCGAGCGGTTCCGTCCGCGCGGTGGCGGACGTCGTGATCGCCATGGCCGTCGGTCTTCCGGCGTTCGGGGCGTGGTCCATGTGCCAGCGCGTGTACTACGCCTACGAGGACGCGCGCGGGATGGTCCCCATCCAGGTCGCGATGGCGGCGGTGGTGGTCGGTGGGACGCTGCTCGGCACGGTGCTGCTGCCGAGCACCGCGTGGGTGGCCGCCGCCGGTCTGTCGATGAGCGTGTCGTACCTGCTGGGCGCGCTGCTCGCGCTCGCCACGCAGCGGCGCCGCCTGGGCGGCGTCGACGCGGGCGCCGTGCTGCGCACGCACGTCCGCGCGCTGCTCGCCGCCCTCGTCGCCGGGGCGGTCGCCCTCGGCGTGCTGGTCCTGCTGCGCCGGGCGGGTGTCGAGGGGGTCCCGGGTGCGGTGCTGGAGTGCGTCGTCGGCGGCGGTGTCATGGGCCTGGTGTACCTCGGTGCGCTGCGCCTGCTGCGGGTCCGGGAGCTGGACCTGCTGCTCGGGCCGCTGCTGCGACGGGTGCGTGGGCGGCGAGGTCAGGACCGACCCGTCTAGCATGGCCTCCGGGGTGCGTACCGGTTGCCGCGGGCGACGCGGAGGTACGGGCCGGGCGGGGTGCACGGACGGTGGTGACCCGCACGGACGGGTCGACGGCGGTTGCGGACGGTTGGTCGGACGGGCGGAGGTGCGGACGTGGCGGAGGTCGGCCGGGGGACGGTGCTGGCGGGGCGCTACCGCGTCCTCGAACCACTCCCGTCGGACCTCGAAGGCGTGTCCGTGTGGCGGGCCGTCGACCAGATCCTCGACCGGCCGGTGCGCGTGCGCGTGCTGCAGTCCGGCGACGTCGCCCCCGCCCTGGACGCGGCCCGCCGTGCCGCCCTCGTCACCGACGCACGCCTCGTGCGCGTGCTCGACGTCGGCATGCACGAGGGCGTCGGCTACGTCGTCACCGAGCAGATCGTCGGTGCGTCCCTCGCGCAGCTGGTCGAGAACGGTCCGCTGACGGCGGACCAGGCGCGCGCCGTCGTCGGCGAGGCCGCCGCGGCGCTCGAGGTCGCGCGCCGCCGCGGCGTGCACCACCTGGCCCTGCGTCCGTCCGTCGTGCACGTCTCCGCCGACGGGCGCGTGCTGCTGTCCGGTCTCGCGCTCGACGCCGCGCTGACCGGCCTGCCCCCGGGCGACGCGGCAGCCACGAGCCGGACCGACGCGGTCGACCTCGTCCGCCTGCTCTACACGGCGCTCACCGGCCGCTGGCCGGCGGACCAGCAGCGCGGCGTCGGCCCCTCCCCGGACGTCGAGACCGCCCCCGTGCTCGACGGGGCGCCCGTCCCGCCGGCCGAGCTGACGAGGGGTGTGCCGAACGACCTCGACACGCTCTGCACCGTGACGCTCGGCAGCTACGGCGACGGCCCCCACACCCCGGGCGAGCTGGTGCACGAGCTCGAGCCGTGGGGCGAGATCCGCGTCGGACGTGCGGCGGACGGACCGGTGGACGCAGCGACGGCCGGTGCGGCCGCGGCTGCTCCGGCCGCAGCGGACGTCGAGACCGAGACGGCCCCCGTGCGCGTACCGCGTCAGTCGGTCCGCACCGTCTTCGACGAGGCACCGCCCGGGGTCGTGCGACCCGGGACGCCTCCCCCGGCGGCTCCCGCGCGCGCCAGCGGGCTGCCGGGAGCGGGGCCGCGCATCGAGCGCACGAGTGCGCTGCCCGCGGCGGGCGCCGGCGCGGCGGCGGGTGCCGCAGCGGCGGCTGCCGCACCGCCCACGCTGCCCGCGACCATCCCTCCGGTGGCCGCAGGCCACGGCGGTCCCCCGCCCTCGGTGGCACCCGCCGGCCCCGCCGAGGACGAGCCGTGGGGCGGCGCCTGGGACGACGGGGGCGACGACCCGTTCCCGTTCGAGCAGGACGAGCCGGAGGAGCGGCGCCGGTTCGGGGCCACCGGCCTCGTCCTCGTCCTCGTCGGGCTCGCCGTGCTGGTCGGGCTCGTCCTGGCGGCCCGTGCGCTCTTCACGTCCCCCGACCTCACCGGAGGGGGCACGGAGCCGGAGCAGACGGCCTCGTCCGCGCCGTCCGAGCCGACGGACGACGGCTCCGAGCCGCCGGCCTCGCCCGAGCAGCCGGCCGCCGGCCCCCCGGTCGTCATCGGGATCCGGTCGCTGGACGCCTCCGATGCGGACGGCGAGCACGAGGAGGCCGTGACGCGCGCGACCGACGGCGACCCCGGGACGTACTGGTTCTCGCAGACGTACAACCGACCGGACTTCGCGGGCCTCAAGGAGGGCGTCGGCCTCGAGCTGCGCCTCGCCCAGGCGACCGCGGTCAGCGGCGTGACGCTCCAGGTCAACGGGTCCGGCGGGAACGTCGAGGTGCGGGCCACCAGCGGCGACGCCCCGACGCAGGGTGACGTGCTCGCGTCCGGACCCATGGGGCCCGAGACGGCGCTGACCTTCGCCGAACCCGTCGAGACCGACGTCATCACGATCTGGTTCACCGAGCTCCCGACCATGCCCGACGGCCGGTTCCGCATCGAGCTGCCGGAGCTCGGCGTCAGCTGACCAGGCCCCGGCCACGCCGCCGCGGACCGTCCGGCGGGTGGGAACAGAAGCACCCTACGATCGGTTTGACCGGGCAGAACAGGGCCGCCGACGGCGGCTCCGTCGCCCGCGCGACGCACCCGACCAACCAGCGAGGCACTTGTGACCGCTCAGACCCCCGCCGCGCAGTCCGGCACCCCGGCCGACGACGTCCGTGACGTCGTCATCGTGGGGTCAGGCCCTGCCGGGTACACCGCCGCGGTCTACGCCGCCCGTGCCGGGCTCGCGCCCGTCGTGGTCGCCGGCTCGGTCACCGCGGGTGGTGCGCTCATGAACACCACCGACGTCGAGAACTTCCCCGGCTTCCCCGACGGCATCCAGGGCCCCGAGCTCATGGAGAACATGCAGAAGCAGGCGGAGAAGTTCGGCGCGACCGTGCTCTGGGACGACGCGACGGCGCTGGACCTGACCGGTGACGTCAAGGTCGTCACGACCGGCAGCGGCGAGGTGTATCGCGCCCGTGCGGTCATCCTCGCCACGGGCTCCGCCTACCGCGAGCTCGGCCTCCCCGACGAGAAGCGGCTGTCCGGACGCGGCGTGTCCTGGTGCGCCACCTGCGACGGCTTCTTCTTCCGCGACCAGCCGATCGTGGTCGTCGGGGGCGGGGACTCGGCCGTCGAGGAGGCGACGTTCCTCACGCGCTTCGGTTCGAAGGTCACCATGGTCCACCGCCGTGACCAGCTCCGCGCCTCACGGATCATGGCGCAGCGCGCGTTCGACAACCCGAAGATCGAGTTCGAGTGGAACGCCGAGGTCGTCGGCATCAACGGCGACCAGAAGGTCACCGGCGTCACGCTGCGCGACACCCGCACCGGCGAGACGCGGGAGCTCGAGGCCGGCGGCCTGTTCGTCGCCATCGGCCACGTCCCGCGCTCCGACCTGCTCGTCGGGCAGGTGGACCTCGACGAGAACGGGTACGTCCAGGTGGTGGGCCGGACGACCGCCACCAACCTGCCCGGTGTCTTCGCGTGCGGCGACCTGGTCGACCACACCTACCGCCAGGCGATCACGGCCGCCGGCTCCGGCTGCTCCGCGGCCCTCGACGCCCAGCACTACCTCGCCGGCCTCGCGTACACGTCCGACGTGGAGAACCCCGTCGTGCCGGCCGAGGCCACCGCTCCCGTCCCGGAGGTGCAGGCATGAGCACGACCGACGTCACCGACGCCACGTTCCGCGCGGAGGTCCTCGAGAGCGACCTCCCGGTCGTGGTCGACTTCTGGGCGCCCTGGTGCGGGCCCTGCCGGCTCGTCTCCCCCGTGCTCGAGGAGCTGTCGAACGACTACGAGGGACGCGTGCGCGTGGTGAAGGTCAACGCGGACGAGAACCCTCAGCTGAGCCAGGACTACCAGGTGCAGTCGATCCCGCTGATCGCGTTCTTCTCCGGCGGGGAGCTCGAGAAGACCCTCGTGGGGGCGCGTCCGAAGGCGGTCCTGAAGGAGGCGGTCGAGGAGCTGCTCGCGCAGCAGTCCTGACCCAGACCCGCGGCGAACGCCCGGGCCCGTCAGCAGCCGGTCGGCTGCGGGGGTCCGGGCGTTGTCGTACCCCGACGGTGGGACGCGTCACGGCGGCGACCGCGTGCCCCGGGCTGGCGCGACCGGGTGGCAGGACGTCGTCGTGGGTCTCTCGCACGATCGCTCTGGGAGAACTCACGCACGCCCGACGCGGGCTTTACCGGTACACGACTTCGTGGAGAAGCCCTGAGAGGCCAGAAGCAGGCCGTTCTGGGGCGCCGAGGACGTCACCAAGCGGCCCGTCAACGCGCTGGCGCAGGCGTCAGCGTCGCAGGATGCCCGGGTCGTCGGGTGCCAGCGAGGCCAGGATCCGGTTGAGGTCCTGCACGGACGCGAACTCCACCGTGAGCTTGCCCCGCGTCTTGCCGAGGTCGACCTTGACGCGCGTCTCGAAGCGGTCGGACAGGCGCGAGGCCAGCTCGTCGAGCGCTTCGTTCCGCACGCCCGCGCGCGGCCGCGGCCGCGGCTTGGGCGCGGACTCGTCACCACCGAGGGCGACGATCTCCTCCACCGCGCGCACCGACAGACCCTCGGCGACGATGCGCTGCGCCAGTCGCTCGATCGCCGCACCGTCGCTGAGTCCGAGCAGTGCACGGGCGTGCCCCGCGGTCAGGACCCCGGCCGCGACACGACGCTGCACCAGCGGCGGGAGGCGCAGCAGGCGGAGCGTGTTCGAGATCTGCGGGCGGGAGCGGTGGATGCGAGCCGCCAGCTCCTCGTGCGTGCAGCCGAAGTCGTCGAGGAGCTGCTGGTACGCGGCCGCCTCCTCGAGCGGGTTCAGCTCGGCACGGTGGAGGTTCTCCAGCAGCGCGTCGCGCAGCAGGTCGCCGTCCTCGGTCTCCCGGACGATCGCGGGGATCGTCGTCAGGCCGGCCTCCTGGGTCGCGCGCCAGCGCCGCTCCCCCATGATCAGCTCGTAGCCCTCGTCGACCGGACGGACCACGACGGGCTGGAGGACGCCGATCTCCCGGATCGAGCCCACGAGCTCCGCGAGGGCGTCCTCGTCGAACACCGAACGGGGCTGGCGGGGGTTCGGCCGGATCGCGTCCACGGGCAGCTCGGCGAAGCGGGCACCCGGGACGGGGACGAGGCCGTCCTCGTCGCCTGCGGGCGCGTCCGCGTCGGCGGCACCGGTCACGACGGCGTCGATGCTGGAGGCGTCGACGCCCGCCCCGCCGGCTCCGGAAGCGTCGGCGGTGGTCAGCCGTGCGGCCGGATTCGCCGCGTCCGCGCTGGTGCTCGCGCCGGCGCCTCCGGCGGCCGGGATCCCTGCACCGTCCGGCGCGGGGGTCGTGGCCCGCTCGGCGGGCGCCGAGTCCGAGGTCGTACCGGGTGCAGCAGGGGCCGACGTGCCGGCGTCACCGACGGGCGGCGCACCCTCACGCTCGACGTCGGCGGGTGTCCCCCGGTCCTCCGTCGTCGTGTCCGCGGTCTTCTCCGCGGCCGCGTCCTTGCGGTTGTCGGGGAAGAACACGTCGACCGGTCGTTCCGCCGTCGAGCGGGGCTGGTCCAGCCCCGTCGGGATGAGGGCGCCGAGTCCGCGTCCCAGGCCGCGCCGCTTCTCGCTCACTGATCCTCCTGTCCAGGGACCTGCGCCTGGGACGGGACGTCCTCGGCGGCGGTGCTGCTCGCGGTCGTCGCCCCGACCGCTCGTTCCGCGAGCTCGCGCGCCGCCTCGAGGTACGCGAGCGCACCCGAGGACCCGGCGTCGTAGGTCATGACGGTCTGCCCGTAGCTCGGCGCCTCGGAGATGCGCACGGAGCGCGGCACGGTGGTCCGCAGCGTGCGGTCCGGGAAGTGCGTTCGCACCTCCTCCGCGACCTGCTGCGCGAGGTTGGTCCGCGCGTCGTACATCGTCAGCAGGATCGTGGAGACCCGGAGCGTGGGGTTGAGGTGCGCCTGGATGAGGTCGATCGTCTTGAGCAGCTGCGACAGTCCTTCCAGCGCGTAGTACTCGCACTGGATGGGGATGAGGACCTCGCGCGCCACGACGAACGCGTTCACGGTGAGCAGGCCGAGGCTGGGCGGGCAGTCGACGAAGACGTAGTCGATCCGCTCCATGCCCTGGTCCAGGCGCCACTGCAGGTACGCGTCGAGTGCCGTCCGCAGGCGTGTCTCCCGGGCGACCATGGAGACGAGCTCGATCTCGGCGCCGGAGAGGTCGATCGTCGCGGGCAGGCACCAGAGGCCCGGGATCTCGGGGCTCTCCTGCACGGCGTCCTGCATCGGGGCGCTGTCGACGAGCACCTCGTAGATCGAGGGGGTACCGGCGCGGTGGTCGATCCCGAGCGCTGTCGACGCGTTCCCCTGCGGGTCGTTGTCGAGCACGAGCACCTTGAGGCCCGCCTGCGCGAGCGCGGCGGCCAGGTTCACGGTCGTCGTGGTCTTGCCGACGCCGCCCTTCTGGTTCGCCACGGTGATGACGCGGGTCTGCGGCGGGCGCGGGAACTTGCGTCCGCGCAGCTCGATCCGCCGGCGGGCGTCGAGCTGGAGCTCGGCCATCAGCGGGGTGTCGTCGGACGGACGCGGCAGGCTCTCGACCAGAGCGGCGCGGCGCAGCTCGTCGGGGTCGGTTGCCCCCGGGCGAGCCGTCTCGGTCGTCGACGCCGCGGTCGCGATGGTGGACTCTCGCCCGCTGCCGGTCACAGCACTTCCCTCCCCGTCGTCCAGGACGTCACCGCCCCGTACGGGACCCTGGGCCGCCGACGCGATCGCATCGGGCTGGTCCCCGACGTCCGACGTCACGCGGGCCGGCGTCGCGAGCGCGTGGTGCGCGGACGCCGCAGCGGGCGAGTCAGCCTCGGGGGAAGGTGACGGCTCAGTCTGCCACGCGTAGACGGCGCCGACGTCCGCGACGGAGACCGGCTGTGGACGCGTCCCGGCGCGCCGAGGGCGTCCCTCTGCGCCGTCGGCGCGAGGGGCGACGCCGGATGTCGGGGCGGCGTCCGGGCGGGTGGCCGTTTCACGTGGAACGTCGCTCCGCTCACCCTCGAGCAGGGCGGCGTCCGGGTCGTTCTCGTGCGTCGGCGTCGCCCGATCCTCGACCGGCTCGGGCCACGTTTCACGTGAAACGGCGCTCGCGCCGTCGTCTGCCGCGGGATGCTCCGTGCGGTCGTCGCCAGGATGCGGAGCGGCAGGCGTACCCGCGGCGACCTCGGTCCGCCCGTCGACTGCGATCTCGGCCGCGGTGGCCGTCGCGGTGTGCCCCTCACCGCCGCCTCTGTAGCTGGCATCGCGCTCGGTTCCACGTGAAACGGCGGCGCCCGTTTCGGCCGGCGCGCCACTGCCACGCGCGACGGGCGAAGACGCGGGGAGCCCCGCGTCGCCGCTCTCGGCTCGTGCACTCGGGGCGCCATCACGCTCGCCGGCTTCCCCCGAGGCCGGCTCCGAGCTCTCATCAGCAGACTCGAGCCGTCCGAGCGCCTGCGGAACCGGCGTCGTTCCACGTGAAACGGCCACGGAGTCGGCGTCCCCCAAGCCGCCGTTGCGCACCCAAGGACTGCTCGACGCTTCCGCGCTGGAACGCGGGGGAACGTCGGCGAGCGGCGTCATCTCCTGGGCTGCCGCCGACGGCCGCGCCCGACCCGTCTCGGCACCTCCCGAGTCCGTCGTGCCCACGACCTGAGGAGAGGCGCCGTCACTCCGCGCCCCCACTCCGGTGTTGCCGGACGTGCTCGCCGCATCGGAGGCTCCGCCATGGCGGGCGCTCGCCGGCGTCACGACGGTGGAGCGTCCGAGGGCGGCATCGCCCCCGGCTGCGACGGGAGCGGAGGGGTCGGGATGCGTCAACGCCGACCTCGAGGGGACCCACGACGTCTCAGCGTCACCCGGCGGACCGTCGGCGCGGCCCAGGACGCCGCCGGTGGAGGCGGTGCGCGCTTCGGACGCGCTGCGCTGCGCCGCCTCGCGCGCCTTCTCCTCGCGCCGCTTCTTCCTACCGAACACCGGCGCCGCCCCCTCCCCGTACGGCGGTCACGACGTGGGTCGGCTCGACGCCCGGGATCGTCCCGGCGCGGTGCACCTGCGCGTCGACCAGTCGCAGCTTGCGCAGCACGGGGGCCGCGGCGGTCAGCTCCTCGGCAGCACGGGATCCCTTCAGAGCGACGATCACACCGCCGTCACGCACGAGTGGGACGGTCCAGCGGAAGAGCTTGTCCAGCGCCGCCACCGCACGGGCCGTCACGACGTCGGCCTCGATCGCACCCTCGAGCTCCTGTGCACGAGCCCGTCGGACGGTGACGTTCACCAGCCCGGTCGCCGCCACCACGTCGTCGAGCCAGGTGGTGCGTCGCTCCATCGGCTCGACGAGCACGACCTGCGCCTCGGGGCGCATCGCGGCGACGACGATGCCCGGCAGGCCCGAGCCCGAACCGACGTCGACGATCACGCCGGTCTCCGGCAGGAACGGGACGACCGCGGCGGAGTTGAGCAGGTGACGCTCCCACAGGCGGCCCACCTCGCGGGGTCCGATCAGCCCACGCAGCTCACCTTCATCGACAAGCATCCGGTGGAACCGCTCGACGGCGGGCCAGGCGTCAGCGAAGAACTCCGGAAGCCGCGCGTCGCCCTCCCAGGGGTCCCGGACCGCCTCGGCCTCGGTCACCGCTGCGGCGTCCGGTTCTCCGACCACTCGACAACCCCCGGTTCGACATCGAGCCGCGGCGGTGCGGCGGTCCTCTCACGGGCGGACCCGTCGCCGGCGTCCGCGGGCCCACGCTACTAGGCGCATCCGCCGTCCGGGTGGACGCGCACCGGCGCATGCGGGCCGAGTCCACAGATCTCCCGGACTGTGCTTCCTCGAGCGCGCAGCACGACGTGAATCGGAGTCGCGAAGAGGAGACCCACGTCCGCCGCGTCGATGTCGAGGGTTCGCCGATCCCTCGGCCACGAGCGTCATCACGTGCCGATCGCCCGCTGGCGGACCGCTGCCGCGGGACTCGACTCGGCATTTCGTCCTGCTGTCATCGCTCGACGGTCCATCCCGCTCTTCGCCCCGTAGCGGGCGAACGCGACGTTCCGCAGCGCACGGGCAGCGCCGGCGGCGTGCGGACCGCGTAGGGCGCCGCGAGCGAGGCGAACCAGAATCCTGTGCCGCCGTGTCGCAGCGGAGCACCGCCCGCCAGCGCTTGCCGTTCTGCAGCGCTGTTGCAGTCCGTCGTGGCGGCCGGTTCCCGCCGAGCCGCCCGCGGCGGGAGGCCATCCTGCTCGCGCAGCACGGTCCTGCCCCGCACCACCGTCCTGCTCTCCGCAGCACCGTCCTTGCCCTGGACAGCACCGTCCTGCCCCCCGCACCACCGTCCTGCTCTCCGCAGCACCGTCCTTGCCCTGGACAGCACCGTCCTGCCCCCCGCACCACCGTCCTGCTCTCCGCAGCACCGTCCTTGCCCTGGACAGCACCGTCCTGCCCCCCGCACCACCGTCCTGCTCTCCGCAGCACCGTCCTTGCCCTGGACAGCACTGTCCTGCCCTGCGCAGCACTGTCCTGCCCGGCGCGGCACTGTCCTGCCCAGGACGGCACCCATCCGCGACGGTCTCTCCGCACCGTTCAACACTGGACCCGTCCGGTACCGGTGCTGCGCCTCTCCGACGCGATCGAGCTGGCGCGCCTCTCCGCGGGCAAGCACGACAGGCACGGCTGCGCGCCCCCGTCCCCCCGGACACGCGCTGCTCCCGGGACGCCCGCGACAGACCGACCCTGTCGCCCCTACGGTCACCGTGCCTGGTCCGTTGGTGCTCGGACGGTCCGTCCGGCCGCGCCCGAGGCCGCCTGCCCGACGTGACGACCCCCTCCGCTCCCGTCCGAGGCTGCCTGCGTCGTGGCGTGCCTCGCTTCGGCAAGGGCTGCTTCGTGTGCTGGCGCCCTCGTGTCTCGCGCGTCGACGCAGGCGGGTGAATCGTCCCCGGAAGGTCGAGACGAGATTGCTACGTGCCGCGCTGTTTCACGTGGAACGTGGACCGCTCATGCCCCATCCGCCAGTGCGGCGGTGCCCATCGGTGTCTGGTGCCCACTCGTCGGGAACGGCGGGGAAGCGAAGTACCGTGCGCCGCTTCGTGCGCGCTGGCGTGGGTTGGCCTCACTCGCTTCGCTCCCATCACAGCGACTCCTCGGCGCAGAAGCGGCGGGGGTAGCCGGCCAGTTCGCGGACTAGGCCCCGCCGGTACGCGCATCTCGATGGGACCGGGCTCCCGGACGGGGAAGACGACCGCGCGGCGAGGTGGAGCCGGTGCGGACGCCGTGCACAGGCGGGTGGGACGCAGCGCAAGAGGCGCGGGATTGGAGGTGTCGAGAGGATACGGGTCGCGCAGGCCCGCTCTGCGGCCTCCTCCGTCGGGGGCCGTCCGTCTGTCCTCGACGGCGCGTGCCAGCGCCCGGAGATCCAGGGCAGTCGGCTCGGCTCCGAACGGGCGAGCGTCGCGCCGCGCAGGACGGGCGGTTGCGGCGGCGCGGCCCCGGCGCCATAGGTCTCACATCGGACCGGCGCGTCGCTCGGCGCTTGTCCGTCGGTGGACGGCGCCCTGACCCGCTCACACTCCTCGGTCGCGCGCATGTCCCGGCCCTCGCGGCGAGCCGTCGTGGCGCGGCAGGCTGGCTCTCCCCCGTGAGCGCGACGCCCGTGCTCCAACGGGGCTCTACCTCTCGTGCGAGGCCGGTCGCCACGCCCATGGACATCGCCTTCTCCGGTACGTCGTGATGCCGTCGTTCGCCGGGCTGGCGGCGCCGCGCAGCAACGAGCTCCATGACGGACGAGCATCGAGGAACGATGCGCGGCCACGAGGACCGGTGGCGGTCGAGGAGGGGTGGCAGTCGGCGGCCAGTCCCCGCTCACGGCAGTCCCTTGCGGCTCCACGCCCGGCCTCGCCGTCCCACACCCTGGTCGAACGCAGCGGGCCCGTTCCACGTGAAACGGCCGCGCTCGGTGGTGGGTTTCGGGGTCCCCGACCGGACCCCCCGCTGCTGCGGCCCGCGCACGCACCCAAAACCGACGACGCGTCCTACGCGACGACGTGTGGGCGCGCCCCCCAACCCTGTTCGCCACAGCGGGACCGTGCCCGAACCGCTACTCGCTCAGAAGGCGCGCCGCAGAACTCCTGACCGTTCCACGTGAAACGGCAAGACGGGAGATCGGCAGGGCGCCGTTTCACGTGGAACGAAGCCTGTTCACGAGCGGGTCTGCGTCGAGCGCGACGAAGAACAGCAATGGGAACGGAACCGGGCACCGTCATCCGGTGAAGATGGCGGGGCGTTCACGTGGAACGGTCCACCCTGCGCGGCGGCGGTATGCGGAGAACCGGGTCCGTGCCGTCCCGCCGCCGTCCCGCCGCTCCGCGCGGTGGCGGAACCGGTGTCGGACGGCACGCGGGCGGCGTCCCTGCATGCGGCCAGCGGAACACCCCGGCACCGTGGCGCTACACGCCGGCGCACGGCTGCACCGCGCGACGTCGTGACAACGCAGAGCGGCCCCCGTCACTCGTCCCCCCGGCGGCCGACGCCGCCGGTGCCGGGGCGCTGCCTCGATCCCGTCGCCCGCCCTTCAGCCAGCCGGCGACCGTCATCCCCGCCCTCGCCTGCTCCGCGTGGGCTGCTGTGCCACAACTCCTAGCGACCTCGACCTCGAGGCCGATGGCGTGACCACGGAATATCCGACAACCACGGACGCTCCATCGTCGGACGCCTCGAATCAGCGATACCCGCACAGGCTCTCGCGCGCCGCCTGTTCCCGACTCACCCTCGTACAGCTCGCCTCTCGCGAGCGCCGGTCGGCACCAGGAGTGCTCGACCGCTCACGACCGACTTCCGACCGGCCCGCAGATCCGCGCGCGCAGACACGCCGCCGCTTCTGCGCGCCCCGCGCTGTCGCGTCCAGCCCTCCACTCCCCAGACTGCGCCGGCCCTCGCACAGTTCGTGCCCCGGTGGGAGGGACACGACGCCCGTCCTCGTCTGATCGGCCACGTGCGCAGCCACGCCCCTGACGGTGCGACGCAGAGCAGACCATCGGCGCACACGCCCACCCGCCACCGGTGTTCCACGTGGAACCACGCCGTGCCGGGCGCCAGAGCATGACGAAGGGCGGGTGACCGTCCGGTCACCCGCCCTTCGTCGAGGGACTCCGCCGCCGTCAGGCGGGACGCACGACCACCCGACGCTGCGGCTCGACACCCTCCGAGTCGCTCACCAGGCCCGCGTCCGCCACCGCGTCGTGGACGACCTTGCGCTCGAACGGGTTCATCGGGGCGAGCGGAACGGGCGTGCCCGACTCCCGCACGCGCTCGATCGCCTCCTTCGCCACCGCGACCAGCTCCGCACGCCGGCGCGCACGGTGGCCAGCGATGTCGAGCATCAGGCGGCTGCGCTCCCCCGTGCGGGTCTGGACCGCGAGCCGCGTCAGCTCCTGCAGAGCGTCGAGGACCTCGCCGTCCCGACCGATCAGCTGCTGCAGCGAGGCGTCGTCGCCGTCCTCGGCGAGGATCTCCACGGCGGCGCGGCCGTGGTCCACGTCGATCTCGATGTCACCGTCGAGGTCGGTGATGTCGAGCAGCTCCTCGAGGTAGTCGGCGGCGATCTCGCCCTCCTCCTCGAGGCGCCGCACGACGTCGGCGTCGACCGCGGTCTCCGGCTGTGTGCTCATGTCTCCTCCGATCAGACGCCGCGTCACCGCGGCCACGTCCGTGTGGTGCTGCCGTCAGGAGGCGTCGGGACCGTCGACGGCCCCGCTGCCCGAGCTCTTCCCGGGTGCACGGGTCGTCCCCGACGGTCGGCCGCCCTGAGGGCGCGACTTCCCCGCGGACGGCGGAGCGCCCTTGCCCTTGCCCGAGGTCCCGCCCGCGCCGGGCGACGCGGGCTTCGTCGGGGCCTGCGACGGCCGTGCCTTGGCACGGTCCTTGCGCTTCGGCTGCTCCCGCTGCCCGCGCGGCTTCTCCTCGATCACGGCGACCGGCCCCTGAGAGCTCTCCTCGATCCCGACTCCCTTGCGCGCGGCCTTGCGCGCCTGGCGTGCCTTCAGCGCCGCCTCGGCCTCCGAGCCCGGCGCCGGCATGCGGCGGATCGTGTAGAACTGCTGGCCCATCGACCACAGGTTGGTCGTGGTCCAGTAGATGAGGACGCCGATCGGGAAGTTCACGCCCGAGAATGCGAAGACCAGCGGCAGGACGTAGAGCAGGATCTTCTGCTGCTGCGCCATCGGGCCCTGCAGAGCGGCCGGCGGCATGTTCTTCATCGTCAGCTGGCGCTGCGTCGTGAACGTCGTCACCGACATCGCGATGATGAGGATCACCGTGACGATGCGGATGTTCCAGTTGCCGTCGGCCTGCATGAACGTGCCCGAGAGCGGCGCGCCGAAGATCGTCGCGGCCTCGGCCTGCGCCGCGAGCTGCTTGGTCATCGGGCCGATGGACTCACCGCGGGGGTACGTCCCGTCGGCGAGGCGGGGCAGCTCGTAGAGCACCCGGAACAGCGCGAAGAAGATCGGCGACTGGAGCAGCAGCGGCAGGCAGGACGCGAACGGGTTCGTGCCGTGCTTGCGGTAGAGCTCCATCATCTCCCGGCTCATCGCCTCACGGGAGGCCGGGTCGGTCTTGCCCTTGTACTTCTTCTGCAGCGCCTGCATCTCCGGCTGCACGAGCTGCAGGCCGCGCGACGCCTTGATCTGCTTGAAGAACAGCGGGATCAGCAGGATGCGGATGACGATCACGAGGCCGACGATGGACAGGGCCCACGCCGCACCCCCCGCGGGGTCGAGGCCGAGCGTGGTCAGCAGGTCGTGGAACTGGACCATGATCCAGGCCACCGCGACCATGATCGGGAAGAGCAGGCCGTCCATCCAGTCCATCGGGAAGTGCTCCTCGAGAGCTCAGTGCGCGGACGTGACCGCGTCGAGATGATGGCGCGCATCGCGCGCCGGTGGAACGTCGTCGACGCCGCCGGGGTTCCAGGGGTGGCAGCGCAGGAGGCGTCGGGCGGCCAACCAGGTCCCCCGCAGCGCACCGTGCCGTTGCACCGCGATCACCGCGTACGTGGAGCACGACGGGTAGAAGCGGCAGGTCGCGGGCGTGAGAGGCGACACCAGGTGCCGGTAGAGCCACAGGAGGCCGAGCAGCGCACGGGCCGGGAGGCGGCGCAGCTCACGCCCGAGTGCGCGCACGGTCATGGGACGACCCCTCGGGCGTCGCCGGCTCGCCGCAGGGCCCGGTCGAGCGCGGCGTCGACGTCCGCCTCCAGGCGCGCGAACGAGGCCGACGCTGCCGCGGCCTGCGCGCGGACGACGACGCGGGCGCCCGTCGGGAGGGCCCCCAGACGTGCCCGCACGATCTCGCGCAGCCGCCGGCGCACCCGGTTGCGCACGACCGCACCGCCGACGGCCCGAGACACGACGAGACCGACCACCGGAGGACCGGGGTCGGTCGTGGTCGTGACGTGCACGACGAGGGTCGGTCGCCCCCCGCGCGCACCGCGACGCACCGTCTGCTGGAAGTCGGCAGAGCGGCGCATCCGGTGCGCTGCGGGGAGCACCGGCGTGCGGGTCAGGCCGAGAGCTCGGCGCGCCCCTTGCGACGGCGCGCGGCGAGGATCGCGCGGCCGGCACGGGTGCGCATGCGCAGGCGGAAGCCGTGCGTCTTGGCCCGGCGCCGGTTGTTCGGCTGGAAGGTGCGCTTGGTCACGACGATCTCCACGTTCTCGGGGCGGCCGCACACGTGCGCGACCAGGTCCAGGTGCTCGACCGCTCCTCAGGAGCACACGGGGAGCCGTGTGAGTGGCGTCTGGGCGCGCCGGATGGAGCCGTCAAAGGCTGGACCACGTTACGCTGCCGGCCACGACCCGGTCAAATGCGGACGTGCGTCCGCGGCCCTGCACGCGCACCGCGCGCACGGGTCCGACGGGACCGGGCCCTTCTGCGGCCCGCGCCGCACCGTTAGCATCGGTCGACGTCGCTCCCCGCGCCGCACCGTGCGCGCCGGACGGCCCACCGGTCGGGCAGGCGGTGGCGACGACCGTCTGCGGGACCGCTCTCGCGACCCCCCGGGTGCGGTCGTCCGCGCCACCCCAGCGGTGAGCGCACAGGTGTGGACAACTATGTGGACGACGGGCCCGCGTGCCAGACTCGCCGGACCGCGAGACCGATCATCGAGGTAGGACGTGTCACAGGACGAAGAACCCGCCCGCGTCTGGGGGCACGTCGTGGCGACCCTCGAGGCGAGCCCCGACATCACCCCGCGCCAGCTGGCGTTCGTCCGCCTCGCGCACCCTCTGGGCCTGCTCGACGGCACGATGATCCTCGCCGTCGGGAACGACCTGACGAAGGAGTACCTCGAGTCGCGTGTGCGGGGCGAGGTCACGTCGGCGCTGTCCGAGGCGCTGGGACGCGAGGGCCGTTTCGCGATCACGGTCGACCCCGAGGTCGCGGACGACGTCCCGCCGGCGCTCCGCGTCGTGCCGTCGTCGCCGGCGGCCCCGGCCGACGACAGGTTCGGGCGGGACGACGACCTGCGCCCCGACCTCTCGCTCGTCTCCTCCGCCGGCTTCGGCGGCTACGGGCGCGACGACCGCTCCCCCGGCGACCGGACCGGCGACCCGGCGGGATCGGCCGAGCCGGCGGACCACGACCGCGGCGACGGGCGTGCGGCCCTGCGGGCCGTCGACGGCAGCCTCGCCGAGGACGTCCGGCCGGCGCGGCGCGGACTGTCGGAGCCTGCCCGCCTGAACCCGAAGTACCTGTTCGAGACCTTCGTCATCGGCTCGTCCAACCGGTTCGCGCACGCGGCCGCGGTCGCTGTGGCGGAGGCACCGGCCAAGGCGTACAACCCGCTGTTCATCTACGGGGACTCCGGGCTGGGCAAGACGCACCTGCTGCACGCGATCGGGCACTACGCGCAGAACCTCTACCCCGCGGTGCGCGTGCGCTACGTGAACTCCGAGGAGTTCACGAACGACTTCATCAACTCCATCAGCGAGGGCAAGGCCGGCGCGTTCCAGCGCCGCTACCGCGAGGTGGACGTCCTGCTCATCGACGACATCCAGTTCCTGCAGGGCAAGGAACAGACGATGGAGGAGTTCTTCCACACGTTCAACACCCTGCACAACGCGAACAAGCAGGTCGTCATCACCTCGGACGTCCCGCCGAAGCAGCTCAACGGCTTCGAGGACCGGATGCGGTCGCGGTTCGAGTGGGGCCTCATCACGGACGTCCAGCCGCCGGACCTCGAGACGCGTATCGCCATTCTCCGCAAGAAGGCCGCGAGCGAGCGGCTGCAGGCACCGGACGACGTGCTCGAGTACATCGCGTCGAAGATCTCGACGAACATCCGCGAGCTCGAGGGCGCCCTCATCCGCGTGACCGCGTTCGCGAACCTCAACCGCCAGCTCGTCGACGTCTCGCTCGCGGAGATCGTCCTCAAGGACCTCATCACCGACGACCAGACGCAGGAGATCACCGCGACGACGGTGATCGGCCAGACGGCCGCCTACTTCGGCCTGTCCATCGAGGACCTGTGCGGCTCCAGCCGGTCGCGCGTGCTCGTGACCGCCCGGCAGATCGCCATGTACCTCTGCCGCGAGCTGACGGACCTGTCGCTGCCCAAGATCGGCCAGGCGTTCGGCGGGCGTGACCACACGACCGTCATGCACGCCAACCGCAAGATCCGCGAGCTCATGGCGGAGCGCCGCTCGATCTACAACCAGGTCACCGAGCTGACGAACCGCATCAAGCAGCAGCACCGGGGCTGAGCCGACCGTGAGGACCTGCCCCGCCGGGGCAGGTCCTCACGTCCGTCCGGCACGTCCCCGGCGCTCACCGCGCAGGGCACCCTCCCGTGCGACGTCTTCCCGCGTGCCGGGGCCGGCGACCCCTGCCCGCGTCCCGTCCCACCGCGTCCCGCTCCGCAGCGCCCTGGGCCCCCGCGTCCCCGGGACACCTCGTCGACGCCCCTGCGACCGACCAGGCGGCCCGGCGCTCACGCCGCCCGCCGCCGGCCCACGCCCCCGCGCCGGCCACATCCCCGCGTCCGCGCCGGCGCACGACGGACGAACCGGGACCATCGACCGCCCCGGCCTGGCACGCCCGGGCTGTGTCCGCGGTCACGTGCGGACAGCGCCGAGCCCCACCTTCACCACCGCCCGTCCACTGTGTCCTCCACCGCGAGGGGCGGGTTGTCCACAGAGTTGCCCACGGTTGGGGACAACGGCGGAGGTCCTTCCGCGTGCTCCTGGACGAGTTGTCCACTGCCCGCCGGCGCTTGAGGACGCGTCCCTCCTGACCAGCACCGACACCCGGTCGCGCCCGCGACGACGGCAGCACCGTGACGCCCCGCCCGGCACCTGCACCTATGAGAGCACTCTCACCACAAAACGGGTGGAACCGCGCGACCGTCGTCCACCGGTGCCTGAAGAAGGCGTAGGACGATTGTTCACACCTGTGCACACACCTGTGGATGACGGTGGACGACCTGGATCGTTGCTGTGGACCGATCCTGTGCTCGCCGTGGACGCCGGTGCACGGTCCGCGGCCGGTCCACCGGCGTCCACACCCGGCACCGGGTCCGGCACAGCGGCCCGCACACCCTGTTTCGTGACCTGACCTGCACGGAAGCCGCTCGTCCACACGATGCACACCCCCGATGACGATGACGACACTTCTCTGCTGGAGGGATCCACACACCGCCGTGTGGTGCGGTGCTGCGGCGACCGGGCGGCGTGCCGCCGACCACGTGCCGGGCGTCGGGGCGGTCGCGTAGTGTTCGGCAGTGCTCCGCCGGTGCGTGCCGGCTGCATCCCCGCGCGCCGTGCCGGCGCCGCAGGGCGGGAGCGTCGACGGGTCGATGACGAGAAGGTGGCGCATGAGGTTCCGGGTCGATCGCGACGTGCTGGCCGACGCCGTCACGTGGACGGCGCGAAGCCTGCCGACGCGCCCGCCCGTACCGGTGCTCGCGGGTGTGCGCATCGAGGCGGACGCCACGGGCACGATCCAGCTCTCGAGCTTCGACTACGAGGTCTCCGCGCGCGCCCAGCTGCCCGCCGACGTGTCCGAGCCGGGCACCGTCCTCGTCTCGGGTCGCCTGCTCGCGGAGATCTCGCGCGCGCTGCCGGCCAAGCCGGTCGACGTCGTGCTCGAGGGCACCAAGGTCCACGTCACCTGCGGGGCGAGCCGCTTCACGCTGCTGACGATGCCGGTCGAGGACTACCCCGCGCTGCCGGTGATGCCCCCGGTGACCGGCACGGTGGACGGCGACGACCTGACGCACGCCGTCGCCCAGGTGTCCGTGGCCGCGAGCCGCGACGACACCCTCCCCCTGCTCACCGGCGTCCGGGTCGAGATCGAGGGCGAGAAGGTGACGCTCCTGGCGACCGACCGGTACCGCCTGGCCCTGCGCGAGCTCACGTGGAAGCCGTCGACCCCGGACATCTCCACGGTCGCGCTCGTCCGTGCCCGCACGCTCTCCGACGCGGCGAAGTCCCTCGGCAGCGCCGGCTCGGTCGCCGTCGCCCTCTCCACCGGCGGTGGCGTCGACCTCATCGGCTTCGAGGCGGGCGGCCGCCACACGACGAGCCTGCTGGTGGACGGCGACTACCCGGCGGTGCGCCGGCTCTTCCCGGACGAGACGCCGATCCACGCGATCGTGCAGCGCCAGGCGCTGATGGACGCCGCCAAGCGCGTGGCCCTCGTCGCCGAGCGCAACACCCCGATCCGGCTCGGCTTCAGCGACGGCCAGGTCGTCCTCGACGCCGGCCAGGGCGACGACGCCCAGGCCTCCGAGGCGCTCGAGGCCGTGCTCGTGGGCGACGACATCACCGTCGCCTTCAACCCCCAGTTCCTGCTCGACGGCCTCGGCGCCCTGGACACGACGTTCGTGCGGATGTCGTTCACCCACCCGAACAAGCCGGTGGAGTTCACGGGCCAGGAGTCGCTGGACGGCGAGGACTCGAAGGACTACCGGTACCTGCTGGTGCCGATCCGCTTCTCGAGCTGACCGGCACCGGTCCCCCGCGCGGGGACCGGCGACCTGCGGCACAGTGACCGGGGGGCGGCCGCCGACCCGGCGGTGCGCCGGACGCGTCCGCGCAGGACGGCACGACAGGCTCGGCGGAGGACCGCCGCGGGAAGGGGCGAGGCATGCAGATCGGGCTGGTCGGCCTGGGCAAGATGGGCGCGAACATGCGCCAGCGGATGCGGGACGCGGGGATCGAGGTCGTCGGCTACGACCGCAACCCCGACGTCTCGGACGTCGGCTCGCTCGAGGAGCTCGCGCAGGCGCTGCCCGCCGGCGAGCGGATCGTGTGGGTGATGGTCCCGGCGGGGAAGATCACCGACGCCGTCATCTGCGACCTCGCGGAGATCCTCGCCGAGGGCGACCTCGTCATCGACGGCGGCAACTCGTACTACCAGGACGACGCGAAGCACGCGGAGCTCCTGGACGCCAAGGGCATCCGCTTCGTCGACGCCGGCGTCTCGGGCGGCGTGTGGGGCCTGGAGAACGGCTACGGCCTCATGGTCGGCGGGGCACCCGAGGACGTCGAGCGCGCCATGCCGGTCTTCGACGCGCTGCGACCCGAGGGCGAGCGCGCCGACGGCTTCGTGCACGTCGGCCCCGTCGGTGCGGGCCACTTCGCGAAGATGGTCCACAACGGCGTCGAGTACGGCCTGATGCAGGCGTACGCCGAGGGCTACGAGCTCCTCGCGGCGAAGGACCTGGTCACGAACGTCGGCGGCACCATGCGGGCGTGGCGCAAGGGCACGGTCGTGCGCTCGTGGCTGCTCGACCTGCTCGTGCAGGCGCTCGACGAGGACCCCGGCTTCGCGGCGATCGACGACTGGGTCGAGGACTCGGGCGAGGGCCGCTGGACCGTGGACGAGGCGATCGACCTCGCGGTCCCGGCGCCGGTCATCGCCGCGTCGCTGTTCGCGCGCTTCGCGTCCCGTCAGGGCGAGTCGCCGGCGATGAAGGCCGTCGCCGCGCTGCGTCAGCAGTTCGGCGGGCACGCCGTGCGCGCCGCCGGCGCCGACAGCGTCGCCCCCGCGACGCCACCGACCTCGGAGGGCTGAGGCGGCCCGTGTACGTCGCGCACCTGTCCCTCACCGACTTCCGGTCGTACCCGCAGGTCGAGCTGCCGCTCGAGCCGGGCATCACCGCGCTCGTCGGGCCGAACGGGCAGGGCAAGACGAACCTGGTCGAGGCGGTCGGGTACGTCGCGACGCTGGGCAGCCACCGGGTGCCCAGCGACGCGGCGCTGGTCCGGGCGGGCGCGAGCCGTGCGGTGGTCCGGGCGAAGGTGGTGCGCGAGGAGCGCTCGACCCTCGTCGAGATCGAGGTCACGCCGGGACGGGCCAACCGCGCCCGCGTCAACGGCGGCTCGCCGGGGCGCGCGCGGGACGTGCTCGGCATCCTGCGCACCGTGCTGTTCGCACCGGAGGACCTCGCGCTCGTCAAGGGCGACCCGGACGGTCGCCGTCGGTTCCTCGACGACCTGCTCGTGCAGCTCACCCCGCGCATCGCGGGGACGCTGACGGACTACGAGCGCGTCCTGCGCCAGCGCTCGGCGCTGCTGAAGTCGGCGGGTGCGGCCGTCCGGTCGCGCGCGGGGGCGGACCTGCGCACGCTCGACGTGTGGGACGCGAAGCTCGCGCAGGCGGGCGCGCAGATCGTCGTGGCCCGGCAGGCGCTGGTGGAGGCGCTGCGGCCCCGGGCCGCGGACGCGTACCGGCAGGTCAGCTCCGGTCAGGGCGAGCTGGAGCTGGCGTACCGGTCGTCGCTGGAGGCGGCCCTGGGGCGTGACGACGAGACGTCGGGAGCGCCGGGCGCCCCCGACGCGCGGGAGCGTGCCTCCGCGGCGGACGTCGAGGCGCGCCTGCTCGAGGCGATGGGCCGCCTGCGCTCGAAGGAGATCGAGCGCGGCGTCAGCCTCGTCGGGCCGCACCGCGACGACCTCGTCCTGACGCTCGGCGCCCTGCCGGCGAAGGGGTACGCGAGCCACGGCGAGTCGTGGTCGGTCGCGCTGGCGCTGCGGCTCGCGTCCTGGACCCTGCTGACGCACGGCTTCGACGATGCCGGCGGGTGGGCGGCCGACTGGGGTCCGGACGGCGAGCCGGTGCTCATCCTCGACGACGTGTTCGCGGAGCTGGACGCGCGCCGGCGCGACCGGCTCGCCGAGCTGGTGGCGCCGGCCCGGCAGGTGCTGGTCACGGCGGCGGTGCCGGAGGACGTCCCGGAGCCGCTCGCGGGTGCGCGCGTGGACGTCCTGGGCGGGGGGGTCTCCCGTGTCCTCTGACCCTCGTGCCGGGCGGGGCGACGCGGGCGCGGGCGACACCGGCGCGGGTGACGACGCCCTCCTCCCGCCGCCCACGGTCGTACCGGACGGCGTCCCGGTGTCCGAGCTCGTCGCGCTGACCCCGCCGGAGCAGGTCGCCCGCACCGCGCTCGCGCGCGCGAAGGCCGCCGCACGGGCCCGCGGCCTGCGGCCCGGGCAGGCACCGCGCGGCACGGTCGCGTCGAGCGGCGCCGCGCCGGGTCCCCGCGACCCGCAGCCGCTCTCGGTGTCGGCGGGTCTGCTCGCCCGCGACCTCGGGTGGGAGCCGGGCCTGGTGGTCGGCGACCTCGTGCACCGCTGGGTGCACATCGTGGGTCCGCAGGTCGCCGAGCACTGCACGTACGAGTCGTTCGAGGCGGGCCTGCTGACGGTGCGGGCATCGTCGACCGCGTGGGCCGCGAACCTGCGCCTGCTGGCGCCGGCGATGCTGGCCCGCTTCGACGAGGCGCTGGGGCCGGGCGTCGTCGTCCAGGTCGACGTCCTGGGGCCGGTCGGCCACGGCTTCGGCCGCGGGCCGAAGCGGGTGCAGGGGCGGGGGCCGCGGGACACCTGGGGCTGAGCCGCCCGGGGACGCGGGCGGCCCTGTCGTGCCGCGTCACCGTACCGGTGGCGCCCCGGCGCCGCGCCGCCCGGTTCCCGCCGCGCCCAGGCGGTAGACTGGACAGGTCATTGCAGACGTCTGCGCGCCCTCGTGCGCCGCGAACTCCGCCCGCGCGGGGTGATCCGGTGTCCTGGCGGCTCGCAGCCGCTCTCGACGCGCCTCGCGCGCGCACGACTTTTCGAGGAGACCCGCCGCCCGTGGCCGACCAGAGCACCCCTCGCGACACCGACTCGGACCACGGCGACGACGCCACCCCCGCACCGGCACCCGCCTCCCCCGCGCCCAGCGGCGCCTCGTCGTACGACGCCAGCGCCATCACGGTGCTCGAGGGCCTCGAGGCCGTGCGCAAGCGCCCCGGCATGTACATCGGGTCGACGGGCGCGCGCGGCCTGCACCACCTCGTGTACGAGGTCGTCGACAACTCCGTCGACGAGGCGCTGGCGGGGTACTGCGACACGATCGAGGTCACGCTCCTGGCCGACGGCGGCGTGCGTGTCACGGACAACGGCCGCGGCATCCCGGTCGCGATGCACCCGACGGAGGGCAAGCCGACCCTCGAGGTCGTCATGACAATCCTGCACGCCGGCGGCAAGTTCGGCGGCAGCGGCTACGCGGTCTCCGGCGGCCTGCACGGGGTCGGCATCTCCGTCGTCAACGCGCTGTCCCGGCGGGTGGAGTCGCGCGTCAAGCGCGACGGCCACGCGTGGGAGATGGACTTCGAGGACGGCGGGCACCCCGTCGGCCCGATCCGTCAGGGCGCCCCGACCGAGGAGACGGGGACCACCCAGACGTTCTGGGCGGACCCGACGATCTTCGAGACGGTCGACTACGACTTCGAGACGCTGCGCTCGCGCTTCCAGCAGACGGCGTTCCTCAACAAGGGCCTGAAGATCACGCTCACCGACGAGCGTCCGCAGCACACCGGCACCGAGGACGAGGTCGTGGAGCCCGCGAGCACCGACCTCACGGACGTCGCGGAGGCCCCGCAGCACCGCTCGGTCACGTACAAGTACGACGGCGGCCTCGTCGACTACGTCGCGCACCTCAACGCGGCGAAGAAGGTCGACCTCGTCCACCCGGACGTCATCGAGATCGCCGCGGAGGACCCCGAGCGGCGCATCTCCGTCGACATCGCCCTGCAGTGGACCAGCGCCTACAGCGAGTCCGTGCACACGTTCGCGAACACGATCTCCACCACCGAGGGCGGCACGCACGAGGAGGGCTTCCGCGCGGCGATGACCTCGCTCATCAACCGCTACGCGCGCGAGAAGAACCTCCTGAAGGAGAAGGACGAGAACCTCACGGGCGACGACATCCGCGAGGGCCTGACGGCGGTCATCTCCATCAAGCTCGGCGAGCCGCAGTTCGAGGGGCAGACCAAGACGAAGCTGGGCAACACCGAGGCGAAGACGTTCGTGCAGCGCGTCGTCAACGAGCGCCTCGGCGACTGGCTGGACGCGCACCCGGGCGAGGCGCGGGACGTCATCCGCAAGGCGTCCCAGGCGGCGGCCGCCCGCATGGCGGCCCGCAAGGCGCGCGAGGCGACCCGCCGCAAGGGCCTGCTGGAGTCGGGCGGCATGCCCGGCAAGCTCAAGGACTGCCAGTCGAACAACCCCGCCGAGTGCGAGGTCTTCATCGTCGAGGGCGACTCCGCCGGCGGCTCCGCCGTCCGCGGCCGCAACCCGCGCACGCAGGCGATCCTCCCGATCCGCGGCAAGATCCTGAACGTCGAGCGCGCCCGCCTGGACCGCGCCCTGGGCAACCAGGAGGTGCAGGCGCTCATCACGGCGTTCGGCACGGGCATCGGCGAGGACTTCGACATCGCCAAGCTGCGGTACCACAAGATCGTGCTCATGGCCGACGCCGACGTCGACGGCCAGCACATCCGCACCCTCCTGCTGACGCTGCTGTTCCGGTACATGCCCGAGCTCATCACGCACGGGCACGTCTACATGGCGCAGCCGCCGCTGTACCGCATCAAGTGGTCGAACTCGGAGCACGACTACGTGTACTCCGACCGCGAGCGGGACGCCGTCATCGCCGACGGGCGCGCCAACGGCAAGCGCCTGCCCAAGGAGAACGGCGTGCAGCGCTACAAGGGCCTCGGCGAGATGGACTACTCCGAGCTCTGGGAGACCACCATGGCGCCCGAGCACCGCACGCTGCTGCAGGTCACCCTCGACGAGGCGGCCGCGGCGGACGAGATCTTCTCGGTGCTCATGGGCGAGGACGTCGAGTCGCGGCGCGCGTTCATCCAGCGCAACGCCAAGGACGTCCGCTTCCTCGACATCTAGGGCGCGCACGCACGCCTGCACCCCTGACCGCGCGCCCACGACTGGAGTGACCACCACGTGACCGAGACCCCCGGCGAGATCGAGCACGGCCGGATCGACCAGATCGACCTGCAGCTCGAGATGCAGCGCTCGTACCTGGACTACGCGATGGCCGTCATCGTCGGCCGTGCCCTGCCCGACGTCCGCGACGGCCTCAAGCCGGTGCACCGCCGCGTCCTGTACGCGATGTACGACGGCGGGTACCGCCCCGACCGGCAGTTCTCGAAGTGCAGCCGTGTCGTCGGCGACGTCATGGGCAAGTACCACCCGCACGGCGACGCCCCGATCTACGACGCGCTCGTGCGCCTCGTGCAGGACTGGTCGATGCGGTACCCGCTCGTGTCGGGCCAGGGCAACTTCGGCTCCCCCGGCGACGACCCGGCCGCTGCCCCGCGGTACACCGAGTGCAAGATGGCGCCGCTGGCCATGGAGATGGTCCGCGACATCGACGAGGACGCCGTCGACTTCCAGGACAACTACGACGGGCACACGCAGGAGCCGGTCGTCCTGCCGTCGCGGTTCCCGAACCTGCTGGTCAACGGCTCGGCCGGCATCGCGGTCGGCATGGCGACGAACATCCCGCCGCACAACCTGCGCGAGGTCGCGGCGGGCGTGCAGTGGCACCTGGACCACCCGGACGCCTCGAAGGAGGAGCTCCTCGAGGCCCTGATGCAGCGCATCAAGGGCCCGGACTTCCCGACGCACGCGACGATCCTCGGCCGGCGCGGTATCGAGGACGCGTACCGCACGGGCCGCGGCTCGATCACGATGCGCGCGGTCGTCGAGGTCGAGGAGATCCAGAACCGGACCTGCCTCGTCGTCACCGAGCTGCCGTACCAGGTCAACCCGGACTCCCTGGCCAAGAAGATCGCGGACCTGGTGCGCGACAACAAGGTCCAGGGCATCGCCGACATCCGCGACGAGACCTCGGGCCGCACCGGTCAGCGCCTGGTCATCGTGCTCAAGCGCGACGCCGTGGCGAAGGTCGTGCTGAACAACCTGTACAAGCACACGCAGCTGCAGGACACGTTCGGCGCGAACATGCTCGCCCTGGTCGACGGCGTGCCGCGCACGCTCAGCCTCGACGCGTTCGTGCGGCACTGGACCGCGCACCAGATCGACGTCATCCAGCGCCGCACCCGCTTCCGCCTCCGCCGCGCGGAGGAGGAGATCCACATCTACCGCGGGTACCTCAAGGCGCTCGACGCGCTGGACGAGGTCATCGCGCTCATCCGCCGCTCCCCCGACGCCGACACCGCGCGCACGGGCCTCATGGAGCTGCTCGAGATCGACGAGCAGCAGGCGCAGGCGATCCTCAACCTGCAGCTGCGCCGCCTGGCCGCGCTGCAGCGCCAGGAGATCCTGCAGCGCCACGCGGAGCTCGAGGCCCGGATCGTCGAGCTCAACGCCATCCTCGAGTCGCCGGTCCGGCAGCGGCAGATCGTCAGCGAGGAGCTCGCGACGGTCGTCGACAAGCACGGCGACGAGCGCCGCACCCGCATCCTGCCGTTCGACGGCGAAGTGAGCATCGAGGACCTCATCGCCGAGGAGGACGTGGTCGTCACGATCACGCGCGGCGGCTACGCCAAGCGCACGCGGGTCGACGCGTACCGTGCGCAGCGTCGCGGCGGCAAGGGGGTGCGCGGCGCGCAGCTGCGCGAGGACGACATCGTCGACCACTTCTTCGTCACGACGACGCACCACTGGCTGCTGTTCTTCACGAACCTCGGCCGGGTGTACCGCGCGAAGGCGTACGAGCTGCCCGAGGGCGGCCGTGACGCCAAGGGCCAGCACGTCGCGAACCTGCTGGCCTTCCAGCCGGGCGAGCGGATCGCGCAGGTGCTGGACCTGCGCGACTACGAGCAGGCCGAGCACCTCGTGCTCGCCACCCGCCGCGGCCTGGTGAAGAAGACCCGTCTGACGGAGTACGACTCGAACCGCTCCGGCGGCGTCATCGCGATCAACCTGCGCGAGGACGAGGAGGGCCGTGCGGACGAGCTCGTCTCGGCGCGCCTGGTCGACCCCGACCAGGACGTCATCCTGGTCTCGCGCCAGGGGCAGTCGGTGCGCTTCACGGCCTCGGACGAGGCGCTGCGGCCGATGGGCCGGGCGACGAGCGGCGTGACGGGCATGAAGTTCCGCGGCGACGACGACCTGCTCGCGATGGACGTCGTCCGCGAGGACGCGTTCCTGTTCACGGTCACCCAGGGCGGGATCGCGAAGCGCACCGCCCTGACGGTCGAGAACTACCGCCAGCAGGGACGTGGCGGCCTGGGCATCAAGGTGGCGAACCTGCCGGAGGCGAACGGGGACCTCGTCGGCGCGCTGGTCACCGACGCGGACGACGAGGTGCTCGTCATCATGGAGCGCGGCAAGATCGTCCGTTCCTCCACCTCCGAGGTGAACGCGACGGGGCGGACGACGCAGGGCGTCATCTTCGCCAAGCCCGACAACGGGGACCGCATCATCGCGGTGGCCCGCAACACCGAGCGACACCTCACGGACGATGCGGGTAGCGTGGCCCCGAACGGCGAGGGAACGGACGGACCCGACGGCGACGGCCCGGCGCCCGAGCCGGTGGCCCCGGAGCCCACCGTGCCGGACCAGGCTGTGCCCGACCAGGCCGCGCCCGACGACACCGTGCCCGACGGGCCGGAGCCGGACAGCGGTGACCGACCCGCGGAGGACGCATGACGGACACGCCCCCCTCGATCCCGCCGCGCAAGAAGCCGACGCCGCCCGTGACGGGTGGCTCGGCGCGCACCACCCCGACCGGTGCGACGACCACCGACCGGGGTGCCGGGACGGGCGGGGCCGAGACCGGCGGCGCGACGACGGCACGGTCCACGACGGTGCGGACGTCCACGCGGCCGCAGCCGGCCGGCCGCAGCACCGGCCCGGCGGGTGCGCGTCCGGCCGACGCCTCGGCGGGCGACGCGGCACCCGCACCGGCGTCCGAGCGGCCCGCGCCGGCGTCGGCGGGCGCCGAGCCCGACGACTCCCAGGAGCCGTCCCCGCTCGTCACGGCCGTCGACACGACGACCGTGTGGCTCAAGAAGGCGGCGGGCGCGACGAGCGCCCGGCTGTCCCAGGCGTACTCCCAGCTGACCCGCCCCCGGAGCGAGGACCCCGAGATGACCAGCACGGACGCACCCGTGACCCCTGCCGCCGCGAGCACCGCGACGGCGACCGCCGGTGCGCCCCGCGCCGACGCCGGCCCGGCACCGCGCCCCACGACGGGTCGGATCCCCTCGGTCGGCGGGCCGCGGCGGGTGCGCCTGTCGGTGTCCCGAGTCGACCCCTGGTCCGTCATGAAGCTCGCGTTCCTGCTGTCGGTCGCGATCGGCATCATGCTCGTGGTGGCGGCGGCCGTGCTGTGGTTCACGCTGGACGGGCTGGAGGTGTTCGCGCAGATCGACGCCCTCGTGCGCACCGTGGTGGGCGACGACAGCCCGATCCAGGTGGCCGACTACCTGTCCTTCCAGAAGACGATCTCGGCGGCCACGCTCGTCGCGGTCATCGACGTCTTCCTGCTGACGGCCCTGGCCACGATCGGTGCCTTCCTCTACAACCTCGTGGCCGCGCTCGTGGGCGGTGTCCACGTGACGATGACGGACGAGTGACCTCGGCCGGGACGCCCCGCAGCGACGTCGCCGGTTTGGGATCGGCGCCGCGGCTGGGGTAGTCTCGACCGTCGCACCCCCCGGGACGCTCCTCGTGAGCGCGCAGCGGAGTGCGAAGACGGGCCTATAGCTCAGACGGTTAGAGCGCTTCCCTGATAAGGAAGAGGTCACAGGTTCAAGTCCTGTTAGGCCCACTCGCGACGGACCCGCTCGGGTCGCGCCCACCGGCACCACCCGAGACGGGGGAACCGATGAAGAAGCTGCTGCTCCTCGCCGCCCTCGCGGGCGTCGGCTACGTCGCCTGGCAGAAGTACGCGCAGGACCGCGACGAGCGCGACCTGTGGGCCGAGGTCACCGACACCTTCGAGTGACCGGACGCTCCCCCGCGGAGCAGCACCAGCGGCGGACGCCGCACCGGGGCCATGGCGCAATTGGTAGCGCACCTGCTTTGCAAGCAGGGGGTTAGGGGTTCGAGTCCCCTTGGCTCCACGCCTGGACCGAGGCCCTCCCCGTCCGCGGGGAGGGCCTCCGTCGTTCCCGCCGCCGGTCTTCGCCCGGGTGAGGCGCGGTCGGCTCCCGTATCAGCCCCTCGCCCTCCCCCTCCTCCCTGCCGTCCGAGCACGGAGCTGACGAGGAGCGATCACATGACCGATCTGCTGGACGTCCGCACGCTGACGGGGGCGGACCCGGACGCGCGTGGCGAGAGGAACATGAAGGGGACGCAGCAGGACGTCTACTTCTTCACGTCGATCGAGGACTTCCCCGCCGGTGTCGGCGACCTGGGACTCACCCACGACGACGCACAGGGCTTCCACGACTACGTGAAGCAGTTCAACACCCCGAACGGCTGGTACCGCGACGGCAGCGTCGGGCAGTGGATCTACGAGCAGACGTACGACAACTGGCTCGACGACGTCGGCTTCGACTCCGCGAAGGTCGTGTACCACTCCGGGCACGGGGTGATGGGCGCCGACGGCGTCTTCTCGATCCCGGTCGGGAACGACTGGGGCGGCGACCACTGGACCAGCTCCGCCGACATGCGGCTGGGCGACGAGTACGCGCGGTACGCCTTCTGGTCGACGTGCGAGTCGCTGCGCGTGAAGGGCGGGCACACCCCGCTGCGGACCTGGGGCACGGCGAACCTGGGTCTGCGGATGATCTTCGGGTACGAGACCGTGAGCGTCGACGACGGCAACTACGGGCGGTACTTCTTCGACGAGTGGAAGAAGGGCAAGTCGTTCAGCACCGCGTTCCTGGACGCGTCGTGGCGGATCAGCCGCCACCAGGAGCCGGCCGTCGTCGCCTGCGGCGCCACGCAGGCGGAGGCCAGCGACCGGGTGTTCAACGAGCGGTTCTTCGACGGCGCCCGCGCGAGCACCACGTGGTGGTGGTGGCGCTGGTACGACATAGCGGCGCGGCGGACGCGCACGCTCGACGTCCCGTCGCGGGCCCGGTCGGCGGCGTTCGCGCCGGCCGCGCCGCGCGACCTGGCCGCCGGCTGGCGGGACCGCTTCGGCGACGCCTCGCGGCTGGTGCTCGCCGGCGACGGCGCCCGCGAGGTCACCCTGGCCCCGCCCGCCGAGACCGACCGGGACCTGTCCGACGACGAGGCGGTGGACGTGGCGCGGCGTGCAATCGACCGCCACGGGGTCGCCGAGCACGTCGAGCTGGCGCTCGACCACATCCGGTACGACCGGCACGCCGGCGGCACGCAGGACGAGCTCGTGGACGCCCGGGTGCGGGAGCGCACGGTCACGTTCGTCCAGCTGGTCGACGGTGTCCCCGTCGTCACGCCCGGCGGCGGCCGGGTGCAGGTCCGGGTGGACAACGAGGGCACCGTGACGGCCGTCGCCGACTCGACGCGGCCGGTCGCGGACGTGCGGGACGTCGCCGCCGTCCCGGCCGCCCCGTCCTCGGGCACGGGGAACCGCCGCGCGGGCGGCTCGGACGCGTCGAGCATCGACGAGCTGCTCGACGAGTCGCTGCAGCGCCGCCTGCGGCGGGCCGCGGCCGGTGGGCGTGTGCCGAGCGCGGTGCACGCCGTCCCGGAGTCGACCGAGGTCGGCTACGCCGTCCGCGGGGACGCCGCGGTCCTCGTCGCGCGGCGCGAGATCGAGGTCGGGTTCGGCCACGGCCTGGCCAAGCGGTACGTGCTGGAGGAGCCGATCACCTGAGGGCCGCGCAGGCGGCGGGCCGCACCCGGGATCACCGGGGGCGGTCCGCCGCTCACGCGTGGATGTGGGAGCGCCAGTCCGCCGGCACGCGTCCCGCCGGCCCGGGCACCGGCTGGTCGTCCGGCCGGTGCGTGGGCGGGGCGAGCGCCGGGCCGCGGGCGTAGTCCTCGGTCGCGTAGTCCCAGAACCAGTTCTCGCCGGGCTCGAAGGAGCGCACGACGGGGTGGCCGGTCGCCCGCCAGTGGGCGGTCGCGTGCTGGGCGGGGGACGTGTCGCAGCAGCCGACGTGGCCGCACGCCGCGCACCGGCGCAGGTGCACCCACCAGCCGCCGTCGGCGTCGCACTCGACGCAGCCGGGGCCGCTCGGGGGGACGGTCGGGTCGATCGGTTCGACGGTCATGACGCACGCACCTCCGGGGTGTAGGGGAGCCGGACGAGGAACCGGGTGTCACCGGGCACGGACCGGACGGTGAGGTCGCCGTGGTGCTTGGTGACGACGATCCGCCACGCGATGTCGAGGCCGAGGCCGGTGCCGGACCCCACGGGCTTCGTGGTGAAGAACGGCTCGAACACGCGCCCCACCACGTCGGGCGGGATGCCGGGGCCGGTGTCCGCGACCTCGACCTCGAGCCAGTCGTCCACCCGGCGGGTGGAGACCGTCAGCGTGCCGCTGCCGTCCATGGCCTGGGCGGCGTTCTCGACCAGGTTCGTCCAGACCTGGTTCAGCTCGGCGCCGTAGGCGTGCACGGGGGGCAGGTCCCGGTCGTAGTCGCGGACCACCGTGAGCCCGTCCAGGCGACGGTCGAGCATCGTGAGCGTGGCGTCGAGGAGCTCGTGGACGTCGAGTTCCCGGTCCGGTGCCCGGCCGATCTGCGAGTACTGCTTCGCGGCGCCGACGAGCGCGGAGATGCGGGTGCTGGCGTCCTCGACGTCGTTCATGAGCTGCTCGGTCTCCAGGCCGTACGCGAGCCAGCGGACCGCCCCCTCGAGCACCGAGGGGGCGACCGCCGCGGCGACCGCGTCCAGCCAGCCCGTGTCGAGGCCCGCCGTGACGAACGTCGGCGCGAGGTCCCACGACGCGGCGACGCCGTGCGCGTCCAGCCAGTCGGCGAGCGCGTCCTCCGCGTCCGCGCGCTCCAGGGCCGTGGGTGGCGGCGGTGCGCCGGGCGCCCGCGACTTGGCGAGCGACTCCACCGCCTGCTCCTGCAGGTCGACGAGCGTGGTGAGCGTCGACGCGTCGTACGGCCCGGACGCGATCAGCCCGAGCTTGTGCCGCATGCCCGCGACGCGCTCGCGCAGGGCCGAGGTGGCACGGCTCGCGGCCGCCGCGGGGTTGTTCAGCTCGTGCGTCAGGCCGGCCGACAGCGCGCCCAGCGCCAGCAGCCGCTCGCGCTGGTTCACCGCGAGCTGCGTGTCGCGCTGGCCCATGAACAGGCCCTCGAGCAGGTGCACGGCCATGGGGAACCAGTCGGTCATGAGCCGGCTGAAGTCCGCGGCGGGCAGCGCGTAGAAGCGGGACGACGCGAGCACGCGCATGGTCTGCGTGTACGTCTGCGGCGCGCGGTCCCCGAGGTAGGCGGCCCACGCCCCGCCGTACACCCCGCGCTGCGACGTGCGCGAGATCTCGACGTCGTCGGCGCCGACGCGCCGGTCGAGCGCCACCGACCCCTCGAGCAGGACGTAGAACCACTCCGCGGTCTCCCCCTCGGCGTACAGGACGCCGGGCGCTCGCCGCTCCACGTGCCCGTGCGCGCACAACCACCGCAGCTGGTCGTCGTCGAGGTGCTCGAACAGGAACAGCGTCCGCAGCTCCTCGACGTCGCAGGGCTCGGCGCCCGCGGGCCGTCCGGCCGGCACCGCGCTCACCGCTCCGCCAGGTACCGGTGCACGAGCATGACCGCCATCGCCCCCTCGCCGACGGCGGACGCGACGCGCTTGGCGGACTCCGCCCGCACGTCCCCCGCCGCGAACACGCCCGGCACGCTCGTCTCCAGGTGGTACGGCGGCCGGTCGAGCGGCCACCCGCCCGGGGGGCGCCCGTCGACGAGCAGGTCGTGGCCGGTGCGCACGAACCCGCGCTCGTCCCGCGCGACCGTCCCGTCGAGCCACCCGGTGAAGGGCGCCGCGCCGATGAACACGAACAGGAAGGCCGCCGGCACGGACTCCTTCTCCCCCGTGCCGACGTCCTGCAGCACGAGGCCCTCCAGGTGGTCGTCGCCCACGCCCTCCACCACCGTGGTCCGCGTCCGCACCGTGATGCGGGGGTGCGCTTCGATCTGCTCGACGAGGTAGTGCGACATCGACGCGGTCAGCCCGTCGCCGCGCACGAGCAGCGTGACGGACCGGGCCTCCCGGGCGAGGAAGAGCGCCGCCTGACCGGCCGAGTTGGCGCCGCCGACCACGTGCACGTCCTGGTCGCGGCACGCCGGCGCCTCCGTGAGCGACGACCCGTAGCAGACGCCGCGCCCGACGAGGGCCGCCAGCCCGGGCCCGTCGAGCTCGCGGTAGGCGACGCCGTTCGCCAGCACGACCGCGTGCGTCGCGATCGTGCTGCCGTCGGCGAAGCGCAGGGCCCGCGCCGAGCCGTGCACCTCCAGGCCCACCGCGTCGTGCGTCATGACGATCTCCGCACCGAACCGCTGCGCCTGGCGGCGCGCGCGCTCGGTCAGCTGTGCGCCGGAGACGCCGTCCGGGAAGCCCAGGTAGTTCTCGATCCGCGCGCTCTGCCCCGCCTGCCCGCCGGTCGCCGTCCGCTCGACCAGCGCCGTGCGCAGCCCCTCCGACGCGCCGTACAGGGCCGCGCTCAGCCCCGCGGGCCCGGCACCGACGACGACGAGGTCGTAGAAGTCCGACGCCGGCTGCACGGCCAGGCCGACGCGGGCGGCGAGGGCCGCGTCGTCGGGTGCGACGAGGACGTCCCCGTCCCCCGTCACGACGACCGGCAGGTGCTCGCCGCCGATGCCGGCCGCTTCGAGGATGCGCCGCCCCTCGGCGGACTCGACCGGGTACCAGCGGTAGGGCACCTGGTTCCGGGCGAGGAACTCGCGCACCTGCGACGAGCGCGCCGACCAGCGGTGCCCGACCACCCGGGGCCCCGTCACGGGCGGTGGTGCCGCGGCGTGCCAGGCCTCGAGCTGCGCGTCGAGGACGGGGTAGAGCTTCTCCTCGGGCGGGTCCCACGGCTTGAGCAGGTAGTGGTCCAGGTCGACGACGTTCACCGCGTCGATCGCCGCGGCCGTGTCCGCGTACGCCGTGAGCAGGACGCGACGGGCAGCCGGGAAGAGGTCCATCGCCTCCTCGAGGAAGTCGATGCCGCTCATGCCCGGCATCCGCTGGTCGGCGAGCAGCACGGCCACCTGCTCCCCGCGCAGCTTCAGCTCGCGGCACGCGTCCAGCGCCTCCGTGCCGGACTCGGCCCGCAGGACGCGGTACCGGTCGCCGTACCGTCGCCGCAGGTCGCGCGCGACGGCGCGGGAGACGGCGGGGTCGTCGTCGACGGTGAGCAGGGCGGCGCGGGGGGCGGTGGCGGACTCAGCGGGCACGGGGCCTCCCGGTCTCAGAGGTGCGTCGGCGGCGCAGGCCACAGTCTGCGCCCACCGGGCGTCGCGGCACAGCCCTCGACGACGCGGGGTGCTCGCCCGAGCTCGTCCTTCCCCTCCACCACCGGTTCTGCCACCATCGCGCCGCGCGCCGCGGTCAGGACAGCCCGAGCTGGTCGCGCAGGGCCTCGACACCCTCCATCTCGACGTCCAGCCGCAGCTCGTCCCGCCGCGCGTCCCAGTCGGCCCGGTCCAGCACGTACAGCCGGCTCTCGACCGGCCCGCCCTCGCGGGCCTGGTGCACGACGCCGTTCTCGCGGTAGCCGATCTTGCGGGTGACGCCCGACGAGCCCGGGTTGTCGGCGAACGCGGACGTGGTGGCGTGCTGCGCGCCCAGGCCCTCGAAGAGCAGGTGCAGGATCATCAGCCGCATCCGGGTCCCGATGCCCTGGTGGTGGTGCTCGAGGCCGAGCCACGAACCGGTCTCGGCCGAGCGGGTGATCGCGAAGTCCTTCGCGTACATGCCCTGCGTGCCCAGCGGGACGCCGTCCCGGACGACCGCGAGCTCGATCGCCCAGTCGGCGGGCGTCGTCCGCTGGCGCAGGCCCCACTGGTACGTCATGACGCTGCGCGCGACCTGCACGGGCGTGCCGCGCGTCCAGGGCACGAGGAAGGGCATGTAGTCCGGCGGGTGCACGCCGCGGGCCGCGAGCCGCGCGAGGTCGAGGAGCATGCGGTCGTCGGGCGCGCGCAGCTCGAGGTCCCCGCTGCGCACGCGCACCCCGAGCAACGGCCAGATCTCGGCGTCGGTCAGCGGTGCGGCTGCGTCCTGCTCGGGTGCGGTCATCCGCGCAGGCTCCCGGTTCGCGGACCGTGGGGTCAACCGGAAACCGGCCCGCCGCGGGACGGTCCGGCCGACGACGCCACGAGGGCGCCGCACGTGCGTGCGGCGCCCTCGCCGTGCGTCCTGACCGCCCCCGCGTCGGACGCACGCCCTCCGGCGGTGCTCACGGGCGGCACCGCAGGTGGTGGTGGTTCGGCCCCGACCCGGCGACTCGAGGTCGAGCCGGGCCGGGACCCGTCTGTCAGCCCACGGTGCAGCCCGTCCCGTTGACCGTGAAGGCCGTCGGCGCCGGGTTCTGGCCGGTGTGGCTGCCGTTGAACCCGAGGTCGACCGAGGCGCCGGGCGCGAGCGTGGAGTTCCACGCCGCTCCCGTCGCGGTCACCCGCGTGCCGGTCTGCGACCACGTCGCGCTCCACCCCTGCTGCAGCCTCTGGCCGCCGGCGAGGTCGAACGCGAGCGACCACCGCAGCGGCGCCGTGCCGCTGTTGGTCAGCCGGACCGTCGCGGTGAAGCCGGTGCTCCAGCTGTTCGCGGAGTACCGCACGGCGCACGCGGCGGGGGACGTGGTCGGCGTGACGGTCGGTGTGGCGGTCGGCGAGCTCGTCGGGAACCCGTCGACGATCTCGATCTCGGTGCTCACCCACGGCGAGGTGCGCCCGTCCGCGGCGACGGCACGCACACGCAGCACGTACCGGCCGTTCGTGAGGTCGTAGAACGTCGCGGCCGGCTCGGTGACGCCGAACGCCTGGCGGGTGACGACCTCGACCTCGTACGACGCGGGCGGCGTGCCGGTGCTCGGCGGGTCCCAGGCGGCGTGGACGGTACCCAGCCCGCGGAGCGTGTAGCGCAGGTTCGTCGGGGACCCGACCGGCGTCGGGGTGACCGTGGGCGTGGCGGTCGGCGTCGGGGTCGGCGTCCCGTCCGGCTCGGTGCCCCACACCAGGCGCCCGGCCTCGTACAGCGTGATCGCCCGCGTCTTGACGGGGTCGCCCGTGGCGACCAGGCCCGCGGACGACGGGTCGTTCGCGGCGTTCCACGCCGCTCCCCCGCTGACCCGGAACTGGATCTCGCGCCGGTGCTGCGACTGCCCGCCCGGGTGGATGTCCTGCCCCGCGCACGCCAGCTCCGCGTAGTACAGGTTCCCCCCGGCGTGCACGACGCGGTTCGTCTGGGTGCCGCACTCGCTGTAGTTGGTCGAGACCGTCAGCCCCGACGCGGGGTCCGCGCCGTCGAGCGTGAACCAGTACCGCAGCGACGCGTTGCGCAGCGACCGCGCGGGGAACGCGGACCTGTTCCGGATGATCGCCTTGACCTCGGTGAACGTGCCGCCCGCGGGCTGGTTGAGCCGCGCCTCGACGAACAGCTCGTCCTGGTCGGGCGTCTCGGGCCGGGGGAAGGACGCCAGCGGCGTGCCGCCGTACTCCTGCGTCAGCCGGGCCAGCGCGCTCGTGAACCCGGCGTTGTAGTCGGTCGCGACCTCGTTGGCGACGTAGTCGGACCGGCTGTCGGTGTACGCGTCGTTCGGCGACCCGGGGCCGCCCACGAGCGCGCCGTACAGGACGTGCCGGGTCTCGGCGGGCTGCGTCAGGGAGTCGAGCCACGACCCGTGCGCGGTGCGGTGGTGCGGGTTCTGCGGCGGGTTCGCGCCGAAGCCGACCACGTAGGACGCCTTGCGCGGGTTGTCCCCGAGCGCGTACCCGATCTGCCGCACCCCGAAGTCGTGGTAGCGCGCCTTGCGCACCGGGTCGCCGACCCAGTCCGAGTAGACGAGCGCGACGAACGACGTGTTCGCGGCGTAGCGCAGCGCGCCCCACGAGTCGAGCACCGCCATGCCACCCGGCGAGTAGGGCACCTTCTGCCCGTCGACGCCGACCGTCCAGTAGTCGAGCCACCGGTTGGTGTCGTCGACGTACTTCTGCTTGCCGGTCTCCATCGCGAGCAGCGCGTACGCGCCGAACGACTTGTCGTCCCACGCGACGGTCCACTTGTACTTGCGCGTGGACGTCTGGTTCTCCGTGCCGAGCTTGTCGTACTCCGCCTCGGCCTTCGCGAGGTACGACGCGTCCCCCGTGGCCTCGTACAGCCAGTACGCGCCCCACACGAGCTCGTCCTGGTACCCGGACCACGACCGGTAGAACGACTGGGCGTCGGTGACGCAGTCGGAGTAGCTGCCGCGGTAGGTGTCGGCGAACGAGTACAGCTGCTTCGCGTGCTCCACGAGCGTGCGGGCGTACGCGGGGTCGTCGTCGGCGAAGACGACCGACGCCGACGCCATAGCCGCCGCCGTCTCGGCCGCGACGTCGGAGCCCGGGCACGAGGCGGTGATCTTGTACGCCGGCCGCGCCATGGTCATGACCTCGGCGGGGCCCCACCACTTGTGGTCGTCGTCGCCCTTGCCCACCTGCACGTACAGCTCGTTCGGTGCCGTGTGGGCCTTGACGAGGTAGTCGTTGACCCAGCGCAGGTTGTCCTTCAGCTCGTCGAGCTGGCCGGCCGCGCGGTAGCCCTCGGGGCTCTCGATCGCCCCCCACGCGAGCATCGTCGCCGTGAACGCCATCGGGAAGCCGAACTTCACGTGGTCGCCCGCGTCGTACCAGCCGCCGGTCAGGTCCTCCCCCACGTCCGCGCCGTCCTGCAGGCCGGAGTCGCCGCGCCACGAGACCGGGAAGTCCTCGGGAAGGTCGCCCGAGCGCTGCGCCTGGTAGAAGAACATCGACTTCTGCAGCGCCTCGGCGTAGTTGAACGCGGGCGCGGCGTCCGCCGCCGACAGCGGCACGGTCACCGCACCCGCCGTGAGCGCCAGTGCCGCCGCCCCTGCCCAGAGCGGACGGGTCGCGCGTGCCAGACGAGCCATCGGACCATCCCTTTCGCGACGGGATGGGAGCGGTGGAGCGCTCCCACGCGGCCCGGGCCAGCGGCGACGTCGTCGTCGGCAAGGGGCGGGGGCCGGCTGCGATGCTGCCCGACGGCCGCGACCGCGCGGAACGCACGAAAGGTTTCAGGGCGGGACGCACACCGGCCCCGGTCCGTGCGGACCGGGGCCGGTGGGTGCGCCGCGCGAGCGGCCGGGACTCAGGAGCCGGACGTGCCGCGCTCGTCCTGCGGGCGGGACTCGACGACGGGGTCGGGCACCTCGCCGGTCGTCGCGGTCTCCGCCGGGAGGCCCTCGGTGGTCGCCGGGACGTCGGTCTGCAGGCCCTCGGTCGGCTTCGTCTGGTCCGGCGCCTTCGACGTGGAGCGACGCGTGGTCTTGCGGGCCTCCTGGACCTTCTCGGTCAGGTCCTCGGTCGCCGCCGAGACGCGCTCCGCCGCCTTCTTGGTCGCCTCGCGGCTCCTCGCGACCGCGGAGCCCGCGGCCTCACCGACGGCGTCGGCCGCGTCACCCGTGGCGGCCTGCGCCCGCGTGCGCAGGGACTCGGCCGTGGTGCTGTCGCCCGGCTCCCACGGCTCGGCCCACGGGTCGGTGGTCGAGCGCGACCGCAGCCAGGCGAACGCGGCCGCGCCGCCACCGAGCAGCAGCGCGACGAGGAAGAACCGCTTGCCCGCCGACCCCTTCTTCTCCGCCTTCGCGGCCTCCTTCGCGGCGAGCGCGGCGGCGGCCCTGGCCGCCTTCGCGGCCTTCCTCGACTGCTTGCCGGTCGCCACCGCGGCGGCCGTCGTCGCGGCCTCGACCTGGGCACCGGCCTTGACGGCGGCCTCGTTGACGGCGGCGACCACCTTGGGGATCAGCTCGCTGACGAGCTTGTCGTGCGCGGTGTCGATCGCGGGCGTCGCCCGGAGGGCGGCCCTCTCCACCTGCGGCGCCGTGGCCTTCAGGCTCTCCCGGTACAGGTGCTCCACGCGGGGCGTGAGCCACTCGGCGAGCGCCTCGATCTTGGGGGTCGTCCACTCCTTGGCGTGGCCCGCCGCGCCCGACGCCCTGGAGGCGGCGTCGAGGGCGCCGAGCCTCGCTGCGCCGGCGGCGTCCACGAGCGTCGCGCCGAGGCCCGCGGCCTGCACCTTCAGACGCTCGGCGTCCACGTCGATCTTCGGACGATGGGTCATGTCCACTCCCGGACTGGTCTCGACGACGGGGCTGTGGCACCTCACTCTGCCACCGTCGTGCCTGGTCCGCCCTCTGTTCACACTCCCGGCACCGGGTGCGCACGGGGCGCCCGTGCGGCGTCGGCGGCCCGTGGAACACTGGGCAGATGTTCGCGACCATCCACACGACCGCCGGTGACATCCGGGTCGAGCTCTACGAGAACCACGCGCCGCGCACCGTCGAGAACTTCGTCGGCCTGAGCACGGGCGCCATCGAGTGGACCGACCCGTCGACGGGTGCGCCCCGCACCGACCCGCTGTACAAGGACGTCGTCTTCCACCGCGTCATCCCGGGCTTCATGATCCAGGGCGGCGACCCGCTCGGCTCCGGCCGTGGCGGCCCCGGCTACCAGTTCGACGACGAGATCCACCCCGAGCTGACGTTCTCGGAGCCCTACCTGCTCGCCATGGCGAACGCCGGCAAGCGGATGGACCCGGTGACGGGCAAGGTCGGCGGCACCAACGGGTCGCAGTTCTTCATCTCGGTCGCGCCGACCACCTGGCTCAACGGCAAGCACACGATCTTCGGCAAGGTCGCGGACGACGCGAGCCGCCAGGTCGTCGACGCCATCGCCGCGACGCCGACCCGTCCGGGCGACCGTCCGGTGCAGGACATCACGATCACGTCGATCTCCGTGGAGGACTGAGATCAGCACGCTCCCCCCGGCCGGCGGCTCCCCCGTGGAGCCGTCGGCCGAGCAGCAGCCGCCCGTCTGCCCCCGGCACCCGGACCGCACGTCCTACGTGCGCTGCCAGCGGTGCGGTCGCCCGACGTGCCCGGAGTGCCAGCGCCCGGCAGCCGTCGGCGTGCACTGCGTGGACTGCGTCGCGGAGGCGGCGAGGAACGCGCCCCAGGCCCGCAGCGCGCTCGGCGGGCGCGCCGTGCAGGGCCGCCCGGTGGTGACGCTCACGATCATCGCCCTGTGCGTGGCGAGCTACGCGCTGCAGTGGGCGGTGCCCGGGTGGACGACCCGCTGGGCGTTCAGCCCGGCGGCCGGGGTCGTCGAGCCGTGGCGCTTCCTGACGGCCGCGTTCCTGCACTCGACCGGGCTCCTGCTGCACATCGCCTTCAACATGCTGGCGCTGTGGATGCTCGGTCCGTACCTCGAGCAGACGCTCGGCCGCCTGCGCTTCGCGACGCTGTACGTGCTGAGCGCGATCGGCGGCTCCGTCGCGGCCGTGCTGCTCGTCCCCGTGGTCGGCGGCTGGAGCACGGGTGCCGTCGGCGCGTCCGGGGCCGTGTTCGGGCTGTTCGGCGCCGTGCTCGTCGTGCTGCGCCGCCTCGGACGGGACGCGCGCGGGATCGTCGGCATCATCCTCGTCAACGTCGCCCTGAGCTTCCTGCCCGGGATCGCGTGGCAGGCGCACCTCGGCGGGCTCGTCGTCGGCGCGGCACTCGGCGCGGCGTACGCCTACGTGCCGCGGGAGCGACGTCGGCTCGTCGCCGTGCTCGCGCCGGCACTCGTCGGCGTCGCCCTGGTCGGCGCGACGCTCGCCGTGTACGGCCGCTACGGATTCGTCTGAGCGACCGTCTGCGGCCCTCCGGGCGCGTCCCCAGCGTTGCTCACAGCTGTGGAATTACACCGGTGTAGTTATCCACAGGTCTGTGCACCGTCTCTGTACCGAACCTTCCAGCGGCCCTTGAACCTGTGGACGGAGCGGTGGGTCAGCGCCAGCGCGTGAGCATCGCGAAGCCCACGATGATGAACCCGAAGCCGATCGCCAGGTTCCACTGGCCGATGCCCGGCACGGGGTACGCGGCGCCCGGGGACAGGTACGTCGTCACGAGCCAGACGAGGCCGAGGATCATCAGGCCGATCGCCAGCGGGACGTACCAGCGGGGCAGCGGCCCCGGCGCGGGCGCCTTGCCGGGGGGCGGGGTGTACGACGCCTTCTTGCGCGACTTCGACTCGGGCACGTCGGTGAGCTCCTGTCTGCGACCATGGTGCGGCGGCCGCCGCCGTCCGTCCGCGGCCGCCGTCCCGGTACGGCGGGCTCGGGGTACGGACCGATGTCGGCACGGCGCCGATCGTGACCTAGCGTAGTGGTGTCGACCGGTAGGCGTACGTGCCGGCCGACCGGCGGAAGGAGCAGGCGTGAGCCAGCGGGCGCACCGGGGCACCGGCGACCTCCCGCCGGCCGTCGTGCGCCGCCGCCGTGCGCGCCGGGGCACCGCGGCCGTCGGCGCCGTGCTCGCCCTGTCGGGCGCCCTGTTCACGCTCAGCGCCCGCAGCGCCGACGCCGGCCCCGACCGCCACCCCCAGGACCTCGGGGAGCTCTCCCGCCAGCAGGCGCAGAACGTCGAGCGCATGTCCGCCGAGGTGGACGCCCTGCGCGCCGACGTCGAGCGGCTGGCCGCGGAGCAGAACGCCCTCTCCGGGTACACGCTGCCCACGCCGTCGCCCGGGTACCTGGTCGCCGGCGGGTCCGTCCCCGTCGTCGGCCCCGGTCTCACGGTGGTCCTGGACGACGCCCCGGCGGACGTGCAGAACCAGTCGGTCAACGGCGACGTGCTCGTCGTGCACCAGCAGGACCTGCAGGCCGTCATGAACGCCCTGTGGGCGGGCGGTGCCGAGGCCATGGCCCTGATGGACCAGCGGGTGGTGTCGACCAGCGCGTTCTGGTGCGTCGGCAACGTCCTGCGCCTGCACGGACGCGTCTACTCCCCGCCCTACACGGTGCGGGCCGTCGGCGACCCCGACGACCTGCGCGCGGCCCTCGACGACTCCCCGGCGGTCCGGGGGTACCAGCGACACTCGGTGGAGGTGGGGCTCGGCTGGGAGGTCCACGAGTCCGACCGGCTCGAGCTGCCCGCGTACTCGGGTGCCACCGAGCTCACGTCCGCGCGGGTGCCGTCCGACGTCGAGGTCCTGCCGGGCCTGCCCGCCCGGCCGGACGCCTTCCCCGACGCGGGCACCGGGGACGCCGTCGAGGACACGACCGGGACCGGCGGTCCCCCCACCGAGGAGGGCACGTGACGACGCAGCCGATGACCGAGCGGCCGACGCGCCGGGCCGCCCGCACGCAGCGGCCGGCACCGACGACGCGGCGCGGCGGCGTGCGCTCGTTCGTGTACGGCGTCGTGGGCGTGCTGGGCGAGCTGCTCATCACGCTCGGCGTCCTGCTGCTCGGGTTCCTCGTCTGGCAGCTGTGGTGGACGGACGTCGAGGGGGACCGCGCGCAGGCGGAGATCGTGCGCGACCTCGACTTCGTCGAGCCCGCGCAGGCCGCCGCGGACACCGGTCCCGTGGTCGCCGAGCCGCGGCGGGACGAGCCGCCGGCGCCGATGGCCGAGCCGGGGCACGCCGAGACGTTCGCGACGATCCAGGTGCCCCGCTGGGCGGGGGAGCCGGAGCGCCCCATCAGCCAGGGCGTCGACCGGCCGACGGTGCTGGACGTGCTCGGCGTGGGCCACTACCCGGGCACCGCCATGCCGGGCGGTGTCGGCAACTTCGCCCTCGCCGGGCACCGGGTCACCTTCGGCAAGCCGTTCAACCGGATCGAGGAGATCCAGGTCGGCGACCCGATCGTCGTGCGCACGGCCGACACCTGGTACGTCTACCGCGCGACCGGCACCGAGGTCGTGCTGCCGCGGGACGTGCGCGTCATCGCCCCCGCGCCGAACCAGCCCGGCGTCGAGCCCACCGAGCGGTCGATCACGCTGACCACGTGCCACCCGATGTTCTCCGCACGCGAGCGGTACGTCGTCTACGGCGTCCTCGACTACTGGGCACCCGCGTCGAGCGGGACGCCCGCCGAGCTGCTGGAGGCGTCGTGAGGACGCCGGCGTGCCGGACCAGGGGTGGGCGACGCGGACAGGGAGGTTCATGATGTACGGATGGCTGTGGCGGCACCTGCCGGGGCCGTGGCCCGTGCGGGCGTTCCTCGCCCTCCTGCTGGCGGCGGCCGTGCTGGCCGCGTGCTTCCTGTGGCTGTACCCCGCCGTGGCGCCGTACATGCCGTTCAACGAGACCACGGTGGGTGAGTGACGTGACGCGGATCCTCGTGATCGACAACTACGACTCGTTCGTCTACACGATCGTCGGCTACCTCGACCAGCTCGGGGCGACGACCGAGGTCGTGCGCAACGACGCCGTGCCGCCCGCGGCCGAGCGCGCCGGCTACGACGGGGTGCTCGTCTCGCCCGGACCCGGCACGCCGTCCGAGGCGGGGCAGAGCATGCAGGTCATCCGCGAGTGCGCCGCGGCCGGCACCCCGATGCTCGGCGTGTGCCTCGGGCACCAGGCGCTCGGTGAGGTGTTCGGCGGGACCGTGACGCACGCGCCGGAGCTCATGCACGGCAAGACGAGCGAGGTCGAGCACGGCGGCGACGGCGTGCTCGCCGGGCTGCCGACGCCGTTCACGGCGACGCGGTACCACTCGCTCGCGGTCGTCGACGGCACCTTCTCCGACGAGCTGTCCGTCACCGCCCGCGCCAACGGGATCATCATGGGCCTGCAGCACCGGGAGCTGCCGCTGCACGGCGTGCAGTTCCACCCCGAGTCGGTGCTCACCGAGGGCGGCCACCGGCTGCTCGCGAACTGGCTCGAGGTGTGCGGTGCCTCGGACGCCGTGGAGCGCTCGGAGGGGCTGCACCCGCTCGTGCGGCTCTGAGCCCGGCGCGCGGCGCGCGCGGACGGACGAGAACGGCCCCCGGGGGGGAGTCCCCCGGGGGCCGTCGTCGTCTCACCGGTCAGGGGTCACTCGTCGTCGTCGTCGCCCTGGCCACCGCCCTGGCCGTTGCCCTGCCCGCTCGTGGGCGACGGGCTGGGGTTGCTGCTCGGGCCGCGGGACACCCGCAGCGTGACCTGCTGCTCGCGGGCGATCTTCGTGCCGCCGTTCGGGTCGGAGGAGACGACGGTGCCGGCGGGCTCGTCGGAGTCGACGTCCTCACGGCGGACGTTCGTCAGACCCACGGCGGCGAGCGCCTGCGAGGCCGCCTCGAAGGTCTGCCCCCGCAGGTCCGTCGGCACGGTCGCCGTCGTCGGCGGGGACGCGACCCCGAGGTTCACGGTCGCGCCCTGGGGGACGATCTCGCCCTCCGGCCGGTCCTGCGAGACGACCGTGCCCTCGGGCTGGTCCTCGCTCGGCTCCTCGAACGTCGAGACCTGCAGGCCTGCCTCGCGCAGCGCGGTGGTGGCGTCCTCGATGTTCTGGCCGGTCACGTTCGGCACGGTGACCATGCCGTCGGACACGTACAGGGTGACCGTCTGCCCGGCGGTCACCGGCGTGCCCTCCGCGGGGTCGGTGCGCACGACGCGTCCGCGTGGGATCGTCGGGTGGTTCTCCGACTCGCGGTTGTCGGCGACCACGAGGTTCTCGTCCTCGAGGATCTGCACGGCCTCAGCCTCGGTGAGCTCCGCCACGCGGGGGACGGTGACCTGGGCCGGACCCGTGGAGATGAAGACGGTGACGTCGCTGCCGGGCGCGACCTCCTCGCCCTCCGCCGGGTCGGTGCCGATGGCCTGGTCCGCCGGGACGGTGTCGTCCGCGCGCTGCTGGGGCACCGGGTCGAGGTTCGCGTCGCGCAGCGTCTGCAGCGCCTCCTCCTGGCTCATCCCCGCCACCGGCGGCACCGTGACGACGTCCTGCGCCCCGTCGTCCCCGTTCAGCGCGATCGCCGCGACGATGCCCGCGATCGCGAGCACCGCGACCGCGATCAGCGTCCACAGCAGCCAGCGCTTGCGCTTCTCCTCCGGCTCGTCCTCCTCCGGCGGCGTCGAGGCGAGCACACCCGTGGCACCCCAGGGCGCGGTGCCGGCCGCGGCCGGCGGCATGGCCTGCGTCGTGGCGACCGGGGGAGCCATGACCTGCGTGGTCTCGCCGGCGGGCATCGCCGCCAGCGCGGCCCCCACCGCCGGTGCGCCCACGGCACCGCCACGCAGCACGGCCTCGAGGTCGGCGCGGAACTCGGCCGCCGTGGAGTAGCGGGCGTCGCGCTCCTTGGCGAGGGCCTTGAGCGTGATGCGGTCCAGCGGCTCGGGCACGTCGGACGCGATCTGGCTGGGCACGGGCGGCGCCTCGCGCACGTGCTGGTACGCGACGGCGACGGGGGAGTCGCCGACGAACGGCGGCCGGCCCGTGAGCAGCTCGAACAGCAGGCAGCCGGTCGAGTACAGGTCGGACCGGGCGTCGACCTGCTCGCCGCGCGCCTGCTCCGGGGAGAGGTACTGCGCCGTGCCGATCACGGCCTGCGTCTGCGTCATCGTCGCGGCGGAGTCCGCGACCGCACGGGCGATGCCGAAGTCCATGACCTTGACCGCCCCCGTGGGCGTGATCATGACGTTGGCCGGCTTGATGTCGCGGTGCACGATGCCGGCGTGGTGGGAGTACTCGAGCGCCGACAGGACGCCCGCGGTGATCTCCACGGCCTCGTCGATCGGCACGGCGTGGCCGTCGCGCAGGATGTCCCGCACGGTGTGGCCCTCGACGTACTCCATGACGATGAACGGCACGTGGGCGACCGTGCCGGTCGCCTCGGTGACGAGGTCCTCGCCGGTGTCGTACACCGCGACGATCGCCGGGTGGTTGAGAGCGGCCGCCGACTGCGCCTCCCGGCGGAACCGGTTCTGGAACGAGGGGTCGCGGGCCAGGTCCGAGCGCAGGATCTTGATCGCGACCGTACGGCCGAGCCTGGTGTCGTGGCCGATGTGCACCTCGGCCATGCCGCCGCGCCCGATGAGCTCGCCGACCTCGTACCGGTTGGCCAGGATTCGGGATCCGTCGTCCACCACTAGGCGTCCTTCACTTCCGTCGATCGCGGGACGGGCGTCCCGCCCGGGTCCCGCCCTGCCGGGTCGGTGGTCTCGCGCACGGCCCGGCGCTCCCCGGTGATCATCCCACCGGGTGCGTCCGCACGAGGGTACTGGTCGGTCCGGGTCGCGCCCGTCGCCTGCACGGAGGACGTCGCGGCGGGACCGGCCGCCCCCACGAGGCGGTCGGCCAGGGCCGCGCCCAGGAGCGCGACGAGCACGAGCACGAGGATGACGAGCGGCAGACGCAGCCGCCGCAGGTTGCGGCCCGCGTCACGCACGGCGTCGAGCACCGAGCCGGACGGGGGAGTGGCGGCGCGGGCGGCGGCACGCCGGGTGCCCGGGGCGGGCTCGGTGCGGCCGGCACGTCCCCGACGCGAGGGCGGGTAGGACGGCGGCGTCTGCGCGCGCGGGGGCGCGGGCGCCTCGGGTGCGTCCCGCCGGGTGCGTGCGAACTCGTCCCGGGGCCGCTGCGGGTGCGACACGAGCACGGGGACGCCCGACGGCGGCGTCTGCGGCACGAGCCGGTCGAGCATCGCCGCGAGCTCCTCGCCGGACCGCGGCCGCTCCGACGGCTCCTTCGACAGCAGCCGCAGGACCAGCGCGGCCAGGCGCCGCTCGACCGTCGTCGGCAGCGGCGGGACGGGGTCGTTGACGTGCGCGACCGCGATGTCCACGGCCGTCGGCCCCGTGAAGGGACGCCTGCCGGCCAGCGCCTCGTAGGCGACGACGCCGAGCGAGTACAGGTCGGACAGCGGGGTCGCCGGACGCCCGACGGCCTGCTCGGGGGAGAGGTACTGCGCCGTCCCCATGACCATGCCGGTCGCCGTCATCGTCTTCTGGTCCGCCGCGAGGGAGACGCCGAAGTCGGTGATCTTCACCTTGCCGGACCGGGCGAGCAGGATGTTGCCGGGCTTGACGTCCCGGTGGACCACACCCGCCTCGTGCGCGGCGTGCAGACCCCGCGCGGTCTGGGCGAGCACCGGCAGGAGCCGGCGCGGGTCGAGCACCGGCTCACGCTCGAGCAGGTCGCTCAGCGGCTCGCCGACGACGAGCTCCATGACGAGGTACGCCGACCCCTCCTGCTCGCCGTAGTCGAACAGTGCGGCGATGTTCGGGTGCGACAGGGCGGCGGAGTTGCGCGCCTCCGTGCGGAACCGCTCGAGGAACCCCGCGTCCCCGGCGAACTCGGCACGCAGCACCTTGACGGCGACGGGACGGGCCAGGGCGTCGTCGTTGGCCTCCCACACCTCGCCCATGCCGCCCACGGCGATGCGGCGCAGGAGCCGGTAGCGCCCGCCGCCGAGCGCGACGCCCGGAGCCGTCCTCACGATGCCAGCACCGCCTCGATCACGGCCCGCGCGATGGGCGCCGCGACCTGACCGCCGGTCGCCTCGTTGCCGAGCGACCCACCGTTCTCCACGACCACGGCGACCGCCACCCGGGGCTCGTCCGCAGGTGCGAACGCCGTGAACCACGCGTGCGGCGGCTCGCCCTGGACGGTCTCCGCCGTGCCGGTCTTGCCCGCGACCTGCACGCCGGGGACCTGGGCCGAGCGTCCGGTACCGGACTCGACGACGCCGACCATCATCTGCGTGAGCGCGTCCGCGCTGGCGCGCGACAGGGCGGTCGAGAGCTCCTCGGGCTCGGTCCGGGACACGACCGTCAGGTCGGGGGCACGCACCGTGTCGACGAGGTAGGGCCGCATGACGACGCCGTCGTTCGCGATCCCCGCGCTGACCATGGCCATCTGGAGCGGCGTGGCGCTCACGTCGCGCTGGCCGATCGCGGCCTGCGCGAGCGACGGCGGGTCCAGGTCGGCGGGGAACACGCTCTCGACGACCTCGGTCGGGATCGTCAGCGTGGCGTCGCCGAAGCCGAAGCGCTCGGCCTGCTCGCGCAGGGCGTCCTCGCCGAGGGTCAGGCCGAGGTTCGCGAACGCGGTGTTGCACGAGACCCGCAGCGCGTCGGCGAGGGTGACCTGGTCGCCCCCGCAGCTGCTGCCGCCGAAGTTGCCGATCGTCGCGGACGTCTGGGGGAGGTCCAGGACGACCGGCGAGGGCACGGGCGTGTCCGCCGCGTACCCGCCGCTCTCGAGCGCCGCGGCCGCGGTGACGAGCTTGAACGTGGAGCCGGGCGCGTAGCGCTCCTGCGTGGCGTTGCTGCGCAGCGGGTTGCCCTCGGCGGCGTCGAGCTCCGCGTACCGCTGCGACGCCTCGCTCGTGCTGTGCACGGCCAGCGCGTTCGGGTCGAACCCCGGCGTGGAGACCAGCGCGAGGACCTTGCCCGTGGACGGGTCGAGCGCCACGACGGCACCGTGCTGGTCCCCGAGCGCGTCGCGCGCGGCCCGCTGGGCCGCCGGGAGGATCGTCGTCTCGACCGCCGCGCCCTCGGGCCGCCGGCCCGTGAGCAGGTCGCGGATCCGGGAGAAGAACAGCTGGTCACCGCGGCCCGTGAGCTGGTCGTTCGCCGCGCGCTCGAGCTGGCTGCGCCCGTTCGCGATCGAGTAGAAGCCGGTCACGGAGGAGTAGAGCTCGCCCTGCGGGTACGTGCGCTGGAAGCCGAACGGGTCGTCCACCGGGACGGACGAGGCGATCGCCTCGCCGCCGGCGACGATCGGCCCGCGGGCGTTGCCGTGCTCGCGGTACAGGGTGCGGGCGTTGCGCGGGTCGGTGTTGAGGTCCTCCGCCTGGACGAACTGCACCCACGACGCGCTGCCCATGAGGGCGACGAACATGACGAGGACGAGCGTGGCCAGGCGGCGCAGCGGCGTGTTCACGCGTCACCCCCCAGGTGCTCGGTCGGTCGGTCGTCGGGACGTGGGCCGGTGCCGTCGGGTACGTCCCGGGCGGACGACCGCACCGGGCGGCCCGTGCCCTCGCCGCGGCCCGCCACGGCGACCGGGACGCCGATGTCCGGCGTCGGCACCGCGCGGACCACCGGCACGGGGCGGCGCGCCTCGTCGGAGATGCGCAGCAGCAGCGCCGCGATGATCCAGTTCGCCACGAGGGACGACCCGCCGTACGCGAGGAACGGGGTCGTCAGACCGGTGAGCGGGATGACGCGCGTGACGCCGCCGACGACGACGAACAGCTGGAACGCGACGACGAACGACAGGCCGCCCGCGAGCAGCTTGCCGAACCCGTCGCGGACGCCGATCGCGGTGCGCAGCCCGCGCTCGGCGAGGACCGTGTACAGCAGCAGCACGGCGAGCAGGCCCGTCAGGCCCAGCTCCTCGCCGATGGACGCGATGATGAAGTCCGACTCGGCGTACGGCACCAGGTCGGGGCGTCCCTGCCCCCAGCCCGTGCCGAACAGCCCGCCGTTCGCCATGCCGAACAGCCCCTGCACCACCTGGAACGAGCCGCCGACCTCGCGCCCGTACACGTCCTGGTCCAGCGCGCGCAGCCACACGTCGAACCGCGCGCCGACGTGCCCGAACGTGGTGGCCGCCGCCGCGGCGCCCCCGACGAACAGCAGCAGGCCGATGACGACCCAGCTGGTGCGCTCGGTGGCGAGGTACAGCATCGCGACGAACAGGCCGAAGAACAGCAGGGACGTGCCCAGGTCGCGCTGCCCGACCAGGACCAGCAGCGACGCCCCCCACACGACGAGGATGGGGCCGAGGTCGCGCGCGCGGGGCAGCTGCAGCCCGAGCACCTTCTTGCCGGCGAGGGCCAGGGTGTCGCGGTGCGTGACGAGGTAGCCGGCGAAGAACACCGCCAGGGCGATCTTCGCGAACTCCGCCGGCTGCATGCCGACCGGCCCGACCCGCACCCAGATCCGCGCACCGTTGACCGTCTGGCCGATCACGGGCAGCAGCGGCAGCGCGATGAGCGCGAGCGCGGCCACCATCGCCGTGTACGTGTAGCGCCGCAGCGTGCGGTGGTCGCGCAGGAGCAGCAGCACGACGACCGCCAGCGCCACGGAGATGGCGGTCCACGCGAGCTGGCGGTCGGCGAAGCCGGAGTCGGCGCGGCCGCGCTCGGCGTACGCCAGGGACAGGCGCGAGATCATCGCGAGACCGAGGCCGTTGAGCGCCACGACGACGGGCAGGATCACCGGGTCCGCGTACGGCGCGCGCAGGCGCAGCACGACGTGCACGACGAGCGCGAGCACCGTGGTGCCGACCGCGTACCCGACCGCGTTGCCCGGCACGTGGTCGGTCACGCCGATGCCGGCGAGCACGTACCCGGTGACGCCGATCGCCAGGGCGGGCACGAGCAGCAGGAGCTCGGTCCCACGCCCGGGACGGACCCGGTGGGGCTGGATGCTGGCCATCACCGCGCGCCGGCCTCGGGCAGGTCGGAGCCCGCCGCGTTCGGCTGCGGGTCGGTCGGGGCGGGCACGGCGGGGTCGGTGGGCGCCGGCGGCAGCGTGCCGTCGGTCGGCCGCGGGCTCGGGGCGGTGGTCGTCGGCCTCGGCGTGGGCGTCCGGGACCCCTCGGGCGGGAGGCCGTCCTCGAGCATCGCGACGAGGGCACGCGCCTCGGTGAGGGAACCGGCCGAGATCGTCTGCTCGACGCGCTCGCGCAGGTAGGCGGGCAGGTCCTCCACCTCGAGGTCGGTGGTCTCGACGACCGACGCCAGCTCGACCGGTCCGAGGGTCTGCGGGATGCCGCGGTAGACCGTGACGCGCCCGTCGCCGTCGCCGACGTAGTACTGCTGCTGCGTCCACAGGTAGCCGAGCACGACCGCCGCGACGACGGCCACGCCCGCGACCACCCACGCGACGACCAGGCCGCGCCGGCGCGGCTCGGGCGCGAGCGGCTCGTCCTCGTGCTCGGGGTCCCGCTCGGGCTCGCCGCCGCCGTCGGCGGACGCGGCGGTGCCGGCGGGGGGCGTGTCGGGGGTGCCGTCCTCGTCGGCGGTGCCGCCGCGCCGTGCGCGGCCCGTGAGCCACGCCGCGCGGGCCGCCGGGCTCTCCGCGGCCGCGGACGGGCGCTTGCGCGAGAGCGCCGCGGCGCCGACGACGCTCGCGTTGGTCGACGGCATCGCGCCGTCGGGCAGGTCGTCGAGCTCGACGACGTCGGCCAGCACGACCGTGACGTTGTCGCCGCCGCCGGCGCGGAGCGCGAGCTGCACGAGCCGGTCGGCGCACGCGTCGACGTCAGGGATCGTCGCGAGCGTCTCCTCGATCGTCTCCGCGGAGACGAAGCCGGACAGGCCGTCCGAGCACAGCAGCCAGCGGTCGCCGACGCGCGCCTCGCGCACCGACAGGTCGGCCGTGACGTCGGCGTCGAAGTCGCCCAGGACGCGCATGACGACCGAGCGCTGCGGGTGGTGCTCGGCCTCCTCGGCCGTGATGCGCCCGGTGTCGACGAGGTGCTGGACGAACGTGTGGTCGGTCGTCACCTGCGACAGGACGCCGTCGCGGAACAGGTAGCCGCGGCTGTCGCCGAGGTGCACCATCGCGAGCTTGTTGCCCGCGCGCAGGATCGCGGTGACGGTCGTGCCCATGCCGGCCAGGTCGGGGTCGGCGGTGCTGCGGGCGATGATCTCCGCCCGCGCGTCGTCGAGCGCGACCTCCAGCTCGTCCAGCGCGTCGTCAGGGCCGTGCGACTCCCCGTCGAGAGGAGCGAGGGCCGCGACCGCCACCGACGAGGCGACGTCGCCGCCGGCGTGCCCGCCCATGCCGTCGGCGACGACCAGCAGGTGCGGTCCCGCGTAGGCGGAGTCCTGGTTGTCGGAGCGCACGAGCCCCACGTCGGAGCGCGCGGCGAAGCGGAGGGCGACCGTCACGGGCTACCTCTGCAGCTCGAGCACGCTCTGCCCGACCCGCACCGGCGTGCCGGTCGGGACGGGCGTGGGCTGCTCGACGCGCTGGTCGCCCACGTAGGTGCCGTTGGTGGAGCCCAGGTCCTCGACGAACCACTGGTCGTCCTGCGGGAACAGGCGGGCGTGGCGGGAGGAGGAGTAGTCGTCGTCCAGGACGAGGGTGCAGCTGGGGGCGCGGCCGATCAGGACCGCGGACGACCCGAGCGGCAGCGTGGTGCCCCGCAGGGGCCCCTCGGTCACCACGAGACGGCTCGGACCGGCGGAGCGGCTGCGGCGCGGCGGGCGCGCCGGTGCCTCCGCCGCCGCCGGCGGTGCGTCGGCGGCGGGACCGGCCGCGCGGGGCGCGGGGGTGCGGCGGCGGTCGATGATGCGCGTGCCGTACAGGTCGCGGCGCAGCACGGTGATGGCGGACAGCACGAGCAGCCACAGCAGGGCCAGGTACCCGATGCGCAGGAGGGTGACGGTCAGCTCGCTCATGCCCGCCGTTTCACTCGTCCGCGTCGGGGCCGCCGGTCCAGAACAGGATCCGGGTGCGGCCGATCGTCAGGGTGTTGCCGTCGAGCAGCGTCGCCGCCGGCACCTGGTGCCCCTCGACGTACAGGCCGTTGGTGGAGCCGAGGTCGCTCGCGACGACGCCGTCCGGCGTGACGCGGATCTCGAGGTGCCGCCGGGACACGCCCGGGTCGTCCACGATGATGTCCGCCTCGGAGCCCCGGCCGATGACGGTGACCGGCCCCGTGAGGATGTACCGCTGCCCGTCGATGTCGATGAGCGGGTGCCGCGGGCTGGGCGCCGCGCTCGTCGCGGGGGCGACGGCGCCGCGCACGGTCGCGCTGTGGACGGCGAACCGGCCCGCGTCCTGCTCCGTGTTCTCGCTGAAGGACACCGTGACCGGGCCGACGAACGCGTAGTGCTGGCCGGCGGCGTGGTCGGTCACGTTCGCGGCGAGCTCCTCCGCGAGGGCCTCCGCGCCCCACTGCTCGACCTGGTCGTAGTCGGGCGTGGACAGCTCGATCGTGAACTCGTTCGGCACGACGGTGCGGTCGCGACCCACCACGGCCGCGCGGTCGTCGAGCTCGCGCCGCAGCGCGTCGGCGAGCTCGATCGGCTTCACCTCGCTGCGGAAGGCGCGCGCGAACGCGTTGTTGACCACGCGCTCGACGCCGTTCTCGAACTTGTCGAGGAACCCCACGCCCACCTCCTCCCGCCGCTCGTCCGGGGCCGTCGGCCCCCAGCGTGCTCCGTGGCTCGTCGGGCGTGGCGCGCCGACGGTCCGTCCTGATCGTATCCGTGCCGTGCACCCCACGGGTCCGCCCGGGGTGGGGACACCCCGCACGTGTGGTGGGACGTGGGTCGTACCGGACCTGCCCGGACCTCGCCCTGACCGGCCGGTTCGGTGCCGGGCACACAGCGTGCTACTGTTCCGGACTGCGCGCGAGTGGCGGAACGGCAGACGCGCTGGCTTCAGGTGCCAGTGTCCGAAAGGGCGTGCGGGTTCAAATCCCGCCTCGCGCACGTCAGGACGAGAGCCGGTGACCTCAGGGTCACCGGCTCTCGTCGCATCCGACCACGTCCGCGGCGGACGGGATGGGGGCGCGAGCGCGATGGGCGGCAGCACGGACTGGGCCGGCGTGACCGTCATGGCGCTCGTCGCGCTGGGCGGCGTCGCCCTGGTCGTCACCGGCGTCCGGCTGCTGCGGTCCGCGCGCACGTCCGCCCGCGGGGGCTCGGTGCGCGCGGTGGTCGGCGTGCTGCTGGTCGTGGCCGGTGCCGTCGCGACGTTCTTCGGCGGGTTCCTCGCGCTGCTGGCGTACTCCCTCTCGTCCTGACGCGACGACGAGCGCGACGTCGGGTGGAGCGCCGTCGTCGACGACCGCACGTCGTACGCCGTGCGATCTCACCGTCGGGGCATGCCTGGCGCCCGCAACGGTGGGGGCAGGAAGCGGCGTAGATGTCTGCCTGAGATGGTCGATGTTTGCCTGACATGTCGGCCCGTACCCGTGCCTCCGTGGAGTAGTTGGCGGGTTCGTCGCGCGAGCGCGCGCAAGGAGCTACTGACAGCCCGCGTCGCCGGAGGCTCGCCGGTCTGGCGCGACCCGTGGCTCGTACGGGCTTCGACCACTTTTGTCCGGGGCCGTCCGTTACGGTCCGGTACCGACTGCCAGTCGAAGATACGGTGATCATCCCGTTCTGTCGTTCCGGTGCAGGGGGCCTGCGCGGATGTGGTGTGCGCGCCACGTCGCGCAGTCGCCGTGCCACGACCAGGAGGTCCGAGGTCCATGACGCACGTCATCACGTCCGCCGTCCCCCCGGGGGCAGCGGACGAGCTGGCAGCACGCCTCACGAAGGCGCTGCGCTCCGACGTGGCCGTCGTCGACTGGAAGGACGGCCCGACGCCGGGCGGTCTCCTGGTGCTCGCCCCGCACGAGCTGGCCGACGACGAGCGTCGGGCGGCGCTGGCTTCCGTCGACTACTCCTGGGTGCACGTGACCTCGGCCGGCGTGGACTTCGCCGGGCTCGCCGACGTCGGTCCGGGCACGCTCCTGACGCGGAGCTGGCGCTGCTACGCGGCGCCGCTCGCCGAGTACGCGATGCACGCGATCCTGACGCACGAGTCGGTGAGGACTCCCGTCGGCTTCTCGACCGCGAGGCGCTCGGGCGCGCCCGGCCGGGCCTGCACCTCGTCAACGTGTCGCGTGGCAAGCTCGTGGACACCGACGCGCTCCTCGAGCACTGCGACGCAGGCCGCCTGCACGCGACGCTCGACGTGACCTCGCCCGAGCCGCTGCCGGACGACCATCCTCTGAGGGTGGTGCCGACGGTCCGCCTCTCGCCGCACGTCGCCTGGCGCAGCCGTGAGAGCGCCTGGGCGTACGTCGACGACCTGGTCGCGGTGTGGCAGGCCCTCGCGCGGCACGAGCCGGTGCCTGGAGTCGTCTCGGGGCAGCTGGGCCGTGCCCGCGCGCTGACCACCGGCCGGGTGCTGGTCCCGACGTCAGGAGGCCATGGTGGGTGACGCGTCCGACGCGCGCCGGCGAGTGTTCGTCCTCCACTCGCGTCAGTTCCTCACGACGGACCCGGCGGAGGCGTTCCCGCCGGACCGGTTCGACGTCGTCGTGCTGACCGACGCCGACCCCGGCAGCGTCCTGCGGGAGGACGGCGGGAACCCGGACGTGCGGGTCGTGCGCGCGGACCGGGAGGAGTGGGAGGCGGTCGTGCGGTCCGCGCCCGGTGCGCAGGTCGTGAGCAACGACGAGTACTGCGTCGTCGAGTGCGCGCGCCTGCGGGCCGCGACGGGTCTGCCCGCGCGGCACCCCGCGGACCTCGAGGGGTACCGCGACAAGGTGCTGATGAAGCGTCGGCTCGCCGCCGCTGGCGTCGCGGTGCCGCGGCACCTGACCCTCGAGCCGGCCGTCACGTCGTCCGGCGCGGTCGCGGACCACGTGGTGGCGAGCGTCGGGCTGCCCGCCGTCGTGAAGCCCAGGGACGAGGCGAACTCGCGCGGCGTCGAGGTGCTGCACGACCGCCAGGCGCTGCTGGCGTGGCTGGCGCGGCACGACGGTGAGACGGGGTGGCAGGTCGACGAGTACGTGACCGGCGCCCTGGGCCACGTCAACGCGCTGGTGCGCCACGGCGACGTGCAGCCGGTCCAGGTGGGTGGCTACCTGGGGCCGCTGCTGGGGTTCGAGCACGGCCGAGTACTGGGCGGGTGGAGCGTGCCGCACGCATCCGCGCAGGCCGCGGCGGCGCACGAGCTGAACGAGCGCGTGGTCCGCGCACTGGGCGCGGACGGCGACTTCGTGGTCCACACGGAGTTCGCGACGACCCCCGACGGCAGGCTCGTGGTGCTGGAGACCGCCGCGCGCGCTCCGGGGGCGCTGGTCTCCGAGGTCGCCCGTGTGCACGCCGGTGTCCAGCTCGAGGTGGCGAACCTGCGTCTGCAGGCAGGTCTGCCCGTCCCCGAGCCGGACCGCACCGGAACCCGCCAGGGCGCGTGGCTGTGGCTGCCGGTGATGCCGGGTCAGCGTTGGGACGGCACGCCCGAGGTCGTCGACGTCCTGGGCAGCGAGGTCGACGTGCACGTGTTCCGCGTCGCGCGCGACGGCAACACCGGGACCACCGTGCGCCTCGGTGCCTCGGCCCTGCTCGCGAGCACCGGCGCGATCGCCGACGACGTGGCGGCACTCAGCCGTGCGCCGTGGTTCGCCGCGGTGGCCGAGACGAATGGCTTCGCAGACGAGCAGCCCCACGCCCCCCGACGTGACGAGGAGGACGACGGTGATGGTCGTGCGTGACCAGGACACCCAGATGGCGACGGCCGCGGCCGCGGGACGGAGCGCGTCCGACGGTCCGACCCGTACCGGCGCCGACTACCTCCGCGGCCTCGCAGGTCGCCGGGTCTTCTCGTCGGGCACACCCATCGAGGACGTCGCTGAGGACCCGCGGACGTGCGCCATGGCGCACCTGCTCGCGGAGATGCTGGACGAGGCCCTCGTACCCGGCCCCTTCGTCGGGTCGTCCGGGTTCCCGCTCGCGTACAGCATCGCGTCCTCGCCGGAGGACGTGCGGGCACGTGGGGCCGCCTTCGCCGCGACCGCACGTCGCAGCGGCGGGTTCATGGGCGGATCCCCGACTTCCTCGCCACCGTCCTCACTGCGTGGCGGGCGGCCTCCCCGCACTTCGGCAAGCACGCGGACGACCTCGTCCGGTACTGGGAGCGCGCCCGCACGCTCGACCTCGTGCTCACCCATGCGATCAGCGACCCGCCGGGAGACCGCCACCTGCCCGCCGAGCTCCGCGGTGCGCCGCGCACCCTGCGTGCCGTGGATCGGACGGCGGAAGGCCTGGTCGTGAGCGGCGCGAAGATGCTCGCCACGCTCGCGCCCTTCGCCGACGACCTGATCGTGTACCCGTTCCGGCCGCTCGGCCCGGCCGAGGCCGACCAGGCGCTCTGCTTCGCCGTGCCCGTCGCGACGCCGGGTCTCGTGCTGTACAGCCGCCCGTCGCTCGCGGTCGGCGCACCGCAGGTCCGGCCCGGCACGCGCGGTGCCCGCTCGTGCGGTCGGGCACGGCGTCCGCACACCGGGCACGTGTGAAGCGTTTCGTCGTCCACACAGGGCCTTGCGCGCCGGGAAAGCGGTCTCCTAGCGTCGAGAAACCGGTTACCCGGCGAGTCAGCCGCCGCTCCGGTGCAGTCCCCACTTCGACGACGAAGGTGAGACGACGACGATGACACGACCCACCGCCCTGCGATCACTCGCGGCCGGCGCCACTCTCGCGCTCGCGGCCGCGGCCGGCGTGACCGCGCTCGCGGCCCCCGCCGCCCATGCCGTCTCCGGCAGCGCCACGGGCTTCGCGTCCCAGAACGGCGGCACCACCGGCGGCGCCGGCGGGCAGACCGTCCGCGCCACCACCGGCACGGAGATCCACCAGGCCCTGTGCAGCCGCCCCAGCACGAGCACCCCGATCACGATCCAGGTCTCCGGGACCATCACCGTCGGCAACACCGCCAAGGTGTCGGGGACGGGCTGCAACACGGCCGCCGGCGTGATCGAGCTCAAGGGCATCAGCAACGTGACGATCGAGGGCGTCGGCAGCGGTGCGACGTTCGACCAGATCGGCATCCACATCCGCGACTCGAGCAACATCATCATCCAGAACGTCACGGTCAAGAACGTCAAGAAGTCGGGCTCCCCGACGTCCAACGGCGGCGACGCCATCGGCATGGAGAGCACGGTCCGCAACGTGTGGGTGGACCACGTGACGCTCGAGGCGTCGGGCGGGGAGTCGGAGGGCTTCGACGGCCTGTTCGACATGAAGAACGACGTCGAGTACGTGACGCTGTCCTACTCGATCCTGCGCAACTCCGGCCGCGGCGGGCTGATCGGCTCCAGCGAGAGCGACACGGGGAACAGCAACATCACGTTCCACCACAACCTGTACCAGAACATCGACTCCCGCACCCCGCTGCTGCGCGGCGGCGTCGCGCACATGTACAACAACCACTACCTGCAGCTCAACGAGTCGGGCATCAACTCGCGCGCCGGTGCGCGGGCGAAGGTGGAGAACAACTACTTCGAGGACTCCAAGGACGTCCTCGGCACCTTCTACACGTCCGAGCGCGGCGAGTGGCAGACGGCGGGCAACATCCTCGACAACGTCACGTGGTCCAGCCCGGGCGGCGACACGCGTCCGGCCGGCCCGAGCATGGCGTCCACGACCACCGTGAGCGTCCCCTACTCGTACCGCCTGGACGGGGCGAGCTGCGTCCCGGCGCTCGTCGCCGCCACCGCGGGCGCGAACAAGGGTCTGCGCGTGTCCGACGGCTCCTGCTCGCCGCAGACGCCCGCGCCGAACCCGACCACCCCGGGGCCCAACCCCACGACCCCGGGGCCCAACCCGACGACGCCCGCGCCGAACCCGACGACGCCCGCGCCGAACCCGACCTCGCCGTCGGGGACGAACCTCAGCCGCGGCGCGGGCGCCGACGGCTCGGGCAAGGCGAGCGGCACGAGCTACGGCAACGTGATCGACGGCAACCTCAGCACCTACTGGTCGCCCAGCGGCTCGACGGGTCGCGTCTCGGTCAAGTGGGACTCGGCGACGACCATCTCGACGGTCGTCGTGAAGCAGGCGTCCGGCGGCGGCAGCATCACGAGCTTCCGGGTCGTCAACAACGACACGGGTGCCGTGCTCGGCACGGGTAGCGGCAGCAACGCGACGGTCTCCTTCCCGGCCGTCTCGCTGAAGAAGGTCAACGTCGAGATCACCGGCGCGAGCGGCACGCCGCGCGTCGCCGAGGTCGAGACCTACCGCTGACCCGGCTGGTCGCCCTCACGCGACGCTGAACCCGGGGATCGTCAGGACCAGGGCCACCTCGTCCTGACGATCTCCGGGTTCGTCGCGTCCGGGGGTCAGTCGTCCGTGTCCGCGGGGATGAGGGACAGGGCGCCCGAGAGGGCGCCCAGGACGAGGGCCGCGCGGGTGTGCGCCAGCGGGCGGCCTGCCGCGGCCAGCCGCTCGCCGCGCCGGAAGACCCACCGCTCGAACGCGACGGTGCCCACGGCGGACACGGCGACCGTCGCTGCGGCGACGCCCGCGACCAGTGCGGGCCGCAGGTCGCGCGGGGGTGCCGGCGCGTCGTCGGACGTGCGGTTCTCGTCGACGGCGCGGGCGACCGGCTCGGTGGCGTCGAGGCCGGTGCCGTCAGGCACGGCGATGCCGTCGAGGCGCAACCCGTCGGTGGCGAGCTCCTGCCTCCCGGCGGCGACGGCGGCACGCATATCGGGGATGCTCGCGGCCAGCGTGACCGCCGCCAGACCGGCCTTCGCCCAGCCACGGGCGGTGCGGGAGCGGATGAGGTCAGGGGTGGCGTAGTAGGCGGTCGTGGCGACGCCGGTGACGAGCGCGGCGAGGACACGGGAGGCGGTCGGTCGGGTCGTCGTCATGGGGCCATCCTCGCGCCGGGTGGGCCGTCTCACACCCTCCTCGAGGACCAGACGGGACGTCCCGGGCTCATCCCGGCGTTCCACCTGTGTGACGACACCGCCGCTGTCCGTCCCGCCCGCCGCACCCTCCGCGCCCCCCTCCGCCCGCCGCACCCGGCCCCTCCTGGACGTCCGCCGCATCTACGTCGAGCCCGAGGCCGCGGCCCTGCCGCGCGGCCAGGAGGTGCTCGCGCGCTGGCCCGACGCGGAGCGGGTCGAGGTGGCGTCCCACTGGAACATCCCCGAGCTGCACGGCGACGAGGCCAACGTCGACCGGTGGGTGCGGATCAAGACCGAGGCGCTCGTGCTCGGCGTCAAGAAGTCGCTGGCCGCGCGGCCGAACGGCCGCTCGTCGGACTTCATCGCGCCCTCGACGGCCAACGGCTGCGCCATGGCGTGCTCGTACTGCTACGTGCCGCGGCGCAAGGGCTACAGCAACCCGATCACGGTGTTCGCGAACATCGAGCGCATCACCGGCTACCTGCGCCGGCACGTCGCCAGGCAGGGCGTGAAGGCCGAGCCGAACCAGTGCGACCCGCACGCGTGGGTGTACGACATCGGCGAGAACAGCGACTGCTCCGTCGACGCGACCGTCAGCGACAACGTCCGCGACCTCGTCGAGCTCTTCCGCGCCCTGCCGACCGCGAAGGCGTCCTTCGCGACCAAGCACGTCAACCGGGACCTGCTCGACTGGGACCCGCAGGGGCGCACACGCGTGCGGTTCTCGCTCATGCCCGAGCGCGTCTCGCGGCTGGTGGACGTGCGCACGGACAAGGTCGCGGACCGCATCGCCGCCATCGACGACTTCGTCGAGGCCGGGTACGAGGTGCACCTCAACCTCTCGCCCGTGATCGTCCACGACGGCTGGCTCGAGGACTGGGCCGAGCTGCTCGACCAGGTCGCCGACGGCGTGGGGCCGCGGGCACGGGCGCAGCTCGCCGCCGAGGTCATCATGCTGACCCACAACCAGGCCCTGCACGAGGTCAACCTCGGCTGGCACCCGAAGGCGGAGCAGGTGCTGTGGCGCCCCGACCTGCAGGAGCCGAAGCGCTCGCAGACCGGCGGGTGGAACGTCCGGTACCGCACGGGCGACAAGGGCCGGTACGTGCGCGCGCTGACGGACCTGGTCGCCGAGCGCCTCCCGGAGTGCCGCATCCGCTACGCGTTCTGACGCCCCCGGCCCCCCGCCCCCGCCCGACCGCCCCCACCCCACCGCCCCCGCCCGACCGCCCCCACCCCACCGCCCCTCACCCGACCGCCCCCGCCCCGCGAGTTCGCCAGTTCCGTCTCGAGTTCGCCAGGTCGACCTGCCGAACTCGGCACCGAGGTGGCGAACTCGGCGGAGGCACGGCCGGGCCGGGGTCGGGCCAGGGGCGGGGGCGGGCGAGGGGCGGTCGGCACGGCGGAGGGGTGGGTGCGCCCGCGCCCGCGGCGGGGCAGGGTGGGGGCGTGGAGGACTTCTGGTCGGAGGTCGCCGAGGAGTGGGCGCTGCTGTGGGCGCGGTCGCCCGACCCGGCGCGTGACGTCCTCCTCACGGAGTCGGGCGTGCGTCCCGGGACGCGCGTGCTCGACGTCGGCTGCGGCAGCGGAGAGCTCCTCGCCCGGGCCGCCGCGCTCGGGGCGAGCGTGGCGGGGGTCGACAGCGCGCCCGGCATGGTCGCGGTGGCGCGTCGCACGGCACCGGACGGCGACGTGCGCGTCGCGGACGCGCAGGCGCTGCCCTGGCCCGCGGCCGTCTTCGACGTCGTCCTGGCCGTCAACGCGCTCCACCTGGCCGACGACCCCGACGCGGCGCTCGCGGAGATGGTGCGGGTCACGCGCGCCGGCGGCCGCGTCGGGCTCGCGCAGTGGGCCGAGGCCGGGCGCAACGACCTGGAGGCCGTCGAGCGCGCCGTCGCGCTGGCGCACGGCGAGGACGACGTGGGGCGCGACGACCCGCACCTCGACACGCTCCTGCGCGAGGCCGGGCTCGCGGACGTCCGCGGCGGGGTCGTCGACGTGGTGTGGGAGGCACCGGACGACGCGACCCTCGTGCGCGCCGCGCTGCTGGGCGAGGACGCCGAGGGCCGGGCGGCGACCGCCGGGGTCGTGCTGGCCGCCGCCGCGCCCTACCGGACGGACGGCGGTGGCTACCGGTTCGTCGACGCCGTGCGCTGGGTGGTCGGGGCAGTGCCGGCGCGGTGAGGGACGCCGCGCCCGCTCAGACCGTCTCGGGTCGCTTCTTGCGCGCGAACCGGGCCGGCAGGTCGGGACCGTCCCACACCTGGATCGCGCGCCAGATCGCGGCGGCGATCGGCACGGCCAGCACGGCGCCCGTGATGCCGACGAGCACGGTGCCCGCCGTCAGCGCGAACAGGATGACCAGCGGGTGCAGGCGCAGCGCGCGGCCCATGACGATCGGCTGCAGGAAGTCGCCCTCGACCTGGTTCACCACGACGACGATCGCGACGACGATCAGCGCCTCGACCGGCCCGACCGCCACGAGCGTGACCAGCGCGGCGAGGATGCCGGCGAGGGTGGCGCCGACCAGCGGGATGAACGCGAGCAGGAAGACGAGCACGGACAGCGGGATCACCAGCGGCACGCCGACGACCGCCAGGCCGATGCCGATGAAGACCGCGTCGACGAGCGCGACGATCGCGGTGCCGCGCACGTAGCCGCCGAGCGTGCTGATGGTCGCGTGGCCGACGCGGCGGCCGCGCTCGTAGCGGTGGCCCTCGAACGGGCGCAGCAGGAACTCCCACATCGCCGGGCCGTCCTTCAGGAAGAAGAACAGCACGACGATCATGATGAAGAAGCCGGCGACGAAGTCGGCGGTCTGGGAGACGCCGGCGATCGCGCCGGAGCCCACGGCGTCGGACTGCAGCAGGCCGGTGGCGGACTCGCGGACGGACTGGATCTGCTCGTCGGTGATGTCGAACGGCAGCCCCTGGATGTAGGCCTGCAGCTCGTCGAAGCCCTCGAGGGCCTGGTCGCGCAGCTCGCCCCACTGGTTCGCGACCGCGCGCACGACGAGCCACAGGATCACGCCCAGCAGCGCGACGAGGGCGAGCAGCGCGATCCACGTGGCCAGCAGCGACGGCACGCCGCGGCGGCGCAGGAGCGACACGAGCGGCGAGATCGCCGCGGCGAGGACCAGCGCGATGAGCACCGGGATCACGACGAGCGTCAGCCGCGTGACGACGAACCCGAACACCGCCACGAGCGCCACGACGGCGAGCACCTGCAGCGAGCGCGTGCCGACGCGGCCGAACCCGTCGGACCACAGGCCGGCGGTGCGCCGCTGCTCGGGTGCGTGCTCGTCCGACGGCGGTGCCGTCGGCACGGTGCGCGTCTCGACGCGCGTGACCTCGACGCCCGGCCGGGCGGGGGGTGGTGTGCGGCGGCCGAAGAGACCCATCGCCTGTCCTCCTGGTGCTCGCGGCGGTTGCCGGACGGTGCCGACGCTATTGCCGACCGGTCCTCCCCGCGCGGCGACGGTGTGCGGGGGTCAGTACCGCCAGCGCCCCATGTCCTGCTGGTACGTGCGGTGGACGGTGGGGGAGAGGAGGGTCGAGGGCGGCAGGTCGCGCGGTGGCGCGTCCGCGGGCAGCCGTGCGGTGGCGCGCAGGGACGCCTCGTCGTGGAACCGCAGGCCGTCGGGCAGCGGCGTCGCGGCGAACGCCTGCGACCCGTCGCCGGGCAGGGAGAGCGCGAAGCCCCACTCGCCGAACGACGGCACGTTGACGCCCAGCGGCAGCACCGTCCGGCCGGGCGCCCCGTCGCGCATCGTCGACACCACCTGCCAGAACGCGTTCGGGGTGAAGTACGTCGAGGTGGCCTGGGTCGCCATGACGCCGCCCGGGCGCAGGTGCGCGGCCGTCATCGCGTAGAACGGCGACGAGTAGAGCTTCGCGATGCGCTCGTTCGACGGGTCGACGAGGTCGACCAGCACCGCGTCGAACGTCCGGTCGGTACCGCGCAGCCACGCGAACGCGTCGGCGTTGACGACCTCGACGCGCGGGTCGTCGAACGCGTGGCCGTTGAGGTCGCTGACCAGCCGGTCGTGCCGGCCCAGGTCGGTCATCGCGGGGTCGAGGTCGACGACGACGACCTCGCGCACCGTCGGGTACCGCAGCACCTCGCGGACCAGCAGCCCGTCACCGCCGCCGAGCACCGCCACGGCGGACGGGGCGGCGACCGAGGTCAGCGCCGCGTGCGCGAGGGTCTCGTGGTACCGCGCCTCGTCGACGGACGAGAACTGGAGCTGGTCGTCCAGGTACAGGCGCGTGTCGCCCTGGTACGACGTCACGACGAGCTTCTGGTAGGCGCTCTGCTCGTAGTGCAGCACCGGGTCGACGTACAGGCGGGTGCTGACCGCGTCCTCGAGCGCGGTGGCCGTGACGAGACCGGCGACGAGCAGCACCGAGACGGCCGCCGTCGGCCAGGTCAGCCGCACCGGCCAGCCCATCCGCCCGAGCATGAACAGCGCGACCAGCACGTTGAGCAGCGCGACGGCGAACGCCGTGCGGACCAGCCCGAGCGTCGGCAGCAGCAGGAACGGGAACAGCAGCGACGCCGCCAGCGCGCCGAGGTAGTCCAGCGCGAGGACCTTCGACAGCAGCGCGACCGACTCGTCCCGCCCGTGCTCCTTGAGCAGCGCGACGAGCAGCGGGATCTCGACGCCGATGCCCACGCCGATCGCGAGCGAGAGCAGCGTGAACACCACCCACGCCAGGTCGGTGACCGCGTAGGCCCAGAACAGCAGCAGCACCGACGACCCGCCGAGGACGCCGAGCAGCAGCTCGTTGCGGACGAACGCGCGCCCCGGCGACCGGGCCAGGCGCACGGCGAGCAGGGAGCCGACGCCCATCCCGAACATGGTCACGCCCGTGGCGACCGAGAAGGCCACCACGGAGTCGCCGAACAGCGCGGAGGCGGCCGTCCCGAGGATCAGCTCGTAGACGATGCCGCCGACCGCGACGAGCAGCGCCGCCGCGAACACGGTGGGCCGGTCGCCGCGCCGGGCGCCGCGGGGCGCGGCCGGGACGGCGTCGAGGACGACCGTGCCGGCGCCGCCGGCGGGGGTGCTGCCGTCGTCCACGGTCAGGAGGTGATCGTCCCCGCGACGATCACGCCGATGGCGATGGCGAGGCCCGCGATGACGACGCCGAACGCCACGTTGTGCTCGTCGACGAGCTCGCGGTGCAGGTCGAGCCGGAACAGCTTGTTGACGACGACGACGGTGACCAGCAGCAGCACGATGCCGATCACCGCGTAGACGATCGTGGACAGCAGCTCGTCGAGGGCCATGGTTCCTCCGGTGGGGTCGCGGTTACTTGCCGAGACCGCCGACCCCGGTGACCGGGCGGCGGTAGCAGATCTGGTTCTCGTCCTCGGAGACGACGGTGCTGCCGCTGGGCGGCGCGGTCGCCAGCGTCCGCGGCGTGCAGTCGGTGCGGTGACCCGGGGAGCAGGAGTGCGCGAACGAGAAGGTGACGAGCGCGAGCACGACGAGCGGACCCACCCAGCAGCCCCACCGGCGCGGTGCGACGACCTTGCCGAAGTGCTCCTTCTGCGCCTGCGCGTCGAGGACGGTGCCGCGGTACACGTCGAGCACCCGCTCGTCGAACTTCTCGACCGACAGCACCAGGCCCGGCCCGTGCAGCTCGGCGTAGGCGACCTTCTGGCCCTTCTGCAGGTCGTACGTGAACGACCCCTCCAGGCTGCGGACCGTCCCGGCGCCGACCTCGCCCACGCGCAGCCGCTGGGGCGTGCCGTCGACGGTGACCGTGACCTCCTGCCCCGTGCGCAGGGTCTCCGGGTCGAGGGTCTCCGGGACGCGCTCGGGCCAGTACAGCGTGACCTTGTGGGTGTCGTGGTCGTACTCCACCCAGTAGTCGAGGTTCTGGTAGCCGAGGAGCTCCCACTCCTCCCAGTGGTACCAGCGCCCGTCGGACGCGTCCTTCTCGGCGTAGACGACCACGCCGTGCGGCATCGACCGCCACGGCGGCTTCCCGACGAGCGCGTGGCCGAGCTTCATGCGTGCCTGGTGACGTGCCACGGCGTGCCCCTCAGACCAGCGCGCGCACGTCGACCGACGCCGCCCCCAGCACGTCGGCGAGGTCGGCGCGCGTGGCGTCGGCGAAGTCGTCGCCGTCGGGCCGCCGGCAGGTGGTGAGCGTGACGTAGGCCGTGCCGCGCTCGGGCCAGGTGTGCACGGCGACGTGCGACTCGGCCAGGATCACGGCCACGCTCAGGCCCTGCGGGCTGAAGCGGTGCGCGGCCTCCGCGCCGACCGGCGTCAGGCCGGCGCGCGTGACCACCGCGTCGAGGCACCGGCGGACCGTGCCCTCGTCGTCGAGGCGTGCGGCGTCGGCGCCCGCGACGTCGAAGACGTACACGAGGTTGCGGTCCACGGGCGTGCGGCCTCCGGGCGGGGGGTGGGGGGAGCGCGGTGAGCCTAGTGGAGGCGCGGGGCCCGCCCGGGACCTGCACCCGTTCGCCGACGTGCGCCGTCCCCGCCGTTCCCCCGCCCGGTCACGGCAGGACGTCCCATGACTGGAGTGCGAGCCCGCGAGAACAACCATACGTTCGAGTGACGCGCACGCGCCGGAGATATGTCAGGGTTGCTTACTAATCGCCCGACGGTGCGCGTCGGAGAGGCCGCGTACCGGGGGCGTCCGGGTGCGCAGCGCCGCGTACCCGCACCCGCGCGCAGCACCGTGCGCGGGCCCACCGGGGGGCGAAGGGAAGACATCGATGCGTCAGCTACGGACGTGGCTCACCGCGCTGGTCGTGGGAGCACTCTGCGTCATGGGGGCGGCCGCGCCGGCGGCCGCCGTGGGGCCGGACCGGCTCCCGATCACGATCGGCAACCAGTCGGGGCGGGGCGAGCAGGTGTTCGTCCACGTGCTCGGCACCGACCTGGCGACCGGCCGGCTCGGCTGGGTCGACGCCGGCGGCACGTTCCGGCCGTGGCCGGCGGGCTCGAACCCGCCGTCGCCGGCACCGGACAGCGCCATCGCCGGCCCCGCGAACGGCGGCTCTGTGACCGTGCAGGTGCCGCGCGGGTTCTCGGGCCGCATCTACTTCTCGTTCGGGCAGAGGCTGCCGTTCTCGCTCACGCCCGGCGGGCTCGTGCAGCCCGCGCCGTGGGCCGCCGGCGACCCGACGCGGGACATCCTGTTCGACTGGAGCGAGCTCACCTACAACGACGCGGGCCTGTGGCTGAACAGCTCGCAGGTCGACATGTTCGCCGTGCCGCACTCGGTGAGCGTCACGGGTGCCTCGGGCCAGACCCGCACGACGGGCCGCCTCGTCGCAGGCGGCCGGCAGCAGGTCATCGACGCGCTGCGCGCCGACCCCGCGTGGGCCCGCAGCGTCGTCACGCGCGCCGACGGCACGGTCCTGCGCGTCCTCGCGCCCGGCAAGGCGGCGAGCGCCGGCCTGCTGAGCAGCACGTACCTCGACGGGTACATCTCGTCGGCGTGGAACGCGTACACGACCCGCACGCTCACGGTGCAGCCGTTCGGGGACCGGCCCGAGGTCCGCTACACCGGCCGCACGTCGGGCACCACCCTGCGGTTCACCGACGCCTCGGGCCGGGAGGTCGCGGCGTTCCAGCGACCGTCGTCCTCGGACGTCTGGGGCTGCGACGGCGCCCTGCACGCCCCGAACGACCAGGTCGTGGGGCCGATCGCGCGCACGCTGTGCGCCGCGCTGTTCCGCGGCACCCTGGGCAGCAGCACCACGGAGCCCGTGCTCGACGCGGCGCAGTTCTACCGGAGCAGCCCCCCGAACCTGTACGGGCGGGCCGTGCACGCGGCGATGGTCGACGGGCGTGCGTACGCGTTCGCGTTCGACGACGTCGGCGCGTTCGAGTCCCTGGTGCACGACGGCGACCCGCGCAGCGCCCGTGTCGACCTCACGCCGTTCACGGGCGGCACCGGCACGCCGGGCGGCGGCACCGGGGGCGCCGGACGGGCGCTCGCCAGCCAGTGGAACGGCAAGTGCCTCGACGTCCCCGGGGGCACGTTCACCGCGGGCGCCCGCGTGCAGATGTGGACGTGCAACGGCACCGCGGCGCAGCGATGGGTCGCCACGGGCGGCGCGCTGCGCGTCGGGCCGGACCAGTGCCTGGACGTGGTGTGGGGCGGCACCGCCAACGGCACACCGGTGCAGATCGCCACGTGCAGCGGCAACCCGGCCCAGCAGTGGGTGCTCAGCGGGGCCGGCGACCTGGTGAACCCGGCCTCGAACCGCTGCCTCGACATCGCCGACTGGGGTGCGGGGGACGGAGCACGGCTGCAGATCTGGGACTGCGCCGGGTCCGCCAACCAGAGGTGGGCGTGGCGCTGACCCGGGCGTGACGGCGCCGCGGGCGGCCTGCCCGCGGCGCCCTCGCACGACCGTGCGGCCCGCCGGGGGGGTGGACGGGCCGCACGGTGCTGCCGGCAACGGAGGGGGAAGTACGCCGGCATGAGCTGCCCGGCGCCGGGCGGGGGACCGCGTCTCGACCCCCGCCCGGTCCGGACGTCGCTGCGTCAGGCCTCGGTCGTGCGACCGCGGCGGCGCAGGATCATCAGGACGGCACCCGCGGCCACGGCGGCGACGGCGGCGAGGAGTCCGACGAGGACCGACGTGCCGGTGGCGGCGAGCACCTGCCCGCGGTTGCTGCCGGAGGCGTCGTCGTCGTCCGCGGCGGACAGCACCTCGGCCCGCTCCGTCACCGACGGCGTGGGCGCCGGCGTGACCGGCGCCGCGACCGGCGTCGGCGTCGTGGTGACGACCGGAGCCGGCGCGGGCTCCTCCTCGACGTCCTGCGTGGGCGCCGGGGTCGGCGTCGGCGTCACGACGGGCTCCGGCTCCTCCTCGACGTCGTCGGTCGGCGTCGGGGTGGGCGTCGGCACGGGGGTCGGGACCACCGGCGGCACCTCCACGTCGGGCGCGCAGAGCTCGTCGAGGTCGACCAGCTCGGCGACGTCGTAGTGGCCGTAGAACGCCAGGGTGTGCGGGGTGTTGAAGCCGCCGTCGTGCGGGGGCGTGATGACCGTCGGCATGAGCGACGCCACGTCCAGCCCGCGGTCCGCGACGAAGTCCCCGATCAGGTCGACCTGCAGGCCGTACGCCTCGGGAGCCTCGCAGACGGCCGCCGTGTCCGTGGCGTCGAGCTCGAGCGGGATGACGTCGTAGTCGCGGGGCAGGTGGTGCGACGCGCCGTGCCGCTGGCGGTCGTCCGCGGTGGGCCACGCCCACGTCAGGTGCAGGGCCACCCGGTGCTGCTGCTTGCTGTTGGACCAGTTCGCCGACTGGCGCGGGTCCTTCTTCTCGTAGAGGAAGTAGCCGGTCGCCTTGTCGCAGGTGTAGGCGTGCCACGGGATGACCTCGCCGGCCCGGGACCCGCCGCACAGCTCGGGGCGGGGCGTCGGCTGACCCTTGCCCGGCTTGCCGTGGTCACCCTTCCCGGGCTTGCCGTGGTCGCCCTTGCCGGGCCAGCCGTGCCAGGTGCTGGTACCCCAGCGGTGGTCGCCGTCGCCCGTGGCCGACGCGGCCGTGGCGGGGGCGAGGAGCAGGGCGCTCGCGGTGAGCAGGACGAGGGGGAGGTGATGACGCTTCACGAGGGGGTGACTCCAGCGACCGTGGGACGGGGGACGGAGGCCGAGGTCGCACGGTCACGCCGTCGGCCGGTCCGGACAATACGGTGGAATCGGACAACTGTGCAGGACGCGTGCACAACTCACCCGAAAGGGGCATCGCGGCTCCGCCGTCCGGCGGCGGTGCAGGCGCGCGAGCGCCTGACCAGCGGACGCGCGGGCAGCCGGGCCGGCCCCGCCCCACGCGGCCCTCGGCGCGCGTGCACGCCGTGGGCGAAATCCTGTTGGCAGCCGTCCCGGGCAGGCGTACGGTCGCTGGCACACGGGAAGGAGGTGGTCCGAGACATGAAGTCTTCTTGGACGCGTGAGGTGGCTGCCCGCTAGTCGCCCGAGGCATCGGACGGACTCCGAGGTCCGCCCGCGCCGTGTCAGGGTCCCCTGACCGGCGGCGAGCGAATCCCCGGCAGTCACCGCAGCCCGTGGGTGCCGCGACATCGTCCATCGCGGCAGGGCCCCGTCAGGGGTCCGACCCACGGGCTGTTCCCTGCCCGCGCACGGTCGCGAGGTCACCGTGGGCGGCGGGTGAGAGGGTGGGACGGTGCCCCTCAAGACGCCCGCCCAGATCGAGGAGATGCGGCCCGCGGGCCGCTTCGTCGCCCACGTCCTGACCTCGCTGCGCGAGCACGCGCGCGTCGGCATGACGACGCAGGACCTGGACGCGCACGCCCACCGCCTCATCGACGAGGCCGGGGCGCGGTCCGTCTACCTGGGCTACCACCCGAGCTTCGGCGCGATGCCGTACCCCGGCGTGCTGTGCACGTCGGTCAACGACCACGCGCTGCACGGGCTGCCGTCGGACCGCGTGCTCGAGGACGGCGACGTGCTGAGCATCGACTTCGCCGCCGAGCTGCAGGGCTGGGTGTGCGACTCCGCCCTGACGTTCCAGCTCGGCACGCCGACCCCCGACGCGCAGCGGCTCATCGCCACCACCGAGCAGGCGCTGGACGCGGGCATCGCGGCGGCACGCGTCGGCGGGCGCATGGGGGACGTGTCCGCGGCCATCGGCCGCATCGGGCGCGACGCGGGCTACGGCATCAACGGCGACTTCGGCGGCCACGGCGTCGGGCGCACGATGCACGAGGACCCGCACGTGCCGAACCTGGGCCGGCGCGGCACGGGGGACCGGCTCAGGGCGGGGCTGGTCGTCGCGATCGAGCCGTGGTTCATGGCCGGCGGCGACGGCTACGTCGTCGACGACGACGGCTGGACCATCCGGACGGCCGACGGCTCGCTCGCCGCGCACGCCGAGCACACGGTGGCGCTGACGCAGGAGGGCCCGGTCGTCCTCACGGCACGGGACTGAGACCACCGGGGCGGTCGCGGGACCGGTTCGGTGTCCGACCGCGGGAGGACCGGGGCTCCGGCCGCCGGCGGACGCAGCCGCCCCGGCAGGACCGCGACGATGCGGGGGTGACGGACCAGCCCGCCCCCGCCCTGCACCGCGCCGCACGCGTGGCGTTCGTGCTCTACCTGCTCGTGCTCGCGGCCGCGGCGTTCCTGCCCCTGCCGTCGCAGACCCTCGCGCACGGCACGGGCGCCGCGTACGACCTGCACCTGCGCCGGCCCGACCTGCTCGGCGGGTGGGAGGCGCAGCGCAACGTCCTCATGACCGTGCCGTTCGGCGTGCTGCTGCCGCTGGTCGTGCGGTGGCGGTACGAGCTGCTGGTGCTCGCGTGCGTCGGCGTGACCGTCCTGATCGAGTCGGTCCAGCTGCTCGTCTCCCTGGCGGTCGGGTGGCCGTGGCGGTCGTTCGACGTGAACGACCTGCTGCTGAACACGGTCGGCGGTCTGCTGGGGCTCGCGCTGGCGGGCGCGGCGCTCGCCGTGGTGCGGCGACCGGCGCTGCCGGCCGGCCGACGGCTGGTCCCGGGTGCGCTCGCGGTCGGCCTGGTCGGCTGGGCGGCCGTGTCGACCGTGACGGCAACGCCCGCCGTCCCGCTCCCGGAGGCGTGCGCGCAGGGGCCGGCGGGTGCGGTCACCGCGCTCAGCGAGGGCGAGGTGTTCGCGGGGGACGACGGGTCGTTGTGCTTCGTGCTCGCGAGCGGGACGGCAGACGTGCCGGCCAATTCACCGGCCGGGCCGGTCGTGCTGGTGGACGACTCCACCGGGACGTGGGAGGTGGGCACCGCACCGGCCGGTGCCCGGGACGTGCGCGACGGCCGCGGGGCGCCTGTGGAGCTGCTCGAGGTCGAGGGCTCCCCGCTGCGCGTGTGGGAGTCGCGCTGGTAGACGCCGGCGGTCTGCCGCCGGAGCGACGTGGACGCGGCCTCAGCCGGACGCGAGAACCGAGCGCAGCCGGTCCGCGAACGCGCGCGGCTGCTCGAGGAACCCGGTGTGCTCACCGGGGAAGGCGGTGACGGGGACGCCGAGCAGCGCCGCCAGCGCGGTCGACGTCCGTGCCGTCTCCAGGCCCCCCGACTCCTCGCCGAGGCCGACGACGACCCGCCGGGCACCCGCGCGCACCGCGGCGGCGTCGGGCACCCACGTCGTCGTCCAGGTGAGCTCGTGCAGGAAGAAGCGCGCGCTCTCCCGCTCGAGCTGCTCGTCGTCCTGCGCGGTCGCCCTGTTCGCGATGGAGGACATGGTGGAGGTCGAGGACCCCGCGTCGACCGGGGAGACGGGCCGCTCCCCGTACCACCAGCTGCAGGACGCGCTGGCCCGGCTCGTCGCCGAGGGGCGCCTCGACCCGGCCGCCGTCGCCGGCGCGGCGCTCACCTGCTGGTCCGGCGTCCACGGCTACGCGACGCTGGCGGCGCTCGGACCGCTGCGCTCGCTGCCGCGGGCGGAGCGGGACGCGGCGGGTGCCGGCGTCGTGGGCGGCCTGGTCGCCGCGGTGACGGACGGGCCGGGCGCCGGGCGCGGCGCCTGACCGCGCGACCCTACGGCGGGGGGACGGGCACGCCCAGCGACTCCAGCAGCGCCACGACGCGGCGGCGGATCTCGTCGCGGATCGGCCGGACGGCCTCGAGGCCCTGGCCGGCGGGGTCGTCGAGCTGCCAGTCCTCGTAGCGGACCCCGGGGTAGAACGGGCAGGCGTCGCCGCAGCCCATGGTGACGACCACGTCGGAGGCCTGGACGGCCTCGGGGGTGAGCACCTTCGGCTGCTCGCCCGTGAGGTCGACGCCGACCTCCCGCATGGCCTCGACCGCGACCGGGTTGATGCGCTCGGCGGGCATCGACCCGGCCGACCGCACCTCGACGGCACCCCCGGACAGCGCGCGGACGAAGCCGGCGGCCATCTGGGACCGGCCCGCGTTGTGCACGCAGACGAAGAGCACGGACGGGGTCGTGGCGGTCATCGAGCTCCTCCGGTGGCGGTGGCGGTGGCGGTGGCGGGGGCGAGGGTCGCGGCGAGGGCGCCGGCGACGAGGTCGTGGGCCTGCCCGGCGACCCGGAAGTGGGCCCAGCGGCCCCGCTGCTCGCGGGTGACGAGGCCGGCCTCGGCGAGCGTCGCCATGTGGTGCGAGACGGTCGGCTGGGAGAGGCCGACGGGGCCGGTGAGGTCGCAGATGCACGCCTCGCCGCTCTCCTGGGCGGCGATCAGCGAGAGCAGGCGGACGCGGGCCGGGTCGGCGAGGGCCTTGAACGTGCGGGCGACGTCACGGGCGGCGTCGGCGTCGAGGCCGGCGTCGGGGGTGCCGCAGCAGCCGTCCGTGGAGGCGTCGACGGCGAGGGGCAGGAGGTCGGGCACCCGCACATCGTGGCACACGTATTGACATGTGTCGATGCGTCGGTCCAGGCTTCGACACATCGAAGTTCATCGATACGTGGAGGACGACATGAACACCAGCGCGAGCACCCACGAGGTGCACGAGACGGTCCGCCGGCGGTACGCCGCCGTCGCGACCGCGACCGCGACGGGCGCCGACCCGGCCGACGGCCCGGCGACCGACGGCGGGTGCTGCGGCGGCACGGGTGGCTGCGGCGGCACGGGGTGCTGCGGCGGCACGGGTGGCTGCGGCGGCACGGGGTGCTGCGGCGGCACGGGCGGCTGCGGCAGCGGCGCCGGCCCGACGTTCGGCGCGGGGCTCTACGACGCGAGCGAACTCGTGGGCCTGCCGCGAGCGGCCGTCGGCGCGAGCCTCGGCTGCGGCGACCCCACTGCGGTCGCGGACCTGCGCCCGGGCGAGCGCGTCCTCGACCTCGGCTCGGGCGCCGGCATCGACGTGCTGCTGTCGGCTCGGCGCGTGGGTCCCACCGGCTTCGTGCACGGGGTCGACATGACGGACGAGATGCTCGCGCTGGCCCGTGCCAACGCGGCCGAGGCCGGTGCCACCAACGTCGCCTTCCACCGCGGCACCATCGAGGACCTGCCGCTGCCCGACGCGTGCGTCGACGTCGTCGTCTCCAACTGCGTCGTCAACCTCTCGCCGGACAAGGACGCCGTGCTCGCCGAGGCCCACCGCGTCCTGGTGCCGGGCGGGCGGCTGGGCATCTCCGACGTCGTCGCGGAGGACCGGCTGACCCCGGCCGAGCGCGCTGCGCGCGGCAGCCACGTCGGGTGCGTCGCGGGCGCGCTGTCGTTCGGCGAGTACACCGCGGCGCTCACCGCCGCCGGCTTCGTCGAGGTGCGCGTGGAGCCGACGCACACCGTGGCCGACGGCATGCACGCGGCCGTCGTGCGGGCGGTCAAGCCCCGCCCCTGACGTCAGCAGGTCGCGTGCACCGCGCCGGGTGCGTCGCGGGGGAGCACGTCGCGGTCACGCAGGACGACCGACAGCCCGGGCAGCGCCCGCCGTCGGTCGTCCTGCGCCGCGCACAGGAGCGCGAACGCGTCGGCGTCGTACTCGACGTCGAGGACGACCGGGTACGCGCCGGCGTACGTGCCGCACTCGTCGAACGCCGCGCAGTCCTCGGCCACCACGAGGTCGGCGCCGGCGGCCCGCACGCGGTCCGTGACCTCCGCCGCGTTCTTCTGCGCGTACGCGAGGCCGCGGGCGTGCGCGCGGTCCACGAGCAGCGCCGTGAACGCGACCGCGTCGTCCGCGTCCAGCAGGCCGCGCGAGCGGGTCCACGAGTCCAGGTTGTCCACCTCGACCGCCTCGAAGCCCGCGCTCGCGCAGCGGTCGAGCAGGGGGCCGACCACCTCCCGGACCAGGCGGGTGCGCAGCGCGGGCGTCGACACGTCGAGGAGGACCTCGTCGGGCCAGTCGGGGTCGGCCACGGGTTCGCCGCCGTCGTGCAGCACCAGCTCGGGGTGCTCGGACACCAGCCGGTCGGTCTCCGCCGGCTGGCTCTGGAACCCGTTGACGTAGCAGACGTCGTACCGCCCGGCGGGCAGGGCGGTCACGTCGCGCACGACGACCTCGGTCGCGGGCGCGGGTGGTCCGGCACCGCCGAGCTGGTACTCGAACGGCGCGCCCGGACGCGGGAGCGTCACGGCGTCGGTGCCCGGCCGCGGACCGGTGCACCCGACCGCGGCCAGCAGGGCGAGCAGGGCGAGCAGCGGGGCAGCGGCACGGCGCACCGGCACGGGCGTCACCCGTCGCCCCGCAGCTCCGCCGGGACCGCGCTCGGCGGCGTGACCCCGACAGGCTCGACGAGCACGAGCGGGTCGGCGTCCAGGTCGAGCACGCGCGAGCGGGCGGGCGCCGTCGTCGCCGTCTCGAACCGCACGGTCGCCTCGCGCCCCCGCACGTGGACGACCCAGCCGCGGCCGAGCGTCGCGTGCTCGACGTCGAGGCCTGGCCGCGCGTTGGCGGCGTCGAGGAGGCGCCCGGTCGCCGGCGGGCCAAGGGGTCGGCCGACGACCGGGACGGTCCCGTCGCCGGGCGCCTCGACCGCCGGCACCGGCTTCTCGGCGCCGACGAGACGCGGGTCGTCCGCCGGCCCGGGCAGGACGTCGCCCTCGTCGTCCCCGTCGAGCGGCAGGTCGGGCTGCACGACCGCGTCGTCGCCGCCCTCCAGGTCGAGCGCGAGCTGGGCGTGCGGTGCGAGGTTGTGGAAGGAGACGCCGAGCAGCCGGACGGGCTCGTCGATGCCCGCCGCGAGGGCGGCGCGCCGCGCCGCGTCCCGCAGCTGCGCGACCGAGGCGGTCGGGTGCGGGAACGTCACCGACCGCGTGACCGTCGAGAAGTCGCCGTAGCGGACCTTCGCGACCACCGTCCGCGTCGCACCGCCGTGCCGCTCGAGCCGCTGCAGCGCCTCGTCGACCACGTCGTCCACCGCCGCGAGCACGACGTCCCTGCCGGCCAGGTCGTGCGCGAACGTGCGTTCCGCCCCGGCGGACTTGCGCTCGCCCGACACGCTGACCGGCCGGTCGTCGAGCCCCCGCGCCATGAGGAACAGGTGGGACCCGTTCGCCTCGCCGAGCGTCATCGTCAGCGTGTCCAGCGGCTGACGGCGCAGGTCGGCGACGGTGCGGACCCCCAGGCGCTCCAGCGCGCCCGCCGTGGCGGGCCCGACGCCGGGGATCACGCGCACGTCGAGCGGCAGCAGCACGTCGTCCTCGTCCGCGGGCCGGACGACCACGACGCCGCCGGGCTTGCGCAGGTCGGATGCGATCTTCGCGACCAGCTTCGAGCGTCCCACGCCGACCGAGACGGTGAGACCGGTGAGCTCCGCGACGCGGGCCTGCACGCGGGCCGCGGCCTCCTCCGGCTCCGGCGTGCCCCCCTCGGCCTGCGCGAGGTCGGCGAACGCCTCGTCGATCGACAGCGGCTCGACGCCCGGCGTCAGCTCGCGCAGGACGCCCATGATCACGCCCGAGTAGGCCGCGTACGCCGCGAAGCGGGGCACGAGCACGGCCGCCGCCGGGCTCAGCCGACGGGCCCGGGCCATCGGCATGGCGGACCGTGCGCCGTCGCGACGGGCCTCGTAGGACGCGGTGGACACGACGCCGCGCGGCCCGACACCCCCCACGAGCACCGGCCTGCCGCGCAGCGACGGCTTGTCGCGCTGCTCGACGGCCGCGAAGAACGCGTCGGCGTCGAGGTGCAGCACGGTGGCGGCGTCGCGGACGCGCACCGCGTCCACCAGGCGCTGCGCCCGGTCCCCTCGCCCGTCCACGCCCCCATCCTCCCCGTCCCCACCGACGCCGGACGCACCGGCGGCCCCGGTGGCGGGTGTGCCGGAACCCGCCCCGACCAGGGGTGGGGATGGCTACGCTCGGCCCGATCGTCCGGCGGGGACCCCCGACCGGTGCACGCCGCGGGGCACGGCGACGGGAGAGACCCACGTGACGACCACCTCCGACGCGCCTGCGCGCACACGGCCGCGCGGGCGCGACCGCGTCCTCCTCGTGGTCGTCGTCTTCCTCGCGGTCTCGGCGGTGGCGTCGGTGCTGCTGGCGGCCGCGCAGGCCGCGACCGGGCTGCCGACCGACGTCCTGGTGCTCACGCAGCTCGCGACGGCGTTCGGGGCGGTCGTCACCTGGCTGCTGTGGCGCGGCCGGCTCGTGCTCCCGCCGGTGCGCCGCGGGGGACTGCGGGTGCCGCTGCTCGCGTCGCTCGGCGTGGCCGCGGTGGTCGTCGCGGTGGCGGCGGTGGCGCAGGCGGTGTGGGGCGGGTGGCCGCCGCTCGACCCGGCCACGCTCGGGGCGCCGCTCGTCGTCGTCCTCGCCGCGCAGCTGCTGGGTGCAGCGGGCGAGGAGGTCGGCTGGCGCGGCCTGGTCCAGCCGCTGCTCGAGACGCGCCTGCCCGTGCTCGGCGCGGCGGTGGTGACCGGCCTGCTGTTCGGCCTGGGGCACGTGCACGTCCTGGCCGCCGGTCCCGTCGTCTACGCGCTGTTCCTCGTCTCGGCCGTCGGGCTCTCGGTCGCGCTCGCGTACGTCACCACGGGCCGGTCGGTCGTGCAGCGCGTCGTGCTCGGCACCGTGCTGCACTGGCTCGTCAACGTCGTGCTGCTCGTCGGCTTCTCCGGCGGGGACGCGTCCGCGCGGTGGACGGCGACCACGGCCGTCGCGACGGTCGTCGCCGGTGCCGTGTGCGCGCTGGTGGCGGCGCGTGCCGCTCGCCGGGCCGCCCGGACGGCCGCCTGACGTCGTCTTCACCCGGCGGTCGGACGCTCGCCGCGCCGTCGTCGCCGGCCCTGGTTAGCGTGAGCCGCGTGAGCGCCCCCACGGTCAACCTGACGACCGACCCCGTCGAGCTGCCCGGCGTCGACCCGGCCGACCCGCCGACCGAGCTGCTACCCGGGAAGCTGTGGCAGGGCGGCTGCCCGGTCGACTTCGACTGGGTGCGCGCGACCGGCATCGGCGCGGTCGTCGACCTCGCGGACGCCGACGCCCTCGCCCCGGCCGCCGACGTCGAGGGTCTGGTCTACCTCAAGTCGCCGCTGGTCGACGGCGACGACCTCCCCGACCCGGCGCTCACGCTGCGGCTCGCGGCCCTCGTGGCCGGCCTGATCGCCGACGGGTACCGCGTGCTCGTGCACTGCACGTTCGGGCGCAACCGGTCCGGGCTGATGGCGACCCTGGTCGTCCGCGAGGTGCTCGGGGTGACGGGTGCGGAGGCGCTCGCGCACGTGCAGTCGCACCGGCGCCGCACCGTCAACAACGAGGGCTTCGCGGCCTGGCTGCGGACGCTGCCCGCGCCGCGCTGACGGCGCGCACCGAGCACGGCCGTCAGAGCGGCGTGCGCCACCGGGCGACCGTCGCGCCCAGCCAGTCGAGCGGGCGGCCCGCACGCCGGTCGTCCCACACCCGGAAGGCGACGCCGCCGAGCTGGGCGATCGCGTCGAGGACGGCCCGGCCCTCCCACGTGCGCACGTCCGCGCCGTAGGCCCGGCAGAACGCGAGGTAGGTCGCGGGGTCGAGCTCGCCCGCGTCCGCGCGACGTGCGGCGCTGGACAGGTCGTACTCGAGGGGTGCGCGCGCCGCGAAGTCGAGGTCGATGAGCACCGGGCCCGCGGCCGTGGCCAGCACGTTCGCGGGGGAGACGTCGCCGTGCACGACGCCGGTGCCGAGCGGGGAGCGCAGCGCGGCGAGCTCGGCGAGCAGGGCCGCGCGGGCCTCGACGAGGACGCGCGCGGCGCTGTCGGGCAGGTCCGGCGCCACCGTGAGCACGCGGCGCAGCGGCTGCCACGCGGGCACGTCGGCGTCGGCGTGCTCGGCGTGGAACGCGCGCAGCAGGGCGCCCGTGCCGGCCCAGTCGACGGGGCCCGTCGCGGTCAGCCACGGCTGCACCGAGACCACGCCCCACGACGTCACGACCGGCTCGGCGACCGGCAGCAGGGCCGTCGCGGACCCGGCGAGGGCCGTCGTCACGCGCGCGAGGTGGTCCGGGTCGGTGCCCGCCGGGTACACCTTCACGGCCAGGTCCCCGCACCGCAGCACGACCGTCGTGAGCGCGCTGACGACGACCGCGTCCGGCACGGCGAACGGCAGGGCGAGCCGTGCCTCGTCGAGCGCGAGCAGCGCCTCGTCCGCGCCCCACGTGCCGGCCGGGAGCGGCAGCGGGTCGGCCGGGAGGACCGCCCCGGCGGCCGGGTGCGGCGCCGGGACGACGAGCGCCTCCGCGTCGAGCACGACGGCGACGTCGGCGGGGGAGCCCGAGGTCGGGCGGGGTGCTGCGGGCTCGGCCGTGAGCGACATGGGAGGTCTCCCGGTCAGGTGCGGATGGTGCCACCACACGACGTCGGTGCACGCGCACGACCGGGTTGGGAGCAGGACTGTAACCCCCGGACGGCCGCCCGTGGCAGTCACCCGCGCGGGCGACGCGCCGGCGGGTCGCGTGGTGGACTGTCGGCCGTGACCGAGCCGACCGCCGTCCTCGTGCGTCCCGCGACCGCGGCCGACCTGCCCGCCGCGGCCGCGGCCCTCGCCGACGCCTTCGCCGACTACCCCTGGACGCGCTGGGTCGTCCCCGCCGACGACCACGCCGCACGCCTGGCCGAGCTGCAGCACCTGTACCTCGCGCACGCGCTCGCGCACGGGGTCGTGCTCGTCGACGACGCCGTGACCGGCGTGGTCGCGCTGGTCCCGCCGGACGTGCCCGCCCCCGACGACGCCACGTGGGCGCGGGTCGCCGAGCTGCACGGCGACCGGCTCGGCCGCCTCGCCGAGGGCGGCGCGGCGCCGGCGCCGGACGGGGCCTGGACCCTCGCGACGCTGGGGGTCGCCCGGGCGGGGCAGGGACGCGGGGTGGGCGGTGCGCTCCTCGCCGCGGCGCTCGGGCGGGTCGACGCCGCCGGGGCGCCGGTCGCCCTGGAGACGTCGGACCCACGCAACGTCGCCCTGTACGAGCGCCACGGCTTCACGACCACCGGCCACGTGCAGGTACCCGCCGGGCCGCCGGTGTGGGCGATGGTCCGCCCCGCGCGCTGAGGGCCGCCGGCCCGCACGGCGTCGGCGAGGATGGGGGACGTGGACACCCCCTACCGCGTCATGACCGTCTGCACGGGCAACATCTGCCGCTCCCCGATGGCCGAGGTCGTGCTGCGCACGAAGCTCGAGGAGGCCGGGCTCGCCGACGTCGTCGAGGTCGACTCGACGGGCATCAGCGACGAGGAGCACGGCAACCCGGTCGACCGCCGGGCGCGCGCGGTGCTGCGGGCGCACGGGTACCCCACCGGTGAGCGGTGCTGCGGGCGCACGGGTACCCCACCGGTGAGGGGCACCGCGCCCGGCAGGTCCGCGCGAGCGACCTCGTCTCCCGCGACCTGCTCCTGCCGATGACCGCCGCGCACGCACGCGCGCTGCGGCGGCTGGCCGGCGGGGACCCCGCCCTGACCGACCGCATCCGCATGCTCCGCACCTTCGACCCCACCGCCGAGCACGAGGCCGGGCAGCCGGAGGACGTGCTCGACGTCGACGACCCCTGGTACGGCCCGGACGAGGCGTTCGAGCGCACGCTCGCGGAGATCGAGGCGGCCGCCGACGGCATCGTCGCGCACGTGCGGGACGGCCTCGCCGCCCGCCGTCGCGGCTGACCGGGGGAGGATGGCCCCATGAAGGTCGCCCGCCGCGCCCACGTCCCGCCGTTCGCCGTCATGGAGGTCCTCGCCGCCGCGAACGCGCGCCGGGCCGCCGGCGAGCACGTGCTCAACCTGTGCGCCGGCGAGCCGTCGACGGGCGCCTCCGACGTCGTGCGGCAGCGCGCCGTCGACCTGCTCACCATCGGCGACCTCGGGTACACCGAGTCCCTTGGGGCGCCCGGGCTGCGCGCGGCGATCGCCGCGCACTACCGGGACACCTACGCCGTCGACGTCGACCCGTCGCGCGTCGCGGTCACGACCGGGTCGTCCGGGGGGTTCATGCTCGCGTTCCTCGCGGCGTTCGACGTCGGCGACCGCGTCGCGCTCGCCCGCCCGGGCTACCCGGCGTACGCGAACATCCTCACCGCGCTCGGCATCGAGGTCGTCGACCTGCCGTGCGGCCCGGAGCAGCGGTACCAGCCGACGGTCGCGCAGCTCGAGGCGCTCGACCGCCCCGTCGACGGGCTGGTCGTCGCGAGCCCCGCCAACCCCACCGGCACGATGATCGAGCCGGCCGAGCTCGCCGCGCTCGCGGCCTGGTGCGGCGAGCACGGCGTGCGGCTGGTCAGCGACGAGATCTACCACGGCATCACCTACCCGGACGCGTCCGGCAGCACGCCGCAGACCGCCACGGCCGCGCGGTTCCTCGACGCGGGCGCGGTCGTCGTCAACTCGTTCTCCAAGTTCTGGGCGATGACCGGCTGGCGCCTCGGGTGGCTCGTCCTGCCCGACGACCTCGTCGCGCCCGTCGACGCGCTCGCGGGCAACGTCGCCCTGTGCCCGCCCGCGCTCGCGCAGCACGCCGGCGTCGCGGCGTTCAGCGCCGAGGGCATGGCCGCGGCCCGCGCGAACGTCGAGCGGTACGCGGTCAGCCGCCGGCTCCTGCTCGACCGCCTGCCGGACCTCGGGTGGGACCCCGTCGCCCCGGCCGACGGCGCGTTCTACCTGTACGGGGACGTGTCGGCGACGGGCCTGGACTCGGTGACGTACTGCGCGCGGCTGCTCGACGAGGCCGGCGTCGCGCTCACGCCAGGCAGCGACTTCGACCCCGTCGGCGGCCGCGACTGGGTGCGGCTGTCGTTCGCCTCGGCACCCGAGGTCGTCGCGGAGGCGGCCGACCGCGTCGCCGACTGGCAGTGGCGGCTCTAGGCGCCCGGCGCCTCGGGCGCGGTGCCGACGACGACCGTCGCCCCCGTGGCCACGGCCGCGCTCACGCAGCCGTGCACGCGCTCGACGTCGGCGCGGCGCGCGTCCGCGGCCAGCACGAACACGGCGCTGGAGGACGGCTGGTCGGCGGACATGTACGCGTCGACCACGGCCGGGTCGGACGCGCACGCCCCCGCTCCGGACGCGTCGCCGGAGACGTAGACCGCCCACGGCCCCTCGTCAGGGATGTCGACGGCCGCGCGCCGCCCGAGCAGCATCGACACGGCGGCGAGCACGCTCGTCGAGAGCATCGCGGCCACGACGACGGCGGCGATCAGCCGGGTGCGTCGGCGCATGGGGGTCCTCCCGGTGGGTGCCCGGCACCCTAACCCGGATGCCCTGACGGACCCTCAGGCCGGCCCGTCGCTGCCCGCCGGGTACTCCTCGAGCGGCGCCGCGTCGTCCGCCCAGGCGGCGAGCATCGGCTCGACGATCCGCCACCCCTCCTCCGCCTCCGCGGCGCGGGCCGACAGGCGGGTGTCGCCCTCGATCACCGCGAGCAGCAGCTGGCCGTACGGCGTGGGGTCCTGCCGCGCGAGCTCGGTGTCCAGGCGGACCGTCTCCAGCTCGAACGGGTCGCCGATGCCGTTGACGTTGAGGTCGAGGGACATGCGGTCCGGGTCGAGCTGCAGGCGCAGCTCGTTGCGCACGGGCCGCTGCCCGGGGAAGACGAGGTGCGGCACCTGCCGGAACCGCACGACGATCTCGCGCCGGTCCGCCGCCAGCGCCTTGCCGGTCCGCAGCCGGAACGGCACGCCGGACCAGCGCCACGTGTCGACCCAGAGCGTCACCTCGGCGTACGTCTCGACGCCGCGGCCGGGGTCGACGCCCGGCGCGTCGGCGTACGCGTCGACGGCACGCCCCTGCACCGTGCCCGCGGTGTACCGGGCGCGGCGCGTCCAGCGGGCGACGTGGTCGCGGTCGGGTGTGCGCACGGCGCGCAGCACGTCGGCCTTGCGCGCGGCGAGGTCGGCGGGGGCGACGGACGTCGGAGGCTCCATCGCCACGTACGTCAGCAGCTGCAGCAGGTGGTTCTGCACCATGTCGCGCAGCGCGCCGGACCGGTCGTAGTACGACGCCCGGCTCTGCGCGTCCACGGTCTCGTCGAACACGATGTCGACGGACTCGACGTGCGTGCTGCTCCACAGCGGCTCGAGCACGCGGTTCGCGAACCGCAGCCCGAGCAGGTTGAGCACCGTCTGCTTGGCGAGGAAGTGGTCGACGCGGAAGACCTGGTCCTCCGGCAGGAGGCGGCCCAGGGCGGCGTTCAGCTCGACCGCACCGGCCAGGTCCTCGCCGAACGGCTTCTCGACGACGACGCGCAGCCCGCTCGGCAGGTCCACGTGCGCGAGCGCCTCGACCACCGGCTGGAACAGCACGTGCGGCAGCGCGAGGTACAGGACGAGCGGGTCCGCGTCCTCGAGCTCGGCGGCCGCGATGCCGGCCTGCAGCGTCGCGGGGTCCGTGACGTCGCCGCGCACCCACAGGGCGGCGTCGACCAGGGCCGCCACGTCCGGGTCGGGGCCGTCCGGCTCGTACCGGGCGACCTTCGTGCGCACGTGCGCGCGGAAGCCCTCGGTGTCGAGGTCGTCGTTCGCGACGCCCACGAGACGCAGCCCGCCGGGCACCGCGGACGCGACCCGCGCCAGCCCGGGCAGCAGGTAGCGGGCCGTCAGGTCGCCGGTGGCGCCGAGGACGACGACGCCCGCGGTCACGGGCGCACTCCTCGGACGCGGGACGGGAGGGGGCCGCGGCAGCTCGTGCGCATCGCCCCATCGTGGCGAGGACGGGGCGGATCCGCGCGTCGACCGGCGCGGCGGCCGCCGCGGCTGGGAGGGTGCGGCCAGGACGTTCGACGGGCGGAGGAGACATGGGCGAGACGGACCTGGCGGCGCTGGTCGCACGGCTCGAGCAGGAGGAGGGCGGTCGGTCGCTGCCGCGGTTCACCAACGACGACGCCTGGTGGCTCGGGACGTGGGTGCGGGAGAGGGCGCGCGAGCGCGGCCTGTCCGTCGTGGTGGACGTCCGGCGCGGTGAGCACCAGCTGTTCCACGCCGCGCTCGACGGCACGTCGGCGGACAACGACGCGTGGGTCGAGCGCAAGGTCCGCACGGTCCGGCGCCTGGGGCAGTCCTCGTACCTGGTGGGACGCCGGCTCGCGCTCAAGGGGCAGACGCTCCTCGACATCGGGCTGGACCCGCTGCTGTTCGTCGCGGCCGGCGGGTGCGTGCCCGTGGTCGTCGACGGGGTGGGACCGGTCGGGACGCTCGCGGTGTCGGGCCTGCCGCAGGCCGACGACCACGCGCTGGCCACGGAGGCGCTCGCGGCGCTGCGCGAGCACCAGGGGGCCGGCGCCGCCTGAGCGCGCGGCACGCCGACGTCACTCGACGACGCCGGCGTGCACGTCCTCCGCGAACCGCCACAGCGCGTCCTCGCGGGCCTCGTCGTACGACTCGGGTGACGACGGCACGACGCGGCGCCGGTCGACGTACGCGCCGCTCGCCGCGGTGAGGTCGCCCAGGAGGAGGGCCGCGAGCGACGCGCCCGCCGTCTCGACGGTGTCGAGCAGCGGGGTGCGTGCGAGCAGCGGCAGCACCCGCAGGTTGAGGAACCGGGTGGCGGGCCCCGCCCGGCGGGTCAGCCCGGTGCCGGGCACGAACGCGGGGTTCCAGGACAGCACGTCGACGCCCGCCGGGGTGTGCCGGGCCCAGGCGTGCACGAGGTGGACGGCCGCGAGCTTGCTCGTGGAGTAGGCGGTGCGGCCGGCGGCGACCGTGCCCGGCCGGTCGAAGGCACCTGGCCGGGCCAGCACCGCGGGCTCCGACCAGCGGGGCGCCGGCACGAGCCCGAGGTTGTGCCGCAGGTCGCCGAAGTGCGTGTCGCTCACGGTGACGACGGCTCGCGCCGGCGGGCGCAGCCACGGCGCGAGACCGCGCAGCAGCACGTGCACCGACAGCACGTTGACGACGAACGTCGTCTCGAGGCCGTCGGTGGTGTGCAGCGCGTCCGGCAGCTGCACCCCGGCGTTCGCCGCGACCGTCCGCAGCGGCGGCAGGCGGCCCGCGTCCAGCAGGCGGCCGACGTCAGCGGTGGCGGCGCGGACGTCGTCGAGGCGTGCGAGGTCCGCCTCGACGGGGACGACGCGGGCGGGACCCAGGGCGTCCGCCGCGGACCGCACGGCCGCGGCGCGCCCGACGAGGACGAGGTGGGCGGAGGGGTCGCGGCGCAGCACCTCGGCAGCCGCCGCGCGGCCGATGCCCCGGGTGCCTCCGGTCATGACGATCGTGTGCACGGGTCTACCTCTCGCCCTGCGGGTCCTCCCGCACTTCGGTTGACAATGTCAACCTTAGGTCCGGTCCAGTGGACGGTGTCAACTACCCTGCCTGCATGACGTCCAGAGCCGAGACCGCGGCCGGCACACGGAGGGCCCTGCTCGACGCGGCCGGCCAACTCCTCGACGCGGGCGGCGAGCCCGCGGTGACCCTGCGCGACGTCGGCGCCGGCGCGGGGGTCTCCCGCACGGCGCCGTACCGGCACTTCGCGGACAAGGACGACCTGCTCGCGGCGCTCGCCGCCGACGCCTGGACGTCCGCGGCCGACCGCGTACGGGCCGTCGCCGAGGACGCCCGGCTCGCGCCGACCGACGCGCTGCGCCGCGCGCTCGCGGCGCTCGTCGACCTCGCGCGGACACGGCCGCACCTGTACCGGCTGATGTCCACGCCGCCGGCCGCGTCGTCCCCGCGGGTCGTCGCCGCCGCGTCGGCCGCGCAGGACGCGCTGCTCGTTCTCGTCGCCCGTGCCGTGGGCGAGGCGCGCGCACGGCCGGTCGGCGGCCTGCTCGTCGCCACCGTGCACGGTGCCGTCGACCTCCACCTCGCCGGCCACCTGCCCGCCGAGAAGTGGGACGTCGACCTCGACGGCCTAGTCGACCTGGCCGTCGCGGCCGTCGCCCGGACCTGACAGTGGCGTAGGTTCGTCCGCACACGACCGGAAGGAGCGCGGCGATGCAGTGCCCCGTGGACCAGGCCCAGCTCGTCATGGCGGAGCGCCAGGGCGTCGAGATCGACTACTGCCCCGTGTGCCGCGGCATCTGGCTGGACCGAGGCGAGCTCGACAAGATCCTCGACCGGGCCGCCGGCCCCGCCGCGCCTGCGGATCCGCTGTCCGCGCCGGGTGTCCAGACCCCTGGCCCGCCGCCCGGGTACGACGACCGCCGCTACGACGGCGGGCGGCCCGAGCGCGGGTACGAGCGGGACTACGGCCGCGGCTACGACGACGACCGTCGTGACCCGCGGTACGACCCGCGGCGCCAGGCGCCCGGCTACGGCACGCCCGGCTACGACCCGCGTCGCCGCAAGAAGAAGGACTCCTGGCTCGAGGACCTGTTCGACTTCTGACGCACGTCAGCAGCTGAGGGAGTCTGCGAGGTCGTCGCGGGCGGTGCCGACCTCGGTCGCCTGCTCGCGCAGCGACTCGGCCGCCGCGCCCACGCCCCCGCCGTCCTCCGCGTCGTCGAGCTGGTCGTCGAGCCGCTCCCACGCGTCGTCGAACGCCTCGCGCTGCTCCTGCGCGATCTCGTCGGCGGCGTCCGCCAGGCGGTCCTGCGCCTCGTCCGCGCGCTCGCGGGCCTCGCGGACGTCGTCGGCCGTGGAGTCGGCGGTGAACGTCGCGTCGAGCTCGTCCAGCGCGGTGCCGAACTGCTCGACGGCGGCGCAGGGGGCGGCGTCCTTGTCCTCCGGCTGGTCGCCGTCGCTGCACGCGCCGAGGGCGGTCACGGCGGCGAGCAGGGCGACGGTGCGGACGAGCGGACGGCGCATGGTGGTCTCCCTCACGAGGCACGGCCGCGGGTGCGACCACGACCAGCGTCCGTCGTCCCGGCGGGCCGCGCACCCGCTCCCGGCGGACGCGTGCCGGGCGCCCGGTGCCGCGACGCGCGCGACACGCGGCGCCCGTAGCCTCGGCCGCATGGACGTGGCGGTGCTCGGGGCGACCGGGGACGTGGGGCGGCAGGTGTGCACCCAGCTCGTGGAGCGGCAGGTGCTGCCCACGACGTCCCGGCTGCAGCTCGTCGGACGCCCCGGCGGTGCGTCGGGCCGCGCCGTGCACGGCCTGCGCGCCGACCTCGTCGACGCGTACGACGAGCACGCGCCCGTGCTCGACGTGGCGCTCGACCCGGCCGACGTCGTCGCGGACGTCGTCGTCGTGGCCGCCGGGCGCACGGTGCCGCCGCGCAGCGACGGCGTGCCGCCGAGCCGGGCCGAGCTCGCGGCCGCCAACGCCGCCGTCTTCCGCGCCTACGCCGACGCGCTCGCCGCGCACGGGTCCGGCAGCGAGGTCGTCGTGGTCGTCGCGAACCCGGTCGAGCTCGGTGTCGCCGTCATGGCGGAGCGGCTGGGCCGGCACCGGGTGATCGGCATGGGCGCGTGGCTCGACACGCTGCGGTTCCGGCGGGAGATCGCCGTGCAGCTCGGGGTCCGGCGGCACCGCGTGGGCGGGTTCGTGGCCGGGCAGCACGGGGACGACGCCGTGCCGCTGTGGTCGACCGTGCGCATCAGCGGCCTCGACCTCGCGGAGCGGCGGCGGGCCGTCACCCGCCTGCGCGGCGGACGGACGCTCGCGACGTTCCCGGCGGAGGTGGCCCAGGCGAAGCAGGACCTGCTCGCGGTCGCCGCGACGGACATCGGCGCCGCGTTCGCCCTCATCGACACCTGGCCGCCCGACCTGCGGGCCCTGGCGCGGCCGTGGATGACGCACCAGTCCGGCGCCAAGACCGCGACCGGCACCGCGTCGGCCACGATCGACCTGCTGGAGACGGTCCTCGACGGGCGCGACATCGTCGTGGCCGGGCAGGTCGCGCTCGCGGGGGAGGCGACGGTGGGCGGCGCACCCGTGCACGGCGTGCTGGGCGTGCCCGTCGTCCTCGGACCGGAGGGGTGGACCCGCGTGCTGCTCGACCCGCTGCCGGAGGACGAGGACGCCCGCCTGGCGCAGGCCGCGGCCGCGATCGCCGCCGGCACCGCGTCCTGGACGTCGGCCGGCACCGCCGCCCCCGAGGAGGCCCGATGACGACCGACGACGACACCCGCTGGGTCGGCTGGGTGCGCACCGAGCACCGCACCGGCAGCATCTCCGCGCTCGCGGGCGTGTTCTCCACCCGCGGCGTCAACGTCGACTCCATGGCCACGGGGGACGTGCACGACGACGCCGGCCTCGTGGTCGTCACGTTCCGCGCCGGTGAGCGCCGCGCGCGCCTGCTCACGCGCACGGTCGAGCGCCTGCCGCAGGTCCGCTCGGTGCAGGTGCGCCGCGCCGACGACCTCGGCGTGCGGGCCGCCGCCGTGGTGCACCTGCCGGCGGGCGTGGCGTTCCGGCCGCCTGCGCACGCGGCCGTGCGCTGGTCCGGGGAGACGGAGCAGGGCCAGCCCCTGCTCGTCGAGGGCGCGCTGGCCGACGTCGAGGCGACGGTCGACGCGGCGCGGGCCGCAGGGGCCACGAGCGACGCGACGGTCATCCAGCCGCCGTACGCCTGAGCCGGCACGCCCGATGAGAACCGGCGCCGGCCGGAGTCCCCTCCTCCGGTGAGGCGCGCCGTGCGCCCCGAGGGAGAGGCGACGCCGATGAGACCGCTGCGCTACGCGATCAACGTGACGCTCGACGGCTGCTGCCACCACGAGGCGGGGCTCCCGCCCGACGAGGAGTCGATGCGCTGGTGGACCGACGAGCTGGGGCGGGCCGACGCCCTCCTGTTCGGCCGGGTGACCTACGGGATGATGGAGTCCGCGTGGCGGCGGCCCGCCACGGGCACGTGGCCCGACTGGATGGGCGAGTGGGAGGTCCCCTTCGCCGAGACCATCGACCTCGCGAGGAAGCACGTCGTCTCCAGCACGCTGGACGAGGTCGACTGGAACGCCGAGCTGGTGCGGGGCGACCTGGGGGACGCGGTGCGGCGGCTCAAGCAGGAGCCGGGCGAGGGCCTGTTCGTGGGCGGCGTGACGCTGCCCCGGGCGCTGGCGGACCTGGGACTCGTCGACGAGTACGTGCTCCTCGTGCAGCCGGTCGTCGCCGGGCACGGGCCGACGTTGCTCGCGGGTCTGCGCGAGCGCGTCCGGCTCGAGCTCGTCGACCGCCAGGAGCTCCGGTCGGGGGCGGTCGTGCAGCGGTACCGGCCGGTGCCGGCGATGTGACGTGACGTGGGGCGGCGCTCCTCGTCGCGCCGGCACCGGAGAGCGCCGCTCACCGGGTGCACGCGCCCGCGCCCTCCTAGAGTCCCGTCGCATGACCGGGGACGTGCGCATCGGCATCTCCGGGTGGCGGTACGCGCCCTGGCGCGGCGTGTTCTACCCACCGGGCCTGGCGCAGCGGCGCGAGCTGGAGTTCGCGTCGCGGCAGATGCGGTCCGTGGAGATCAACGGGTCCTTCTACTCGCTGCAGCGCCCCGACAGCTACCGCGCGTGGCGGGCCGAGACGCCGGACGACTTCGTGTTCTCCGTGAAGGGCCCCCGCTTCGTCACGCACATGAAGAAGCTGGCCGGCGTCGAGACGCCGCTCGCGAACTTCTTCGCCTCCGGCGTGCTGGCTCTGGGCGACCGCACGGGCCCGATCCTGTGGCAGCTGCCGCCGAACCTCGGCTTCGACGCCGACCGCCTCGCGCGCTTCTTCGACCTGCTGCCCCGCTCGACGGCCGCCGCCGCCCGGCTCGCCGAGCAGCACGACGACAAGGTGCCGGAGGGCCGTGCGCTGACCGAGACCGACACGGACCGGCCGCTGCGGCACGTCCTCGAGGTGCGGCACGACACGTTCGTCACGCCGGCCTTCCCCGCGCTGCTGCGTGCGCACGACGTCGGCCTCGTCGTCGCCGACACCGCCGGCCGCTGGCCCCACCTGGAGGACCTGACCAGCGACGTCGTCTACGTGCGCCTGCACGGCGAGAGCGAGCTGTACGTCTCGGGGTACGACGACGCGTCCCTCGACCGCTGGGCGGCGAAGGTGCGCGCCTGGTCCACCGGCGCGCCGCCGCCCGACGGCCCCCGCGTCGCGCCGCCCGCCCCGGACCGCCCGCGGGACGTCTACGTGTACTTCGACAACGACGTGAAGGTCCGCGCCCCGTTCGACGCCATGGCGCTCGCGGCCCGCCTGGGCGCCGGCCCCCAGGAGGCGGCGCAGGGCGGGGTCGGCGGAGCAGACGCCACACCCGGCGGACGGGCCTGACCGGTACCCGCTCCGCCGACACCTCGACTGCCGGCCGCGCCCGTCCCGCCCGTCGTGTCGACTGCCGGCCGCGCCGGTCCCGCCCGCCACGGCGACCGCCCACCGGCCGCGGTCCCTGCGCCGTCACGACCCTTCCGCTCGGCGTGTCGCACGCGAGGACAGGCGTTCGCCGCGACCGTACGGACGGTGTGCGTACACCGTGCGTACGGTCGCGTGAGAAGGGTGCCTCCCTCCGGGTCCGACGACCCGGCGCGGCCGCGTGGAGGCGCATCCTGCGCCCGGCGCACCCGCCTGCGCACCCGGCCGCGCCGCCCGGCACCGTGTCCCCCGGCACGGGGCCCTGCCGGCCGCAGGCCCGGTGCGGGACGATGGCGGCGTGCAGCCCACCGACGCACCCCGACCCGTCTTCGTCGCCGGCATCACCGGTTCCGAGCCCGAGCACTGGCAGGCCCTGTGGCACGCCGAGCTGCCGCACGGCGTCTGGGTCGAGCACGCCTCCTGGGACGAGCCGGTCCGCGACGAGTGGGTCGCCGACCTCGACGCCGCGCTGCGCGCCACCGACGGGCCGAAGGTGCTCGTCGCGCACAGCCTGGGGTGCACGGTCGTCACCGAGTGGGCCGCCACGCACACCGACGAGTCGGTCGTGGCTGCGCTCCTCGTCGCACCGCCGGACGTGCACGCCCCGGCGTTCCCCGCCGCCGCGCACGGGTTCGACGCACCCCTGCGCCGGCGGATGCCGTTCCGCACCGTCGTCGTCACGAGCCAGGACGACCCGTACGGCACGCCGGAGCACGCGGCGCGGCTCGCGGAGGACCTCGGCGCGGAGCTCGTGGACGTCGGCCCGCTGGGGCACATCAACTCCGACTCGGGCCTCGGCACGTGGCCGCAGGGTCGTGCGCTCCTGGACGACCTGCTCGCTCACTGAGGATCCGACGCCCCCGGACGCACCGACGCCCGGCGGCCGCGAGGGCCACCGGGCGTCGGGACGGGCCGACCGCGAGGTCAGACCGGGCGCTTCTGCGGCGACGTCTCCGCCGTCTTGCCCGGGTCGCGCTCGACGACGTCGCCGAGGACGTCGTCGATCCTCTGCATCATCTCGGCGGGGATCTTCACGCCCGCGGCCTTGACGTTCTCGTGCACCTGCTCGGGGCGCGAGGCGCCGATGAGCGCGGCCGCGACGTTGTCGTTCTGCAGCACCCAGGCGACGGCGAGCTGCGCCATCGAGAGGCCGAGCTCGTCCGCGATCGGCTGCAGGCCCTGCACGCGCGTGAGGACGTCGTCGTTCATGAACCGCTTGATCATGTTCGCGCCGCCCTTCTCGTCCGTGGCGCGCGACCCGGCCGGCGGCTCCTGACCCGGCTTGTACTTGCCGGTGAGCACACCCTGGGCGACGGGCGACCAGACGATCTGGGAGATGCCGAGCTCGCGCGAGGTCGGCACGACCTCCTCCTCGATGACCCGCCACAGCATCGAGTACTGCGGCTGGCTCGAGATGAGCTGGAAGCCGAGCTCCTGCGCGAGGGCGTGGCCGGCGCGGATCTGGTCCGCGGTCCACTCCGAGACGCCGATGTAGAGCGCCTTGCCCTGCCGGACGACGTCGGCGAACGCCTGCATCGTCTCCTCGAGCGGCGTCTCGGTGTCGTACCGGTGGGCCTGGTAGAGGTCGACGTAGTCGGTCTGCAGGCGCTGCAGCGAGCCGTTGATCGACTCCATGATGTGCTTGCGCGACAGGCCGACGTCGTTCTTGCCCTGCGGGCCGGTCGGCCAGTAGACCTTCGTGAAGATCTCCAGCGACTCGCGCCGCTCACCCTTGAGCGCCTCGCCGAGGACGGTCTCGGCCTTGGTGTTCGCGTAGACGTCCGCGGTGTCGAACGTCGAGATGCCGGCGTCGAGCGCGGCGCGCACGCACTGGGTCGCGGTCTCGTTCTCGACCTGCGAGCCGTGCGTCAGCCAGTTGCCGTAGGTGATCTCCGAGATCTTGAGCCCGGAGTTGCCGAGGTAGCGGAATTCCATGCCCCCATCCCAGCACCTCCGCCGGGGTGCTGCCGCACCGGACGGGACCTGAGGCACGTGGGCGGCCGCCGCGCGGGTGACAGACTCGCGGACGCCGAACCACCGGGAGGGTGCTGCATGGACCTCGACCTGGCGACCGCGCTCGCGGACGCACGCTCCGAGTACGACAAGATGGTCGCGGGCGACTGGTACCGCTACCGGTACGGGCCGGAGCTGGCGGACATGACGACGTCGACGCAGCGCACCTGCCGGCGCATCACCGCCCTCTACGACGAGGACCGCGACGCCGCGCTGGCGATGTTCCGCGAGCTGCTCGGCACGGTGGGCGAGGGAGTCGACTTCCGCCCGCCGTTCTACCTCGACTACGGCCACCGCCTGCACCTCGGGGACCGCACGTTCGTCAACGCCGACTTCCTCACGCTCGGCGGCGGCGAGATCCGCATCGGCGCGGACGTGCTCATCGGGCCGAGCGTCCGGCTGTACACGCCCACGCACGTGCTGGACCCCGCGCTGCGGCCCGACGGCTGGGAGCGGGTCGACCCGATCACGATCGAGGACGGCGTGTGGCTCGGCGGCAGTGTCGTGGTGTGCCCGGGCGTCACGATCGGGGCGCGGTCCGTGATCGGGGCCGGCTCGGTGGTGACGAGGGACGTCCCGCCGGACGTGGTGGCGGTCGGCAACCCCGCCCGGGTCGTGAAGGAGCTGCGGGCCGGCTGACCGCCGTGGCGTAGGCTGGACGTGAAGCGAGCCACAACTGAACACGCTGCTCGAACCGCGGCGGGAGAGCTCCCGCCGGTCGCCCGTGAGGGCACCGACGCGGGACGCCGAAGGAGCAACCCTCCCCGGGAATCTCTCAGGCACCCGTACCGCCGCGGCCAGGCAACTCTGGAAAGCGGTGCCGGCTCGTCCGGCGCCCACCGACGGTGCAAGCCGGCGCGCCCCGGAGCCTCGCGAGGCTCATGGCGGACCGGCAAAACTCTCAGGTCGCAGCCCTCACCGGCGCGCGGATGACAGAGCGGGGAGCCCCCAGCCCGTCCCGGTGCCCGGCACCGGACGACCCCGTGGAGCAGCCGTGACCGACCTCGACGTGCAGTCCCTCGCCGCCACCGGGCGGTCCGCGACGCCCGTGCCGCACGCCCCCGCCGCCCGCGGCTTCGCCGACCGGCACATCGGGCCCCGCGGCGACGAGACCTCGCGCATGCTGGCGACGCTCGGCTTCGGCAGCCTCGACGCGCTCGTGGACGCCGCCGTCCCGGCGTCGATCCGCACGGAGCGCCCGCTCGACCTGCCGCCGGCCCGCGGGGAGTCCGAGGTGCTCGCGGACCTGCGCGCGATCGCCGGCCGCAACCGCGTCATGACGCAGATGATCGGGCAGGGCTACTACGACACCGTGACGCCGCCGGTGATCCGCCGCAACGTGCTCGAGTCGCCCGCCTGGTACACCGCGTACACCCCGTACCAGCCGGAGATCTCGCAGGGCCGGCTCGAGGCGCTGCTCAACTTCCAGACGGTCGTCTCCGACCTGACCGGCCTCGACGTGGCGAACGCGTCGCTGCTCGACGAGGCCACCGCCGTCGCGGAGGCCGTCGCGCTCATGTGGCGGGCGTCGAAGGCCGCGACCGGCACCGTCGTCCTCGACGCGGACCTGTTCCCGCAGTCCCTCGCCGTCACGCGGGGCCGGGCGCGCGCGGTCGGCCTGCCGGTCGTCGTCGCGGACCTCACCGAGGGCCTGCCGGAGGTCGACGGCCCGCTCGTCGGCGTCGTGGTGCAGCAGGTCGGCGCGTCGGGCGCGCTGCGCGACCTGCGCCCGGTCGTCGCGGCCGCGAAGGAGCGCGGCGCGCTCGTCACGGTCGCCGCGGACCTCCTCGCCCTCACGCTCGCGACGACGCCGGGCGAGCTCGGCGCGGACGTGGCGGTCGGGTCGGCGCAGCGCTTCGGCGTCCCGCTGTTCGGCGGCGGTCCGCACGCGGCGTTCATGGCGGTGCGCAGCGGCCTCGAGCGCACGCTGCCCGGCCGGCTCGTCGGCGTCTCCGTCGACGCCGACGGCGCGCCCGCGTACCGCCTCGCCCTGCAGACCCGCGAGCAGCACATCCGCCGCGAGAAGGCGACGAGCAACATCTGCACCGCGCAGGCGCTGCTCGCGATCGTGGCGTCGATGTACGCCGTCTTCCACGGCCCCGACGGGCTCCGCGACATCGCGCGCCGGGTGCACGGGCAGGCCGTCACGCTCGCGGACGTGCTGCGCGCCGCCGGGGTCGCCGTGGAGCACGACGCGTTCTTCGACACCGTCCGCGCCGTCGTCCCCGGCCGCGCCCGCGAGGTCGTGCGGGCCGCCGCCGCACGGGGCGTCAACGTGTGGGCGCCGGACGCGGACCACGTCCAGGTCGCGTGCGACGAGACGACCACCGACCACGACCTGCTGCGGGTCGCGCTCGCGTTCGCCGAGGGCGGCGCGACGACGCTGACGCCGGACGACGCCGGGCGGTACTCCGTCGGTTTCGTCGGCGCGCGCCCGGCCGACCTGCCGCCACACCTGTCGCGCGAGTCGGACTACCTGACGCACCCGGTCTTCCACCGGTACCGCTCGGAGACGGCGATGCTGCGCTACCTGCGCCGGCTGTCCGACAAGGACCTGGCGCTCGACCGCACGATGATCCCGCTCGGCTCCTGCACCATGAAGCTCAACGCGACGGTCGAGATGGAGCCGATCTCCTGGCCGGAGCTGGCGACGATCCACCCGTACGCCCCGCACGACCAGACGGACGGCTACGCGGCGCTCGTCGACGAGCTGCAGCGCTGGCTCGCGGAGATCACCGGCTACGCCGCGGTGTCCGTCCAGCCGAACGCCGGCTCGCAGGGCGAGCTCGCCGGGCTGCTCGCGATCCACGCGTACCACGAGGCGCGGCGCGGCCCGGGGGACGAGGCGCGCGACGTCTGCCTCATCCCCGCCTCGGCGCACGGCACGAACGCCGCGTCCGCCGCGCTCGCGGGCCTCAAGGTCGTCGTCGTCGCGACCGCCGAGGACGGCGAGGTCGACCTCGCCGACCTGCGCGCGAAGCTCGACCAGCACGGCCGTCGCGTCGCGGCGATCATGATCACCTACCCCTCGACGCACGGCGTCTACGAGGAGCACGTGCGCGAGGTGTGCGACCTCGTGCACGCCGCGGGCGGGCAGGTGTACATCGACGGCGCGAACCTCAACGCGCTGGTCGGCCTCGCACGGCCCGGCGAGCTGGGCGGCGACGTCTCGCACCTCAACCTGCACAAGACGTTCTGCATCCCGCACGGCGGTGGCGGCCCGGGCGTCGGCCCGGTCGCGGTGGCGCAGCACCTCGTGCCGTTCCTGCCCGGGGACCCGACGCCGACGGGCAAGGGGTCGGCCGCGCCGGTGCCGCCCGTGTCCGCGGCCCGCTGGGGCTCGGCCGGGATCCTGCCGATCTCGTGGGCGTACGTCGCGCTCATGGGCGCGGAGGGCCTGCGCGCGGCCACCGAGACCGCCGTGCTCGCCGCGAACTACCTCGCCGCGCGCCTCGCCCCGCACTACCCGGTGCTCTACACCGGCCCGAACGGCCTGGTCGCGCACGAGTGCATCCTCGACCTGCGCCCGATCACCAAGGCCACGGGCGTCACGGCGGAGGACGTCGCGAAGCGGCTCATGGACTACGGGTTCCACGCCCCGACGCTGTCGTTCCCGGTGGCGGGCACGCTCATGGTCGAGCCGACCGAGAGCGAGGACCTGGCCGAGCTCGACCGGTTCGTCGACGCCATGGTCGCGATCCGCGCCGAGATCGACGCCGTCGAGGACGGCCGCTGGCCGCTCGCGGACAGCCCGCTGCGCCACGCGCCGCACACCGCGGCGTCCGTGACGGCCGACGCGTGGGACCACGCCTACGGGCGCGAGACCGCGGCGTACCCCCTCGCGAGCCTGCGCCAGGACAAGTACTGGCCGCCCGTGCGGCGCATCGACGGCGCCCGCGGCGACCGCAACCTGCAGTGCTCGTGCCCGCCGGTCGAGGCGTTCGCGGACGGGGACCTCGCGTGAGCGGCGGGACGGACGCGACGACGGACGAGCGGCGCTCGCCGCTGCACGACGAGCACGTGGCGCTCGGCGCCGCGCTGACGTCGTTCGCGGGCTGGCAGATGCCGCTGCGCTACACGTCCGACCTGGCCGAGCACACCGCGGTGCGCACCGCGGCGGGGCTGTTCGACCTGTCGCACATGGGCGAGATCGCGGTCGCCGGTCCGGACGCGGGCCGGTTCCTCGACCTCGCGCTGGTCGGGAACCTCTCGGGCCTGCGCGTGCTCGGTGCGCGCTACACGATGGTCGTCCAGCCCGACGGCGGCGTGATCGACGACCTCGTCGTCTACCGGACCGGCGAGCAGGAGTACCTGGTCGTCGCGAACGCCTCGAACCACGTCACCGTGCTGGACGAGCTGCGCGAGCGGGCCGCCGGGCTCGACGTCGAGGTCGCCGACCGGTCCGCCGCCACCGGCCTCGTCGCGGTGCAGGGACCGCGTGCGCTCGACGTCGTCCTCGCGACCGCGGGCGTGTCCGCCGACCCCGACGCCCCCGCCGACGCCACCGTCGGGGCGCTGCGCTACTACGCGTGCCTGCCGGTGCGGTTCGACGGCGTGCCCGTGCTCGTCGCCCGCACCGGCTACACCGGGGAGGACGGGTTCGAGTTCTTCCTGCCCGCCGAGCACGCGCCGGCGCTGTGGCGCGCCCTGCTCGCCGCCGGCGAGCCGTACGGCCTCGTGCCCGCCGGGCTGTCCGCGCGGGACTCGCTGCGCCTCGAGGCGGGCATGCCGCTGTACGGCAACGAGCTCGACCGCACGACGACGCCGCACGACGCCGGCCTCGGCCGCGTGGTCCGGCTCGACAAGGTCGACGCGGACGGGCGGCCGGTGCCGTTCGTCGGGCGTGACGCGCTCGCCGCGCGGGCCGCGTCCGCACCGGCGCGCGTGCTCGTCGGGCTGCAGGGTCTGGGCCGCCGCGCCGCCCGGCACGGGTACGCCGTGGTGGCGTCGAGCGCGCCCGACGCCCCCGCCGTCGGGACCGTGACGTCCGGCGCGCCGTCGCCGACGCTCGGGCACCCCGTCGCCATGGCGTACGTGACGCCCGAGGTGTCCGCCGAGGGCACCGAGCTCGCCGTCGACGTGCGCGGGCGGCGCGAACCCGTGCGCGTCGTGCCCCTGCCCTTCTACCGTCGTCCTCGCTGACGTCCCACCCGCCCCGCACGACCGTCCCGGACAGGAGCACCATGGCCGCCGAGCTGCCCGACACGCTGCAGTACACCGCCGAGCACGAGTGGATCGACGCGGCGTCCCCCGCGACCGTCGGGATCACGTCGGTGGCGGCCGACGCGCTCGGCGACATCGTGTTCGTCGAGCTGCCCGGTGTGGGCGACGAGGTGACGGCGGGCGCGGTCGTCGGCGAGATCGAGTCGACGAAGTCGGTCTCCGAGCTCTACTCCCCGGTCACGGGCACCGTCGTCGAGGTGAACCAGGCGGTCGTCGACGACCCCGCGCTCGTCAACGCCGACCCCTACGGAGCGGGCTGGCTCCTGCGCGTCGAGGTCACCGCGACCGGCGACCTGCTGTCCGCCGAGGAGTACCGCGCGCTCAACCCGTGACGCACCTGGGTGCCACGTCCCAGACGAATCGGACGCGTACGCCGGACGGGTGAAGTCCGGGCGCGCCTAAGCCTTGCGGGTGCTTGCCCCGTACGGGTGAAGGGGAGCACTCTGCTGGCGACAGCCCGTGACGTCGTGTATCAAGCGGCGGCCCGGGGCGTCATGTGTGGTGCAGCGTTCGGCACCGCGGGGGGGAACCTTCGGTGGTCGGAGAGAACAGGGCGTGGAAGTCCCGTCATAGGACGGCGTCCTGTCCCTCTCATCCGGTACGCAGCCCTAGCGGGATCGGACGGTCCGGCCCCGCCGCCCACCGGAGGACATCATGAGCATGCTGGAGACCCGCCCGAACCCGGCCGTTCTCGGCGGACACTCCCTCACCCGTCGTGAGCGCGTCGTCCTGGCCGAGCTCACGGAGGACGTGACGCTCGAGGAGATCGCGACGCGGCTCTTCGTCACGCGCAACACCGTGAAGTCCCAGGTGCGGAGCGTCTACCGCAAGATCGGTGTCTCCACGCGCGCCGAGGCCGTCGCCTGGGCCGAGGCGCACGGCATCCGCTGACCCCCCGATCCTCCGGGCACCCGCCCGGCGTCCGGCCGGGGGAGAGCGGACGCCGGGCGGCCCTCGGGCCGCTCCCCGCGCCTGCCGTGCACGCGCCCGTGACCTGCACGTGACGGGCGGCTGGCAGACTCGGCGCATGACGCCGCCCACGCTCGTCGTCGCCGCTGCGCTGGTGGACGACCTGGACGACCCGCGGCTGCTCCTGGCGGCCCGCCGCGCCACGCCAGCGAGCCTCGCCGGCCGGTGGGAGTTCCCCGGCGGCAAGGTGGACCCGGGCGAACAGCCCGAGGAGGCCCTCCACCGTGAGCTCCGCGAGGAGCTCGGCGTGCGCGTGGCCCTGGGGGTCGAGCTGCTCGGTCCCGACGACGGCGCCTGGCGCCTGTCCGACCGGTACGTCATGCGGCTGTGGTTCGCCGAGGTCCTCGACGGCGAGCCCGAGCCCCTCGTGGAGCACGACGAGCTGCGCTGGCTGCCCGAGGGGCAGTGGCGTGAGGTGCCCTGGCTCGACGCGGACGTCCCGATCGTCGAGCGCCTGGCCGAGTTCGTGGCGACGTTCCCGGGCCGCGGCCACGACCCCCGTGTGGACGCCGGGGACCGCCCCGCCTGACCCTCGGCGGGAGCCCCGCCGTGGCGTTCTCCCTGAGCGAAACGCCGCCTCCCGACGCTGGCACTCTCGGGTCGAGAGTGCTAAATCTGTGCGTGTAGCCACCCGGTGCCGGAGAGGCCCGGGGACGCACCGGGGCCCGGGAGGTCCGAGGCCCCACGTCGAGGAGGTGAGGGGCGTGGCTACTCGTTTCGACCCGTTCCAGGAGATGGACCGCGTGCTCGCGCAGGTGTTCGCCGCGGACCGCGCGTCGGCGTCGATGCCGATGGACCTCTACCGCGACGGCGACCACTACGTGCTCCACGTCGACCTGCCGGGTGCCGACCCGGGCACGATCGACGTCAACGTCGAGGACCGCACGCTGACCATCCGCGCGCAGCGCTCCGGCCGCACCGAGCACGACGTGCAGTGGCTCGCGAAGGAGCGCCCGTCCGGCACGTACGCACGGCAGCTCACCGTCGGTCGCGGCCTCGCGCTCGACCGCATCTCGGCGACCTACGCCGACGGCGTGCTCACGCTGACGATCCCGGTGGCCGAGGAGGCCAAGCCGCGCCGCATCGAGGTGCAGCACGGCGCACGGCCCACGTCCATCGAGGCCGGCCACGTCGAGGCCCAGCAGGCCGACGCCACCGCCTGACGGGCTCGTCGCACCGGTTGCACGGCCCCGCTCCCGCGACGGGAGCGGGGCCGTCCGTCGTCCTGCCCCGACCCGCGCCCCCGCCCGCGCCACCCGTCCCACCCGCGCCACCCGTCCCGCCCCTCCCGCCTGCGGCTCCCCGTCCACCCCTCCGCCGAGCTCGGCAGGTGCGTGCCGAGCTCGCGACCTCGAGGTGCGGGTCTCGGCACAGGACTGCCGAAGTCGGCGAGAGGGGTGCGGGTGGGGTGGGTGAGGTCGCGGGAGGTGTCAGGCGAGGGTGGTGGTCAGGCGGTCGAGGACCTCCGTCAGGGTCTGCGGGGAGCAGGCCAGGTTGAGGCGGACCCGGCCCTCGCCGCCGGGGCCGAACGCCGGGCCGGGCTGCGTCGCCAGGCGGCCCTCCTCCCGCAGGAGGTGGACCGGCTCGGCACCGGTCGCGCGGACCGCCGGGGTGTCGCGCAGGTCGAGCCAGGCGAAGTAGGTCGCCTCCGGGCGGCGCCAGCGCGCCGAGGGCAGGCGGTCCGCGAGCGTCCGCTCGGTCGTCGCGACGTTCTCGCGCAGCACCGCCAGCACCTCGTCCAGCCAGGGACCGCCCTCCCGGAACGCCGCCTGGTGGGCGACGGAGCCGACGTGGCTCACGGCGTGACCGACGATCTCCGGCATGCGGGCGAGGTCGGCCGCGGCGTCCGGCCCGGGCACCGCGACCGCGGCCTTGAGCCCGGCCAGGTGGAACCCCTTGGACGCCGAGTGCAGCGCGACCGCGTCCGGGATGACCGTGGTCGTGGGCACGAACGGCGCGTCCCCCACGACGAGCGGTGCGTGGATCTCGTCGGCGACGACGCGCACCCCGTGCCGCGCGGCGAGCTCGCCGACCGCCGCCAGCTCGTCCCGGGTGTGCAGGGTGCCGGTGGGGTTGTGGGGGTGGCACAGCAGGTACGCCGTCGCGTCGGTGAACGCCCGGTCGAGGGCCTCGAGGTCGAGGCGGCCGTCGGCGCCCAGCGGTGCGTCGACCACCCGCCGGCCGGCGTGCGCGAGGAACTCCCGGAACGGCGGGTACACGGGCGGGTTGATGACGACGCCGTCGCCCGGGGCCGTCAGGACGCGGACCACCTCGACGATGCCCAGCATGACGTCCGGCACGGGGCGCGAGGCGGCGACCGGCACCTGCCACCCGTACCGCTCCGCCGCGAAGGCGGCGAACGCCTCGGCGTACCCGTTGCCGACCTCGTAGCCGGTGTCGCCCCTGCTCAGGGTGTCCGCGACCGCACGGACCACCGCCTCCGGCAGCCGGACGTCCATCTCGGCGACGAACGCCGGCAGCACGTCCGGCGGGTAGGTGGCCCACTTCGAGGAACGCCGCGTGCGCAGCTCGTCGAGGGGGACGTCGAACGGGGTGCCCATACCCCCGACGCTAGCCGTCGCGTCCGCGGCCGGGCCCCCTGGAATGCGCTCGTCGTGCCCGCGGGCCCAGGAGCATGCTGACCACATGACGCACTTCCTGTGCCGGGCCTGCGGCGCGCGGCTCACCGCCGACCTGCGGCCGGTCACCGACGCCGACCGGGCCGCCGCGCCGACGGTCCGCCCCGAGGAGCCGACGCCGAGCGTCCCCGTCGGCACGTTCGGCATGGACCCCGAGCCCTTCGGTGCGCCCTGGGTGCCCGGACCGTCGGCCGGTGTGCGCGTCGCCGGCGGTCCCGCCGGCTGCGTCGTCGTGCACCCCGCGGAGGCGCTCGCGGTGCGCCGGCACCACGACGGGTACCGGCTCGCCGGCTGCTGCGGGCGCGACGGGATGCAGGGCCCGAACCTGCTGTGCGACGCGTGCGGGGCCGAGGTCGGCACCCTGCGGGACGACTGCTGGGTCGACGAGTCCGGCGTGTGGCTCGACCCGGGGGCAGTCGTCGCGGGACCGACGCTGCCCTGACGTGCTCCGGACGGGGACTGGCGCGCACCCGATGACTGCGGCCCGTCGCGCCGGTCGGTAGGGGCACGAGGACGACGACGGGAGGCGCGCGATGCGGCTGACGGTGCACGAGTTCATGACGCTCGACGGTGTGGTGCAGGGGCCCGGCGCGCCGGACGAGGACACCAGCGACGGGTTCACCGCCGGCGGTTGGGTGATCCCGTTCGCGGACGACCCGCTGTTCGGGGAGGTCGTCGGCGGGTGGTTCGAGCGGACGGGCGAGCTGCTGTTCGGCCGGACGACGTGGGAGCTGATGCGCGCGTACTGGCCGCAGGTCACCGACGGCGACCCGGCCGCGGTGGCGCTGAACTCGCTGCCGAAGCACGTCGTCACGTCGACCGACCTCGGCGGCGAGGAGTGGGCGGGCTCGCGCCGGGTCGAGGGCGACCTCGTCGAGGCGGTCACGGCGCTCAAGGAGCGCGACGGCGGCGAGCTGCAGGTGCACGGGTGCGCCCGGCTCGCGGCGTCGCTGCACGCCGCGGGTCTGGTGGACGAGTACCGGTTGCTCGTCGCGCCGGTGACGGTCGGGCACGGGCGGCGCCTGTTCGGCACCGACGCCGTGCCGCGCGGGTACGACGTGGTCGAGCACAGGTCGAGCGAACGGGGTCTGACGTACCTCGCGCTGGAACCGCGGCCCTACGAGGTGGCGTCGACGGCCGTGGTCGACGGCAGCGAGGTGGTCGTCCCGGCCTGACCGCCCACCCGGCCCGTCCCGACGCGACGGCGCCCGCCCCCCGGCAGGGGACGGGCGCCGTCGTGGCTCCGCGGCGGTGGGCGCGCCGCGGGTGGTGCGGGCCGGCGCGAGCGGACGCCGGCCCGACGCCGTCAGAGCGTCGCGCGCACCGTCCGCGTCGCGGCGACGAGGTGCTCGAGGGAGGGCGTGACCTCCTCGTAGCGGCGGGTCTTCAGGCCGCAGTCGGGGTTCACCCAGAGCTGGTCGACGTCGATCGTCCGCACCGCCTCGGTGAGCAGCTCGGTCACCTCGGCCTCGCTGGGCACGCGCGGGGAGTGGATGTCGTAGACGCCCGGGCCGACGGCGCGCGGGTACCCCGCCGCCGCGATGTCCCCGAGGATCTCCATCTTCGACCGGGCCGCCTCGATGCTCGTCACGTCCGCGTCGAGCCCGTCGATCGCGTCCATGATCTCGCCGAACTCCGAGTAGCACAGGTGCGTGTGGATCTGCGTCTCCGGGCCCACCCCGGCCGTGGAGAGCCGGAACGAGCGGACCGACCAGTCGAGGTAGGCGGCGTGGTCCTTCTCCCGCAGCGGGAGCAGCTCGCGCAGCGCGGGCTCGTCGACCTGGACGATGCCGATGCCGGCGGCCTCGAGGTCGGCGATCTCGTCGCGCAGCGCCAGGGCCACCTGGTTCGCGGTGTCGCCGAGCGGCTGGTCGTCGCGGACGAACGACCACGCGAGGATCGTCACCGGCCCGGTGAGCATGCCCTTGACCGGCTTCTCGGTCAGAGACTGCGTGTACGTCGACCAGGCGACCGTGATGGGCGCCGGGCGCGAGACGTCGCCCCACAGGATCGAGGGACGCGTGCAGCGCGAGCCGTACGACTGCACCCAGCCGTTCTGCGTCACGGCGAACCCGTCGAGGTTCTCCGCGAAGTACTGGACCATGTCGTTGCGCTCCGGCTCGCCGTGCACGAGCACGTCCAGGCCGATCCGCTCCTGCAGCTCGACGACGCGGCGGATCTCCGCCTTCATCTCGTCCTCGTACTGCTCGGCGGTCAGCTCGCCCTTGCCGAACGCCGCACGGGCCTTGCGGATCTCCGGCGTCTGCGGGAACGAGCCGATGGTCGTGGTGGGCAGGGCCGGGAGCTGCAGGCGCTCGGCCTGGGCGGCCTTGCGCTCCGCGAACGGGCCGCGGCGGAACTGCTCGTCCGTGAGGGCAGCGGCGCGCTCGCGGACCTCCGGGCGGACGACGCCCGGGGCGGCCGCACGGCTGCGGACGGCGTCGGACGCGGCCAGGAGCTGCTCGTGGATCGCCTCGCGGCCCTCGGTCAGGCCCTCGGCGAGGGTCGCGACCTCGCGGACCTTCTCGTCGGCGAACGCCAGCCAGGACACCAGCGTGCGGTCGAGAGCCGGCTCGTCCTCGACCGTGTGCGGGACGTGGAAGAGCGACGTGGACGTGCCGACGGTGACCGCGCGGGCGGCGAGCGTCTCGAGCTGCTCCAGCACGGCGAGCTTCTGGTCGAGGTCAGCACGCCAGATGTTGTGGCCGTCGACGACGCCGCCGACCACCGTCTTGGTGCCCAGGCCGGGCGCGACGACCGAGGGGGCCTCGCCGCGGACGAGGTCGATCGCGATGCCCTCGACGTCGGTGGCCGCGAGCACGGGCAGCGCCGGCCCGAGGTCGCCGTAGGGCGCCGCGACGAGGATCGCCGGCCGCTGCGGGCGCGCGAGCTCGGTGGCCAGGGCGCGGTAGGCGCGCGTCGTGGCCTCGTACAGCTCCTCGGCGGGCACGCCGATCGAGTCCGAGACGAGCGCGGGCTCGTCGAGCTGCACCCAGGTCGCGCCCGCGGCGGCGAGCTCGGTGAGCAGGCGCGCGTAGACGGGGAGCAGGTCGTCGAGGCGGTCGAGCGGGCCGAACCCGGCCGGCGCGTCCTCGGTCGGCTTGGACAGCGCGAGGAAGGTGACCGGGCCGACGACGACGGGACGCGTGAGCACGCCGTCCGCCAGACCCTCGGCGAACTCGGCGACCGGCCGGTCGCTCGCGTACCGGAACGTCGTGCCCGGGCCGATCTCCGGCACGAGGTAGTGGTAGTTCGTGTCGAACCACTTCGTCATCTCGAGCGGGAGGTCGTCGCCGCGGCCGCGCGCCACCGTCGAGTAGCCCGCGAGGTCGAGGCGGCCGTCGGCGTCCTGCAGGTCGGCGAAGCGTGCCGGCACGGCGCCGACGAGGGCGGCCGCGTCGAGCACGTGGTCGTAGAAGGAGAACGCGCTCGGGATGGCGGGCGCGTCGGTCGCCAGGCCCAGCTCCGCGAGGCGGGTGCGCGTGCGGCGGCGCAGGTCGGCGGCCACGGCCTCGACCTCGTCGGCCGTCGTGCGGCCGGCCCAGAACGCCTCGAGCGCCTTCTTCAGCTCACGGCGCGGGCCGATGCGGGGGTAGCCGAGCACGGAGCCGGCGGGGAACGCCGGGGCGGGGGTCGTGGTGGCGGTGTCGGTCATGACGGGTTACCTCGCCGGTGTCGGGGTGGGCCCGGCGGCGGGGTCGCCGACGGGCTCGGTGGACGTCGTGGGGGCGGCGGCGGCCGGTCGGCCGCCGCGCAGGTCGGCGCCCTCGAGCAGGTCGAGCGCGGCCTCGTGCTTGTTGAACGTGTAGACGTGCACGCCCGGTGCGCCGCCGTCGAGCACGGCGCGGACCAGGTCGACGCCCGCGCGGATCCCGCGGCGGTGGCGGTCGGCGTCGTCGTCGGCGGAGCCGAGCAGGTCCAGGAGCGAGCGGGGCACGGGGACCCCCGTGAGCTCCTGCACGCGCAGGAGCCGGGCGGGGTCGGTGGTCGGGATGATGCCGGGGACGATCGGGATCGTCACCCCGGCGCGGCGGGCCTCGGCGACCAGGCCGAGGTACGCCTCCGCGTCGAAGAACACCTGCGTGATGGCGAAGTCCGCCCCGGCCTCCTGCTTCGCCAGCAGCGCCTGCACGTCCTGCTGGCGGGTGCCGCCCGTCGCGTGGTTGCCGCGGGGGAAGGCGGCGACGGCGAGGGAGAGCGGACGCACGCGCGCACGCACCGCCTGCGCCGGGGACCCCGCGCACCGGCGCTGCTCGATCTCGCGGAGCAGGGCGACGAGGTCGGCCGCGGTCGCGACGCCCTCGGGGTGCGGCTGCCAGTCGGCCTGCCCCGCGGGCGGGTCGCCCCGCAGCGCGAGGAACGCGCGCACGCCCTCGTCGAGGAACTCCTCGACGACGGCCGCGACCTCCGCGCGGGACGTGCCGACGCACGTGAGGTGCGCGATCGGGTTGAGCGTCGTCTCGCGCAGGAGCCGCGTCACCAGGGCACGCGTGGTCTCGCGGGTCTTCCCGGACGCCCCGTAGGTGACCGAGACGAAGTCCGGCTCGGCCGCCTCCAGCTCGCGCACCGTCGACCACAGGCGGGGGGCGGCGTCGACGTCGCGCGGGGGGAACAGCTCGAACGACACCGTGGGCCGGTCCAGCGCGGCCGCCGGCTCGTGCCGGTGGGCGGCGCGCGTGGCGGGCGTCGCGGCGGTGCGCGGCGGAGCCTGCTCGCGGGTGTCGGTCACGACCGTCATCGCGCCGTCCCGGCGCGGTGCCGGGGACGAGGGCGGGCGGCCGGCACGGACGACGTCACGCCGTCCGTGGGGTCGGCGACGTCAGGGCGCACGATCATCGTCACTCCATCGTTCCTGGCGGAAGCACCCACACCCTCGACGAGGAGGGGGGTTGCTGCGGCGTCGCTGAGCCAGGTCTCTCGGCCGCTCTGGATGGTCGGCGTGAGCGTAGCGAGGGCGCCCGCATGGCGGACAGAGGCGCCCGTGTGGTGAGACAGAGTGTGTCAGCGCGCGGTCCGGCGGCAGCCCGCACATTCGTCCGGGCGCGGGTGGGGGACGGGCCGCTGAGAGCGGGGCGTCCCCTCCGGGGGAGCGCGTGTCAGCGCTGGCGGCGGTGCAGCCCGCCCGGCGGCTGCTGCTCCCGCGACGGGCGGGGGCGCGGGACGCCGAACCAGGCGGTCGGGGACCCGGCGGGGACCGCGAGCAGACCGTCCTGCACCGCGGCGAGCACGCTGGGGTCCGGCGCGTCGGCGCTCTCCCACGCGTCCTGGGCGCCGCGCACGGCGTCGTGCCGTCCGTCGCCGTCCCGCTGCTCCACCATGCGGGGCACCCTAGCCCCGACGCCGTCCCTGGACACGCGTCCGACACGCGTGTCACCCCTGCGGAGCACCGCCACCCGCGGTGGCCTGCACGCCGGTCACCGGGGCACCCGACCGGAGGACCGCGACCGGGCACGTCGCCGGGTGGTCGTCGACGACGCCGCACGCCTGCATCGCGGCGTACGCGGTGGTGGGGCCGACGAACCGGAACCCGAGCCCGCGCAGCTCCTTCGCCAGCGCGCGCGACTCCGGCGTGCTCCCGGGCACGTCGGCCCCGGTGGCCGGCCGGGTCCGCGGCGCGGCGGGCGCGTGCGACCACAGCACCTCGTCGAGCGTGCGACCGGCCGCGTGGAGCGCGAGCGTGGCCCGCGCGTTCGCGATCGTCGCCTCGATCTTCGCCCGGTTGCGCACGATGGCCGCGTCCCCGAGCAGCCGGGCCACGTCCTCGTCCCCGAACCGCGCGACGGCCTCCGGGTCGAAGCCCGCGAAGGCGGACCGGAAGGCCGGCCGCTTGCGCAGGATCGTGATCCACGCCAGGCCCGACTGGAACGCCTCGAGGGCGAGGCGCTCGAACAGGGCGTGCTCGTCGTGCACCGCAACGCCCCACTCGTCGTCGTGGTAGGCGGCGTAGAGGGGGTCGCCGTCGCCGAAGCAGCGGCCGGCGACGAGGGGCAGCGCGTCGGGCCGCGGGTCGGACGCGCCGTGCACCGGCGCGGGGGTGTCGGTCATGCCGCGAGTCTGCTGCCCACCGGCGACACCCGGGCAGGTCCGGGCGGCACCCTGTGAGCTCCCCACGGTGACGGCGGGCTGGGGTCGGCCCGGCGGCGCCCCTTGGTCAGGCCCGTGCGTCGTCCTGTTCGTGCCGCGCGACGAGGGCGGCGATCCCATCGAGGATCACCCGGGTCCCGAAGTCCAGCCCCGACCCGTCGCCGCCCGCGGGCGCCGCCTCCGGGTCGAGGGCGCCACCCGCGACCGCCCGCGCCAGCGCCGGGTGGGTCGCGGGGTCGACGAGCCGGGCGATGACGGCGTCCGGGTCCTCGCCGCCGCCGTCCCCGGCCGTCCGCTGCCGGGTCGCGTAGGCGTCGAGCAGCCGGGCCCAGTCGAGCTGGTGGCTCGACAGCACGCCCGTCACCGCCAGCTTCTCGGGCTCGGTGAGCCCGGTGTCCTCGAAGCACGCCAGGATCGCGTCCATCCACGCGAGGCGGTTCGGCCCGACGGCGAACAGCGTGCTGGTCGTGCGCGCGAGCCACGGGTGCGCCGCGAGCACGGGGCGCTGCAGCTCCAGCAGGAGCTCCAGGCGCTCGCGCCAGCCGCCCACCTCGGGCCCGACGCGCGGGACCTGCCCGGCCGCACGGTCGGCCATGAGCATGAGGACCTCGTCCTTGCTGGTCACGTACCGGTACAGCGACATCGTCGTGAAGCCGAGCGACTCGGCCAGGCGGGCCATGGAGACGGCGTCGAGGCCCTCGGCGTCGGCCAGGGCGATGCCCGCGTCGGCGATCTGCTCGAGCGACAGACCGGGACGGGGCCCCCGGCGGCCGGGTGCCGGGCGGCGCCACAGCACGGCGACGTCCGGGGGCAGGTCGGCCAGGTCGGGCGGTGCGGCGAGCGGAGGGTCCGCGCGCTCGGCCTGCCGGCGCGCCTTCTCGGCCTCGCGGGCGGCACGACGACGGGCGAGGGCGGCGGCCCGCTCGGCCTGCTCGGCCTCGCGCAGCGCGCGCGCCGCCTCCCGCGCGCTCTCGGCCGCCTCGCGCTCGCGCTCGCGGCGTCGCTGCTCGTCGTCCTTCGCGCGTTCCGCCTCGAGCCGCAGCCGCTCGCGCTCGTGCCGCTCGGCGGCGCGTCGCGCCTCCCGCTCGTCCTTCTCGGCCTGGCGTGCGGCCCGCTCGGCGTCGCGACGTGCGCGCTCGGCCTCCTTCTGGGCGGCGCGGTCGGCCTTCTCGCGGTCGCGCCGGGCGCGCTCGGCCTCGCGGCGGGCGGCGGCGTCGTCGCGGTCGAGGGCGTCGGTCGGGGCGTCGGCATCCATTGACGCCACATCCTACAAGTGTGTATGACATACACACACAGTTTGCGACGTACACAGAAAGGTGGTGCGCGATGGAGGAGCCCGTCATCGAGACGCGGGGGCTGCGCAAGGCGTACGGCGGGCGCCCGGTGCTCGACGGCGTCGACCTGACCGTCCGGCGCGGTCAGGTGCTCGCACTGCTCGGCCCCAACGGCGCCGGCAAGACGACGACCGTCCGGATCCTGTCCACGCTCGTGGCACCGGACGGCGGCACGGCCCGCGTGGCCGGCTTCGACGTGCGGACCGAGGCCGCCCGGGTCCGCGCGGCCCTGAGCCTCACCGGCCAGTACGCCGCCGTCGACGAGCTCCTGACGGGCGAGGAGAACGTCCGGCTCGCCGCACGGCTCGCGCACGTGCCGCGCCGGCAGGTGCGCGAGCGGGCCGCCGAGATGCTCGCCCTGTTCGACCTCACCGACGCGGCACGGCGCACGGTCCGCACCTACTCGGGCGGCATGCGCCGGCGCCTCGACCTCGCCGTCAGCCTGCTGAGCCGACCCCAGGTCCTCGTCCTCGACGAACCCACCACAGGTCTCGACCCGCGCAGCCGCGCCGCCCTCTGGGACGTGGTCCGCTCGGTCGTCGCAGCGGGCGGGACCGTCCTGCTCACCACGCAGTACCTGGAGGAGGCGGACGCCCTGGCCGACCGGGTCGCCGTCATCGACCGCGGGGTCGTCGTCGCCGACGGCACCGCGGCCGAGCTCAAGGCCGCCGTCGGGTCGGCGCACGTCGAGCTCGCGCTCGCGGACGGCCGCACCGAGCGCCTCGCCACCGACGGCACCGTCGGCGACGTCCGGCGCGTCCTCGGGGAGGTCGAGCGGCGCGGGCTCGACGTCGTGCACTGGCAGGTGCGCACGCCGACGCTCGACGACGCGTTCCTCGCCCTCACCGGCCACGACGCCGGCACCGCCGACCGCACCCCCGCGCTCGCCACGACCGCCCAGGAGCCCCGATGAGCACCGTCGACCTCACGCCCCGCCCGGTCCCGCCGCCCCCGGGCCCCCTCGACGCGGCGCGCGACACGCTCGCGCTCGTCGGCCGCAGCGTGCGCCGGTCCACCCGCCAGCTCGACACGCTGCTGCTCGCGGTGCTGCTGCCGGTCGTGCTGCTGCTGATGTTCGTCTACGTCTTCGGCGGGGCCATCAGCACCGGCATGGAGTACGTGGACTTCGTCGTCCCGGCGATCGTCCTGCTCACCGCGGGGTACGGGGCCGCGACGACCGCCGTGGACGTCGCGAGCGACATGACGAACGGCATCGTCGACCGCTTCCGCAGCATGCCCGTGCCCGCCGGCGCCGTCCTCACCGGCCACGTGGTGGCGAGCCTCGCGCGCAACGCCGTCTCGACCGCGCTCGTCGTCGCGGTCGCGCTGCTGGTCGGCTTCGACCCGGCGGCGTCGGCCGGGGACTGGCTGGCCGCGGCGGGCGTGCTGGTCGTGTACGTCCTCGCGCTGACCTGGGTCGCGGTCGCGATCGGCCTCGTCGCGTCGGGGCCGGAGGCGGCGAGCGGGTTCACGTTCGTCATCCTCTTCCTGCCCTACGTGTCCAGCGCGTTCGTGCCCGTCGGGACCATGCCCGGCGTGCTCGAGACCGTGGCGCGGCTGAACCCCGTCACGCCGACGTCGGACGCGCTGCGGGCCCTGCTGCTCGGCATGCCGGTCGGCAGCACGGTGCTCGTCGCCCTCGCCTGGTGGGCGGGCGTGCTCGTCGTCGCGCGGGTGGCGTCGGCGGTGCTGTTCCGGCGCCAGCGGTGAGGCCCCTGGGCCGGTCGTGACGCCGGCTCCCGTCCGGTCCGTGCGGTTCCGTCCCCGCGTCAGGCACGCGTTCACCGTGCCGCCATCCCACAGGGGGGCGCCGCGGCCTACGCTCGCGCCCATGGCGCACCCCACCGCTGCGGTCCCCGCCGGCGCTCCCGTCGCGGAGCCGCCGCTCGTCCGTCGTCAGATCGCGGCCTGGGCCGCCTGGGACTGGGGCTCCGCCGCCTTCAACGCGGTCGTCACGACCTTCGTCTTCACGGTGTACCTCACGGGCTCGTCGTTCGTGGAGCCCGGCGCCGACGTCGAGGCCGTCACGGCCCTGCACAGCCAGTGGCTCGGGTGGGGGCTGGCCGCCGCGGGCGTGCTCGTCGCGCTGACCGCGCCCGCGCTCGGAACCCTCGCCGACGCGGGCGGGCGGCGGCGCCCCCTGCTCGCGGTGACCTCGCTGGTCGTGGGCCTGTGCATCCTCGCGCTGTGGTTCGTGCAGCCCGTCGAGGGCGGCATGGCGGACGCCGTGCGCCTCGGCGTCACGCTGCTGGCGGTCGGCACCATCGCCGCGGAGATCGCCGGCGTCGCCTACAACGCGCTCCTGCTGCAGATCAGCGGGCCGCGGACCATCGGGCGCGTCAGCGGCATCGGGTGGGGCGCCGGGTACGTCGGCGGCATCGTGCTGCTGCTCGTCCTGTACTTCGGCCTCATCCAGCCGGAGGTCGGCCTGTTCGGCGTCACGTCGGAGGCCGGCATGGACGTGCGCGTCTCCATGCTCATCGCGGGCCTGTGGTTCCTCGCCTTCGCCGTCCCGGTGCTCGTCGCGGTGCCGGACCGCCGGCGTCCCGGCGCCCCGGAGCGGGTCGGCCTGGTCGGGGCGTACGTGACCGTCGGCCGGCACATCGCGACGCTGTGGCGCGAGCGGCGCTCGACGCTGCGCTTCCTCATCGCCAGCGCGGTGTTCCGCGACGGCCTCACCGGGGTGTTCACCTTCGGCGGCGTGCTCGCGGCGGGCACGTTCGGGTTCTCCCCCGGCGAGGTGATCGTGTTCGCGATCGCCGCGAACGTCGTCGCGGGCGCCGCGACCATCGCCGCCGGGTGGCTCGACGACCGGTTCGGGCCGCGGCGTGTCGTCACGTGGTCGCTGGTCGTGCTCGTCCTCGCCGGGACGGCCGTGTTCCTCCTGCACGACCTCGGGGCGTCGGCGTTCTGGGCGGGTGGGCTCGTGCTCTCGGCGTGCGTCGGGCCGGCGCAGTCGGCCTCGCGCGCGCTGCTCGCCCGGCTCGCGGAGCCGGGGCGGGAGACGGAGGTCTTCGGTCTCTACGCGACGACCGGGCGTGCCGCGACCTTCCTGGCACCCGCGGCGTTCTCGCTCGCGATCGCCCTCGGCGGCGGGCAGTACTGGGGGATCCTCGGGATCGTCGCCGTGCTGCTGCTCGGGCTGCTGCTGTTCGTGCCGGTGCGCTTCCCGCGCGGGCTGGGCGTCGACGGGCGGCGGGACGTGGCCACGACGACGATGGGCGCGTGACGGGGGCGGACGTGGACGGACCGGCGGCGGCGGACGAGACGGCGACCGGCTGGTCGCCCGACCCGCTGCTCGACGGGTACGAGGTCCGCACCTTGCCCGGCTGGCGCCCGGCGCCCGGCGGCCCCGGCTGGCGCGCCGTGGGCGTCGGCGGCGCCGCACCGGTGCTCACCCTCGTGCGGCCGCTCGCACAGCCCGAGGACCCGCGCGGCGTCGTCGTCCACCTGCACGGCTACAACGACTACGTGTTCGCGACGCCGCTGCCGCAGGCGCTGCGCGAGGCGGGGTGGGCCTTCCTCGGGCTCGACGCACGCCGGGCCGGGCGGTCGCTGCGTCCCGGGGACGTGCCGCACTACCAGGGCGACCTGCGCGAGCAGGCGTCGGACCTGAGCCGTGCGGTGGCCGCCGCGCGCTCCGCCTGGCCGGGTGTGCCGGTGGTGGTGCACGCGCACTCCACCGGCGGGCTGGTCGCGGCGCTGTGGGCGCACGCCCACCGGGTGCGCGGCGGTGCCGACGGGCTCGTGCTGAACAGCCCGTTCCTGTCCGTCGAGCGCTCGTGGGTCACGCCCCTGCAGGACCAGGCGCTGCGCCCGCTCGCGCGGAGCGCGCCGCTGCGGGTGCTGTCGAGCGGGCCGTCGCACTACGCGGGGCGGATGCGGGAGCGGTGGGAGTTCGACACCGAGCTGAAGCGACCGGACGGGGTGCCGATCCGGGCGGGGTGGCTGGCGGCCGTCCGGGCGGGGCAGCGCCGCGTCGCCGCGGGCATGGAGATCGGCGTGCCGGTCCTGGTCGCGCGGTCGGCGCGGTCGCGGGCGGACCTCGCGGAGGGGGACGACCTCGACGCCGTCGACACCGTGCTCGACGTCGCGACGATCGCGGCGCTCGCGCCCGGCCTCGGGCCGGACGTGCGCGAGCTCGTCGTCGACGGCGGCGTGCACGACCTGGTGCTGTCGCACGACGAGCCGCGCGGCGCGTACCTCGGCGGGCTCGTGCGCTTCCTCGACGAGGCCGTGGGCGTGGCGCGGCGCGGATGACCTCGGGTCCCGGCGCGGTTGTGCCCGACGTAGGGACACGCCGACGAAAGGAGCCGTGATGACCGACGCCCTGACCGATGAGGACCGCGCGCTGCTGCGCCGCCCGCTGCACGCGTTCTTCACCCCCGCGGCGGGGCCGGTGCCGCCGCAGCCGCGCCCGGTGTGGTTCGAGCTCGCGGACGACGGCACGGTGCAGCTCTTCACCGGTCCCGACAGCCTCAAGGTGCGGCACCTGCGCCCTGACCCGCGCGCGTCGGTGGTCGTCGCCGCCCCGGTGGGCGAGCGCGAGCACTGGGTGTCCGTCAGCGGCCCGGTCACGGTCGAGGCCGACGGCGCGCACGAGCTCGCCGCGCGGCTGGCCGCCCGCTACTGGGACCTCGGCGACCCGGTGCGTGCGCGCGACCTCGAGGCCCTGCTCGCGGACGACTACGTGCGGCTGGTCCTGCGTCCGGAGCAGGTGCGGCGCACGGTGTTCTGACCGCCGGCGTCCGCGCCCGACGCGCTCAGCCGCGGTCGAGCCGGTCCAGCAGGTCGACGGCGACGCGCGCGTAGTCGCCGATCCACCGGTCGTGGATGCGCTTGATCGGCAGCGGCGCGAGGGACAGGTGCCGCTCGCGGCCCACCTTGCGGCCGGTCACGAGCTCGGCCTGCTCGAGCACGCGCAGGTGCTGGAGCACGGTGGTGCGGTCGAGGTCGGGGAAGAGCGAGCAGAGCTCGCCGGTCGTGCGGGGTGACTCCTTGAGGGCGTCGAGCATGCGGCGGCGAACCGGCGCGGCGAGGGCCTTGAAGACGCGGTCGTCGGCCTCGTCGTCACCCTTGTGGGCCGTCCCAGACATGTTGTAAGAATACAACATGTCAACCGACGAGACGCTCACCGCACTCTCCTTCACCGTGTCGGGACGCATCGCGCGCCCCTGCGAGCAGGTGTACGAGGCCGTCGCCGACCCCGAGCAGCTCTCGCGCTACTTCACCACCGGCGGCGCCCACGGCCGGCTCGAGCCCGGCGCTGACGTGACCTGGGACTTCGCCGACTTCCCCGGCCGGTTCCCCGTCACCGTCGTCGAGGCGGACCCGCCCCGCCGCCTCGTCATCGAGTGGGGCGGCGAGGCCACCGCCGGCGAGGGCGGTACCACGCGCACCGAGTTCGCGTTCGAGCCGGTCGACGACGGTGCGCGCACGCTCGTCACCATCACCGAGTCGTCCTGGCGTCCGACGCCCGACGGAGCCCGCGCCGCCTTCGGCAACTGCGAGGGCTGGACGAGCATGCTGAACGCCCTCAAGGCGTGGCTCGAGCACGGGGTGAACCTGCGGGAGGGGTTCTACCGCTGACCGCGGGAGTCAGCCCTCGACGCCCGTCGCCGAGTGGGCGGACCCCACCGGCTTCGACTCCGGCGACCCGCGCTCGCGGAGGAACACCGCCAGCAGCACCATGCTGAGCACCGCGAGGAACTCCGACTGCCAGTTCTGGAACGTGCGGTTCCAGAAGTCGGGGTGGCCGAGGTACTGCGCCCACGGGACCGGGTCCTGCAGCTCGCGCATCTGCTCCTCCGAGTACGCGACCGCACCCGTCATCGACTGGACCAGCCACGACAGCAGGAAGATCGACCCCATCACGAGCGTCAGGGAGTGGGAGTAGACGCTCAGCCGCCACCCGCGCACGCGTGCCCAGGCCGGCGAGTCCGGCGTGGCGTGCTCCGCGACCTTCTGCTCCTCGTCGCTCTCGCGCCCGGCCTCGTCCAGCGCCTTCGACTCCGGCGAGCCCTTCTGCACCAGCCACACCGTCGCGCCGATGTACAGCAGGAACTGCAGGAACTCGGACTGCCAGTTCTCGGTGACGTCGACGGCGAAGGCGGACGAGAAGAGGTAGTCGGCCAGCGGCACGGGGTCGAGGCCCGCCGCGCGCTGCTCCTCGTTGAAGAACGCGACGCCGGTGAGGGCCTGCCCCACGAGGGACAGCAGGAAGATCGCCGCGAAGAACAGGCTCAGCCCGTTCTCCCGCACCACGCGCGGCATCCTCATCGCCGCACCACCGCCAGCACCACCGACAGCACCAGGGAGGCGTAGACCGCGACCAGCGTCAGCGCGACCAGGACCCGCTGCGACCTCATGCCTCCACCTCGCAGTCGTAGGGACGCTCCGGGCGGGAGTCGCAGCCGGCGGCGGTGACGACCCACCCGCCGCCCGACCGCGCCAGGAACACCGTGTCCGCCGCGAACAGCACCTGTGCCTGCCGGCCCGCCACGTGGGCCGTCGCCGTGCCGAGGCCGTCCGCCCGGGAGGCGAGGTCGTCCCCGACGTCGCCGGAGGTCACCGCCTGCGCGCAGGGGGCGTCCGCGTCGGCGGCGGCGGCCTCGGCCGCGTCGGGGAGCAGCAGGGCGCAGGCCGCCTCGCCGTCGCCGTCGGCGACGGCGGCGTAGAAGCGCTCCGCGGCGTCGACGGCGTCCGCGGAGGCGGGGGCGTCGCTGCAGGCGGAGGCGACCAGGGCCACCGCCAGGGTCAGCGCGGCGACCGCCGCGCCGTGTCGTCGATCCATGCCGGGATGGTGGCAGGGGCGACGTCGGCCGGCATCCGGTCGCCGGGGAAGCCCGCGGGGGGCACCCGTTCGGCCGTGGCCGAGCGAGCCCCACCAACTTCACCCGACTCCGGGAGATCTCCTGGGTGATCCACGTCCTTACCATCCCTTTGTCACAGTTTGAGCGGCGCTCGAACCGTGTGCGCCGCGGTCCTGCAAGGGGGGCAAGGACATGAGGACGAGGTCTCTGCTGGCCGTCGGTGCGGCCCTGGGCATGGTGGTCACGTTCGCGACGAGCGCGGCGGCGGCACCTCCACCGTGTCCGGGGTTCGTGCAGAAGGGGCCGAACCACTACCGGTTGGTCGCGGACTCGACGTGCGACCTGGGGGTGCTGCCCTCCGGCACCACGGTCGACCTGGCCGGGCGCACGCTGACGAGCCCGGGGAGCGGTGGTTCCGGCACCGTGGTCGGTGGATCCGACGTGACGCTCGCCCGAGGCCACCTGCGCGCGAACTCGATCTACTGGGCGGGCGAGCGCGGCCGCCTCGACCGCGTCGACGTCACGTCCGTCGTCCCCGGTGCCGCCACCGGCGCCTTCCTCACGGCCGGCGCGCCGGGGATGGTCGTCACGAGGAGCCACTTCCACGACCTGCCCGGCACGGCCGTCGACTTCTACCACGCAGGGCAGGGGAGGGTCTCCGACTCGAGGTTCACCCGGAACGGCATCGCCGTCGCGATCCAGAAGAGGGACGGGTTCGTCGTCGAGCGGTCGACGTTCGTGGGGAACCAGACGGGCGTCTTCCTGCGCAACGAGGACGGCGCCGGCGCCAACGACGTCGCCGTCGCCGACAACGTCTTCAAGGCCAGCTCCGGGGCCGGCATCCGCGTGGTCCTGCGCAAGAGCTACTTCCAGAGCGCCGCCCGCGGCCTCGACGACGTGCAGCTCCTCCGGAACCGCCTGATCGACAACGGCGGGCCCGGGATCGACGTCACGGTGGAGTGCTCGACGGAGGAGGCCGAGTGCACGCTCGGGCAGTCCTCCATCACCGTGACGGGGAACGCGCTCCGGCACAACGGCTTCGCCCCCTCGGCCGGCCTGGGCGACGACGGCATCTCGGCCCGGACGCTCGTCGGCGGCCCGGGAGCCGCCCCGGGCACCGCGGGCCTGTCCGTCGTCACCGTGACCGGCAACCGCTCGGACCGGAACGCGGACCGCGGGTACGACGTGGCGGGCGTGACCGACGGCGGCGGCAACACCGCGCGGCGCAACGCCGACCCGCAGCAGTGCCTGGGCGTGGTCTGCCCGTAGACGGGGACGGCGAGGGCCGGGGACGCGCAGTCCCCGGCCCTGTCGCGCGGCCGCGTCGGGCGGGACGCGAGGGTCCGGGGCCCGGGCGGCGCGCCCGTGCGCGACACTGCTCCGAGCCGCTCACGCGGCGGGACCGCCCTGCCGGCACGGGTCGACGGGGTCGGCGCAGTCCCGCCGCCCTCGCCCCGACGGAGGACGACCACGCATGGTGTCCCGGCTGCTGCCCACGGAGAGCGTCGGCGTCTGGACCGACGCGCCGGTGGAGGCGCTGCCGGCCGCACCGCCCTGGCTCGCGATCACCGACCCCGTCGCCGCGAGGCTCGCGCGCCTGCGGGACCCGCGCGACCGCCGCGCGGCGGTCTCGGCGCGGGCGCTGGCCGTGCTGGTCGTCGCCGACCTGCTCGGCGTCCGGCCGGGCGACGTCCGCCTGGCCCAGCGGTGCCCGGGCTGCGGCGGCGACGACCACGGGGCACCGTTCGTCGAGGGGTACCCCGACGTGCACGTGAGCTGGTCGCACACGCGGGCGCACGTGGCCGCGGCAGCCGCCCCGACACCCGTCGCGGTCGACGTGGAGGAGGCGGTCGCCGACGTCGACACCCTGGCGTCCCACGTCGCCACCGCGACGGAGCGTGCGTGGCTCGCGCAGCACGACGCGCCCCTCGCGTTCGCCCGGCTCTGGTCGCGCAAGGAGTGCGCCGTCAAGCTCGGGCGGATCGACCTCGGCGGGATGACGGCGATCGCGTTCTCCGACGGCCGCGAGCTGCTGACCCGCGTCGACGGCGCGTCGGTCCTCGACCGCTCGACCACCGAGCGCGCGCTCGTCGCCATGACGGCCGGGGAGCTCCGGTGGACGCCCGCCCACCGGCTCCGCGCCGGCGTGTGAGCGGACTCGCGCTGCACGGCGGACCCGCACGCGTCACCCGTCCACGGTCGGGGCGAGGGTGTGCTGGTCAGGGGTGGGTGGGCAGCCCTTGCCTCCGGTCCGGGAGGCTGCCCCGTCGCGCTCGCGAGAGCGGGACCCGGGCTTCCGCCGGGGACCACGGCGCTTGCCCGGGGACGTCGACGTGGTGCGCGACGCCGGCGACCGGCATCAGGCGTCAGGCGCCCTCGCAGCGCCCCTCGCGCCAGTAGCCCATGAACGCGACGGCCTTGCGGTCGACGCCGCACTCGCGGACCAGGTGGCGGCGCAGGGTCTTGATGACGCCGGCCTCGCCGGCGAGCCACGCGTACAGGTGCGCCTCGGCGGCCAGCGGGGCGCCCGTCGTGTAGTCGACCGGCACCTCCCACAGCATGCCGTGGTCGACGTCGACGTCCTCGAGCTCGACGTCGGGGACCGGGGCCTGGCCGGGCAGCAGGCGGGCGCACGCGGCCTGGACGGCGGGCACGAGCAGCTCGCCGTGGCCGCGGCCGTCGCGGCCGTACCAGCGGACGGTCACGCCGTCGGGGGCGTGCAGGTCGAGGCGGTCGTCCGACCACGGCATCTCGATGACGACCTCGCCGCGGGCGTCGCGGGGGAGGCGCTCGACGATGCCGGAGATGGCGGGCAGCGCCGTCTCGTCGCCGGCGATGAGGAGGCGGTCGGTGCGCGCCGGGGGCACGAAGTCGACGCCGCCGTGCGGGCCGTCCCAGTCGGCGTTCGGGCCGAGCACGACGAGCTCGTCGCCGACCTCGGCGGTCGACGCCCAGCGCGACGCCGGGCCGGTGTCGCCGTGCAGCACGACGTCGACGTCCAGCTCGCGGACCGGCTGCCGGACGGTGCGGGCCGTGTACGTGCGGACGGGGTGGCGGGCGTCCTCGGGGAGCTCGCGCCAGCGGCCGTACCAGTCGCCGGACTGGCCGAGGTCGAGCAGGCCCTCGTAGCCGGCCGTGTCGATCGGCAGGAAGAACTTGATCCGCTGGTCGAACCCGTTGTCGGCGAAGCGGTCGAGGTCCTCACCGGTGAACGTGACGCGCAGCAGGCTCGGGCACATGCGCTGCAGCCGCGCGACCCGCACGTGGAACATCCGGAACGGGGAGACGGCGGTCCCGACCGCGGCGTCGGCCGTGGTCGCGGGCGTCTCGTCGGTCGCCGTGGCGGTGCTCGTCGCGGTCACGCACGCAGCATAAGGTCAGGCTTACCTGACCTGGCAAGGTGCGAGTGCGTCACGTCACGTCCGTGGCGTCACGTCGCCCGCTCGGGGCGCGCGAGGGCGACGACCTCGACGACGCCGTCGAGACCCGCGAAGTCGGCGGGGTTCGTCGTCCACAGCGGCAGCCCGTTCGCCGCAGCGGTCGCGGCGATCATCAGGTCGGCCACCCGGCGGCGAGGGGTGCGCCCGGCGGCGCGGACGGCCGCCGCGACCCTCCCGTAGAGCCGCGCGGCCTCCGCGTCGAACGGCAGCGGGTCGAACTCGCTCTCGGCGCGCTGCAGGACGTCGGTCCGGCGCGCGCGCTCCGCGTGTGCGTCGGCGTCGTCGCCCGTGACCAGGTGCACGCCCGCAGAGAGCTCACCGAGCGTCACGGCGGAGATGGCGACCTCGTCGGGGAGGAGTGCCGCGTCGATCCAGCGCCGGAGGATCAGCACGTTCGTGTCGAGGAGCCCGCGGTCGTGGTCAACGGGCATAGGGGTCGGCCTCGTCGTCGTCGAGCACCGCGTCCTGGTCGCTCCGGAAGCGCTCGAGGTCCATGGCCGGCGCCGTCCGCGACATCGCGCCGAACTCGGCACGCGGCACGAACTGGCGCCTGCGCCGGAGGGGGACGAGCTCACCGATCCCGTGGCCGTCGCGGGTGACGGTGAAGGACTGGCCACCCTCGACCGCGTCCATGATCTCCTTCGACCGGAGCCGGAGGTCGCGCTGGCTGATCTCGGGCTGGAGCGTCACGTCCGCCAGCGTAGCCCGGTGTGCTACCTAGTGCTACACCCGGTCGGGGAGCTGCTGGACCGCCCACTCGTTGCCGTCGGGGTCGCGGAAGCCCGTGAACCGGCCCCACGCGAGGTCCTGCACCGGCGGCGCGTCGACGCCGTGGGCGAGGAGGTGCTCGCGGGCCGCGTCGGCGTCGTCCACGACGACCTGCAGCCCCTTCACCGACCCCGGCGGCGCCTGGACGATGCCCTCACCGATCGCGATCGAGCACGCCGAGCCGGGCGGCGTGAGCTGCACGAACCGCAGGTGCTCGTGCACGCGCACGTCGTGGTCGACCACGAAGCCCACCTGGTCCGCGTAGAACGCCTTCGCCCGGTCGACGTCGCTGACCGGGACCATCACGAGCTCGAGCCGGAACTCCATCGCCGCACCCCCAGGGTCACCCGCCGGCCCGACGCCGGCGGCCGAGGCCATGCTCCCGCGGACACCGACACGGCGTCACCCCGCGGGGACGTCCCGGGTGGTGCAGCGTTCGTCGCGCGTCACGGGACCGACGCTGCACACCCCGGCGCCGCCGGGCGGGGCCGGCGCGTCCGCGTCAGGCGAGGCCGTCCGTGCCGAACGCCAGGCCCAGGACGTAGGTCGCCGCCGCGGCCCCGAAGCCGATCGCGAGCTGGCGCACCGCCCGCTTCACGGGAGACGCCCCCGAGAGCAGCCCCACGACCGAGCCCGTGCCCAGCAGCGCGACGCCCACGAGCCCGGCGGACCACGCGACGGCGGTCCACCCCTCGGCGCCGAGCAGGTAGGGCAGCACCGGCACCGCGGCGCCGGACGCGAAGAAGCAGAAGCTCGCGATCGCGGCGCCCCACGCGGTGCCGACCGACTCGTGCTCGTCCCGCTCGGGGACGCCCGGAGCGGCGTGGGTGACGGGGGCCGGCGTCGCACCCGGCAGCGTCGTCGTCGTCCGCAGCAGGGAGCCGCTCACCTGCTGGCGCGCCTCGTACTGCGCGAGGGAGGCCAGCACGACGTCCGCGCGCGTCTGCGCCTCGTCCGGCGACATGCCCCGGGCCCGGTAGACCAGCGCGAGCTCGTTCGCGTCGACGTCGAGGTGCGCGAGCGCCGCCGCGGCCTCGGCGTCCGGGCGGGACGCCTCGAGCAGCTCGCGCTGCGAGCGCACCGACACGTACTCGCCGGCGCCCATCGACAGCGCGCCGGCGAGCAGACCCGCCAGCCCGGTGAGCAGCACGGTGCCCGTCGCGACGCCGGACGCGCCGATGCCGAGCACGAGCGCGAGGTTCGAGACCAGCCCGTCGTTGGCGCCGAACACGGCGGCGCGGAACGTGCCGGAGATCTGCTGCCGGCCGCGCATCGCGAGCCCGCGGACGACCTCCTCGTGGATCTGCTCGTCGGCGGCCATGCGCGGTGTGGCCTCGGCGTCCCGCTCGTACGTGGACCGCGCCTCGGCGCGCTGCGCGAGCGCGAGGACGAACACCGACCCGAACCGGCGCGCCAGCCAGCCCAGCACGCGGCTGCGCCAGTCGCCGCGCAGCGGGCGGCCGACGTCGTCGCCGAGCAGCTCGAGCCAGTGCGACTCGTGCCGCCGCTCCGCCTCGGCGAGGGCGAGCAGGATGTCGCGCTCCTCACCGGTGCGGCGGCCGGCGAGGTCGCGGTAGACGGCGGCCTCGGCGCGCTCGTTCGCGAGGTTGCGGCGCCAGCGGCGCAGCTGTGCGGGCGTGGCGGCGGGGCGGCCGGCGGGTGCGGGCCGGTCGGCGGGTGCGGGACGGTCGGGCGTGTTCACGGTGCTCCGGGGACGGCGACGGGCGGGCGCACACGGACGCGCCCGGGACCGTCCGGTCCCGGGCTGCGTCGGTGCACGTCGCACCGTAGGCGTGCGGCGGGGGTTGCGATAACGGGTGGCGGCAGGATGCCGTGACCCCCGCTCGCCCGTTTCGGCCACCCGAACGCGCGTCGCCGGTCATGCGCGGTGCGAGCGCAACCTGGTGCACTGCACCGCGCGTCCGGCGGTGCACCACGTTGCGTTCGTCAGGAGGCGGTGGGGGCGGCGTCGCGGAGCTTGGTCAGCAGGGGCTCCGCCGCCTCGGCGAGGAAGCGCTCCTGGCCCTCGTCGCCGACCTGGACGAGCGCGATGTCGGTGAACCCGGCCTCCCAGTAGGCGGAGACGGCCTCGACGATCGCGTCCAGGTCGGGGCCGCAGGGGATCTGCTCCGCGACGTCGTCGGGGCGGATGTACTGGCTGGCCGCGGCGAACGACTCGGTCGTCGGCAGGTCGGCGTTCACCTTCCAGCCGCCGCCGAACCAGCGGAACTGCTCGTGCGCGCGCTGCTTGGCCCGCTCCGGGTCCGGGTCCCACGAGATCGGGATCTGCCCGATCTTGCGCGAGGGCGTGCCCGCCAGGCCGTCCTCGGCGCGCGCGCGGTCCCACTTCTCGACGAGCTCGGCGTCCGGCTCGACGGCGATGAGGTGGTCCGCCAGGCCGCTGAAGCGCGAGACCGACTGGTCGCCCGACACGGCGGCGCCGATCTCGACCGGCCGGTCGGGCAGGTCCCACAGCTTCGCCGAGTCGACGCGGAAGTGCTCGCCCTCGTACGTCACGCGCTCGCCCGACAGCAGCTCGTGGATGATCTCGAGCGCCTCCTCGAGCATGTCGTGCCGCTCGCCGACGGCCGGCCAGCGCTCGCCGACGACGTGCTCGTTGAGGTTCTCGCCGGCGCCGACGCCGAGGGTGAAGCGGTCCTCGGACAGGATCGCGAGCGTCGCGGCCTTCTGCGCCACGACCGCCGGGTGGTACCGGATGGTCGGGCAGGTCACGTACGTCATGAGGTCGATGCGCTGCGTCGCCTGCGCGACCGCGCCGAGCATCGTCCACGCGTACGACGCGTGCCCCTGCTCGTCCAGCCACGGGAAGTAGTGGTCGGACGACACGGCGAAGTCGAACCCGAGCCGGTCGGCCGCCTGCGCGTACCGGACCAGCTCGCGCGGCCCGGACTGCTCGGTCATGAGGGTGTACCCGAATCGCGTCATGCCACGAGGGTCGTGCGGATGCGGCGATCCGGCATCCGGAAGCGGCGGGTCAGTGGTGGTGCCCGTGCCGGCCCAGGGTCTCGACGGGCGTGGCGCCGGGGCGCGTCCACTGCGGCGTGGGCCGGGTGTCCTCGCCCCACCCGGCGCGCCCGTCCGCGTCCGTGCGCCAGTACCAGCACGCCTCGTGCCCCTGCGGCCAGCCGTCCGGCACGTCCTGCCACGCCTCGCGCCGGCCGTACGGCGTCATGTCGAGCAGCGCGAAGACCGGGTTCGCGACCTCGACGCCCCGGCCCGTGACCGTGTACGTGAGGAAGGCGCGGTCGCCGTCGCGCAGGAAGCAGGCGAACGAGCCCATCTCCTCGCCCAGCGGTGCCGGGGTCTCGCGGACCGAGTACCAGGGCTGCGCGTAGCCCATGAACGCGACGAACGGCGCGACCTCGTCCCACGGGCCGGTCGTGACGACCGCGAGGGAGACTCCCGCCGCGTGCAGGTAGACCGCGGCGTCCTCGACGCCCCACGCGCTGACCGTGCAGCCCTCGCACTGGCCCTGGTGCGGTGCGCCGTCGTGCCACATGTGCCGGTAGACGACCAGCTCGTCGCGCCCGGCGAACAGGTCGAGGAGCGGCACCGGGCCGTCCGGCCCGACCACCTCGGCCCCGCCGTCGACCTCGACCATCGGCAGGCGGCGGCGGTCCGCCGCGAGGGCGTCCCCGGCGCGCGTGTGCGCCTTCTCGCGGACCAGGAGCTCGTCGCGGGCCGCCTGCCAGGTGCTCGCGTCGACCACGGGCGGGCGGCCCGTCGCCGCCGTGCGTGCGGTGCGGTGCTCGGGTGCGCTCGTCATCGTGCCCTCCGTGCCGTGGCGGTGGCGGGCGCGCCGACGACGCGCACCGCGGGTCACCGGGGCAGACACGGGACGGCGGCGGAACTCACCGGCCGGGGTCGCGCGGACCGGGGGTCAGGCCTCCGCCCACGCCTCCGCGGACGTCGTCACGGGCTGCCCGGTGCGGGCCGACTCCTGCATCGCGATGCCCAGCAGGTGGTCCTGCATGCCGTCCGCCAGCGGGTACGGCGGCGGCGCCTCGCCGCGCACCCACGCGCCCGTGCCGTCGATGAGGTGGGCGACCGCCAGGTCGTCGTCGGCCAGGCGCGCCCCGACGAACGGGTTGCGGTAGAGCACGCGGCCCTCGAAGGACAGGTGCATGAGGTCGAAGCCGTCCATGTCCTGCTCGATGCCGTGCATGCGCCGCTCGATGCGCGAGGTCACCTGCGTGCGCGGGTCGATCCAGCGGGTCACTGCGTCGTCGACGATCTCGCCGAGCGACCCGCGCACGACGACCCGGTTGGCCCGCAGCGGGTTGTGCCACTGGTTGTCGGTGAAGTCGTAGAGCACGTGGCGGCCGTCGCCGAGGTCGAGCGTCGCGAGGAGCGTGCGGGCGTCCGTGGGCTCGGTGGCGTCGGTCCAGCCGTGGCGGTTCATGGGGTCGACCAGCGGGGCCGTGAACTCGCGGGCGTGCACCGTCACCGGCCCGCGGCCGGCCCCGAGCAGCCGGCGGGCCAGGCCGATCGCGTGGTACTGGTGCGTCGAGGACACCTGCACGCTCGTCGCCGCGCCGATCAGGCCCTCGTCCACGACCCGCTTGCGCGCCTGGTGCACGGGCAGGAACGGGCTGTGCTCGGCGACCTGCACGAGGCCGGTCGCGCCGACGTCCGCCCACAGCGCGCGCATCGCGTCGACGTCGGGGGCGGGCGGGGTCTCCGCGAGCACGGGGACGGACGCGTCGACGAGCTCGCGGACCACGTCCGGCGTCACCGGCCACGGCGTGCCGGTGACGACGAGCTCGGGGCGGTCGGGCGCCGCGCCGGCACCCGGCACGGCCCCGGTGACGAGCTCCTCGACCGTCCGGACGGTCGGCACGCCCCACGTCGCCTCGACCTCGGCGCCGCGCTCCGCGGTGCGCGTCACGACCCCCGTGCACGTGAACCGCTCGGGCATCAGCCGCGCCATCCGGACGAAGAAGTACGAGCGCCAGCCGGAGCCGACCACGCCGAAGCGGATGGGGGCGGGGGCGTGCTGCGTCATGGACCGTCCTCGTCGTCGAGCCGTCGCGTCCCGTCGACCCTAACCGCGGGGCGCCGCGACGCCCGCGGGGAGCCGCCCCGAGGGTGATGCCGTCCGCCCGGCCGGCATGGCAGCGTGAGCCCGCCGGTCCGCGTGCCGGCCCCGTCCCGAGAGGAACCCGCCCGTGAGAGCACCCGACGTCCTCGTCGCCCTGGTCCGGGGCGCGATCGCCACGCTCGCGCTCGCGGGCACGCAGGGGATCTGGCGCGACGGCGACCTGCCGGGGCTCGTGTACTTCACCAACGTCTCGAACCTGTCGTTCGCCGTCGTCATGGCGTGGGCCGCGGTGGCGTCCCTGCGGGGGCGGGGGCAGCCGCCGGCCGTGCTCAAGGTGGGCGTGACGCTGTTCCTCGCGATCACGGGGCTGGTGTCGTTCTTCGTCCTGGCCCCCGAGTCGCCCGACGCCCCCGTGGTCGCGTTCGGGCTCACGGGCGGGCAGATCGAGCACGAGTGGACGCCCGTGCTGGCGTTCCTCGACTTCGTGCTGCTCGACGCGCACCGGCGCCTGCGCCTGCGTGCGGTCGCGTGGTGGCTCGTCGCGCTGCTCGCGTACTGCGCGTTCACGACGACGCGCGGTCTGCTGCGGCCCGACCTGGGCTACCCGTACGGGTTCATCGACCTGGGGGCGCTCGGGTGGGACGGGCTGGCGCTCAACGTGCTGCTCTACGGCGTCGCGTTCGCACTGCTCGGGCTGCTGCTCGTGCTGCTCGACCGGGTGCTGCCCGCGCACGCGCTGGTGGGGACGGCGGGCCGCGAGCCCGCCCACGACGGGAGCGGGGCACGCCCCGACGTGAGCGGGGTGGAGGACAGGTCCTGACCGCCACCGGGCCTAGCGTCGACGCATGACGACGCTCTCCCTGCGCCGGCTCAACCGGACCCTGCTGCACCGGCAGCAGCTCGACGTGCGGTCGTCCGCCTCGGTCGTGGAGGCCGTCCGCCGGCGCGTGGCCGTGCAGGCGCAGGAGCCGAACTGGGTGCACGTGGGGATGTGGGCGCGGCTCGAGGGGTTCGCGTCGGGCGACCTCGAGGCGGCGGTGGAGGGGCGCGCGCTCGTCCGCGGGCCCCTGCTGCGCGGGACGCAGCACCTCACCGCCGCGGCCGACCACGCCTGGCTGCGCCCGACCGTGCAGCCGGTGCTCGACCGGCTCGTCCGGTCGGCCTACTACGCGGAGCACGTCGGCGACCTCGACCCGGCGGTGCTCGTCGCGGCCGCGCGCGAGGTGCTGGGCGACCGGACCGTGCGCCGGCGGGACCTCGGCGCGGCCCTCGCCGAGCGGTTCCCCGGCCGCAAGGGCGCGGTCATGGCCGCCGCGGTCGAGGCCCTCACGCCCGTCGTGCACGGCCCGGCCACATCGGCGTTCGGGTCGTGGTGGAGCCGCCGGGGGATCGAGGTGACGACGGCGGAGGCGTGGCTGGGCGAGCCGGTCGGGGAGCCCGACGTCCCCACGCTCGTGCGGCGCTACCTCGCCGGGTTCGGGCCGGCCGGCGTCATGGACCTGCAGACGTGGTGCGGGCTGACGCGCCTGCGCGCCGTCGTCGACGGGATGCGCGACGAGCTGCGGGTGCTGCGCGGCCCGGACGGCGCCGAGCTGCTCGACCTGCCCGACGCCCCGCTCGCCGACGAGGAGGCACCCGCCCCCGTGCGCTTCCTGCCGATGTTCGACGACGCCGTGCTCGGGCACCGGGACCGGACGCGGATCCTGCCCGAGGCGGTGCGGCGGGAGGTGATGCCCGGCTGGTCGATGGTCCGCGCGACGGTGCTGGTGGACGGGTTCGTCGCCGCGACGTGGGAGCTCGCGGAGGGGCGGGTGGTCGTGCGGCCGCTGCGTCCGCTGACGCCGGGCGAGGAGGAGGACGTGCGGGCGGAGGGCGCCGCGGCGGCGGCGTTCGTCGGTGCCGAGCCGGCCGTGCGCCTGACCTGACGCACGCCGGTCGCCCGCTCGCCGCGCGGACCCGACCGGGCGCTGTCGGAAAGCGCTCTATGAATCGCTTCACGGCATAGCCGAGCGGTGTCCCGGCGCGCCATGTTTGCGCTCACATCGCCCCCGACACCGAAGGCGGCCCCCATGCGAACCCGTCCCCGCCGCACGAGCGCCCGCGCCCTCGCCCTCGCCGCGGCCACCGCCCTGGTCGCCGCCCTCGCCGGCGCGGCGTCCGCCCCCGCCGCGCAGGCCGCACCACCCGCCCTGGTCTCCGCGCAGTCCGGACGCTGCCTCGACGTCGCCGGCAACGACGCGAACCCCGGCGCCGCGATCCAGATCTGGGACTGCAACGGCGTCGCCGGCCAGGGCTGGACGCTCACGGCCGCGGGCGAGCTGCGCGCGTTCGACGGCACGCGCTGCCTCGACGCGCTGAACTGGGGAACGGCCCCCGGCACCGCGCTGATCTCGTGGAGCTGCACCGGCGGCGCGAACCAGCGCTTCGCGCGGGGCGCGAACGGCTCGCTCGTGCACCAGCAGTCCGGCCTGTGCGTCGACGTGACGAACGGCCGCACCGCCAACGGCACCCCCGTCGCGCTGTGGACCTGCAACGGCCGGGACAACCAGCGCTGGACGAGCGTCGCGACCGGGGACGGCGGCGGCACGCCGCCGGCGGCCTACCCCGGCCCGGGCGTCGTCACCGGCAGCACGTGGGCCCACGACCCGACCGTCGTCAAGCGCCCCGACGGCTCCTATCTCGTCGCGACCACCGGCCGCGGCATCCCGCTGAAGACGTCGCGCGACCGCACCGCCTGGACCGACGCGGGCGCGGCCTTCCCGAACGGCACGCCGTGGACCGCCGCGCACACCACGGGCGACCTGTGGGCGCCCGACCTGTCGTACCGCGACGGGCAGTACTGGCTGTACTACTCGGCGTCGTCGTTCGGCAGCCGCAACTCGGGCATCTACCTGGCGACCAGCCCCTCCGGCAACGCCGGCACGTGGACCAACCGCGGCCTGGTCGTCAGCACCACCGAGGCCAGCGACCACAACGCGATCGACTCCGACCTCGTCGCCGACGCCCAGGGCCGGCTGTGGATGAGCTACGGCTCGTTCTGGACCGGCATCAAGATGATCGAGATCGACCCGGCGACCGGCCTGCGCCGGGGCACCGCGATCCACTCGCTCGCGACCCGCAGCGCCGGCATCGAGGCGCCCGACATCCTGTACCGAGACGGCTACTACTACCTGTTCGTGTCGTTCGACCGGTGCTGCCAGGGCGCCGACAGCACCTACCGGATCGCGGTCGGCCGCTCGACGAGCATCACGGGGCCGTACGTCGACCGTGCCGGCACGCGGATGACGAGCGGCGGCGGGACCGAGATCCTCGCCGGCCGGGGGTCGGTGAACGGCCCCGGGCACAGCGCCACCCTGCGGGACACGGACGGCGACGTGCTCTTCTACCACTGGTACACCGACGCCGGGGACTCCCGCCTGGGCATCAACCTGCTCGGCTGGGACGCCGCGGGCTGGCCGTACGTGCGGTGACGCCCGTCAGGTGAGGGTGCGCGGGCGGGCGTCGGTCCCGGCGTCCGCCCGCTCGTCCCCCTCGGCCGTCCCGCCCGAGAACGCCTGCCACAGCGGCCCGAACACGCCCCACGCCACCAGGACGAGCGTCGCGCGGCCGGCCCAGCCGAGCAGGACCTCGCGCTGCTCGGGCGCCGTCGCGATGAGCGCGAGGACCCCGAGGACCGTCACCGCGACGGTCCACGCCAGCAGCACCCGCAGCCACATCCGCCACTCGTGCCGCAGCGCCGCGCGCCCGTGCTTCGGCGGCCGCGGCGGACGCGGCCCGTCGAAGAACCGCCACGCCACCCACCCGTCGACCTTGTGCACGGTCCACCTGCCGAACGCGACCGTGTACCCGAGGTAGAGCGCCGCGAGGCCGTGCGTCCAGGTCGGCTCGCTGCCGCGCAGCAGGTCGCCGACCGTCGCGACGAGCAGCACCACCTCGATCGCCGGCTCGCACAGCAGCAGCACCGTCGACAGGCGCCGCCGGCGCAGCACGTACCGCGCGACGACCGCCGCGGCGAGGAACACCCAGAACGCGACCTCGCAGGTCACCACGAGAGCGGCCACGGGGTTGTCCCGGACCCAGTCGATCACCGTCATGCCCCCACGCTCGCGCGCGGGCCGGTGCGGGCGCGTCGGGCGGACGGAGCGTCCTCGCCGCGCCGCCCGGTGCGCACGGACGACGCGCCTCCTCCCTTCGGACGAGAGGGCCCGTGCCGGCGTCTGCTGGGATGGACGGGTGCTCACCGCCCTCCGCAGCCGCGCGGCCGCCGCGACCCGGCGCTGGTGGGCGGCACGCGCGTCGGGGGCGACGGACCGCGCCGACGCCCTCGGGCTGCTGCTGCTCGGCCTGGTGCTGCTCGCCCTCGACGTCGGCGGCGTCGGCCCGACCGTCCCCGTGCTCGACCTGCCGGCGCCGCGCTGGTGGCAGGCCGGCCTGCTGCTCGTCGCCGTGCTGGTCCTCGTCGCGAAGCGGCGGCGGCCGCTCGCCGTGCTGCTCGCGGTCACGGCCCTCGCGGTCGTCGACGCGCTGCTGGGCGGGTCGCTCGGCATGTACCTCGTGCTGTTCGACGCGCTGTTCGCGGTCGCCGTGCACGGCGCCCCGCGCGTGCGGCGGGCGGTGCAGGGCGTCGTCGGGGGCGCGGTGCTCGCCGCGGCCGTGGCCCTCGTGGCCGCGGGAGGGTCGGCCCGCGACGTCGTGCAGCTCGTGCTGGTGCTCGTCGCGATGTTCCTCACGCCGTTCTGGTGGGGCGGCGACGTGCGGCGCACCGAGGAGCTCGCGCGGTCGGAGGCGCGCCGGGCCGACCTCGAGCGTGAGCGCGCCGACCTGGCCCGGGCGCACGCCGACGACGTCGCCCGCATCGCCGCGCTCGACCGGACGTCCGCGGTGCAGGACGAGCGCCGGCGCATGGCCCGCGACCTGCACGACGCCGTCGCCGGGCACCTGTCCGCCGTCGCGATCCACGCGGAGGCCGCGCTCGCGGGCGGTCCCGACCCCGACCGGGACCGGGCCGCCCTGCGCGCCGTCCGTGCGGGCGCGCTCGACGCGCTCACCGAGATGCGCGCGATGATCCTCGTGCTGCGGGCGGGCGACGACGCCGACGACGTCCCCGCCCCGCCGGGCCTGGACCGCGTGACCGCCCTGGACGCGGACGTCGGCCCCGCGCCCCTGCCGGTGGTCTCCGCCGCCGTCGGCCAGACCGCCTACCGCATCGCGCAGGAGGCCGTGACGAACGCCCACAAGCACGGCGCCGGCCGCCCCGCCCTGACCGTCCGCACCGACGACCGCACGCTGCACCTGGAGGTCCGCAACGCCATGCCCGCCGTCGCCGCCGCGAGCCCCGTCCCGTCGTCCTCGACGGGCCTGACGACGATGCGCGAGCGCGCGGCCACGCTCGGCGGCACGGTGACCGCGGGACCGGAGGGGGACGCGTGGGTCGTGCGGGCCGCGCTGCCGCTCGACCCGGCGCAGGTGCCGGCGTGAGCGGGCGGGTGCGGGTGCTGCTCGCCGACGACCACGGCGCGATCCGCGCGGGCCTGCGGCTGATGCTCGAGCAGTCGGGCGACGTCGAGGTCGTGGGGGAGGCCGGCGACGGCGAGGTCGCGGTGCGCCAGGCGCGGGCGCTGCGACCGGACGTCGTGCTCATGGACGTGCGCATGCCGGGCACGGACGGCATCACCGCGACCGAGGCGATCGTGCGGGACGGTCTGGCGGAGGTCGTCGCCCTGACCACGTTCGACCTGGACGAGTACGTCGTCGGCATGGTGCGCGCGGGCGCGGCCGGGTTCCTGCTGAAGTCCGTCGGCGCCGTCGAGCTGGTGGACGCGGTGCGCCGGGTGGCGGCGGGCGAGGGCGTCCTGGCCCCCGAGGTGACGCGGCGGCTGCTGGACGCCGTCGCCGGGCGGGCGCCGCTGGGCCACGCCGCGGACGCCCCGGACGCCGACGCCGAGGAGGACCCCCGGCTCGCCGCCCTCACCGCCCGGGAGCGGGACGTCCTGGCCGGTCTCGGCGAGGGCCTGTCGAACGCGCAGCTCGCGGAGCGCCTCGTGGTGTCGCCGACCACCGTGAAGTCCCACGTCAGCCACGTGCTGGCCAAGCTGGGCGTCAGCTCCCGCCTCCAGGCGGGCGTCCTGGCCCGCGACCTCCTCGGCTGACCCAGGCCGCCTCCCGCCGACGTCGAACCCGGACTTCGTCACGTCCTGGTGGCGCATGACGCGGACGAGTCCGGCTTCGACCCCGGACTTCGTCAGGACCGGACGGGCGGGGTGCTGACGAAGTGCGGGGTCGCGGATGTCCTGGTCAGGCGAGGGCGGCGCGGAGGGCGTCGACGAGGGGGGTCGTCGGGCGGCCGATGAGGGTGCGCAGGTGGTCGGTCGCGTCCGCCAGGGCACCCGCGGCGATGCCCTGGTCGAGCGCGACGACGAACCCGGCGGTGCCCTCGTCCAGGCCGGCGCCGGTCAGGACGGCGAGGTGCTCGTCCGCCGAGACCCGGCGGTAGGTCACCGGCCGCCCCAGCAGCTCGGTCGCGGCCGCCGCGAGGTCGTCGAAGTCCCACGCCACGTCGCCCGACAGCTCGTACGTGCGGCCCTCGTGCCCCTCGCCGGTGAGGACGGCGACGGCGCCGGCGGCGAAGTCGGCGCGCGTGGCCGACGCGACCCGCCCGTCCCCGACGGACGCGACGATCTCCCCGGTGGCCGCCGCCTGCTGCACGGGCGCGACGTAGTTCTCCGTGTACCAGTTGTTGCGCAGCACGGTCACGGGCAGGCCGGACGCCGCGAGCAGCTCCTCGGTCGCCTTGTGGTCGGGCGCCAGGACGAGCGACGTCGTGTCCGCGTGCGGCGCGGACGTGTAGACGACGTGGCCCACGCCGGCGGCGACGGCGGCGTCGACGACGGCACGGTGCTGCTCGACCCGACGGCCCGGCTCGCTGCCGGACACGAACAGCACCTTCTGCGCCCCGGCGAACGCCTCGGTGATCGTCTCGGGCCGGTCGTAGTCGAGCGTCACGACGCGCACGCCGCGCCCGGCCAGGTCGGCCAGCCGCTCGGTGGCGCGGCCGCCGGCCACGACGTCGGACGGCGCGACGCCCGCGTCCAGCAGGCCCTCCACGACGAGACGGCCCAGGTGCCCGGTGGCTCCGGTGACGACGATCGACATGACTGCTCCTCCTGCGGGTGCGCGTGCGCGGACGTCCGCCACAACCCGCCCGGGTGCTCCCGCCTTCCCGCCCTCGCGCGCGTGCGACGGCGACCGCCGCGTGACGGGTCCGTGACGGCCTTGCGACCTCCGCCCGCTCGGGAGGCGGGACACCCGTCCAACCGGTAGGAACGGGACCCATGGTGCGCGTCGGACTCCACAACTCCCATGAGCAGGTCCACCCCTCCGCGCTGCTCGCGGCGACCCAGCTCGCGGAGCAGCGCGGGTTCGAGGCCGCGATGTGCTCCGACCACTGGGCGCCGTGGTCGACGACCCAGGGCCACTCCGGCTACGCCTGGACGTGGCTGGGCTCGGCGCTGGCGACGACGCGGCTGCCGTTCGGCGTCGTCAGCGCGCCGGGGCAGCGGTACCACCCGGCGATCACCGCCCAGGCCGTCGCGACGCTGTCCGCGATGTACCCGGGGCGGTTCTGGGTGGCGCTCGGGTCCGGGCAGAACATGAACGAGCACATCACCGGGGACCCGTGGCCGCCGAAGGAGGTCCGCGACGCGCGCCTGGTGGAGTGCGTCGAGATCATCCGCGCGCTGCTGGACGGCGAGGAGGTGACGCACGACGGCCTCGTGCGGGTCGACCGGGCGAAGCTGTGGACGCTGCCGGAGGTCAAGCCGCTGCTCATCGGCCCGGCGGTCAGCCCCGAGACCGCCGCCCGGCACGCGCGCTGGGCCGACGGCCTGGTCACGGTCAACCAGGCGCCGGACACGCTGCGCGCGATCGTCGACGCGTACCGCTCGGCGGGCGGCCGCGGCGAGATCTCGCTGCAGGTGCACGTCGCCTACGCCCCCGACGCCGACGACGCGTTCCGGCTGGCGCGCGAGCAGTGGGCCGGGAACGCCGTGGGGCCGCCGCTGGCCTGGGAGCTCGACACCCCCGAGGCGTTCGACCGGGCGGCGGCGGACCTCGACGACGAGACGATCCGTGAGGCGGTCGTGGTCGACCACGAGCCCGCGCGCATGGCCGAGCGCGTCGCGGCGCTCGCGGAGATCGGGTTCGACGCGGTCTACCTGCACCAGGTCGCGAACGACGTCGTCGTGTCCGACGACAAGCACCCGCACGCGGCGCCCACCGTGACGCCCGTGTCGTCGTCGCTCGAGGCGTTCATCGACGTCGCCGCCGAGCACCTGCTGCCGGTCCTGCGCGAGGTGCGCGCGTGAGGATCCGCGACACCGGCGACCTGTGGTGGAAGAACGCCGTCATCTACTGCCTCGACGTCGAGACCTACATGGACTGGAACGACGACGGCATCGGCGACCTGCCTGGTCTGGTCCAGCGCATCGACCACCTCGCCGAGCTCGGCGTGACGTGCCTGTGGCTCATGCCGTTCTACCCGACGGCCGACAAGGACGACGGCTACGACATCCGGGACTACTACGGGGTGGACGAGCGGCTGGGCGACTCGGGCGACGTCGTCGAGCTCATCCGCACCGCCCGCGACCGCGGCATCCGCGTCATCGCGGACCTCGTCGTCAACCACACGTCCGACGAGCACCCGTGGTTCCGCTCGGCCCGCAGCTCCCCGGACAGCCCCTACCGCGACTTCTACGTCTGGCGCACCGACCCGCCGCCGGACACCAGCGACCAGGTCGTCTTCCCCGACCAGGAGGACGGCATCTGGACGTGGGACGAGCAGGCGGAGGCCTGGTACCGGCACCGCTTCTACAAGCACCAGCCGGACCTCAACACCGCGAACCCGCAGGTCCGGGACGCGATCGCGAAGGTGGTCGGCTACTGGGCCGAGGTCGGCATGTCCGGCTTCCGGGTCGACGCGGTGCCGTTCTTCCTCGCCGACGCGGCGAACGACCCGAAGGACGAGATCGAGCACCCGCACGAGTTCCTGCAGCAGCTGCGCGCGTTCCTCACGCGCCGCGCGGGCGACGCGATCCTCATGGGCGAGGTCAACCTGCCGTACGACCAGCAGCTGCTGTTCTTCGGCGACCACGACCACGACGGGCACCACGAGGGCGAGGAGCTGAACCTCCAGTTCGACTTCGTCCTCATGCAGCAGATGTACCTGGCGCTGGCCCGCCAGGACGCGGGCGTGCTCGCGGCGGCGCTCGAGGCCCGCCCGGAGATCCCGCGGGACGCGCAGTGGGCGACGTTCGTGCGCAACCACGACGAGCTGACGCTCGACAAGCTGAGCGACGACGAGCGCCAGGAGGTGTTCGACGCGTTCGGCCCGGACGAGGACATGCAGCTGTACGGGCGCGGTCTGCGCCGCCGGCTGCCCCCGATGCTCGACGGCGACCCGCGCCGGATCCGGATGGTCTACTCGCTGCTCTTCACGCTGCCGGGCACGCCGGTGCTGTTCTACGGCGAGGAGATCGGCATGGGGGAGAACCTCGCGGCCGACGGCCGGCTCGCCGTGCGGACGCCGATGCAGTGGACGTCCGGGAAGAACGGCGGCTTCTCCTGCGCCGAGCCCGACGCGCTCTCGGGCCCGGTGGTCGAGGGCGCGTTCGGCCCCGACCACGTCAACGTCGCGGACCAGCGGCGCGACCCGGACTCGCTGCTCTCGTTCGTCCAGCTGCTGGCGCGCCGGTACCGGGAGTGCCCGGAGCTGGGCTGGGCCGGTCACGCGGAGATCCTCGAGCAGCCGCACGGCTCGGTGCTCGCGCACCGGTGCACGTGGCAGGAGGCGTCGATGGTGGCGGTGCACAACCTGGGCCCGGAGGCCGTGACGGTGCCGCTCACCCTGGACGACGCGGACGAGCACAGCCGCCTGGTCGACCTGCTGCACGGGGACCAGCTCGCGCTGGACGCGGACGGGGGCGTGCAGGTGGAGCTGACGGGCTACGGGTACCGGTGGCTGCGGGTCGTGCGGCCGGACTCGCGCCGGCTCCTCTGAGGCGGCGCCGCCCTCGGCGCGGACGGGGGCGGGGCGCCGAAGCCCCGGCCCGCCGGGGGGAGGACGGACCGGGGCGTCTCGGGGGGAGAGGGGGGGATCTCCGCCGTCGCGCCGCGTTCTGGACGCACGTCCATGATGCGTCACGGATCCGCGACGGAATCGGGACCGAGGTCCCGCCGAAGCGTTTCGGCACGGACGCTCCCGGCGTTCGTCCAGGTTCGTCGCGTACCGTGCCCGGGTCCGCCGCCTCATCGGGCGGTACCCGAGACGACGGAGGACCCCGTGCGCCGCACGACCACCGCCCGACCCGCCGCCCGCCGGCTGGCCGCGGCCGCGCTCGCCCTGACCCTGGGCGTCGGCCTGGCCGCGTGCTCCGGCGAGGCCGGGGACGACGCCACCACCCCTGCCCCCACGGACTCCGCGACGCCCGCGGCCCAGCCGACCGCGAGCGCCGAGGACGTCGCCGCGCTGGAGGGCGTGACGATCGAGGGCGAGCCCGGCACCAAGCCGACCGTGACCCTGCCGAGCACGCCCTTCGAGGTGTCCGCTCCTGTCGCCCGCCTCGTCTCCGACGGCGACGGCGAGGCCGTCGAGGTCGGGGAGCTGCTCTCCATGCAGACCACCGGCTTCAGCGGCGCGGACAGCTCCGCACTCGGCTCCACCTACGACTCCGGCAGCCCCGAGTCGGTCGAGCTGAGCGAGCAGGCGCTGTTCCCGACCCTGTTCGAGGCGATCCAGGGCGCGAAGATCGGCGCCCGTATCGTGTTCGCGGTGCCGCAGGAGGGCGGCGCGGTCGTCGCCGTCGCGGACCTGGTGGGCTCGTCCCCGGCGCGTGCCGAGGGCACCGCGGTCGAGCCGCCCGCCGAGCTGCCGACCGTGACGCTCGCCGAGAACGGCGCCCCGTCTCTCGAGCCCGCGGAGGGCGACGCGCCGACCGAGCTCGTCGTGCAGCCGCTCATCGAGGGCGACGGTCCGGCCGTCGAGGCCGGCCAGACCGTCGTCGTGAAGTACACGGGCTGGCTGTGGGACGGCACGCAGTTCGACTCCTCGTGGGAGAGCGGCACCACGTTCCCCGTGCAGAACGTCGGCCAGGCGAACGTGATCGCCGGCTGGAACGAGGGTCTCGTCGGCCAGAAGGTCGGCAGCCAGGTCATGCTGGTCGTCCCGCCGGACAAGGGCTACGGCGACCAGGAGAGCGGCTCGATCCCCGCGAACTCCACCCTCGTCTTCGTCGTGGACGTCCTCGCCGCGAGCTGACCGCCCGCCGCACGCGCACCAGGACCGCCGGCCCCGCACCAGGGACCGGCGGTCCTGTCGCGTCCGGGGGTCGTGGTCCTACGCTGACCGGACCAGTTCCTCCAGCGTGGGAGGCCCGCATGGACCAGGCGACGGCCAGGATCCGCACCGTGGCGCTGGTCGGCGCCGCGGGCGCCGGCAAGACGACGCTCACCGAGGCCCTCCTGCACCGCGCCGGGGTGCTCGTGCGCCCCGGTCGCGTCGAGGACGGCACCACGGTGTGCGGCCACGAGCCGGAGGAGGTGGCGCGGGGCTGCTCCTTGACGCTCGGCGTCGCGCCGTTCCGGTGGCAGTGCGACGGGGACGCCGACGGCGGGGCCGACGTGACCCTGCTGGACACCCCCGGCTCGCTGGACTTCGCCGGCTGCGTCGACGCCGCGCTCGCGGCCGCGGACCTCGCGCTCGTCGTGGTCAGCGCCGTCGACGGCGTGCAGGCCGGGACCCACCGCGCGTGGCGGGCGGCGGCGGAGGCGGGCGTGCCCCGCATGGTCGTCGTGACGAAGGAGGACAAGCCGCGCGCCGACTTCCACCGCGTGCTCGACGAGCTGCGCGCGGCGTTCGGCGGCGGCTTCGTGCCGCTGGAGCTGCCGCTCGGGGAGGAGGCCGCGTTCCGCGGCGTCGCGGACGTGCTGAGCGAGCACGGCTACGCGTACGAGGCCGACGGGCGGCACCACGACGAGCCGCTGCCGTCGGGCGTCGCGGAGGAGGAGCACCGCCTGCACGAGGAGGTGACCGAGGAGATCGTCGCGCACGACGACGAGCAGCTCGAGCGCTACCTCGCGGGCGAGGAGCCGTCGGTCGCCGACCTCGAGCGCACGCTCGCGCACGAGGTCCGCGACGGGGAGGCGTTCCCCGTGCTCGTCGCGTCCGGGGTGACCGGGGTCGGCGTGGACCGCCTCGCGGACCTGCTGTGCGCGCTCGGCCCGGGCCCGGCCGACCGCGCCGTCACGGTGCTCGCCGGCTCGACCGAGGTCCGCGTCGCCGTCGACCCCGACGGGCCCGCGCTGGCGCACGCGTTCCGCACCGTCGCGGACCCGTTCGTCGGGCAGGTGACGCTGCTACGCGTGCTCTCGGGCACGCTGCGCCCCGGCGACCGGCTGGTCAACGCGACGACCCGCGCCGAGGAGCGGCTGCCCGGCCTGTTCCGGCTGCGCGGCAAGGAGCACGAGACGGTGCACGCGGCGCGCGCGGGCGAGGTCGTCGCGGTCGCGAAGCTCACCGGCACCCCGACGGGGTCGCTGCTCGCCGCGAAGGGCAGCCCCGGCACGCGCCTGACCCCGCGGCCGCTGCCGCCGAGGCCCGCGGTGTACGGGCTCGTGCTGGAGCCCGTGACGCAGTCGGACGACGACCGGTTGTCCTCCGCGCTCGCCCGGCTCGTCGGCGAGGACCCGACGCTCGTGGTCGAGCGCGCGGGGGAGCGCACCGTGCTGCGCGGGCTCGGGGACACGCACCTGGCGGTCGCGCTCGAGCGGCTCGCCCGCGTGTTCGGGGTGCACGTCACGACGTCCGCGGTGCCGGTCGGCTACCGGGAGACGATCGCCCGGGAGGTCGAGGTCGAGGGCCGGCTGAAGAAGCAGTCGGGCGGGCACGGGCAGTTCGCGGTCGTGCGGATGCGGGTCGCGCCGCTGCCCGCGGGGTCCGGGCTGGAGTTCGTGGACTCGGTCGTCGGCGGCGCGATCCCCCGCGGGTACCTGCCCGCCGTGGAGCGGGGTGTGCGCGAGGTGATGGCGGCCGGCGGGCCGCACGGGTTCCCGGTGGTGGACGTGCGCGTCGAGGTCGTCGACGGCAAGGCGCACTCGGTGGACTCCTCGGACATGGCGTTCCGCACGGCGGCGTCCCTCGGGCTCAAGGAGGCGCTGGCGACGGCGGGCACGGTGGTGCTGGAGCCCGTCAGCCGGGTGCGGGTCACCGTGCCGGTCACGGCGCAGGGCGACGTCATGAGCGACCTGTCGTCCCGGCGCGGTCGCATCACCGACACGGCGTCCCTCGACGGGGGCGAGGTCGTGGTGGAGGCGACCGTGCCCGAGGCGGAGATCGCGCGGTACGTCCTCGACCTGCGCTCGCTCACGGGCGGCCGCGCGGACCTGGAGGTCGCGCCCGACCACTACGAGCCCTGCCCCGAGCACCTGGTCACGGCCTGAGGGGCGGGACCGGGGCGCCTGCGGGCTGGCAGGATGCCCGGATGGACGAGCCGGAGATCGCCGCGCTGACCCGCGCCGTGCGCGAGTTCAGCACCGAGCGGGACTGGGAGCAGTTCCACGACCCGAAGTCGCTCCTGCTCGCGCTGGTCGGCGAGGTGGGCGAGCTCGCGGAGCTGTTCCAGTGGGTGCCGGCCGCCGAGGCGGTCGACCGCTTCTCGGCCGCCGACCGCCGCACGCGCGCCGCCGAGGAGATGGCCGACGTGCTCGTCTACCTGGTGCGGCTCGCGGACGTGCTCGGCGTCGACCTCGGCAACGCGGCCCGCGCGAAGCTGGCGGCCTCCCACCGGCGGTTCCCGGCGGACGACGTGCGCGGCGTGGCGCCGGACAAGCCCTGACCCTGCTCGCTCGCGGGGCGGGTCAGCGTCCCGGTGCCACGCGCAGCGGCGAGCCGGACGACGACGTGCCCCACGACGGCGCCGGGCCCGGCGGCACGGGCATCGGCGAGCCGGTGCCCGACGGGGTCGGCATCGGGAACGTCGGGCGTGGGCTGGGGTCGTTGCACGAGACCACGCGGTCGTCCGGGTCGGCGGTGCAGGTGTCCTCGTCGGCGCCGCCGTCGAGGTCGTCGTTGCCGGGGACGCCGTCGGCTCCGCGGAGCGCGTCCCGCCCGGCCCCGCCGCGCAGGAGGTCGGCGCCGAGGCCGCCGACGAGCGTGTCCGGCCAGAGGTCGCCCGTGAGCACGTCGTCGCCGTGGCCGCCGCGCACCTCCTCGACGTCCGCCGGCCAGTTCCACGGCGCGGGGACGCCCACCGCGTCGCCCTCGCCGGGTGCGCCGTCGCCGCCGACGCCGTCGAGCGTCACCGTGACCGGCCCGAGGCGCGCGCCGTAGTCCGCGACGTCGTGCCCCGGCCCGCCGACGAGCTGGTGCGCCCCGTCCGGGTCGGGCCCGGTGACGAACCGGTCGTCGCCGCGGCCACCCTCGGCCCGTCCGCTGTCCGGGCCGCTGTCGAGCACGTCGGCGCCCCAGCCGCCCTGCAGCAGGTCGTGCCCCGCGCCGCCGAGGAGCACGTCGTCACCCTCGCCGCCGACGAGCACGTCCGAGCCGCCCAGCCCGGAGACCCGGTCGTCGCCCGCACCGGCGCAGATGACGTCGTCCCGCGGGGTGCCGCGCAGGACGTCGGGGCCGGCCGTGCCGCGGATCGTGCACGACGGCGCCCCCGGCACCGTGTCGTAGCGGACGTAGTCCCACGTCGAGCTGCCCTGGTGCGTCTCGAAGCCGAGCGCGACCGTGCCCGCGCCGCGGCCCGCGAGGTCGCGGTCGAGGACGGTCCGGCCGTCGACCGCCAGGCGCAGGTGCTGCCCGCGCGCCTCCAGGCGGTACCGGTGCCAGCGGTGCGTGTCGAGCGGGATGCGCACGCGGTCCTGGAAGGGGTAGGTCAGGCAGATCTCGCCCGGCCCGAAGCCGACCTGCACGAGGTCCGTCGTGTCGCCCACCCACAGCAGCGTCGGGGGCGGGGCGCCGGTCTCCTCGTCCAGGCACGTGTGCGTGGTGTCCGCGCCCAGGCGCATGCGGAACTCGACGTCCCAGCCGGTGAGGCGGTTGGCGGAGCCCGTCCACTCGGCGGGCGCCGCGTACTCGAGCAGCATCACCAGGGTCTGCTCGCCGATGGTGATCGTGCCGCCGCGCGTCGTCGCGACCGGGTCGCCGCTGAACCCGCGCACCTGCCAGGGGTCGGCGGGAGGACGCCGGAACTCCTCGCGGTGGACGTCGCCGGCCCATGCGGTGGCCGGCAGCAGCAGGGTGGCGGCGAGGACCGTCGCGACGGTCAGGCCGAGCCGGGTGTGCCTCATCGTCGAGCTCCCCCCGTGGCAGGTGCTCGTCACGGTAGGGCCGCCGACGGCCGACACACCCGGACGCACGGGACCCGAAAGGCTTCAGCCGTGCTCCCGCCCCCCCGAGACCGTCGACCTGGCGCGCGGGGACGACCAGGTCGACAGCCTCGCGGGAGCGGGCGGGACGGGACGGGCTGCTCCGACGGGGACGGGGCTAGTCCGCGGCGATCGCGTCCAGGACGCGCAGGCGGGACGCCCGCACCGCCGGCCACAGCGCCGCGAGCACCCCGACGACCGCGGCCAGCGCGACCATCGCGCCGAGCTGGCCCCAGGGCAGGACGAGCCGGTCCAGGCCGTCCTCGGCGTAGACGCGCGGCATCACCGACGCCAGCCCCACCCCGACGGCGAGCCCCACGAGCGTCCCGAACACCGCGGTCAGCACCGACTCGACCGTGACCGTCCCCGCGAGCTGCAGCCGCCCGAGCCCCACCGCGCGCAGCAGCCCGATCTCGCGCGTCCGCTCGATCACCGACAGCGCGAGCGTGTTGACGATCCCGAGCACGGCGATGACGAGCGACAGGCCCAGCAGCGCGTAGAGGATGACGAGCAGCTGGTCGACCTGCGCGGCCATGGCGTCGACGAACTCGTCGCGGTCCTGCACCGAGACGACCACGTACGGCGCGACGGCGTCGGCGACGGCCGAGCGCAGGTCCGCGACCGACGTGCCCGCCGCCGCGTCGAGGAACACGGTGTCGACCTGCGGCTCGGGCGCGAGCGCGTCGAGCACGTCGCGCGTGACGACGACCGGGGTGCCGAGCACGTTCGTGTCGACGACCGCGACGACGGTGAGGTCGCGCGCGCCCGCGGCCGTCGTCACCGTCACGGTGTCGCCGACCGCCCACTCGCCGTCGGCCACCTGCGAGTTGACGACCGCGGAGGTGTCGTCGAGGTCACCGACGTCGCCCTCCTCGACGTCCACCAGCAGCGTGCCGCCGAGGACCCCGGGCTCGAGGCCGACGACGGCACCGCCGGCCGACGCGTCGCCGGCCACACCGGGCGCCGGCGAGACGCCGGCCGTGACGAACGCGACCTCGGCCGCGGCGCCCACGCCCGGCAGCGCGCGCACGTCCTCGATCGCCCCCGCGGGGATCACGCCCGTGGCCGAGCGCAGCACGAGGTCGGCCTCGGTCGAGCTCTCGACGACGCGGGCGAGCGACGCCTGCGCGGAGGACGCGATGACGGACACCGCCCCGACCAGCGCCATGCCGATGACGAGCGCACCGGCCGTCGCGGCCGTGCGGCGCGGGTTGCGCGTGACGTTGCCGCGCGCGAGGCGGCCCATCGGCGGCAGCAGCCGCACGGCCGGGGCCGCGAGCACGCGCATCGCCGCCCGGGCGACCGTCGGCGCCGCGACGAGCACGCCCGCGAGCACCGCCGCGGCACCGCCGCCGAGCAGCCCCTCCGCGGCGTCGAGCGCCGGCCGCACGGCGGCGACGCCGACGGCCGCGGCGCCGGCGAGCACCAGCAGCGCGCCGGCCCACGCCCGCCGGTGCAGGGACCGCTCGGGCACCGTCACCTCGCCGCGCATCGCCTCGACGGGCGGCACGAGCGCGGCCGTCCGGCCCGGCACCGCGGCGGCCAGCGCCGACACGAGCGTCCCGACCGCGAGGCACAGCGCCACCGTCCCCGCGTCCAGCGGGACGTCCCCGGTGAGGTCCATGCCGACCTGCGCGAGCACGACCCGCAGCACCGACACCAGGCCCAGCCCGCCGAGCACGCCGAGGGCGGCGCCGACGAGCCCGACCACGACGGCCTGCCCGACGACGACGGCGAACACCTGCCCCGGCGACGCCCCGACGGCCCGCAGCAGCGCGAACTCGCGCACGCGCTGGCGCACCGACATCTGGAACGTGTTCGCGATGAGGAACGCGCCGACGAACAGCGACACCAGCGCGAAGACCAGCAGGAACGCCGTGACGAAGCCGAGCAGCTCGTCGATGTCCGCCCGCAGGTCCGCGCGCAGCGACGCACCCCTCACGGCCTCCGCCTCCGCGCCGCCGTCGAGGTCCGGCAGCGCCGCGGCCACAGCGTCCGTCAGCGCCGCCTCGCTCACGCCGTCCTGCGCGTAGACCGCCACGGTCGCGACGGTGCCCTCGGGCGCGAACGCCGCCACGGCGGCGTCCCGGTCGAGGAAGACGAGGGTGGCTCCCGCCATCGGCCCGCCGGCGGACACCTCGCCCACGACCTCGACGTCGGTGACCTGGCCCGCCACGACCACCCGCGTGCGGTCGCCGACGGCGAGGCCGGACGACGCGAGCGTCGCCTGCTCGAGCGCGACCTCGTCGGGGCCCTCGGGGAGGCGTCCGTCGAGGACGTCCAGCGACGGGTCCCGCGGGTCCGCCCGGATGCCGATGCTGGGCGCCTGCGTGGACTGCACCGCGGTGCCGTCGGCACCGACGAGCACGACCGGGCCGGAGACGTCCGGCAGCGCCAGCCGCACGCCCTCGACGTCCGCCAGCGCGTCGGCCAGCGTGAGCGGCACGGGGGTGCGCGCCTCGCCGACCCCCCCGGTCGCGGCGGCCCCGCCGGGCAGCGGGTCGGCGCCGCGCACGTACGCGTCGGCGGGCGCCTGCGCGTCCACGATCCCGTGGAACGTGCCGGACATCATCGTGCGCAGCGCGAACGTGCCGGCGACGAACGCGACACCCAGCGCGACCGCCAGCACGGACAGCGCGAACCGGACGGCGTGCGCGCGCACTCCCCGCAGCGTGACCCGCAGCATCAGAGCACCGGCGCCGAGGTCGGGTCCTCGCGGCGGCCGAGCGCGCCGAGGCGCTCCAGCACCGCGTCCGGCGTCGGGTCGGTCAGCTCGTCGACGATCCGCCCGTCCGCCAGGAACAGCACCCGGTCCGCGTAGGACGCGGCCGTCGGGTCGTGCGTGACCATGACGACCGACTGCCCCAGCTCGTCGACCGAGCGCCTCAGGAACGACAGCACCTCGCGCGCGGAGGACGAGTCCAGGTTGCCCGTCGGCTCGTCGGCGAACACGACCGCCGGCCGCGTCACGAGCGCCCGCGCGCACGCGACGCGCTGCTGCTGCCCCCCGGACAGCTCGCCGGGCTTGTGGCCCAGCCGGTCGGTGAGGCCGACCGCGCGCACGACCGCGTCGAGGTGGTCGCGGTCGACGGGGCGGCGCGCGATGTCCAGCGGGAGCGTGATGTTCTCCAGCGCCGTCAGAGTCGGCACCAGGTTGAACGCCTGGAAGACGAAGCCGAGCCGGTCGCGGCGCAGGCGGGTCAGGCGCCGCTCGGAGAGCGCGCTGACCTCCTCGCCGTCGACGACGACGGTGCCGGACGTCGGCCGGTCCAGGCCGGCCATGCAGTGCATGAGCGTCGACTTGCCCGAGCCGGACGGGCCCATCGTGGCGGTGAGCCGTCCGCGCTCGAAGTCGACGTCGACGCCGTCGAGGGCGCGCACGGCGGTCTCGCCGCGGCCGTAGGTGCGGGTGAGCGCCCGGGCGCTCGCGATCGGGGTGGTCATTCGGTCCGTCCCAGCGTCGGGGGTGATCGGGGTACGAGCACCATCGTGGCGGCGGGCAGGGGCCGCGCCCATCGGTGACGTCCCTGGTCAGGGCCCTGACCAGGGCGTCCCCGACCCCCGGTGGTGGGGGTGCCACGACCAGGGTCCTCCCCGAGTCCGATCGGGTCACGCCCCGGGTCGCGTCCGGGTCCGTCCCGGTGCCGCCACGACCCCTCTCGCACCCACGATGGGTTCGGGCCGCCGGCGGCCCGCCACACCGACCACCGCCCCACGAACCCCGGAGGACCCCGTGCTCACGCTCGCCAAGGCCGTCGCCGCCGTCACCGCCGTCGCGATCGGCGCCGTGCTCGGCGTCGTCACGCAGGCCGTGGACGACGCGCTCGCAGGGCTCGACCGGCAGCCGGTCGTCGTGGAGCGGTCGGTGGAGCCGACGGCACGCACGGCCACGACCGACGGCTGAGCGCCGTCGGCCGCGGCCGCGCGGGGGTCAGCTGCGCTCGCGCCGGTACAGCGAGCGCGACCAGGCGTACCCGGCGACGCCGATGAGCACGAGCCAGCCGATCGCCAGCAGGGTCGTCGTGGCGTCGGGCGCGGTGCCCGCGAGCAGCCCGCGGACCGTCTCGATGACCGGCGTGAACGGCTGGTACTCCGCGAACCAGCGCACCGCCGACGGCATCGTCTCGACCGGCACGAACCCGCTGCCCAGGAACGGCAGGAGCAGGAGCACCATCGGCGTGTTGCTGGCCGTCTCGACGCTCCGCGCGTTCAGGCCCATGCCGACCGACAGCCAGTTGAGGGCGAACCCGAGCAGGACGAGCACGCCCAGCAGCCCGAGCCAGTCGAGGGCGTCCGCACCCGGCCGGTAGCCCATGAGCAGCGTCGCGCCGAGGACGAGCACCACGGCCACGAGCGCCTGCACGACGAACCCGATGACCTGCCCCGACAGCACGGACCCGGGGGCGATCGCCATCGTCTTGAACCGCGCCATGATGCCGCCGGCGGCGTCCATCGCCGCGCTGGTGGCCACCGACGTCGCACCCCCGACGACGGTGAGGACCAGCAGGGTGGGCGTGATGTAGTCGAGGTAGGCCGCGCGCCCCTCGGCACCGGGGGCGACGCCCGGGGCGACGCCGGCACCGAACGCCCCGCCGAAGACGTAGACGAACAGCAGCAGCATGACGAGCGGGCCCAGGACGAGGAACAGCGTGAGCCCGGGGTAGCGGACGGCGCGCAGCAGGCTGCGGCGCACCATCGTGGCGACGTCCGCGAGCGGACGGGGGCCGGCCGCGGGTGCGGCGGGGACGGCGACGGTGGTCATCAGGCCACCTCCTTCGGGGTCGTGGCGGTCGTGTCGGTGGTGGAGGGCTCGGTGAGGCGCAGGAACACGTCGTCGAGGGACCCGGCGCCGTGCACGGCCTTGAGCTCCGCGGGCGTGCCCTCGGCGACGACGCGCCCGCCGTCGAGCACGGCCACGCGGTCCGCGAGCTGGTCGGCCTCCTCGAGGTACTGCGTCGTGAGCAGGATGGTGGTGCCGGCCGCGACGAGGGCGCGCACCTCGTCCCAGAGGGTGCGGCGGCTGCGCGGGTCGAGGCCTGTGGTCGGCTCGTCGAGGAAGACGACCGACGGGGACCCGACGAGGGTCATCGCGAGGTCGAGCTTGCGGCGCATGCCGCCCGACCACGTCGACACCGGCTTCGCGGCCGCGTCCGTGAGGCCGAACTGCGCGAGCAGCGCGTCGGTGCGCTCGCGGCCCTGGCGGCGGCCGAGGTGGTGCAGCGCGGCCATGAGCCGCAGGTTCTCCGCGCCGGTCAGCAGGTCGTCCACGGCGGAGACCTGGCCCGTGACGCCGATCGCGGCACGCACGGCCCCCGGCTCGGCGACGACGTCGTGGCCGGCGACGCGGACGGTGCCGGCGTCGGGGCGCAGCAGGGTGGACAGGACGCCCACGGTGGTGGTCTTGCCGGCCCCGTTGGGGCCGAGGAGGGCGGTGACGGTGCCGGCACGGACGGCGAGGTCGACGCCGTCGAGCACGGTCTGGTCGCCGTAGGACTTGCGCAGGCCGCGCACGTCGACGGCGAGGTCGCTGGTCATGGTGGTGCTCCTCTCGGTGGTGGTCGTGCCCGGGCGCGCGAGGTCGCGCGTCCGGCGGTGCGCCGGACGACGGTGCCGTCGGTCGTGGGGATGGTGGTGCGGATGGTGCGGCCGTCCGTGGGGCTCAGGGGCGGCGGACGATCACGTCGCCCCAGCCGCTGCTGGCGCGGATCTCGGCCGTCGACTCGTCGGCGACGGGCCCCTCGGTGGGGGTGAGCTGGTTGCGGACGGCGCCGTGCTCGGAGGTCGCCTCGAGCCACGCGGCGGTGCCCTCGGGCACACCGACCTCGATCGAGCCGTACGACGTCGTGAGCGTGACGCTGCCGGACTCGACGTGGTCCACGCGGATGCCGGCGTGGGCCGCCTTGGCGGTGACGGTGCCGCGCACGCGGCCGACGGCGATCTCGGCGTGGGCGCCGGCGACCTCCAGCGTGCCGGTGACCGCGCCGACGGTCGTCGTCCCGTTGCTCGCGCGGATCGTGCCCTCGCCGGTGAACTCGTCCACGCGGACGTACCCGGCGCTCGCGCGGACGTTCGTCGGGCCCGTCGCGCGGCCGACGACGACGGAGCCGGCGGTCACCTTGAGGTCGAGGCGCTCGGCCTCGTCCAGGCGCGCGTCGCCGCCGTTGAGCACGAGCTCGACCGTGCCGAGCCGGCCCTCGGAGAACAGGGACCCGGCCTTGCCGCGCAGGTCCGAGCCGGCGGGCAGCTCGACGGTGACGATCGCGCCGCCGGCCGAGAAGGGCAGCACGTACTGCTTCCAGGCGTTGGGGTAGACGATGCTGACGGCCTCGCCGTCGCGGGTGACCCGCGTCTCCTGGGCCGCGCGCACCGCGCCGGACTTGGTCGGGTCGGCGGGCAGGACGGTGACGACGACGTCGTCACGGTCGCTCGCGACGACGTGCAGGTTGCCGAACGGGACGTCGACGACGACCGGGACGGGCCCGGCGACGGGGAACGTGGGCATGACGGAGCTCCTGACGTGGTGGTGGGCGGTGGTGGTGCCGTCGGGTGGGACGGGGCGGGGTGCGGCTCAGCGCACCCAGCCGGTGACGCGCGTGACGCCGCGCTGCTCGGTCCGGCCCGTGGGGGCGGGCCGGTTGTCGCACTGCTCGAGGGCGGCGGCGACCGCGCGGACGAGCCAGGTGTTGACCGAGACGCCGTCGCGTGCGGCGGCGACCTCGACCTGCGTCTTCAGCCGGTCGGGCAGGCGCAGGGTGGTGCGGGTGGTGCTGCCCTCGTCGGCGTCGGCCGGCGCTGCCACCGGGGTGGCCGGCGCTGTCGGTGCCGTCGGTGGTGTCGTGGTGGTGTCGGTGCGCCCGGCGGACGCGGGCGCCGGCGGGGCGGTGACGACGAACTCCGGCTCGCCGGAGCGCAGCCGCACGTCGACCGAGCCGGGCGCCAGGTCGGCCGAGATCTCGCCGGCCGCGGAGCTGAGGGCGTCGAGCAGGACGAGGCGCACGGCGGCGTCGAGCGGTGCCGTGAGGCGCTCCGCGAGCTGCCGGGCGTCGTCCCCGGCCGCATCGGCGGCGGTGGCGAGCCGGTGCTGGAGGTCGTCGACGTAGCGCGTGAGGTCCATGACGCCATCATGACACCATGCGTGGTGTCATGCAACCCCTTGTGGTGCCGGATGGTGGTGTCGTGGTGTCAGGCCCCTCCGGAGGGCGGCCGGCACGGCCCCCGCCTAGCCTGTGCGGCATGGCCCGCTACTTCGACGTGCACCCGCACGACCCGCAGCCGCGGACGATCGCGCAGGTGGTCGCGATGCTGCGCGACGACGCACTCATCGCCTACCCCACGGACTCGATGTACGCGCTCGGCACGCGCATGGGCAACCACGCGGGCACCGAGCGGATCCGGCAGGTGCGCGACCTCGACGCGAAGCACCACTTCACGCTCGTGTGCGCGGACTTCGCGCAGCTCGGGCAGCTCGTGCACCTCGACAACAGCGCCTTCCGCGCGATCAAGTCGGTGACGCCCGGCCCGTACACGTTCATCCTCCCCGCCACCCCCGAGGTGCCGCGGCGCCTCGCGCACGAGAAGAAGCGGTCGGTCGGCGTGCGCATCCCGGACGACCCGGTGGCCCACGCGATCCTCCGCGAGCTCGGCGAGCCGCTGCTGTCGTCCTCGCTGATCGTCCCGGGCGCCGAGTGGCCCATGACCGAGGGGTGGCAGATCAAGGAGGAGCTCGACGACCAGCTCGACGCGGTGGTCGACGCGGGCGACCGCGGCACCACCCCGACGACGGTCGTCGACTGGACCTCCGGGAGCCCCGAGGTCGTGCGCGAGGGCGCCGGCGACCCGGGGCGGTTCTGAGGTGGCGGACGGGACGGACGCCGGGCGGGTGCCCGGCCGCGACCGCACGTACGTCGCCGTCGTCGGCCCCTCCGCGCCGACGCCGGAGCAGGAGCGGGACGCCCACGACGTCGGCGCGGGGCTCGCGCAGCGCGGTCACGTCGTCGTGTGCGGCGGCCGCGGGGGCGTCATGGCGGCGGTCGCGCGCGGCGCCGCCGAGGCCGGCGGCACGGTCGTCGGCTACCTGCCGGGCACGGGCCGCGCCGACGCGAACCCCTGGGTCACGGTCGCCCTGCCCACCGGCATGGGCGACCTGCGCAACGCCCTCGTGGTACGGGCCGGCGACGTCGTCGTCGCCGTCGGGACCTCGTGGGGCACGCTGAACGAGGTGTCCTTCGCGGTGTCGGTCGGCACGCCCGTGGTGCAGATCGGCGGGTGGGACCTGCCCGAGGACGACCGGGTGCGGCGCGTCCCCGACGTCGCCGCCGCGCTCGCCGCCGTCGACGGGCTCGTCGCCCCGGGCTGACGTCCCGCGCCCGGCTCGGCCCGGACGCGCGCGGACCCGGGCGACACGGGCGCGTCGGCGTCCGGTGGACATTCTCGACACCCTCGCCGGTGCGCGCGTACCTTTGCCGCCCGTGGCGCTGGGGGACTCGTACGAGCAGACGCAGGCGCGCGTGACCGCGCAGGTCGAGCAGGCGCAGGAGCGCGCCCGGCGCGCGACCGCGCTGCGGCAGCAGGTGGAGCAGCTGGTGGGCGAGGCGCGCTCGCCGCGCCAGGAGCTGCAGGTGCGGGTCGACGCCCAGGGGCGTCTGCTCGACCTCGAGCTGTCCGACGCCGCGCTCGACCTCGGTCCGCGCGACCTCGCCCAGCTCGTCCTGCGCACCGCGGCCGCCGCCCACCAGCGCGCCGCCGAGCAGGTCGGCCGGCTGGCCGAGGAGGCGTTCGGCGAGGGCTCCGACCTCGCGCGGCGCGTGGCCGAGGAGGCCGGCGCACGCGCGGCCGCCGGTCCCGCGTCGCAGGAGAAGGGCCCCTGGTCGTGAGCGGCGGACGCATCGCGATCGACGTCGACACGCTCACCGCGCACCGGCGCCGGCTGGAGCAGATCGGGTCGCAGGTGGACGTGGCGCGGGACGCCGCCGGGTCGGTGAACCTCGGCGGCGGTGCGTTCGGCCTCATGTGCGCGTTCCTCGTGCCGCCGCTGCAGGTCGTCCAGACCGCGGCGCAGGCGTCGATCGCGCGGGTGGCGTCCTCGCTCGAGCGGGCGGGCGCCGAGGTCGCCGCAGCCGCTGCCGACCTCGAGGCCGCCGACACGTACGGGACGGACACGTACCGCGCGCTGCAGGCCGACCTCGACCGCGCCGCGGTCACGGGCTGGTGAGCGCCAACCCGCTCGTCGTCGAGCGCACCGACACCACGTCGCCGCTCGCCGGCACCCTGCTGCTGGAGGACGGCGAGCAGCTCGTCCACGCCGTGCAGAACGGCGACTGGGTGTCCGGTGGCCTCGCGCTGTTCACGGGTGCGCTCGACACGGTCGCGGCCGTGTCCGACCCGCTCGGGACGCTGTTCGCGATGGGCATCGGCTGGGTCATCGACCACGTCGAGCCCCTGAACTCCTGGCTCGAGGACCTCACCGGCGACGGCGACCAGGTGCGCGCCTTCGCCGGCACGTGGGCGAACGTCTCCAGCCACCTGCAGCAGCAGGCGGACGAGCTCACGCGCGTCGTCGCCGCGGACCTGGCCGGCATGGACGGCGCGACGATCACCGCGTACCGGCAGCTCGCGGCCGACATGGCCGAGCACATGGGTGGCGCGAGCCGCTGGGCGGGGTCGATGTCGACCGCGCTCGAGGTCGCCGCGACGCTCGTGCAGATCGTCCACGACATCGTCCGGGACGCGATCGCCCAGGTGCTGGGGGCCGTCGCGTCGTACGCGGCCGAGCTGATCTTCACCGCGGGCCTCGCCACGCCGCTCGTCATCGAGCAGGCGGCCACGCGCGCCGCCGCGCTCGCCGCCCGGATCGGCTCGTACGTCACGCGCCTGCTCACCTCGTTCCGCAACCTCGACGAGCTGCTGAGCGGCCTGCGCCGGCTGTTCGACGACCTCGGCCGGCTGTTCGACGACCTGTTCCGCGGCGGGCGGGGCCCCGACGCGCCGCGCACGCCGGACGCCCCGCGCGGGGACGGCGCCACGCCGCCGACCGGTCCCGCCGGGCCCGGCCGCACGGCCCCGGGCGGCGACCCCGGGACGCCCACCGGCCCGTCGGTGCCGACGGGACCGGTCGTCTCCGGCGGCCCCGACGTCCCCGGTGGACCCGGTGCCGGCACCGTGCCCGGTGGCGGCGGTGCGCCGGGCGGGACGCCCGTGCGCCCGGGCCCCGACGCGCAGCAGTTCGTCACACCCGACGCCGACCTGGTCGGCGGACGGCCGGGAGCGGGCGGGCCCGACGGCGGGCGGCCCGGGGAGCCGGACGCGGGCACGACGAGGCCCGAACCGGACCCCGTGACCGACCCGACGACCCCGGACCCGACGACCCCGGACCCCACCGTCCCCGACCCGGGTGCACGGCCGCTGCCCGACGGCGCGACCGCGGTACCGGACCGCAACCCGGACCCGCACTACGGCGAGCCGCGGACGGACGCCGGCACGTCGTTCCACCCGGACAACGCGCCGGCCACGCACACGAGCTCCGACGTCGCGAAGCTCGGCGGCGACGCGGCGCACCCGTGGGGGACGAACCCCGACACGGGCCGCCCGTTCACCGAGAAGGAGTTCCTCGAGCGGTTCACGCACGCGGACGGCACGATCCGCTGGCCCCCGAACGACGGCGCGGTGCCCGGGTCCAAGCACGAGTTCACGTCGACGAGCGACTTCCGGAACGCCTACGGCGACGGCCTCGACCGGGTGGGGCTGCCGGACGGCTCGTACCTCGGCTTCCCGCCGGGTGCGCCGTGGGGTGACCGCGCGCTCTTCCCGTCGTCGCTGGACGACCCGGTCGACGCCTACCGCCTCGCGGGTGACCTGCCCGACGGGTGGCGCATCCAGGTCAGCGAGATCGCGCCCGCGTTCGGGCAGCCCGGTGGAGGGATGCAGGTGCTCGTGTTCAACGACAAGAACAAGACGGTCCCGGTGACGGAGCTCATCAACGCGGGGATCCTCCAGTGACGCCGCCGGTGCACGCCTCGCTCCTGCGCCTCGCCGAGGAGTCGGGGCTGCGCGTCGCGCAGGACGGCGCCGCGGTGCGGTTCTCGAGCGTCGAGAGCACGCTCGCGCTGGCTCCCGTCGAGGGCGGCTGGGCGCTGACGCGCACCCTGCGCGACGGCGACCCCGAGGTCGAGGTGGTCTCGGACACCGTCGACGCGCCGGAGCGCCTCGTGGTCACCACGGTCGGTGCGGTGTGGCGCAGCGCCCAGGGGCTGCCGCCGATCGTCACGGTGCGGCGCGGGGAGCCGCTGGCGGGCGCCGAGGTCGTCAAGGACCCGGTGACGTGGTGGAACGTGCGGTGGGACGGGCACGTCGCGCGCGAGCTCGACTCCGTGCAGGCGGCGACGCTCGTGCGCACCCTCGCCCACGACGTCGACACGCTCGTCGCGTCCTACCGCGACCCGGACGGCCTGCCGGCGTTCCCCGTCACCGAGTCGCGGTGAGGTCCTCCGACGCGACCGGCGCGCTGGTGCACCCGTCGGTCGTGCGCCTGGCCGAGGAGTCCGGTCTGCGCGTCGTGCACCGTCCGGACGCGACCGTGCTCGAGGAGACGGAGATCGGGTACACGGTCGCGAGGACGCCGGACGGCTGGACCCTCACGCGCAGGTCGCGCGACCGGGTCCACGTGGAGGCGACGAGCGACGTCCTCGAGGGCGTCGAGGTGGTCCTGCTGACGGCCGTCGGGCCGGCCTGGCGCGCGGCGCACCGCCTGCCCGCCCTGATGACGAGCACACGGGGGGCGCCCACGCCCGGCGCCGTCCCGTACCGCGACGTCGACGGACGCTGGGCGGTGCGCTGGCCCGGCGACCACGTCGTGGCAGGGCTCGGCTCGATCGGCGTCGACACCGTCGTCCGGGTGGTGGGCCGGGACGTCGACGAGCTCGTCGCGTCGTACCGGCACCCCGACGGTCTGCCGCTCTTCCCGCCGGCCGAGCCCGCTCTCGGCTGACGGGCGACGCCGGCCCCCCGGCACGCCCGCTCGTCGCGGGGGGCGCCGTCGCACGGGCGCGGTGATGATGGGCCGATGACCCCCGTCGACGTCCCGCGCAGCGCCGCCGACGTCGCGACGGCCGCCGGCACCGCGCCCGACCTCGCGACGCTCGACGCGCGCGTCGTCGACTGCTTCGCGTGCCCGCGGCTCGTCGCGTGGCGGGAGGCCGTGGCCGCCGAGCCGCGCGCGTCGTTCCGCGGGCAGACGTACTGGGCGCGGCCGGTGCCGGGCTTCGGCGACCCGCGCGCGCGGGTCCAGGTCGTCGGGCTGGCGCCCGCCGCCCACGGGGCCAACCGCACGGGTCGCATGTTCACCGGCGACCGGTCGGGCGACTTCCTGTTCGCCGCCATGCACCGCGTCGGCATGGCGAACCAGCCGACGTCCGTCAGCGCCGACGACGGCCTGACGCTGACCGACGTCCGCGTCACCGCGCCCGTCCGCTGCGCCCCGCCGGCCAACGCGCCCACGCCCGAGGAGCGCCGCACCTGCGGGCCGTGGCTCGCGCGCGAGATCGAGCTGGTGGACGCGCACGTGCTCGTGGTGCTCGGCGGGTTCGGCTGGCAGGCGGTCCTGACGACGCTCGCGGAGCAGGGCTGGGAGGTCCCGCGCCCGCGACCGGCGTTCGCGCACGGCGCCGAGGTGGTGCTGGGCCGCCGGGACCCGGACGACGACCGCGCGCTCACCCTGCTCGGGTGCTTCCACGTGAGCCAGCAGAACACCTTCACGGGGCGCCTGACGCCGGAGATGCTCGACGCCGTGCTGCTGCGCGCACGGGAGCTGGCGGCCACCTGACCCCCCACGCCCACCGGGAGGCCCCGCGGGCGGTCGCGTCCGCGGGGCCTCCCGGTGTCACGCGCCGGGGACGAGGGACGAGTGGTGCTCGACGATCTCCCAGCCGCCGTGATCGCGCTCGTACACGAACGTGAAGCGCGCGTGGACGACGTCGCCGGTCGCGGCGAACGTGAACGTGTACAGCCCCGAGTACGTGGCGACGTCCTTGCCGAGGACGCGCACGACCCCCTCGTCGACGGACCCGGAGGGGTCGTTCGCCAGGAAGTGCTCGAAGTAGCCGATCCGCTCGGCGCTCGTGTCGTGGACACCGGGCGCGAGCGTCGGCAGCAGCACGGCGTCGTCGGCGTACAGGTGGTCCACCCGCTCGGGGTCTCCCGTCGCGAGCGCGGCGTTCCACGTGGTGAACAGGCGACGGATCTCGGCCTTCGTCGGCGTGCCCTGGTGCGCCGGACGGGCGAGGTCGGTGCCGGGCGCCGGATCGGCGGCGACGGCGACCCCGGTGCCCGTCCCGGCGACGAGGGCGGCGACGACGGCGACGATCAGCGGACGTGCGGGCATGGCTGTTCCCTTTCCCCCCTGGTGGTGACCCCCGGTCGAGGGCCGGGAACAGGGAGCCACGGACAGGAGGGCGGGTGCAACCAAAGAGGGCATAACGGACGGTGACGTTCACCCCACCAGCGCGACGACCACGAGGAAGCCGTTCGAGACGAGGTGCACCGCGATCGTGAGCCAGGGGTTGCGGTAGCGGGACCACAGGTAGGCGACCGTGAGCCCGAACGACCCCTGCACCACGAGCGCCGCCGCCACCTCGACGAGGGGCCCCTGGCCCTGCCGGGCACCCACGTGCATGAGCGCGAACACGAGCGTCGCCACCGCGATGCCGCCCCACCGCCCGAGCAGCGCCTCGAGCCGCGTCTGCAGCCAGATCCGGTAGAACACCTCCTCGCCGACGCTCGCGGTCAGCGCCGTGGCCACCGCGGCCGTCACGACGAGCTCGACCGGGAGGCCGGAGTAGTCGGGCACCTCGACCCACGGCGCCGCCTGGGACACGAGCGTCCAGGCGACCAGGACGACCGCCGGCGCCCACCACCGCCACCCGCCCCGCGCGGGAACGGTGTGCATGGCACCCCGCGTCAGCACGACCACGAGCCCCGGCAGCGCGAGGAGCAGGACCAGCTTCGCGAGGTGGTACCCCTCGGACCGCGCGAGCCCGCCCGCCGCGACGACGACGGGCAGCACGACAGCGCAGGCGAGCATCGCCGTCACGGCGACCAGGAGCCGCGGCCGGTCGACGACGGCCGGCGTCAGGTCGGGCGTGCGCGGGGGGAGCAGGCGGACGAGCGGCACCGCGACCGCCGCGGGCAGCAGCACCGCCCAGTACGGCACGGTGGGCGCGCCGGGGTCGGCGGACTCGCGCACGCCCGCGGGGCTCAGCACGAGCAGCACGACGAGGGCGGCCGCGGCGAGCACGCCCACGGCGACGGCGAGGGTCACGCCGGCGCGGGCGTGCGGTGGTGCGGCAGGTGGGGTCGGCACGTGCCGACGCTAGGGAGCGTGGCGCGCGGCCCGCGTCGTCGGAAGGGACGAGACGGCGCACCGGGCCTCGTGCGGACCGCCGAGCGCGCAATGGTCCTGCTGCGGGTATCCGGTGGCGCCCGACGGTGCCGGTCGGTGACGCTCCCGCCATGAACCCGGTGCCCCCGCACGTCCGTCGGATCGCCGAGGACGTCCTCGCCGCGCGCCTGCCGGCCGCCGACACCGTCGTGGTCGCGGGCAGCAGCGCGGCCGGGACGTCGACCGCGACGAGCGACGTGGACCTGCTCGTCCTGGGCCCTGACGCGATGTTCCCCGACGGGAGCGGCAGCGCCGCCTTCACCGACGAGCGGGACGGGCGGCCCGTCGAGGTGTTCGCGTACACGGCTGCGGGGTACCGCGAGTGGGCGCGCCGCGAGGTGGAGGACTGCCGACCCGTGGTCCTGGTGATGCTCGCGACGGGTGTGCCCGTGCGCACGGGCCCGTCCTACGCGGGCCTGCGGGCGTGGGCCGCGGACGTGCTGGACGCCGGACCGCGCGTCGACCGCGCGGCGCTGGACACGCGCCGCTACCACCTGACGGCGCTGGTGGACGACCTCGCGGACGCCACGGACCCCGCGGAGTCGGCCGTGCTGCGCGCCACGGTCGTCACGTCCCTCGCCGAGCTGCTCCTGCTCGCGCACGGGCGGTGGCTGGGGTACGGGAAGTGGCTCGTGCGGCGCCTGCGGTCGTGGGACGCCGACGTGGCGGACGCGCTCGGCGCCGCGCTGGCCGCGGGCGACACGGAGCAGGTGCTCGCCGCGGCCCGGCCCCAGCTCGAGCGTCTCGGCGGGCCGCTGCGCGCGGGGTTCGTGCGCTAGGCACGCGGGTCACCCGACGTTCACCCGGCCGTCTCCCGTCGTCGGGGTCCCGGTCGGCCGAGGCCCCTAGCGTCCGTCCGTCCCGCCGGGTCCGCCGGCACCCGTGGAGGAAGGACTCCCGTGAGCGAGCTGCGCCCCCGCGCGCCCCGTCCCCGCCGCCGACGTGCGACCGCGACCGTCGCCGCGACGACGCTGCTGACCGCCGGGCTCGTGCCCGCGCTGCTGGCACCCGCGTCGGCGAACCTCGTCGCCGAGCCGGTGCGGCACGCCGCCCCCGACGCCGCCGTGACCCTGTCCCCGCTCGGCACCTACGAGACGGGCGTGTTCGCCGAGTCGGCCGCCGAGATCGTGACGTACCACGCGGGCACGCAGCGGCTGTTCGTCGTGAACGCCCTGTCGGGCGAGGTCGACGTGCTCGACGCGTCCGACCCGACGGCGCCGGCGAAGGTCGGCACGATCGCCGTCGCGGACGTCGCCGACGCCCTCGACGCGGCGATCCCGGCCGGGGCCGCCGTCAACTCGGTCGCCGTGCGCGCGGACGGGCTCGTCGTCGTCGCCGTCGAGCACGCCACGAAGACCGAGCGCGGCTGGCTCCTGTTCCTCGACGCCGACACGCTCCGCGCGCTCGGTGCGGTGCGGGTGGGCGCGCAGCCCGACAGCGTCGCCGTCTCGCCCGACGGCGCGTGGGCCGTGACCGCCGACGAGGGCGAGCCCGACGACGCGTACGCCGTCGACCCGCCGGGGTCGGTGAGCGTCGTCGCGCTGCCCTCGGACGTGGCGGCGCCCTCGCAGGAGGCGGTCCGCACGGTCGGCTTCGAGGACTTCGACGCACCCGGCGCGCTGCCGGACGGCGTCCGCGTCTTCGGGCCCACCGACCCGGGTGCCCCGCCGCTGGTGCCGTCGCTCAACCTGGAGCCGGAGTACGTCACGGTCGCCGGCTCCACCGCGTACGTCACCCTGCAGGAGGCGAACGCGATCGCCACCGTCGACCTCGACGACGCCCGCGTCACCGGCATCCACGCCCTCGGCTCCCAGGACCACGGCACGGTGCCGCTCGACCCGTCGGACCGCGACGGCGGGTTCCGCCTGCGCACCTACGAGGGGCTGCGCGGTCTGCACCAGCCGGACGCGATCGCGTCGTACCAGGCGGGCGGCGTGACCTACCTCGTGACCGCGAACGAGGGCGACGCCCGCGAGTGGGGCGACTACGCCGAGCCGGCCCGCGTGAAGGACCTCGGCAAGGACGGCCTCGCACCGGTCTGCGCCCCGCTCGCGGGCCTCACCGGCGACGCCGACCTCGGCCGCCTCAACGTCTCCACCGCATCGGGCCTGAACGCCGACGAGAGCTGCTACGAGGAGCTGTACGCGTTCGGCTCGCGCTCGTTCTCGATCTGGACGACGGACGGCGAGCGCGTCTGGGACTCGGGCTCCTCGTTCGAGGAGGTCACCCACGCCGCGGCCCCGGAGTTCGTGAACTCGAACCACTCGGAGTCGAACCTCGAGGGGCGCAGCGACGACAAGGGCCCCGAGCCCGAGGCGATCGCCGTCGGCCAGGTCGACGGCCGCACCTACGCCTTCGTCGGGTTCGAGCGGGTGGGCGGCGTGGCCGTCTACGACGTGACCGACCCGCGGGACGCGTCCTTCGTCAGCTACGTCAACAACCGCGACTTCTCCGTCTCGGTGGAGGACGGCGGCGACCTCGCTGCCGCCGGCGACCTCGGCCCCGAGTCGATCGCCTTCGTGCCCGCGGCGGACTCGCCGACGGGCGAGCCGATGATCGCGGTCGGCAACGAGGTGTCCGGCACCACGACGCTGTTCGCCGTCGGGACCGGCGCACCGGCCGACGACGACCTCGTCGAGCTGCAGCTGCTCGGCACGAACGACTTCCACGGCCGCCTCGAGGCCGACCTGCGCGGCGGCGTGGCCGGTGCCGCGGTGCTGTCCGGGGCCGTGCAGCAGCTGCGCGGCGAGAACCCCGACACCGTGTTCGTGTCCGCGGGCGACAACATCGGCGCGTCGACCTTCCCGTCGATGATCGCCCAGGACGTCCCGACGATCGACGTGCTCAACGCGACGGGCCTGGAGGTCTCCGCGGTCGGCAACCACGAGTTCGACCAGGGCCTCGACGACCTCACCGACCGGGTGCAGCCGCTCGCGGACTTCCCCTACCTCGGCGCGAACGTGTACCGCGCGGGCACCACCGAGCCGGTGCTGCCCGAGTACGAGGTGGTGGAGCGCTCGGGCGTGCGCGTCGCGTTCGTCGGCGTCGTCACGGCCGCCACGCCCACGCTCGTGTCCCCGTCCGGCGTCGCGGGCCTCGACTTCGGCGACCCCGTCGCCGCGCTCGACCGTGTCGCGGCCGAGATCGAGGAGCAGGACGCCGCCGACGTCACGGTCGCGCTCGTCCACGACGGCGCCGAGGTCGGCGACTGCACGGCCGTGGCCGCGGAGGACAGCGACTTCGGCCGGGTCGTGCGCGACACGTCCGCGGACGTCGACGCGATCTTCTCCGCGCACACCCACCGGTCGTACGCGTGCGCGTTCCCCGTGGCGGGCAGCGACGTCCCGCGGCCCGTCGTGCAGGGCGGGCAGTACGGCCAGAACCTGGCCCGCGTCGAGCTGACGTACGACCCGGCGGCCGGGCGCGTCGTCGCCGCGTCGCAGGACCTGCTGCCCATGGTCGTCGACGGCGCCCCCGCCTACCCCGCCGACCCGGCGGTCCAGGAGGTCGTCGACGCGGCCGTCGCGGAGGCGGCCGAGCTCGGCTCGGTCGTCGTCGGCTCGCTCACCGCCGACGTGCTGCGCGCGCGCAACGCCGCCGGCGAGGTCGACCGCGGCCTGGAGTCGCCGCTCGGCAACCTCGTCGCGGACATGCACCTGTGGGCGACGAGCGCCGCGAACCCGGCTTTCGGCGGCACCCCGGCCGACCTCGCGGTGATGAACCCGGGCGGCCTGCGGGCCGACCTCGTCGCCGGGCCGGACGGGTCCGTCACCTACCGGGCCGTGGCCGACGTGCAGCCGTTCGCGAACACGCTCGTCGTGGTCGACCTGACCGGTGAGCAGCTCGTCGACCTGCTCGAGCAGCAGTGGGGCACGCCGGACGCGCCCCGGACCCGGCTGCACCTCGGCCTGTCCGCGAACGTCACGTACAGCTACGACGAGTCGGCCCCGGTCGGGCAGCGCGTCGTCGAGGTGCGCGTCGGCGACCGGCGGGTCGACCCGGCGGCGACGTACCGCGTGACGGCGAACTCGTTCCTCGCCTCCGGCGGCGACGGCTTCACCGCGCTCGCGGCCGGTGCGTCCCGTGCGGACTCGGGGCAGGTGGACCTGGCCGCGTCCGTCGCGTACGTGCAGGCCAACAGCCCCGTCTCGCCCGCGGCCCTCGGCCGCGCGGTCCCCGCGTCCGCGGCGCCCGCGTGGGTGTCGATCGAGCTGGACGGCACCGAGGTCCGCCAGGGCGAGGAGCTGCGGGCGCGGCTGTCCGGGCTGGAGCCCGGGCAGGAGGTCGAGGTCACGGTGCGGTCCGAGCCGGTCGCGCTCGGCACGTTCACCGCCGACGCGTCCGGCGAGGTGCTCGTGACCTGGACCGTGCCGGCCGGCTTCGCGCCCGGTGCGCACTCCCTGGTCGTGACGTCGGCCGGCCTGCCGGCGGCGTCGGCGTCCTTCACGGTGCTCGCCGCGCCGTCCGGCGGTGCCGGCGGCGGTGGGGGTGCCGGTGCCGGTGGCGGCGTCGCCGCGGGCCTCGTGCCGGGCACGGGTGAGTTCCCCGCCCGCCTGTCCGACACCGGCGCGGACGTGGTCTTCGCGCTGCTCGTCGCGCTGGGCCTGCTCGGCACGGGCGCGGCGGCGCTGACCGCGCGCCGCGGCACCCGGACCCGCCCGGTCGGCAGCGGGGCGGCGGAGGTCGGCACGGCCGACTGAGCCGCCCGAGCCGGACGAGCACGGCGATCTGGTCGTCCCGAACGACCAGATCGCCGTGCTCGCGGTGCGTGACCGCCGGGGTGCGGCCGCCGGCTCAGCCGGCCGCGACCGCCTCGCGGACCGGCACGTCGCCGGTCACGAGCTCCCACTGCCTGCCGACGCTCGCCGGCTCCGCGAGGCACGCCGCGACGACCGCGGCGACGTCCGCACGGGGCACCTGCGCCCGGGGCGCCGACTCCGAGAGCAGCACCGTGCCGACGGGGTCGTCGTCGGTCAGGCCGCCGGGCCGGATGATCGTCCAGGCGAGGTCGGAGGCCCGCAGGGCGGCGTCGGCGTCCCGCTTGGCCTCCACGTACGCCTTCCACACCTCGCCGGTGTCGTCCGGCAGCGGCTCGTCGACGCCGATCGCGGAGACCTGCACGAACCGCTGGACACCGGCCCGCCGGGCGCCCTCGATCGACTTCAAGGAGCCCTCCAGGTCGACGGTCCGCTTGCGGTCGGCGCGTCCGTCGGGCCCGGCGCCCGCCGCGAAGACGACCGCCTGCGTCCCGGCGAACGCCTCGGCGAACGCGTCGGCGTCCTGCGCCTCGATGTCGAGCAGGCGCGGCTCGACGCCGGGGCTGCGCAGCTCGTCCGCGTGCTCCTGCTTGCGCACGAGCGGGACGACCTCGTCCCCCCGCTCGACGAGCAGGGGGATGAGGGCCCGCGCGACCTTGCCGTGCCCGCCGACGACCGCGACGCGCATCAGGCGAGCTTCCCGCCCGTCGCGACGATGCGGTCGCCCGTCACGTAGCTGGACTCCTGCGACGCGAAGAACACGTACGCGGGCGCCATCTCGGCGGGCTGGCCGGCGCGGCCGAGCGGGGTGTCCCCGCCGAACGACTCGACCTTCTCGTCGGGCATGGTCGCCGGGATCAGCGGCGTCCAGATCGGGCCGGGGCAGACCGCGTTGACGCGGATGCCCTGCTGGGCGACCTGCTGGGCCAGGCCCTTGGTGAAGTTGAGGATGCCGGCCTTGGTGGTCGCGTAGTCGAGCAGCGGCGGGCTGGGCTCGAACGCCTGGATCGAGCTCGTGTTGATGATCGCCGAGCCGGGCTTCAGGTGCGGCAGCGCGGCCTTGGTGATCCAGAACATCGCGTAGAGGTTGGTCTTGAAGACGCGGTCGAGCTGCTCGGTCGTGATGTCGGCCAGGCTGCCCGGCTGGGCCATCTGGTAGGCGGCGTTGTTCACGAGGATGTCGAGCCCGCCGAGCTCGTCGACGGTGCGCTGCACGAGGTCCGAGCAGAACTGCTCGTCGCGGATGTCGCCGGGGATCGCGAGCGCCTTGCGCCCGGCCTCCTCGACGAGGCGGACGGTCTCCTGCGCGTCCTCCTCCTCGTCCGGGAGGTACACGATCGCCACGTCGGCGCCCTCGCGGGAGTAAGCGATGGCGACGGCCCGGCCGATGCCGGAGTCCCCACCGGTGATGAGCGCCTTGCGGCCCTCGAGGCGGCCGGAGCCGCGGTACGTCTGCTCGCCGTGGTCCGGCTCCTGCGGCATGTCCTCCGTACGACCGGGGTGCTCGATCGTCTCGCCGGACTGGGCCTCGGGGCCGGGGTACTGGGAGCGGGGGTCCTGGTTCGTCGTCTGGTCAGCCATGCACCCCATCGTCAGCAGCGGCCCGGGAGCCCGCACGCCGAGCGGCGACCCTGGACTTCTTTCGGCCACCGAATAAAGTGGGGCGACGACGAGGTCGAGGGAGACGACGTGACGAGCACGAGCACGACCACCGGGACGGACCTGGGCCCGCTCGCCGGGTACGCGGCGGGCATGACGTGGGGCTGGACCGGCGGCGGGCGGGGGACGTGGACGGGGGCCGACGCGGAGGCGTCCCTGGACGCGATGGTGGACCGGCTGGGCGTCACGTGGGTCACGCTCGCGTTCTCCGCCCTGCAGGACACCGCCCAGTCCACGACGATCGCGTGGCGCGACGCCCCCACGCCGACGGACGACGAGATCCGCACCGCGATCCGCGCCGCCCACGCCCGCGGCCTGCAGGTCTGCCTCAAGCCCGTGGTCAACGTCCGCAACGGCACGTGGCGCGCGCACATCGCCTTCTTCGACGAGGACGTGCCCTGCGAGCCGACGTGGGCGCAGTGGTTCGCCGCGTACACGGAGTTCCAGGTGCACTACGCCCGCATCGCGGCGGAGGAGGGCGTGGCGATGGTGTGCGTGGGCTGCGAGATGGTCCAGTCCGACAAGCGCGAGGACGAGTGGCGCGCGCTCGTCGCCGCCGTGCGCGAGGTGTACCCCGGGCTGGTCACCTACAACTGCGACAAGTACCAGGAGGGGAACGTCCGCTGGTGGGACGCGGTCGACGTCGTCTCGTCGTCCGGCTACTACCCCGTGGACGACTGGGAGGCGCAGCTCGACCGCGTCGAGGCCGTCGTGCGCCGCGTCGGCAAGCCGTTCCTCTTCCTCGAGGCCGGCTGCCCGAGCCGCGAGGGGTCGCCCGCGCTGCCCAACGACTGGGCCCTGCCGGGGGCGCCGTCCGGCGAGGCGCAGGCGGACTGGTACCGCGCCGCGTTCGCGGCCTGCGCCCGGCGCGACTGGGTCGGCGGCTTCATGCTCTGGGACTGGCCGACCCGCCTGTACGCCGAGGCGGAGGCCGCGGCGAACGACGACTACTGCCCGTACGGCAAGCCGGCCGAGGGAGTGATCCGGGACGCGTACGCCGAGGGCGTCGCCCGCCGGGCGCACGGCTGACCGCCGCGCCCGGCCGTCCCGAGGGCGCTGCGTCACGGTTCGGGCACGGCGTCGACGCCGGCGCCTCCGGCGGGGCACGCTGGGCGCAGCGGCGCGAGGTCCGCGTCGTGGAGGCGGGGGAGGCCGACGTGCACGTCGAGTTCGTCGCGGGTTTCGGGCCGATCACGCGGGACGACGCCGCCGCGGGGACGTTCTGGGCCGACGCGCTGGGGATCAGCTTCGCGGAGGTCGCACCGGGGTACTTCTCGACCGACGAGCTGCCCGGGGCGCGCGCGTTCGCACGGTGGCCGCTGGCGCAGGCGGCGCAGGCGACGTTCGGCCGGCCGGAGTGGCCCGCCGACCGTCCCGTGCCGCAGGCCTGGATCGAGCTCGACGTGCAGTCCGTGCAGGCCGTGGCGGACGCGGTCGCCGAGCTGCGGGGTGCGGGGCACGACGTCCTCGTCGACGCGCACGACGAGCCGTGGGGCCAGACCTCGGCTCGCCTGCAGAGCCCGGAGGGGCTGCTCGTGGGCATCACGTACACCCCCTGGATGCACCGGGAGACCTGACCACCGCCCGGGGGGCCCGCCGAGCCCGCGGTTCGTCAGCACCAGGGGCGGCCGGTGCTGACGAGGTCCGGCGTCGTCGCGGACAGGGGCCGCGGGGACGCGTGCCGACCTGGCACGGTGGGGCACCGGGCCGGACGGCGGTCCGCCGTCGTCCCGAGGAGAGCCGATGTTCGCCGGAGTGAGCGCCTTCCCCCTGACCCCGCTGCGGGACGACCGGGTCGACGAGGACGCCCTCGGCCGGCTCGTCGCCGGTGCCGCGGGAGCGGGCGTCGACTCGGTCTGCGTCCTCGGGTCCACCGGCGTGGGGCCGTACCTCGCGCGCGAGGAGCGGCGCGCCGTCGTGGCCCGCGCCGCGAAGGAGGTCGGCGACGTTCCCCTGCTCGCGGGCGTCAGCGCGCTGCGGACGTCGGACGTGCTGGCGCACGCGCAGGACGCCGCCGAGGCCGGTGCCGCGGGCCTGCTGCTCGTGCCCGTGTCGTACCAGCCGCTGACCGACGACGAGGTGGTCGACCTGTACGCGGAGGTCACCGACCGCGTCCCGCTGCCGCTCGTCCCCTACGAGAACCGGCGGACCACGTCCGTCGCGTTCAGCGACGACCTCCTCGCGCGCGTCGCCGCGCTGCCGCACGTCGCCTCGGTCAAGGTGCCCGGTGCGCCGGGCGACGTGGCCGCGGTGAGCGCCCGCCTCGCGCACCTGCGGACGCTCGTGCCGGCCCAGGTCGGCGTCGGGTTCTCCGGCGACGCGTACGCCGCCATCGCGCTCGCGGCGGGTGCCGACACGTGGTGGTCGGTGCTCGCGGGCGTCGTCCCGGCCACGGCCGTGCGGCTCGCGCACGCCGCGCGCACCGGCGACCACGCCACGGTCGACGCGCTCACCGCCGCGCTGCGCCCCGCGTTCGACGTCCTGGCCGCGCAGGGCGGGGTCCGGGTCGCCGCCGCGCTCGCGGAGCGCCGCGGGCTCGTCCAGGGTCCGTGCCTGCCACGCCCGGTGCAGGGCCTCCCGGCGTCGGACCGCGACGCGGTGGTGGCGGCGCTGGAGGCGGCCGAGCGGGTCTGAGCGCGCCGTCAGGGGCGCCGCGTCGTCGCCCGCACCACCGCGGTGATCGCGGTGCCGACGTGCCGCGACGGCCCGCGCCGCGGCAGGGCCGCGAGCCGGTCGGCCAGGGCGGGCAGGCGGTGCACGGCGCCGACCGCGGCCGCGTGGGCGACGTGGAGGGCCGCGCGCCGGTGCGTGTCGAGCGCGCTGTGTCCGGTGCCCGCGAGCGGCACGAGCACCGCGTCCGGGTCGACCGCCGCGACGTGCTCGGCCACCGGGCGGGGCGTGCGCAGGTCCCGGTCGCCGGACACCACGGCCGTCGGCCAGGTGAACCACGGGACCGCGGCCGGCAGGTCGAAGCGGTCGGCGACGGCCGGGACGCCGTGCCGGGCCACGTGCCGTGCGGCCGCGTCCGCGAACGTGAGCTGCGGGTCGAGCGGCAGGCCGTCCGGCGGCAGGCCGGAGCCCACCTCGCCGTACATGATCCCGGCCACCAGGTCCGGCTCCATGACGTACGGCTGGCCGCTGCCCTCCGTCTCGCCCGAGCCGAGCGTCGCGACGCGGTCCCAGACCGCCCGCAGCCGGCCGGCGCGGCGCGCGAGGAGCAGGCGGTGCAGCACCTCGGGGCCGGCGAACTCGTGCACCACCTGCACGACGTGCCCGAGCTCGGCGGGCGGCACGTCGTCCGCCAGCGCCCGCACGGCCGCCGCGACCGGGGCGAGGGCGGGGTCCTCGCCGTCCCACAGCAGCCGCCGCCGGTGGGCGCGCGCCGTCGCGAGGTCGTCCACCGGTGCGTGCACGGGGGAGTCGAGGACCATCGCCGCCACCCGCTCCGGGTGGCGGGCCCCGAACGCCTGCGCGAGGTACGAGCCGTAGGACGCCCCGTACACGACCGCCTGGTCGACGCCGGCGGCGTCGAGCACCGCGGCGAGGTCCTCCACCACGGCGGCGACGGTGACGGCGGCGACCGGCAGGTCGCGGCCCTCGGTGTCGCGACGCGACAGGCCGACGCCCCGGTGCTCGACCATGAGGACGTCGAGACCGCGCCGGGCGGCGTCGGCGCGCAGCGGGACGTACGGCAGCACCGACGCGAGCCCGGGACCGCCGGGCAGCACGAGCACGGGCGGCGCGTCCCCCCGCGGGCCGGAGCGCACCCAGGCGACGCGCACGGTCCCGTCGGAGCCCCCGCCCACGGGACGCTCGACCGTCCCACCCTGCTGCGCCAGCACCTGCTGCGCCGCCCTCGCCACGCCGTCGTCGCCCGCGCGCTGCTGCCCCATGACCGCCGCAACGGGCGGGGTCCCCGCGGGGTTCCTGGTCCGTGGGGGTCCGTGCGCGTCCGTGCAGGCCCGCGGCGTCGGGCACGATGGAGGCACCACCCCCGACCGCCCAGGAGCCCCCGCATGCGCACGCCCGTCGACCGCACCGGTCGCGCCTTCGCCGTCGTCGCCCTCGTCGAGGCGTTCACGTGGGCGGGGCTCCTCGTGGGGATGTTCCTGAAGCACGTCACGGAGACGACGGAGCTCGGCGTCACCGTGTTCGGGCGGCTGCACGGCGGCGCGTTCCTCGTGTACGTGGCCGTCGCGCTGGTCGCCGCCGTGCGGCTGCGGTGGCCGTGGTGGGTGACGGGGCTCGCGCTGGCGGCGGCGGTCCCGCCGCTGGTCACGCTGCCGCTGGAGCGGTGGCTGCGCCGCACCGGGCGGCTCGCGCGGCCGGGTGCGGCCCTCGCGGGCGACGAGGAGCCGGAGCGCAGCGGGGCCTCGGCGGGCGTCTGACGGGCGGCGGCGCTGTCGGTCCCGGCACGTAGCCTGCCGCTGTGATCCTGCTCGACGACGGCACCCTGACGTACTCCGCGAGCGACCTGACGGCCGCGGCGGAGTGCGAGTTCGCGGTGCTGCGCGCGCTCGACGCGCGGCTCGGGCGCGGGCCGCTGGCCGTCACGGACGCCGACGCGATGCTCGCGCGGGTGTCGCACCTGGGCGACGAGCACGAGCAGCGGGTGCTGCGGGGGCTCGTCGCGGAGCACGGGGTCTGGGTGCCCGGCCGCACGGGCGGCGTCGCCCAGGTGCCGAGGGCGTCCGACCCCGCGTCCCGGGCGGACCTGGAGGCCGCGCACGCGGCGACGCTCGACCGTCTCGCGGCCCGGGCCGACGTCGTCCACCAGGCCGCGTTCTTCGACGGGCGCTTCGTCGGCCGCGCGGACTTCGTCGTGCGCGAGCCGGGGCCGGACGGCGACGTGTGGAGCGTGCGGGACGCCAAGCTCGCGCGCAACGCGCAGCCGACCGCGCTGCTGCAGGTGGCGGCCTACGCGGACCAGCTCGTGCGGGCCGGCGTCCCCGTGGCGCGGGACGTGGTGCTCGTCCTCGGCGACGGCGCCGCGGCGAGGCACGCCGTCACGGACCTCGTCCCCGTCTACCGCGAGCGGCGCGCGCGGCTCGAGGCGCTGCTCGACGCGCACCGCGCCGCCGGCGACCCGGTGGCGTGGGGGGACCCCGACGTGGCCGCGTGCGGCCGGTGCGCCCTGTGCGTCGCCGAGCTCGAGGAGCGGCGCGACCCGACGCTCGTCGCCGGTCTGTACGAGCGGCAGCGTGCCCTGCTCGCCAGGGCCGGCATCACGACGGTCGACGCGCTCGCCGCCGCGCCCGACGACCTCGCCGTCGAGGGGCTGAGCCCCGCGCAGGTGCAGCGCCTGCTGCGCCAGGCGCGCCTGCACGTCGACCTCGAGCGCCGCAACGCCGACCCCGCCCACCCGACCGACGTGCCGTGGGCCGTGCCGCACCCGGACCGGGTCGCCGCGCTGCTGCCGCCGGCCGACCCGGGCGACGTGTTCTTCGACTTCGAGGGCGACCCGCTCTGGTACGACGCCGCGCTCGCCGGGGAGCCGGACGCGTGGGGCCTGGAGTACCTGTTCGGCGTCGTCGAGGCGCCCGAGCGCCCCGGCGCCGAGCCGCGGTTCCGCGCGTTCTGGGCGCACGACCGCGGCGAGGAGCGCACCGCCCTGCGCGCCTTCCTCGACTACCTCGCCGAGCGCCGCAGCCGCTTCCCCGGCCTGCACGTCTACCACTACGCGGCGTACGAGAAGGTCGCGCTGCTGCGGCTCGCGGGGCGGCACGGCGAGGGCGAGGCGGAGGTCGACGGGCTGCTGCGCGAGGGCGTCCTCGTCGACCTGTACGCGGCCGTGCGCGCCGGCGTGCAGACGGGGCAGCGGTCGTACTCGCTGAAGAAGCTCGAGCCCCTGTACATGGCGCAGGGCCGCGGCGACGGCGTCACGAACGCCGCCGACTCGATCGTGGAGTACGCCGAGGCGGTCGCCGCGCGCGACGCCGGCCGCGAGGGCGAGTGGCAGGACCGCCTCGACGCCATCGCGGCGTACAACCGCTACGACTGCCTGTCGACGCTGGGGCTGCGCGACTGGCTGCTCGCGCGTCTCGCCGAGGCCGGCCTGGAGCCGCAGCGGGCCACGGTCCTGGACCCGGAGGCCGCTGCGCGCGCCGCCGAGCTGGGGGAGCCGGACCCGCTGGAGGAGCGGCTCATGGCCGTCGCGGGTCCCGGCCCGAACGAGGGCGTCGTGCGCCCGCCGGGCCGGCAGGCGGTCGCGCTCGTCGCCGCCGCCCTGCGGTACCACCAGCGCGAGGACAAGCCGTACTGGTGGGGCCACTTCGACCGCCTCAAGGCCGACCCCGCCGAGTGGGCCGAGCGCCGCAACGTGCTCGTCGCGGACGACGTCGAGGTGCTCGACGCGTGGCGGCTGCCGCCGGGCAAGCAGGTGGAGCGGCGCGTGCTGCGGATGACCGGCCGGCTCGAGCCCGGCAGCGACCTGCGCGCCGGCGCCAAGGCCGTCGGCCTCTACGACCCGCCCTTCCCGGACTGCATGAAGTCCTCGCCCGACGGCCCGCGCGGCTGGTGCGAGCGCATGACGGTGCTCGAGGTCACCGCGGCCGAGCGGGACGGGCGCGTCCGCGACGTCCTGGTCGTGGAGGAGACACGCCCGAAGGGGTCCGAGGCGTTCGACGCCCTGCCGATGGCGCTCGCCCCCGCCGGTCCGCTGGGCACGCAGCCGCTGCGCACCGCGATCCGTGTGCTCGCCGAGGACGTCGCGGCCGGGCTGGAAGGGGTGCCCGCGGACCCGGCGGACGACGTCCGCCTGCCCACCCGCGCGGTCCTCGACCTGGCCCGGCGTGTCCCGCCGCGCGCCCGGTCGGGCGCCCCCATCCCGCCGCTGGCCGACCCCGGCGACGCCGTCGACGTGCTGACCCGCGCGCTGCTCGACCTCGACGACTCGTACGTCGCGGTGCAGGGCCCGCCCGGCACCGGCAAGACGTACACGGGTGCGCGGGTCGTCGCGGGGCTGGTCGCGCGCGGGTGGCGCGTGGGTGTCGTCGCCCAGTCGCACGCCGTCGTCGAGAACATGCTGCGCGCGGTCGCGGGCGCCGGGGTGCCGGCCGACGCGATCGCCAAGAAGGCGCCCGGAGCGCAGGACGGTCGGGTCGCCGACCCGGACGCGCCGTGGACGTGGGTGCCGGACAAGGGGTTCGCGGGCTTCTGGGGCTCGCACCCCGGCGGCGCGCCCGGCGCCGGGGCCGTGCTGGGTGGCACCGCCTGGGACCTCGCGAACGCCGGTCGCCTGCCGGACGCCCCGCTCGACCTGCTCGTCGTCGACGAGGCCGGGCAGCTGGCGCTCGCGACGACGTTCGCCGTGGCGGGCGCCGCCCGCAACCTCCTGCTGCTCGGCGACCCGCAGCAGCTCCCGCAGGTCAGCCAGGGCACCCACCCGGAGCCGGTCGACCGGTCCGCCCTCGGGTGGCTGTCCGACGGGCACGACACCCTGCCGCCCGCGCTCGGCTACTTCCCGCCCGTGACGCACCGGATGCACCCCGCGCTGTGCGCGGCCGTGTCGACCCTGTCGTACGAGGGCCGGCTCGCCGCCGCCCCCGCCGCCGCCGCGCGCGAGCTCGACGGCGTCGCCCCCGGTGTGCACGGCGTGCTCGTCGAGCACGACGGCAACAAGGTCCGCTCCCTCGAGGAGGCGGACGCCGTCGTGCGGCTCGTGCGGGACCTGGTGGGGCGGACCTGGCGTGACCCGTCGGCGGGCGGGGGGGCGTCCGAGCGGCCCCTGGAGCCGCAGGACGTGCTCGTCGTCGCCCCGTACAACGCGCAGGTGTTCACGGTCCGCCAGGCGCTGGAGGCCGCCGGGCTCGGCGGCGCCCGCGTCGGCACGGTCGACCGCTTCCAGGGGCAGCAGGCGCCCGTCGTCGTGGTCACCACGGCGGCGTCGTCGCCGGCGCAGGTGCCGCGCGGGCTCGACTTCCTGCTCGACCGCAACCGGCTGAACGTCGCCGTCTCGCGCGGGCAGTGGGCGGCGTTCGTCGTCCGCAGCACGCGCCTCACGCACGTCCTGCCGCGCCGTGCGGAGACGCTCGAGCGGCTCGGCGCGTTCATCGGCCTGACCACCGCCAGCGTCGTGCCGGTGCCAGAGCCGCCGGCCGGCCCCGCCGACCCTGCGCGCGCGCCCGTCGGCAGCCGCACGTAGCGTCGAGGAGGTCCCCGACCGCACCGACGTGCCGCGCGCCCCGCACCGGCGCCACGTCGGCCGAGCCCTCCGGAGATGGTGCCCGTGCCGTCCGACCGTCCCCTCGTCCTCGTCCTGCACGGCGCCCGCGGCGACCTGTCGCGGCGCATGGTGGTCCCCGCCCTCGCGACGCTCGGGGCACGGGGGCTGCTGCCCGACCGGTGGGCCCTCGTCGGCACCGGGCGCCGGGACCTCGACGTCGAGGAGTTCCGCGACGTCGTCCGGTCCTCGCTCGACGAGTTCGGCGACGACGAGTCCCGCGGCGCGCTCGACGACGTCCTCGAGCACCTGGCGTGGTGCCGGGACGTCAGCCAGGACGACGACGACCCCGGCACGCTCCCGGACGTCCTGGCCGACCTGCGCGAGCGGCTCACGGGCGACCGCGACGGCGACGTGCTCGTCGTGCACTACCTGGCCGTGCCGCCGGAGTCGTTCGTGCCGCTCACACGGGCGCTGGCCCGCCACGGCCTCACCGACGGCGTCCGCGTCGTCTACGAGAAGCCGTACGGCACCTCGCCCGACTCGTTCCGCGAGCTCGACGAGGTCGTGCACGAGGCGCTCGACGAGGAGCAGGTGTTCCGCATCGACCACTTCCTCGGCAAGGAGGCGACGCAGAACCTGCACGTGTCCCGGTTCGCGAACGAGCTCATCGGCGGCGCCTGGGACCGGCAGCACGTCGCGCAGGTGCAGATCGACGTGCCGGAGACCCTCGACGTCGACCAGCGCGCCGAGTTCTACGACGCGACCGGCGCCGCGCTCGACATGCTCGTCACGCACCTGTTCCAGGTCGCGGCGCAGGTCGCGATGGAGCCGCCCGCCGGGCTGTCCGCCGACGACCTGGGACGGGCCCGCGCGGAGGTCCTCGAGGCGTTCCGCCCGCTCGACCCGGACGAGGTCGTGCTGGGCCAGTTCGAGGGCTACGGCGACATCGACGGCGTCGCCGACGGGTCCACGACCGACACCTACGTCGCCGCCCGGCTCTGGGTCGACACCGAGCGGTGGCGCGGCGTCCCGTTCCTGCTGCGCACCGGCAAGCAGCTCGCCACGTCCGCGCAGCAGGTCACGCTCGTGCTGCGCACGCCCGACCACCTGTTCGGCGAGGACGTCGGCCCCAACCGCCTCGAGCTGTCGCTGACCGGCGCCGGCGAGGTGCGCCTCGTCACCACGGTGAAGAAGCCCGGGCCGCGCCTGGAGCTGGAGACCGGTACGGTGCGGCTCTCGCTGGACGACGTGCCGGGGACCTCCCTGCCGCCGTACGCCGGGCTGCTGCAGGACGTGCTCGCCGGGGACCGGACGCTGTTCACCACCCCCGCGGGCCTCGACGCCGCGTGGCGGGCGTTCGCCCCGCTCCTCGGCGACGGACGTCCCGAGCCCGTGCCGTACGAGCGCGGCTCGTGGGGCCCGCAGGAGGCACGCCGGCTGGCCGAGCCGCACGGGTGGGTGCTGGGGCAGTGACCATGACGGACGAGCGCGAGGACGGACCGGTGGACGAGCAGGTGGACACGCAGGTGCAGGAGCACGACGGCGGGCAGGTCCCGGACGGCGGGACGGCCGTCGTCGCGGACGAGGGCGCCCAGACCGTGGAGGAGGCGTTCGACCGGGTCCGCGCGTCGCTGCACGCCGAGGAGGCGCGCCTCGCGGCCGAGCTCGAGCGCACCGAGGCCGAGGCGCGCGCCGCGGTGGACGCGGCGGTCACCGCCGTGAAGGAGGACCTCGCGACGCAGGCCGAGCGCGTGCGCGCCGCGATCGAGGAGCAGCGCGACGCGGTCGTCGCCGAGGGCGAGCGGGTCAGCGCAGAGCTGGACGCGCAGGCGGAGGAGGACCTCGACAGCGGTGTCGCGCCCGGCGAGGTCGAGGTCGAGCACGGCACGGTGGAGCGCGGGAGCACCGGCGGCGACGTGGACGCCGACGGTGCGGCGGGCACCGAGGTGCGCGTCGAGGACGGCGAGGTCACGCAGGTGCGGCCCGAGCCCGGCCAGGACGACCGCGGCGCCTGACGGCCGGGCGCTCAGGCGGGGTCGCGCAGCACGACCGTCCTGACGGCCTTGTCCGCCAACGTCTGGCGCTTCGCGTCCCACAGCGGCCAGAGCCAGCCGAGGTAGAGCACGAACGAGTCGAGGACGTGCGCGACGTCCCGCACGAGGCACATCCAGACGCCCGGCGGGGCGTCGGTCTCCTGCGAGACCAGGCGGATGCCCACCGCGCGCTTCCCGAGCGACTGCCCGGTCCGCGCCTGCCGCACCCAGCGGTTCCAGCCCCACACGGCGAGCCCCACGAGCGCGGCGACCAGCGTCACCACGCCGGCGGTCTGCGTGGGCTGGCGCACGGGGTACCCGTAGGCGTCGACGGTCCACTCCGCGGTCGCGAACGCGTACACGCCGGCCAGGCCGTACGGCAGCCAGGCGAGCAGGTCGTCGAGCACGTACGCGAGGACCCGCCAGCCCCAGTGCGCGTAGGCGGGCGGCATCCACGCCGCGATCGGGTGCGACGTGACCGGCCAGCCGCCCGGCGCCCCGACGGCGGTGCGTCCGAGGCCGGGGCCGGGCGGCGTCGCCCCCCAGCCCGCGCCGCCGGCCGGTGCGGACCAGCCGGCTCCGACGGGCGGCGCCGCGAGGGCCGGGGCGGTCCCGAAGCGCGCGGAGCCGGCCGCCGGCGACCACCCACCGGTGCCCCCCGGGCGCGCGACGGCCGCGACCGGTTCGGCGGGCTGGGCCGGTGCCCACCCGGGCGGCGGGGCCGCCGGCTGCCAGGACGTCTGCCCGGTGACGAGCGCCACCGGGGGCGGGGGCGGGGGCGGCGGGGGCGCCGCCGGTGCGGGGACGGGACGCGTGCGCTCGGTCCAGTCCCGGCCGTCGAACCACCGCTCGACGTGCGGCGTCACGCCGTCGTCGTACCAGCCGGGGGCGGGCCCGTCCGAGGTCGTCACGAGGGGCGTATCGGCAGGTGGGGCGAGCTGCATGAGCCCGCCCGCACCGTCGTCACGCGTCCAGCGACTCCCCGGCCCGCTCGGGCAGGGCGAGCGCACCGGCCGCGGCGACGACGAACACGGCGGCGAACACCGTGAACAGCAGCCCCGTGCCGCCGACCTCGCGCAGGGGCGGCACGGCGAGCGGCGCGAGGATCGAGGCCGTCCGCCCGACGCCGGCCGCCCAGCCCGCGCCCGTGGTGCGCACCGTCGTCGGGTAGAGCTCCGGCGTCACGGCGTAGAGGGCACCCCAGGCGCCCAGGTTGAAGAACGAGAGCAGCAGGCCCGCGGCGATCACCGGGCCGGTGCCGTCCGCGGCGGCGAACAGGCCGGCGGCCACCGCCGACCCGGCGAGGAACGCCGCGAGGGTGGGCCGGCGGCCCCACCGCTCGACGAGCACGGCGGCCGCGGCGTACCCGGGCAGCTGCCCGAGCGTGATGATCAGGGTGTACTCGAACGACCGCACCAGGGAGTTGCCGTCCGCCGCCAGCAGCGACGGCAGCCAGATGAAGGCGCCGTAGTAGCTGAAGTTCACCGCGAACCACACGACCCACAGGGCGGCCGTCCGGCGGCGCAGGTCCGGCGCCCACAGCGCGGCGAGCCGCAGCCGCGTCTGTGCCGCACGGCCCGTGCCGGCCTCGCCCGTGCCCTGCCCGCCGGCCTCGCCCGCGCGCTGCCCGCCGGGCGACGCCACCTGCGGCGTCGCCTGCGCCACCGCCCGCGCGGCCGCCTCCCGTGCGGCAGGGTCCGCGTCGCGGACCTGCGCACCCGTGCGCCCGTCCCCGCCGACCGCCGGGGACTCCTCGAACGCGCGCACCACCGCGTCGGCCTCGGCGTGCCGTCCGTGCCCGACGAGGAACCGCACCGACTCCGGCAGGCCGCGGCGCACGACCACCGCGTACACGGCCGGCAGCGCGCCGAGCGCGAGCGCCCACCGCCACCCGTCGTCGCCGACGGGCACCACGAGGTACCCGATGACGGCGGCGAGGATCCACCCGACGGCCCAGAACGACTCCAGCACCACGACGGCCCGCCCCCGGATGCGCGGCGGGGCGAACTCGCTGACCAGGGTCGACGCGACGGGCAGCTCCGCGCCGAGGCCGAGCCCGACGACGAACCGCAGCGCCATGAGCGCGGCCACCGACCAGGCGAGCGCGGACGCACCGGTCGCGACGCCGTAGACGAGCAGCGTCAGCGCGAACACCTGCCGCCGGCCGATCCGGTCCGCGAGCAGCCCGCCGAGCGCGGCGCCGATCGCCATGCCGAGGAACCCGGCGGACGCGATCCACGACAGCTGCGACGCCGGCGTGCCCCAGACGACCCCGAGCTGGGCGATGACGAACGAGATGAGGCCGACGTCCATCGCGTCGAACGTCCAGCCGACGCCCGAGCCGACGAGCAGGCGCACGTGCCGGCGCGTGACCGGGAGCGCGTCGAGGCGCGCGGTCGGGTCCGCGGCGGACGCGGCCGCCGCGGTCGGCGCCTCCGGCCGGGGTGCGTGCGGCTGCGGGTCGGGCACGGCGCCTCCTGGGCGTCGGGACGCACGCGTCGGGACGCGGCGCCGGGGGGCTGGTGCGGGCCCGTGCCGGCCGGTCCCGGCCGGCCGGGACCGCGCTGCACGCATCGTCCTCGCCTCGCCGCGACCACGCCACCGCGCACCCGGCCACCCGCCCCACCGGACCCGCCCCCACCCCGCCCCCGCCGCCGCCGAAGCCGGACTTCGTCAGGACGAGCACCGGGTGGTGCTGACGAAGTCCGGGTTCGCCGCGCGAGGCGGGCCCGGGTGGTGAGGATGAGGGCGTGACGGGTGACGGCGGCGGCAGGGGGCGGGGCCGGGGACGGCACGTCGCGGGAGCGCTGCTGCTCGTCGCCACCGCGCAGGTGCTCGTCGTCGAGGAGGTCGTCGCGTCCGCCTGGGAGGTCGTGCCGTACAGCCGCGCAAACCACTACGTGAGCGACCTGGGCCTCGCGGAGTGCGCGGAGCTGACGGGGCGGACCGTGTGCTCGCCGCGGCACGCCCTCATGAACGCCGCGTTCGTGGTGCACGGGCTGCTGGTCGCGGCGGCCGCCGTCCTGCTCCGCAACCTGCTGCCGCCGCGCGCCCGGCCGTGGGTGCTCGCGGCGCTGCTGGCGCACGCGACCGGCGTCGTGTGGGTCGGCCTCGTCCCGGGGTCGCTCGCGGAGCCGGTGGGCGGCCTGCCGCGGTACGTCGTGCACAACGTCGGGTCGGTCCTGGCGGTGGTCGGCGGCAACGTGGCCGCGCTCGCCGCGGGGGCGTCCCTGCTGCGCCGGCACCGGGTGTGGGCGGTGACGTCGCTCGTCCTCGCCGGGCTGGGCGCGGCGGCCACCGTGCTGGACGTCGTCGACGTCGACGTCGGGCTCGGGGTGGGCGGCAGCCAGCGGGCGACGATGTACCCGGCGGTCGTGTGGCTGGTCCTCACGGGCGGGGCCCTGCTCGGCGCGGTCGTCGCCGCCGGACGCCGCCCCGTGCGGTAGGCATGGGCGCATGACACGTACCCCCGCCGTCGGCGTGATGCTCCCGCGCGACCTCGACCCCACGCAGGTGCTGACGTTCGCCCGCCGGGCCGACGACCTCGGCTTCGACGAGCTCTGGGTCGTCGAGGACCTCGGGTTCCGCGGCGGCGTCGCGCAGACCGCGGCGGTGCTGGCGGCGACGACCCGGATCCGGGTGGGCATCGGGATCCTGCCGGCGGCGGTGCGCAACGTCGCGTTCGCGGCGATGGAGGTCGCCACGCTCGCCCAGCTGTTCCCCGGCCGCGTGGACGTCGGCATCGGGCACGGCATGCCGGACTGGATGCGGTCCGTCGGTGCGTGGCCGGCGCGTCCGCTGACGTTCCTCGAGGAGTACGTCACGACCCTGCGCGCGCTGCTGCGCGGCGAGACCGTCACGAGCGCACCCGGCTCGCCGCTCGCGCTCGTCGACGTCGCGCTCGACCCGTCCGCCCTGCCCGAGGTCGTCCCCGACCTGCTCACCGGCGTGCGCGGACCGCGCTCCCTCGCGGCAGCGGGGCGGGTGGCCGACGGCACCGTCCTCGCCGAGCCGACGACGCCGGAGTACGCGCGCGCCGCCCTGGCGCAGATCGCCCCGTCCGGCCCGCACCGGGTCGCCGGGTACGACGTCGCGGCCGTCGACGACGACGCCGCCGCGGCCTACGCGGCCGCGCGCCCCGCGCTCGCGTGGATCGGCGAGCCGGACTGGGCCGTGCACATCGACCCGCTGCCGTTCGCCGCCGAGTTCCACGCGCTGCGCGCGTCGTCCGCGACCCGCGAGGAGTTCGCCGCCCGCCTCCCCGACGAGTGGGTCGCGCAGCTCGCGCTCGCGGGCACGCCCGACGCCGTCCGTGCCCGCCTGGCCGCCCTGGCCGAGGCGGGTGTCACGAGCGCCGTCCTGCTCCCCGCCGGGCCGGACCCGCTCGCCGCCCTGCCCTCCCTGGCCCGCGTCCTCTGACCGACCGCCCACGCCACCGCCCCACCCCCGCCCCCCGCCCGCCGCCCCGCCCGTCGTCCGCTGCGGGGGATGCGTCGCGAGTGCGGTGGTCGCAGCACCCGCACGCGTGACGCATCGACCGCAGTCGTGGGCGGGGCGTGACCTCGCGGCAACACGGGGGACACACCGGGCTCGTACGGTCGCCGGGTCCCGGAGCGCCGGGGCCCGGCGAGCCGCCGGTCGAGGAACGTTCACCGGCACGTCATGGACAGCGGCGCCCCCCAGGCGCCACGCTGTGCCGACCGTGCACGGGGCCGGTGCGAGGGACGCGGGAGGTGCCGGTGCTCGAGCACGTCGACCCCTTCATCGGCACCGAGCGGACGTCCCTGCCGCCGGCGTCCGGGCTGGCCGCGACGTGGTGGTGGCCCAAGCCGCAGGTCGGCAACACGCACCCCGGTGCGACGTACCCGCTCGGGATGGTGTCGGCCTGCGCGTACTCGGGCGCCTACCCCACGGGGTACGGGCGCTACGACCTGTCCACCGAGGGCCTGCCGCCGGTCCTCCACGACCGGCAGGTCGCCAGCGGGTTCACGCACTTCCAGCAGTCCGGCACGGGGGCGATCCGCAAGTACTACAACTACTTCCGCGTGACCCCGATGCTGCGGCCCCTGGACGACCTGGGGCAGACGTGGGACGTGGTCGACGAGGAGGCGTCCCCCGGGTACTACGCGGCGACGCTGTCGTCGGGGGTCCGCGCGGAGATCACCGTCGGGCCCAAGTCGGCGGTGCACCGGTACACGTTCCCCGCGCACCACGACGCCCGCCTCGTCATCGACTTCTCGCTCGGCGGGCTCGACATCCCCTACGGCCGCACGGTCCCGCTGCGCGCGCACCTGGGCTCGGTCGCCCCCGGGGTCGCGGAGGGCGAGATCGTCGTCGAGGGCGCCCCGCTCGCCGTGCGCGTCGAGTGCGACGCCCCGCACTGGCGGCAGATGCTCTGGTACGACCGGCGCCTGATGCCCGGCGGCACGCGCCTCGACTTCGACCGCATCCGCCCCACGACGCTGCGCCCGTTCGGGCTCATGTGGGCCGGGCCGACCGAGCCGGGGCAGGTCGTCGAGCTGCGGTTCGGGTTCTCGCTGCGCGGCGTGGACCAGGCGCGCGAGACGCTCGCCCGCGAGTGCGGCGACGGGCCGCAGGCGTTCGACCGCCGCCGCGCCACCACCGAGGCGGTGTGGCGCGAGCACCTCGACAAGGTCGCGGTCGACACGCCGTCGTCGGACCGGCGGACCGTCATGGCGACCGCGCTGTACCACTCGCTCGTCAAGCCGTGCCTGGCCCCCGACGAGAGCCCGTTCTGGCCCACCCCGGGGCCGTTCGCGTTCGACCTGTCGACGATGTGGGACATCTACCGCACGCAGCTGCCGCTGCTCACGGCGCTCGTCCCCGACCGCGCCGTCGAGCTCGCGAACGCGCTGCTGCAGATCGCCGAGGAGGAGGGCAACCTCCCCATCGGCTACCGGATGGCCCGCGGCGCCGACCGGTTCAGCCGCCAGGGGTCGGCGCTGGCGCACACGTTCCTCGCGGACCTGTGCGCGTTGGGGCTGCCGGGCGTCGACTGGGACTGGGCGCTGGTGCACATGCACAACGACCTGCGGCGCACGTACGGCGAGGACTTCCTGCTGCGCGGGCGCGCGCACCCGATCAGCCACACCCTCGACCTCGCGTTCGGGTACTGGTGCAGCGCCATCGTGGCGGCCCGAGTCGGCGACCTGGCGCTGGTGGAGCAGTTCCGCCCGCTCGCCGCCCGGTGGCGCAACGCGTTCGGCGACGACGGGCTGCTCGTCGACTCGACGTACTACGAGGGCGGACGGTGGAACTACTCGTTCCGCCTCCAGCACGACATGGCGTCCCGGATCGCGCTCGCGGGCGGCGACGAGGAGTTCGTCGGCATGCTCGACCGGTTCTTCGGGTACGGCGCGGACCCCGTGACGCAGCCCGGCCTGCACCCCGACGCCGACGAGCTGCTGGCGGGCTACGCGCTCGACCGGTTCGAGGGCCTGAACAACGAGCCGGACATGGAGGCCCCCTGGGCGTACATGTACGCGGGCCGCCCGGACCGCACCGCCGAGGTCGTGCACGAGGTCGTCACGCAGCAGTTCGGCACCGGACGCGGGGGCCTGCCCGGCAACGACGACTCCGGGGGCCTGTCGTCCTGGTACGTCTGGGCGACCCTGGGGCTCTTCCCCGTCGCGGGGCAGAACCTGTTCCTGGTCAACGCGCCCGCGTGGCGCGAGGCACGCATCGACGTGGGCGGCCGGCCGCTCACGGTGGAGACGACCGGCTTCGTCGAGCCCGAGCCCGGCGGACCGGCGCAGCACGTGCAGTCCGTGCACCTGGACGGCCAACCGCTGGACCGCCCGTACCTGACCGGCGGCGAGCTGCACGCCGGGGGACGGCTGCTCGTCGCCCTGGGCCCGCAGCCGTCCGGGTGGGGCACGCAGCACCGACCACCCAGCGCACCCGCACCGCGCCCGCCCGCCGGCGCCCCCGTCGTCGCCGCCCGGCTCAGCCGGCCCTGACGGCCGACGCAGCAGCACCGCCTCACCCCCCGCTCCCACCCTCGGACCGAGAGGACGACGCCGTGACCCCTTCCGCCGCCGCCCACCACGCGCGTCGTGCGCGCCGCCTCGTCATCGTCGTCCGGGCCGACCCGGTCATCTGCGGGCACTCCGGCGAGGCCCGGAACCTCGCCGAGGCCGCGCTCGACCGCGGGTTCGACGAGGTCCGCATCGTCACGTGGCCGATCGAGCGGCTGCAGGCCGCGGGCCTGCCGCTCAAGCCGCTCGACCGCGTGCTGCCGTACCGGGAGGGGATCGTCGTCGAGCGGCCCGAGCCGGTCGGCGACTACAAGGTCCCCGACGGCCGCTACCTCGCCGGCCTGACGGGCCGCCTCGTCGAGCTGTTCACCGACGGCGTGCCCACGGTCGCCCTGTCGCTGTACCTGTCGCCGCACGCCACGGCCGTCGCCGACGCCGTCGCCGTCGCCCGCCGGACGGGCCTGCCCGTGGACGTCGTCACCGTGGCCGAGGCGGTGGGCTCCGACGTCACCAACGTGGTGCGCGCGTGCGTCGAGGAGGACCGGTTCGGGGCCGCCGCGCACGTGCTGGCCCAGTACCTCTCCCACGACGTGTGCCTCGCGGTGTCGCGGTACACGCGCGACCTCATCGTCACGGAGGCCGCCGCGATCGACGCCCGCCACGGCACGCGGTTCGCGGAGCAGTGCGCCGCGCGGGTCGAGGTGTCCTACCCGGCGATCGACGTGGGCCAGTACCTGTCGCGCACCGAGGAGGGCACGGACGTGGTGCTGGCGGCGCGCGGCTTGCAGCGGGACGGGTACGTGCTGTTCCTGTCCCGCCTCGCGCACGCCAAGGGCGTCGACGACCTCATCGAGGGGTTCGTGCGCTCCGGTGCGCCGGCGGCCGGCCAGCGCCTCGTGATCGCGGGCAACGGGCCGCAGGCCGACGAGCTGCGGGCGCTCGCCGCCGCCACGCCCGTCGCCGACCGCATCACGTTCCTGCACGACGTGTCCGACGACGAGAAGCCGCACCTCATGGCCGGCTGCACCGCGTTCGTGCTGCCCAGCAAGCCCCGCCCGGAGTTCGTCGAGACGTTCGGCATCGCGCTCGCGGAGAAGATGCTGTCGGGCGGCGGGCCGGTGATCACCACCGACACGGGCGGCATCGGCGAGGCCGTCGGCGACACCGCGGTGGTCGTGCCGGTGTCGGACCCCGACGCGATCGCCGCCGCCCTGGACGACGTCCTCGCGACGGACCCGGTCGACCGGGCGGCGTGGGCGGAGCGGTCGCGGGAGTACGCCCTGCAGTTCGACCGGGCGGTCGTGCTCGACAAGATCCTCGACCACGTGGCGGCCCTGGACGCGACGCCGGCGCTGGCCTGACGCGCGGCGCTGGCCTGACGCCCGGGCGAGGCCGTCGTCCTGGTCGTCGCCGGCGACCAGGCCGACGTCCTCACCGCAGGAGCTGCAGCAGCAGGGCCGCGGCGAGCAGGACGGCGGCGACGGCGGCCGACGCCCGGGCCCGCGGTGCGCGCGGCGGCCGGGCGTCCCCGGGGACGGCCTCGACGGTCATCCACGCGGGGTCCTGCGGGTCGTACCGCACGTCCACCGGCTGGCTCACGAGGTAGCGGGCGCCCGGCCGGGGCGTGCGCGGCACGCCCTCGAGCCGCTCGCCGCCGACGAAGTACCGAACGGTCGGGACGACGCCCCCGGCGCCCTCCGTGACTGCGACGACCTCGCCGGACGCCGTCCGGGCGCGGGCCAGGCGGCGCCGGGTGCGGGTCGCGTCCCGCCGGGCGAGCACCGCCGGCACCGCGAGGGCCGCAGCGGCGACCACGAGCACGACCTGGACCACGAGGACGACCGGCATGGCAGCCATCGTCCGTCACCGGGCGGGCGCGCGGGTCTCAGGACGCGTCGGCCACCGCGGCGTCGGCCGGGAGGTCGAGGTCGTCGACGTGCAGCGCGCCGCCGCAGCGGGCGCACCGCACCTCGGCGTGGGTGACCTCGCCGCACGTGCGGTGCCGGTACAGGACCGGGGGCCCGTCCGGCCCGGCGAGCCAGCGGTCGCCCCAGGCCGACATGACGAGGAGCACCTCGCACAGCTCGCGCCCGCGCTCGGTGAGGCGGTACTCGGAGCGCGGGGGGCGGTCGCTGTACGGCACGCGCTCGAGCACGTCCTGCTCGACCAGCCAGCCGAGGCGCTCCGTCAGCACCTTGCGCGAGACCCCCAGGTCGGCGCGGATCTCGTCGAACCGGTGCAGACCCATGAGCACGTCACGCAGGACGAGCGGGGACCAGACCTCCCCGACGACGTGGAGGGTCCGCGCGATGGAGCAGCTCATGCGGCTGAAGTCGGTGCGTTGCACGCGTCCCAGCCTAGACGAGTGGGTTCCCTGGGGGAACCGACGCTGCTAGCGTCGGGCAAGTTCCTCGAAGAGACGGAGTCGACGATGCCCCCGACACCCGGCACCGCGCTGCCGCAGGGCGATCTCGGCCTGCTCGACGCGCCCGTCGCGCGCGAGCTGCTCACCGGCACCGCGCCGGCGCACCTGGGCTACCTCGCGACCGACGGCTCGCCGCGCGTCGTGCCGACCTGGTTCCACTGGACCGGCGACGAGCTCGTGACGGTCACGTACGTCGCGGGGCCCGGTGTCGTGCACCCCGCCCGGCGGCTGGCCGCGCTGCGTGCCGACCCGCGCGTGGCCGTCACCGTGGACGACGACGGGCCGCCGCCGCGCGTGCTGACCCTCCGCGGGAAGGTCACCGTGGAGGAGGTGCGGGGCGTCGCCCCGGAGTACGCCGCCGCCGCGCGCCGCTACCTCGGCACCGAGGCCGCCGACGAGATGCTCGCGGAGCTCGACCACCCGAGGCTGCGGCAGGCCCGGATCGGGCTGCGGCCGCAGTGGGTCGGCCTGCTGGACTTCACCACCCGGCTGCCGAGCGCCCAGGGCGGCCTCGCGCCGGAGGCCGGGCGCCCCGCATGAGGCGCCCGGCCGGGTCCGCGGCCGTCACAGCGTGAGCAGCACCGTCGCGCCGACGACCAGGTCGATGACGATGCACGCCTCGGCGTACCAGCGCCACACGACGCGGTCGGCGCGGTGCAGGGCGACGTCCCACCCGACGTGCAGGAGCCACCCGGCCGCGACGACCCACGCCGCGACCTCCGCCGGTGCGCTCGCCGCGACCGCGGCCAGCCCGAGGTAGAGCAGCAACCCGGCCACGTGCGCCGCGAGCAGGGCGTCGCGCCGGAACTGCCGGCGGGCCGCGCCGATGACGAGGTACTCCCCGCCCAGCGCGACCAGCAGCCACGGGGACGGGATGCCCGGGTTCAGCCAGCCGTCGAAGGTCAGCCCGAGCGCCAGCAGCGTCGGCCAGCGGTGCGACACGGCCTCCACGGCGCGCCACCACCCGCTGCGCGGCCCCGACGGCGCGTGCGCGTGGGCGTGGGCGTACTCGTCGCGACGCAGCAGCATCACCCCGACCATCGCCGGCAGCATGAGCACGTGCCCCAGGAGGAGCGCGTCGCCGGCGCCGACCGCCCCCGCCCAGTAGGGCACGAGGCCCACGACGAACGGCAGGGCCATCGCGGCGCCCATCTCGGCGACGGGGCGTGGTCCGTGGCCGCGGTGGACCATCCACACCGCCATGCCGAGGGTCATGGTCACCGCCATGGCCAGCGCCGTGACCTCGGGTCCGGCGGTCGACGCGTCCCACCCGAGCGCCGCGCCCGCGGCGGTCACGACGGGCAGGAGCAGGAGCATCCCGAGGACCATGGCGACGGCCATGCCCGCGAGGTGGAGCGTGAAGGTGAGGGCCCGGGAGTGCCGGGCGGTGGCCGGGGACGTGGGTGCGTGTGTCGTGGTCATGGCTCCACGCTCTGGGCGCCGCCCACCCGTACGGCAGGTGCCGGTCGTCACCGGATCCGGTGCGGATCGCACGGGTCCGCCGTGCGCGCGGCGGCCCTAGCATCGCGGCTGTGAGCGCTGCGGCCGCAGGAGCCGGGGGGTCCGCCCCGCGGGACCGCCGCCTCGCGCGCGCCCGCGCACTGGTGCTCGTGTGGCTCGCGACGACGGCGTGGACGAGCCTGGTCATGCCGGGCCTCGGGCTGCTCGAGGAGCACCGGCCCCTCTGGGTGGTGCTGGGGGCGGTCGGCGTCGCGGCGTTCACGGTGGCGGCCGGCGGTGCCGTGCACGCGGCGGTCACGCCGTGGGTGCCCGTGGGCCGGCGCCGCACGTGGGGCCGGGCCCTCGCGGCCGCCTCGGCGGCGTCCGTCGTCCTCGTCGCCCCCGTGGCCGCGGGCCGCTGGGACACGTGGGCCTGGGTGGGGGCGAGCGTGGTCGGCGTCGCACCCCTGCTGCTGCGCCCGCGGTGGGTCCCGGTGGTGGCGCTGGCCTGCACGGGCGCGAGCGCCGCCGTCGCGGGGGTCGTCGGCGGCGACGTCGACCGCGCGGTCGTCGTGACGGCCGGGATCGGCCTGTCGGTCGCCGCCGTGAACTGGGCGCCGGCATGGATGTGGGCGCTGCTCGTCGACGCCGACGCCGGACGCGACGCCCGCGCCCGCCTCGCGGCCGGCGAGGAGCGGCTGCGGTTCGCGCGCGACGTGCACGACCTGCTCGGCCACAGCCTGACCGTCATCGCGCTCAAGGCCGAGCTCGTCGAGCGGCTGCCGCCCGGCGACCCCGCCGCCCGCGCCGAGGCCGAGCAGATCCGGGTGCTCGCGACCCGCGCCCTGGCGGAGGTGCGCGCGGCCGTGCACGCCTACCGCACGGTCGACCTGCACGCCGAGCTCGACGCCGTCCGGCAGGTGCTCGACTCCGCGGGCGTGCGCTGCACGGTGACGGGCGACCCCGCGGCCGTCCCGTCCGACGCCGCCGCCCGCCTCGCGCCGGTCCTGCGGGAGGCCGCGACGAACGTGCTGCGGCACAGCCGGGCGACGTGGTGCCGCGTCGAGGTCGCGGTCGGGGACGCCGCCGCGACCCTGTCCGTCCGCAACGACGGTGCCGACGCCTCCGTCGCCGACGCCCACAGCTCGGGGCTGGACGGGGCGGCGGAACGCCTCGCCGACGCGCGCGGCAGCCTGCACGCGGCCCGCGACGGCCGCGAGTTCGTCCTCGTCGCGCGCGTGCCCGTCGACGCCCCGACCCCTGCTGCGGGCGGTACGGCGTGATCCGGGTGCTGCTCGCCGACGACGAGGAGCTCGTCCGCACCGCCCTCGCGGCGCTGCTCGCGCTCGAGGACGACCTCGAGGTCGTCGCCCAGGCGCAGGACGGGCCCGGTGCCGTGCGGGCGGCGCTCGCGCACCGTCCGGACGTCGCCGTCGTCGACCTCGACATGCCCGGGGCGGACGGCGTGCAGGTCGCCGCGGAGCTCGCGCGCGCCCTGCCCGCGTGCCGGGTCGTCGTCCTGAGCGGCCGCGGACGGCCCGCGCACCTGCGCCGGGCGCTCGAGGCCGGCGCGCGCGGGTTCGTCACGAAGGGCGTCCCCGGGTCGACGCTCGCCGGGGTGCTGCGGCTCGTGCACGGCGGCGGGCGCTACGTCGACCCGGGCCTCGCGGCGGACGCGCTGAGCACGCCCGACTGCCCCCTCAGCCCGCGCGAGCTCGAGGTGCTGCGCCTCGCGTCGTTCGACCTGCCGAACGCCGTCATCGCCCAGCGCGCGCACCTCGCGCCGGGCACCGTGCGCAACTACCTGCTGGCCGTGCAGACCAAGCTCGGCGCATCGAGCCGGGCGGAGGCGGTGCGCACGGCGGAGCGGTTCGGCTGGCTCTGACCCGGGCCCTGGTCGGCTGCCTCGCCGTGCAGGGCAGCACCCGGATCAGCCGCAACGCCTGCCGAGGACGGACGTCTCCTGAGCAAATGGACCAGGACGACGTACCGGACGAAGGGCGCGCCGATGCCGCACCGTTCCCGCACGACCCCCGTGGCCCTGCTGCTGACGCTCGCGGTCGTGCTGCTCGGCGCGGCCGGGCCCGTGCCGGCGCAGGTCGACCCGAACGTCACCGGGCGGCTGTCCCTGTTCAAGCGCATCGAGAACCTCGACACCGGCGCGACCGAGGGCCGGCGCGAGCTGTGGTCGGTCCAGGCGGTCAACACCACGGACCCCGCGTACACGTTCAGCGGCAACGGGCTCAACGGCGTGCAGTCGCTGCCGGTGCCGGCCGGGTCCTACACGATCAGCGAGTCCGGCGGCGTGCCGGGGTACGCGTTCGTCTCCTGGGACTGCGGCGACGCGGGCACGTTCACCAGCCCGACGCCGACGATCACCGTCCCGGCGAACGGGTCCGTGACGTGCACGGTCCGCAACGACGCGCAGAAGCCGTCCCTCACGCTGCGCAAGCAGGTCGTGGGCGGCTCGGCGTCCCCCGCGGACTGGACGCTGCGGGCGCAGGGGACGGCAGCGACGGTCGTCGGGACGGACGGCGTGCGGCAGGCGGTGCCGGTCGGCACGTACGAGCTCTCGGAGACGGAGGGTCCGCAGGGCTACACGGCGGGGGACTGGTCCTGCACAGGAGGGCAGCAGACGTCGCCCACCACGGTCGTCCTCACGCTCGGGCAGGACGTGGTCTGCACCGTGACCAACACCTACACGGCACCGCCGGGGCCGACCCTCACGCTCGTGAAGCAGGTCGTCGGCGGCCCCTCCCGCGTGGGTGACTTCACGCTGCGCGCGGCGGGCCCCGAGGTGGTCTCCGGGAGGTCGGGCACGCGGTTCGTCACACGCGTCCCCGTCGACCCGGGCACGTACACGCTGAGCGAGTCGGCCTTCGGCGTCGCGGCGGCCGGGTACGCGCCGAGCGCCTGGGGCTGCACGGGAGGCACGCCCACCGGTGCGCAGCTCACGCTCGCGCCCACCGACGGGGACGTGACCTGCACGATCACCAACACGTGGACCGGCGGCACGCTCACCCTCGTCAAGGAGGTGGTCGGCGGCACCGCGCCGCCGGACGCGTGGACCCTGGAGGCCGCGGGGCCGGACGTCACGGTCAGCGGCACGAGCGGCAGCCCCGACGTGACCCGGTTCCCGGTGCCGGCCGGGCGTTACGCGCTGTCGGAGTCCGGCCCGACCAACTACGCGGCGTCCGACTGGTCCTGCACGTCGGGGCAGGCGGGCCCGGCCGCGGTGGACGTGACGGCCGGCGCCGACGTCACGTGCACGATCACCAACACCGTCGAGCGCGGGAGCCTGACCCTGGTCAAGGTCGTCGGCCCGGGCGGGCCCGCGGAGGTCGAGGACTTCACGCTGACCGCGACCGGCGACGGCGGGACGATCACGGGCACGAGCGGCACCGCCGCCGTGACGCGGGTGGCCGTCGACGTCGGCTCGTCGTGGACGCTGTCGGAGGCCGGCCCCGCCGGGTACGAGCCGTCCGCCTGGGAGTGCGACGCGGGTGCCGACGTGGCGGGCGACACCGTGACCGTCACGACCGCCGCCGACGTCACGTGCACGGTCACGAACACGTGGACCGGCGGCACGCTCACCCTCGCGAAGAGCGTCGAGGGCAGCTCGATGCCGGCGTCGGCGTGGACCCTGACGGCGACGTCGCCGGGCACGACGCTCGAGGGGGCGTCCGGGTCGTCGGACGTCACGGACGTGCCCGTCCCGGCGGGCACCTACACGCTGTCCGAGTCGGGGCCCGGCGGGTTCGCGTCCGAGGGCTGGGCCTGCATGGGCGCCACCGTGGACGGCGACACGGTGCAGGTGGTCACCGGCGCCGACGTCACGTGCACCGTGACGAACCGCGCGACGAGCGCGCACCTGGCGCTCGTGAAGGACCTCGACAACCTCGGCGGCGGCACCGCCTCGCTCACCGACTGGGTGCTCGCGGCGAGCGGACCCGTCGCGCTGGCCGGCACGAGCGGGTCCCCCGGGGTCACCCGCGTCCCCGTCGAGCCGGGCGACTACGCGCTCAGCGAGTCGCCGGAGCAGACGGAGGGGTACGAGGCGGGCCCCTGGCTCTGCTACGTCGGGCGCACGCTGCTGCCGGTGGACGACGGGACCCTGACGGTGCCGGAGACGTGGCGCGACGGCGTCCCCTTCACCGAGGACGTGGTCTGCACGATCACGAACAGGGCGGTCGCCCCGCGGCTCACGCTCGTGAAGGACGTCGTCAACACCGGCGGCGGTCCCGCCTCCGCCGACGCGTTCGTGCTGCTCGCGCTCGGCCCGTCCGTCGTCGTCGGCACCACCGGCGACGTGCGGGTGACCGACGTCCCGGTCGTCGCGGGCACGTACGCCCTGCGGGAGATCGGCGTGCCGGGCTACGCGCGCCTCGGGTGGGCCTGCGTCGACGAGGGCGGCGCCCCGGTCTCGACGACGGGCGACCAGGTCGCGCTGGACCTCGGGGACGACGTCACGTGCACGGTCACCAACCGGTGGAGCGGCGCGACGGTCACGCTGGTCAAGGACGTGGCCGGCGGGCCGGCGGCCGCGACCGACTGGACGCTGAGCGCCTCGGCCCCCGGCGGCGGCGGTGCGACCGGCGTCTCGGGGGCGCCCGAGGTCACGGCCGCGCCGGTCCTGCCGGGCACGTTCGCCCTGGCCGAGGAGCCGCGCACGCCCGTCGCGGCCGCCGGCTACCGCTCCGAGGGCTGGGACTGCGGGCCGGTCCCGGTGACGGGCGACGAGGAGCCGACGATCGAGGTGCCTGCGGGGACGGACGTGACCTGCACGGTCACGAACACGTGGACCGGTGGCGTGCTCACCCTGGTGAAGGAGGTGCGGGGCCCCGCGGCGCCGACGGCGTGGACCCTCTCGGCGAGCAACCTGACGATGACCGTGGCGGGGACGACCGAAGACCCCGCGGTCACGGACGTCCCGGTGGTCGCGGGCGCGTACGTGCTCGACGAGTCCGACGACGTGCCCGGGTACGAGCAGCAGAGCTGGGAGTGCACGGGCGGCGCGCTGGACGGCGACGTCGTCCGGGTGCCCGAGGGCGGCGACGTGGAGTGCGTCGTCACCAACGCCCTCGACCCCGACGCCCCGCCCACGCCGACCCCGACGCCCACGGCGCCGCCGGTCGACCCGACGGACCCGCCCGGGCCCGGCGACCCGGGCGGCCCGGGGCTGCCCGGGGACCCGGGGCAGCCGGGCGCCCCGGGGCTGCCGGGTGACCCGTGGGGGCCGGGCGGCGCGGCGGGTGCGGACGACGTCGCGGCCGAGGGTGGCGGGCGCATCGCGGCGACCGGTGCCGACGTCGGAGCGGCGGCGGCACTCGTCGCAGTGCTGCTGCTCGCGGGCGGGGCGGCGCTCGTGGTGGCGCGGCGGCGCCGCAGCTGAGCCGGCCGTCGCGGCCGCCGGGCGGCCCGTCAGGCGGGTGCGCCGCCGACCGCCCGGCGTGCCCGCGCCCGCAGGACCCACCAGATCACCCCGGCGAGGAGCAGCCCGGCCCCGAAGGCGCCGACCACGAGCACGCCGAACACGCCGGCGATCGTGCCGAGGATCCCGCCGACGAACGGGGCGACGTCCTGGTCGGGGGCGAGGACGACCCGCGCCCCCTGGACCGTCGCCGCCGGCACGGCGACCTCGTACGTGCCGGACTCCGGCGCGGTGAACGCCGACACCGAGACGACGGACCAGGACCCGACGCCGAACCGCCCGTCGACCGCCGGGTCGTCGTCGGCCGCGACGACGGTGCCGGACGGGGCGCGCAGCAGCACGTCCTCCGTCAGGCGCGGCTCGCTCGACCCGTCGTAGGCCAGGTGCACGGCGTACCGCTCGCCGGCCTCGAGCGTCGCGGTCGTCATGCCCGGCGCGTCCGCGGCGGCCACCGCCGACGGGCCGGGCGCGCCCGACGCCGTCAGGACGTCCGTCGTCACCAGGCCGATGAAGGTGCGTGCGGAGACCAGGCCGACCACGAGCGCGACCAGCAGGGCGACCACGCCCAGCGAGGTCGTGACGGCCGGCCCGACGTAGGAGGTCGTGCGGGGACGGGGCGGGGGCGGCAGGGCGGTCACCCGAGCACGGTAGCGGGACGACGGCCGGGCGGACCGGGACCGCCGGGCGGGTCACGCGCGGCGGGCGGCTCATGCGGCGGGCCGCCCGTGCCGATGGTCGGGGAGCCGGCCGGGCCCGTCCGCGGCCGGCGCCCGTCGTCCGTCCGCGCGCCGGGTGCCCCGGGCAGGAGGACGCGCGTGCGACGAACAGCCTGGCTGGTGCTGTCCCCGTGGCTCGTGGTGCTCGCCGCGGGTGTGCTCGCGGTGGCGCCGGGCGCGCTCGTCGCGGAGCTCGCCACCACCGGCACGGGCGGCCTGGAGGACCTCGGGGGCACGCTGCTGGCCCTCCTGGTCGGCGCGGTCGCGTGGTGCGCCGGGTCGGTCGTCCTGCTCGTGGTGGTCGCCCGGCGGACGTTCCCGCGCCCGCACGCGGGGCGAGCGGTGCTCGGCACGACCGTCGGCGGGGTGGTCGCGGGGACCGCCGTGGCCACCGCCGGCCTCGCGCACGTGGAGGGGTCGGTGCTGGTCGCGCTCGTCGTGCCGGCGTGCGTCCCGGCCGCCGGCACGGTCGCGTTCCTGCTCACCGAGCGCCGGCTGACCGGGCGCGCCCTGCCCCCGGATTGGGTGGGCCGCGGGAGCGCACCGGTGGTGGTGGCGCTGGCCGCGCTCGCGGGCTGCCTCGTCGGGGCGACGGTCGCGCTGGTCGTCGACGAGGCGGTGCTGCGGCCCTCGGAGCGCGACCTCGAGCGTGCGGCGCGTGAGCTCGTGCCGGACGGGTGGCCGGTGGACCTCGTCGCGCCGGTGGGTGGCACGGTCCTGCTGCACGCGAGCCCGCCCCCGGCCACGGACGACCTCGCCGAGGTGCGCGCGGTCGCGGCGGCGGCCGGGTGGCGGCCGGTCGGCGCCGGCGGGGACGCGACCGAAGCGGAGCTGTCGCGCGGGGACGTCGAGGCGAGCGTCCGCCTGAGCGCGAGCCGCACGCTGCCCTTCTCGGTGGCGGTCCGGCGGGTGCCCGCGAGCCCCGGCACGGCGGCGGTCGGCGCGGGTGTCGGCGCCCTCGTCGCGGGGTCAGGGGTGCTGGCCCTGCGGGGGCGCGTCAGCGCGGGGAGTCGTCGGCCTTGACGGCCAGCACCGGGCAGCGGGCGTCGAGCAGGATGCGCTGTGCGGTCGAGCCCATGATCAGCTTGCCGACCGGCGAGCGGTGGCGGATGCCGATGACGAGCACCGACGCGTCCACCTCCTCGGTGACGCCGAGCAGCGCCTCGGTGACGTCCCGGACGACCGGCTGGCGCACCTCCGCCTCGATCCCGAGCGACGCCAGCAGCGAGCGCACCTCCGTGACGTCCGACGCGGCCGCGAACCGGTCGTCGACCGCGGCCGTGCCGGTGGTCGCGTTGACGACGAGCAGGTCCTCGCCGTGCGCGCGTGCCTCGCGGGCGCCGCGCACGAGCGCCGCGTAGCCCCGGGCGTCGGGCGTCCAGCCCACGACGACGGTCATCGCCTCACCTCTTCCTCGAGCTCGTCGACCCGGTCCTCCAGCCGCTCGGGCCCCTGCCGCCCGGGGATGAGCCGCAGCACGAGCGGCCCCAGCAGCAGCACCGCGATGAGCGCGTACACGACCACCGCGACCGGCTCGCCCCACAGCGCGGACACGTCCCCCTGCGAGAGCTGCAGCGCCTGCCCGAGCTGCTCCTCCAGCCGCGGGCCGAGGATGACCCCGACGATGAGCGGCAGCACCGGCAGCCCGAACCGCCGCATCGCGAACCCGAGCGCGCCGAACAGCCCGAGCAGCGCGACGTCGAACCACTGGAAGTTCACGCTGTACGCGCCGAGCACCGCGAAGAACAGGATGCCCGCGTACAGGTAGGGCCGTGGGATGCGCAGCAGCTTCGCCCACAGCGGCGCCATCGGCAGGTTGATGACGAGCAGCAGCGTGTTCGCGACGAACAGGCTGGCGAGCAGCGTCCAGACGAGCTCGGGCTCGGCCTCGAACAGCTGCGGACCGGGCTGCAGCCCGTAGCCCTGCATGGCGGCGAGGATGACGGCCGCCGTGGCGGTGGTGGGCAGGCCGATCGCGAGCAGGGGGACGAGCGTGCCGGCGGCGGACGCGTTGTTCGCGGCCTCCGGGCCGGCGACGCCCTCGATCGCGCCCTTGCCGAACTCGGCCTTGTGCTTGCCGGCCAGCCGCCGCTCGGTGATGTACGACAGGAACGTCGGCATCTCGGCGCCGCCCGCGGGCAGCGCGCCGAACGGGAACCCGTACGCGGTGCCGCGCAGCCACGGCTTCCACGACCGGCGCCAGTCGGCGCGGTCCATCCACGGGCGGCCGACGGGGATGATCTCGAGCGGCCGGCGCCGCAGGTGCGCGGCCACCCACAGCGCCTCCCCGACGGCGAAGATCGCGACCGCGACGACGACGATGTCGATCCCGTCGGCGAGCAGCGGGTTGCCGAACGTCAGCCGGGCCTGCCCCGTCGCGGTGCCGACGAGCCCGATCGTCAGGCCGAGGGCGAGGGAGATGAACCCCCGCAGCTTCGAGCTGCCCAGGACGCTCGTGACCGCGATCAGGGCGAGCACCATGAGCGCGAAGTAGGACGGCGCGCCGAGCACCACGACCCAGTCGGCGACCGTCGGGGCGAGCGCCACGAGCAGCACCGTGCTGATCGTGCCCGCGACGAACGAGCCGATCGCGGCGGTCGCGAGCGCCTGCGCGGCCCGCCCCGCCTTGGCCATCTTGTTGCCCTCGAGCGCCGTGATGACCGACGACGACTCGCCCGGCGTGTTGAGCAGGATCGACGTCGTCGACCCGCCGTACATGCCGCCGTAGTAGATGCCGGCGAACATGATGAGCGCGGCGCTCGGGGAGACGTTGTACGTGACGGGCAGCAGCAGCGCGACCGTCATCGCCGGGCCGATGCCGGGCAGCACGCCGACGGCGGTGCCGAGCAGCACGCCCACCACCGCGTAGAGCAGGTTCTCCGGGGTGAGGGCCAGCTCGAAGCCCGTGAGCAGCGCGTCCATCACCGGGCTCCGTCCATCACAGGATCCCGTCGAGGACGCCGGCCGGGATCGGGATGCCGAGGCCGACGTAGAAGCCGTACCAGGACGCCACCGAGAGCACCGCGCCGATGAGCAGGTTGCGCACCCAGTGCCGGTTGCCGAGCACCGTGGCGGCGCCCGCGAACAGCAGCGCGCCGACGATCGCCCAGCCCAGCCGGTCGAGGAGCGCGACCGTCGCGACGAGCACGCCCGCCAGCCCGGCGAGCGTGCGCCAGTCCGTGCGCTGGGTCAGGTCGACGTCCTCGCCGGCCTCGCCCTCGGCGCGGTCGCCCCGCGCGGTGGCGACGGCGAGCAGGACGGCGAGCAGCACGAGCGCGGCGCCGATGACGTAGCCGAAGGCCGACGGCTGCACGACCTGGTCGGCGAACCCGGGGCGCAGGCCTGCCGAGTCGACGAGCGTCAGGACGCCCACGAGCGCGAGGAACGCGGCGAGCCCGTACTGGGCGCGGTCGGGGCCGGGGGCGGCCCGGTTCGCGGAGCCGTCGGCTGCGGGGCCGTCGGGCGCGGGCCCGTCGGGAGCGGGGCGGGTGCCGGCGGCGCTCACAGCAGCCCCAGCTCCTCGAGCGTCCCGGCGACGCGTTCGTCCTGCTCCCGCAGGAACTCGCCGAACTCGTCGCCGGTGCGGAACGCGTCGATCCAGCCGTTCGTCTCGAGCGCCTCCTGCCACTGCGGGGACGCGTGCATCTCCTCCAGGAGCGCGATGTGCGCCTCGCGCACCTCGTCGGGGATGCCGGGCGGGGCGAGCACGCCGCGCCAGTTGGTGAAGACGAGGTCGATGCCGGACTCGACGAGCGTCGGGGCGTCCACTCCCTCGAGCCGCTCCTCGCCGGAGACCGCGAGCACGCGGAGGGAGCCGTCCGCGATCTGCCCCTCGAACTCGCCGAGCCCCGACGTGCCGACGTCGATCTTCGCGCCCAGCAGCGCCGTCGTCAGCGGGCCGCCGCCGTCGTAGGAGATGTAGTTGACCTCCGTCGGGTCCACGCCGACGGCCGCCGCGAGCTGCATCGGGAACAGGTGGTCGGGCCCGCCGTTGCCCGAGCCGCCGCCGATCCGCACGCTGCCGGGGTCCGCCTTCCACGCCGCGACCATGTCGTCCACCGTCCGGAACGGGGAGTCGGCGGGCACCAGGAGCCCCTCCTGGTCCTCGATGAGCTGCGCGATCGGCGTCGCCTCGCTCACGCGCGCGTCCGACCCGTTGGTGTACGTCGCGCCGACGACGCCGAGGCCCATCGTCATGAGCAGGTCCTCCGCGCCCCGCTCGTTGACGAGCCGCTGCATCGCGACCGTCCCGCTCGCCCCGATGACGTTGCTGACCTCGAACCGGCCTGTGAGGTCCTCGTCCTCCAGGACGCGCGTCGCCGCCCGTCCGGTCTGGTCGTACCCGCCGCCGGGGGAGTTGGGGATCATCATGCGCAGCCGCCGGTTCTCCGCGCCCGCCTCGCTGCGCGTGACGCCGCACCCCGTGAGCGCGAGCACCGCGACGAGCAGGGCGGCGAGGACGACCCGCACCCGCGCACGCCGCGCCGTGTGCAGCGTTGGTCCCGCCTGACGAGCCGAATGCTGCACGACGTCGCCGCGCGGAGACGTCGGGAGGGGCGCGTGCGCCCGGGCGCCGTGTCGCAGGACCGCCATGCAGAACACCCCCTCGTGCCTGCTCCCGATCCTGTCCCCCCGAGCCGGGTCCGGCACCTCGACGGCGGGGCGGCGCCCCCCACCCACCCACCGTCCCCTCCGACCCCGCCCCCACCGAGCCCCCACCGACGCACTCGGCGGTGGAGGAGCGCCCCCGCCGGCCAGCGCGCCACTTCTCGGGCGAGCGCACCGGACACGAGTGGCGCGCTCGGCCGGTGTGTGGCGCGCTCGGCGGTGGCGGTGGCGGTGGCGGTGGCGGTGGCGGTGGCGGTGGCGGTGGCGGTGGCCGGCGGGGTGGGGGCGGACGCGACGCGGCCCCGGGGAGGGTCGCTCCCCGGGGCCGCGTCGGTGGCCGGTGTGCCGGCCGGTGGTGTCGCGTCAGGCGGTGGTGCCGGCCTGACGACGACGGACCGTGACCACACCCGCGCCGGCGGCCACGAGACCGAGGCCGAGCGCGAGCAGGGCCCACGGGGTGGCGCCCGTGACGGCGAGGCTGCCGCCGCCCGTGGCGACGACCCGGAGGGTCGCCGTGCCGGTCGCACCCGTCGCGCGGTCGACGACGACGACGGTGTGCGTGCCGGCCGCCGTGCCGCGCGGGATCGTCACCCGCGTCGTCAGCGCCCCGGACGCGTCGGCCGTGCGGACGGCGAGCAGGACGGGCTCCGAGCGGAGCTCGACCGCGACCTCGCCGCCGGCGGTCAGGCCGGACGCCGTGACGTCGACCGTGCCGCCCGCGCGCACCGTGCCGGCCGACAGGGAGACCGTCGGCCCCGCCTGCTGACCCGGCTGACCCGGCTGACCGGGCTGACCGGGCTGACCGGGCTGCCCCGGGTCCGGCCCGCCCGGCTGCCCCGGCTGACCGGGCTGACCGGGCTGACCGGGCTGACCAGGCTGACCCGGGTCGACCGCCTCGACGACCGTCACCGGCGCCGACGCGACCGCCTCCGACGCGACGAACCCGTCGGCGGTGGCGGTCACCGTGACGGTGACCTCCGCGCCGACGTGCTCGTCGGCCGGCGTGAAGGACGCCCCCTCGACGCCCTCCACGACCTCGCCGTCGACGGCCCACGCGTAGGCGAGCGTGGCGTCCGTCGGGTCGACGTCGGCGACCGCCGTGAGCGCCGAGCCGGCCGTGGCCGACCCGTCCGCCGCGAGGCCGCTGAGCGTGACGCCGCGCACGAGCGCACGCCGCGCCACGGCCACGGTGGTCTCGCTCGTCGCCGTGCCGTCGGGCGACGTGACGCGCACGGTGGCGACGCCGCCGTTCCCCTCCGAGGGCTGCGTCACCTCCACGCGCGCGGCGGCGTCGACCGGCACCGCGACGACCGTCGGCCAGGCCGACCCGTCGACGATCACGTCGTACGCCGTCACGTCGGGCGAGAAGCCCGGCACGTCGACGCCGTTCGTGCGCAGCGCGGCGAGGTCCGCGACCGAGGACGCGGCCGGCGCGACGGCGCCGATCTCGACCTCGGACACGATCATGTGCGTGTTCTCGTGCGCGGTGAGCACGAACCGCAGACCGGTGGCGGTGATGCCGCCGAGGTCGACGGTGACGACGGGTGCGGTGCCGTCCTCGGGCGTCGCGACCGGGAGCGGGTTCGCCACCCCGGGCACGGGCGCCCACGTGCCGTCGGCGGCCTGCGCCTCGACGACCATCTGCCGGGCCCAGCTCGTGGTGCCGTCGGCGTAGAAGTACACGGTGGCGTCGGCGAGGTCCGTCGGCGCCGCGAACGTGTACGTGAGGGTGTCGGACGTGCGCTTGGTGCCCGACAGCCAGTTGGACCACGCCTTGTCCGTGCGGACGCCGTTGCGCGTGCCCGCCACCGAGTAGCCGGGCTCGGTGAACGTGGCCGTCGCCGTGGTGGCGGACGCCGGCAGGTTCACCGACGAGCGCGCGGTGACGACGACGTTCAGGGTCGCCGGCACCGGGTCCGCGCCGGCCTCGTTCGAGGCGGCCGAGCCGGGCACGGTCACGACGCCCTCGTCCGCGAACGACGCGTCCGTGACGCCGGTCCAGTCCCACGTGACGGGGGTGTCGAACGTCGCGGTGGACGCGCCGACGCGAGCCGGCACGACCTCCGGGGCCGTCGCCTGCACCTGGGCGAGCGAGGATCCCTCGTACGTCGTCACGGACACCGGGTCGGTGACGGTGAACCCGCCGACGTCGACCGTCCCGGTCACGGGCAGCGACGCGCCGTACACGTCGGTCGCCGTGCCGGTGATCGCGACCTGACCGGCCTGCTGCCAGGCGGACGCGGGGACCTCGTCCCACACGACCGTCGCGGCCGGGCCGGTGCCCCAGCGGTACGTCGGCACGACCGTCGCCGGCAGCGTCGGCGCGACGCCGACCGTGGTGCTCAGCGCGACGGGGGAGGCCCCGGTCGCCGCGACGTCGCGCGGGTACCAGCGCTGGTTGGCGCCGCCGTTGGACCCGTAGACGCCGACGCCCGCGTTCTCGGCCGTCGACTGCCCGCCGACCTCGAGCGCCTGCCCGATGCCCTCGTTGACGAACGCGAACGTGCGCGCGTCGGTGGACGAGACGATCCAGCGCGTCTGCGGCTCGGCCGCGGCGGCCTCGACGCCGAGCTCGCGCAGGTCCGTGCCGGCGCGCGTCGCGCCGAGCACCCGACCGTCCGACGCGACGAGCACGAACCGCCTCGTCCCGTCGAGGCGGCCGGGGGCCACCTCGTGCGCCGTCCACAGCTGCGGGCGGGCGGCCTCGGCCGTCGTGCCCGGCGTCGTGATGGTCGTCGCCGTGGGCGCACCGGTCGCCGCCGTGAGCGCCTTGCCGCTCTGCACGCCGGTGAGCTGGTACGTGTGCCCGTCGGCGATCGCCGCCGCGTCCTCGGCCACGCCGCTGACGCCGTCGAGCTCGATCGACGTCACCGAGCGCGCGGGCAGCGTGAGCGTGACGGTCTTGGCCGCGGCGTCCACAGCGACCGGCTCGCCCCGGACGAGCGCGTTCGCGCTCGGCCGGTCCTCCGGCGACTGCGTCGTGACGTAGGGCGTCGCCGTGGCGTCCGCCGCCACCGTGCCGAAGTGGCGCAGGTCCACCGTCAGCGTGACCGGCTCGGCCGACGCGTTCGTGTGCACGAGCGCGGTCGACGTGCCGTCCGCCTTGAGGGCGGCGGTCGTCGTGAGCGAGTCCGTGGCGACGACGCGGTCGCCCGGCCGGATGAAGTGCGTGAAGTTGCGCGTCGTGTCGTACTTCGTGTTCGTCTCGACGTGGCACGGCTCGACCTCGGAGAGGTCACCGCCCGCGGCCTCGACCCGGCGCTCGGACGCGAACACCCGGTCCTCGCCCGACCCGAACCAGCGGCAGTCGAGGTCGATGAAGACACCGCCCCAGTTGAGGTCCTCGCCCTGCGGCTCCATGTTCCACAGGTCCTCGACCGGCTGCCAGAACACCCACGCGTCCGACTCCAGCTCGCGCAGGTCGTCGTGGATGCGCCCGGCCAGGCCGAGCCCGTTGACGATGCTCGCCGGGTTCCAGCCGTTGACCCAGCTGCCCTCGACCTCGCTCATCCACAGCGGCTTGTCGGCCACCTTCGCGAGGTCGCGGACCGTGACGCGGCCGCCCGTGCCGTACGTGTGCACGTTGAGCTGGTCGACGTTCGCCCGGGTCTCGGCGTCGTACGCCTCCCAGTTGCGCACGAACGTGCCGGGGTTGGTCTCGTCCATCGCGGAGACGACGGCGTCCGTCGTGGTCGACGCGTCGGCCAGGTGCCCGGCCAGCGCGTCGATGAGGTCCGCCTGCCGCGCGGGGCCGACGTGCATGCCCTCCTGCCGGCCGCCGACGGGCACGCCGTCGTCGTCCAGCGTCGTGCCCCAGTAGTTCGTGTTCGGCTCGTTGAGCGGGTCGATGGTGTCGACCGTGATGCCGTGCGCGTCCTCGAGCGCCTCGCTCACCCGCACCAGGTAGGCCGCGAAGTCGTCGATCGAGTCGGGCCGCAGCTGCTCGGCGTTAGCGTCGAACCCGCCGGACACGTACCCGTTCTCGGTCATGAACCACGGCGCCGAGTTCGCGAACGTCTCCCAGTGCGTGATCTGGTCGTCCGCCGCGAGCTGCTCCACCCACCACCGCTGGCCGGCGTCGGCGTCGAGGTCGTAGAAGCGGTCGTCGGACGGGTCGAACGCCTCGCGCACCCGGTCCGCGTTCGCGTGCGTCGTGGACGCCCCGCCGTACAGGCCGAGCGCACCGTCCGGGTCGGCCTGCCACCACCCCGGCACCGCGCCACCGGGGCGCAGGTAGTCGACGACGTCGGACGCGTGCCCGCCGCCGATGTTGTAGCGGGCGATGTTGAGGTCCAGGCCGTCGGCGCTGAACAGCTTGTCGTACAGGTCCTGCCGGACGTCGGCCGGGTAGCCGCCGGTCGCGTTCGCGAACCAGACCAGCGAGGTGCCCCAGCCCTGGAACTCCTCCCCGGCGTACCAGGGGTTGGGGGTGACGGTGACCGCGGCCGCCGCGGCGGCGGGGGCGGTCACGGCCGGTGCTGCGATGAGCCCGGCCGTCAGCGCGAGCACGGCGGCTCCCGCTGTCGAGCGACGTGACGTCGTCGTCATCGGTCCTCTTCTCTCGGTTCTTCCTGGGGTCGTGCTCTCTCTCGTGGTGCGTGAGGGGGTGGACCGGCGGGCCGGCACGGGCACCGGGGGACTGCGTACGTGCCCGTGCCGCCCCGTCGGGGTCGGTGGGGCCGGGCCGCGGGCGGCCCGGCGGGTCAGAACTCCGTGTGGCCGAGGTCGGGTGCGTCGACGAGCGCGAGGTCGCCCGGGCCGCCGAGCAGCTCGAGGACGACGACGCGGTCGTCGCGTCCGGTCACGGCGGGGGCGGGGACGTAGAGGGTGGTCTGCGGGCCCTTCGACCAGTACCGGCCGAGCGACGTGCCGTTGACCCAGACGACGCCCTTGCCCCAGCCGCGCGTCGAGACGAACAGGTCGGCCTGCGGCAGGTCCGTCTCCCAGACGCTGAACGACGGCCCCGGCACCGGGCCGGCGGACGCCGGCGCGTCGGCCGCGAGCGCGGGGGACGCCGCGACGGCGTCGACGTCGAGCGGCAGGACGCGCCACCCGGTGAGCTCGCGCCCGCCGAGCAGCGCCGGGCCGATCAGCCCCTTGGCCTCGCCGATCCGCGGGCCGTAGTTGACGCGGCCCTGGTCCTCGACGAGCACGTCGAGGCGGCCGGCGCCGGCGGGCAGCGTCAGCGACGTGCCGCGCTCGGAGCGGTCGATGACGCCGACGGGACGCCCGTCGAGGAACACCTGCGCCCGGTCGCGGACCTCGGTGAACGCGAGCACGGCGGGCTCCGCCAGGTCGACGGAGGTGCGGTACAGGACGAAGCCCGACGCGGCGGCGACCTGCTCGTGCGTGGGTACGTCGTGCGCGTCCAGCCAGCCGTCGAGACCGTCGACGACGCTCCACAGGTCGACCGTCCGGCGTCCGTCGGCCAGGACTCCCGTGGGCGCCGGCCGGCGCGCGGGCGCGGTCTCCGCCGGCAGCGCGGTGTACCGGCCCAGCACCTCCCGGAACGCGTCGTACTTGGCCGTGCGCGTGCCGTCCTCCGCGAGCGGGGCGTCGTAGTCGTACGACGTGACCGTCGGCTGGTAGACGCCCTTGTCGTTCGCGCCGGACGTGAACCCGGCGTTGGTGCCGCCGTGGAACATGTACACGTTCACCGAGCCGCCGGCCGCGAGCAGCGCGTCGAGGTCGGCCGCCGACTGCGCCGGGTCGGTCGTGTGGTGGTGCGCGCCCCAGTGGTCGAACCAGCCGCACCAGAACTCCATGCACATGAGCGGCCCGGTGGGCTGGTGGCGGCGCAGGATCTCCAGGCGCTCCGGGGTGCGGGAGCCGAACGTGGCCGTGCGGTGCAGCTCGGGCAGGCCGCCGCGCTCGAGCATCGCGTCGTCGGCCTGGTCGCACGTGAGCAGCGGGACCTCGATGCCCTGGGCGCGGTTGATCGCGACGAGCGCGCGCAGGTAGTCCTTGTCGTCGCCGTACGCGCCGTACTCGTTCTCCACCTGCACGGCGATGACGGGCCCGCCGCGCGTGACCTGCCGCTCGGCGACGATCGGCAGCACGTGCTCGAGGTACTGCTGCACGGCCTTCATGTACGTGGGCTCGTTGCGGCGCACCCCGACGCCGGGCATGCGGAACAGCCAGGCGGGGAACCCGCCGTTGTCCCACTCGGCGCAGATGTACGGCCCGGGACGCACGATCGCGTGCATGCCCTCCGCGGCGACGAGGTCGAGGAACCGGCCGAGGTCGCGCGGGCCGGTCGTGTCGAACACGTCGGGCGTCGGCGCGTGCACGTTCCACGCGACGTACGTCTCGATGGTGTTGAGGCCCATGAGCCGCGCGGAGCGGATGCGGTCGGCCCACAGGTCCGGGTGCACGCGGAAGTAGTGCAGCGCTCCCGAGAGCACCTGGTGGGGGCGGCCGTCGAGCAGGAAGTCCTGCTCGCCGATCTCGAACGTGGGCATGGCAAGGGCTCCTCGGGTCGCCAGGCGGGTGCAGCGGTGGGTCGCACGTCCACGACGGAGGGGCGGTACCCCTCCCACGTCGGCGGGCGGTCCGTGGGGGCCGGGCGGGACCGGCGGCGGGCCGGGCGGGGGCCCGGTGGCGGCCGGGGGCGGCGACGCGTGCGCCGCCGCCCCCGGTCCGTCGTCAGGGGCGGGTCACTCGACCGTGAAGCCCTGGTCGTTGCCGTAGGTGACGAGCTGCTCCTGCCACGCGGACAGGCCCTCGGCGATCGTCGCGTCGGACACGTACGCCTGGCCGACGGTGTCGTTGAAGACGCTGTTCGCGTAGACCTGGAAGGGCAGGTACTGCCAGCCCTCGGACACGTCCGCGGCGGCCTGCGAGAGCACCTCGTTGATCTTCTGGCCGCCGAAGTACTCCGACTCCGTGCCCAGGTACTCCTCGGACTCCAGGTCCGCGACCGTCGCGGGGAAGCCGCCGCCGTCGATGCGGATCTGGACGCCGTCGCCGGCGGACGCGAACTCGAGGAAGTCGTAGGCGAGCGCCTTGTTCTCCGACGCCTCCATGACCGACATCGCCGAGCCGCCGTTCTCGGCCGTCACGGACTCGCCGGCCTCCCACTGCGGCATCGGGGCGACGCGCCACTTGCCGGAGCCCTCGGGCACGCCCGACTCGAAGTTGCCGGGCATCCACGCGCCGGTCACGAGCGTGGCGATGGTGCCGTTGCCGAGGCCCTGGTACCACTCGTCGCTCCACGCGCTGATCGGCGCGACGAGGTCCTCGCCGACCAGCTGCTGCCACAGCTCCGCGTACTGCTGCGAGCCCTCGTCGGCGAGGTCGACGGTGACGTCCGTGCCCTCGACCTGGAACGGGCGGCCGCCGGCCTGCCACATGAGCGACGTGGCCAGGCCCGCGTCACCGGTGTCGGCGGTGATGTAGGCGTTCGGGTCGGCGGCGTGCAGGGTGCGCGCCGCGGCGACGTACTCCTCCCACGTCGTCGGCACCTCGATGCCGTGCTGCGTGAAGAGCTCCTCGTTGTAGAAGAGCGCCATCGGGCCGGAGTCGAGCGGGAGACCGTAGACGCCCTCGCCCTGCTGGACCGCGTTCCACGGGCCCGGCGTGTAGGTGCCCTCGAGCTCGTCGGCGCCGAGCTCGGTCAGGTCGGCCAGCGACTCGCCGATCGCGAACTGCGGGAGCGCGTAGTACTCGATCTGCGCGAGGTCGGGCACGCCGGAGCCGGCGCTGATCGCGTTCTGCAGGGCCGTGTACTGGTCGTTGCCCGTGCCGGCGTTGACGAGCTCGATCGTCACGTCGGGATTGGCCTCCATGTAGGCCTCGGCGATCGGCTCGACGGTCGGGTCCCAGGCCCAGACGAGGAGCTCGCCGCCCTCCTCGGCGGCGGCCTCGGGGTCGGCGTCGGAGCCACCGCCGCCGCTGCAGGCGGCGAGGGTCAGCGCGAGCGCGCCGACCACGGCGGCGCCGCGCAGGGCGGTGCTGCGCCGCGCGGCCGAGGGCCGGGCGGGACGGGTGGTGCGGGTCATGGGAGTCCTCTCACGTCGTCGTTCGGGAACCGGGTGGGGGTGGGGCGGACCTGCCGTCACTCCTTGACGGAGCCGGCGGCCAGGCCGGACTGCCAGTAGCGCTGCAGGAAGAGGAAGGCGACGACCAGCGGGACGATCGTCAGGACGGACCCGGTGATGACGAGGTGGAAGATCGCCTCGCCGCCCGCGGTGGCGGCCTGCGCGTTCCACGCGTTGAGGCCGAGCGTCAGCGGGTACCAGTCGGGGTCCTTGAGCATGATCAGCGGCAGGAAGTAGTTGTTCCACGTCGCGACCATCGTGAAGAGCAGCACGGTGACGATGCCGGGGGCGAGCAGCGGCAGGCAGATCTGCCCGAACGTACGCGCCTCGCTGGCGCCGTCCATCCGCGCGGCCTCGAGCAGCTCGGTGGGGATCGCCTCGGCGGCGAACGTCCACATGAGGTAGAGGCCGAACGGGCTGATCAGCGACGGGATGATGACCGACCACGGGGTGTTGGTGAGGCCCATCTGGCTGAACATGAGGAACGTCGGCACGGCCAGCGCGGTGCCGGGGACGGCCACGGCGCCGATGACGACGGCGAACACGGCGCGCTTGCCGGGGAAGGAGAACTTCGCGAGCCCGTACCCGCCGAGCACCGCCAGCGCGGTGGCGCCGCCGGCGCCGAGCACCACGTAGAGCAGCGTGTTGGCGAACCAGCGGACGAAGATGCCGTCGTCGTAGGTGAGCGTCTGCCCGATGTTCGACAGGAGCGCGAACGAGTCGCCGAACCACAGGCCGAAGGACGAGAACAGGTCGCCCTGCGTCTTCGTCGCGTTGATGACGAGCCACGCGAGCGGGACCAGCGCGTACAGCAGGACGAGCGCGGTGAGGACCGTCAGCAGGACGGACCGGCGCGGCCTGTCCACGCTGTGCCCGCGGGTGCGGGCGCGGTCCTTCGACCCGCCGCGCGTGCTGCGCAGCCGGGGCGCGGACGACCGGGGCGTCGTGGTGGGGGTCGCGGTGGTCATCGCTCACGCCTCCTTGCGCATGCCGCGCAGCTGGACGACGTAGGCGATCACCATCGTGAGGACGCCCATGATGAGGGCGACCGTGGCCGAGTAGTTGTACTGCTGGCCCGAGAAGCTCAGCGAGAACGCGTACAGGTTCGGCGTGAAGTACGTGGTGATGGCGTTGGGCGCCAGGGACTGCAGGATGCTCGGCTCGTTGAACAGCTGGAAGCTGCCGATGATCGAGAAGATCGTCGCGACCACGAGGGCGCCGCGGATCGCGGGCAGCTTGATCGCGGTGATCACGCGCCACTGGCCGGCGCCGTCGATCTCCGCCGCCTCGTACAGCGACGTCGGGACGGTCCGCAGCGCGGAGTAGAAGATCAGCATGTTGTAGCCGACGAACTCCCAGGTCACGATGTTGCCGATCGCGGCCAGGACGAGGTCGGGCGACAGCGGGTTCGGCAGCGTCGTGCCCAGGGCGTCGTTGATGTTGCCGACGAGGCCGAACCGCGTGCCGTACATGAAGCCCCACATGAGGGTCGCGACGACGGCGGGGACGGCGTACGGCAGGAAGATCGAGATGCGGAAGAAGTCGCGCCCGTAGAGGCGGCCGCTGTCGAGCGCGAGGGCCACGAGCAGCGCGATGCCGAGCATGACCGGCACCTGCACGGCGAGGAACGCCGTGACGCGGCCGAGCGCGGACCAGAACTGCGGGTCCTCGAGCGCGCGCTGGTAGTTCTCCAGCCCGACGAAGGTGGTGCCGCCGACGAGCTGGGTGCGGAACAGGCTGATCCACAGCGAGTACGCGATCGGCGCGAGGAACACGAGGGCGAACACGGCCATGAACGGGCCGACGAAGCCCCAGCCGGTCCACGAGCCGCGGGTGCGGCGGCGGCGCGGCGCGGTCAGCGCGGCGGCCGCGACGGGCACGGCGGTCTGGGTCACGGGACACTCCTTCGTGGCGCCGGATGTTGACGTCACCATCGACAGCACCCGGCACGTTTCCACTGGCCCGCGCGACGTGTCAAGCGGATCGACGTTGTTGCAGGTCACGGAATGGTGACGTCACCATGCGTCACGTCCCGCCGTGACGCCTCGCCCCGTGGCGACGTCACCATGGCTATGCTGCGGGCCATGTCCCAGGTCTCGGTGCGCGGTCGCCCCGGCCCGTCCATCGCCGACGTCGCACGGCTGGCCGGCGTCTCCCAGCAGACCGTCTCCCGCGTCTCCACGGGCGCCACCAACGTCCGGCCCGAGACGCGCGAGCGCGTCCTCGCCGCCATGGACCAGCTCGGGTACAGCCCCAACCACGCCGCGCGGGCGCTGCGGTCCGGCTCGTTCGGGACGATCGGGCTCATCGCGCACCGCCTCACCCGCACGGGGGAGTCGCGCACGTTCGAGGGGGTCGTCGAGGCGGCCCGCCAGCACGGGTACAGCGTCACCCTCGTGGACGTCCGCACGCCGTCGTCGTCCGACGTGTCCGACGCCGTCCGCCGCCTCGACCACCAGGCCATCGACGGCCTCGTCGTCATCCGGGCCGAGGACGCCACCCCCGCCACCCTGGCCCTGCCCCCGCGGCTGCCCGTCGTCGTCTCCGACTCCCGGTTCGTCGGCCACCACCCGGCGGTCGGCACCGACCAGGCCGAGGGCGCGTCGCTCGCCGTGCAGCACCTGCTCGACCTCGGCCACCCGACCGTGCACCACGTCGGCGGCCCGCTGGACTCCACGCCGGCACGCGTGCGGGCCGACGCGTGGCGCACGCGGCTGCGCGCCGCCGGCCGGCCGGTGCCGGAGGAGTGGCACGGCGACTGGTCCGCGGCGTCGGGGTACTCGGTGGGCGCGCAGATCGCCGCGTCGTCCGACGTCACCGCCGTCTTCTGCGCGAACGACGAGATGGCGGCAGGCGTGATCCGTGCCCTGCACGAGGCGGGCCGCCGGGTGCCCGAGGACGTCTCGGTCGTCGGCTTCGACGACATCCCCATGGCCGAGTACCTGTGGCCGCCGCTGACGACGGTCCGCCAGGACTTCACGGCCATCGGCGCCGAGCTGGTGGAGCTGCTCATGCGCCAGATCCGCGACCGCACCCGCCTGGCCGGCCACCACGTGGTGGTCCCGACGACCCTGGTCGTCCGCGCCAGCACGGCCCCCCCGCGCCCGAGCTGACGCCCCGCACCCCGCCGAGCTCGGTGGCCCGAGCGCGAGTACGCGACCTGTACCTGCCGAACTCGGCACCGAGGTCCCGAGCTCGCCAGCTCGCGTCCCTCACCTCCAGTTCGCCACTGCGGCCCGAGTTCGCCAGGTGGACCTGGCGAACTCGGGCACGGGTGGCGAACTCGGCGAGAGGTGCGGGTGTCGACGCAGGGGGACGGCGGCAGGGGCGTCGGCCGAGACGACGACGGACGGGACGGTGCCCCTCGGGTGAGGGGCGCCGTCCCGTCCGTGTCGGTGCCGGAGGGTGGGCGACGACGCGTGCCGTCGCCCACCCGCCGGGTCACCCGGCCGTCAGGCGGCGGCGGGCGAGGACCGCCGCGCCGCCGGCCGCGACGAGCAGGGCGCCGAGGAGCGCGAGCGCACCCGCGTCGGCACCCGTCACGGCCAGCGCGCCCGAACCGCCGCGGCCCGTGCCCGCGGCCGAGCCGGTACCCGCACCCGTGCCGGACCCGGCGCCCGTGCCGCCACCCGTGCCGCCCGTGCCCGTGCCGCCGGTGCCGTCGCCGCCACCCGCGCCACCGTCACCGCCGCCGTCGACGACCCGCGTGAACGCGACCGTGCGGACCTCGGACTCCACCGCCGCGCCGTGCTCGTCGACCACCCGCACGTACCAGCCGTGCGTGCCGTCGGCCGGCGTCCAGTCGACCGAGACCACCGAGCCCGCGGCGCCCGGCAGCACCGGGACCGCCATGAGCGCGGGCGCACCGGCGAACGGCGCCGCCGCGGCGAGCGGCGACGTCGACGCGGCGACCGGGGTCACCGTCTCCGCAGCGCCGACCTCGGCGTTCGTGCGGACCTCGGCCGAGAACGCGTCCCCGACCAGCACCTTGTCCCGCACCACGATGCCCGCGTCCGCGTACGAGATCGCGAACTCCTGCGACTGCGGGTCCAGCGTCTCGTGGTCGGAGTTGTAGACCTCGAGCGACGGCGAGTAGGTGCGCACCTGGATCTGCTGCGCCTCGTTGTCGAAGTGCATCAGCCGCAGGAAGCCCTGGCCGCCCTCGGGCAGGCCCTGGTAGTCGAACAGCATCTGCGTGACGACGCGCTCGGCGGTGCCGTCGCCGTCGTCGTCGAACCGGTCGATGCGCGTCGACGCGTCGTGGTAGTGCCCGGACATCACCATCGTGACGTTCGGGTTCGTCGCCACGACCTCGTCCTGGATCCGCTGCGGCACCGGGCCGAGGCCCATGCTGGGCAGCAGGTACTCGTGCAGGTTGATGATCGCGACCCGGTTCGGGAACTTCGCCAGCGTCTCGTTCATCCACGCGATCTCGGCGTCGCCCGGGCCCCAGCCCATCGAGACGACGACGAAGTCGATGCCGCCGGCCGTGAAGAGGTCGTAGTGGCCGCGGTTGTCCTGGTACGACGCGCCGTACCAGGGGTTGCCCGCGTACCGGGCCTCGCCGAAGAAGCGCGAGTACGTCGAGTAGTCGGAGTCGAAGTTGCCGACGTCGTGGTTGCCCGCGAGGACGCCGTAGGGCAGGCCGGCCTCGTCGAGCATCCGGTACGCGGCGTCCGCGTTCTCCCACTGGTACGCCTGGTCACGCTCGTCGACGATGTCGCCGGTGTGGAAGACGTACTGCAGGTTCAGCTCGTCGCGCCGGTCCAGGAAGTACTCGTGGATCGCGAGCTGGTGGTCGTACCAGGTCTCGTTGTAGTACTGCGTGTCCGACTCCCAGCCGAGCGTGAAGTCGAACTGCTCGCGCGGGGTGTCCTCCGGGTGCGCCGGCGTGACGGCCGTCGAGCGGTCGGACAGGTTCGCACCGGCCCAGCCCTCGGAGTGCTGCACCAGGAAGCGGGCCGTGCCGTCCGTGACGAACCCGGTGACCGGGACGTCCGCGGTCAGCGTGAACGACTCCTGGGCGGAGCCGTCGCCCGTGCCGACGTGCCGGTCGACCTCGGTCCAGGCGCCGGCGGCCGCGTCCCACGCGTGCAGGACGACGGTCGCGCCGGACTCGGCGGCGCCGTCCCACATGGCGTGGACCTGCGCGTCCGTGCCGGCCTCGGCCGGGACGGCGACGTCGAACAGCTGGTACGGCAGGGCGTCGCCACCGTGCGTCCGCACGCCCTCGCCGTCCAGCGCCGTCAGCGCGGCACGCTGGTCGCCGGTGAGCGCGGCGCCGTCGCGGGTCACGGCCGCCGCGTCGCGCGTCGTGCCGCTGGAGGCGGTGACGGCGGCGTCGGTCGCGTCGAAGTGGAACGCCTCGTGGAACGACACCGTGAGCGCGTCGCCCGTCGGGTCCGACACCCGCGCGGACAGCTCGACGGCCGCACCGCGGACCTCGGCGCCGTCCTGCGGCGTGAGCAGCTCGACGGCCGGAGTCTCGTCCGGCGTGACGAACGTGCGGCGCTCGGTCGTGGTGTTGCCCGCGACGTCGGTCGCGGTGACCGCCAGGTGGTGCTCACCCGGCACGAGCAGGCGCGACGACGTCGTGTGCGGCAGCGTGACGGGCTCCCCGTCGAGCGTGGCCGTCACCTCGGCGACGGAGGACGCCGCGTCGGTCACGACCGCGTCGAGCGTGATGCGGCCCTGCAGGCCGGCGTCCGACGTCTCGTCCGCGACGAGCGACGGCTCGACGACCGGCGCCGTGTTGTCCACGACGACCTCGGCGGTGTCGGTGCGCACGCCGTCCGTGCCGGTCACCGTGTGCGTGCCGTCGGCGACAGTCGTGGTGTCCCAGGCGTGGCCGACCGCCGAGAAGGCGTCATCGGGCAGCGTGAAGGTAGCCCGGTAGTCGTCGACGTTGTTCGCGCCCGAGTCGCCCATGCCGATGTTCCCGCCGGTGTACCCGGCCGGGGTCAGCGTGCGGCCGTCGGGCAGGACGAGGCGCGGCGAGGAGATCGTGAAGTTGTCGTTGTTCTCCTCGAGGTCGATGCAGGGCGCGGCCTTCGTCCCCGCCGACACGAGGAGCGACAGCGGCTCACCGGGGCGCACCGCGTCGAGCGGGACCGAGGCCGTGACGGTCTCGACGTTCCCGTAGGTGCCACGCTCGAAGATCGTCAGCACCTCGCCGTCGTGGCACGCGTCGCCGGTGGGCGAGGGCAGCACGATGCCGTTGCGGAAGTTGTTGTCGGTCGCGGTGACCTCGACCGCGAACACCGCCTCCTTCTCCAGCTGCGGCGCGGTCGGGGTCAGCGGGGTGCCGTCGACGGCGAGCACGAGGTCCGCCGGGTCCCCCGTGCTCGTGTGGACCGACACCGGCGCGGTGCCCGCGAGGACGTCGCCGTCCTCGACGTTCAGCCGGACCGGGTCCGCGTTCGCGCCCAGCACGGACAGCGTCACCGGCTCGGTCCGGGTCACGTGCGTGCCGTCGGAGGCGACCCACCGGTAGGTGTACGACGACTTGCCGATGAGGTCGACCGGCGGGATCGATGTCGCGTAGCCGCCGCTGCCGTCGTCCTGCACGGGGACCATGCGCTCGGCCGCATCGAGGTCGGAGCGGACCCACAGCTCGACGCGCTTGACCTGGCGGTCGTCGCTGACGTCCGCCGCGAAGGTCAGCGGCACGGTCGGGTCGACGACGTCCGGGGCGCCGTCCTCGATGCGCGGGGCCCGGGTGTCGGCGACCGGCGTGGTGAGCGTCGTCGGCACCTGGTCGGCCGAGACGCTGCCCGGCGTCGCGGCGCTCGTGCGCAGCAGGCGCTGCCACGAGAAGTCCGCGGGGTCGACGCCGTAGTGGATGCCCTGGTCGGTGGCGACGTCGCGGGCGCCGCCCATGTTGTAGTACGCCCGGTTCACGGTGTGACCGGTCCGCGTCATGACCTCGATGCCGCGGGGGCTGCCGTTGGCCATGCCGCCGACCTGCATCTCGAGGATGCTGGCGTCCGGCAGGTCGACGCCCCAGAAGGCCCGGAAGTCGGCGCGCGTGAGGTCCGTGTTGCCGCCGTTCTTCACCCACAGGACGAGCGTCTCGCCGGGGGCGACGACCGCGTCGGCCGGGGTGGCCGGCCACAGCGCGGTGTTCGAGTTGGTGTAGTCCGCGTTCGGGTAGAGGTACCGGATGACGTGGTCCTCGAACGGGATCGGCTCCGTCGTGGAGTTGTAGAGCTCGACGAACTCGTAGCCGTCGGCGCCGCCGACGTTGGTCGAGTCGACCACCAGCTCGGTGACTTGCAGCAGGCCGACGAGGGAGTCCGCGGCCGGGCCGGGGACCGTGCCGGGCGTCGGCTGTGCGGTCGGCGTCGTGCTGGGCGTGGGGGTCGGGGTCGCGGACGGCGTCGGGTCGGGCGTGGGCTCGGTCGTCGGCTCCGGGTCGGGCGTCGGCTCCGCCGAGCGGTCCTCGAGCTGGGCGGGGTCGACGACGCCCGGGGTCGGGGCCGCGAGGGTGGCGAGCACGTCCGTCGACCGCTGGTCCGCGCCGACCGGGGTCCGGAACTGCACGACCTGGTCGGCACCGGCACCGCCGGAGGGCACGTGCGACCGCGTCACCTCGGCGCCCGAGGCGTCGAGCACGCGGATGCCCCGGTTGCCGCCGTTGGCCATGCCCGGCTGACCGCTCAGCGGGACGACGGGGTACTCGGCGGCCGAGCCGCCCCGCTCGGACCAGAACGCGCGGAAGTCGGCGGCGTCGAACTGCGTCGTGTCGACGTTGCCGGCGGTGTACTGCAGCCAGAGGACGACGGTGGCGCCGGCGGGCACGACCGTGCCGGCCGGGACGGACAGCGGCACGTCGCGCGTGCGGTCGTCGGAGTCGGCGTACGTGTACGCGAGCCGGTACCCGCCCTCGCCGAGGACGACGTCCTGGCCGGTCGGGTTGTGGATCTCGACGTACTCGAAGTCGTCGTAGCCCGTGTTGTCGGGCGCGATCTCCGTGACCAGGAGCGGCCACGTGTCGGCGGGTGCCGCACCCGCGGGTGCGGGCACGAGGGTCAGCGCGAGCGCGGCGACGGCGGCGGCACCGACCGCCTTCGCCGGGCGTGACGCGCGGGGGACGTGCGTGGGCATGGCTGTCCTGTCTCGAGGCGAGGGGATCGCCGCGAGGCTAGGAAGGAGGGTTGACCTCCGGATGAACCGGTGATGACCGGGGACTGTCCGTCCCCCGACCTTGGAACGTTTCGACCGTTCGGGTGACCCCTCCGACTCGCCCTCGGCCACCCGTGACCCCGGACCTCGTCAGCACCCCGGGCGCCCGGTCCTGACGAAGTCCGGGGTGAATGGCGGTGACCGGTGCGACCGGGGTGCGGGTGGGGCGGGTCAGGAGAGGAGGCGGGCGATCACGCGGGCGCCGGCGCGCGGGGACAGGTGCTCCGAGCCGGTCAGGCGCCCCTCGAGCGCGGCGACGTTCATGACGCTGATGACGGCGAGCGCGGTGTCCCGGTCCTCCTGCGTGGTGCCCGGCTCGGCGTCGTCCCCCTGCCGGGCGCGACGGACCTCGGCCACCTGGTCGGCCAGGACCTCGTGCGACGCGACGTGCAGCCGCGCGAGCTCGCCGGACGCCTCCGGGTGGCGCAGCCCGTACGCGAGGAACTCGAGCGAGAGCAGGATGCGCGGGTCGTCCTGCGCGCCGCACAGCCACGCGGCGACGGCCTCCTCGTCGACGCCGTCGACGGTGACGCCGGGGATGGTGGCGTCGGGGGACTCGATCGTGATGTTGAGCTGGTCGCGCGCGAGGGCGAGGAAGACCTCCTCCTTCGACGCGAAGTGCGCGTACACCGCGCCCTTCGTGTAGCCGGCTTCGGCGGCGATGTCCCCGACGGACGCCCCCTCGTACCCCTTGGCGGCGATCACGCGCGCGGCGGCGTCGAGCAGGTCGGCGCGCGTCCGGTCGACCTTCTGCCGGCGGCGGCTCTCCGCGCGGTCGCCGGCGGACTCGGCGCGCGCGGCGGCGGCACGGGTGCGCGACTCGACGCGGTCGGCGGCGGCACGCGCCCGGGCCTCCGCGCGCGTCGCGGCGTCCCGGCCGTTCGCCGCGGCGGTCTCGGCCGTCCGGGTCACGGTCTCGGAGGCCTGCGCGAGTCCGCGCGACGCCTCCCGCAGCGACTGCGCGACCGCGTCGCCCACCTCGGGGACGACCGTGCGCGCCTGCTGGCCGAGCACGCGGCTGAGGGTCGCGGTGGCGTCGGCGAGCGCGCGCGTGGCGGCGCTCAGCGGGTCGTCGTGCTCGCGGGGCATGGCTCAGGCTAACCCGTCCCGGTACCACGCGGTACGACCGCGTACCGTGTGGAACTTCGGCCTTGATTCCACCCGGTACGCGCAGATACCGTCCAGCACGTACCGATCGGAATCAAGGAGGCGGGATGAGCACGCAGGTGCTGCTCTCCGTCCGCGGGCTGCGCAAGCGCTACGGCGGACGGACGGGCGTGCAGGCCAACGACGGGATCGACCTCGACGTCGCCCCGGGGCAGGTCGTCGGCCTGCTCGGCCACAACGGCGCGGGCAAGACGACGCTCGTGCACCAGGTCGTCGGGCTCGTGCGGCCCGACGCGGGCACCATCACCCTCGACGGCGTCGACGCCGTCGCGCACCCCGAGGTCGCGCGGCGCCGCGCGTCCATCCAGGCGCAGGCGAACGTCCCGATCACGGGGCTGACGCCGCGGCGCGCGATCGAGCTCGTCGGCCGCATCCGCGGCGGCGACCGCGCGACCGTCCGCCGCCGCACCGAGGACCTCCTCGACGCGCTCGACCTCGGCGCCTGGGCCGACACCCGCGCGGAGAAGGTGTCCGGCGGCGTCGCCCGCCTGACGTCCTTCGCCATGACCGCCGTGCAGCCCGGCGCGCTGGTGGTGCTCGACGAGCCGACCAACGACGTCGACCCCGTGCGCCGGCGCCTGCTCTGGCAGCAGATCCGCGGGCTCGCCGACGCCGGGCACGCCGTCCTGCTCGTCACCCACAACGTGCGCGAGGCCGAGCGCGTCGTCGACCACCTCGCGGTCCTCGACCACGGCGTCGTCCTCGCGGCCGACACCCCCGCCGGCCTCACGGCGTCCCTGCGCGGCGCCCTCACGCTCGAGGTCGACCTGCCCCACGACGGCCCGATCACCTGGCACCCCGCGGTGCGCCCGGTCGCCGCCGGGCGGCTGCGCGCCACCGGCACCGTCCCCGCCGCCGACGCGCCCGCGGTCGTCGCCTGGGCCCAGGCCGAGGTCGACGCCGGCCGGCTCGAGCGGTACGCGCTCACGCCCGCGTCCCTGGAGGACGTCTACGTCCGGCTCGTCGGCGACGAGCGCGTCACCGAGGAGGTGCCGGCATGACCGCCGTCCAGCAGGGCGTCCGAGCGGACGCGCGCGAGAGCATCAGCCAGACGCTCCTGCTCGCGCAGTGGCAGTTCCGCCGGCAGGCCCAGTTCCTGCCGCTCATGGTCGTGGTGCAGGCGTTCATGGCGGTCGCGACCGTCGTCGGCTACGGCCTGCTCGTCGGCGACCCCGACCCGGTGACGGCCCTCTACCTGGCCACCGGCGCGCCCACGATCACGCTGATCACCATCGGCCTCGTCCTCACGCCGCAGCTGCTCTCGCAGTCGCGCACCGAGGGCAGCCTCGACTGGCTGCGCACGCTGCCCGTGCCACGCACCGCGTTCCTCGTGTCCGACCTGCTCGTGTGGACGCTGCTCGCGCTGCCCGGCATGGTGCTCGGCGTCCTCGTCGGGGTCTGGCGCTTCGACGTCGACCTGTCGCCCGCGCCGTGGCTCGTGCCCGCGACCCTGCTGGTCTCGCTGACGGCGGCGTCCGTGGGGTACGCGATGGCGTCCCTGCTGCCGCCCGCGCTCGCGCAGCTGCTCACCCAGGCGCTCGTGTTCGTCGTCCTGCTGTTCTCGCCCGTCAGCTACCCGGCCGAGCGCATGCCCGCGTGGCTGCAGGACGTGCACGCGTGGCTGCCGATCGAGCCGATGGCCCAGCTGGTCCGCACGGGCCTCGCGTCCGAGGCGTTCACGCTGCCGACGCGCTCGCTGGTCGTGCTGCTCGTGTGGTGCGTCGCGTCCGTGGTCGGGGCGGTGCTCGCGCTGCGGCGACGCGCGTAGGGGCGGGGACGACGGCGCCGGGGGACGTGCCGCCCGGCGCCGTCGTCAGCCTGCGCCGACCGTGAACTCCTCGTACCCGACCCCGCCGGCGGTCACCTCGAGGACCACCGTCTCCGGGTCGGAGACGGTGTACCCGAGGTCGAACGTCACGCTGCCGCCCGGCGGCAGCGGCTCCTGCGGCGGGATCCCGAGCAGGCCCGCCACGCTGTCGAAGACCGGCGTGCCCCGGATGCCGCCGGACGCCGCGGAGGTCTCGAAGAACGTCGGCGTCCACGGCTCCGGCGTCCCGTTCGTGATCGTCACCGCGAACCGCAGGTGCTCGCCGGTCGCACCGGCGTCGGCGGTGTCCGACGGCTCGAACGGCTCCGGCGCCGCGACCGTCACGGCCAGCCCGGTGTCGTAGGTGTACGTGCTCCCGAAGGTCGTGGTGGTCGGGCGCTGCCGGCCGGGCGGCTCCTCGGCGGCCGAGCCCGCGGGGGCGTCCGCCTCGTCCTGGTCCGCAGCCTCGTCCCCGGGCTCCTCCCCACGCTCCGACGCCGCTGCGCCCGGCGCGCCGTCCGCCTCGCCCCCGGCGTCCAGCAGCCCCGCCCGCGTGACGAGCACGAGCGCCAGGGCCACGACGGAGACGACGACGGCCGCGACGGCCAGGACCGCGCCCCGGCGTCCGTTCCGCACGGCGGTGACCAGCGCGGCCACGCCGAGCACGAGGGCGATCACCCCGACGACGCCCGCGAGGACCGCAGCCCCGGCGTCCCGGGTCTGCACCCAGGCCAGCGCCAGGGCGACCAGCGCGGTCACCCACGCCGTGACGGCGGTACCGCGGCCGCCGGCTTCGGGACCGGGGTCGACGTCCCCCGCGGTCGGTGCGTCCGCGGGCCGGACGGTCGTGGGGTCGGTGCTCATGGCGCGGCTCCTCACTGCCGGTGCGGTGGTGCCGGACGGGACGTGTCCGACGGGACGGGACCTCAGCGGGCCCCGACCGTGAACCCCTCGTGCGTGAGCATGTTCGGCTCCACCTCCATCACGACCGCCGACGGGTCGGCCACCGTGTAGGCCACCTGGAACGACACGCTCTGCCCCGGGGCCACGGGGTCCACCGGTGCGGGCGCGAGGGTGGACGAGAGGTCGAAGATCTCGCTCGCCTCGGCACCCCCCGACATCACGCTCGTGAGGAACAGCGCCGGGTTGTACTCCTCGGCCCCGCCGTTCCCCACGGTGATCGTGAAGCTGACGTGCTGGCCCTCGGTCACCGTCGCGTACTCGGACGGCGTGTAGGGCTCGGGCGCGGCGACCGTCACCTCGAGGCCGTCCGCGTACACGAACGTCTCGCCGAACGCCGCCGTGAGGCCCTCCGGCGCGGCCTCGCCGCCGGGCTGGTCGCCCGCCTGGTCGCCGGGCTGGTCCTCGGGCTCGCCGCCGGGCTCGCCGGAGGGGTCGGGGACGGGTGCCGTCTCCGCCGGCAGCGGCAGGCCGCCGGTCGCGTCCATCCCGTCCTGCACGCCCCGGACGAACGTGCCGAAGGCGCGCGCGTAGACGGTGTGCGACACGGCGACCGAGCCGATCGCGACCACCGCCACGACGGCGCCCGCGATCGCGAGCCCCCGCCCGGGGCGGGCCTTCACGAGCGCCACGACCCCGACGACCAGTCCCGCGAGCGCGAGCAGCCCGGCCAGGTAGTTGACCAGCGGCACCCAGCTGAGCAGCAGGCCGACCCCGGCGAGCGAGAGCGCCGTGATCGCCATGGCCTTGCCGGGACCGGCCGGGGCGCCCGGGTAGGACGGACCGCCCGGCGCGAGGTGGCCCGGTGCCCCGTAGCCCGGCGGCTGCTGGCCGGGGGGCTGCTGGCCAGGTGCGACGTACGCGGGGTAGGGGGCGGTGGGGACGGCGGGCGGGTGGGGGACGGCGCCGCTGGGGGCGGCCGGGGCCGGGGCCGATGCAAAAGCGGGTGCGGCGACCGGTGCCGGTGCGGCAGCCGCCGCTCCGCCGGTCGGCGCTGCCGGTGCCGGCGCGGTGGGGACGGACGCTGCGGCCGGTGCCGCTGCCGGGGCCGGCGCGGCCGGCGGCGCGGGGGCGGGCGTGGGCAGCGGCGCGCCCGGCGGCGGCGGGATCGCGGGACCGTGGCCCGCCGGCGCCGGCGGGATCGCGGGACCGCCGGCGGCCGGCGCTGGCGGGACGCCCGGTGCCGCCCCGTACGGTGCCGCGTACGGGACGGCCGGTGCCGCCCCGTACGGTGCCGCCGGAGCGAGGTCCGGCTGCCGTGCACCCGGCGTGGCCGACGCGGCGGGCGCGGGCGGGACGTCGCCGGACGGCAGGGGTGCGGTCGGCGGCGGGGGGATCTCGCCGGGCTGCTGGTCGGTCACGCGGACGGTGCTCCTCGCTGGGTTCGGACGACGACCACGTCCGGACGGGCACGACGCGGCGCCCCAGTATCGAGGACCGCCCCGTCCGCCCGATTCGCCCGTCCGCGTGGTGTCCGCCGGGACGCCCCACGTCCCGACGCCCCTCGCACCCCCGGCCCCGCTCCCTCCGCCGAGTTCGCCACGTCGGTCCCAGTTCGCCAGGTCCACGTGGCGAACTCGAGCCGAACTGGCGAACTCGAGCCGGACTGGCGAACTGGGGCCGGACTGGCGAGCTCGGGGACTGGCGCGCTGGGGGCGACTCGTGGACCCGGGGCGGACCGGCGACGGGGGCAGGGGTGGCGAGCTCGGGACGGACCGCGGGTGCGAGCGCGCCTCGCCGCCGTCAGGCTCCCGCGGGCTCGCCCGGGGACGGCTCGCCCAGCAGGTCCGCCTGCCACAGGTCGGGGCCGAACACCTCGTACTGGATGTCCTGCGGCGTGACGCCGTCGGCGAGCAGCTGCTCGCGCACGCCCTTCATGAACGGCAGCGGACCGCACAGGTAGTAGAGAGCGCCGGAGGGCAGGTCGACGGCGTCGAGGTCGAGGCGCCCGTGCCCCCGCCCGTCCACGGGCAGGTCGCCGCCCGGCTCCTCGTACCAGACGTACGCCCGCCCGCCGAGCGCCCGGACGTCGTCGAGCACCTGCCGGCGCAGCGCGAAGGCGTCCTCGCGCACGTCCGCGTGCAGCAGGGTGACGGGCAGCCGGGACCCGGCCGCGACGAGGTGGGACAGCATCCCGGCCATGGGCGTGATGCCGATGCCGGCGCTGACGAACACGAGCGGCCGCCCGGAGTCGTCGAGCACGACGTCCCCGAACGGCACCGACATGGTGAGCGTGTCGCCCACCTGCACGGTGTCGTGCAGCAGGTTCGACACCTCGCCGTCCGGCATCCCGTCCCCGCGGACGCGCCTGACGGAGAACTGCCGGTGCTCGCCGTCGTCGGCGCGGGTGAGGCTGTACTGGCGCGGCTGGTGGACGCCGTCGGGCATGCGCACGCGCACCGACACGTACTGCCCGGGCAGCGAGGTGCGCACGGCGCGGCGGTCGAGCCGGCGGACGCGGAACGTCACGACCTCGTCGGTCTCGGGGACCTTCTCGGCGACCTCCCAGTCGCGCCACACCGTCTGCGGCCGCACGCCGCGCGCGCTGTAGAGGCCGCGCTCCATGTGCACGAGCGCGTACGCCATGAGCCAGTAGACCTCGTCCCAGGCGGCGGCGACGTCGGGCGTGACGGCGTCGCCGAGGACGTCGTCGATGGCCCAGAACAGGTGGTCGTGCACCACCTGGTACTGGTCGGGGCGCAGCCCGAGGGACGCGTGCTTGTGCGCGATGCGGGACAGCAGCCGCTCGGGCAGCTGCTCGGGGTCGCGCAGCAGCGCGGCCGCGAACGCGGCGACGGACCCGGCGAGCGCGACCTGCTGCGTGCCCTCCGCCTGGTTGCCGCGGTTGAACAGGCCGTCGAGCAGCTCGGGGTGCTCGCCGAACATGTGCCCGTAGAAGCGTCGGGCGATCTCGCGGATGTGGTCCGCGACGACCGGCAGGGTCTCCTCGACCACCGGCCGGGACCGGTCGGACAGCATGAGGCCCCCTCTCGCTCGCGACGGTGCCGCGTGCGCCGGGTCGCCCCGGGCCGGCCGCTCCGCCTCCCGCCATGGTCGACCCGCGGGGAGCGGCCCGCCACGGGAGGGCGTCGCGCCGGCGGGCGACCCGCCACCGGGAGGGCGTCGACGCCGTCGGGCGACCCGCCGTGCCGGCACGCCCGTGACGCCGCCCTCCCCGCCCGCGAGGGGCGCCCCCGCGAACGCGGGGTGGGGCGGGCGGTGCGTCAGTGGCGGCAGCCGGCGTCGGTGAGCTCGGCGCGGTCGGTCTCCGGGACGGCCTCGGCCTCCGGACGCGCCGGCTCGTCGTGGCCCGCGGTCGGGTGCGTCCCCACCGCGTCGACGTCCGGGACGACCGCGTCCATGACGGCCGACCCCTCGTGCGGCCCGCCCTCGAGGACCATCGTCTCGGGGGCGTGCCCGCCGACGAGGACCGGCTCGGACTCGAGGTTGCGGTGCGCCTTCAGGTACGCGGGCACGAGCAGGGCGACCGCGCCGAGCCACGCGAGCGGGTTCGCCCAGACGACGCCGGTGAAGCCGAACGACGCGCCGAGCACGATCGCGGCGCCGACGCGCATGACGAGCTCGATGACGCCCGTGACGGTCGGGACGCCCGTGTGCCCGAGGCCCTGCAGGGCGCCGCGCAGCACGAACAGCACGCCGAGGATCGCGTAGAGCACGCCGTTGACGTGCAGGAAGTGCGCGGCCATCCCGACGACCTGGTCCTCGCCGGGGCCGACGAACAGCCGGACGATCTGCGCGCCGCCCGTGACGAGCACGGCACCGAGCAGCACCGACCCGACCACCGACATCCACACGCCCTGGACCACGCCGGTGCGGATGCGGTCGGGGCGGCCGGCGCCGTGGTTCTGCGCGACGAACGTGGAGACCGCGAGCCCGAGCGACTGCAGCAGCGCGACGGCCAGGCCGTCGACGCGCGCGGCCGTGGTGTAGGCGGCGACGGCGTCCGGGCCGAGCGCGTTGAGGCGGACCTGCACCGCGAGCGTGCCGATCGCGATGATCGACATCTGGAAGCCCATCGGCACGCCGATGCGCAGGTGGCGGACGAGGTCCTCGCGCGTGACGCGCCAGTCCTCGCGGTGCACGTGCAGCACCGGCACGCGCTTGACGACGTACGCCAGGCACAGTGCGACGGAGACGCCCTGGGAGATGACGGTCGCGAGCGCGGCGCCGCCGACGCCCATCCCGAGCACGGGCACGAGGCCGAGCACCAGCACGATGTTGAGCAGGCAGCTGATCGTGAGGAACACGAGCGGGGTGCGGGAGTCGCCGATCGCGCGGATCACCGCGGACAGGAAGTTGAAGAACATCATCGTGCTGCCGCCGAGGAACGTGACGACCGTGAACGTCGTCGCGTCCTCGAGGAGGTTCTCCGGCGTCTGCAGCAGGCGCAGCGCGGGCTCGGCGACGAACGGCGCGCCGACGGTCAGCACGAGGCTGCCGATCGCGGACAGGATCGTGCCGGCGGCCACCGAGCGGCGGACGCCCGCGGCGTCGCCCGCACCGAACGCCTGCGCGGTCGGGATGGCGAAGCCGCTCGTCATGCCCCACGTGAACCCGAGCAGCAGGAAGGTCAGCGCGCCGGTCGCGCCGACGGCGGCGAGCGCCTCGACGCCGAGCACGCGGCCCACGACCATCGCGTCGGCGACGTGGTAGAGCTGCTGGACGACGTTGCCGATGAGCAGGGGGACGGCGAACAGGAGGATGACGCGCCAGGGGCTGCCGGCGGTCAGGACCTTGGGCATGACAGGGGTCTCCGGGATCGGAGGAGTGACGGATGGGGGCGTGCGGTCCCGGCGCTTCTCGCGCCGGCCGCTGTCGCCACTGAATCGTATCGATACGATGCCCGCCCGTCTGTAGCCCTTTTCGGTGCGGGATGCTGTCCGCTCGGTCACACCGTGGACGCTCGTCCAAACGCTGTTCATCGCCGCGCAAAGGCTCGGGCGACGCCGGGGCAAAGGCGTGGCCGGAGGGTCGAGGGACGGCCTAGCGTGCGACGGTGACCGACACCGCGCTGCGCCCGTGGCGGCCCTCCGACCTGCCCGCGCTGCTCGACGCCGTCCGCGCCGGCGACGACCTGCCGCGCCAGCTCGACCTGCCGCCCGACCCCTCCGACGACGCCGTCGCCGACCGCCTGCGCACCCGCCTGCTGCGCTGGGAGCCGGCCGCGTACGTGCTGGCCGTGACGGCCGACGACCGGCCGGTCGGGTCGGTCGCCCTCACGCACGTCGAGCGGACGCACGACACCGCCTGGGTCTCGTACTGGGCGGCGCCGGCGGCGCGAGGGCGCGGCCTGACGACGTCGGCGGTCGCGGCCGCGGCGCACTGGGCGCTCGGCACGCTGGGCCTGCACCGCCTCGAGCTCGGCCACCGCGTCAACAACCCGGCGTCGTGCCGCGTCGCGACGCGGGCCGGGTTCGTCGCCGAGGGCGTCGAGCGCGCGAAGCTCCGCTACGACGGCGTGCGGTACGACGTCGAGACGCATGCGCGGCTGGCGACCGACCCGGTGCCGGACGTGCCGCTGCTGGCGGTGCGGGCGGTGCCCGTCGGGGACGGGGACGCCGCCGCGTCGGCCGCGCGCGCCGCCGCGCCGGGCGGTGCGGCGTGACCGCCCCGCCCGACGAGGTGCCGATCTCCGCCGAGGTCGTCACCGCCCTGCTCGCCGAGCAGCACCCGGACCTGGCCGGGCTGCCCGTCGGGCGGCGCTACTCCGGGTGGGACATGGCGATGTACCGGCTCGGGGACGACCTGGCCGTGCGGCTGCCGCGGCTCGCGACGACGGTCGGCTCGCTCGAGGCGGAGCTGCGCTGGGTGCCGGAGCTGGGCCGCGGGTGGACGTTCCCGACGCAGCGGGTCGTGCGCGTGGGCGAGCCCGGTGCCGCGTACCCGTGGCCGTGGGCGGTCGTCACGTGGCTGCCGGGGGTGCCGGCGTCGGAGCGTCCGCTGAGGGCGTCGGCCGGACCGGCGCTGGGCCGCGCGCTCGCGGAGATCCACGTGCCGGTGCCGGTGGGCGTCGAGCCGCCGTTCAACCGCGAGCAGTCGGTCGCGCTCGCGGAGCGGGGGCCGGGGCTCGTGTCGTCGCTGGACCGGATCGAGGCGGCGGCTCCCGGTCGCGGCGTGCGGCTGGACCGCGCGGCGGCGGACGCGCTGTGGGCCGACGCGCTCGCCGCGCCCGTCGACCTGCCGCTCTCCTGGATCCACGCCGACCTGCACCCGTACAACCTGCTCAGCGACGACGGGCGGCTCGGCGGCATCATCGACTGGGCCGACGTCGCCGGCGGCGACCCGGCCACCGACCTGGGGTTCCTGTGGCTCTCGCTGCCGCCCTCCGGTGTGGCGGCGGCGGTGGAGGCCTACGGGGGCGTGTCGGCGGCGACGCGCGCACGGGCGCGCGGCGTCGCGCTCGCCCTGGCTGCCGGGTGGGCGGTGTGGGAGGGCGAGGAGCTGACGATCGAGATCGGGTGGCGGGCGCTGGGGGCGCTGGGCGTCGTGCGCTGAGGGACGCGCCTCGGACGCCGCGGGCGTGCGCGGCCTCGGGGGCGGACGTGCGCCTGCTGGGAGACGGCCGCGCGGCGCCCCGGCGACGGTGCCGCCGGGGCGCCGCGCGCGTCGTGTCAGATGCCCGCGCCGCCGCTGCCGGACGCGCCGCCCATCTGGGCGCTCTGCATGCTGTTCGCCGTGATCGGCGGGTTCGGCAGGCCGTCGCCCTCGTCGTACGGCTCGTTCTGCGGGGCGGTGCCGCGGACGGGGTCGGGCGCGGCGGTGGTGTCCGCGGCGTGCGCTCGGGTGGCGTCGTCGCCCGGCTGGGGCGTGGTCGGGTCGGTCATCGTCGGCCTCCTGACGTCGGTCCGTCCTGTCTACCAGGGCGCCGCGGTGACGGCTCCTCGACCGTGCCCGCCGCCCGCCGGAGCCGCGGCACGTGCCACGCTGCTCGCACTCCCCGTCAGAGAGGACCCCGATGAGCTCCGCCGTCCGCCTCATCCGATCCGGCACCCTGTCCGACGTCGCCGAGTACGCGTACGCCGCGACCGCACCGGCCGACGCGCGCTTCGTCTTCCTCGCCGGGGCGTGCCCGCTCGACGACGACGGGCGGACCGTCGGCGTCGGCGACCACGCCGCCCAGGCGGCGCAGTGCGTGCGCAACCTCCTCGTCGCGCTGCGCGACGCCGGCGCCGGGCTGACCGACGTCCTCAGCACGCGCGTCCTCGTCGCGACCACGCGCCAGGCGGATCTGGTGGCCGCGTGGGAGGTGGTGCGCGAGGCGTTCGGCGACCACGACGTGCCGAGCACCCTCGTGGGCGTGACGGTGCTGGGGTACGACGACCAGCTGGTCGAGGTGGAGGCCGTCGCGGCCGTGCGGGACGAGGCGTGAGCGTCGACGACGACGCGCGCACCGACCGGCTGCGGGGCGTGCTCGCCGGGCAGGCGTGCGGGGACGCGCTGGGCGCCGGGTACGAGTTCGGGCCGCCCCTGGGCGACGACGCGCCGGTGGGGATGGTCGGCGGCGGGGTCTTCCACTGGCAGCCGGGCGAGTGGACCGACGACACGCAGATGGCGACCGTGCTGGTCCGCGTGGCGCTCGACGCCGCCGAGCGAGGGAGCGACCTGCTCGCGTCCCTCGACGACGTCACCGCGGGCTGGGCGGCGTGGGCGCGGACGGCCGCGGACGTCGGCGCGCAGACACGGTCGGTGCTGACGACGGCGGCGTCGACGTCCGCCGCGGACGTGGCCGCCGCGGCCCGCGCCCACCTCGCGGCGACCGGGCGCGCCGGGGGTAACGGGTCCTTGATGCGGACGGCGCCGGTGGCGCTCGCGTACCTCTCCGACCGGGGGCGGCGGGCCGAGGCGGCGCGGGTCGTCAGCGACCTCACCCACCCCGACCCCGTCGCCGGCGACGCGTGCGTCCTGTGGTGCGACGCGATCGCGCGCGCCGTGGAGACCGGGGTGGCCGACGTGCGCGCCGGGCTGAACCTGGTGCCGTCGTCCCGGCGGGACGCGTGGGTGGCGTGGATCGACGAGGCCGAGGCGGCACCGCCCGTCGCGTTCCACCGCGACAACGGGTGGGTGGTGTCCGCGTTCCGGGCCGCCTGGTCCGCGGTCGTGCGCGGCGACGACCTGCGGGGCGTGCTCGAGGTGGCCGTGCGCGGCGGGAGCGACACTGACACGGTCGCGGCGATCGCGGGGGCGCTCGCCGGGGCGGCGCACGGGTGGTCGGGCGTGCCGGGGGAGTGGCGCGAGGTCGTGCACGGCTGGCCGGGGTGGACGGTCGGGGAGCTGGCGCAGCGCGGGGTGGTGCTGGCCGGTGGCCGGTAGCGGGGCGGTGACGGGCGGGCGTGGGGGTGCCGTCGGGTGCGAGGGCTCAGGACGCCCCGTCGCGCTGCCGATGCTGGTGCCGTGAGCATCCCCGGTGACGACCTGCCGCGGTCACCGACGGGGCGCGTCCCGCAGTGGGTGATCGACGAGGCGATGGGTACGCCGGCTCCGGTGACGGAGTGGCGGCCGTACGCCGTCGCGGCCCCCGCGCCGGTGCCGCCGCGGCGGGGCAGGGTCCTGCGACGGCTCGGGCTGCTGGTCGTCCTCGCGGCCGTGGGTGCGTGGGCGGCGATCACCATGCTCCCGGCGGTGCTGAGCCAGGTGGACGCGCCGTGGCTCGACCGGCTCGTCGTGGGTCGCGTCCCGGAGCCGACCGCGGAGGTGGCCGCGCTCGCGGACGAGATGTTCCTGACCCAGGAGGGGCGCGACCTGCTGTACCGGGCGCAGCCGGAGCTGCTGGGGGACGCGGAGTTCGAGGGCCGGTGCGGCACGGGCCCGCGGCTCGTCCGTGCGGACGGCGCCGTCGGCTGCTACTGGACGCGCTCGGGCACGGACATGGGCGCCGGGTCGATCATCGTCTACGCGCCGGCCGACCCGCGGCTGCGCGGGTACGTCGTCGAGACCGCCGCGCACGAGCTGCTGCACGCGGCGTGGCTGGAGCTGAGCCCGGGCGAGCGCGCAGAGGCGACGTCACTGCTGGCCGAGGTCGTCGCCGGGATCGACCCGGCGGACGAGATGCACGCGCAGATTGCCGGCTCCGTCGGTGGGACCGAGGAGAACCGCGCCACGGAGCACTTCGCGTACGTCGGGACGCAGGTGTGGCCGGAGGGCGGGCTGCATCCCCGGTTGGAGGAGCTGTACGGCCGGTTCATCGCCGACCGCGCTGCGCTCGTCGCCGTGCACACCACGTTCCAGGCGGAGCTCGACCGGCTGTACGCCGACGCGACCCTGTCCCAGCAGGCCCTCGACGGGCGGCGCAACCAGCACTACCAGGCGCAGGCGCAGCTCGACGCCGACACCGCCACCCTGGACGGCTACCGGGCGATCCTCGAGGAGGAGGAGGCCAGGTACGCGGCGATGTCCCCGGGGGAGCAGTCGCGCTCGCGGCTGGGGTGGACGTGGCGGGACGGGACGCGGCTGCCGATGGCTTCTGCCTCGACGACGCTGGCGGCGGCGCGTGACTTGCTGGCGCGGGACGAGGCGGAGCTCGCCGCTCGCGCGGAGCAGCTGCGGGTCTCCGGCGAGGAGCTGGCCGCCGAGGAGGCGCGGGTGGATGCGCTGACCGCGGATGTGCAGGCGGTGTTCCGGCAGCTGGACCCGGGGGGAGGGTCGTGAGGTTCGGCGAGCCCGCCGGTCACTGCTGCGCGCCGCTCCCGTAGCCGGGCGCGATCCCCGACCCGTAGGACGCGTACACGTCGTCCTCCGCCGGCGGGATCGGCACGGCCCGGTCGAACCGCTGCACGCGGGGACGCGCGTGGTCAGCCGCAGTCGGGTGGGGTGGGGACGGCGGTGCAGAGCTCGGCGACGAGCTTGCTGGTGCGTTCGACGACCTCGAACGGTGGGCTGGTCGTGGTGGTCTGCGCGGTGCCATCGACGTCGCGCCAGGCCGGTGACCCGGCGACCTGGTAGCGGCCGGACCACTCGGTGGTCAGGGTGATCTGCCGGGTGCCGAGGTCGCGGTAGACGTGGAAGGTGTCGAACGCCGGGTACGGGGCGCCGGGGTCGGTGGTGACCAGGGGCCGGGTGCCGTCGCCGAAGTCGTAGGTGAACCGGGTCGGGGTCGCCTCGACCGTGACCTGGTAGCCGAGCAGGTCGGTGGTCAGGGTGACCGGGGAGGGGTCGGTATAGACGATCGTCTCCTTGTTCACCAGAACCCAGTCCGCCGCGGGTTGGACGTTCAGGACCGGGGCCGGGATGGGCAGACGACGGAAGTCCTCGGCGGTGAGGGTGGGAAGGACGTCGGCGCCACACCCGCCGGAGTCGACCTGCTGCCACTGGCCCCACTCCGCAGTTGTGGTGGCTCGCTGTCGCCGCCACATGGGCTGTAGCACTGTGTCGCCGTCACATCCGGTGAGGGGGAACGGTGTGCCGCCCTCGGGGCAGGACCCGTCGACGTTCCCCTTCTGCCAGAACCACGCGGCCCCGGTGGCACAGATGACGGAGCGCTCGTAGTCAACGAGCCGCTCGGTTGCCGGCACCACAGCGTTCGTTCGTGCCCGCGCCTCCCCGTCCCGGACGTGCAACTGGGCCGCCTGGCCTGCTTCGTCGAAGTAGCCCTCCACGTTGGGCAGTGCCGTAGCGCTCGTCGCCGAGGCCACCGCGAGGAGGGCTGCCAGGAGAACGACCGGCGCTGCCCTCTTCATGAGCCTTCGGCCGGGCCGACGTCCAGCGCCTCGACCCGCCAGCTCTGGTCGTAGGAAAGCGCGAAGTAGAAGCGATATGTGCCCGGCGTCGACGCTTCTGTGGCTGCGTCGCCACGCTGCTCCCGGACGATGAGGGTCGCCGAGTACGAGGATCCCGGTGCAAGCTCGACGGCGGTCGAGTGGACGACCTCCAGCACTCCGTCCTCTCCATCGTCGCGCCCGGCCCTCGCGTCCTCGAGCATCGCGGTGCAGGTGCGGCAGCCCTCCGCGACGAGCGCGTGCCATGGGCCCTCGTCCCGCGTCTCGAACAGGTGCGTCATCACTGCGATGAAGTACGTGCCTGCTGCGGCAGCGCCCTCCGTGCCGGCGTTCGCCATGGCGTCCGGTGGAACTGGGGCCGCAGGTGCGGTACTCGGCGAGGGCGTCAGCGGCGAGTTGGACGCGTGGGAGGTCGCCGACGTTGCCACCGTTGTCGGGGTGCTCGCGGGAGTCGGTTGGGTGCACGATCCGCACAGGACGGCCAGCACCCCGACCGCGACCATGCGCGCGGTGCTGCGTCCTCGTCGATGCATGCCCGGAAAGTACCGGTTCTGCGCTTCCGCGTGGCCAGCGCCGTTCACCTTGTGGATAGGCGTCGGAGCGAGCTGCAGGACGTTCGCTGGCGTGCCGAAAGAGTCCACATGGAGCGACGATGACCGCCGCCGGCTATGGCGCCGAGGAGCAGGCGAGCCGCCGCGCTCGCCGACTGGCTCGCCTCCGCGAGGAGGAGGCACGCGGCGCGGCGGTCGACGCCGAGGTCCTCCGCCGCGCCCAGCAGGACCAGCGCAACTGGTCCGCCGGCGCGGAGGGCGAGCGGCTCGTCGCCGCGAGCCTCGCCTCGCTGGAGCGCTACGGGTGGACCGCGCTGCACGACGTCAGGTGGCCGGATCGGCAGCAGGCGAACATCGACCACATCGCGATCGGGCCCGGCGGCATCGTCGTGATCGACGCGAAGAACTGGTCGGGCCGCGTCGCCGTGGCCGAGGGATCCCTGCGGCAGAATGGGTACAGCCGTGCCTCGTCCGCGGAGGGCGCGGGCCAGGCCGCCGCCGCAGTCACCGCCCTGCTCGCGCCGCAGCACCGGACGGCCGTCCGCGCGGTGCTGTGCCTGGCTGCCCAGGACCAGGCGCCGACGCCGGTGAAGGGCGTGGACGTGCTCGGGCGGTGGCAGCTGCCGGAGTACCTACTCGGTCTGCCGCACCGGCTCTCGGTGTACGACGTCGCGGACATCGCGCGCTACCTCGGGACGGAGCTGGACCGAACGCGTCCGAGCAAGCCTCGAGCGCCGCGTGGGAAGAACCGGACGCGTCAGCCGGCGCAGCGCCGGCCGGCGGGTCGCCGGAAGGAGGGGCCCGGGGCTGCGCTGCTGAGGCTCGTCCTCACGCTCGGCGGCCTGTACCTGTTCCTGCAGTTCATGATGCGCCTGCTGGAGAACTACGCCGCGAGCATCTCGGGCTGATCTGGGCGCGCGGCGTGGCGCTCCTTGCCGTGTGCAGGTGTAACTGCTGAGCTCCGCCCGTGGACACCGCCGTCGAAGCCCAGCTCCGCAAGCAGATCATCGCCTGGGTGCACCAGCGCGCCGAGGCGAACGGCGGGTTCCTGCACCGTCAGGAGCTGCTCGGCTACCGCACCGGCGGTCGTGACCTGCCGCTCATCGACTTCTCGCGCGGCATCCGCAACCCTGCCGGCTTCGGCTCGACGCTCGCGATCGTCCAGTCGGCGCACGGTCCGTACGACGACGCCGAGGACCCCGAGGACGGCCTGCTTCACTACGCCTATCGCAAGGGCGACCCCGACGGCGGCGACAACCGCAAGCTCCGCAACGCGATCGAGACGGGCATGCCGCTGATCCTGTTCCGGAAGGAGCAGCCGAACTACTACACGCCGATCGCGCCGGTCTACGTCGTCGACGACGTGCCCGAGGAGCGCGCGTTCCTCATCGCCCTCGACGAGTCGTTCCGGTACATGGGCGACGTCCGGCACCTCGGTGACGACCAGCGCCGGTACGCGTTGCGCCTGGCGAAGCAGCGGCTGCACCAGCCGGCGTTCCGCACGCGCGTGCTGCTCGCGTACGAGACGCAGTGCGCGGTGTGTCAGCTCAAGCACGGGGCACTGCTCGACGCTGCGCACATCGCCCCCGACTCGGCCGAGCACGGGATCCCGATCACTCCCAACGGCCTCGCGCTGTGCAAGATCCACCATGCGGCGTTCGACCAGAACATGCTCGGGATCTCGCCGGACTACGTGGTGCACATCGACCGGGACCTGCTCGAGGAGGTCGACGGGCCGATGCTGCAGCACGGGCTGCAGGAGATGCACGGGCGGGCGTTGACGCTGCCGGCTCGGCGCGCGGACCACCCGGACCGTGACCTGCTGTCGAGCCGGTGGCGGGCGTTCGCGCGGACGCGCTGACTGCGACAAGGGCTCCTCAAGGAGCAACCGCCACGCTCGCGCCCCGAGCATCCATCTCCGTCCCCCGCGGCGATAGCAAGGGCGCTATCGTCGACTCATGACCGACTCCTCCGGTGCGCAGCTGCGCGCCCGTCGTCTGCGCCTCGGTCTCACCCAGCGTGAGCTCGCGGCGCGGTCGGGCGTCGCCCAGCCCGTCATCGCGGCTGCCGAGACGGGGCGGCGCGGCATTGGTCCCGAGGGCCGCGCGAGGCTCGACGCGGCGCTACGCGTCCGCCCGTCGACGGTGCTGGACCGGCACCGCGCTGCTGTCCGCGAAGCCGTCCAGCGGCACCACGGTCACGACGCGCTCGTCATCGGGTCGGTCGCTCGAGGCGAGGACAACCCGGACTCCGACATCGACCTCATGATCACTTTCGACGAGGGAACCGACCTCGTCGACGTCCTCGACCTCACGGACGAGCTCGAGGAGCTGCTGGGAACGAAGGTGGATGTCGTCTCCGGTCGCGTTGCCGGAGCCGTGAGTGCACATGCGCGCCGCGACGCGGTGCCCCTGTGACGACCGACAAGGTCGCTCGGCTGCTCGACGACCTCGTCGCGATGGGCGAGGACGCCGCGCACATCGTCAGCCTCGGTCAGGCGGCCTACCTCGCCGACGACGCCAACGGCCGCCTCCTTCGCAATGCAGGCGAGCGCGTCATCATCAAGGTCTCCACGGTCGTCGAGAGGCTGCCGGAGGAGTTCAAGGCGGCGCATCCCGAGGTCGAGTGGGTCAAGATCCAGCGGATGCGCAACCTCGTCGCGCACCACTACGACAAGGTGCAGTCCGACTTCGTGTGGGCCACGTTGGCGCACCGGATCCCGCGGCTGATCGCGGACGTGGTGGATCGGCGGGGGTGACCGCCGGCCCGCCCTGTCCCGCGTGAACCGGTGCGATTCGAGGCGACGCTCGCGCACGACGGGCAGTAGCGCGCCCGCTTCAGTCACTGCACCCGGAAGATGCGGGTGCGGTGCCACTGCGCGTACTGCACGTCGATCGTCGTCGCCGTGGCCGGCAGCGCGACGCGGTCGAAGAGCGGCGGAGAGCCGAAGTACCTGCGGACGTCCGCGCGTGTGTCGCGGTCGAGCAGGAGGCTGGGCGCCACGGTGACCCGCAGGTCGTCCTCGATGGTGAGCAGACCCTGGTCGAAAGCGGCGTCGTGGGTGGGGCACGCGGCGAGGCCGTTGGCGACGAGCAGGCGCTCCCGCTTCGTCGCATCTCGCCACGGCTTCACGTGGCTCGCTCGGAGCAGGTGCGAGGGACCGGCGCTCGGCGCGGCGAACCCGCAGAAGACGCAGGCATGGCCGCAGTTCGCGAGGACGTCGCGTGCGAACCTGTGCTGTCCGACGCGCACGGCTGCCAGCGTGATGCGCTCGGTCTCGCGCTCGTCGTAGCCAGCGTCCGCGAAGCTCTCGAGCGCCTCCTCCACTGCGAGTTCCAGAAGGCTCGGCCCGAGCTCGTCCTGCCCGAGGAGCGAGACCTCACCCCCGGTCTCGATCCCAAGAAAGTCCGGTAGCGCGACGACGTCGACACCGGCCGCTCGGGCCGCGGCGAAGCAGGTCCGGTACACCGCTGCCAGGAGCTGGTGATCGCTCCGGAGCGTCGCCGCGACGAGTATGTCGTTCCTGTTCCCCTTGGGCCTGGCTCCGTCGAGGTTGTCCATCTTGGCGATGATGCTCGTCGGCGGCCGTCGAAACAGACGAGCGAGCTCCGGTACCGGCGTCGGAGCACGACGGGCAGCCGCGTTGCTGAACCGCGAGCTGTCGACCAGGTACATCGCCGCCAGGCACAGGATCGTCTCGACGGGCGTGAAGTTCTCCTGGCGCTGTCCCGGCTCGACGGGCTGGCGCGCCAGGATCGAGAGCCACTGCCCGCGTGCAACGGGCGGCTCGATGTCGACGTAGTCGGCTGCTGCGTAACGGGTTCGCGGCATGCCTCCTCCTCGTCACCGTGGCACGGCTTCTTGAACAGCCGCACTGGAGTGCGCGCCTCCTGCGAGCCGGCGCGGGACGTCCCTACGTGCCACGGCACGTGTGACGTTCGCCGTGCCTGCTCAATCTGCTCTCGCGAGTGTCGATGAACCGAGGAGGCAGGCTGCGAGCCGCGCTGCCCGTGCGATGGAAGGACAGCCGACACGTGCCAGGAGCTGCAGGGATCGTTGCAGGGGTAACGGGATTCGCCATCGGAGTCGTGGCTGTCGCAGCCGCCGCCGTCTACGTGTCGACGGATCCGCTCGCCACAGTCGTCGCGGTGGTCGACGGTGACACGGTGGACGTCAAGCTTGCGGGCGAGGAGCTTCGCGTGCGCCTCCTGAACGTGGACACCCCTGAGACGGTCGACCCGGACGAGCCGGTGCAGTGCATGGGCCCGGAGGCGACCGCCTTCCTGGAGGAGACGCTGCCTGTCGGGGCGAGGGTGCGGCTCGAGTACGACACGGAACGCACCGACCGGTACGGCAGGGTGCTCGCCGGTGTCTACCGGGACTCGGAGCTCGTCAACGCTTCGATCGCTCGTGCCGGCCTGGGCGTCGCGGTCGTCATCGGCGACAACGACCGCTTCTACGGCGAGGTGAAGGCGGCCGAGGAGGCCGCGCGTGAGGACAGCATCGGGCTCTATGCGACCGACGTCGCCTGCACGATTCCCGCACAGGTTGCCGCGACGGAGAAGACGGTGGACGACGCGCTCGCCGAGGAGCCGACTGCGGGGGCTGGGCTCGAGGAGCTCAACGGTTACGCGTTGACCCTGGCAGGCGCGGCCGCGACAGCCGCGAGCACCGCCGACCTCCTCAGGGGCAACCCGGAGCGATGGCCGCTGCTGGCGGCCCGTGACCTCGCAACGTTGCGGACAGGGCTCCAGGAGCGAAGGGCGCTCGTCGCCGCGGCCGCCGAGAGGAACGCGGCAGCAGTTGGGGTCGAGCAGCAGCGGATCGAGGCCGAGCGTCTCGCGGCCGAGGCCGCGGCCCGGGCTGCGGAAGAAGCCCGGTTGGCGGAGGAGGCGCGTCTGGCAGAAGAGGCTCGTCGCGCCGAGGAGGCGCGGGCTGCCGAGGCTCGACGTGCGGAGGACGCTCGCCGCGCCGCCGCGGCTGAGCGGTCGGCGCCGTCCCGACCAAGGTCGTCGGGGTCCTCTGGCGGGTCCAGCGGAGGCGGCGGGGGTGGCGGCGACAGCTATACCGGATGCCGTGCGTACGCCCCGGGCGGCAAGACGTACACGAAGATCGACTGCGTGACGAAGCAGCCGATCGGCTGAAGTGCCGAACCCTTTGCCTCGAGCGGTTCGAGGTCGATGCTACGTGCGGAGGGAGAGACCCCGACGGCCACCCGTCCTAGTCAACGACTCGTCGCCGGAGCTCGTGGCGACCGTCACGGACCAGATGTGCAGCTACTGGCTGACCCGGCGAGACGATGCGGACCTCCCCCGGGTCGCTGCGGAAGGCGGACTGCCCGCAGTCTGCCGAGCGAGCGCTGGGGCACCTGCACCGGCAGACGTAGGCAGCCGGACACGGCCGCCGTCGACGTACAAGAAGGGCGACACGCATGCCGAGGACGTGGGGCATCCACAACGACACCCTGACCGACGAGCTCGTCGCCGGCGGCTTCGTAAGCGTGGGGTGGGACGAGCTCAACTTCGACCTGCAGATGATCCGCGACGGACGCGACGGGCTGAAGGCCGAGCTGGCGAAGGCGTATCCAGGCAAGAAGCCGATGTCTCTCGCGAACTGGGCGGGCACCATCCTCCGCTTTCGGGACGACATGCAGGTCGGTGACGTCGTCGTCGCGCCCTACCGCCCGGACGGGACGATCAACCTCGGCGTCGTCACTTCGGACTACGAGTTCGTCGCCGACGCCCCCACGCACCGGCACCGGCGACGGGTGGAGTGGAAGAAGCTCGGGCTGTCGCGCTCGGTGTTTACGCAGGCGGCCCTGTACGAGATCGGTTCGCTGCTCACGGTGTTCGGGGTGCGCAAGCACGACGCGGAGTTCCGTGCAGCCCTTGGGTCCGACGCCGCGTCCGTGGAGGAGGTGACGCGGACGGTCGAGTCCGTCGCCGTGACCGAGACCGGCGACGTGTTCGACGAGCGAGGTGCCGACGAGCCGCGCGCCTCACGAATCGAGGAGCACACGCGCGACTTCGTCCTCTCGCGCCTCCTGCGGGAGATCAGCGACCAGCAGTTCGAGGAGTTCACGGCCGCGCTGCTACGGGCCATGGGCTACCAGGCGCGAGCGACGCGGTTCGTCGGCGACGGCGGCATCGACGTCATCGCGCACCGCGACCCCTTCGGCGCGGAGCCGCCGATCATCAAGGCGCAGTGCAAGCACACGACGAACACGATCGGCGGGCCGGACGTGCAGCGCTTGGTCGGTGCGCTCGGGCGCGAGGAGTTCGGGCTGTTCGTCACGCTGGGCACGTACAGCGCGGACGCCGTGGCGGCCGAGCGGCACAACCCGCACCTGCGGCTGCTGACGGGTTCCGAGGTGGTCAGCCTCGTGCTGGAGCACTACGAGCGCCTTGACGCCAAGTGGCGAACGATCATCCCGCTTCGCCCTGTTCTGGCCGTCGACGACGCCGCCGAGGTCTAGCGACACCGCGAAGACCACCTGCAGGCCGGACCCGCGTGCCCTTCGACAACATCCGCGACCACTTCGACCTCGTCTTGCCCGGCAAGGGGGTGACCGCACCCGTCGACCGGACCGCCCACCTACGAGCCGCACCCCCTACCGGTACCGCCGCGGCGCCGTCGGATCCGCCGCCGGCACGTCCACCCGCGGCGAGCGCCCCGGGTCCAGCCCGGCCCCGACCTCCGCGCACATCGCGTCCACCCGGTTCCAGAACGCCCCGTCCTGCCAGTACCCGGTGTGGGTCAGCACGCGCGGAAGCGGCTGCCCGGCGACGTACCGGTGCGTCGGGGGGTCGACGAGCGGGACGTCCACGTGCCCCCCGACGCTCGACTCGCGCGTGCGGACCGGGCCGCCGACGTAGTCCGTCCGGTAGAACACATTGGTCCACCGCACGGGGCCGATCCCCGCGACGTCCCCGTCGCCCCGCCGGTTGCCGTCGGCGAGGCGCGCGAGCACCCCGTCGCTGAACAGCCCGGGGAAGGCCCACCGGTACAGCTTCCCGAGCGGTGACCCGACGCCGACGAACCCGATCGCCGGCTCCGTGGACGACCGCGCGGAGGCGCGCACGAGCGTCGCGGCGGCCAGCACGCTGCCCTGCGAGTGCGCGGTCAGCACGACGCGCCCGCCGTTGTCGTGCAGCCGCCAGATCCGTCGCGTCAGCTCGGGCACGGCGCGCTCGGCGTACGCCGGCGGGGCGAAGGGGTGGAACGCGCGGGGGAAGAACGTGCCGACGTCGAACAGGCTGCCGAGCGCCTTGCGCCACCGCTCGCGCCGCCACAGCGCGACCAGCACCGCCACGTACACGGGCGGCAGCAGGACGGCGATCGTGGTGCCGATCTCGGGCAGCACGGGCGCGCCGCGGCGCAGCACCCACACGTGCACGAGGAACAGCACGACGACGACCACGGCCGTGCCGATCATCGCGACGAACGACCAGGTCACGCTGCGCGCGTGGCGGCCGACGAACCGCATGCCGGCGACGCCCCGCACCCAGGCGCTCGGCCCGTGCCCCTGGCGCTCGCCCGGCCCCGGCTCGAACGCGCTGCACACCCAGGCGTCGGGCGAGCCCGCGGGCGCGTCCTGCGCGACGACCGGGCCGCCGAGCCGTGCGTAGGCGTCCCGCAGGTCGCGCTCCACCTCGGCGGCGTCGCGCGAGCGCGCCACGAGGTAGGCGACACCGAAGGCCACGGCGGTCACGACGAGGACCGCGACGAGGCCCAGCGACAGCGCCGACGCGGCGGAGCCCACCGCCAGGGGCAGGTAGACCGCGCCGTCCGGTGCCCGCGACCCGGCCGCGGGCCCGAACCCGTAGACCACCTCGCCGGGGAGCAGCCGCGCGACCTGCACCAGCACCGACAGCTGCACGGTGCTCGCCACCACGAGCGCCATCGCGTCCAGCACGAACGGCGTCGCCCAGGGGAAGAGGTCGAGGCGCGAGGTCCGGGGGGTCCGGCGACGACGCCACACGCGGTGCAGCCACGCGCACGTGAGCTGCACGCCGAGCACCAGCAGGAGCAGGAGCGTGACGCCCCACGCCCAGTTGACGGTCGCACGCGCCCCGGGTGCCATGCCGGCCGGGCCGGGGCCGAGGGGCAGACGCAGGGCCGCGACGGCCGCGAGCAGCACCGAGGCGACCGCGGCACCGAGCACCGCGTTGCCGGCGGCGTCGGCGGCGGTGTCCCTGGCCAGCAGCAGGACGACCGCCAGCAGCGCGGCCGCGGCCACCCCGACGGCGAGGCGGCCCACCGTCACCGCCTCCCCGTGCCGCCCCGCCGTGCCCCACGCGGCGGCGGCCGACCCGAGCATCGCCCCGACGACCGTGAGGCACGCGGCGAGGTGCAGCCGCGACAGGTAGCGGTGCCAGCGAAGGCCCGACCAGAAGTCGCGGTGACGCAGCCCGCCGGGGTGCGCCGCCGCGCAGGTGCGCGACGCGTGCAGCCTCCGCTCGGGGGTGTCGTCGGGGTCGTCGACGACGCGCGGCGGCTCCACCGCCTCGTACGCGCGCCGTGTGCGCAGGGCGAGGGCGAAGACGACGAGGACGACGAGCGTCGTCGCCGCCGCGCCGAGGACGAGCCGCGCCCCCGGTCGCTCGACGCCGAACCACGCGTCCGCCCACCCGCTCCACCAGCCACCCGGCCGGCACGTCGCGGTCCCGCCGCACTGGTAGGCCAGCACGTCCACGACCAGCAGCGCCGTCATCGCGGTGCTCGCGACCGTGAGGGACAGCGCCGCGAGCCGCGCCGCCCAGCGGAAGGCGTGCGAGGTCGGCGCCGCGTCGCTCTCCGCCCGGCCCGAGGTGCGCCACCGGCGGGCGGCCCAGCCGCCCATGTTCGCGAGCATCGCCGGCACGAGGAACATCCACAGCGCCCGCACCGGGCTGTGCGACGTCATGCCGCCCCACGAGTACGCCTCGCGGTGGCGGCCGCCCGCGTCGGAGGTGCGGTAGAAGCCGGCGATGCGGTCGCCGGCGACGCGGGTCGGGGCGGGGTCGCCCAGCAGGGCCTCCGGCCCGGTGCCCCCGACGCCGTGCACCCGGATCTCCGTGACCCCGTCCAGCCGCGCGGGCGGCGGCACCGGCCCGGTGGGTCCCTCGTGCGCCATGACGCCCCCTCCACGTCGAGGCCCCGCCCGGCGGGGGAGCGCCGTCGTCGGCCGCTCACCAGGAGGACCGCGCGTGGGTCCCGGAGATACCGGTGTAGACGACCGTCTACACCCCTCCTAGGCTGGATGCCATGTCCACCGTCGGTACGCGTGAGCTGAAGCAGAACCCGCAGGCGGTCGTCCGTCGCGTGCTCGAGACCGGCGAGCCCGTCGAGGTGACCGCGCACGGGCATCCGACCGGCGTCCGCCTCGTCCCCGACGCGCCGGCTCGCCGCGCCTGGGTGCGCGGCGTTGACCTCGCACGCATCGCACCGCTGGACCGCGACGAGGCGCAGCGGCTCCACCGGGACCTGGCGGAGTTCGACGACGACGAGCCGCGCGACCCCTGGAGCCGGCCGGCGTGATCATCCTCGACACGAACGTCCTCATCGACCTCGACCGTTGTGCGCTCGACCCCGACGAGCTCTACGCCGCGAGCATCCTGTCGCGCGCCGAGTTGGAGTTCGGGGTCCGGGCAGCCCGCTCGGCGGGGGACACGGCAGCACGCACCCGGCGCCTCAACGACCTCGACCGCTACTTCGACTGGCTGCCGCTCGACATCGAGTCCACCCGGTCCTACGGCCTCGTGGCAGGGTCGGCTCGTGCGACGGGCGCGAAGGTCCGCAGCAAGGACGCGCTCATCGCGGCCCAAGCGCACCGTCACGGCGCGGCGGTCATGACGGCGAACCTCGGCGACTTCCGCCCCTTCGACCACCTGGTCGAGATCGTCGCGCCACGCCTGCGCGAATCCTGAGGCGCGGAAACGGGACCTCGCGAGGGCGCCGCGCACCGCCGCTGGGGAGTAGCCGGAGTGGGACAGCGGTCGACTCAGCAGTCCGGCGGTTTCGGTCGGTCCGTGCACAGGCCGGACACCAGGTGCGACCGCCGTTCCTGCGCCTCGAACGGTGCCGACGTGGTCGATGTCGTGGCGGTGCCGGTGACCTCGCGCCAGGTGGGGTCGCCGTCGACGCGGTACCGGCCGGACCACTCGGTGGTCAGCGTGACGGCGTAGGTGCCGGGTTGCTCGTACTCGTGGAACGTGTCGTGGTCCGGGTAGGGGCGGCCGGGTGACCGCGTGGCGAGCGTGCGGCCGTCGCCGAAGTCGTACGTGAAGCGGGTCGGCACCGCCTCGACGTCGACGCCGAGGCCTGCGAGGGTCGTGCGCAGCGGCACGGGGGTGGCGTCCGTGAGGACGATCGTCTCCTTGTTGATCAGCACCCACCCGCCGTCGGGCTGCAGGCGCAGCGTGGGCGCGGGGATGGGCAGCGAGCGGAAGTCCTCGACGGTCAGGACGGGTAGGGCCGTCCCGCAGGAGCCCTGGTCGAGTCGCTCCCACTCGGACCAGTCCTCGCCTGGTGCTTGCGTGCGACGCCAGGTCGGCGCGACCAGCTCGGCGTCGCACGTGAGGGCGCCGGTCTGCGGCACGCCGGTCCGGCACCAGCCGTTCTCGTGTGCGGGTGTCTCGCCGAGTTCGGGATCCCAGCAGGTGAAGGCGTGCTGGGTCTCGACCTTGATCTCGCTGGTACCCGAGCCTGGGGTCCCCCGCGCGCCGGTGCTGGTCCAGCCCGCCAGGAACTCGAACGTGCGGCTTCGGGCGTTCGCCGCTGCACGGGTGTGGTGGTATCCACCATCTACGGCCGGTCCAGCGGTCAACGCTGCGGGTGCCCCTGCCAGCGCGCCGATCAGGACGGTAGCCGCGAGCGTGCCTCTCACTGTGCGGCTTCCTCCACGAGCTCGGGGCCCATCTCGTCCACTCGAAAGCCGTTCTCCCAGCTGAGGGCGAAGACGACCTCGAACTCCTGGTCGGGCCGGGACGAGATGACCGTCGAGTCGGGGCCCAAGCGGGACGATGCGGCCTGAGTGACTTGGAGGGTGACCGAGAACCAGCGGTCCTCAGCGATCTCAGTCGCATCCGCGGAGTTCACCGTCGGTGTGCCGCCGACGACCTTGTGTCGCTGCTGCACCATCTCCGCCACATCCGCGGACACGCCCGCGCAGAATTGGCACGTCTCGCGTGTGACCGCGTTCCAGGGGCCGACGTCTCCGCTCGCGAACGTGTACGTATACAGCTCCAGCACGTACGTCGCCGCGGCGATCGCCCCGTCCGTCGTCGGCTCCGCCATGGCGGCGGGCTGCTCCGGCAGCGCCACCTCGGTCGGCGTCGGCGTCTGGGTGGGTGTCTCCTCGGCCGCTGCCGTGGAGCGGGAGGGCTCGGGGGCGGCGCCCTCGTCCCTGCTGCACCCACCCACGACCAGCAGGACGACGGCCGCGCTCGTCGCCGTCAGTGCGCGCCACGACGACCGTCCGGGACCAGGCATGCCGGACAACCTAGCGCGAACCGGACAGCCGCCGACCGGGCCGCGTCCGGCTGTGGACGAGGCGTGAGCAGCCCTGCGCTCAGCCCCCGGCGCGTCGTCGCCGCCCCGCCTCCCGCCCGCTGCGCCGCGTCTCCCGCGCCCGCTCGACGTCCACCCTCGCGAGCGAGGCGCGCATCCCGTCCAGCCGCTCCGCGAGCGCCCGCACGTCGCCCTCCGACGCGGTCCGCACCGCCCCCGTGGCCCGCCGAGCCGGCACCAGCACCAGCCGGTTCCCCGACCGCGTCACGACCACCACCGCCGGACGCATCCGCCCTCGTCCCAGCACACCCGACCCCGCGACGATCTCCTCGACGCCCGGCCAGCGCAGCGAGTGCACGAGCACCGGCTCCGCGGCCCCCGACCACAGCTCCAGCCCCTCCGAGCTCACCGCGAGCGACAGCGCCGTCGCCCTCCGGGGGTGCACGGTCGCCCGTCGCGCGTTCTCACCGGCCAGCGCGTCCCAGAGCCCGACCGCGCCCCGCACCTCGACGACCTCGGCCTTCCGCCGGCGCGTCCGCACGGCGGCGTGCCGGGCGGCCGTCCGCGCCTCGGTCCGGGCGAGGGTCGCGGCGACGGACACGACGACGACCGCCGCCACCAGCAGCGCAGCCCCCGCCACGACCGCGAGGGGCGTCCCCTGGCCGAGGAGCGGCACAGCCGCCACGACAGCGAGCACCGCCACCCCGAGCGCGACGCCGACCCCCGCCACCGGGCCGGGCCCCCACCGCCCCCTCAGTGCCACGCCCACTGCCCCACCTCCCGCCCGACCACCACCGTCGCCCGCATCCGCCGCGACAGCACGACCGCCGCACGCACGGCCGCGGCGACGTCCGGCTCGGCGGTCAGCCGGACCGGCGCCGCACCCGCAGCGCCCACCATCAGCAGCCGGAAATCCTCCGGCGCGCGCCACGACGCGGGCAGCCCGGGTTCGCGCACCGGCTCGACCCGATGCCGCGCCCACACCCGCAGCACCTCGCCGTCGTGCACGACCGCGCGCCGCTCCTCGAGGTGCAGGTTCGTGTACCCCATCGGGATGCGCCCGGTCAGCTCCTCCGGCGTGAGCTCCCCCTCGAGCAGGCACCGCGTCGTGCCGTGGTTCGTCGACCAGTAGACGCCCGGCCGCGCGTCGGACGGGTCGGCGACGAGCGGGCCGAGAGTCGGGTCGGGAGGGGAGCAGCAGTCGACGACGTCCGGCGGGACGAACGCGGCGGCCGCGGCCGACACCCAGGCGGTGTCGTCCGTGACCTCCCCGGGCGGCACCGGCACGCGCGTGGGCCATGAGCCGCGCTCGCGGACGCCGTCCCGGCGGGTCACCAGCACCGGCACCCCCGCCGACCGCGAGACCACGCGCACCGCGACGACCGCGTGCCGCACCGGCCCAGGGACCCCGACCTCGACCGCGCCCCGCCCGCCGGCCGCCGGCACCACCAGCCGGTACGCGGGCGCCCCACCGTGCGGCCACACCCGCACCACGTCGTCGCCGTGCACGACCGCGACCGTCCGGTGCGTCGTCACCCGGCCGCCCGCCGACGTCAGCAGGGCGAACTCGTCGGGCTCCAGCCCCCGCCGCGGCGCGCACCGCGTGAACCCGTCGTCCGTCGAGTAGAACGTCGATGCCGCGGGCTGCCGGATGTCGAACGGGTGGTGCCCGCCTGCCAGCACCCCGGACGGGTCGCAGGACGGCAGCTCCGGCTCCCCGAGGTCCGGCGGGTCCGGCGTCGTCCAGTCGGTGTCCCCGGTGATCCGGTCCTCGCGCAGCACGGGCCCATGCTGCCCGTGCACGGCGTCAGACCGCGACGACCGACCCCTCGTTCGTCACCCGGTCCGCCTCGACCTCGTCGAACCACTTCCCGCCGTCCCCGAGGTACCGGAACGTGACGGTGGTCCCCGCGGGCACGGTGACGGCGGCGCTCGACATCCCGTTGGACCGCTTGCGGAGCACGTGCACCCCCGGCGTCCAGTCGTTGAACGTGCCCACGACGCTGACGGGGCCGTCGAGCGACGGGGTCGGCAGCGCGAACGTCAGGGTGCAGGTGGCGGTCTTGGCGGAGCGGGACTTCTTGAGCACGGGAGGCCTCCACGTCGGCACGGCAGGGGTGTGCGGGAGCAGGGTGGCGCCACGATGTTTCGGGACGGCGCGGCCTCGATGACCCCCGTGTGACGGGCGGGTGGCGGGAGCGGCACGGCCGGCGCGCGCCCCGTTGCTCGAGCGACCGGGCGTCACCCTAACGGTCCAACACGGAGGGCCGTGGACGTGTCCGTCCACGGCCCTCCGTGTCGTCGTTCCTACGTCCGGGGCGCGCCCGTCACGGGTACTGCACGACGTACTGCGGCGTGCCGGTGTTCGAGTTGTCGACCTGCCCGCCGACCCCGTTGACGACGTGCCGCACGGTCCCGTCGCCGAGGTTCACGGTCATGACGTGCGTGAGCCGCACGCCGGGCCGCTGCGGAACCTCGAACCCGTTCTCCGTCACGATCGACGGGTCGTTGCGGTTGTACACGTACACGCCGCCGCCCCAGAGCTGGTGCTCGCGCACCGCGTCGCCGACCTTGTAGCCGGCCCAGCCGAGGGTGCCGTCGGGCTCGGTCCAGTCGGCCTGGCTCGGCGGGTCGTACGGCAGCTCGTTCTGGTAGAGCACGACGCGTCCGCGCTCGCCGTTCCAGATGGTGTTGTGCTGCTGGAAGTGCTCGACGAACAGGCCGGTCGCGGTGACGTCGTCCCCGTTGACGACGACGCCGACGCGTCCGACGTTGGTCCGCCACCGCTCGTCGTCGCCCGCCACACCGTCCGCGAAGCCCTCGACGCCGTGGTCGGCGCGCCACACCCAGGTGTGGTCGACGAGGACGTCGTCGGCGTTGATCTCCATCGCGACGTCCGTGCTGCCGCGGTGCGGCCCGCCGATCCGGAAGTACACGTCGGACAGGGTGATGGGGTCGTGCCGGCTCTTGCTGCCCCAGTCGGGCGCGTACCGGCTGTTGATGCCGACCTTGAGCAGGACGGGCGACTTCCGCGGTCCGGCGTCGATCGTCACGCCGGCGACGACGATGCCCGGCACGTCCGCGACGAACAGCGGCACCGACCCGCGCGCCGACGTCAGCGTCGCGTGCCCGATGCCGAGCACGACGGTGCCCGGTCGCCACGCGGCGATCGTCCCGGCGACGTCGTACACGCCCGGCGTCAGCAGCAGGTGCTTGCCGAGCGCCAGCTTCGCGTTGATGCGCGCGACGGAGTCGCCGGGCCTGGCGACGTAGAAGTCGCGCAGCGGGATCGACCGGCCCGGCGTCATGCCGTCCGCCCACGAGATGCCGCGCGTGCCCTCGCGCGCCTGCGGCACCCGGACGTTCCAGCGTCCGCGCTGGTCGACGTACAGGTACGGCTTCTCGCGGCTGACCGGCGTCTCGTCGAGGGTCGTGTACGGCGGGTCGGGGAACGTCGCGTCGTCCGGCGCCCCCTCGACGCCGGAGAACACCTGGTTCCACACGCCGTTCGACCAGCTGCGGACCACGCTGTTGCGCGTCAGCCACTGCTGCTGCGACCCGTTCGTCACGTCCCCGAACCGCGAGTCCGCGATGAACCCGCCGCTCGCGTACTGCGGGCCGGCGGTGCAGTAGTCCATGAGCGAGAAGCCCAGGTCGCCCTCGTCGGCGCGGACGTCGACGCGCCGCACCGAGACCGCCTGCGAGACGGCCCAGAAGTTCGCGGTGCGGCGGCAGTCGTCCTGGCCGGTCGCGTCGATGTCGAGCGTGAGGTTCGACAGCGTCCGCCAGAAGTTGACCAGCGCGATGCAGTTGGGGTTCGCGGGGTCGTCGGACAGGCAGCGGTTGTACGTCTCGATCTTGCCGTGGACGACGACGTCGGACGGTGACGCGCCGAGCCCGGAGACCTCGGTGTAGTAGCCGACCTTCATCTGCAGCGGCTGCTCGGGCGAGCCGTACTCGCCGGGCAGGAACAGCAGGGCGTAGCGGTTCGTGCCCATCTCGTCGTCGACCTGCTGGGCGTGGATCTCGTCGACGCGGGCCTGGATGTCCGCGACCGGCATGGACGGGTCGAAGACGAGCACGTTCTCGCCCAGCGCCGGGGCGGACGTGCCCTGGCGGGCGAGGGTGTCGGTGGTGACGTCCTGACCGGCGGGCGCCGCGGCGGACGGGGTGACGGTGGCCGCGACGACGGCCAGCGCGGCTGCGGTGACGGCCAGGACGCGCGCTCGCGACCTGGCCGGTGGGTGGGTGGGGGCGTGGGTGGACGGGTCCATGCGGTGTTCCTCTTCCTCGAGCAACGACATCGGACATTCCGGAGCACACCACACCGGGAGGGGGTTTGTCAGGAGTCCGTGCAAATTGCGGCCGCGGGATGCGGTTGCCCGTCGCGAGGGACGGCAGGGTGTCGGTGCCGCGGGTTAGCCTGGCGCGACCCCGACCCCGCAAGGAGGCCCTCGTGGTGCTCATCGGCGCCCACGTGCGCGGCGACGACCCGATCGCCGCGGCGACGGAGGTGGACGCGCAGGCCGTCCAGCTGTTCCTGGCCGACCCGCAGGGCTGGAAGAAGCCCGTGCGCCGCCCGGACGCGGACGCGCTGATCGAGTCCGGCCTCGGCCTCTACGCGCACGCGCCGTACCTGGTGAACGTCGCGTCGACGAACAACCGGATCCGCATCCCGAGCCGCAACATGATCGCCCAGCACGCCGCGGCGGCCGCCGACCTCGGGGCGAAGGGCCTGATCGTGCACGGCGGGCACGTCGGCGACGGCGACGACATCGCGGTCGGCATCGACAACTGGCGCAAGACGTTCGCGCGCGCCGAGTTCCCCGTGCCGGTGCTCGTCGAGAACACCGCCGGCGGTGAGAACGCCTGCGCCCGCACGCTCGACCGCTGGGCGATGCTCTGGGACGCCATCGGGGAGTACGAGGTGGGCGTCTGCCTCGACACGTGCCACGCGTGGGCCGCGGGGGAGGACCTGGAGACGATCGTCGAGCGGCTCACCGCGATCACCGGACGCATCGACCTCGTGCACGCCAACAGCTCGCGCGACGAGCGCGGGTCCAGCCGCGACCGGCACGCGAACTTCGCCACCGGCACGATCCCGCCCGAGCTCATCGCGCACGTCGTGCGCGAGGCCGGGTGCGACGCCGTGGTCGAGACGCCGGGCGAGGGGCAGGCCGACGACGTCGCGTTCCTCAAGGCCGCGCTCGCGGGCTGAGGGCTTCCCGCCGGCGGCGGGGCGTCGCTAGCGTCGGCGGCACATGTCTCCCGACGGCCGCTCCCGCCTCGTCGCGTGGGACCGTCAGCTCCGCGACGTCCACGCCCGCCTCCGTGACAGCCTGCAGATCGCGCGCGACGCGATCGACGACGCCGGGGACGACCCGGCCTCACCCCGTCTCGCCGCCGACCTGCGCCTCTTCTGCACCGGCTTCTGCGCCGCCCTCGACGGCCACCACCGCGGCGAGGACGCGGTGATGTTCCCCGAGCTGCTCGCCGCCGACCGGTCGCTCGCCGACGTGGTCGCGCAGCTGGTGCGCGACCACAGCGTGCTCGCGCAGCTGCTCGGGTCGCTGCAGCGGGCGGTCGACGGCGGCACCACCGGCGCCGAGCTGCACCGCCACCTCGACGGCATCGAGGCGGTCATGGAGACGCACTTCCGGTACGAGGAGAAGCGTCTGCTCGAGCCGCTGTCGCGGCTGGTCGTCGACCGCCCGTCGCAGGAGGTGCTGGGGCCGCTGGCGTAGCCGCCGCGGAGCCGTGAAGCGTTGCGGCCGCGCTTGTGCCCGCAACGCTTCACGGCTCGGTCAGTCCGACGGCACCGGCTCCAGCACGACCTCGTACCCGGCGCGGTTCAGGGCCTCCACGTGGTCCGTGCCGCCGCCGTACGAGCCCGGGCAGATCGCCCGGCGACATGCGCGCCTCCGCGTCCGCGGGGAAGATCCGCGTCAGCCCGCCGGCCTCCGTGTGCTCGGCGAGGACGACGACGTGGTCGTACCGGCCGGAGCGCGTCCGCATGGGCGGGTCGAGCCGGTACAGGGACGCCGTGTGCGGGAACACCGCGACGAGGGTCGGGTCGAGGGGCAGCGCGCGCTGGAGGAACGCGTACCGCGTGCCGGTCGGCCGCACGACGCCCTCGACGCACGGGGACGCGACGCCGTCCGTCGCCACGCTGCGGTAGCGGGAGCCGACGCGCACGACGCCGCCGTCGTGCAGGCGCACGGTCGGGTCGACGGTGCGCGCGTGCTCCGCGAACGGTGCCGGGTCGTGCACCCACCACCGTGCCGGGGTGCCGTCGTGCCGGGTGGCCAGGACGACGTCGCCGTCGACGCCCGTCACCCGGTACGTCTCACCGGCGGCGGACACCGCCGCCCGCACCCGACGTGCCGCGGGGACGTGCCCCGGCTCCTCGCAGACGCAGCCCGTCCGGGGTGTGCCCAGCGGGGTGTCGATGTCGAACGGTGCGGCCATGGCTCCTCCTGGGGAGGTCGAGCGTCTTCCCGCGCGGGACGGCACGGGCGGATCTTCCTCCGGGGGCACCGAGCGCTCGCGCGGTTGCCAGTCGGCCGCGCCGGAGGGCGTGAGGCCGAGCTTCGTGATCGAGGACGACTCTAGGCGCGGTCACCGACACCGCATCCACAGGGTGGGCGGCACTGGCGTCCGCACGGTCGCGAACCGGTACTTTCCCGGCATGCAGGGGCGACGGGGCTGGGGCAGGGGTGTGTCCGGGGTGCTGCTGGCCGGGGTGCTGGTGGCCGGGTGCACGGGGGAGGCGACGCCGGCGGAGCCCTCCAGGTCCGAACCGGCAGCGTCGCCCACCGCCTCGACGAGCCCCACGCCCACCGGGACGCCGACCACCGACCTGAGCACCCCACCGGTGCGCCCCGAGGCGATGGCGACGCCGAGTGCGGAGGGCGCCGCGGCGGCGGCGTCGTACTTCGTGTCCGCCCTCTACGTGCACATGTACGAGGCGCAGGACGTGACTGCCTGGGCCGAGATCGCTGGGGAGGACTGCGCGTTCTGCTCGTCGGTCATCCGGGACGTCGAGACGATGGTCTCGAGTGGCCTGACCGAGGCAGGCACAAGGGTGGTGGTCGAGAGCGCCAGCGGGACCGAGGTCATTCCGGGGGAGAGCTACACGGCGACCCTCGTCGCCGAGCAGTCACCTACGACCCGCAGGGACGGAGAAGGCAACGTGGTCAGCAGGGGCAGCGGAGGGCGGTACGAGCTTCTCGTGGCTCTCGGCTGGAACGGTGGCTGGGTGGTGCGTGCCGTCGACGTTCACGAGCTGGGTCCTGCATGAGGGCCGTCGCTTCTCGCCTCGGCGCGCCAGGCCCTGCTCTTGTCGCAGCGGTGCTGCTGTCATCCCTTCTGGCGGTCGCTCCCGCCGCGGCCGCGGCCGCGTCCGAGGGAGGGCCCGATTGGCGAGATCACGTCGTGGCAGGGGCCGAGGGCGACGCTGCCACGCTCGCCGTCCGTGACGGTGAGCGACTGCGCCTGCTCCACCAGGCCGCCGGCACTCGACCAGAGGACGCGCTCGACCAGTTCCAACGCGCTGCGGCATGTCGAGAAGCGGCTGGGATCTGGGTGATCGGGAGCAGCGACGGTACGTGTGCCCCCGGTGCCGACACCGCGGCTGCCCCTGACTGCGGTGTGGACCAGGCGCTGCTGAGCCTGTGGCGTCGGCAGCGTGCGACCCCTGCGTCGGACTGGGGGCAGTGGGAGCGGATCGACTACGGGGGCTGTGCCGCCGACGCGCTCCCCGTCCTGTCCGCCGAGGACTTCCGCCGCCTGCCTCTTCCGGCCCCGGTCCTGAACGTCCAACCGGCGGCGGACTGGGTGCTGGTGAACAAGGAGACGATCGTCTACACCGACCCCTCCGCGGTGACCCTGACCACGGACCTGCTCGGCTACCAGGTGACCGTCGAGGCGACCCCGACCCGGTTCACCTACGACTTCGGCGACGGCACCCGGCCCCTGGTCACCACCGACCCCGGCGCCCCGTACCCGGCGTTCGACACCTTCCACGTCTACCGCGACCTCGGCACCCGGCAGATCACCCTGACCACGCAGTGGTCCGGCCGCTACCAGATCGCCGGGTCCCCGGCCTGGCGCGACGTGGACGGCACGGCGCAGACCACCACGACCAGCGCATCGTTCGAGGTCGTCGAGCGCACCAGCAAGCTCGTCGCCGAGCTCTGCACCGCCGTCCCCACGCCGCCCGACTGCTGACGCCCGGCCGTCGGCGCAGGAGCTGCAGGCCCGCAGCCGGCACGGCGCGGGCCGCCGGCGCGCCCGTGCGCACGCAGACCTGGGGGTGCGGGAAGCCGCGTCCGGACGGCGCCGAGCCGACCACAGCCCCGGGGATGGTCCGCGCATCCACCGATCTCCCGGAGGACACGAACCGGGCAGGCGCCCGGGCAGCACGCTCCCCGCATGCCTCTGCCGCTGCCCACCGCACCGTCCGTCGTCGTCACCGCGCTCGCGCTCTCGCTCGCCACCGGAGGGTGCGCCGCGGGTGGCGCCACCTCCGCCGAAGCCGCGAGCGCTCCGTCCGCCATGACGGCCCCGGCGCAGACCACGGCACCGGCACGCTCCGGGCCGACGACGCGCATCGCACCCGCACCGACGGGCCCAGTGCCGGCCCCGCCGGGAGCTTCGGCGGACCCGTCCGCCGACAGCCCGACCCCCCTTCCGACCGCCGGCCAGGCGCGGCCCACGCCCGTGCCGTCGCCGCACCCGGCGATGGCGGCCGGTGGCAGCGACGCGGCCGCACTCGCGGGCGTGCACCTGCTCCACCTCTATGACCACGCGATCACGACGCGTGACGTCACGCCGCTCACGGCGTTCTGCGACCCGGGGAGCACCTGGTGCGCGGAGCGCGCCGCCGAGTTCACGTTCCGTGCGGTCGTCCCAGCGGACAGGGCGGCGAAGGTACGCAGGTCGCGGCACGAGAACCGCCTGGTCTCCGCGCGGCTGGCCGTCGACGGCACCTGGCACGTGCAGATCGACAGCGACCACGTGCTGACGACGACGTGGACCAGCGAGGCGACCGGCGCCACGATCGTCGAGGTCGGCGGCGGACCGGTGCGGTACGACATCGAGCTCGCGCACGGCCTCACTGGGTGGATGGTGCTCGAGGTGACGACGTCACGCCCGGCCTGAGCCCGGAGGCGGAACCTCACCCCCCGACGCCTTCGGCCGGCGCCCGAAACACCGTGAGCCGCCCACAGCCGCCTGTCACGCCCAGGATGTCCACGGGCAATGACGCTGGCCGCCCGCGGCGGGCGGTGCTGGACGACGCTCGATGCATGCCCACACGCCGCCGGTCCCGCCGTCTCTTGGCTCCCGCTCTGGTCTGCGCCGTCCTCGTCGCACTCACGACGTCCGCCTGCACAGCACCTGGCCGTGCACCGGAACGCGGGTCACAGCAGACGGCTGACGGGGAGGTGCGCACACCGGTCCCGGCACCGACACCGACCGCCGAGCTCGCCGTGCTGGACGACGGTCCCGCGGCGAGCGAGCTGCCTCTCACCGCTGAGCCGCCCGCTCCGCCCTCCGCCATGGCCGCGACCGACGCCACGGGAGCCGCCGCGGCGGCCGAGCACTTCCTCGCCCTGATGGACCACGCGGTCAGCACGTTGGATGCCGGACCGATGATGGCGATGTGCGATCCGGGAAGTCGGTGGTGCGCCTCGATCGCGGACCAGACGGCGCAGGCGCCTGAGGCTCGGGCGGAGGGCGCTGCCCGCGTGTCCGCGGACACGGCGCTGCCGAGCCAGCTCAAGGTCGACCCACGCGACGATGGCACGTTCGTCGTGCACCTGACCGGTCAGCACACGACGACCACGACCTGGACCGATCCGGCGACTGGCATCACGCAGATCCACATCAGCGACCCCGAGACCGTGCCGTTCGCCATCCACCTCGAGTCGCGCCCGTCCGGGTGGACGGTCCTCGGGGTCAACTGAGCGCCGGTCAGACCGACGCCACCCACAGCCCGTCGCGGGCGCGGGTCATCGCCACGTACATCTCGCGCAGGCGATACTCGCGGCGTTCGCGCTCCACCTCGTCGAGCTGGTCCGGCTTCTGGGTGAACCAGGACGCGCGCACGTCGACCACGAGCACCTGCTTGAACTCCAGGCCCTTGGCGCGCTTGATCGTGCCCACCTTGACGGCGTCGACCGGCACCCCGTCGTACCGCTCGAGGTTCACGACAGGGATGCCCGCTGCGGTCAGCGCCGCGGTCGCCTCCTCCATGCCGCGACGCGACAGCGACAGGACGCCGACGTCGCCGTACCCGGTGCCGACCTGCCGGACGACGTCCTGCACGCGCGCCACCATGCGGCGCTCGCGGTCGGCGGAGTTGGCGCACCGCACGTACACGGGCTTCGGGCCGGTGCGGGGCACGCGGGTCGGGCGGTCGCCGCGGGCCGTGGCGCCCTCGATGTCGGCGAACTCGTCGTCGGCGACCAGCATCGACGCGAACTGCACGATCTCGGCGGTGTTCCGGTAGTTCACGTCGAGGACCACGCCGCGCCCGGCGACGGAGACGCCCGCCTCGGCGAGCGTGAACCCGCCGGGGTAGATCGTCTGCTGGCCGTCGCCGACGAGCGTGAGGCCGTCGGGAGCGTCCCCGACGAGGGCGTGCAGCATGCGGATCATCACGCACGAGAGGTCCTGCGCCTCGTCGACGATCACGGCCGTGTACGGCTCCGCGGGCGGCTGCCGGCGCAGCTCGGCCTCGGCGAGCGCGATCTGGTCGGCGAAGTCGTGCACGCCGCGCGTGCGCAGCTCCGCCTCGTACGCCTGGTACAGGTCCCACACGACGCGCCGCTGCTGCGGGCCGAGCCGGTGCCGGCGGCCGAGGCGCGGCAGGTCCGCGTACTGCTCCCAGCGGGTCAGGCCGCGGCCCTTGATGACGTGGACGACCTCGTCGTGCCAGTAGTCCTGCTCGTGGCGGTCGGTGTCGATGATGCTGCCGCCTGCGACGCGGCCCCACGCGGTGGTCCACGCGGCGGTGATCTGCTTGCCGTCGATGCGGCACTGCACCCCGCGCTCGTCGAGGATCCGCTTGGCGGTCTCGTGCACACCGGCGAACTCGACACGGCCCACGACGTCCGGCGCGAGCCGGGTGAGCAGCTGGCGCAGCACGTCGGGGAGCGTGCGGATGTAGGTGGTGACGAGCACTCGCCCCTGGCGGGTGCGCGCCAGGTACGCGGCCCGATGCAGCCCGACCACCGTCTTGCCGGTGCCCGCGGCGCCGCGGATCCGGGACGGTCCGTTGAACGAGCGCCGGACCACGCGCGCCTGCGCGGGGTGCAGGAACGCCATCCACTCCTCGACGGGGGCGGCCATCAGGCCCTCGAGCAGGGCGGCCTGCACGGTCGCCTCGTCGAGCAGCGGCTCGATGGTGAACGTCGCGGGGTCGTCCGGCGCCGGCAGCGTCGGCGCCGCGGCGTCAGGTGCGGGGTGCGGGGTCGGGATCAGCGGCACCGTCGACGTGGTCGGGACCAGTGGTGCCGTGGTGGGGGCGGGCGTCCCGGCGGGCGGGGCGGGGAGCACCGGCTCCGGCAGGGTCGTGCTCACGGGCGCCGGCGCGCCCACCTGGCGGAACCAGCCGAGCGCGTGCGTGAGGACCACGTCGACCTGGGCGGGCGTGAGCCGCTGACCGTGCCGGGCGACGAGCTGCAGCACGTCCCGCTCACCCACGACGCGGACCGGGCCGACGCGCTCGTCGACACCCCCGCGGCCCGCGAGCACCGCGACCGCGTGCACCTCGCCGGGGGCGAGGCCGACCTCGGCGAGCTCGCCCTCGGTGCGGTACGCGAGGTCGGCGAGGGCCATGAGGTCGTCGGTGACGTCGGCGTCGCCGCGGTGGATGCGGTCGCCGACGATCGACACCTCCGCCCAGGCCTTGGTGTCGACGACGAACACACCACCGGGGCCGATCACGACCATGTCCACCTGGGCGCGCCGGCTGCCGGGCCACTGACGGTCGGCGAGCAGGTGGTAGCCGGCGGCCGCCAGCGGTGCGAGCGCGCGTGCGGTCCGCTGCTCGGTCGCCGACGCCAGGCCGTAGCTCGCCGCCGCGCGACGGGCGTCCGCCGCGGCCTTCTCGTGCGCCGACGCGAGCAGCAGCTGACGCTGCGCCTCGCTCGCCGCGGAGTCCCCTGCGGGCATGTGGAAGTCCTCCCTGCTCACGGCCCTATCGGCTGGCAGGGCGCCCACCATGAGCGGCGGCCGGGCGAAGCACCCGAACACCGGGCGGCTGTGGCACGAGGGACGCCGACGCGGCGACCGGCGCGACCTGCGCCGCGGCGTCCGGCGGGGAGGGGAGCACCGCGCCCTGCGAGCCCGAGGACGCGTCGGGAGGTCAGCGCCCGGAGCGTCCGCGCTTCGGCGGCACCTCGGTCGAGGCGGAGATCGGGGTGGTGGGCGGGGCGACGGACTCGGCGGCCGCACCGGCCTCGCCGGCCGGCCCCGTGGCAGGTGCGCCGCCGAACCGCGGCGACACCGCCACCGCCGGCAGAAGCAGGAGCGCGGGGATGAGGAACGCCGGACCGAGACCGGGCCCCTCCGACAGCAGGCCCAGCGCGACGGCGCCGAGCATCGCGCCGACGTAGTTGAACAGGTTGATGCGGGCGATGACCTCGTCCAGCCGGTCGGGTGCGAGCTCGCCGGCCACCGAGAACGCCTGCGGCACGAGGGCACCGACGCCCACGCCGGTCAGCGCGAACCCGACGATCGCCGCCACCGGCGACGGCACGAGCGCGACCAGGCCCAGTCCGGCCACGGCCACGAGCACGGTCACGCCGACGACCTTGGCCCGCCCGAACCGGCGCACGAGCGCGTCGCCGACGAGGCGCGACACCAGGACGGTGCCCTGGTACGCGGCGTACCCGAGCGGGGCGACCGTCGCCGCGGCGTCGAGGTGGTCCGCCAGGTACACCGTGCTCCAGCTGCTCACGGCCGAGTCGGCGACGAACGCGACGGCGACCATCGACCCGAACAGCCAGATGCCTGCACGCGGCAGCGGCGAACGGGAGCGACCCCGACCGGCCTCGGAGGGAGTGGCGACCGCGCTCGCGGCCGCCGCGGCGTCCGCGGTGGCCCGCGGGATGAGCGTGCCCCGGATCGTGAGCGCGACGGCCGCGGCCACGCCGGCGGCCACGAGCAGCGCGACGACGGCACCGGTCGTCACGCCGAGGTTCGCCAGGACCGCCTGCGCCAGCGCCGCCAGGATCGCCGCCGCCGTCAGGCACGCGAAGAGCGTCGACATGATCGAGCGTCCCGCGAGGCGCTGCAGCAGGACGCCCTGCATGTTCGTCGACGCGTCGACCATGCCGAGCCCGATCGCGAACACGACGAACGCGCCGACCAGCGGCGGGACCGACGTCGCTGTCGTCACCAGCGCCAGACCGGCCGCCTGCAGCAGCAGGCCCGTGACGAGGGCGGCGCGGCTCGACCGACGCACGGCGACCCGCTCCGCCGTCACCGACCCGGCGGCGGCCAGCAGGGCGCCGAGGAGCAGCACGATCGAGATCGTGGCGTCGTCGATGCCCGTGCGCGCCTTCAGGCCCGGCAGTGCCGTGACGACCGTGGCGTACCCGAAGCCCTGCGCGGCGTACGCGGCACCGACGGACGCCCGCGTCCGCCATGGTGTGGACGTCGTCGTCGTGACCGACATGTGTGCTCCCCCTGCTCGTGGACGCCGCGGTCCGACGCCCGGGGGGAGGCTACGTGCTCGGGCGCCGGAACGGGAGGGGACGGACAGATCGGCGACACGGGACGGGACGGACAGATCGAGGAGTGCGCCGGCTCCGGGCCGACGTGCCCCGGACGGCCGGTGCCGCGTCCTGCCCCCACCGCTACCGTGCGTGCTGCCCGTCGTCGCGGGCCCGGACGGAAGGACGCGTGTGCCCCCCACACCCGACCCGGCGGACGTGCTCGTCTTCCTCGAGCTCGGAGCCGGCGCGACCGGTCAGGTCGCCGGGACCCTCGACCGGAGGACGGGAGTGCTGACGCCGACCCGCCGGACCACGCGCACCCGTCCCCTGCTGGTCGACCGGCGCGCGCACGTCCTGCTCGTCGCCCACCGGCGGGGCGTGAACCTGTCGGTCGAGCGGTGGAGGGGCGCGCGGCGTGCGGTCGTCCCGCTCGTCCGGGTGCACGAGGAGCACGAGGCGAGCCAGTCGGCCGAGCTGTTCGCCGAGCTCGCGGTCGAGCTGGACCGGCGCAACCCGCGCGACGTACCCCGCACCGTGGTCATGCTCCGCGACCAGGCGCGCTGGCTGGCGGACGGCCACTCCGTCCGGACCTCCCCCCTGACGACCGTGCCGCGGGGCAGCGTGCTGGACCTCGTCGGCTTCCCGGTGGACTGGTGAGCGGCACGACGGGCGCGGCCGGCACGGTGCGCGTCCCCGCGCTGCGCACACGCGCGTCTGCGCGTGCGACCGCCACGACGGCAGCGGTCGTGCTCGTGGTGACGGCGTGGACCGCGTTGACGCAGCCCGAGAGCCGGGTCGGCGTGGCCGTCGGGCTCGTGGTGCTCGCGGTGGTCGCGCTCGTCGTGCGGCGGGCGTCGGCGTCCCTCGACCTCGAGGCCGGCGTCCTCGTCACGCGACGGATGGGCCTGCGTCGTGAGGTGCCGCTGGTGCCCGGGACGCACACCGCCCTCGTGCCGGACGGCAGCGGCACGCTGCTGCTCACGCTCCGCCCTCGCGACGCCGCGCGGGAGTCGGTCCAGGTGCTGGCGGTCACCGACACGCTCGTCGCGTCCCAGCCGGCCGAGGTCCTCACCGCGCTCGCGGACTCCCTCGAGCAGCACGTCGGACCCGCGACGCGCGGCGTGGTGCGCGCGCTGCGTGGGCAGGCCGAGCACGTGGCCGGCGGCGGCACGCCGCAGATGTCACCCCTGGCGGAGTGGTTGAGCCGCGGAGCGCCTGGCGGCGCCGCCGCGCGGCGGGCCGGCGGCCGTGGTGCGGGGAACGGCCGTGACCCGGACGGCGACCGGGGCGCGGAGGGCGACCGGCCGGGACGCCCCGGCTGACCTCCGGACGACGTCCTGCCGACCGGACCGCGCCGCGTCAGGCCGCCGCGGTCCGGTCCACCTCGGCGCGCAGCACCTCGCCCAGGTCGTCCGGGCGCGTGAGCTGCGGCCAGTGCCCGGTGGGCAGGTCGACGTAGGTGACGTCCTCGACCGTCCCGAGCTCCGCGAACATCGGTGCGCCGCTCTCCAGGTAGCGCTGCATCTCGGCGGACGGGAACTCGCACGCCACGACGGTGACGGGCACGCGGTAGCGCGCGGACGAGTCGGAGAGCTGCTGCGGGTCGCTCGCGACGCGCGCGGGCACGGGCTTGGCGATCGCCCGGAACTGCTCGCGCAGCGTCTCGTCGAGGTCCCTCAGGTCGGCGTCCTCGAACGCCTCCCAGGCCGGCAGCGGCAGCGAGTCCCCGACGACGGGCAGCTCGTCGTTGATGACGCCGCCGTGCCCGGTGGGCCAGCTGTCGACGTAGACCGCGCGCGCCACGCGGTCGGGTCGTGCGTCGACGACCGCGTGGATGACGGTGCCGCCGCCGGAGTGGCCGACGAGCACGACCGGGCCGTCGACCCCGTCGACCACCGCCACGACCGCGTCCACCCAGTCCCGCAGGCCGAGGCGGGCGTGGGCGGCGAGGTCGGCGCCGTCCTCGACGCCGGGCAGCGTGACGGGGTGCACGCGGTGCCCCGCGGCGACGAGCGGAGGGGTGACGGCGTCCCACGACGACGCGTCGAGCCAGAACCCGGGAACCAGGATGACGTCCATGTGACGCACGTTACGGGTGACCACCGACATCGCGGCCGCGAGCCGACCCCAGCCCGCCGATGGGCTCGGCGGTCCACCGTTCGGACCTGTCTGCGGAATCGGGTTGCCGCCCGGCGTGACGCTCGGCACGCTCACGAGAGCAACTCACTCGTCCGATCGAAGAGGCATGGGCATGACGACCGCGGGTGGCGCCGAGCGCGAGACGCACGGGGGCGCGACGAACGGCTCCCCGGCGTGCGCGGAGGCGGAGCCGCGCGCCGCCCTGGCGGCCCCGCCCACGCCGCGGCGGCGCCCGCAGGAGCAGTGGTCGGCGCAGCAGCCCTGGCTCGCGCAGCTGCCCCCCGAGCGGCTGGTCGCGGCGACCCTGCGCGGCCTGGAGCCGGAGGGCTGGACGTCCGTGCACGACGTGCACTGGCCCGGCCGACCGCTCGCGAACATCGACCACCTCGTGGTCGGGTCGGGCGGAGTCGTCGTCGTGCACACCGAGTCGTGGGCGGGGGACCTCAGCGTCACGGAGGGCGAGCTGCGCGTCGGCGAGCACGTCCGTACCGGGCAGGTCGCACGCGCGGCGCAGGCGGCCGCCGCCGTGACGGCCCTGCTCGCACCGCGGCACCGCACCGCCGTGCGCGCCGTCCTCTGCCTGGGCGACCGGTCCGACCCCGCGGTGCCGGTGGCCGGTGCGACCGTCGTCGGCCGGGCCGCCCTGCCCGGGTACCTGCGGTCCCTGCCGCCCCGGCTCACCCCGGCCGAGGTGAGCGGGCTCGCGCAGTACCTCGGCGTGCGCCTCGGCGGCACGCAGCCGCCGGAGATGCTGACGACCGCCGCGCTCCTCCCGCCGTCCCGGGCGGCGCGCCGCCGGGCGGTCCGCGCCGGCACCGACGTCCGCCCCGCTCCCACGGTCACGCACCCCGAGGCGGACCAGCGGCCCGGCAGCCGCGTGCGCAGCGCCCTCCTGCGCCTGCTGGTCGTCGCGACGACGGTGGGGGCCGGTGCCGCGGCGTTCGCGGTGCCCGTACCCGGGTTCTGATCGCCCGGGGCGCCCGACGTCCTGCCGTCAGTCCCGCCCGCCCTCCGCGCCGGCCGCCCGGCCGCCCTCCACGCCGGTCGGTTGCCCGGGGCCCGCGTCGTACCCGCACCCACCACCCGCGTCCAGCCGCCGCGCCCGCTCCGTCCGCCCGGCCCGCCGCCCCGGCAGGAGCCGCGCGCGACGCGGCAGCGCCGGCGGCATGGTCCGCCCCGGCACGCCGTCGCCCGCGGGTCCGCCGTCGGCGGCCGGTCCGACGAGGGCGTCGAACACCTCGGTGGCGAGCGCGTCGGCCTCGGCGGCGACGCGCGCGAGCATCTCGCGGCGGGCGGTCCCGCTGCGCACGACCGCGACGTCGAGCGCCTGCCGCAGCCGGTCGGCACGGCCGTCCCACGCCTCGGCCTGCACCGGGTCGTCCGCGTGCCGGTCCGCGGCCAGCCGGGCGACGAGGTCGATCGTCGCGGCGACCTGCCCCTCGGGGGAGCGGCGGCGCTGCGCGACGAGGACGGCGTCGCTCCAGGCCTCGAGCCGGCGCCGCACCGGGACGGCGATCTCCGGGTGCGCCCGCAGGTAGGCCGTCACCTGCCCGGACGCGGCCACCACCATCGGCCCGTACCGCCGCACCATCGTCCACAGCCGCCGGCCGTCGGTCGCCACGTGCACCTCCCACGACGTCGGCCGTCGCCCGGACCCGGCGTCCGCGGCCGTCGCGACCACCCTGCCGCGCCCCCGATGAGTTCGCGCGTCGTCGGGCGTCTGACCGGGTGTGCGCGCACGCAGCGCGTCGCCGACCTGGAGGACCTCATGGCCATCACCCTCAACCCCTACCTCGGCTTCCGCGGGCAGGCCCGCGAGGCGCTCGAGTTCTACGCGTCGGTCCTCGGTGGGACGCCGGTGATCTCCACGTTCGCCGAGTCGGGCGTGGCGGAGGCCGGCGACGGCGTCATGCACGGGCAGCTCGACGTCCCCGGTGGGCTGACGCTCATGGCGTCGGACGCGCCGCCGGAGATGCAGGTGCCGTCGGAGTCGTCCGTGGCGGTGTCGCTCAGCGGCGGGCCCGAGGACGCCGACACGCTGCGCCGCTGGTACGAGGGTCTGTCGGCCGGCGGCACGAACGTCCTGCCGCTCGAGCGGGCGCCGTGGGGCGACGAGTTCGGCATGTTCACGGACCGGTTCGGGACGAACTGGATGGTGAACATCGCGGGCGCGCAGGGGTAGCGCAGACAGGACGAGGGGTAGCGGGACTACGTCGGCATGTAGTACACCTACTACATGCCGACCACAGCCGACCCCGCGATCCACGTCGACGGGCTCCGCATGTCCTACGGCGGGCGTGCGGTGCTCGACGGCGTCTCGTTCGACGTCCCCGGAGGGGTCGTCGCCCTCCTCGGCCCCAACGGCGCGGGGAAGACGACGACCGTCGAGATCCTCGAGGGCTTCCGCCGCCGCGCCGCGGGGACGGTCCGCGTGCTCGGGGCGGACCCGGAGCGCGCCGACGAGGCGTGGCGCGCCCGCGTCGGGGTCGTGCTGCAGTCGTGGCGCGACCACCGCCGCTGGCGCGTGCGCGAGCTGCTCGACCAGCTCGCCGCCGCGTACCGCCCCTATGCCGACGTCCGCGGCCGCGGCCCCCGCGCGACCGACGAGCTGCTCGCGCGCGTCGGCCTCGCCGGCATCGGCTCCCAGCGCGTGCGGACCCTGTCCGGCGGGCAGCGGCGGCGCCTCGACGTCGCGATCGGGCTCGTCGGACGGCCGCAGCTGCTCGTGCTCGACGAGCCCACGGCCGGCCTGGACCCGGCGGCTCGCCGCGAGTTCCACGAGCTGCTGCACGAGGTCGTCGACGACGACGGCACGACCGTCCTGCTGACGACGCACGACCTCGCGGAGGCGGAGGTCGTGGCGGACCGCATCCTCGTCCTCGCCGGGGGGCGGATCGTCGCCGACGGCAGCCCGGAGGCGCTCGCGCGCGAGGTGGCCGGCCCGAGCGAGGTCCGCTGGACGGCCGCCGGCACCCGCCACCTGCACAGCACGCACGACCCCGTCGGCTTCAGCCGGTCGCTGCTCGCGGGCCCCGAGCCGGTGGAGGACCTCGAGGTCCGCCACGCGCGCCTCGAGGACGCGTACCTCGAGATCGTCCGCCGGCACGAGGCCGGCGAGACCCAGCCGGCGCCCGGCGCCCCGACCCGCACGGAGGCCCGGCGATGAGCGCCACGACCCCCACCGCCCGCACGGGCGCGGCCCCGCGCAGCGGCAGCCCGCGCGCCTTCGCCGTGCGCCTCGGCCTGCGCCGCGGCGTCACCGAGTTCGGCCACATGCTGCGTTCGCCCGAGGACGTCGGCTGGAACGCCGTCATCGGGGTCGCGATCCTCGTCTACCTGTGGACGCAGCGGGACACCGCGGTCGCCGGAGCCGACGGCCTGACGCTCCCCGAGCTCGCCCTGCCCGGCATCCTCGCCGCCACCATCATGTTCGGCATGACCCTGGGACCCGCGTTCGGCCTGGCCACGGAGGTGGAGGACGGCACCGTGCTGCGGCTGCGTGCGACGCCGCGCGGCACCACGACGTACACCGTCGGCATGGTGACGGGCCAGGCGCTCGGTGCCGTGCCGATGCTGGCGATCCTGCTGCTGCCGTGGCCGTTCCTGCTGGGGAACCCCATGCACCAGGGTGCGGGGGGCTGGGCCGCGCTCGTCGGCTGGCTGCTGCTCGGGACGCTCGCGGTGCTGCCGATCGGCGTGGTGGTCGGCGCGCTGTGCGGCCGCCCGAGCCGCGTCCTGCCGTTCGGCGTCGCGCCGGTGGTGGTGCTCGCGTTCGTGTCCGGCGTCTTCGGGCCGCCCACCGGGCTGCCCGGGTGGGCGCAGGGGGCCGTCCAGGGCTTCCCGCTGTACTGGCTCGCGCACGGTCTGCGGTCGACGACCCTGCCGCCCGGCGCGGAGGCGCTGGAGATCGGCGGTGCCTGGCACCCGGGTCTCGCGGTGCTGGTGCTCGCCGCGTGGGCCGTCGCGGGGCTCGTCGCCGCACCGCTGCTGCTGCGCCGCCTGACGCAGCGGGAGTCCGCCGGCGCCATGGCCGCGCGGCTGCAGGCCCACCTGCAGCGGGCGGGCTGAGCGTGGCGCAGCAGGGCGGCGAGGCCGTCCACAACCGCATCGCCGTGCTCCGCGCCGAACGGGGCGTGAGCCGGCGGGAGCTCGCCGACGCGCTCGGCGTGCACTACCAGACCGTCGGGTACCTCGAGCGGGGCGAGTACGCGCCGTCGCTGCACCTGGCGCTGCGGATCGCCGCGTTCTTCGACGTCCCGGTCGAGGTGGTCTTCTCGCTCGCGCCGTTCCCGCGGATCGGCGCACCGGCGGTGGCGTCGGAGGGCTGAGCCCCCGCCGCGCCCCCCAGGGGCGGGCCGGACGCGCCCCGGCCCGGGTCGCCGCGCGGGCGCCCCGGGCCGGGTCGGTGGTGCCGGTGTCAGGCGGTCGTCGCGCGCCCGGTCACGCCGCGTCGTCCAGCGAGCGGACGTCGTCGGGCCGCCCGTCGTGCGGCCACCAGTGCTTCCACGGCGTGCGCTGGTCGCCGGGGCCGGAGACGCCGTTGATCGCGGAGGTGTCGAACGCGAGCGACAGCGTCGCGTAGCCGATCGCGGTCGTCATGATGCCCAGCGCCTCGCGGTCGACGTTCGTGATGTCGTCCTGCGGCGAGTGGTAGTTCGGGTCGTAGGGGATGCCGGCGGTGCCGCCGAACAGCGCGACCTCCTCCTCCGTCTTCGACCCGTCCGCGCCCGTGAACAGGCCCGACGCCGGCACACCGTTCTCGATGAACGCCTGGTAGTCCGACCGGCCCGAGAACTCGGTGTCGACGTAGGGCTGGTCGACCCTGTCGAACCAGCGCGTGAACACGTCCTCGGTCTGGGCCGACCCCGGCGGCACCGGGACGGGCGCCGGGTACGTCGACTCGTCCGCGTCGTAGACGCCGATCACGTAGTTCGGCGAGCCCACCATGTCGAAGTTGAGGTACGTGGCGATGCGGTCGAGCTCGCCCTCCCGCGTCGCGAGCTCCCCCACGTAGGCGGTCGACCCGATGAGCCCGAGCTCCTCGGCGCCCCACCACGCGAAGCGCACCGTGTTGTTCAGGTACGGCAGGCGGCCGAGCTGGACCGCCACCTCGAGGATCGCCGCCGAGCCGGTGCCGTTGTCGTTGATGCCCGCCCCCTCCTCGACGCTGTCCAGGTGGGCGCCCAGCATGACGACGTTGTCGTCGCGGCCGGCGCGCGTCTCGGCGAGGACGTTGAAGCTCTCGACCTCCTCGGTGTGGACGCGTGCGTCGAGCGTGACCTCGACGGGCCCGGCCTCGGCGGCCGCGACGAGCGCCTGCCCGTCGGCCTGCGACAGCCCGACGACCGGGACCGCCACGACACCGTCGGCACCGAGCGTGCCGGCGAACAGGCCCTCGACGTTGTTGTGGACGACGACGCCGACGGCGCCGAGCTCCTCGGCCGCGGTGGCCTTCGCGGAGAACGGGCAGTCGCCGCCGCGGCTGACCACGGCGATCGCGCCGGTCGGGTCGGCGTCGCCCCAGGCGGCGGTGGTGCAGCCGAACGGGTCGTCGGGGACCGCGACGGCCGCCGTGAGTCCGCCCTCGGGCGTGCTGGGGGAGAACTCCATCTGGTCGACCTCGTACGCGGCGCCCCCGGTCACGGTGAGCGTCGCGGCGTCGACGACCTCGCGGTCGAACGTGAACGGGTCGCGCCACGTGCGGTAGCCCGCCTTGCGCAGCGTGCGCTCGACGTACTGCGCGCTCGCCTCGTAGCCGGGCGTCAGCGCGGCGCGGTTGCCGTCGTGGCGGTCGGCGATGCGCTGGAAGGCGTCGAGGTGCCGCATCACCGCCTTCGCGCTGACGCGCTCGGCGAAGCGCACGGCGTCGCCCTTGTCGAGGGCCGCCGCCGGTGGTGCCAGGAGTGCCGTCACCCCGAGCGTGAGCGCGGACGCGCCGGCCAGGATGGCGGTGGGACGTCGAGCAGACACGAGGTGCCCCCTTCTCCACGGTGAGAGGCGCCGGTCGGACGGCCGGGCCGTGGTCACGTCGCCCGCCCAACGTAGGCGCGGGGTGCCGGAATTGTCACCACGTCCGGTGACTTTCCCGTTACGTCCTTGTGACTTCCTTCTCATGGCCGGGATGGGACCGGTCGCGGGACGCGTCCGCGGCCGACGTAGCATCGCCCGACGTGAGCACCCCCATCGCCACCACCCACGCCGGCTCCCTGCCCCGCACCCCCGAGCTCATCGCCGCCAACGCCGCGCGTGCGGCCGGCGAGACCCGCGAGGACTGGGACGACTTCCTGCGCGACCAGGTCGTCGCGCTCGTGCAGCGCCAGGTCGACCTCGGCATCACCGTCCCGGGCGACGGCGAGTACGGGAAGTCGATGAGCAGCGCCGTCGACTTCGGTGCGTGGTGGTCGTACTCGTTCCAGCGCACGGGCGGGCTCGAGCTCGACACGTCGATGGCGTGGGCGACCGAGCAGCGGCTCTCGTCCCCCGGCGACCTGCGCACCACCGGCTTCCTGCACCGGCGCGACCAGCAGCGGTTCGCGCAGGCGTACCGCGACCCGCACTCGGGCGTCATGTCCGGCGAGGCGCCGACGGACTTCCCGAAGGCGACGGGTCCGCTGACGTACACGGGCCAGGCGGCGATCGCCGCGGACGTCGCCCACCTGCGCGCCGCCCTCGACGTCACGGGCGCCTCCACCGGCTTCATCACCTCGATCGCACCGGGCTCGGCCGCGCGCCTCGCGAACGAGCACTACGCGACCGACCGCGACTACCTGTTCGCGTGGGCCGACGTGCTGCGCGAGGAGTACCTCGCCATCCTCGACGCCGGCCTCCAGCTCCAGGTCGACGACCCGTCGATGGCCGAGAACTGGGACCAGATCGAGCCCGAGCCGTCCCTCGACGACTACCTCGCCTTCACCGCGCTGCGCGTCGAGGCCCTCAACCACGCGCTGCGCGACCTGCCGAAGGACCGCATCCGCTTCCACCTGTGCTGGGGCTCCTGGCACGGCCCGCACACCACGGACCTGCCGATGGCGGACATCGTCTCGACGATGCTCGAGGTGCACGCCGGCGCGTTCTCGTTCGAGGCCGCGAACGTGCGGCACGAGCACGAGTACCGCGTGTGGGACGACGTCACGCTGCCCGCCGGCGCCGTGATCCTGCCCGGTGTGGTGTCGCACGCGACCAACGTCGTCGAGCACCCGGAGCTGGTGGCGGAGCGGATCGAGCGGTTCGCGACGCGCGTCGGCCCGGAGAACGTCGTGGCGTCGACCGACTGCGGGCTGGGCGGGCGCGTCCACCCGCAGATCGCGTGGGCGAAGCTGGAGTCCCTCACGGAGGGCGCCCGCATCGCCGGCGACCGCCTGGGCTGACCCCCGCCACCGAGCGCGGTCGATGCGTCACGAGTGCGGTGCTGCACCACCCGCACTCGTGACGCAGGTACGGCACTCGTGGTGGGGAGGTGGTGGGAGCGGCCGGCCCCGGGCGGGGGCGGGACGAACGTCCGGCGGTCCGCGGCGGCGCGTGCGGTGGGGTGGGTGGGTGCGTCCCACACCCGTGTACTACTACTCGTCCGCCAGCGGGCTCGTCCGCACCTTCGCGGAGCGGCTCGGTTGGCCGGCGTTCAACCTGGCCGAGCGGGAGCACCGGCGCAGCGAGGTCGACGGGCCGTGGGTGCTGCTGACCCCGTCCTGCACGACGGGCAACGAGGCGAACGACACGGTCCCCGAGGCGGTGCGCCGCTTCCTGCGCTCGGCGCACAACCGCCGCCTGCTCGTCGGCGTCATGGGGTCCGGCAACCGCAACTTCGGCCGGTACTACCAGCACGCGGCGCGGGAGATCGCGGCGCGCTCGGGCCGCCCGGTGCTGCTCGAGTTCGAGCTGGCCGGCACGCCCTGGGACGTCGCCGAGGCGCAGCGGGTCCTGGCCGAGCTCGACGCGGCCCTCGCGCACCGGCACGCCTCCTGACGCGCAGCGCGTGCGCGACGGCACGGGGACGCGCACCGTGGAGGCATGACCGGGACGACGACGTGAGGGGCCGCGGGCACCACGAGCCGTGGGGTGACGAGCGCCGGACGCGGCAGCTCGCGCGCGTGCTGACGGGGCTCGGAGCGGTCGTCGTGCTCGGGGCCGTGTTCGGGATCGTCTACGTGCTCGCGCGCTGAGCCGGCGTCGCGGCCGGTCAGCGGCTCGTGACGCTCCAGCGTCCCGCCGTCAGGTCCTGCAGCCGCGGCAGGATCGCGTCCCCCGCGACGCGCAGGCCGTCGTGCAGGAACTCGTTCGTGATCCACACCTGGCTGCTGCCGAGCCCGTCGGCGGTCCGCAGTGCGAGGTCCAGGTCGACGTACGGGTCGTCGACGTACTGCACCGCCGCGACCGGGACCTCGTTCGCGGCGAGCCGGTCGACGTCGTACAGCTCGGGCCAGTCGGTGCGGGCGGCCAGCTCCTCCGCCGCCGCGCGGAACGGGCGCAGCGCCGGGACCTGCTCGTACATCCACGGGAAGATCGCCTCGCCGGTGAGCAGCAGGGGGCGGGCGTCGACCGCGAACCCGGGCCGCCGGGCGTGCTCGGCGGCGGCCGCCCAGCCGGGCTCCCGCGGCCCCGAGTGGTAGATGACCTCCTGCAGCACCGCGTACAGCGGGTTCGCGTCGAAGCCCGTGCGGCGGCCCACCTCGGCGAGGAAGCCGGGTGCGGGCTCGCCGCGGCGGTCCAGGGCGGTGTCGAGCAGCCAGTGCAGGTCGTCGACGCCGGTGCTCATGCCGAGCGGCATCCCGAGCGCCTGCAGTCGCTCGACCGTGAGCTCCTCGCCCGTGGGCAGCGTGACACCGCCCGCGGCGACGCGGTCCGCGAGGCGGCCGAGCAGGTCGACGTCGTCCGGGAACGCGCGCCGGAACGCCCGGTTGCGCGCCTCCTGCCGCGGGTACGTCGCGGCGTAGACGTCCTCCGCCGTGGCGCCGACGGGCGGCAGACCGCCGGTGACCCAGCACGCCTCGAGCGCCTCGGGGTGCCGGGACAGGTACGTCAGCGTGAGGAACCCGCCGTACGACTGCCCGAGCGTCGACCAGCGCCGTCCGCCGTACACCGTGCGCCGCAGGGTCTCGGCGTCCTCGACGATCGCGTCCGCGCGGAAGCACGCGAGGTAGCCGGCGGCCGCCGCGGCGTCGTCGAAGGCGGCGAGGTCGGTGCCGTCCACCCGCCCGGACCGGCCCGTGCCGCGCTGGTCCAGCAGCACCACGCGGTGCGTGCGCAGGAGCGTCGCCCACCAGCCGCCGCCGGGCATCGGACGCGGCGACTGACCGCCCGGCCCTCCCTGCAGGAACAGCACGAGCGGCAGGTCGTCGCGGTCCTGCGCCGGGTCGACGATCTCGCGCGCGAACACCTCGATCGAGCCGAACCGGTGCGGGTCCGCCCGGTCCACCGGCACCTCGACGCGGTGCTCGCGAACCCGGAACCCCGTCATCGCGTACTCGCCCACGCGGCCACCCTACGAGCGGGCCCGCCCGCCGAGCGCGGCGCCGCCCGCCGAGCACGGGCCCCGGCCGCCGAGCGCGGGCCCCGCTCGCCGAGCGCGTGCGTCGTCGGGCGAGCGCACCGGACACGAGTGGTGCGCTCGCCGGACGAGTGGTGCGCTCGCCGGACGAGTGGTGCGCTTGCCGGACGAGTGGCGCGCTCGCCGGACGAGTGGCGCGCTCGACGGAGCGGCGGTGCGGGCGGGGGGCAGCGCGGCGGGTCGTCAGCCGGAGACGGCCACGAAGCCGTCACCGTCGGCGGCCACCCGCCACCGGCGGACGTCCTTGCCGGTGCCGTCGCCGGTCTTCTCCTGGACGACGGCGTGGTGGTCGGCGGTGGTGCCCTGCCCGCGGACGAGGTGGGCGCCGGTCCTGCCCTGCACGCGCATGGCGACGACGCCGGTGAAGTCGTCGAGCGTCCGCGGGGGACGCCCGTCGACGTCGAGCACCTGGTAGGGGACTGCGGAGACGACGGGGTCGGCCGTGGGGTGCGACATGCTGCTCCGATCGGTGGCCGCCGTGGCTGCTGCACGGCGGGGTGGTCGACCTGACGGGACGGACGGTGCGACGACGACCGGGTGCGGGCGCGGGCCGACCCGGGCGCGGCGCCGCGCGATGTGGGAGAGGTGCAAGGCGTGTGACGTGGAGCACGTCGACGGTACCGAATGTCCGATTCCCCGGCCACGGGAACCGGGCGCCCCTCAGCCGGCGACGCGCGCCAGGACGACCTCCTCGAGGGCCTCGCGCAGCGACGGCGGCACCGGCAGCGCAGCCAGGTGGGACAGGCGCACGTGCAGCGGACGGTCCGACGTCAGCACCGCCAGCACCCGGCTCTTGAGCTCGTACCCCACCTGCGCCGCGTCGAGGATCCGGTGCAGGCGCCGCGCGACCTCGTTGAGCCGCAGCGCGGGGCCCGGCCCCAGCCCGATCCGCACGACCGCGCCGACGGGCACGTCGGCGACCGTGACGCGCAGGTGCCCGTCGGCGGTGCGGGCCACGGCCGGCTCCACGGGCGCGCCCTCGACGGTCGCCGCCGGCGCGACCTCCTCGGCGACCGACACGAACGTCGCCGTCCACGTGCGGGCCGCCGGCAGGAACCCGGTCGACCCGTCCGCCGGACCCACGGTGAGCACGCCGGCCGCCTGGTCCCAGACGAGGGGCGTCCGCGCGACCCGCGCGTCGTCGAGCCCGTCGCCGGTGCCTTCGTCCTCCACGAGCGTGAACGCGCCGTCGGCGCCGACCACCACGAGCACCTCGAGCGCCGCCGGCTCGACCGGGTCGTCGGGCGGCACGTCCGCGGCGTCGAGCGGGACGAGCGCGCCCGCCGGGGCGAGCACCGGCACGCCGGCCAGGTCGCGGTGCAGGACGATCTCGCGGCCGCCGTCGTAGACGAGGCCGTCGAGCACGTCCACCCACGTGCCCTCGGGGAGCCACGCCCGGACGGCACCCGTCGCGGACGCGCGGTCCCGCGGCCGGGTGATCGGCGCGACCACCAGCTGCGAGCCGAAGGCGAACTGGCCCGGCACGTCGTACGCCTCGGCGTGCCGCGACCAGCGGTGGTACATCGGCGTCACGAGGGGCACGCCCTCGCGGGCCGCCCGGTGGTTCATCGTGTGCAGGTAGGGGACGAGCCGGTGCCGCAGCCGCAGGTACCGCGTCTGCACGGCCTCGTGCTCCGGGGCGAACGCCCACGGCTCCTTCGTCATGAAGGGGTTGTTCGACGAGTGCAGGCGCAGGACCGGCGAGAACACGCCGAGCTGCACCCAGCGGGTCGCGAGCTCGTCGTCCTTGGCGCCGAACATGTGCCCGCCGACGTCGTGGCTCCACCAGCCGTACCCGATGTTCGCCGCCGTCGCCGTGAAGTACGGCTGGAACTCCAGCGACGCCCACGAGACGACGGTGTCGCCGGAGAACCCGACCGGGTACCGGTGCGAGCCGGGCCCGGCGTAGCGCGAGAACGTCAGCGGCCGGTGGCCGTCGCGGGCGGCGTCGAGGAAGTGGAAGTGGTTGAGCATCCACAGCGGGTCGATGCCGGCGACGCGCGAGTGCGCGCCCTGCTGCCAGTCGATCCACCAGAAGTCGACGCCGTCGGCCTCGAGGCGGCGGTGCAGCACGTCGAGGTACGCGGAGAGGAAGGCCGCGTCGGCCACGTCGAACGCGATCGGCTCGCGCGCCGCCGGGTCGAGCCCCAGCGCGTGGCACATCGCCTCGTACGCCTCCTCGTGCGGCCCGACGCCGTCCGCGGGGTGCACGTTGAGCGTCACCCGCAGGCCCCGCGCGTGGACGTCGGCGAGGAACGCCGCCGGGTCGGGGAAGAGGGTGCGGTCCCAGGTGTAGCCGGTCCAGCCGCTGCCGATCGCCGGGTCGACGTCCGTCACGTGCCAGTCCATGTCGAGCACCGCGACGGAGAACGGCAGGCCCGCCGCCTGGAAGCGGTCGAGCAGCTCGCGGTACTCGTCCGCGGTGTACGGGTGGTACCGGCTCCACCAGTTGCCGAGCGCCCAGCGCGGCAGCACCGGCTGCGGCCCGGAGACCGCGTACAGCGCGCGCACCGCCTCGGCGTGGTCGTGCCCGTACGCGAAGACGTACAGGTCGGTGCGGCTGCCGTCCCGCGGCGCGACCCAGCCGTCCTCGGTGAGCAGCAGCGACGTCGAGTCGTCGACCACCGCGAAGCCGTGCCGCCCCGCGACGCCCGGCTCGAGCGGCAGGGCGCCGTCCGCCTCGTCCAGGGTCCGCGCGGTGCCGCCGAGGTTGCGGCCGTCGTCGGGCCCGCCGTACCGCCACACCGAGTGCCAGCTCGTCACCGCGCCCAGCACGGCCACCGACAGGCCGCTCGTGCTGAACGGCCCCTTGTCGTACGTCAGCCGCAGCCGGCGCGTGACGACTTCGAGGTGCGTGCCCTGGTCGACGACGCGGAAGTCCGGCACGGGCAGCGCGCGGTGCAGCGCGAACGTCGACGCGCGGTCCTCGAACACGCCGTCCTCGGCGTACTCCAGGCGCAGCAGCCCCTCGGTGAGGACGGTGATGCGGTAGCGGTCCCCGGCGACGACCGCGGCCGGGTCGGCGACGGGCGACGCGGGCAGGGTGGGCAGCGGCATGCCTCCATCCTGACCGCGACCCGGGCGACCCGCCCTCCCGCCGCCCCTCGCCCGCGGCCCCCGCCCGCCGCCCCCGACGCCGAGCGCGCCACTCGTCGGACGAGCGCACCGGACACGAGTGGCGCGTTCGCCCGACGAGTGGCGCGCTCGGGAGGAGGGCGGCGGAAGGAAGGGGGCAGGGGAATGGGGGTGAGGGCGTGTGGTGTTGGGACGGGCATGCCTCTCACCGGTGAGTACGCACCCAGCCCGAACGACTTCGCGCGCGAGCAGGCCGAGCTGTTCGAGCGCACCGACGGCGCCGAGGGCAACACCCTCAACGGGCGGCCGATCATCGTGCTGACGACGGTCGGCGCGAAGAGCGGGAAGATCCGCAAGACGCCCCTGATGCGCGTCGAGCACGACGGCGAGTACGCCGTGGTCGCGTCCAAGGGCGGGGCGCCCGAGCACCCCACGTGGTTCCACAACATCGTCGCCCACCCGCGCGTCGAGCTGCAGGACGGCGCCGTGAAGAAGGAGTACGACGCGCGCCTGGTCACGGGCGAGGAGCGCGCCGTGTGGTGGGAGCGTGCGACGGCGACGTGGCCCGCGTACGACGAGTACACCCAGAAGACGGACCGCGAGATCCCCGTCTTCGTGCTCACGCCCGTCGACTGACGGCGCAGCGCTCATGGGCGCGGCGCTCGTCGAGGCAGCGCTCACCGACGCAGCGCCGACGGGCGCGGCGCCGACCGGCGTCAGCGCGCGCTGCGCCCCGCGGCGGCGGCCGACGCGATCCGCTCGACGCGCCCGGCGCGCGTCTGCGGCCGCCGTGCCTCCGCGAGCCAGCGCAGTTGCGCACGCTGCACGCCCGGGGTGAGCCGGCGCCACCCCGCCCCGGCCTGCGCGTCCGCCTGCAGTGCCGCGGACAGGTCGTCCGGGACGACGCCGGCCTCGGCGTCGTCGTACAGCGTCCAGGAGCCGTCCGCCCGCGCCGCCTCCACGACGGCCCGGCCCGCGTCGGTCATGCGGCCGGACGCCTCCACGCGCGCCAGCCGCTCCTTCGTCAGGCGCGACCACCCGCTGCCGGGCCGGCGGCGCGTGAACCACATCTCCGTGCGCTCGTCGTCGACGGTGCGCTGCGTCGCGTCGATCCAGCCGAAGGCCAGCGCCTCCTCGACCAGGGGCTCGTAGCCGAGCACGGGACGCCCCGACGACGGCTTCCACCGCACCACCCACAGGCCCGGGCTGGTCGCGTGGTGCTCGGTGAGCCAGGCGCGCCACCCCGCGGCGGTCTCGACGAGCAGGCGCTCGTCGCGGCCACCGGCGGGGGTGGCGTCACCGGCCACGTGGGGTCCGTCCTCAGACCCGGTCGGCGTCCTCGGCGGGCGTCGGGGCAGCCGCCCCGCGGCCGACCAGCGAGTGCCGGTAGGAGTAGGCGAAGTAGATGACGACGCCGGCGGCGAGCCACGCGAGGAACCGCAGCCAGGTGAGGGTCGTCAGGTTGAGCATCAGCCAGATGCACGCCAGGCCCGAGATGATCGGCAGCACCGGCGACCACGGCACGCGGAACCCGCGCTTGAGGTCGGGGCGCGAGCGGCGCAGCAGCGGCACCGCGAAGCTGACCAGCACGAACGCGGACAGCGTGCCGATGTTGATCATCTCCTCGAGCAGCTCGACCTCCGAGAGGCCGGCGATGAGGGCGATGACGACGCCGGCGCCGATCTGCAGCCAGAACGGCGTCCTGAACCGCGGCGAGGTCTTCGACATCCCGCGCGGCAGCAGCCCGTCGCGGCTCATCGCGAAGACGACGCGGGTGAGGCCGAGCATGAGGACCATGAGGACGCTCGTCAGGCCGACGAGGATGCCGATCGAGATGACGCGTCCCGCCCAGTCGGCACCGACGAGGACGAACGCGGTGGTCAGCGACGGGCTGTCCTCCTGCGCGAGCTCGGTGTAGCTGACCATGCCGGTGACGACGACGGTCACCAGCACGTACAGGATCGTCACGAGGACCAGGCCGCCGAGGATGCCGCGGGGCACGGCGCGCTGCGGGTCCTTCGTCTCCTCGGCCGTGGTCGCGACGACGTCGAAGCCGATGAACGCGAAGAACACGAGCGCGGCGCCGGACAGGATGCCCATGACGCCGTACGTGGACGGCTCGAAGCCGAGCAGGAAGCCGGTGAGCGGCTGCTCGAGGGTCGTCGCGTCGGCACCGGCCGGCTGCGACGGCGGGACGAACGGCGACCAGTTCTCGGCCTTGACGTAGAAGAAGCCGGCGACGATGACGAAGATCGTGATGCCGACCTTGAGGATCGTGAACACGCTGTTCACGCGCGTGCTGAGCCGGGTGCCGATCGCCAGCAGGGCCGTGAACACGGCGACGATCAGCATCGGCGCCCACGAGACGTCCGCACCGAGCACCGGGACGGTCGTCGGCAGGTCGAACCCGAGCAGCGAGAACGCGTCGGACAGGTACACGCCCCAGAACTTCGCGATCACCGCCGACGCGAGCAGCATCTCGAGGATCAGGTCCCAGCCGATGATCCAGGCGACGAGCTCGCCCATCGTGGCGTAGGAGTACGTGTAGGCGGACCCCGCGACCGGCAGGGTCGAGGCGAACTCGGCGTAGCACATGATGGCCAGGCCGCAGACGACCGAGGCGATGAGGAACGAGACGATCACGCCGGGACCGGCGTAGTTGGCGGCCGCGGTCGCGCCGACCGAGAAGATGCCCGCACCGACCGCGACGGCGACGCCGAGCACCGCGAGGTCCCACGCCGTCAGCGAGCGGCGCAGCTGCCGCTCCGGGTCGTCGATCGAGGCGAGCGAGGCCTCGACCGACTTGCGGCGCAGGATGCTGCGCGGCGCCGGTGCCGCCACGCCCCGTCCCGCGGTGCCGTCGTGCGTCATGGTGTTCCCCTTCGTGGTACCGGCCGACGGCGCGCGTGACCGCGGACCTGCGGTCGCGACGTCGGCACCTGCGGACGAGCATGTCGGACGCCGGCGCGCTCGGCCAACCCGACGCCGCCTTGCCCGCGGGACGTCCACGTTCCGGGACGTCCCGGCGACGAACCCGGAGCTCTCGGCCGCACGGGAGCCGGTGACGTGACGAGGTCCGGGTTCGTCGAGCGGGGCCGGGTGGTGGGCGACGGGTGTCGGCGGGCGGGTCCCGGCGGGTCCGGGCAGCATGACCGCATGACGGAGCAGCACGGGTCCGCCGGGCCCCTCGGTGACGACGACGTGGCGGGCCGACCCGCCGGCGGCCCCCGCTCGGCCGGCGACGGACCGGACGACGCCCACCGACGGCCGCCGGGCGTCGACGACGCGACGGTCGAGGCCGTCGGCGGCGTGACGGCCGCCCTCGAGGTGATCGAGCACGCGCGCGGCGTCCTCTACGAGTTCCACCGCCTCATCGGCCAGGGCGACATCGAGCTCGGCCAGGCGCTCGACAAGCTCGAGGCCGCCGGGCACGCGGAGCTCGCCGAGCGCATCCGTGCCGACGTCCTCGGCGCGAACGTCCTGGCCGGCCGCTGGACGTTCCAGATCGTCGAGGACTTCGACGCCGGCTACCACGCGCGGTTCCGCGAGGCCGAGCAGCGGCTGCGGGACGAGCTCATGGCGGGACGCCGGCACGTGTACGAGGCGGGCCTGAAGGAGCAGAACCGCACGCACGGACGTGCGGGGCACGAGGCGCTGCCGGAGGACGTCGGCACCGGCGCCTGACGCGCCCGCGCCGGCGACCCGTCCACACGCGGCGGTCGTTCCCGGCGTCCGGGCCCGGCGGCGGGTCGGCGCCCACGCTGTCGGACCCGTCCGGCATGCTCGGCGCCCGTGACCTCCCTGCTCGACGCCCTGCCCGACCGCGCGCCGCGTGGCCGGCGCCGCCGCCGCGCCCCGTGGGTGCTCGCGCTCGTCGTCGCCGCGGCGGTCGGCCTGGGCGGTCCCGTGTGGCTCGACGCGCGCGCGGCGGCCCGCTACCCGGTGACGGCCGACGAGGTGGCGGCCGGCCGCGCGGCGCTCGCGGAGCTGCCGGTCAAGGGCCGCGCCCCACGGACGGGCTACGAGCGCGAGGAGTTCGGCCAGCGCTGGGCGGACACCGACCGCAACGGCTGCGACACGCGCAACGACGTGCTCGCGCGCGACCTCGTCGACATCACGACCAAGCCGGGGACGCAGGACTGCGTCGTCCTGGCGGGCACGCTGCACGACGTCTACACCGGCACGACGATCGCGTTCGAGCGGGGCGAGCGGTCGTCCGAGGTGCAGGTCGACCACGTCGTCGCCCTCGCGGACGCCTGGCAGAAGGGCGCGCAGCAGTGGACGCCCGAGCAGCGCGAGGCGTTCGCCAACGACCCCGCCAACCTGCAGGCGGTGCAGGGACGCGCGAACCAGCAGAAGGGTGCGGGCGACGCCGCGACCTGGCTCCCGCCCGAGAAGGGGTACCGCTGCGTCTACGCGCTGCGCCAGGTGCACGTGAAGCACGGGTACGGCCTGTGGGTCACGCGCGCCGAGCGGGACGCGCTCGCGCGCGAGATCGACCGCTGCGCGGTCGTGGGCTGACGGGGGACGGCCGCGTCACGAGGGGGGGCGCGGAGGTCGTCGCGAGGTCCCGCGCGGACGTCGTCACGAGGGCGGGCGCCGACGTCGTCGCGAGGTCCGGCGCCGACGTCGTCAGGACGTCGGCGCGGGCCGCCCGGTGCGGCGTGCCACCGCCGAGCCGACCGCGATGCCCGCCAGCACGCCCAGGGAGATCGTCACCATGGTCGCCCCCGCCGTGACGACCGTGGTCAGCGCGGGCGCGTCGGTGAGCACGGAGGTCACGCCGACGAGCCCGAGCGCCCCGGGCACGAGCAGCCAGAACCCCGGCAGGAACCCGACGAGGGTCGGCGGGCCGGTGGGGCGGGTCGCGGCGAACATCGCGACGACCGTCATCGCGAACGCCCCGACGAAGGCGGACGGCGCGCCGCCGAGCAGCAGCCCGCCGAGCACCTGCCCGGCGTAGGCGACGACGAGGACGAGCAGGATCCACGGCAGCGCGCCCCGCGGGGCGCAGTTGTGGAGCACCACGCCGCACCCGTAGACCAGCACGCCCACCCACGGGCCGGCCCAGCCCAGGGAGTGCGACGCGTCGGTGGCGACGGTCGGCCCGGTCACGCCGACGAGCCCGGCCGCCGCCGTGATGCCGAGCGCCAGCAGGACGAGCTGCATGGCGCCGGCGGCGAGGCGGGCGGATCCGGCGATCATCTGACGCGTCGCGAGGTCGATGGCGGCGGTGGTGAGCAGCGCGCCGGGCAGGAACGTGATGAGCGGGGCGGCGAGGGGCGCCAGCGGGTTCAGGTCGAGGCCCGTGCGGGAGAGCGCGAACACCGCGGCGGACACGAGGAACGCGCTGACCAGCACCAGCAGCGCCTGGTAGGCGGCCGGCAGCCGGGCGGACGCGGCCTGCAGCCCGGCGACGCCGGCGCCGAGCGCGGCCGCGACGAGCACGTCCACGAGGCCGCCGCCGAGGACCAGCGCGAGGCCCGCCGACGAGGCGACGTAGCCGAGCGCCCGCGCCGCCGCGCCGTACAGCGGCGGCGCCTGCACGGCGTCGCGGATGCGGGCCGCACCCTCGGCGGGGTCGATCCGGCCGGCCTCGGCGGCGTCGGCGACGCGCAGCACGTCCGCCACCTGGTGCAGCCGCAGCGTCCGCCCGCCCGCGTTGGAGGCGGCGGTGCGCGGTGCGGCGTCACCCGGCACGGACACGACCAGTGCCGTCGGCAGCGCGACGACAGCGACCCCCGGCACGCCGTTGACCTCGGCGATCCGCTCGAGCGTCCGCTCGACCTGCACGACGGGCGCGCTCGCGTCGGTGAGGGCCTCGCCGATCGTGAGCAGGAAGCCCATGGTGGCGGCGGGGTCCGGTGGGACGGCCGCTGGGTCCGGCGGGACGGCCGCGGTCTCCGGCGGGACGGCGGCGGGGGCGGCCGGGTCCGGTGCCGGCGCCGCGGTCGGCGGCTGCGGTGCCCCGGCCGCGGCGGTGCCGACCGGGAGGGCGGCCCGGGCGCGCACGGCCCCGGCGTCGAGCGCTCCCGTGACGGCGTCCGCGGTCGCGGCGGCACCCGTCGGGCCGGCCGCCCTGCCGCGGGCCCGCCGGTGCAGCAGGACGAGCGCGGCGGCGACCGCGAGCAGGACGAGCACGGCCGTGAGGACCACCCCGGCGGGCAGGGTGGACGTCGTCACCGCGGGCTCGCGCGACCACGGCACGACCGTCGCGGGCGTCGACTCGACCGGGGTCGGCGTCGGAGCGGGGACGGTGGTCGGCATGCCCGTCGGCGTCGGCTGCACCGGGGCCGTCACCGAGGGGGTCGGCGTCGGGTCCGGCTCGGGGTCCGTCGTCGGGGCGTCCGTGACGGTCGGGGTCGGCGTCGGCGTGGGCGGCGGTGTCGTGGCCGGTGGCGTCGTGGGCGTCGGGGGCGGGACGTCGGTCGGCGTGCCGCCGGGCGCCGGCACGGGCGCGTCCGTCTCGGGCGCGAGCGGCGCCCCGGGTGCCCTCATGAGGCGATCCTCCCCCGGCGGGGCGGACGCGTCCTGCCCGGCGTCAGGCCGGCCACGCCGCCAGCAGCCACGCGCCGCCGACGACGAGCAGCGCGACGCACACCAGCAGCAGCACGCCGACCCAGACGACCGCCGGCACCCGGGTGAGACCGGCGAGCAGGCCGGCGTCGGACTGGTCGCGCCCGCCCCGGCGCCGCAGCCGCGCGCGCTGGGCCTGCATCTCCAGCACCGCACGCGGGGCACCGAGCAGGAAGAACCACGTGAGTGCGGCGGCGACGACGGTCTGGACGGCCGCAGGCGCCCAGCCGGTGACGCCGACCAGCACGGCCCCGCTGACGAGCACCGCCCACAGCCCGTACCAGTTGCGGATCTGCAGCAGCACGAGGACGACCACGAGCAGCAGCAGCCACAGGACGCCCAGCGCGTACCCGCGGGACAGCAGCCAGGCCGCCGCGAGCCCCAGCACGGCGGGCGCGGGGTAGCCGGCGGCGACGGTGGCCACCATGCCGGGGCCGCGCGGCCTGCCGCGGGAGACGGTCAGCCCGGACGTGTCGGAGTGGACCCGGATGCCGCTGAGCCGGCGGCCGACGAGCACCGCGACGGCGGCGTGCCCGGCCTCGTGCACGATCGTCAGCCCGTGCCGGAGCAGGTGCCACAGGCCGGGCACGGTCAGGGCGGCGAGCACGACGACGCCGACGACCAGCACGGTCGTGCGCGCGGGCGCGGGCTGCGGCGTGGTCACCTGCTCCCACCAGTCCGCCAGGACGGCCGTGGCGCCGGTGGCGGCCCCGTCGGGTGCGGTCCGCAGCACGGCGAGGGCGCTCACGGGGCCGCCGGCAGGACGACGTCGGTGCCCTCGGCGGTGACGCGCACGCCGCCGGGCACCACGGTGGCGGACGTGAGCACGACCCCCTCGGGCAGGCCCTCGACCGGCACCGGGATGCCGCTGGCGGCGTCGCCGAGCCCACCGGGCAGGTCCGTGAGGTCGAGCGCGCGCCGGCCGAGCCGGACGTCCACGAGGTCGACGAGCAGCGTGCCCTCCTCGACACGGGGCACGAGGCCGGCGGAGAGCGTGAGGCCGAGCACCTCGCCCGACGCGCGCAGCGCCTCGCCGTCGACGGCGAGGTCGACGTCGACCCCCGCGCGGTCGGCGACGACCTGCTGGAGCGACTCCGGCGGGAGGGTGGCCTCCACGCGCGCGTGCCCCACGGTGTGCGGGGCCTCGAGGCCGACGTCGCGGGCGCGGACGCTCACGTCGGTGGCGTCGACGCCCTCGAGCGTGACGCCGGCGGCGGTGGCGTCGACGTCACCGAGCGACCGCGTGAGCAGCTGCGTGAGGAACGGGAACCCGTGGATCGTCACGTCCGGCTCGCCGACGACGTCGAGCTGCTGGGTGACGACCTCGGCGGCCCTGTCCTCGGCCATGCCGAGCGCCGCACGGTCCACGACGACCGCGGCACCCGCGAGGACGACGAGGGTGACGACCGTGCCGACCACCGCTCTCCTGGCTCCCATGACCCTCCCGTCGCCCCCGTCCGTCCGTGTGCGGCGCTCACGGTACGGGCTGCGCGGGGCCCGCGCCGGTCTGCCCCACCGCCGGCGCGATCAGGACCGCCATTGATGTGGTCTACGTCACAACGGCGACCTAGGCTGGAGGGCGACTCACGAGGGACGCGCGATGAACTGGGCACTCCTCCTGCTGTGCGCCGCCGCACCGACGGTGGTGCTGACTGCCGTCTGGTCCCTGATCCCCTCGCCGGACGAGCCCCCGCGCTGGCGGGCGGCGCTCGCCGGGCGGCTGGAGCGGACGGCGGCTCGGCTGCGCCGTGAGCGGCCCGCGGCGGAGGACCCGTTCAGCACCTTGAGGGTGCAGCAGCGGCTCGGGGTCGTGGCGAACCACGTGCGCCAGCTGGAGGCGGACCAGCACACGTTCGCCCGGGCCGAGCGGATCATCGCCTCGCAGCTCGCGTACGACCAGCTCCTCGCCGAGGCGTGCCGGATGGCCGGTGTGGAGGTGCGCCCGGCGGCGAAGGGCGACCCCGCCGAGCGGTTCCGCGAGGAGGTGGAGCTGGCCTCGCGCGGCTGGACCTGGTGACCCGGCCGCGTCTGCGTCTCAGCCCGCCAGGACGGTGAGCGTGCTCGGACCCGCCGGGGTCGGGCGCACCTCGATCCGGTCGGCGACCGCCTGCTTGAGCGCCTCGACGTGGGACACGACGCCGACGACGCGGCCGCCGGCCCGCAGCCGCCCGAGCTCGGCGAGCACCTGGTCGAGCACGTGCGGGTCGAGCGTGCCGAACCCCTCGTCGACGAAGAGCGTGCCGAGCTCGACGCCGCCCGCCTCCGCGGTCACCACGTCGGCCATGCCGAGCGCGAGGCACAGCGAGACGTAGAACGTCTCGCCGCCGGACAGGGTGCGCGGGTCGCGCGCCTGCTCGGTGCGGTGGTCGAGCACGCGCATCGACAGCCCGGTGGTCCGGGTGCGGACGTCCTCCTTGGCCTCGCTGCGCGCGAGCTCGTAGCGGCCGTCGGACATCACGCGCAGACGGTCGTTGGCGGCGTCGACGACGTCCTCGAAGCGGCGCGCCAGGACGTACGTCGCGAGGGAGAGGGCGTGGGCGTTGTCCCCGCTCGTGCCGGCGGCCAGGCCGGCCATGCGTGCCACGGGCAGCGCCGCCTCCGTCCGGTCCTCGAGCTCCCGGGCGGCGGAGCGGACGGCGCCGCCCGCGCGGCGTGCGTCCTCCGCCCGCTCGTGGGCGACACGCGCGCGCCCGGCGAGGTCGTCGGCGACCGCCCGGGCCGACCGCTCGGCCGTGCGGGCGGTGTCGACGTCCGCCGTCGCGTCCTCGGGCAGGTCCCGCAGGGCGGGGTCGGCGAGCCCGTCGGCGACGCGCGCCGACTCCTGCGCCCACCGCTGCACGTCGCGCTCGAGCGACGCCAGCGCGGGCGGGGCCAGCCACGCCGTACGCGCGGAGCGTGCGTCGGCGAAGCCGTGCTCGGCGAGACCCGTCATGAGCTCGGCCAGGCGACGGCCGGTGTCGCGGGCGGCCGCGTCCTCGGCCGTGAGCGCGTCGAGCAGGTCCTGCGCGACGTCGGCCCGCGCGACGAGCGCGGCGTGCCGGGCGGCGACGGTGGGGTACGTGCCGCGGCCCTCGACGACCTCGACCTCGGTGCGGGCGAGCGCGTCGCGCTGGGCGTCGAGCGCGGCCTCGGCGGCGGCGACCTGCCGCGCCCGCTCCTCGCGCCGCTCGCGGCGGGCGTGCGTCGCGGTGTCGAAGCGGTCGAGCTCCGCGTCGAGCCGGTCGGCCTCGGCAGCGGCGGCGCGGGCGGCCGCGGCCTCCGCGCGCGCGGATGCGAGCGCCTCGCGTGCGGCGGCCTCGTCGACGTCCCCCACGCGCCCGCGCAGGGAGGCGACCCGCTCGGCGGCGGCGGCCTCGGCGGCGCTCGCCGCGGCGAGCCGCTGCTCGGCCGCCACCCGCGCCTCCTCCGCCGCCGCGACCTGCTCGGCCGTCACGTGGTCGGCGTCGAGCGCGGCCTTGCTCGGGTGCTCGACGGCGCCGCACACGGGGCACGCGTCCCCGTCGCCCAGCCCGGCCGCGAGCTCGCCGGCGAGCCCGGCCACCCGCGCCGTGCGCAGCGTCGCCTCCGTCGTCACCGCCGCGTGCGCGTCCCGCGCGGCGGAGGTACGGGCGGCGAGCACGCGCTCGTGCTCCTTCTCGGCGTCCCGCAGGGCGGTGACCTCGCGCAGCGCCTGTTCCGCGGCGGTGGCACGGGCGTCGCACGTGGCGCACGTCGCGCCGTGGCTGCGGGCGTTGTCGCGCTCCGCGACGAGCGCCGCGCGTGCCTCCGGCCGGGCCGCGAGCCAGACGTCGTGGGCCTCGACCTCGGCCCGCAGGTCGTCGATCGCGGTGCCGGCGTCCCGCACCGCACGGCGTCGGCCGTCCAGCTCCTCCTCGACCGCGACGAGACGGCGCAGCGCGCTCGCCTCGTCGGCCGCCGCGGCGCGTGCGCCCGCCACGTGCGCGCGCCACGCGCCCGTGGCCGCCTCGCCGGGGCCGGTCCCCGGGTGCTCCGGCACCACGAGGTCGGCACCGAACAGCGCGCCCTCCCCGCCGTCCGCGGGCACGTCCGCCGTCGTCCCGACCGTCTCGCGCAGCGCCTCCTGCACCGCGGGGACGGGCCGCAGGTCCTCCGGCGCCGCGTCCACGACCGCCAGGAGCGCCTTGCGGGCCCCCGCCCAGGCCGTCGCGGCGTCGTCCGCGCCCAGCAGCAGCGGACGCACGGCGGCCGCGGCGCGGGCGGACGCAAGTCGCAGGACGTCGGCCTCGTGCGCGGGCCGCGCGTCCTCGAGCCGCGCGAGGTCGGCCCGCAGCGCGGACCGGCGGGTGAGCAGCGCGGCGGTGGCGACCGCCTCGTCGCACGCCCGGCGCGCGGCGTCCCACGCGTCGGCGGCCGCGGCGGCCTGCGTCGCCAACGCGGTGGCCGACTCCGCGAGCCGCGCGACGACGCCGTCGACGACCGCGGTCACGCGCGCCGCCGGTCCCTCGGTGCCGGTGCCCGCAGCGGCGGCCGCCTCGGCCAGGTCGGCGCGCAGGCCGTCCGACGCCTCGGCGTCGAGGCCGCACGCGCCCACGAGCTGCGCGGCCGTGCCCTGCAGCGCCGACCGGGCCGCCTCGACGGCCCGGTCGGCCTCGCGCCGCATCTGGGCGAGCTGCTGCTGCACCTGCTCGTACACGGCCGTGCCGAAGATCTTCTGCAGCAGACCGCGCCGGTCCTCGGGGTTCGCGCGCAGGAACCGCGCGAACTCGCCCTGGGGCAGCACGATCGTCTGGACGAACTGCGCGCGGTCCAGCCCGACCACGCGCTGCAGCTCGTGCCCGACCTCGTCCAGGCGCGCGCTCACGAGCTCGCCGACGACGTCCAGCGCCTCGGGCCCGCCCGTGCAGTCGACGTCCGCGGGCAGCCGCCACAGCCGCGCGCTCGCCTGCGCCGTCGTCGTGCCGGCACCCCGCCGCTTCGCGCGCTGGTAGGCCGGGGTGCGGCGCACCCGGTAGACGCCGGACGGCACCTCGAAGACGAGGTCGACGACGGACTCCGTGTCCGGCGCCGCGTACGCGGACCGCAGGCGCTCGTCGCTCGCGTCCGCCCCGGCGACCTTGCCGTAGAGGGCGAACACGACCGCGTCGATGAGCGTCGACTTGCCGGCGCCCGTCGGGCCGTCGAGCAGGAACAGCCCGGCGGCGCCGAGCGCGGTGAAGTCGACGGTGTGGCGCGCGGCGAACGGGCCCACGGCCTGCACCGTGAGGGAGCGCAGGTGCATCAGGCGCTCCGCTCGCCGGCGAGGACCTGCTCGTACGCGCGCCGCAGCACGTGCACCTCCGCCTCGGTGGGCGCCGCGCCCGTCACGTGGGCGACGAAGTCGGCCGCGACCTCGACGGGGTCCGCCGCCGACGTCACGACCGCGGCCCGCTCCGTGGTCCGTTCCGCGCCGTCCGGGCGGTGGTGCACGACGAGGGCGTGCGGGAAGCGCTCGCGCACGCGGCGGAACAGGTCGGCCGGCCGCGCGGGATCCGTCACGGTGACCCGCACCCAGGCGTCGGTGTGCCGTTCCCCGGCGGCACCCAGGAGGTCGTCCAGCGTCCCGGTCACCTCGGCGAGCCGGCGGGGGACGGGCGCCGGCACGAGCTCGGTCACCGGCTCCGGCCCGCCCAGGTCCACGAGCACCGACGACTTGCGCTGCCGCAGCTCGGAGAACGAGTACGCGAGCGGCGAGCCCGAGTAGCGCAGCACCGTGCCCTCCGGCCCCGGCACCGACTGGGGGCCGTGCAGGTGGCCGAGCGCCACGTAGTCCGCGCCGGCGAACACGTCGGCGGTCACGTGGTCGACCCCGCCGACCCGGATGTCCCGCTCGGACTCGCTGGCCTGGCCGCCGACCACGAACGCGTGCGCCGCCACGACCACCCGCGGCCGTGCTGCGCCGCCGTCGCGCCCGGCCAGGTCCGCGCGCACCCGCGCCATCGCGGCCGTCGTCACCGCCTGGTGCGACCGCGCGAGCGGCACCCGCACGCCGTCCGGTCCGTCCTCGCCGAGCGCGGTCCGGGCCGCGTCCGGGTCCAGGTAGGGGAGCCCGTAGACCAGCACGTCACCGTCGTCGGCGGGCAGCACGACCGGCTCCGCGAGCCGGGCGACGTGCGTGCGCAGCCGCACGCGCTCGCGCATGAGCGCGGCACCGAACCCCAGGCGCGTCGCCGAGTCGTGGTTGCCGGAGGTGACGACGACGGTCGCGTGCTCGGACAGGCGCGCGAGCACCTCGGAGAGCAGCGTCACGGCCTCCACCGGCGGGATCGCCCGGTCGTACACGTCCCCGGCGACGACGACCGCGTCGACCGCCTCGGCGCGCACCACGTCCACGAGGTGGTCCAGGTACGCGGCCTGGTGGTCCAGCAGGTCCACCCCGTGCAGGGTGCGGCCCAGGTGCCAGTCGGAGGTGTGCAGCAGCCGCATGCGGGCAACGTAACGGCGACCACCGACACGTCCGCGGCCGCCGCGCCCGGGCCGGTCGGCCCGGGGCTGTGACGTCGGCCGGGGTCAGCCCTCGTCGTCGGGGATGACGACGGACAGCCCGACCATGTCGAGCACCTCGCGCAGCACCCGGTGCGGGTCGCGCAGCGTGACGGGGATGCCGGCCTCGGAGGCGGCCAGGTGCAGCTGCAGCACGAAGGCGACGCCGGAGGAGTCGACGAACGTCGCCTCGGTCGCGTCGATCACCACGGGCAGGCCGCTCATGAGCGCCATCCCCATCGAGGCGCTCGCCTCGGCGCGCAGCGCGGCGTCGATCTCGCCGACCAGCCGGACGACGGCGCGGCCGTCCTCGGGCTCGACGCGGATCGCGTGGACGGGTCGGGTCTCGCCCAGCTCGGGCGCGTGCGCGTCCCTCAGCTCGGTCATGGGCGTGGGTTCTCCTCGTGCGTGCGTCGGCGTCGGCACGTCGCTGGACCGGCTCGACGGCGCCGCAACGTTACCCGTGCACCCCCCGTACGTCTCGTCGAACGCCGTGGGCCGTCCGGACGTTCCCGGACGGGGCAGCCGCCCCGGGGGCCGCGGGTGCGCGCCGACGTCGGGCCTGGTCAGCGCGTCGGCCGGTGCGTCACTCCGGGTCGGTGACGTCCGCCACGGTCGCCCCCAGCACCCGGACGAGGTCGTCCCCCGCCAGCGTGAGGCCGACCCCGTGCCCGCCCCCGCCGATCGACACGCGCCGGCCGGGGACGCGGCTGTCCGCGACGACCGGCAGCGGCCGGGTCGTGCCGAACGGCGTGATCGTCCCGCGCTCGTAGCCGGTGACCGCGAGGGCCGTCGCGGCGTCGGGCATCGACATGCGGTTGACCCCCAGCAGCGCCCGCAGCCGCGGCCAGGCGATGGTCCGCCCGCCGGGCACGAGCACGAGGACGTGGTCGTCCTCGCCCCGCCGCACGACGAGCGTCTTCAGCAGGTCCTCCGGGGCGATGCCGCGCGCCGCCGCGGCCTCGGCCAGCGAGGACACGCGCCCGTGGCGGGTGCGCTCGTAGGGCACGCCCGCCGCGGCGACCGCCTCGGCGGCACGCCGCTCGGCCTCCGTGCGGAGCTCCTGGTCCGGTTCCGCCTGCTCGCTCACCGGTCCACGGTAGGTCAGGACGGCAGCCCCAGGACGAGGGCGACGGCGGCGAGCGGCACGACGACCACGGCGACAGCGCCCGCGACGAGCCACCGGGCCAGACGTGACCGTGCGGGCGGCGGGGTGACGGCGGGCGCGCGCCGGGCGAACGCCGCCACCCAGTCGTGCTCCGGCGTCCACCGCTGCTCCGGCGACGGGGCGGGCTGCGGGATCCAGGCGGGCTCCGGCCACCAGGTCGCCTCCGGCCCGCGGTCGGGGGCCGGCCCCGGGCCGTGCCACCGGGCCGGCGCCGGGCGGTCCTCGCCGACGCGGCGCGGCGCGGAGCCGCGGGGGGCGTCGGCCGGCCACCGTGCTGCGGCGCCACCGGCGGGCGGGGGCGTGCGCGAGACGTCGTCCGCCCAGGCCCGGGCGTGCGCGTCCCGGGGCTGGCGGGGGCCGTCGTGCGGCGGGGGCCAGGGCGCGTCGAGCACGGCGGTCCTCCCGTCGTCGGCGTCGGTGATCCGGACGAATCGCCCAGGCGTCCAGCATGCCGTGCCCCGGGGGCCGTCGCGCACCGATCCACCCGATCGGGTCACGTCGAGCGCAGCACGCCGTCCTGCACCTCGAGCCGCTGCCCCTGCCACGTCCGGCGCAGCCACCGGTCGTGCGTGGCGACGACGACGGCGCTCGGCGCGGTGCGCAGCGCGTCCGCCAGCTCGTCCGCGAGCGCGACGGAGACGTGGTTGGTCGGCTCGTCGAGCAGCAGCACGTGCGGTGCGCGGGCCACCAGCAGCGCGAGCACCACCCGGCGCCGCTGGCCGACGGACAGCTCCCGCATCGGCCGGTCCACGTCGCGGGGCGCGACGAGGCCGAGATCGACGAGCGGGGGTGCGTCCGTCCGGTCCGCCGTGACCGCCGCGTAGAGCGCGCGGGGCGTGCGGGCGTCGTCGCTCAGGCCCACGTCCTGCTCGAGCAGGGCGACCTCGGCGCCGCTCGCCCGTTGCACGTCGCCACCTTGTGGGACCAGGTCGCCCGCCAGCAGGTGCAGCAGCGTCGACTTGCCGGACCCGTTCGGCCCGGTGACCAGCAGCGAGGCGGACGCGTCCACGTCGAGCGCCGGCACGTGCAGGCGTCCGGGCACGTGCGCGTCCCGGACCTGGAGCACGACGGGCGTGCGGGCCTCCCGGGGCGCGGGCATGGCGAACCGCAGCGGTGCGGGCGGGCGGCGCACCTGCTCGGCCTCGAGCGTCTCGAGCCGGCGGCGCGCGTCCCGCACCCGCCGGGACACCTGCTGCTCGACGCGCTGCCCCTTCGCGTCGAACGCCAGCTTCGCCTCGTTGCCCATCGGCCGGTCGTGGCCGACGCGGCGCGCGGTCGTGCGCACGGCGACGCGCAGGCTCCGCAGCTCGTCCTGCTCGTCGCGGTACCGCTGCTCCCACCGCTCCCGCGCGGCGCGGCGGGCCGCCAGGTAGTCGGTGAACGTGCCGCCGTACTGGGTCGGCCCGTCGAGGCCGGGGTCGAGGTCGAGCACGCCGGTGCAGACCTCGTCGAGGAACACGCGGTCGTGGCTGGTGAGGACCACGGCGCCCGGCAGGCGCCGCAGCGCGTCGGCGAGGTACGCCGCCGCGTCGTCGTCGAGGTGGTTGGTCGGCTCGTCCAGCAGGACGGCGGCCGGCTGGCGGACCAGCAGCGCGACGAGCGCGAGGCGGGAGCGCTGGCCGCCGGACAGCGAGCCGACGGGACGGCGCCGGTCGACGTCGCCCAGGCCGAGGCCCGCCAGGGCCAGGGCGGCACGCCGGTCGGCGTCCCAGACGCCGGCGAGCTCGGCGCGGGTCAGCGCGGCCGCGTAGGCGTCGGCAGGGTCGTCGGCGCCGTCGTCGGGGCCGTCGTCCGAGCCGTCGCCGGCCAGCGCCGCCGCGGCCCTCTCGAGCGCGTCGGCCACGGCCCGCACGCCGGCGAGGGCGTGCGCGAGGACGTCGTCGAGCGTCGCCGCCGGGTCGAGCAGTGGTTCCTGGCCGAGGAAGCCGAGGTCCGGCGGCCGGACGACCTCGCCGTGGTCGGGGTCCTCGTGCCCGGCGAGCAGGCGCAGCAGCGTCGACTTGCCGACGCCGTTCTCGCCGACGACGCCGAGGCGGTGCCCGGGGTCGACGTCGAGGCCGACGCCGTCGAGCACGGTGCGGCCGTCGTAGGAGCGGACGAGGGAGCGTGCGCGCAGCACGGGGGTCATGCGATCACCACCTGCGGGCACCCGGAGCGCGTGGGGCTCGACGGGTGCGGGGAGTCGGACGGGACTCGGGGCAGGGGTTCAGATCAGCACGGGACCACGGTAGGCGGAGGACGGCGGGGTCGCACCCTGTTTTCCGCGGGGCCGCGGGCGGTCCCGGTCAGGCGGTGCGGCCCGGCGCGCCCACGAGCGCGCGCACGGCGTCCTCCGTCAGCGCGCGGTCGAACGGGTCGTCGTCGAGCGCCCGGTGCAGGGAGAGGCCCTCGATGAGCGCGTCGAGCCGGCGCGTCACCTGCGGGTCGAAGTGCCGCGCGAGCTCCTGCCGGCTGCGCGCCATCCACGCGGTCGTGATCGCGCGGTAGCGCGGGTCGCGCGCGGCCAGCGTGTACAGCTCGTACATGACGACACGCTCGCCGTCGGTGCGTGGGTCGGACAGCTCGTGGACGAGGTCGACGACGGCCGCGACCGCCTCGTCGCGGTCGCGCGCGGCACCCAGGAACTCGGCGAACCGCTCGGCGCTGCGGTCGGCGAACCGCGTGAACGCCTCGTGCAGCAGCTCGTCCATGCCGTCGAAGTGGTACGTCATCGACCCGAGGGGGACGTCGGCGCGGGCCGCGACGCGCCGGTGCGAGACGCCGGCGACGCCGACCTCGGCGACGACCTCGAGCGTGACGTCGATCAGGCGGTCGCGGCGGCCGGGGTCCGTGCGGCGGGGCCTCACGCGTCCTCCCTCAGATCGTGCGGACGACGCGTGCGGGGTTGCCGACGGCGAGGCTGTTCGGCGGGACGTCCCGGGTGACGACCGCGCCGGCGCCGATCACGCTGTTCTCGCCGATCGTCACGCCGGGGCACACGATGACGCCGCCGCCGAGCCACACGTTGTCCTCGATGGTGATCGGCCGCGCCGCCTCGAGCTTGTCGCGGCGCGGCTGCGGCTCGACCGGGTGGGTCGGGGTGAGCAGCTGCACGTGCGGCCCGATCTGGCAGTCGGCGCCGATGCGGATCGGGGCGACGTCGAGCGCGGTCAGGCCCATGTTGACGAACGTGCGCGCGCCGACGCTGATGTACGTGCCGTAGTCCACGTGGACGGGGGCACGGACGAACGCCGTCTCGTCGAGCTCGCCGAACAGCTCGCGCAGCACGGCCTGGCTCGCCATCGGGTCCCGGTCGTACGCGTCGCGGAACCGCGCCGCCAGCTGCACGGCCCTCGCCTGCGCCTCGACGATCGCGGGGTCGTCGGAGACGTAGAGGTCGCCCGCGAGCATGCGCTCGTGGTGGGTGCGGGGGTCGCCGGCGAAGTAGTCGGGCGTGGCGGGCGCGTCGTCGGCCATGAGGACGATCGTACGCATGGTGTGTACGACCGTCCACGGGTGGGGGGCGAGGCGGACCGCCAGGGAGGACATCCCTCACCCGACGTCACGCGCGGTGCGACGCGCCCGCGTCAGCCCGCGTCGTCGTCCCGTCCCGCGGAGAACAGGCCGAGCAGCCCGGAGACGACCGCGGCGCCGCCGCCCACCACCGCCGCGAGGAGCACGACGAGCAGGACGCCCGACGCGCCCTGCGCGAGCCGCTGCCCCGCCGTGCCGAGGGCCAGCACCCCGAGCCCCAGCAGGGCCAGGTGCAGTCGGTGCCGGTCGTGCATGCGTCTCCTCGGGTCGTGGGGCGCCGCGCCGACGTCGGCGGCACCCCGTCCGCCGACGCTAGGGCATCGGTGCGCCGCGCTCGCCGCACCGCTCCGTCGGCGCCAGGATGACCCACGACACGGTCGGCGGCGGAGGGACGCGCACGTGGTCGGGAGCCTGGTGCTGGGCGTCGTGCTGATGAACGTGCTCGCGATCGGGCTCGTCCTCGCGCGCGGGCCGCTGCACGGCACCCGGCTGTACCGGCCGATGCTGCTCAACCTCGTGCTCGCGGTCGCCCCGCTCGTCGTGCTCGTGCTGGCGGCGCTCGTCGTGCTGCCGCTGCTCGCGCTCGGGGTGCCGCGGTGGATCCCCGTGGTGCTCACGGTCGTGCTCGCCCTCGTGTGGCTGCTGCTCCTGCCGAACGCCGGGTACCTGATCACCGAGCTCAACCTCAACCACCGCCGCCCCGGCGAGCGCGTGCCCGAGTGGTACGACGTGCTGCTCGTCCTGACGCTCGCCATGGCCGGCGTCCTGACCACCGTGCTCAACGTGCTGTCGATCGAGCTGCTCTACACGATCCTGCGGTTCGGCGACCGGGCCGCGCCCCTGGCGGGTGCCGAGGCGCGCACCGTCGTCGTCGTCCTCATGCTGCTCGTCGCGTTCGGCATCTGGCTCGGCCGGTCCGTGCGGCTGAACAGCTGGGACGTGCTGCACCCGGGGTCGCTCGTGCGCAAGGTGGCCGGCGCGCTGCGTGCTCCCGGCGGTGCGCGCGGCGCCGTCGGGTTCACGCTCGTCGGGGGCGCGTTCTTCGTCGTGATGTACGTCGCCGTGGCCGGGCCGGTCGTGCAGGCGCTGGTCGAGCTGGAGCGTGCGCGGGGCGGCTGAGGGCCCGGCGGGCGGCGGCGGGCGGGCGCGCATCGCGCAATGACCGCGCGATGCGCGCGCGAGGCCTGGGAGGATGGGCCGTCGTGAGCACGACGGACCCCACCCCCGCCACGGACGAGCGCGCACCGCGCCGCCCGCGCGGTCGTCGTGGCCGCGGGCGCGGCGAGGGGACGCGACCGGACGTCGGCCAGCGCGACGGTGACCAGCGCGACGGTGACCAGCGGGGCAGCGACCAGCGGGGCAGTGACCAGCGGGACGGCGAGCGGCGGGACGGCCGGCGCCGCGAGGGGGACCGCCGCGAGGGGGAGCGCCGCGAGGACCGGCGCGCCCGCGACGAGCAGCGCCTGGCCGAGGCCGCCGAGCGCCGCGCCGCCGTCACGATGCCGGCGATCGTCTACCCCGAGCAGCTGCCGGTCTCCGCGCGCCGGGACGAGATCGCCGCCGCGATCCGCGACCACCAGGTCGTCGTGGTCGCGGGCGAGACGGGGTCCGGCAAGACGACGCAGCTGCCCAAGATCGCGCTCGAGCTGGGGCGCGGGCGCGCGGGGCAGATCGGCCACACCCAGCCGCGGCGCATCGCGGCGCGGTCGGTCGCGGACCGCATCGCCGACGAGCTCGGCGTGCCGCTCGGCGGTGTCGTCGGGTACCAGGTGCGGTTCACCGACGAGTCGTCCGACGAGACGCTCGTCAAGGTGATGACGGACGGCATCCTGCTCGCGCAGATCCAGCGCGACCCGATGCTGCGCCGCTACGACACGCTCATCATCGACGAGGCGCACGAGCGCAGCCTCAACATCGACTTCATCCTCGGGTACCTCACGCGGCTGCTGCCGCAGCGGCCGGACCTCAAGGTGATCATCACCTCGGCGACGATCGACTCGGCACGCTTCGCACGGCACTTCGCCGGCCCGCCGACCGACGAGCACCCCGAGGGCGTGCCCGCCCCGGTCGTCGAGGTCAGTGGCCGCACGTACCCGGTCGAGATCCGGTACCAGCCGCTGACGGGCGAGGGCGGCGAGGACCGCGACATGGTCACCGGCATCGTCGACGCGGTCACCGAGCTCATGGCCGAGGGGCCCGGCGACGTGCTCGTGTTCCTGTCCGGGGAGCGGGAGATCCGCGACGCCGAGGACGGCCTGCGCGGCGCGCTCGGCCCCCGTGTCACCGACCCCCGTCACCCGCAGGCCGTCGAGCTGCTGCCCCTGTACGCGCGCCTGTCGGCGGCCGAGCAACGCCGTGTCTTCGAGCCGCACGACACCCGCCGCGTCGTGCTCGCGACCAACGTCGCCGAGACGTCCCTGACCGTCCCCGGCATCACCTACGTCGTCGACCCCGGCACCGCGCGCATCTCGCGGTACTCCAAGGCGACGAAGGTCCAGCGGCTGCCGATCGAGCCGATCTCGCAGGCGTCCGCCAATCAGCGGTCCGGGCGGTCGGGGCGCCTGTCGCCCGGCATCGCCATCCGCCTGTACTCGGAGGAGGACTTCGCGTCCCGGCCCGAGTACACCGAGCCGGAGATCCTGCGCACGTCGCTGGCGTCCGTGATCCTGCAGATGATCTCTGTGGGTGTGGTGCGCAGCCCCGACGAGGTCGTGGAGTTCCCGTTCGTCGACCCGCCGGACGTGCGGGCGGTGCGCGACGGCGTCGCGCTGCTCACCGAGCTCGGCGCGCTGGAGGTCCGCGACGGCCGCACGCGCCTGACCGAGACGGGCCGCGCGCTCGCGCAGATCCCCGTCGACCCGCGCATCGCCCGGATGGTCGTCGAGGCGGGCCGGCGGGGCGTCGCGCGCGAGGTCGTCGTCATCGCCGCCGCCCTGTCGATCCAGGACCCGCGCGAGCGTCCCGCCGAGCAGCGCGACGCCGCCGACGCGATGCACCGCCGCTTCGCGGACCCGAGCAGCGACCTGCTCAGCTACCTGAACCTGTGGACGTACCTGCGCGAGCAGCAGCGGGCCCTCTCGGGGTCGGCGTTCCGCCGCCTGTGCAAGGCCGAGCACCTGCACTACCTGCGCGTCCGGGAGTGGCAGGACGTCGTCACGCAGCTGCGCGACCTCACCAAGCCCCTCGGCATCGCGGCGAAGGGCGCGCCCACGCCGGTGTCCGACGAGGTCGTCGCGGCGCGTGCCGCGGCGGAGGCGGCCGGACGCGACGGCGGGCGCGGGCGGCGCGGGCCCGCGGGGGCCCCCGTGCAGGAGGCCGCGGCGGAGCCGACGACGCCCGGTGGCACCGCGGAGGACACCCGCACCCGCTGGGCGTGGGACGGCGACGCCATCCACCAGGCGATCCTGTCCGGGCTGCTGTCGCAGATCGGCATGCAGCTCGCGACCGAGGTGCAGGCGACGGCCAAGGACGCCAAGGGTCGCGGCCGCGTCACCTCCGACCGCCGGGCGCGCAACGAGTACCTCGGCGCGCGCGGTGCGCGGTTCGCGATCTTCCCCGGCTCGGGGCTGTCCAAGCGGCCGCCGGCGTGGGTCATGGCCGCGGAGCTCGTCGAGACGTCGCGGCTGTGGGCGCGCGACGCGGCGCGGATCCGGCCCGAGTGGGCCGAGGAGCTCGGCGCGCACCTCGTCAGGCGCACCTACTCCGACCCCGCGTGGTCGACCCGGCAGGGCGCGGCGATGGTCGTCGAGAAGGTGCTGCTGTACGGCGTGCCGATCGTCGCCGACCGCCGGGTCCTGCTCGGCAAGGTCGACCCCGCCGGCGCGCGCGAGCTGTTCCTGCGGCACGCGCTCGTGCAGGGGGAGTGGACGACGCACCACGCGTTCTTCCACGAGAACCGGCGCCTGCTCGCCGAGGTCGGCGACCTCGAGGCCCGCACGCGCAGCCGGCTCGTCGTCGACGACGACGTCCTGTTCGACTTCTACGACGAGCGCGTCCCCGACGACGTCGTCTCCGCCCGGCACTTCGACCGGTGGTGGAAGGACGCGCGCCGCCGCGACCCGGACCTGCTGACGTTCACGCGCGAGCTGCTCGTCGGGTCCGACACGGCCGTCGACGAGTCGCAGTTCCCGTCCCGCTGGCCGCAGGGCGAGCTGTCGTTCCCGCTGACCTACCAGTTCGAGCCGGGCACCGAGGCCGACGGTGTCACGGTGCACGTCCCGCTGCCGCAGCTGCCGCGCGTGCGGCCCGAGGGCTTCGACTGGATGGTGCCCGGTCTGCGCGCCGAGCTGCTCACCGCCACGATCCGCGCGCTGCCCAAGGCCGTGCGCGTGCAGCTCGTGCCGGCGCCGGACGTGGCCCGCGCGGTCGACGCCTGGATGTCCGAGCACGTCGCGTCCTGGGAGGACACCGTGCGCGCCGCCGACGCCGCGCCGTCGTTCCGGGAGATGTTCGCGCGCGCCGTGCGGGCGCTGCGCGACGTCGACGTGCCGCCGGACGCCGTCGAGGAGGACCGCCTGCCGGCGCACCTGCGCATGACGTTCCGCGTCGTGGGGGAGCGCGGCGGCGTCGTGGACGAGGGCAAGGACCTGCTCGTGCTGCAGCGGCGCAACGCCGACCGCGCGCAGGACGCCGTGTCGTCGGCGGTGCGCAGCGCCGTGCGCGCCGCGATGGAGGAGGCGATGGCGGCGTCGGGCGGCGGTGCCGGTGCCGCCGGTGCGGGGGCGGCCGGTGCGGGGGCGGCCGGTGCGGGCGAGCCCGGCGGCGAGGCCCGTGACCGGGCGCGGTCGCGCGGTGGGCGTCCCGGTGCCCCGCGCCCGGGAGCCGGCGCGCCCGCCGGCGTCGACCTGGAGCGCACCGGCCTGACGACGTGGCCCGACCTGCCGGGTCCCCTGCCGGAGGTCGTCGAGGCGCCGTCCGCGGCGGGCGGCGTCGTGCGCGCGTACCCGACGCTCGTCGAGGAGACCGCCGGCGGGCGGGCGGCCGTGGCGCTGCGCGTCCTCGCGGACGCGACGGCGGCCGAGGCGGCGGCGGGGCGCGGCCTGCGCCGGCTGCTCGTCCTCGACGTCGGCCTGGCGCCCGCGCGCGTGACGAGCCGGTGGACGGGCACGCAGGCGCTCGCGCTCGCGGCCTCGCCGTACCCCTCGACGGACGCGCTGGTCACCGACGTGCAGCTCGCGTCCGTGGACCGGCTCGTGGCGCGCCACCTGGGTGGGCGGTCGGCGCGCGAGGCCCGGGACGCCGACGCGTACGCGGCGCTGCGGGCGGCCGTGCGGGCGGGGCTCGAGGACGACGTGCACCGCGTCGTCGGCGACCTCGTCGGCGTGCTGTCCGCGTGGCGCGAGCTCGACGGGGAGGTGCGTGGCACGACGAGCCTCGCGCTGCTGTCGACCGCCCAGGACGTGCGCGAGCAGTCGGCCGCGCTCGTGCACGACGGGTTTGTGTCCGAGGTCGGCGCCGACCGGCTGCCCCAGCTCGTGCGCTACCTGCGCGCGGCCCGGCACCGGCTGGCCAAGGCCGCGGAGAACCCGCAGCGCGACGCCGACCTCGCGTGGCAGGTCCACGACGTGCTGGAGCAGTACCAGGCGGCACGCGCCCGGCTGGCCGCGGGGGCGCCCGACCCGGCGCGGGCGCGGGCGCTGGACGACGTGCGCTGGCTGATCGAGGAGCTGCGCGTGAGCCTGTTCGCCCAGCAGCTCGGCACGCCGGTCCCGGTCTCCCCGACCCGCATCCGCAAGGCCCTCGCGGCGCTCGCCTGACCGGCCGGCGATGTGCCGGTGGTCGATCTGCCGGTCGTCGACGTCCGGCCGGTGGGACGCCGCCGCGGCGAACCGCGCGTCCCGTGCCCCTGGCGTCCCCTGCGACGCAGGAACGCGCGGCTCGCGCGACCCGACGCCCGCCCCCTGGGACGGCCGTACCGAACGAGCAGGTGGTTGCGTCCGACGTCCGCGCCGTGGTCCGGGGGACGATGGCCGCATGACCCGTTACGCGATCGACCACCTCGTCGCCGTCGAGCTCGCCCGGGACGGGGTGGTGGTCCCGGCGGAGCACCAGCTCGTCGGGCCGACGCTGCTGCGCTCGCACGTGCTCGGGTACCTGTACCGGGCGGTGCGCTCCGGTGTCCTCCCGGAGGCCGAGGGCCGGCGGCTGCTGGACGGCGTGACGACGACGAGGATGCGGCTGCTGGGCGACCGGGTCTCGCGCGCGACGGCCTGGCGGATCGCCGCCGAGCTCGGCTGGTCCGACACCGCCGACGCCGAGTACCTCGCCGTCGCCCAGCTCCAGGCCGACGCGTTCGTCACCCTCGACCCGGTGCTGCGTGCCGGTGCCGAGGGCCGCGTCCCGCTCGCCGAGGTCGAGGACCTGTACCCCTCCTGACGCGGGGACGCCGGCCGGTTGCGGCCGTCCGCCCACCGGGTGAGCATCGCCGGATGACGGACGCGCGCGAGCACGACCTGGTCCTCTTCGGCGTCACCGGGTTCGTCGGGCGGCTCCTCGCGGCGTACGTCGCGGAGCACGCGCCGCCCGGGCTCCGGGTCGCGCTCGCGGGACGGACGCGGTCGCGCGTCGAGGACGTCCGGGCCGCGCTGCCGGCCGCGGCGCAGGACTGGCCGGTCGTCGTCGCGGACACCCGGGACCCGGAGCAGCTCACGGCGATGGCGCGCTCCACCCGGGTCGTCGCCAGCACGGTCGGCCCCTACCTGCGGCACGGGCTGCCCGTCGTCGGCGCGTGCGCGCGCAACGGCACCCACTACGCGGACCTGACGGGGGAGACGCCGTTCGTCCGCCGCGCGATCGACCGGTACGACCCCGTCGCGCGGGCGGCCGGCGCGCGGCTCGTGCACGCGTGCGGGTACGACGCCGTGCCGTCCGACCTCGCGGTGCTCACGCTGCACCGGCGCGTCACCACCGACGGTGCGGGCTGCCTGCGCGACGTGCGGCTCGTCGCGACCGCCCGCGGCGGGGTCAGCGGCGGGACGATCGCGTCCGTGCGGGGCATCGCGGAGCAGGCGGCGCGCGACGCCCGCGTGCGACGGCTGCTGGCCGACCCGTTCGCGCTCAGCCCGGACCGCGGCGCCGAGCCCGACGTGCCGCAGCCGCCCGACGTCCCCGCGCCGGGCCGCACGGTCGACGGCGGCTGGGTGGCGGCGTCGCCGATGGCGTCGTTCAACACGCGCGTCGTGCGGCGCAGCAACGCGCTGACCGGCTGGTCCTACGGGCGGTCGATGCGGTACGGCGAGGTCGCCGGCACGGGCCGCGGCGCGCGCGGCGCCGCGGCCGCGTACGCCCTGACGGCCGCGCTGCCCGCGTTCGCGGGCGCCGTGGCGTTCCCGCCGACGCGCGCCCTGCTCGACCGCGTCCTGCCGGCGCCGGGCGAGGGCCCCGACGAGGAGACCCGCCGCACGGGCCGGTTCCGCATGGACGTGCACGCCGTCACCACGACCGGCCGGCACTACCGGGCGGTCGCGGCCGGCGAGTGCGACCCCGGGTACGCGGCGACGGCCGTCATGCTCGGCGAGTCGGCCCTCGCGCTCGCGCTCGACGGCGACCGCCTGCCCGACGCCGCCGGCTCCCTCACCCCCGCGACGGGGCTGGGCGACGTCCTCGTCGAGCGCCTGCGCGCGGCGGGGCACACGTACGAGGCGTCACCCCGCTGAGGGCGTCCGCCCCCGACGAGTTCTCCGGCCCGCGCGGGTCGGTAGCGGCATGACGACCCCTGCCCTGACCGAGCAGGACGTGCGCGCCGCCGTGCGCGACGCCCGCCTGCGCCTCGCCGACACCCTCGCCGCCCTGCCCCCGGAGGCCTGGTCGACGCCCTCGCTCGCGGCCGGGTGGACCGTGCGGGACGTCGCCGCGCACCTGACGACGACCACGCGCGAGACGTGGGCGGACGTGCTGCGCGAGGCGGTGCGCGCCCGGTTCTCCTTCGACCGCATGACGCACGACGTGGCCGTCCGCCGGGCGCGCGCCTTCACACCCGGCCAGCTCGTCGCCCAGCTGCGCGAGAGCGCCGCCTCGGACCGGCGGATGCCGATGTCGGGGCCGATGGACCCGCTCATGGACCTCGTCGTGCACGCGCTGGACGTCGGCCGGCCGCTGGGCCTGCCCGACGCGACGCCGCCCGACGTGGCCGTCGCGGTCGCGTCCTACCTGGCGGGGAACCGGCTCATGGGCGGCCCCCGCCGTCGTGCCGGCCTGCGCCTGGAGGCCGCGGACGTCGACTGGTCCGTCGGCGACGGGCCGGTCGTGCGCGGACCGGTGCACGACCTGCTGCTCGTGCTCACCGGTCGACCCGCCGGGTTCGCGGCCCTGACCGGCGACGGCGTCGCGACCCTGCGCGGCCGCGTGCGCTGAGGGGCCGCCAGCCGCCCCTCAGGCGCCCGTCAGCCGCCCTCGGACGCCCGCATCTGCACCCCGATCTGCGCCGCGTCGACCCGCACGAGCGCGGCGTCGAGCTGCTTCGAGGAGTACGCACCCACGTCCCGCAGCCCCAGCAGCTTCTGCCGCTGCGCGTCGAGCAGGACGAGGAGCAGCTGCTGCAGGTCGGCGCGCACGGGGCCGGCGTCGTCGTCGGTGTCGCTCGCGTCGATCGCGGCGAGCTCGAGCCGCGCCCGCTCGACCACCTCGGGCGGGAACGGGGTGCCGTCCCGGCGGCGCAGCGCGTCGTCGTCGAGCCGGCGCAGCGCGGCCTGCCGCAGCTCGGCGCTGAGGGCGTCGCGCTCGCTGCCGTCGTCCGCGGGCCCGTCGGCCAGGCCGAGCCGGCGGACGACCCACGGCAGCGTCGCCCCCTGGACGAGCAGCGTCCCCGCGGCGACCACGAACGCCACCAGGACGAGCAGCGAGCGCTGCGGGGTGTCCGACGGCAGCGACTGCGCGGCGGCGAGCGTGACCGCGCCGCGCATGCCGGCCCACACGAGGACGACGCCCTCGCGGGGCCCGAACGCCTGCTCGGCGAGGTAGTCGATGTCCGCCAGGCGGCGCCGCACGCGCCGGCGCAGGAGCCCGCGGCGGCGCTCGACCTCCTCGCGCGGCGCCCCGGGCGGTTGCGCCTGCTTCTCGATCCGGTCCTGCGCGCGGGTCAGCACCGCCCGCAGCTGCGGGATGCGCCGCGCCCGCCGGGCCAGCGCCCACACGGACGCGCTGACGAACACGGTGCGCACGGCCACGACGAGGGTCGCGACGAGCGCGCCGAGGCCCAGGGCGAGCACCTCGCTGCCGTGCGCCTCGCGCACGTCCAGCACCAGCCCGGACACCTCGAGCCCCATGACGAGGAAGACGGCGCTCTCGAGCAGCAGCTCGAGCGTGCGCCAGACCGTCCGCTGCGCGGCGCGGTCCTCGGCCCGCAGGCGGCGCGGACCCCCGTGGCCGGTGACGAGCCCGGCGGTGACCGCCGCGACGAGCCCGGACGCCCCGAGGTGCTCGGCCGGCAGGTACGCGACGAACGGCGCGACGAGCGAGATCGCGACGTTCGACGTCGCCTGCGCCAGGCGGGCCCGCACCTCGAGCTGCAGGCGGCCGACGACCCACCCGATGAGCACCGCGACCGCGACGGCGACGACGAAGTCCCACGCGACGTCGAGGACGGACACCGTGGCGGCGGTCGCGACGATCGCGGAGCGCAGCAGCACCAGCGCGGACGCGTCGTTGAGCAGCGACTCGCCCTCGAGCACGGTGACGATCCGTGGCGACACCCCCGCCTTGCGGACGATGGACGTCGCGACGGCGTCGGTGGGGCTGACGACGGCGCCGACGGCGACCGCCGTGGCCAGGCCGATGTCCGGCAGCAGCGCGTGCAGCACGACCCCGACGACGAGCGCCGACGCCACCACGAGCAGCACCGAGAACACCGAGATCGTCCGCAGGTCGCGGCGGAAGTCCATGGCGGGCACGTTCGCCGCCGCGGAGTACAGCAGCGGCGGCAGGATCACGCCGAGCACGAGCTCGGGCTCGACCTCGATGGGCGGCACGAACGGCAGGAAGCTCACGCCGATCCCGACGAGCACGAGCAGCAGCGGTGCGGCGACGCCGACCCGGGGGGCGAACGACGTGACCGCGACGATGACGACGACGCCGAGGACGATCGCGACGAGCAGGTCCATGCGGCGTCAGGACTCGTGCGTCCCCGCGGGGTCGCCCTGGTCGACCGCGAGCGCGATGCGCTCCGCCTGGCCCTCGGGACCGACGAACGCGCGGTTGACGACGTAGAGGACGACCCCGATCGCGAGCAGGATCCCGGCGCGTGCGTACACGTCGGCGTCCCGGCCGGTCAGCGGCGAGGCGAGCACGAGCGAGACGACGGCGCCGAGCACCGGGGCCCACGTCGGCGCGCGGAACCCCCGCTCGGCGTCCCCCGCCGGCTTCGCGTCGTCGTCGGCCCGGGAACGGCGCCGCAGCACGAGGACCGAGACGTTGACGGTGGCGAACACGAGCAGCAGCAGGAGCACGGTCGTGTCGGCGAGCCCCGACAGGTCACCCGTGCTGACGAGCGTCAGGGCGATGACGGTCGTGAAGGCGATCGCCGTCCAGGGCGTGCGGCGCCGGGTGCCCACCCGGCCGAGCCACCCGGGGACGATCCCCTCGCGGGACATCCCGTAGACCACCCGCGAGGCCATGATCATGTTGATGAGCGCGGTGTTGGACACCGCGACGAGGGCGATGAGCGCGAACAGCCACGGCGGGAAGACGAGCCCGGCGACGCGGACGACCTCGAGCAGCGGGCCGGACGACTCGGCGAGCGTGTCGGTCTCCACGAGCATCGACGTCGTGAACGCGACAGCGAGGTAGATGACGCCGGTGATGGCGATGCCGCCGAACAGCGCGCGGGGGAAGTCGCGGCGCGGGTGCTGGCACTCCTCGGCGAGGTTCACGGAGTCCTCGAAGCCGAGGAGGGCGTAGAACGCGAGGGCGGTGCCGCCGAGCACGGCCATCCAGGCCGGCCCGTCGGCCGTCAGGGTCATGGCGCGCGACGGGTCGCCCTCGCCGGCGAGGAACGCGCGCGCCCCGATGACGAGAATGACGACGAGGCCGGTCACCTCGATCGCGGTGAGCACGAGGTTCACCCGGACCGACTCCGCCACCCCGATCGCGTTGACCACCGCGATGACCAGCACGAAAACCCAGGCGGCGACGAGGGTCGGCACGGTGACGAGCTCGGCCAGGTAGTCGCCGCCGAAGGCCCGCGCGGCGGCGCTCGCGCTCGTGATGCCGGACATGAGGACGGCGAACGCGACGAGGAACGTGACGAAGGGCCGGCCGAACGCCCGCTGCGCGTACACGGCGGCGCCCGCGGCGCGCGGGAACCGGCCGACGAGCTCGGCGTACGCGGTGGCGGTGAGCGCGGCGAGCGCGAAGGCCACGACGAACGGGATCCAGATCGCGCCGCCGACCTCGCCCGCGACGCGCCCGGTCAGGGCGTAGATACCGGCGCCGAGGATGTCCCCGACGACGAAGACGAGCAGCATGCGTCGTCCGACGGTCCGCTTGAGCGCGGGAGCCGGTGCGGTGGCGACCACGGCGACCTCCTGACCTGGGATCAGGGGGAGTCTGCTCCTGGTCGTCCCGGCCCGCCCGCCGAGGTGGCCCGCGTCATCCGACCAGCCCGAGCGCGCCCGCGGCGGCGCCGAGCAGCGCGCACACGCCGAGGGTGCGCAGCACCGACCACCGCAGCCGGAGGACCAGCACCCCCGCGACCAGCGCGATCACGACCGACACCGGCCGGACCGAGCCGAGGTCCGGCACCTCGAGGTGCAGCGGGCCCGCCGCCACCTCCCGCGTCGTCGCGAACAGGGTGTGCAGCGCGAAGTACACGGCGAGGTTGGCGATGACGCCGACGACGGCGGCCGTGATTCCCGTGAGCGCCGCGCCCAGCGGCGCGTTGCCGCGCAGCCGCTCGACGTAGGGGGCCCCGAGGAAGATCAGCAGGAAGCTCGGCACGAACGTCACCCACGTCGTCAGCAGCGCGCCGAGCAGGGCCGCGGCCCACGGGTCGAGGGTGCCCGGGTCGCGGTACGCGCCGAGGAACGCGACGAACTGCACGACCATGATGAGCGGGCCGGGCGTCGTCTCGGCCAGCGCGAGGCCGCGGACCATCTCGCCGGGCGCGAGCCACCCGTACGTCTCCACGGCGCGCTGCGCGACGAACGCGAGAACCGCGTACGCGCCGCCGAACGTCACCACGGCGGTGCCGGAGAAGAACAGGCCCTGCTGGGTCAGGACGCCGTCGCGCCCGGTGGTCAGCGCGACGGCGAGCACGGGGGCCAGCCACACCACGACGCCCACGAGCGCCACGAGCGCCGTCCGGCGCCCCGACGGGCGCTCGCTGTGGAGCGCGTCGTCGGGGATGAGCGGCGCCGGCCCGTCGGCCTCGGCCCCGTGCCCGCCGCGGGTCGCCAGCAGCCGCGGCGCCACCCGGTGCAGCGTCCAGCCGACCAGGCCCGCGGCGGCGACCACCAGCGGGAACGGCAGACCGAACGCGGTGAGGGCGAGGAACGCGGCCACCGCGAGTGCGACGAGGGCCGGGCCGGCCAGGGCGCGCCGGCCGACCCGCACGACGGCCTGCACGACGATCGCCAGCACCGCCGGCGCGAGGCCCGCGAACAGCGCGGTGACGGCGGTCGTGTCGCCCCACACGACGTAGACGGCGGACAGCGCGAGCAGCGCGACGACGCCCGGCAGGACGAACAGCGTCCCCGCGACCAGCCCGCCGCGGAACCCGTTGAGCAGCCACCCCGTGTACACGGCGAGCTGCTGGGCCTCGGGACCGGGCAGGAGCATGCAGTAGTTCAGCGCGTGCAGGAACCGGCGCTGGCCGATCCACCGCTTCTCGTCCACGAGCGTGCGCTGCATGACGGCGATCTGGCCGGCGGGGCCGCCGAAGGTCTGCAGCGAGATGGCGAACCACGCGCGCACGGCGGTGCCGAACGGCACGAGGTCGCGGCCGGTCGCGTCGTCGTGAGGCGAGGCCGCGGCGTCCTGCCCGGCCGCGTCGCGCGAGGGCGTCGCCCGGGCGCCCTGCAGGTCCGGCTCGTCCGCCGCCGTACTCGCACCGCTGGTGTCCACGGCGTCATGGGACCACGCGCGCACCGGCCGGGGAAGGGGACCGCCCGCCGTGCTGCCACCTGCTCGGCAGGCGCACTCGGCCCCGCGGACCTACGCTCGGTGACCTCCGGACGAGCGGTGCGCGGGCAGGCCGCCGCCGTCCGACGGCACGCACGTCCCACGACACGACCGGCCGTCGAGGCCGGTCCGAGGAGGTCGCATGAAGGGCAAGCTCACGTTCCTCGTCGGCGCCGGGGTCGGGTACCTCCTGGGCACCCGGGCCGGTCGGCAGCAGTTCGAGAAGATCAAGGGCTGGGCCACCGAGACGTGGCAGGACCCGCGCGTCCAGGGCTACGTGAAGGACGCCGAGTCGGCCGCCGCGGACTTCGCCAAGACCCAGGGCGGTGCGCTGAAGGACAAGGCCGTGAGCACGGCGAAGGGCGCGTTCGGCGGGTCGAAGGACGACTCCTCCGACACCTCCACGACGTCCGAGACGTCGTACCCGCAGACCGAGGGCCCGCTGGTCGACGCGGACGACGCCAACCCGAACACGCCGCGCACCTGACGCGGCTCGCGCACGCAGGACGGCGGGCGGTGGGGTCCTCCCCACCGCCCGCCCTCCACGTGGCGGGCGGGTCCAGGCCCGTGGGGTCGTGGTCCGCGTGCCCATCCCAGGAGCCGTCATGACCCGCACCCCTCGACGGGCGGCAGCCGCCGTGCTGCTGGCCCTCCCGCTCACCCTGCTCGGTGCGTCCGCGCAGGGCCACGACCGGCCGGCCGGCGACGGCCCGGCCGACCCCCGGGTCCTGCCCGCGTCGGCGCGGGTCGTCCCGGGCGACGGGCGCGCGGTCGAGGGCACGTACGGCTTCCGCGTCGACGCGCCGGCGGTCCCGGTCGGCCCCGCGAGGGCGGGTGCGCCGGCGCACGCCGCCGCATCCCCCGTCGCGGCGCCGGCGTGGCCGTGGGTCGTCGGTGCGAGCGCCCTCGCGACCGTCGTCACCGCCGCCGTGGCGCTCTGGCGCCGCCGGCGCTGACCGCCACCGCGGCCTCCGCCCCGTCGCCGGCCTCCACCCGTCGGCTCAGCCCGCCGCTGCCGCCCGCCGCCGCGCCCGCGCCGCCAGCAGCACGTCGACCACCAGGAACACCAGCAGGGGGATGCCGAACAGCGGCACGAACCACCCCACGGCCGCCGCGAGCACCAGCAGCAGCACCGCGAGCCACCGCGGGGCGCGCCGCAGCCCGCCCGGGGGCAGCCACGGACCCGGCCCGCGCCGCTGCCGGGTGGGGCGGCGCTGCCACCACATGCGGTAGCCGAGCACCAGCAGCGTGATCAGCCCGATCGCCAACGCCGCCAGCACGAGCTGGTTCGCGACGCCGAACAGCTCGCCCATGTGCGCGTAGATCCCCCAGTGCGCGAGCTTCGCCGCGAGGTTCTGGTCCGCGAAGTCGACCCGGTCCACGACGGTGCCGTCGGCGCCGTCCACGGCGATCGCGTCAGCGCGGGTCGGCCACCCGCTGCCCTGCTCGGCGGCGGTCCACGCCTGCCCGGCCTCGCTCGGCGGGGTGAGGCGCACCGGCTCGCGCAGTCCCTCGGCGCGCGCGGTCGCGAGGACGCCGTCGACGCCGACGCCGGCCGTGAGCACGGCGTCCGGTCCGCCGGTGCCACCGCCGTGCTCGGCGTGCTCGCCGTGCTCGTCGCCCACCGCGGCCCCGGGCAGCGTCGGGTCGACGTAGGTGGTGGTCCAGCCCCACGTGGCGCGCAGCTCGGAGACGTTCGCACCCGCGTACGCCGACCACGTCAGCCCGGTCGCGGAGAGCACAAGCAGCCCGAGTGCGGCCACGAGGCCGACCGTCCCGTGCCACGACAGCGTGCGCCGGCGGCCGGGCCGCACGCGCTCGGGCACGACCAGGCGGCGCAGGCGCCCGCGGCGGGCCGACCGGGCCACCCACATGACGACGCCACCCAGCACCACCACCCACAGCCACGAGGCGGCGATCTCCGAGTACATCTCGCCGGGGGCACCGAGCAGCAGGTTGCGGTGCAGGTCGTCGAGCGTCCACCGCACGGGCAGGAAGCCGGTGTACGTCGTGAGCGCGCCGCGCACCTCGGCGGTGTACGGGTCGACGAAGACGGTGCGGTCCTTGCCCTCGGGCACGTCGTCGACGGCGAGGACGACGCGCGTGGTGCCCTCGGGGGTCGCCGCCTGCTGCACCTGCACGACGACCCCCTCGGGGTGCTCGGCGCGCGCCGCGCCGAGCTGGTCGGCGAGCGGCAGGCGCGCGTCACCGACGGTGTCGACGGTGAGCTCGTGCCGGTGCACCACGGCCTCGAGCTGCGGGGCGACCGAGTAGAGCAGGCCGGTGAACGCCGCGACCAGCAGGAACGGGCCGACGAGGACGCCGGCGTAGAAGTGCAGGCGCAGGAGCAGCGGCTGCAGCGCGGACCACACGGAGGTGGGGGAGTCGGGCGGTGGTGCCGGCGGGGCGGCGGGTCGGTCGTCGGGACGCTCGTCGGGCAGGACGGAGGGCGGGGTGGTGGTCATGGCGGGTCCTCGGGTGTGCGCGGGGGCGCGCGGGCGGCCCGACGGCGGGCGTGCCGGCGCGCGTGGACGTCGGGCGCCGACCCGGGGACGCCCGTCGTGCGCGGGGTCAGGGGCCGGGGCGCACCGCGACCGGCGGACCGCGCCGGCGTGCGGCCGAGCCCAGGGCGGCCCCGCTGTGCGCGGCGACGAGCGGTGACCCGGCGGGCAGCGGGCGGGGCGCCGGCCACGCCGGCAGCGCGGCGTGCGCGAGCAGCGGCACGACACGGGACAGCCACCCGGCGGCGGCACGGGCGGCGCGGTCGGTCGCGACGAGGAGGAGCGCGGTGGCGAGGGCGGCGGCCGCGTGCGCGACGACCATCGGCAGGTCGCCGTGACCGAGCGCCGCGGGGTCGCCGTGCCCGGGCGGGGTGGTGCCGGTGGGCGCGACGACGGCGCGCACCGCCGCCCCCGCGGCGTGGTGGGTGGGCGTCGTCACCGGGGACGCCGGGTGCAGCAGCGTGAACGCGTGGTGCAGGGCCACCTGCAGGACGGCACCGGCCGGTGCGAGCACCCGCACGCGGAACGTCCGGGGGCCGCCCAGCGGCAGCACGGCGACGGTCGTCACCGCCAGGAGCGCGGCGACCGCGGCGGGTGCGGGGACGGCCCCGCCGGCGGACAGGTGCGCGGCGCCGGCCGACGCGAGCGCCGTCGCGGCCACGAGCAGCGCCCGGGCCGTCCGCAGCGCAGCGCCCGCCGTCGGATCCACCCGCGCACCGTACGGAGCGCAGGTCCGGCCCCGGCAGGGGTCCGGCGGCGGCGAACCGTTTCAGGCGGTCAGCCAGCGGCGCGCGACCCCGTCGCGGCGGCGCCGTCGCGCGCGTCCTGCTCACCGAGCAGCCGCAGCGCGTCCGCCACGGTGGCCTCGACGTCGCCGCGCACGTGCACGGTCACCCCGTCCTCGTCGGCCTGCAGCGGCTCCAGCAGCGCGAGCTGGGACTCCAGCAGGGCCGGCGGCATCCAGTGGCCCTGCCGCTGCGCCACGCGCTCGCGCAGGAGGTCGGCCGGCACGTCGAGCAGCACGAACCGCACGCGTCCCTCGGCCGCGGTGAGGGTCGCGCGGTACACGCGACGCAGCGCCGAGCAGGCGACCACGGTGGAGCGGCCGGCGCGCGCGTGCTCGGTCATCGCGTCGCGGACCGCGGCGAGCCACGGCCACCGGTCGTCGTCGGTGAGCGCGACGCCGCTGCTCATCTTCGCGACGTTGGCCTCCGGGTGCAGGTCGTCCCCCTCGACGAACGGCCGGTCCAGCCGTGCCGCGACGCCCCGGCCGACGCTCGACTTGCCGGTGCCGGAGACGCCCATGACGACGAGGTGCTCGACCGGTGCGGTGTCCACGCGTCACACCCTGCCACCCGGCGCCGCTGCCCGGGCCGCCCACGCCCGGCCCGGGTACGGTCGCCCGGGTCGGGAGGAGCGGACGTGGACGTGGGCAGCAGCGGGGTCGTGGACGGCACGGGCGCACCCGGCACGGCGGGGCCGTCGGGCGCGGAGCGCGTCGTCGTCGACTCCGCCCTCTACGTCGGCGGGCGGCGGCAGGCCGGTCCGCTCTCGGTCGCGCAGGCGGCGCGGGAGGCGCAGGCCCCGCGCGGGGAGGACGGGTTCGTGTGGCTCGGGCTGCGCCACCCCACCGCGGACGACGTCGTCGACGTCGCCGCCGCGTTCGGGCTGCCCGCGCTCGCGGTCGAGGACGCCGTGAAGGCCCACCAGCGCCCCAAGCTCGAGGTCTACGACGACGTCGTGTTCGTCGTGCTCAAGCCGGCCCGGTACGTCGACCACGACGAGGTCGTCGAGGTCGGCGAGATCGCGATGTTCCTCGGCCCGCGGTTCGTCGTCACCGTCCGGCACGGCCACGGCGAGGTGCTCGGGCGGGTGCGCGCCGAGATGGACCGCGGCGAGGGCCCCGCGGCGGGCTTCGGCCCGGCGGGCGTCCTGTACCGGGCGGCGGACCTCGTCGTCGACGGGTACGAGCAGGCGCTCGAGGAGATCAACAGCGACGTCGACGACATCGAGGCGCGCGTGTTCGGCCCCGGGCAGGGCAACCACGCCGAGCGGATCTACAAGCTCAAGCAGGAGGCGGCCGAGCTGCGCCGCGCCGTCCTGCCGCTCGGCCGCCCCCTGCAGCGCCTCATGGAGGCGGACGTGCCGCACGTCCCCGAGGCCGCTGCGCCGTACTTCCGCGACGTCCAGGACCACCTGCTGCGTGCCGCCGACGCCGTCGAGGCGGTCGAGCGCCAGCTCGGCGACGTGCTGCAGGCCAACACCGCGCGCGTCACGGTCGGGCAGAGCGAGGTCGCGCTGCGGCAGAACGGCGACATGCGCAAGATCTCCGCGTGGGCGGCGATCGCGCTCGTCCCCACCGCGATCGCCGGCGTGTACGGCATGAACTTCGACCACATGCCCGAGCTGCACTGGGTCTACGGGTACCCGGCCGTGCTGGTGGTCATCGTCACCGCGTGCGTCGTGCTGCACCGCGTGTTCCGGCGCAACGGCTGGCTGTAGGGCGCACGTCACGCCGCCGCGGCCGGGTCGGGCCGCGGTGCCGCCGTAGCATCGCCCGGTGCGCCACCTGCTCGTCGACCTGACCCCGGTCCGGGTCAGCCCGGCGTTCCGGCGGCTGTGGCTCGGCCTGTCGGTCGCGAACCTCGGCGCACAGCTGACGGTGGTCGCGGTGGGCCTGCAGGTGTACGCGCTGACGGCCTCGACGCTGGCCGTCGGCGTGCTCGGGCTGTGCGCGCTCGTGCCCCTCGTCGTGTTCGGGCTGTACGGCGGCGCGCTCGTCGACCACTACGACCGGCGGACCGTCGCGCTCGTCGCGTCGGTGGTCAGCTGGGTCGCGGTGCTGGTGCTCGTGGCGCAGGCGGTGCTCGGCAACGAGCACGTCGGGCTGCTGTACGCGCTGGTCGCGGTGCAGTCGGCCGCCGGCGCGGTGAACTCCCCGGCGCGCTCGGCGATCATCCCGCGCCTGCTCGAGCCGCGGCTCATGCCCGCCGCGAACGCCCTGCAGACCATCGGCTGGAACACGGCCCTGACGGTCGGCCCGCTCGCGGGCGCGGTCCTCGTCGCCTCCGTCGGCTACGCCTGGGCGTACGCCGTCGACGCCGTGCTGTTCACCTTCGCGCTCACCGCGCTGCTGCGCCTGCCGCCCGTCCCGCCCGAGCCGTCCGCGACCCGCCGGGAGCGCCTCGGCCTCGGCTCGGTCGTCGACGGCCTGCGCTACCTCGGCACGCAGCCGAACGTGCGCATGACGTTCCTCGTCGACATCGTCGCCATGGTCACCGCCATGCCGCGCGCGCTCTTCCCCGCCGTGGGTGTCCTCTACCTGGGCGGCGGCGAGGCGACCACGGGCGCGCTCACGGCCGCGATCGCCGTCGGCGGCATCGTCGCCGGGCTGTTCTCCGGCGGGCTGGCGCGCGTGCGGTGGCAGGGGCGGATCATCGCGGTCGCGATCACCGCGTGGGGGCTGTCGGTCGTCGGGTTCGGCACCGTGCTCGTCGCCGCCGGACGCACGTCGCCGGACCACGCGCTGCCCGTCGCGCTCGCGCTGGCGCTGGCCGCCCTCGCCCTCGCGGGCGCCTCCGACACCGTCTCGTCGGTGTTCCGCCAGACGATCCTGCAGACCGCGACCCCGGACGACATGCGCGGGCGCCTGCAGGGCGTGTTCGTGGTCGTCGTGGCGGGCGGACCGCGCCTCGGCGAGCTCGCGCTGGGCGCGGCCTCCACGCGGGTCGGCGAGGGGTGGGCGGCCGTCGCCGGCGGCGTCGCGTGCGTCGTGCTGCTGTGGGTGCTCGTGCGCGCCCAGCGCACGTTCTGGGACTACGACGCCCGCGCCCCCGCACCGTGATGCGGGCGGTCGTCGTGAGGCGCCGCCCGGCCGACGCGCGGACCGGGCCCGGTCAGCCGAGCACCAGCGGCCCGTCCGCCCCGAGCGCCACCACCGCGCCGGCCCACGGCTGCACCGACGTGACGTCGGAGGGCAGCGCGACGGTCCGCCGCACCGCGCCGTCCGCGGGGTCCAGCCCGACGAGCTCGCGACGCCGAGCCGCGCCGGCGACCCGGCGCGGCTCGTACAGCAGCGTGCCGTCGGTGACCACCCCGAAGAAGGACGCACCCTCGCGCGGGCGTTCCCAGAGCAGGGCGCCCGTCCGGGCGTCGACGGTCGCGAGCAGGACCGGCGTCGTCAGGTGCACCCGCCCGTCCAGCAGGGATGCGGCGTCGACGAGCGGCACCGCCACCTCCCAGCGGACCTCGCCGGTCCGCGCGTCGACGGCGCGCACGTGCCCGCCGTCCCGCGCGAGCAGCAGCCCGGGCACCGATCCGTCGTCGACGCGCACGGCGACCAGGCTCCCCGTGACCCGCACGTCGCCGCCGGCCCGCAGCACCGTGCCGTGCTCACGGCCGGGGACGACCACCTCGACCCGCCCGTCCGGGAGGGGGACGACGTGCGCCTGCGCCGTGCCGGGCAGCGGCGCACGCAGCCGCCGGCCGTCCTCGGGGTCGAGCAGCACCACCGAGCCGTCCTCCCGCACGACCGCCGCCGTCCCGTCCGCGAGCGTGCGCACGTCTGCCGGGCCGACGGCGCCCGCACCCCCGGACAGGACGTCGACCTCGGCAGGGGGCAACGGCGTGGCCCACCGCTCCCGCGCGTCCTCGGCGTCGACGGCCCACACGTGCGACCCGCCGGCCGGGTCCGTCCCCAGCAGCACGACGAGGTCCGCCACGCGGGTGGCCGCGTGCGCGAGCGCGTCCCCGTGCCGGGCGGCGTGCTCGGCCAGGACCTCGCCCGTGGTGGCGTCGAGCACGAGCAGCCGCGCCGTCGTCGGCGTCGTGGTGAAGCTGCTCGTCCCCTCGACCACCAGGTACGCGTCGACGGCCAGGCAGACGACACGGTGCTCGCCCGTCGCGAGGCAGCGGGTGCCCGCGGGCTCCGTCGCGCCCCCGCGCTCGCCCGGGGCCGGCAGCAGGGGCACGGACCAGCGCACGTCGCCGCTCGGCGTGTCGACCGCGACCGCGTCCTGCGCCCCGTCCGCCGCGGTGCGCACCGCGACGACCGTCCGCGGGTCCCGCCACCCCGGCACCGGCGCGAGGTGCGGGTCGGGCGACCAGCGGGCGGCGAGCGCATCCGGCAGGGGCGCGACCGCCCCGGCGACGTCCAGCGCACGCTCGAGGCGGTCGCGCTCGCGGGCGTCGACGACGGCCTGCGCGATGCCGAGCCCGCCGAGACCGACGGCGACGGCCCCCGCGACGGCCCACCACCGCCGGGCCCGGCCGGCGCGGGGGCGCGCCGTGCCGGGGTCGCCACCGGCGTCCGCGCCGGGCGGCTCCTCGACGAGCTCCACGTCGCGTGTCCCGCGCCTCATCCGGGCACGCTAACCGAGCCCGGAGCCACCGGCGGCGGGGGTAGCGTCCGCGCATGGCGCTGCGCGACGTCGAGCTCGTCGAGGACGAGCCGGAGCGACCGGACGGCCCGGACGAGGGCGGGCCGGCGCGGCCCTGGCTGCGCCGCCACCCGCGCGCGGTCGGCGCGCTGGCGGTCGGGCTCGTCCTCGCCGTCGCGGTGGCCGCCGGGCTGGAGGTGCGCGCGCGGCAGCAGGACGCCGCCCGCGTCGAGGCGCTGCAGGGGGTGCCGGGCGTGCTGCGCCCGCTCGACCCGGCGCTGCCGGTCGACGTGAGCGTGTCCCGGTCCTACGAGGACGCGACGGCGTTGCCCGTCGCCGTCCATGCGCTGCTCGCCGGCGTCGCGGCCGGGGACGTCGTGGTGGCGGGCGTGTGGGATCCCGACGGCGTCGACGTCGTCGGTGTCGGTGCCGAGGACGGCAGGGAGCGCTGGCGGACGCCGATCGCGCCGCCACCCGACCTGCCGGCCCCCGAGTCGCGCTGGGTGTGGTGCACCGCGTACGGGCGCCTGCCCTGGCAGCCGGCCCCGGCCGTGCCCGCCGGACGGGGGCCCGTCGCCTGCACGGCGGAGTGGCTGCCGCCGTCCGCCCCCGCCGCCGACGGGAGCATGACCGCGCAGAGCCGGACGTCCCTCCTCGAGGTCGACCCGGTGGACGGACGCGTCCTGCACCGGGTCGAGCTGCCGCCGGGGCGGTCCGTGGCACGCGCGCCCCACGGCTGGGTCACGGCGACGGCCGAGGGCGGGACCGTCGTCGTCGAGTCGCTCGCGGGCGACGGGACGTCCCGGTGGCGGACCGTCCTCGACGTGCCGGGCGGCGACCCCGTCCTCGGTGCCGGCGAGTTCTTCGGCGTGCTCGTCGACGAGGAGCGCGTCCTCGTGCAGGCGGAGGGTGGCGCCTGGGTGCTCGCGGCGCAGGACGGCGCGGCGGTCGGCACCGTGGCCGACGCGGGGGCCGGGATGGCACGGCTGCTGCCCGGGGGGCGTCTGCTGCTGGAGGACGCGACCCCGTCCGGCGCGCCCCGGGGCGTCCTGCACCTCCCCGACGGGACGTCGCACGACCTGGACGGCGAGGAGCTCGTGCAGCCGGCGCTCGACGACGGCAGCCTCGGCGACGTCCTCCTCACGACGGACCGGGGCGACGGGCTCGGGGTGGAGGGCCGCGTGACGCTGCGCGGACCGGACGGCGAGGCGCTGTGGTCGGCGCAGGGGCGGCCGGCCGGCGGCGCCCTGGTGGTCGACGGCACGGTCGTCGTGCTCGACGGGACGCACCTGCGGCGCCTGGACGGCCAGGACGGGGACGAGCGGTGGAGCGCGCCGCTGCCGCGCCGCGTCGGTGCCGGGCAGCTGCTGACCGACGGCCGTGTGCTGCTGCTCGGGACGAACACCGGCCTGGACGCGTGGACCTACGACGGCGCGCACGCCTGGTCGGCCGCGCTGCAGCGCGACGGCGACGAGGTGCGCCTGCGGGCGGGGGAGGCGGTGCCCTCCCCGACGGGTCCGTCCGCCGGCGTGGCGGACATGGTGACGTGGACGGCGACGGCCCGGGGACGGCTCGTGCTGATGGTGTCCTCGACGACGTCGTCGCGCGAGGACGTGCTCGTGCTCCGCTGAGGCAGCGGCGGGCCGGCGACGGCGCCGGTGTAGATTGCGGGCGGTCCCGGCGCGTGGTCCGCCGGTCGCGGCATCGGGGGCCCTCGGGACGCCGCCGTGACGAGGCGAAGGGGATGGGCTGTGGCGACGATGGTCGACGTCGCGCGCCTCGCCGGCGTGTCGGTCAAGACCGTCTCGAACGTCCTCAACGGCTACCCGTACATCCGCGAGACGACGCGTGCGCGCGTGCTCGAGGCGATCGACGAGCTCGGGTACGAGGTCAACGTGACGGCGCGCAGCCTGCGGTCGGGCCGCACCGGGATGATCGGGCTCGCGGTGCCGGAGCTGGGGCAGCCGTACTTCGGCGAGCTCGCGGACGAGGTGCTGGCCGCCGCGCGCAGGCACGGCGTGCAGGTCCTCATCGAGCCCACCGGCTTCACGCGCGAGGGCGAGCTGGCCGCGCTGCGCGAGCCGCGGCGCGGGCTCGTCGACGGGCTGGTGTTCAGCCCGGCCGCGCTGGAGCAGGACGACGCGCCGCTGCTCGAGGAGGCCGGCTACCCGCTCGTGCTCCTGGGCGAGCAGGTCTTCTCGTCCCGTGTCGACCACGTGACCATGCGCAACGTGGAGGGGGCGCGCGCGGCGACGGACCTGCTGCTCGACCTGGGCCGGCGGCGCATCGCGGCCGTCGGCATGCTGCACTCCCGGACCGCCGGGTCCGCGTCGCTGCGGTACCAGGGCTACCGCGAGGCGCTCGCCGCGCGGGGGCTGGAGGTCGACGACCGGCTGCTCGGCTGGGCCGACGACGGCTGGCACCGGGCGAACGGCGCGCGCGCGATGGCGCACGTGCTCGACACCGGCGTGGAGGTGGACGGCGTCGTCGCGTTCAACGACGCGCTCGCGGTCGGGGCGATGTTCGAGCTGCAGGTGCGCGGGCTGCGGATCCCCGGCGACGTCGCGGTCGTCGGCTTCGACGACGTCGAGGACGCGCGCTACTCCGTGCCGACGCTCACCACCGTCGACCCCGGTCGCCGGGAGATCGCCGACGTCGCGGTCGAGCTGCTGGTGCGACGGGTGCAGGAGCGCCTGTCGCCGCCGGACGAGCCCGCGCCGCCGGTGCTGCACCTGGCGGACCTGCGGGTCGTCGAGCGGGAGAGCACGCCGCGGCGCGACCGCTGACGGGACTCCCTGTCGCTGCCGTCACCGCCGGCGCGGGCTGTACCCGGGTGCGCCGACCCGTCGTCCCGGGGTCCGCCGACCCGTCGTCCCCGGCCCGCCGACCCGTCGTCCCGGGCCTGCCGAGGAGCGCCCGCGGTGGCAACGGACGTTCCGACACTTTCGATTACGGTCGGTGCCGGCGGCGCGGCGTAGTCCCTCCCCGGAGCGGGACGCTAGCGCGAAACGCGCGTCTACATCGATAGAGATCACCCGCAGGAGTGATGAAACGGTTCGAAAGCCAGCCGAAACCCGTCCGCCGATCCGTCCTCCTTGACCGGGTTTCCCGTGGCAACGGAGGGTGGCGTGCCGGTTTCTCGCCGGACTTCCACCACCCCCGAGGAGGGATCGATGACGACCCCACGTCCGAGGACGCGACGCGGCCTCGCCGCCGTCGTCGGCGGCGTGGCCGCCGCCACCCTGGCCGTCGCGCTCGCCGTCCCGGCGTCCGCCGCCGGCAGCACGCTGCAGGCGGCCGCGGCCGAGAGCGGCCGCTACTTCGGCACCGCGATCGCCGCGAGCCGGCTCAACGACGCGACGTACACGACCATCGCGAACCGCGAGTTCAACATGATCACGGCCGAGAACGAGATGAAGATGGACGCGATGCAGCCCAGCCGCGGCCAGTTCAACTGGTCCAGCGGCGACCGCATCGTCAACTGGGCCCGCCAGAACGGCAAGCAGGTCCGTGGCCACGCGCTCGCGTGGCACTCGCAGCAGCCCGGCTGGATGCAGAACATGTCCGGCAGCGCGCTGCGCACCGCGATGCTCGACCACGTCACGCAGGTGGCGTCGTACTACCGCGGCAAGATCCACTCCTGGGACGTCGTCAACGAGGCGTTCGCCGACGGCTCGTCCGGCGCCCGCCGCGACTCGAACCTGCAGCGCACCGGCAACGACTGGATCGAGGCCGCCTTCCGGGCCGCCCGCGCCGCCGACCCGAACGCGAAGCTCTGCTACAACGACTACAACACCGACAACTGGCAGCACGCCAAGACGCAGGCCGTGTACCGGATGGTCCAGGACTTCAAGGCGCGGGGCGTCCCGATCGACTGCGTCGGCTTCCAGGCGCACTTCAACTCGGGCAACCCGGTGCCGTCCAACTACGACGTCACGCTGCGCAACTTCGCCGCCCTCGGGGTCGACGTGCAGATCACCGAGCTCGACATCGAGGGGTCGGGCAGCTCGCAGGCGCAGCAGTACCAGGGCGTCGTGCAGGCGTGCCTCTCCGTGCCCCGCTGCACCGGCATCACGGTGTGGGGCGTGCGGGACACGGACTCGTGGCGCGCCTCGGGCACGCCGCTGCTGTTCGACGGCTCCGGCAACAAGAAGGCCGCGTACACGAGCGTCCTCAACCAGCTGAACCAGGGCGGCACGCCGGTCCCGAACCCGACGACGCCGGGACCGAACCCGACGACGCCGGCACCGAACCCCACGACGCCCGCGCCGAACCCGACGACGCCTGCGCCGAACCCCGGGGCGAGCTGCACGGCCACGTACTCCGAGGGCCAGAAGTGGAACGACCGGTTCAACGGCACGGTGACCATCCGCGCCAACACGGACATCAACAGCTGGACGTCCACGGTGACCGTCCGCTACCCGCAGCGCGTCATCGCGACCTGGAACGGCTCCCCGACGTGGGACTCGTCCGGCAACGTCATGACGATGCGCCCGAGCGGCGGCGGTGCGCTCGCCGCGGGCCAGACCGTGAGCTTCGGCTTCACGGTGCAGCACGGCGGCAACTGGACGTGGCCGTCGATCAGCTGCGCGGCCTCCTGACGGCCGGCGACGGGCCCTGACGGGTCGGACGACGGGCGCGGCACCTGCGGGTGCCGCGCCCGTCGGCGTCGGTGGCGCGCCGTGACGGTTGCCGCGCGTGCCGCAGGCGGGCCATCATCGGCGGGTGGCGATGACGGCGGAACGCACCGATCCCGCGGCGGCCGACGACGACCGTGGCGTCGCGGTGGCGTCCGCGCTGTTCCGGTGCCTCGGCGACCCCTCCCGCCTGGCGATCCTGCGCCACCTGCTGCTCGGCGAGCACCGCGTGGTCGACCTGACCCGGCACATGGGCCTCGCTCAGTCCACCGTGTCGCAGCACGTCGCGTGCCTGCGCGACTGCGGCCTCGTCACCGCCCGCGCGCAGGGCCGGGCGAGCGTCCTGTCGGTGCCGCACCCCGACGCCGTGCGCGCGCTCCTCGCCGTCGCCCAGGCGCTGCTGGCCCGCACGGGCGACGCGGTGGAGCTCTGCCCGGTGCACCCGGCGGACGACGGGGCTGACGACGGGGTGGACGACGGGCCCGACGGCGAGCCCGACGACGAGGCGGACGTCGAGGCGGACGTCGAGGAGGCCCGGTGAGCGCCGGGCACCACCACGGCCGCGCGACCGCCACGGGCCGTCACCGGGGGCGGCTCGCCGTCGTCCTCGCGCTCACCCTGGTGGTCGCGGCCGTGCAGGTCGTCGGCGGTCTGGCGTCGGGCTCGCTCGCGCTGCTCGCCGACGCCGGGCACATGGTGACCGACGCGAGCGGCGTCGCGATCGCGCTCGCCGCGGCGGCCCTCGCCGCACGGCCGGCCACGACCAGCCGCACGTTCGGGCTGCAGCGCGCCGAGGTGCTGGCGGCCCTCGCCAACGGGCTGCTGCTCGCCGCGGTGGGCGTGTGGGTCGTCGTCGAGGCGGTGCGGCGCTGGTCGGACCCGCCGGAGGTCGCGTCGGGGACGATGCTCGCCGTCGCGGCGCTGGGCGCGGCCGCCAACGTCGTCGGCCTGCTCCTGCTGCGGCCGGGCCGGCGCGAGAGCCTCAACGTGCGCGGCGCGTACCTCGAGGTGCTCGCGGACCTGGCCGGCTCGGTCGCGGTGCTCGTCGCGGGCGTCGTCATCGCGACGACGGGTTGGGCGCGCGCCGACGTCGTGGCGTCGCTCGTCATCGGGCTGCTCGTCGTCCCCCGGGCGTGGTCGCTCCTGCGCGACGTCGTCGACGTGCTGCTGGAGTCCACGCCGCGGGACCTCGACCTCGACGCGGTGCGGGCCCGCATCCGGCGGGTGCCCGGCGTCGTCGACGTCCACGACCTGCACGCCTGGACCATCACGAGCGGGGTGCCCGTGCTGTCCGCGCACGTGGTCGTCGACGACGCCTGCCTGGCCGGCAACCGCAGCGGGCAGGTGCTCGACGCGCTGATCGCGTGCCTCGGCGAGCACGTCGACACGGCGCACTCGACGTTCCAGCTCGAGCCGGTCGGCCACGCCGCGCACGAGCCGGTCCAGCACGCCTGACCGCCTCGGCTCGGCGAGCGCGCCACACACCGGACGAGCGCGCCACACGTGTCCGGTGCGCTCGACGGACGTCCGGCGCGCTCGCCGCCGGCCGCACTCGACGGGGGCGGGGGCAGGGGCGCGAGGCGGGCCGTCGCGGTGCGAGGTCGCGTCACCCCGGCCATGCTGGACGGGGCGCCGAGAGCGCGCCCGCGTCCCGCAGCGACCGTCCGGAGGCCCCCGTGTCCCACACGCGCTCGATCGACACCGACAACACCGCCCTCGGCTGGACCCTGCAGCTGGAGGAGGCGAAGGGCCTGGACCCGGCCGTCTCCGCCGCCCGCGCGTTCTACGCGCCGGTCCTGGGCAACGACGCCCTGCGCGGGCTGCTCAACGGCGAGCCGATCGGCCACGCGCTGCACCCGCTCATGACGGACCTGCCGCTGGGCCTGTGGATCAGCGCGACGACGCTCGACCTCGTCGGCGGGCGGAGCTCGGAGAAGGCCGCGGACCGCCTGCTCGGCCTCGGCGTCCTCGCGGCGCTGCCGACCGCGCTGACGGGTGCCGCCGACTGGTTCAGCGGCAACCGGCGCGTGCAGCGCGTCGGCCTGGTCCACGCGGCGCTCAACGGCGTGGGCCTGGGCATGTACGCGGGTGCGTACCTGCTGCGCAAGAAGGGCAAGCGCAAGCTCGGCAAGGCGGTCGTGCTGGCGGCGGGCGGCGTGGTCGCCGTCAGCGGGTACCTCGGCGGGCACATGACCCTCGTCCAGGGCTACCCCGAGGGCGGCCTCGCCGACTGACGGGCCGACTGGCGGGCGCGGGCGGTCCGCCGGGCTCAGGCGCCGGGCTCAGGCGCCGGGCGTCTCCCGGCGCGGCGCGACCTCCGACGCCGTCTCGCACGCCGCCACGCTCGCGCCGCCCGTGGCGGAGGGGCTGAGGTCCTCGACCTGCCGGACCTCACCCTGCCGGACCTCGCCCCCGGCGCCCGGTGCCGCGTCGCCGGGCGCCGCGGCGGGCGTGCCCGCGTCCGGACGCGGGCGCAGCACGGGCAGCGCGACGAGGGTCGCGACGAGCGCGCCCGCGCCCGCCACGACCACGACGAGGAACCCGGCGTGCGCGCCGCCGGCGTCGATGCGCGAGCCGGCGACGGACGACCCGACGGAGACGCCCACCCCGAGGGCCGTGCTGACCCACGTGAGGCCCTCGGTGAGCCGGCCGGGCGGCACGAGACCCTGCACGAGCGCGTTGCCGTTGATGATCGACGGCGCGATGGCGAAGCCGACGACGAACATGACGACCGCCAGCACGGCGAGCGACTGGGCGAGGAAGAACGCGCAGACCCCCACGGCGAGGGCGATGACGCCGAGGGCGAACCGCAGGTGCAGCGGCGACGTCCAGTGCCGCGCGCCGTACAGCAGGCCGGAGACGAGCGAGCCCAGCGCGAACACCGCGAGCACCGCGCCGGCGAGCGCGGGCCGGCCGGCCTCCTCGGCGAACGCGACGGTCGCGACGTCGGTCGCGCCGAAGATCGCGCCCATCCCGACGAAGACGAGCACGAGCACGACCATGCCGGGCGAGCGCAGCACCGTCCCGTGGGACCCGTCGCCGGTGGTCCGCGTGCCCGCGGCGGGCGGCTCGGTGCGGCGCTGGGCGAGGAACGCGAGGCCGCCGACCAGCATGGCGACGACGGGCACCACGAGTCCGGCGGACGGTGCCACCGACGTCGCGAGCACCGTCGCGAGGACCGGCCCGACGACGAACACGAGCTCGTCGAGCGCGGACTCGAGCGAGAAGGCGGTGTGGACGCCGCGGGGGTCGTCGCCGAGCGCGTGGTTCCAGCGCGCCCGCACGAGCGCGCCGAACGACCCGATGGTCGCGCCGGCGAGCACTGCGGCGGCGTAGAGCCAGGCCGGGTGCGCGTGCAGCGTCGCGGCCAGGACGAGGAGCGCGATCCCCGCGGCGGACGTGAGCAGGGCCGGGCGCATGACCCGCGCCTGCCCGTACCGGTCGACGAGGCGCGCGATCTGCGGCGAGCCGACGGCCTGCGCGACGACGAACACGGCCGACACCCGGCCGGCCAGGCCGTAGGAGTCGTAGATCGCCTCGACCATGAGGACGATGCCGATGCCGACCATGGACATGGGCATCCGGGCGAGGACGCCGGTGGACGAGAACGCGAGTGCGCCGGGGCGCGCGAGGACGTCCCGGTAGGGCTGGAGCATGCCCTCACTCTCGCACCCGGCGGGGACAGCGGGCGCCGGCGGCGGGAGGGCGCGGGGCGGCCCGGCGCGTCCCGACCTGCGGGCGGCGCCGTCGTGCCGCAGGATCGGGGGATGAGCGACGTCGTCGTGACGGATGTGCCGGAGGACCAGCGCTTCGAGGCGCGCACCCCGGACGGCGACCTGCTGGGCGTCGCGGTGTACCGGGTGCAGGGGGACGACGTCGTCCTGACGCACACCGAGGTCGACCCCGAGGTCGAGGGGCGCGGCGTCGGCTCGACGCTCGTGCGGGGGGCGCTCGACCGGCTGCGCGCGCAGGGGCGTGGCGTCGTGGCCGAGTGCCCGTTCGTCCGGTCCTGGGTCGAGGAGCACCCCGAGTACCAGGACCTGCTGACCGGTCACTGATCGCTCGGCACCCGCGCGTGGGGGCTCGTCGGTGTCCCCCGATCGTGAGACGTCTGTCACGCCGAGGATGACCTCTGTGACGTCCTGGACGACTGACCTGCAGCGTCCCTGACCTGCGGGTTGACCCGGTTTGCCCCGGGGGATCGTGGACGAATGTCCGAAAGGAACGTTTACCGGCAATTTACTGATACGTATTTGCCTTCACCCTTTCGGGCGGTCCATCCTCATACCACCGACCGGTGGCGGCCGCATCCAGCGGCGCCCGGGCACGACGGCCGGGGACGGGGCGTGCAGCCCTGCGCCCGGCGCGCGACCCCCGGTCGAGCGGCCCCGGCCGTACCCGTCCCGACGTACGTCTCCCGCCCCCGGGGGGTCGTGCGTGTCCGGCTGCGCCGACGACGCCGATCAGCCGATCAAGCCGATCCCTCCGGATTCTCCAGGAGATCCACTTGTTCATCTTCATCCTGCAGATGCGGCACATGATCGAGGCGCACAACGAGGTCTACCTCTTCGCTGTGTTCTCCGCCCTCGTCTGGGCCCTCTGGATCCTCAAGGTGGTGCTCTCGCGGCGCTACCGCCCCGTCACCGCCCCCCACCAGGCCACGACGTCGGTGGTCATCCCCGTCGTCGACGAGCCCCTCGACCTGTTCCGCGACGTGCTGCGCCGCATCGTCGAGCAGGAGCCCGACGAGATCATCGTCGTCATCAACGGCGCGCCGAACCCGGGCCTCGAGTCGGTCTGCGACGAGTTCGGCCCCGTCGTGCAGCACGTGCACACGCCCATCCCGGGCAAGCGCAACGCCGTCAAGATCGGCACCGAGATGTCGCACGGCGAGATCACGGTCCTCGTCGACTCCGACACGGTGTGGACCGACGGCACGCTGCCCGAGCTGGTCAAGCCGTTCGCCGACCCGAAGGTCGGCGGGGTCACCACCCGGCAGCGCATCCTCGAGCCCGAGCGCTCCTGGATCACCCGCTGGGCCGACTGGCTCGAGAACACGCGTGCGCTCTACTCGATGCCCGCGCAGTCCGTGCTCGGCCAGATCGGCTGCCTGCCCGGCCGCACCATCGCGTTCCGCCGGCACATCCTCATGCAGGTCATGGACAAGTTCATGCACGAGAAGTTCCTCGGCGTCTTCCTCGAGGTCTCCGACGACCGCACGCTGACGAACCTCACGCTCAAGGCCGGCTACCGCACCGTGTACCAGTACACGAGCCTCGTCTACACCGACGCCCCGCTGCAGGTGAAGAAGCTCTTCAAGCAGCAGCTGCGCTGGTCGCGCGGGTCGCAGTACAACACGCTGCGCATGCTGCCCTGGATGCTCGGGCACGCACCGGTCCTGGCGATCTTCTTCCTGACCGACATCATCCTGCCGTTCCTGCTGTTCGGCACGGTCGCGGGCTGGATCTACCGGGGCCTGTCGGGCACCGGGACGAACCTCTACCAGGCGATCCTCGAGACCACCGGCGTCAACGGCTGGGTCTGGGTCGTCGGCCTGATGGTCGTCTCCTCCGTGCTGTCGATGGCGATCCGCCAGATCCGCCACCTGCAGGAGAAGCCCTCGGACTTCTTCCGCCTGCCGGTCTTCATCATCGTCTCGACGCTCTTCCTCATGCCGATCCGGCTCATCGGCTTCTTCCGCATGGCCCACGTGGCCGGCTGGGGCACCCGCGCCGGTGCGTACACCGCCGGCCAGGAGGACGCCGTGAGCGACGACGTGATGGCGCAGCTGGAGCGCGAGAGCACCTCCGGCCACGCCCCGGTCGACCTCGTCGACCGCACCCCTCCCGGCGGCACGCCGGTGGCCGGTGACGGCCGCGTCGCGGTGCAGGCCCCGGCCCGCGCCCGCACCCGCACCGCCGCCCCGGCGCGGCGGCGCCTCAACCCCCTGGCCCTCGTCCCCTACGCGATCGGGATCGTGATGTTCGCACTCATGGCGGTGTTCTATGTCTGAGCGCACGGGCAAGCACTGGTGGACCCTCACCGGCCGGCTCGGCTTCGCCGCGCGGCTCGGTGCCCTCGTGACCGCGCTCGCCCTGGGCGCCGTCACCGGGATCGTCTGGCTGTCGCCCTCGGGCGCCCTGCCGGGCACGCCCAAGACCGCGGCCGAGAAGGAGCTCGAGCGCGAGGTCGCCGACCTGCGCGCCGTGCTGGCGGACCGCGACGACGAGATCGCCGCGATCCAGCGCGGCCAGGAGAAGGCGAAGTCCGAGCGCGCCGCCGCCGCCGAGCGCGGCAAGGCCAAGGCGGCGGCCGAGAAGGCCGCGGCCGCCGAGCGCGGCAAGCAGAAGGCCGCGACCGCGAAGGCGGCCGGCCAGGGCAAGGCCGCGCGCGAGAAGGCCGCGGCCGCCCAGCGGGGCAAGGCGAAGGCCGCCGCCGAGCGCGCCGCCGCCGCGGCCCGCGGCAAGGAGAAGGCCGCGCTCGAGCGGCAGCTGGCCGAGGCCCGTGGCGACGCGCAGGGCGCGGCGATCCGTGAGTCCGTCGCGGCGGCCCAGGTGGCCGCGGCGCGTGCCGCGGCGGCCGCCCGTGCCGAGGCCGCCAAGCCGGTCAAGCCGACGGCGCCCGCGCTGTCCAGCCTGATGGTCCCGGACCACCGGTACTTCGGCCTGTACACCCCGCAGTCGCCGTTCAACTGGGCCGAGGTCGACTCGGTGGCCAGCCAGGTCGGCCTCGCGCCGAACATGGCCGGCTACTTCCAGGGCTGGGACACCCCGTTCCGTGCCGACGCGGTCACCCGCTCGTGGGAGAAGGGCATGCTGCCGTTCCTCACGTGGGAGTCGCGACCGATGGCCGCGGACAACAACCAGGTCGAGGACCCGGAGTACTCGCTGCCCCGGATCATCGACGGCGCGTTCGACGACTACCTGCGCGAGTACGCCCGGGGCGTCGCGGCCACCGGCCTGCCGATGGCCATCCGTCTCAACCACGAGATGAACGGCAGCTGGTACCCCTGGTCGGAGCAGGGCAGCAACGCCAAGCCCATCAACGGCAACCGGCCCGGCGACTTCGTGAAGATGTGGCAGCACGTCCACGACATCTTCGAGTCCGAGGGCGCCAACGCCTACGTCATCTGGGTCTGGTCGCCGAACATCGTCAACAACCTGCCGGCGACGAACCGCACGCTGGACTACACGCGCAGCCTCTACCCCGGTGACGAGTACGTGGACTGGGTCGGCATGTCGGGCTACTACCGCCCGCCGTACCGCGAGGGGCAGACGCCGACGTTCGACTACACGTTCGGCCAGACCCTCACCCAGCTGCGTGCGATCAGCAGCAAGCCGGTCGTGCTCGCCGAGATCGGCGCGTCCGAGAGCGGTGGCGACAAGCCCCGCTGGACGACGGACCTGTTCGACGCGCTGGCCCGTCCGGAGAACTCCGACGTCATCGGCCTCGCCTGGTTCCACCACTCGGTGACGACCATCAGCGGCGGGGAGCGCATCACGAACGACTGGCGGATCACCTCGCGCAGCGACTCGCTCGCCGCGTTCGTCGAGGGCATCCACGACCCCGCGGCCGGCTTCCTGCCGGGCGCGGCCCCGCTGGCCGCGGCGAGCCCGCTCGCCGCGCCCGCGGAGCCGTTCGCCGCGGAGCAGCCCGCCGCACCGGCCCCCGAGGCCGCACCGGAGCCGGCGCCCGTCCTCGGGCCGCCGACCCCCACGCCGACGCCCCAGCCCGCGAACGCGCCGGCACCGACGTCGACCCCCGCCCCGACCACGGGCCCGGCCCGGCAGTCGTCCACCCCGACGCCGTCGCCGACGCCCAGCCGCTGACGCCCTCCGGCGGGGGCGCCCCGCGCCCCCGCCCCGCCTCCAGGAGCACGACATGACCAGCAAGCGCACCACCGCGCCGGCCGCGGCCGACGCCCCCCGCATCACCGTCCTCGGCACCGGGTACCTCGGCGCCACCCACGCGGTCGCCATGGCCGAGCTCGGCTTCGACGTCACCGGCGTCGACACCGACCAGGGCAAGGTCGAGGCCCTGCAGGCGGGCAAGGTCCCGTTCTTCGAGCCCGGGCTGCCCGAGCTGCTCGAGAAGAACCTGCAGACCGGCCGCCTGCGGTTCACCACGGACGTCGCGTCCGCGGTGGCGCAGGGCGACGTGCACTTCGTGTGCGTCGGCACGCCGCAGCAGCGCACGTCGCACGCCGCGGACCTGCGGTTCGTCGAGGCCGCCACGACGGCGATCGCCCGCCACCTCACCAAGGACGCGGTCATCGTCGGCAAGTCGACCGTCCCGGTCGGCACCGCCGCGCGCCTGCGGGAGCTCGTCGCGGCCGAGGCCCCCGCGGGCCTCGACGTCGAGCTCGTGTGGAACCCGGAGTTCCTCCGCGAGGGCAAGGCCGTGCAGGACACGCTGCACCCGGACCGCATCGTCCTCGGCGGGGTCTCCGCCAAGGCGGAGGCGATCCTGCGCCGCGTCTACGCGACCCCGATCGCCGAGGGCGCGCCGGTCGTCGTGACCGACCTGCCGACGGCGGAGCTCGTCAAGGTCAGCGCGAACGCGTTCCTCGCGACGAAGATCTCGTTCATCAACGCGATCGCGGGCGTGTGCGAGGCCGCGGGTGCCGACGTGACGGTCCTGGCCGACGCCCTCGGCCACGACGTGCGCATCGGCCGCCAGTTCCTCGACGCCGGCCTCGGCTTCGGCGGCGGCTGCCTGCCCAAGGACATCCGCGCCCTTATGCACCGCGCGAACGAGCTCGGTGCCTACCGGGCGACCGCGCTGCTGCAGCAGGTCGACGAGATCAACATGGGCCAGCGCGAGCGGGTCATCGACCTGGCGCTCGAGGCCTGCGGCGGCTCCGTCCTCAACAAGCGCATCGGCGTCCTCGGTGCGGCCTTCAAGCCGCTCACCGACGACGTGCGCGACTCGCCGGCCCTCAACGTGGCGGCGGCCCTGCACCTGCGCGGCGCGCAGGTCACGGTCTACGACCCCGAGGCCGGCGACACCGCCCGCCGCCTGTTCCCGACCCTGTCGTACGCGACGGGCGTCGAGGAGGCCGTCGAGGGTGCGGACGTCGTCCTCGTCCTGACCGAGTGGGACGAGTTCCTGCAGGCGGACGCGGCGAAGCTCGCACCGCTGGCGCACCAGGCGAAGATCATCGACGCCCGCGGCAAGCTCCAGGCGAACGCCTGGCGCGACGCCGGCTGGCAGTTCACGGGCCTGGGCCGCACCGCGGCCTGACCCGCACGACCGCGGCCGCGGTCCCGCCCCACGTCTCCGGGGTCGGGGCCGCGTCCCGTGCACGGAGCGCCCCCCGAGCGCCGTGCACGCCGAGGGCCCGGCCACGTCTGTGGCCGGGCCCTCGCGCGTGCGGCGGTGCCGCCCGTCAGGCGCCCAGCGCGTCCGCGACGACCTGCCGCGCCTCCTCCTGCACCCGCTGCAGGTGCTCGGGGGAGACGAACGACTCGGCGTAGATCTTGTAGACGTCCTCCGTGCCCGACGGCCGCGCCGCGAACCACGCGTTCTCCGTCGTCACCTTCAGGCCGCCGATCGCCGCGTCGTTGCCCGGCGCGCGCGTCAGGCGCGCCGTGATCGGCTCGCCGGCGAGCTCGGTCGCGGTGACCTGCTCGGCGGACAGCGCCGCGAGCGTCGCCTTCTCCTCGCGCGTCGCGGGGGCGTCGACGCGGGCGTAGTACGACTCGCCGAACCGCTCCACGAGCTCGCCGTGGTGCTGGGAGGGGCTGCGCCCGGTCGTCGCGAGGATCTCCGAGGCGAGCAGCGCCGGCAGGATGCCGTCCTTGTCGGTCGTCCACACGGTGCCGTCGGTGCGCAGGAACGACGCACCGGCCGACTCCTCGCCGCCGAACCCGACGGACCCGTCGACGAGCCCCGGCACGAACCACTTGAAGCCGACGGGCACCTCGAGCAGCCGGCGGCCCAGCGACCCCGCGACGCGGTCGATGAGCGAGGACGACACGAGCGTCTTGCCGATGGCCGTGCCGTCGGGCCAGCCGGGCCGCGCACCGCCGTACAGGTAGGAGATGGCGACCGCGAGGTAGTGGTTCGGGTTCATCAGCCCGGCGTCGGGCGTGACGATGCCGTGCCGGTCGGAGTCGGCGTCGTTGCCGGTGGCGATGTCGAACGGCGCGGCACCGCCGGCGCCGGGGCGCATGCGCTCGAGCAGGGACGCCATCGCGTACGGCGACGAGCAGTCCATGCGGATCTTGCCGTCCCAGTCGAGCGTCATGAACGACCAGCGCGGGTCGACCGTGGGGTTCACGACCGTGAGGTCGAGCCCGTACCGCTCGCCGATCGCGCCCCAGTACTCCACCGACGCGCCGCCGAGCGGGTCCGCGCCGATGCGCACGCCGGCCGCACGGATCGCGTCGAGGTCCACGACGTTCGCGAGGTCGTCGACGTAGGAGGACAGGTAGTCGTGCTTGCGCGTGGTGTCGGCGGCGAGCGCCTGCTCGACGCCCACGCGCGGGACGTTGCGCCAGCCGGAGCGCAGGATCTCGTTCGCGCGGTCGGCGATCCAGCCCGTGGCCTCCGAGCCGGCGGGCCCGCCGTGCGGCGGGTTGTACTTGAAGCCGCCGTCGCGCGGCGGGTTGTGGGACGGCGTCACGACGATGCCGTCGGCGAGGCCCGGGCCGGCGGTGCGCACGCCCTCGGACGTACCGGCGCCGTTGTGCCGCAGGATCGCGAGCGACACCGCCGGCGTCGGCGTCCAGGAGTCGCGGGCGTCGACGTGCACCTCGACGCCGGCCGCGGCCAGCACCTCGAGCGCCGTCGTCCACGCCGGCTCCGACAGCGCGTGCGTGTCGCGACCGATGAACAGCGGGCCGTCGGTGCCCTGCCCGCGCCGGTACTCGACGATCGCGGCGGTGATGGCGACGATGTGCGCCTCGTTGAAGGCCCCGTCGAGCGCGGAGCCGCGGTGGCCGCTCGTGCCGAAGACCACGCGCTGCGCGGGGTCGTCGAGGTCGGGCTCCCGGTCGTGGTACGCCGCGAGCAGGGCGTCCACGTCGATCAGGTCGGACGGCTGGGCAGGGGTTCCGGCGCGCGGGTCCATGCCCCGATCCTCGCGCAGGGGAGGGGCGCGGCGCACGCGGTCGGGCGGGTCCTGGGCGACGGGCGGACGGACGGCGGACGACGACGGGCGGCGGCCCTGGCCGATCCCGGCCGCCGCCCGTCGTCCGGCGTCCCGTCATGCGGACGGCGGGACCTCCACGACCTCGCCCCGGAGCCGCCCGGCGTCGGCCTGCCGGGCGGCCCGTCAGCGCTCGTGCGCCAGCGGGTCCCGCAGGACGAACCGCTGCGGCACGCGCACCCGCAGGGCACCCGCGTCGACGCGGACCACGAGGGGCTCGTCCGGCCCCACCCACCCGGCGAGCTCGCCGTCCACGTCGAGGGGCAGCCGCCGGTCGGTCACGACGCGCACCTGCGCCGCCGTGACGTACCCCTTGTGGCCGAGGGGACGCCACGGGGTCGTGGCCTGGTGCGCGGCGGCGGCGACGACCGACGCCGGGTGCGCGCCGCCGAGCGTGTAGGCGACCAGGAGCCGGTCGTCGATGCCCGCGTCCGCGGCGATGGCCGTCCCCGCGTGCACCCGCCCGTTCGCCACGTTGAGCTGGTGCGTGCGCACGTGCAGGGTGCGCCCGTCGGCGGTCACCTCGGCCTCGAACGGCCGGTGCGTCGCGAGGGCGCGGGCGGCCGTGAGGGCGTACGCGGCGCGCCCCAGCCGGCGCTTGAGCAGGTGCGGCGTGCGGCCCGCCACCTCGGACGACAGCCCCACGCTCACGAGGTTGGCGAACCAGTCGTCGTTGGCGCGTCCCAGGTCGACGCCCACGGTCCGCCCGTGGGCGACGACGTCCAGCGCCGCGCCCAGCCGCAGCGGCAGCCCGAGGCTGCGGCCCGTGTTGTTCGTCGTGCCCAGCGGCAGGTAGCCCAGCACCGTGGACCGCCCAGCGAGGTGGTCGACGACCGTGGCGAGCGTGCCGTCGCCGCTGCCCACGACGAGCATCGGCGGCTCGGTCGCCAGCACGCGGGGGAGCAGCTCCGGCAGCTCGGCGCCGGGGTCGCGCACCACGTGCACGTCGAGCACCCGCACGCCGCGGGCCGCCAGCGCCGGGGCGATGCGGTCGTGCAGGACCGCCCCGCGCCGCGACCGCGCGTTGACGACGACGACCGCCTCGGGCGCGCCGGCCCGTTCCGGCGCGCTGGCTGCCGGCGTGCGACGGTCGACGGGCGGCACGGGATCCTCCGGAGGGGAGACGGACGTGCGCCAAGGATGCCGCACACCCCTGCTGACCCGCTGCACCCGCGCACCGGCACCGGCCCCAGCCCCCGCGCCGCGAGACCGTCGTCCGCGGGCGTCGACGTCCCGGGGAGCGCGGTCTCGCGGGCCGGTGCCGTACGGCGCCGGGTAGCCTCGGCGGGTGCCCGCCAACGACACCTTCGTCCTGCGTCCTTTCGAGGGCCTGCCCGGGGAGCCCGACTGGGTGGCCCTGCGCGAGCTCGTCCCCGCCGCCACCGCCACCGCGCGCACGACCGCCGAGCACGGCGCCCGCGACGTCGTCGTCACGACCGTGCTGCCGAACTCGTGGCCCGCGCTGCACCGCGCCGACGGCACCGTGCTGCTCGCGCTGCAGACGGGCACGAGCTCCGGTGACGCCAGCCGCGACCTCGCCACCGCCCTGCTGCTCGCGCTCGACGCCGAGCCCGGCACGGCCATCGAGACGATCGGCCTGCCCACGCCCGGCCCGCGCCTGCAGGACGTGCTCGACCCCACCGTGCCGTTCGAGGTCACGGTCCGCGAGAGCTTCTCCTACTGGCTCGACCCGGGCACCGAGGTCACGGCCGACCTGCAGGCCGCGATCGAGGAGGCCGACGCCGGCATCATCGACACGCGCCGGATGTCGTCCGTCGGGTCCGCCTACTGGTGCCGCATGGGCGCCAAGGAGTTCCTGCGGTGGGCCCGCGCCGAGGACGAGCAGGTCGTGCTCGACGGCCTCGCGCGCCTGCACGCGCGGCGCGAGTCCGGCTTCGAGGACGCCCGCTTCCTCGGCTACTTCCGCGCCGCCGGCATCGTCGTGCCCGTGTGGGAGCTGGCCCGCGGGTCCGAGGCCGACGACGTCGAGGGTCCCCTCGCCGCGTTCGCCCCGCGGTTCGAGGAGGCGATGGCCGACACGAGCCCGCTCGACGCGAACGCCCGCCGCGCCCGCGCGGGCCTCGTCGCCCGGCAGGTCACGCTCCGCTGAACCCCTCCCCACCTGCGGCTCCGCACGGCGGGGCCGCAGGTGGGCGGCGCGTGCGGCCCGCCGCGTCGTGAGGCGACCCGGCCCCGTTCGTGACTAGGGTGGGACGCGTGACAGCGACGGGGAGCGAGGACGGCCGGAGCCCGCAGCAGGCCGTCGGGAGCCGCCCCCGCGCGCAGCGCCAGCGCCAGCGCGTGGCCGTGATCATCCCGGCCAAGGACGAGTCCCGGCGGATCGCGGCGACCGTCCGCTCGGCCCGGGCCATCCCGCACGTCGACCTCGTCCTCGTCGTCGACGACGGCTCGGAGGACAACACGCAGCACGTGGCCCGCGAGGCCGGTGCCGTCGTGGTGCGCCACTCGCACAACCGCGGCAAGGCCGCCGCGATGGAGACCGGCGCGGCCGTCGTCGCCATGCGCGACGCCCCCGACCGTCCGCCGCGCACCCTGCTGTTCGTCGACGGCGACCTGGGCGAGACCGCCGTCAACACGGCGCCGCTCGTCCCGCCGGTGCTCGAGGGGCTCACCGACCTCGCGATCGCGCTCCTGCCGCCCCAGCCCGGCGCCGGCGGACGCGGCCTCGTGGTCGGCGCCGCCCGCCGCGCGATCGTGTCGATGACGGGGTGGACGCCGACGCAGCCGCTGTCCGGCATGCGCTGCCTCACCCGCGAGGCGTTCGAGGCCGCGACGCCGCTCGCGCGCGGCTGGGGCGTCGAGGTCGGCATGACGATCGACCTGCTGCGGCAGGGCTACCGCGTGCTCGAGGTCCCGTGCGACCTGCGGCACCGTCCGTCGGGCACGGACCTCAAGGGCCAGCTGCACCGTGCGGCGCAGTACCGCGACGTGCAGCTCGCGGTGAACGCGCGCCGCGCCCGCGCCGCCGCCGGGTCGGTGCGGCGCACGCTCACGCCCGAGGGGCGTCCGCGGGGCTGACGTCCTCGGTCCCGGCGGCCGGCGTCGCGGGGTCCGCGGGCGCGCCGGGGGAGGCACCCGCCCGGTCGGGGCCGGCACCGGCGACGTCGTGCTCGAGCCGCCACTGGGCGGCGGCCGCCACCAGGCACGGCACGGACACCGCGATGCCCAGGGCGAGCACGACGATGCCCGAGTCGTTCATGAGGAACCCGATGGTCAGGGCCACGCCGGTCGCCGCGACGGCGGGGCGCAGCAGCGGCACCGTCCGCTGCAGGCCCTCGAGGGGCGACCCCTCGCCCATGATCGCGCCGCGCCGCGAGCGGGGCCCGGCGAGCACGAGCCACGTGAGCGCCACGCCGCCGATCGCGAGCACCAGGTAGCGCCACGACGTGAGCAGGCGCAGGTTCGCCGACAGCTTGCGTCCCAGGACGTCCCACAGCCCGCCGTCCAGCACCGTCGCGAAGAACCGGCCGAGGTGCGTCTGGTCGGCGGCGGGGCGCAGCCAGTCGAGCCACGCGAAGCCGAGGACGACGGCCGTGCCGACCGCGCCGACGAGCAGCACGACCCGCCACGAGACGCGGCGCCCCGCCACCGCGATCGCGAGCATCGCGAACGCGACGAGGATCGCCGGCGGGCCGCCGAAGTCCGCACCCCACTGCGGGGCGCCGTCGACGACGGCGATCGCGAGCCCGGTGAGCACGACCGCCGCGACCGCGGCGCGCCGGCGGCCGCGCCGCAACAGGGCGTCCGCCGCGACCACGGCCACGAGCACGCCCGCGGCCGTGACGAGCGCGAACGCCTGGTTGCTCATGCCGTAGAACCGCGCCGCCATGATCCGGTGCGCACCCATGGGGGCGTCGATGACGAGCGTGGACCCCGTGAGCGCGTCGGCCAGGAGCGTGACGACCGTGACGGCGGAGACCACGCCCGCGGGTCCCAGCACGTGACGACGCCACGGACCGGCCAGCGCGAGCGTCGTGATGACCGCGACCCACCCGAGCAGGACCCACCAGAACGCCGTGACCGGGCGGTCGGCGCGCCACCACGGGACGAGCCCCACGAGGAACGACGCGACGGGCGTCGCGCCCAGCGCGAGCGCGAGGACCTGGAGCGCGCGCAGCGACGGGCGCAGCGCGCCCGTCCGCCGGTCCGTGCCGGACCGCGCGCGGCGCGTGAGGACGACCGCGGCGGCGACGAAGAGGGCCGCCTGCGCGAGCACCAGCCGGGCCGAGAACGTGCCCGAGACGCGGACGACGGCCGACGCCTCCTGCTGCGCGTCGAGGAGCATGCCGACCCGGGCCGCACCCGACTCCGGCCCCGGCACCGGCCGGATCTCGGCGCCCGGCAGGGCCGGTGCGTCGTCGAGCAGCCCCAGCAGCGCGAGCAGCGTCGGCGTCACGTCGGTGGTCTGCACGACGCCCGGCTGCCGGGTGGAGCCGGAGGTGAGCAGGTTCTCGTCGTACAGGCGGCCGTCGGTGGCCGGGCCGACCGCCGCACCGAGCTGGAGCACGCTGCGGCCCGAGTCGGCGAGCGAGACCACCAGCACGGTGGCGTCGCGGTTGCCGAGCCCGTCGAGCACCGCCGCGACCCGCTCGTCGACGGTCACGGCCTGCTGCGCGCGGGACGGCTCGACGATCGACTCCGATCCCGGCAGGTCGGGCGCCTCGGAGCCGCCCAGCGGGGCCTCGCCCTCCTCCTCGACGGGGGCGGCGGTGGCACCGGGCGTGGGGTCGGTGGACGGCAGGCGGGGCGCGGTCGCGTACCCGGGGTCGCGGATCTGACCCGCGTCGACCACGAGCAGCCCGGCACCCTCGGCGGTGGCCTCGCGGACCAGCGCGCGCAGCGCGCGGGGCGTCGTCGGCGCCCGCAGGTGCTCACCGACGGGCAGGCCGTCGGGGTCGGCCAGCGCGATCGCCGCACCCGGCCCGATGCCGACGACCGGGGTCCCCGCGGCCGCGAGCACGTCGCCGAGCATGCCGGGGCGCGCGCCGTAGGACTCCGCGCCGGCGGCCGTGAGGTAGTCCTGCCAGCCGGGCACCTCCCCGGCCTCGCCGGGCTCGCGCAGCGTCCGGCACGTGCGGTCCTCGACGGGCAGGTCGGCGGCGCGGGCGCCGGCGGACACGGCGAGCCAGCCGTCGGCCGGGCAGGCCCGGGTGGTGACGGACCGCGCGGCGACGGCGGCGACGGAGCCGCCGCGGCTCAGCTCCCACAGCGCGGGCGTGGTCAGCGAGCCCACGTCGTCCCAGCGCAGGCCCGTCACGCCGACGAGCACGACGGGCCCCGGCACGGGGCTCTCGCCCACCGCCGGGGCGGGCGTCGACGCCGCGGCCGCGGGCACCGCGGCGCCCACGCCGAGCACCGCCACGAGGGCGGTGAGCAGGGTGGGGACGAGGGCGCGCAGGGACCGGGGCACCGACTCAGGGTACGTGCGCGCACTAGGCTCGGCGGGGCCGCGCGGGCGGCCACGGGAGCAGCGGGAGGGGCGATGGGCGTGCCGCGCTACGCGTACCTGGGGCCGGCGGGCACCTTCACGGAGCAGGCGCTGCAGCAGGTCGCGTCCCCGGACGAGGCGGAGTACCTGCCGCAGACGGACGTCGGGTCCGCGATCGCCGCGGTGCGCTCCGGCGAGGCCGACTACGCCGTCGTGGCCATCGAGTCGACCGCCGAGGGCGGCGTGACGGCGACCCTCGACGCGCTGGCGACCGGCGACCCGCTGGTGGTGCTGCGCGAGGTGCTCGTGCCCGTGCAGTTCACGCTCGTCGCCGCACCCGGCACGGCGCTCGCCGACGTGCGCCGGGTCTCGGCGCACCCGCACGCGTGGGTGCAGTGCCGGCGGTGGGTGGCCGCGCACCTGCCCGGCGCGGTGCACGTGCCCGCCACGTCCAACACCGCCCCCGCGGCCCTGCTGGTCGACGCGCTGACGTCCGGCGAGGCGGCCGCGCTGCCGTTCGACGCCGCGTTGGTCCCGCCGGCCGCGGTCGGCACCTACGGGCTGACGCCCCTGGCCGAGCTGGTGGCGGACAACCCGTCGGCCCTGACGCGGTTCGTCGTCGTGGGGGCGCCGCGCGAGGTGCCGCCGCGCACGGGCGCGGACAAGACGAGCCTCGTGGTGCACCTGCCCGACAACGAGGCCGGTGCGCTGCTGGCGATGCTCGAGCAGTTCGCCGTGCGCGGCGTGAACCTCTCCCGCATCGAGTCGCGGCCCATCGGGGACGCGCTGGGCCGGTACTCCTTCTCCATCGACGCGGAGGGGCACATCACGGACGAGCGCATGGGCGAGGCGATCATGGGCCTGCATCGGCGCTGCCCGTACGTGCGCTTCCTCGGCTCCTACCCCCGCGCGGACGCCGTCGCCCCGACGGTGCACGTCGGCACGGCGGACGAGGACTTCGTCGAGGCGCGCGCCTGGCTCGCGCGGCTGCGCTCGGGCACCGCCGTCTGACGGCTGCCCCCGCCGGAGGCGGTCCGGAGCGCGTCCGTGGACAGGGGTGCGCCGCCGGCGCCCGGCCTCGCTAGCATCGCCGGCACCACCACACGGGAGCCCGCACCAGCGGGCTGAGAGGACGGCTGTCGGGCCGTCGACCGTTCGAACCTGTCCGGGTCATGCCGGCGTAGGGAGTGCCATGCCTGACGTGCGTCCTGTCCTGCCCACCTCGTCCGCCGCCGGTGCCGGCGCCGCGACGACCGGTCCCGCGGGCGCCGCCCGGGGTCCCGAGCCCGACCCCGCCCGCGCCGCGGTGCGCGGCGGCGTGCTCGGCAACTACGTCGACCAGTTCGACATCTTCCTGCCGGTGCTCGCGCTCGCCCCCGTCGCGGCCGAGCTGTACGGCACGGAGGCCGTCGTCGCGCACGCCGGTCTGGTGTTCGTCGCGACGCTCGTCGGCCGCCCGCTCGGCGCCGCGCTGCTGGGCTCGCTGGCCGACCGCGTGGGCCGCGCTCCGGTGGCGCGCGCCAGCATGGCGGGTCTCGGCGTCGTCACCCTGCTCCTCGCGCTGCTGCCGGTCGGCCTGCTCACCCACGAGCAGGTGCTGCTCGCGGTGGTGGCGCTGCGGCTGGTCAGCGGCGTGCTCATCGGCGGCGGGTACACGTCGGCCGTGCCGCTCGCCATCGAGTGGTCCGCGCCGCGGCGGCGCGGGTTCGTCAGCGGGCTCGTCATGGCCATGTCACCCGCGGCGAACGCGACGATCGCGGCCCTGGTGCTGGTGCTGCTGGGTGTGCTCGGGCCCGACGGCTACGCGGACTGGGGGTGGCGTGTGCCGTTCGTCGTCGGCTCGGTGCTCGCGTTCGTGGCGGTGCACCACTTCCGCCGGCACGTGCGGGACACGCCCGAGCGGGCCGCGGCCGCGCCGGCGGCGCGCCCGCTCGCGACCGTGCTGGTCGGGGCCGAGCGCGGCCGCCTGTGGCGCCTGCTCGTGCTCATGACCGGGCTGTGGCTGTTCACCAACATGGCGGTCGCCGTGGTGACCTCGCAGCTCGGTGTCGTCGCGACGCTCGACGGGCGGGCGGTCACGCTGACGATGCTCGTGGCGACCGCCGTGTCGGCCGTCGCGATGGTGGCGAGCGGGCACGCCTCGACGCTCGCGGGCCGGCGGCGCTTCCTCGTCGCGTTCGGCGCCGGCGCCGCCCTGCTCGCGCCGGGGGTGTACCTCGCGGCGTTCGCGGGGCCTGCGTCGGGGGCCGCGCTCGTCGCGCTCGTCACCGTCCTGCAGGTGGTCACGGTGTCGGCGTACGGGCCCATCGGTGCGTACCTCGCCGAGCGCTTCCCGCCGGCGGTCCGCTCCAGCGGGTACGGCACCGCGTACAGCCTGTCCATCGTGCTGCCCGCGCTGTACCCGTTCTGGCTGCCGCCGCTGCAGCAGGCGTGGGGCGACGTCGCACCCGTCGCGGCGGCGCTGGCACTGGGCGGGGTGCTCGTGGTGGCGGGGGCGGCGGCGTCCCCGCGGGAGGCGATGACGGACGGCTGAGCCCGCCCGCGGCGGATCGGGCGGGACGCGCCGCGGGTCAGGCGGACGCCGGGCGGGTCGGACGGATGCCCGGCGGGTCAGGCGATGCCCGGCGGGTCAGGCGATGCCCGGCGGGTCAGGCGGGGACGCGCACGACCAGCGACTGCCGGTCCACGCGCGCCTCGACCTCCGTCGCGCGTCCCACGACGTCCCCGTCGACCTGCACGGGCTCGGGCACGCCGGCGGCCATGTGCACGCGCCGGGCGCGGGTGTGGTCGATGCGGCCGATCTTGCCCGGCAGGTCGTTGCGCGCGCCGATGCCCTGCAGCGCGACCTCGCCGAACAGCTGCGCCCACCCGGCGAGGCCGCCGCGCGTGTCGATGAGGGCCACGTCGAGCTCGCCGTCGTCGATGATCGCGTCGGGGAGCAGCGTGATGCCGCCGGGGAGCTTGCCGCAGTTGCCGATGAGCATGCTGCGCACGCGCACGTTCTCCGCCGGCTTCTGGTCCAGGCGCACGCGCAGCCGCAGGCGGCGGCCGTTGAGGTGGCGCGCGCCGGCGACGAAGTACGCCATCCACCCGACCTTGGCCTTCAGGTCCTCGTCGGCGTCGGCCACCATCTGGGCGTCGAAGCCGAGGCCGGCGATGACGAGGAAGACGTGGTCACGCGGGTGGTCGGTGTCGGCGGGCATGTCGTCGGCCGCCTCGGCGATGTCGTCGTCCATCTGCGACTCCCACTTCAGGACGCGCAGCCACCCGACGTCGATGGGCTTGTCCTGCCCGTCGATCGCGATGCCCATGGCGGCGATCGGGTCGTTCAGCGGGATGTCGAGGTTGCGCGCGAGCAGGTTGCCGGTGCCGAGCGGCATGAGGCCCATCGGGACGCCCGTGCCGGCCAGCGCCTCGGCGACCGCGCGCACGGTGCCGTCGCCGCCGACCGCGATGACGATGTCGGCACCCATCTCGACGGCCTGGCGCGCCTGCCCGACCCCCGGGTCCTCGACCGTCGTCTCGAGCCAGACCGGCTCCGGCAGGTAGCGCTCGGACGCCGCCTTGTAGACGGCGGCGCGCAGCGCGGGCACGTCCGGCTTCGAGGGGTTGGCGACGAACGCGACGAGCCGCCCCTCGCGCGGCGCCTCGGCCACGTGCTGCACGGCCTCGGCGTGCACGAGGTCGTCGTCCTCACGGACCCGGCGTTGACGCACGAACACCGTCCCGGCCAGGGCCAGCGCCAGCACCGCCAGGACGACGGCCACGACCGAGACCCACTCCACCCACGACATGTCGCGAACGTACCGGCGCCCCGGGACTCCGGCGATCCGGGAGCCCCACCACCGTGCACTCGCCCCGGCCGCCGCCCCCACCCCACGCCGCCGAGTCCGCCGGTGCTGCGACGAGTCCGACGGCCACGGGTCGAGAAGTCGGCACGGACGCGGCGGACTCGGCGACGGGTGGGGGCGGGTCGGTGGGCGTGCGCCGGGTGAGCGGGCGTGCGGTCGGTAGGGTCGACGCGTGATCGATCTGCGGCTCCTGCGGGAGGACCCCGATGTCGTGCGCGCCAGCCAGGTGGCGCGCGGTGAGGACCCGCACCTCGTCGACGAGGTGCTCGAGGCCGACGCCCGGCGTCGCTCCGCGCTGACGGAGTTCGAGACGCTGCGCGCCGAGCAGAAGGCGCACGGCAAGAAGGTCGCGCAGGCGTCCGGGGACGAGAAGCAGGCGCTGCTCGCGCACACGAAGCAGCTCGCGGAGCGGGTCAAGGCGCTGCAGGCCGACGCGGCCGCCGCCGAGGAGCGCGCGGCCGAGCTCGCGCGCCGGATCGGCAACGTCGTCGAGGACGGCGTCCCCGCCGGCGGCGAGGACGACTACGTGGTCCTGGAGCACGTCGGCACCCCGCGCGACCTCGCCGCCGAGTACGGCCCGGACTTCGTCGTGAAGGACCACCTCGACCTCGGCGAGGGCCTCGCCGCGATCGACACCGAGCGCGGCGCCAAGGTGTCCGGCGCGCGGTTCTACTTCCTCACCGGCATCGGCGCGCGCCTCGAGCTCGCGCTGCTCACCGCGGCCACCGACCTCGCGCTGCGCAACGGCTTCACGCCGATGATCACGCCGACGCTGGTCAAGCCGGAGATCATGGCGGGCACCGGGTTCCTCGGTGCGCACGCGGACGAGATCTACCGGCTCGAGGCCGACGACCTGTACCTGGTCGGCACGAGCGAGGTCGCGCTCGCCGGCTACCACAAGGACGAGATCCTCGACCTGTCGGCCGGGCCCCTGCGGTACGCCGGCTGGAGCGCCTGCTACCGGCGCGAGGCCGGCTCGTACGGCAAGGACACCCGCGGCATCATCCGCGTGCACCAGTTCCACAAGGTCGAGGCCTTCGTGTGGACGCGCCCCGAGGACGCCGCCGAGGAGCACCGCCGGATCCTCGCGTGGGAGAAGGAGATGCTCGCGCTCGTCGACCTGCCGTACCGCGTGATCGACACCGCGGCCGGCGACCTCGGCTCGAGCGCGGCCCGCAAGTTCGACTGCGAGGCGTGGCTGCCGAGCCAGCAGCGCTGGATGGAGGTCACGTCGACCTCCAACTGCACGACGTTCCAGGCGCGGCGCCTCGGCGTCCGGGAGCGCACCGAGGACGGCACGCGGACCGTCGCGACGCTCAACGGCACGCTCGCCACGACGCGCTGGGTCGTCGCGATCCTCGAGAACCACCAGCAGGCGGACGGCTCGGTGCGCGTCCCCGAGGGGCTGCGCCCGTACCTCGGCGGCCTGGAGGTGCTGGAGCCCGTCGCCCGCCGGGGTGTCGCGCGGTGAGCCGCACCCGCCTCGTCGCGCTCGACGTCGACGGCACGCTGATGAGCTACGACGGCGTCCTCTCGGCGGGCGTGCGCGCGGCGGTCGCGGACCTCGTCGCCGCCGGGGTGCACGTCGTGCTCGCGACGGGCCGGTCGACGCACTCCGCGGTGGAGGTGGCGCAGGACCTGGGCCTGCACGAGGGCTGGGTCGTGGCGTCGAACGGCGCGGTCACGGCACGCCTGGACCCGGCGGCACCGGACGGGTACACGGTCGCGCGCGCCGTGACGTTCGACCCCGCCCCCGCGCTGCGCGCGATCGCGCTGGAGATCCCGGACGCCCTGTTCGCGGTCGAGGACCTCGGCGTCGGGTTCCGGGTGTCGCGGCCGTTCCCGCCGGGGGAGCTGACGGGCGAGCAGCGGATCGAGACGTTCGAGGAGCTCGTGGGCGCGCCCGCGACCCGCGTGATCATCCGCAACCCCGGCGGCACGCCGGAGGAGTTCCACGAGATCGTGGAGCGCGTCGGGCTGCACCAGGTCTCCTACGCGGTCGGCTGGAGCGCATGGCTCGACCTCACGCCGGGCGGTGTCAGCAAGGGCAGCGCGCTCGAGGAGGTCCGGCGGGACCTCGCCGTGGAGCCGTTCGCGACCCTCGCGATCGGGGACGGCGAGAACGACCTGGAGATGCTGCGCTGGGCCGCGTGCGGCGTCGCGATGGGCCACGCGCGGGAGGTCGTGCGGCTGGCCGCGGACGAGGTGACGGGGACGATCGACGACGACGGCGCCGTGCCGGTGCTGCGTCGGGTGCTCGTCTGACCCGGGCACGACGGCGCGCCGGGGCGACATGCCCGGATCGGCCCGACGTGACCGGATCGTGACCGCTCTGTCGGTGTTTCGCGGTTGCAAGCGTTGCGCAAACGCACTTGCATCGACGCAGGCCGGGCGATCCGTGCCCGGACCACAAGGACGTGGAGGTCACATGAAGCGCATCCAGCGGCGCCGGGGGCTGGCACTGGCCGCCTCGGTCGCCGGTCTCGGGCTCGTGCTCACGGCGTGCTCCGACGGTGGGGACGGCGGCGGTGGCGGGGGCGACGAGGCGGCGGCCACGTTCGACTGCGCGGACTACGAGCAGTACGGCGACCTCGAGGGCAAGACCGTCTCCGTCTACACCTCGATCGTCGACCCCGAGGCGCAGGAGCAGGAGGCCTCGTACGAGCCGTTCGAGGAGTGCACGCGCGCCGAGATCGAGTACGAGGGCTCCCGCGAGTTCGAGGCGCAGCTGCCCGTCCGCCTCGAGGCCGGCAACCCTCCGGACATCGCCTACATCCCGCAGCCCGGCTTCCTGCGCTCGCTCGTCCAGGACTTCCCGGACGCCGTGCAGGCCGCGCCGCAGTCCGTCATCGACAACGCCAACGAGTACTACACCGAGGGCTGGGTCGAGTACGGCACGGTCGACGGCACGCTCTACGCGACCCCGCTCGGCGCCAACGTGAAGTCCTTCGTCTGGTACTCGCCGTCCGCGTTCGAGGAGAACGGCTACGAGGTCCCGACCACCTGGCAGGAGCTGCTCGACCTGACCGACCAGATGGTCGAGGACAACCCGGACATCAAGCCGTGGTGCGCGGGCATCGAGTCCGGTGACGCCACCGGCTGGCCGGCCACCGACTGGCTCGAGGACGTCGTCCTGCGCACCGCGGGCCCCGAGGTCTACGACCAGTGGGTGAACCACGAGATCCCCTTCGACGACCCGCAGATCGTCGAGGCGCTCGACGCGGTCGGCGGCATCCTCAAGAACGAGGACTACGTCAACGGCGGCCTCGGCGACGTCGCGTCCATCGCGTCGGCGCCCTGGAACGAGGCCGGCAACGGCATCCCCGACGGCACCTGCTTCCTGCACCGCGCCGCGAACTTCTACCAGGCCAACTGGGACGAGGGCCTGGAGGTCGCCGAGGACGGCGACGTCTACGCCTTCTACCTGCCGGGCGAGTCGGAGGAGGACAAGCCGCTGCTCGGCGGCGGCGAGTTCGTGACGGCGTTCTCGGACCGCGAGGAGGTGCAGGCGTTCCACGCGTACCTGTCGAGCCCCCAGTGGGCGAACGCCAAGGCGGAGGTGACCGGTCAGGGCTGGATCAGCGCGAACAGCGGCCTCGACCGTGAGCTGCTGCAGTCGCCGATCGACCAGCTGTCGTTCGACCTGCTGACCGACGAGACGTACACGTTCCGCTTCGACGGCTCCGACCAGATGCCCGGCTCCGTCGGTGCCGGCTCGTTCTGGCGCGAGATGGTCTCGTGGATCAGCCCCGGTCAGGACTCGCAGACGACGCTGTCGAACATCGAGGCCTCCTGGCCCTCGAGCTGACGTCGCCGCACCACGTGGTGGGGGTCACCGGTCCCGGTGGCCCCCACCACGGCGTCCGTACCCGCTGACCGGTCGACGACGACCGGCACGACGAGGGGATGACCATGGACTGGTTGCTCCGACCCGACACGACGCCCGAGAAGCTCACGCTGATGGTCATCGCCATCGTGCTCTTCGTCGTCGTGATGGGCGCGATCCTGCTCGGGATCGACCGGCTGAGGCGCGCGCCCACGTGGGTGGTCGTGGCGGGCTTCCTCGGGCCGACCCTGCTGTTCCTCGCGTTCGGCCTCTTCTACCCCGGCCTGCGCACCATCTGGAGCTCCTTCCACGACGGCCGCGGGCGGAACTTCATCGGCCTCGACAACTACGTCACCGCGTTCACGCAGGAGCAGTTCCAGGTCGTCCTGCGCAACACCGCGCTCTGGGTCGTGCTCGTGCCGCTCGCCGCGACGTTCTTCGGCCTCGTCTACGCCGTCCTCGTCGACCGCACGCGGTTCGAGTACGTCGCGAAGACGCTGATCTTCCTGCCGATGGCGATCTCCCTCGTGGGGGCGTCGATCATCTGGAAGTTCGTCTACGAGTACAAGCCGGTGCAGGGCAACATCCAGCAGACCGGCCTGCTCAACCAGCTGCTCGTGTGGCTGGGCATGCAGCCGCAGCAGTTCCTGCAGGACCAGCCGTGGAACAACCTGTTCCTCATCGTCGTCATGGTGTGGATCCAGGCCGGGTTCGCCATGACGGTGCTGTCCGCCGCGGTCAAGGCGATCCCGGACGACATCGTCGAGGCCGCGCGCCTGGACGGGCTGCACGGGCTGTCGATGTTCCGCTACATCACGGTGCCGTCGATCCGGCCGGCCCTCGTCGTCGTCGTGACGACGATCGCGATGGCGACCCTGAAGGTCTTCGACATCGTCCGGACGATGACCGGCGGCAACTTCGACACGTCGGTCGTCGCCTACGAGTTCTACACGCAGAGCTTCACGGCCCGGAACCAGGGCCTCGGTGCCGCGCTCGCGGTGATCCTCTTCGTGCTCGTCATCCCGATCATCGCGTACAACGTGCGGCAGCTGAAGCTCGCGGAGGAGATCCGATGACCGCCATCCCGCCGACGACGCTCACCGACCGCACCGAGGCCGACACCCGCAAGGTCCCCCGGCTCACGCGGGCGGAGCAGCGGGCGATCGCCGCGAAGGGCCGGCTCAGCTCGCCGTGGGCGTCCGGCATCGCGATCGTCCTGGCGATCCTGTGGACCGTGCCGACGTTCGGCCTGCTCGTCACCTCGATCCGGCCGCGGTCGGACATCCGCACGAGCGGGTGGTGGACGTTCTTCACCGCCCCGGCCGCCACGCTCGAGAACTACAGCGAGGTGCTGTTCGGCTCCTCGACGAGCTTCGCGACGTTCTTCGTCAACTCGCTCGTCATCACGCTGCCCGCCGTGGTCATCCCCATCTCGCTCGCGCTGCTCGCGGCGTACGCGTTCGCGTGGATCCCGTTCCGCGGGCGCGAGCTGCTGTTCGTGGCGGTGTTCGCGCTGCAGGTCGTGCCGATCCAGGTCACGCTCCTGCCGCTGCTGCAGCAGTACGTCTCGTGGGGGCTCGCCGGGTCGTTCTGGGTCGTGTGGCTGTCGCACTCGATCTTCGCGCTGCCACTCGCGATCTACCTGCTGCACAACTTCATGAAGGACATCCCGTCCTCGCTGGTGGAGGCGGCGCGCGTGGACGGCGCCGGGCACGTCACCGTGTTCTTCCGGGTGCTGCTGCCGCTGCTCACGCCCGCGATCGCGTCGTTCGGCATCTTCCAGTTCCTGTGGGTGTGGAACGACCTGCTCGTCGCGCTCGTGTTCGTCGGCGGCACCACGGACGTCGCGCCGCTGACGGTCCGCATCGCCGAGCTCGCCGGCACCCGCGGGTCGCAGTGGCACCTGCTGTCCGCCGGCGCGTTCGTCGCGATGGTCGTCCCGCTGGTCGTCTTCCTGGCGCTGCAGCGGTACTTCGTCCGGGGGCTGCTCGCGGGCTCCGTCAAGGGCTGACCACGGCCCGGGCGGGCACCGCGCGTAGCCTGACGCGGTGCCCGCCCCGCTGCTGTTCGTCGTCTCCGGGCTGACGCAGTACGTCGGGGCGGCGGTCGCGGTCGGCCTGTTCGCGGTGCTGCCGGCCGGCGTCGTGGCGTGGCTGCGCATCGCGGTCTCCGCGCTCGTGCTGCTCGCGTGGCGGCGGCCGTGGCGCACGCCCGAGCTGTGGCGCGGCCGGCGCCTCGGGGTCACCGCGGCGTTCGGCGTGGTCCTCGCGCTCATGAACGTCGCGTTCTACGTCGCGATCGAGCACCTGCCGCTCGGCACCGCGGTCGCCCTCGAGTTCCTCGGGCCGGTCGCCGTCGCCGCCGTCACCGGCCGGGGCTGGCGCGACCGCGCCGCGATCGCCGTCGCCGCCGTCGGCGTCGTGCTGCTCGCCGGCGTCACCCTCGACACCGGACCCGGCGCCCTGACGGGGCTCGTCGCGATCGGCGTCTCCGCGGCCTGCTGGGCGGCGTACATCGTCCTCGGGCGACGGGTCGCCCGGTCCGGCGGGCCGGGCGCGAGCGGGCTCGCCGTCGCCATGACCGCCGGTGCGCTCGTCCTCGCGCCGTTCCTCGCCGGGGGAGCGGGACCCGCGCTCGTCGACGTGCGGCTCGCCGCGCTCGTCGTGGTGATCGCCCTGTGCTCGTCGGTCGTGCCCTACGCGCTCGAGCAGGTCGTGCTGCGCCGCGTCAGCGCCGCGACGTTCGCCGTCCTGCTCGCGCTGCTGCCGGCGACGGCCGCCGTCGTCGGCGCCGTCGTGCTGCGGCAGTGGCCGCACGGGCTCGAGGTCGTCGGCCTCGTGCTCGTCTCCGGCGCGATCGCGCTCACCGCGCGGTCGGAGGCCGACGCCCCGACGCCGCCCGACGCGGCGCCGTCCCCGCCCGCACCCTGACCGCGCGCGCCCGGCCCCGCGCGCCCCGGCCCCGTGGCCGGGCGTGCGGGACGGGCGTCAGAGGTACTGGCCGGGGGTCGGGCGCGCGTCGTGCGCGGGCTCACCCTGCTGCGCCGGCATCCCGAACGGACCGCCGGGACCCCCGGGGCCGGGCGGGCGCACCCCGGGCGGCAGCGCCCGGCGCATCTGCGTCAGCTGCGCCTGCGCCGCCATCTGCTGCGCCACCAGCGCCGTCTGGATGCCGTGGAACAGGCCCTCGAGCCACCCGACGAGCTGCGCCTGCGCGATCCGCAGCTCCGCGTCGGAGGGGGAGGCGTCCTCGCCGAACGGCAGCGCGATGCGCCGCAGCTCGTCGACGAGCTCGGGCGACAGGCCCTCCTCCAGCTCGTGCAGCGACCGCTCGTGGATCTCGGCGAGCCGGGCGCGGGCGGCGTCGTCGAGCGGCGCCGAGCGCACCTCGTCGAGCAGCTGCTTGATCATCGTGCCGATCCGCATGACCTTCGCGGGCTGCTCGACCATGCCGCCGACGTCCTCGCGCCGCCCCTCCTGCTCGTCCGGGCCGTCCGGCGCGTCCTCGCCCGAGGGCAGGACGACCACGTGCGGCCGGCCGTCGTCGGTGCTGCGGTCCTCGTCCTGCTGCGTCTGGTCCACCCGGGCATTCTCGCCGAGGGGCCACCGCGGCGCAGCGTGGGCAGACGGTGTCGCCCGCCCGGGCGGCACCGCGTGGCTAGGCTGACCGGCATGGCGTGGCTGAGCACCCCGGCGCATCACCGTTGGCTCGAGGCGGAGGCCGACCGGCTCTGGGAGTTCGGGCGCGTGGCGCGGCTCCCGTCGGGCGGGTTCGCGCGCCTCGACGAGCAGGGACGCCCCGAGGACGGGCCCGTCGAGCTGTGGGTCACGTGCCGCATGACGCACGTCTACGCGCTCGCGCACCTCGCCGGTCGCCCCGGGTCGGCCGACCTCGTCGACCACGGCCTCGCCGCCCTCGCCGGCCCGTTCCGGGACGCCGAGCACGGCGGCTGGTTCGCCGAGGTCGAGCGCGACGGCACGCCCCGGGACGCCGACAAGGCGGCCTACCCGCACGCGTTCGTCGTGCTCGCGACGTCGAGCGCCGTCGCGGCCGGCCGGCCGGGGGCGCGCGCGCTGCTCGACGAGGCGCTCGCGGTGCAGGAGCGCCACTTCTGGGACGACGAAGCCGGCATGGCGGTGGAGCAGTGGGACCGCACGTTCACCACGCTCGACCCCTACCGCGGGGTGAACGCGAACATGCACACCGTCGAGGCGTACCTCGCCGCCGCCGACGTCACCGGCGACCGCCGCTGGCTGGACCGCGCGGTGCGGGTGGTCGAGCGCGTCGTGCACGGGTTCGCCGCCGGGCAGGACTGGCGCATCCCCGAGCACTTCGACGCGACCTGGACGCCGGACCTGGAGTACAACGCCGACGCCCCGGCCCACCCGTTCCGCCCCTACGGCGCGACGATCGGCCACTGGTTCGAGTGGGCGCGCCTGACGCTGCACGCGCGCGCGGCCCTCGCGGCCCGCGGCGACGACGCGCCCGCCTGGATGCTCGACGACGCGGTGGCGCTCTTCGACGCGGGCGTGCGCGAGGGGTGGGCGGTCGACGGTGCGCCCGGGTTCGTCTACACGGTGGACTGGCAGGGCCGCCCGGTCGTGCGCGAGCGCATGCACTGGGTCGCGGCCGAGGCGGTCGCGGCGGCGGCCGCGCTGCACGCGGCCACGGGCGAGGCGCGCTTCGACGACCTCTACACGACCTGGTGGGAGTACGTCGGCACCCACCTGCTCGACCGCACGGGCGGGTCGTGGTGGCACGAGCTCGGGCCGGACAACGAGGTCTCGCGCACGGTCTGGGCCGGCAAGGCCGACCTGTACCACGCGGTGCAGGCGACGCTCGTGCCGCGGCTGCCGCTGGCGCCCGTGATCGCGCCCGCGCTGGCCGCCGGCCTGCTGCCCTGAGGCCGGCGCCCGGCGCGGCCGGCGCCCGGCGCGGCCGGGCCCGGCGCGGCCGGGCCCGGCGCGGCCGGGCCCGGCGCGGCAGGGCCCGGCGCGGCCGGGCCCGGCGCGGCCGGGCCCGGCGCGGCAGGGCCCGGCGCGGCAGGGCCCGGCGCGGCAGGGCCCGGCGCGGCAGGGCCCGGCGCGTCAGGGCTCGAGCAGGAGCTTGCCGAGCACCTCGCCCGAGGCGAGCAGGCGGTGCGCCTCGCCCGCCCGGTCGAGCGGCAGGCGCGCGTGCACGACCGGGCGCACCCGCCCCGCGGCGACCAGCGGCCACACGTGCTCGGCGACCTCGGCCATGATCGCCGCCTTCTGCGCGGCCGGCCGGTCGCGCAGGGTCGTGCCGATGACGGAACCGCGCCGCGCCATGAGGGCGGACAGGTCGAGCTCGCCGCGGCGTCCCTGCTGCAGGCCGATCACGACGAGCCGGCCGCCCTCGGCGAGCAGGGACACGTTCGTCCCGAGCGCGCGGCCGCCCAGCACGTCGAGCACGACGTCGACGCCGCGCCCGTCGGTCGCCTCCCGCACGCGCGCCGGGACGTCCTCCTCGCGGTGGTCGACGACGACGTCCGCCCCGAGCGCCGCGACGCGTGCGCAGCGCTGCGCGCCTCCCGCGGTCGCGACGACGCGGGCGCCCAGCGCCCGGCCCAGCTGGACCGCGGCGGACCCGACCCCGCCGGAGCCGCCGTGCACGAGCAGCGTCTCGCCGGGTGCCAGGCGGGCGGCACGCAGGTTCGACCACACGGTCGCCACGGCCTCGGGGAGGGCGGCCGCGTCGGCCAGCCCTACGCCGTCCGGCGGCGGCAGGGCGTGGGACGCGGCCACGGTCACCCGTTCGGCGTAACCTCCCCCGGCCAGGAGCGCGACGACGGGGTCGCCGACCCGCGGCCCGGCCCCCGCCGGCAGGCCGCCGCGCCCCCCGGGCGCGTCCGCCGCGTCCGGCCCGACCCCCACGACGACGCCCGAGACCTCGAGGCCCGGCCACGCCGGAGCGCCGGGCGGAGGAGGGTAGTGACCCTCGCGTTGCAGCAGGTCAGCGCGGTTGACCCCGGCCGCGACCACCTGGACCAGCAGCTCCCCCGGACCGGGGACCGGCTCCGGCACGTCCTCGACCCGGAGCACCTCGGGACCACCGGGCCTCGTCACCACGACCGCGCGCACACTGCCGACCCTAGGAGCGCCCGGCCGTGTCCGCCCCGTGGACGGCCGTCGGGGGCGCGCCCGTTTCGCGCGGTACGCGACGTATCGGTGGGGGTGACTCCCGTGGCAAACTCTGCGCCGGGCTAATGGTCCGGTGTCCAGGTACCGATGAGACGCAGACGGCAGTCACCCGACGGCCGGCGCGGCTCGCCCGGCGGAGCGCGGCAGCGCGCCGACGACGGGCGGGAGGAAAGGATCAGCATGCTGCGACGGCTCGGAATCCGTGCCAAGGTCCTGGCGGTCCTCGCCGTGCCCGTGATCGTCCTCCTGGCCGCCGGCTCGTTCATCTCCGTCGAGGCGCTGAGCGACCTGCGCTACGCGCGCGCCACGCAGACCGTCGTCCGCACCCTGGACGCGCTGACGCCCCTGTCCGCCGCGCTCCAGCAGGAGCGGACGCTGTCCCTCGCCGGGGGCGACGAGCAGCAGCTGGCCGCAGCGCGCGAGGCCACGGACGACGCGCTCGCCGCGACCCGCGAGGTCACCGCGCAGATCGACCTCTCGCAGTTCCCCCCCAACGTCGTCCGCGACTTCCAGGACACGCAGACGGCGTTCCGCGAGGGCCTGCCGCAGCTGCGGGAGCGCATCGACCAGAGCCTGAACCGCACCATCATCAAGAACGGCTTCCAGCAGATCATCGACGGCCAGCTGCGCGTGGTCGAGGGCGTGGCGAACGCCCTGCAGGACCGCCAGCTCGCCCAGTACATCAGCGCCAACCGCGAGACCGCCGTCCTCGTCGACGCGCTCGTCTCCGAGTACATCGCCGGCGTCGAGCTGCTGCGGGCCACCGAGAACAGCCCCGCCGCGGCCCGCAGCTTCCAGTCGCTGTACCTCGCGACCGAGCTCGCCCGTGAGCGCGCCCGCCTCGCCGTCGCCAACCTCGGCATCGAGGGGCTCGCGGTCTCGAGCGGCGACCCGTCGCCCCAGCTGCTCGCCCAGCGCGCCCTGTTCACGCAGGGCAACACCACCGCCGTCACCTCGATCGACCCCGCGGCGTGGACCGAGCAGATGACCGAGCAGCTCGAGATGCTGCAGGGCGTCACCGACGGCGTCCTGGCCGCCGCCGACGAGCAGGCCGGCGCCGCCGTGGCCGGCGCCCGTGACGAGGCGCTGCTCACCATCGCGGCCGTCGTCCTCGGTGTCGTCGCCTCGGTCCTCATCGCGTCGATCGTCGCCCGCGGCATCGTCGTCCCGCTGCGGCGCCTCACCAGCGCCGCCGCCGACGTGCGCGAGCAGCTGCCCAAGCTCGTCGAGCAGGTGGCGGTGCCGGGCGAGCACCCGGCCATCACCCTGGCTCCGATCCCCGTCACCACGCAGGACGAGGTCGGGCGCCTGGCGCAGGCGTTCAACGCGGTCAACGCCCAGACGGTCACCGTCGCGCAGGAGCAGGCGGCCCTGCGCGGCTCGATCGCCGAGATGTTCGTCAACGTCGCCCGCCGCGACCAGGTCCTGCTCAACCGGCAGCTCTCCTTCATCGACTCGCTCGAGCGGGCGGAGGAGGACCCGGGGACGCTGGCGAACCTGTTCCGCCTCGACCACCTCGCGACCCGGATGCGCCGCAACGCGGAGTCCCTCCTCGTGCTCGCGGGGATCGACTCCGGCCGTCGCCTGCGCGACGCGATGCCGCTCTCCGACGTGATCCGGACGGCGTCCTCCGAGATCGAGCAGTACGACCGCGTCGAGCTCGACCTCCAGGTCGACCCGCACATGCTCGGGTTCAACGCCCTCTCGGCCGCCCACCTCATCGCCGAGCTGCTCGAGAACGCGACGGTCTTCTCCGAGCCCGAGACCCCGGTCGTCGTCACGACCGGCATCAGCGGGGCGTCCGTGGTCGTGCGCATCACGGACCAGGGCCTGGGCATGACGGACGCCGAGATGGAGGCGGCCAACCACAAGATCGCGTCCGTCTCCGCGAGCGACGCCCTCGGCGCCCAGCGCCTCGGCCTCTTCGTCGTCGGCCGCCTCGCGCAGCGCCTCGGCGCCGAGGTCACCCTGCGCAAGCGGGCGTCCGGCACCGGTACCGAAGCGCTCGTGCTCTTCCCGAGCACGCTGTTCTCCGCCAACGAGGTCAACGGCTTCGGCGCCCCGCCGGCCGCGCCGGTGCAGGCCGCCGCGACCCCGGTCGCGGAGATCGAGGCGCCCGCGGTCCGCGAGGTCGACCTCACCGAGCTGACGGACGGCCAGACGTCGCTCGGCCTGCCCCGTCGCCGGCGTGCCGACGACAGCGCGGCCACCCCGGTCGCGGCGTCCGCACCCGCCGCGCCGCGCGTGCCCGAGGACGCGCCCATCCCCGTGCCGTCCGTCGCGCCCGACGCGCTGCCGACCCGCTCGCGCAAGACGTTCGACGAGAACAACATCGTCCTGCCGGTCGCACCCGAGGCGACGCTCGCCCCCGAGCTCTCGGCGAGCACCGGCGAGTGGGCGCCGGCGGTCGTGGCCGCCCCCCGCTCGACCGGCCTGCCCAGCCGCACCCGCGCCGCGACGTCCGCGTGGGCGGCCCCCGAGACGCAGGACGAGGCGCCGCAGGCCGCTCCCGCGGACCCCGCAGCCCGCGCCGGCCTGTTCTCGGGCTTCCGCAACCGCGAGGCCCTCGCCCCCGCTCCTGAGGAGCAGGAGTCCGCCCCGGCCGCCTTCCACGTGCCGGGCCTGGTCCCGGACGAGAACGAGGCCCCCGCGGCCTCCCCGGCCGGTTCCGGCTGGCCGGTCCCCTCGTGGCAGGAGCCGACGCAGGACGCGGCACCGCTGCCGACCCGCGGGGGCGGCCTGCCGTCCCGCACGACCGCGGCCCCGGACGAGGCGACGAGCGCCATCGCGCCGTGGGCGGGCGAGTCGGGGGAGCGCGGGCAGGAGCCGGCGCAGCAGCCCGAGCAGGAGCAGCCCGAGCAGGAGCAGCCCTGGGCCCCGGCCGCGGAGGCGCAGCCGTGGGCGCCCGTGCAGTCCGAGCCCTGGGCGCCCGTGCAGGAGGAGTCCCGGCAGGCCGAGGCGTGGGCACCGGCGCAGCCGGAGCCGTGGACGCCCCCGCAGTCGGACGACCGTCCCTGGGCGCAGTCGGAGCCGTGGGCTCCGGTGCAGGCCGAGTCGGAGCCGTGGGCGCCCGCGCAGGCGCAGTCGGAGCCGTGGGCCCCCGCGCAGGCCGAGTCGGAGCCGTGGGCCCCCGCGCACGCCTCCGCGCCCTCGTGGTCGCAGGACGAGCCGGGCACCGACGACGAGTCCCGGTCCTGGGCGGCCGCCGCCCCCGCGTCCGCCGGGTGGGGCGACCAGCCGCAGGACGAGCGCGCCGAGGAGCAGGCGGCGCCCGCGGAGGAGACCTCGTCCTTCACGGCGTACAGCGGCTACTCCGGCTGGGCCGGCAGCGCCGACCGTCCGGCCCTCGACTACACGGCGCCCTACGTGCCGTTCGAGCGGACCCTCGACGAGACGCGTGCCTGGCACACGGGCGCGATCCCGGTCGTCCCGGAGCCGACGCACACCGAGCGCCCGACCCCGGAGCCAGTCCCCGCCCCCGTGGCGCAGGAGCTCCCCAGCCGCCGGTCCGTCGCCTCCGCCCTGCTGGAGGAGGACACGCAGGAGGAGCAGCCGGCACCGTGGGCGCCCGTGCCCGCCGCCGAGCGGCCCGCGCCGGCCGCCCCGGAGCAGCCCCTCTGGGCGCCCGCCCCGGCGCAGGAGTCGCCGTGGCAGTCGCCGCAGCAGCAGGACGACGCGCCGGCGGCCGCGGCGGCCGCACCCGCGGCGGCGCCGACCGAGGAGTGGCGTCCGGCCGCACCCGCCTGGAGCCGTCCGTCGCAGGGCTGGCAGGCCCCGGTGGAGCAGCCGACGCAGGTGTTCTCGCCGGTCGAGGCGGCCGAGGCCGTCGCACCGGCAGCCGAGGCACCGGCTCCGCAGGCGCCGGCTCCGCTCGCGCAGCGGCAGCCCGCCGCCCCCCAGGCACCCGCGTGGCAGGACGCGCCGGCCCCGGCCGCCGAGCAGGACGCCCCCGACTTCGGTGACGTCGTGCGCGGCGAGGACGACCGGCCGAAGCGCCGCTGGGGCGCCTTCTTCAGCCGTCGCAAGGACGAGGACTCCGCCCCCGAGACGCCGCAGCCCACGGCGGGCGCGCCGGTCCGGTCCTCGGCCTGGGGGCCGGCACCGGCCCCCGCCCCGGCCCCCACGCCGGCCGAGAGCACGTGGCAGGCACCGGCCTGGGCGCCGCAGGCGCCGACCCCGGCGCCGGCGCAGGAGCAGCGGCCCGCCCCGTCGTGGTCACAGCCGGAGTGGTCGGCCCGTCCGGCGCCGTCCGCCCAGCCGCTGGCCGCCGTGCCCCAGCCGTCCGTCCCGCCGTCGGTCGCACCGCGCATCGGCACGCTGGACGACGAGGTCGCGGCGATGCTCGCGCTCCGCTCCGACATCCAGGAGCAGGCGCTGTCCGAGCTGAGCCAGCTCTCGGCGTACCGCCCCAGCGCCGTGGGTGCGGGGGCCGAGCGCCTCACCAAGCGTGTGCCGTCGGCCGTGCCCCCGGCTCCGGCACCGACCGAGGAGCGCCCCGTGCAGCGTGACGCCGATCAGCTGCGCTCGCGCCTCTCGAGCTTCCAGTCCGGCACGTCCCGCGGGCGGCGTGCCGCCGGCGACCCCGGCGGTGAGGCATGATCCGACCCAGCTCTCCCGGTGACGTCAGCGCCACCGTGACGCCCCAGCCCGCAGTCGGCCCTGACTGCACCATGAAGGAGGAAGTGTGACCGCGCTCAGCACCGAGGCAGCCAACTTCGGCTGGCTCCTGGACAACTTCGTCCGGACCGTGCCCGGCACTCGCCACACGCTCGTGGTGTCGGCCGACGGTCTGCTCATGGCGATGTCCGAGCAGCTCGACCGCACCAGCGGCGACCAGCTCGCGGCCATCGTCTCGGGCATGTCGAGCCTGACCCGCGGCGCGTCGCGCCAGCTGCGTGCGGGGGAGGTGCGTCAGGCGATCATCGAGATGGACAACCTGTTCCTGTTCCTCATGAGCGTCTCGAACGGCTCCGTCCTCGCCGTGGTGGCGGAGTCGACCTGCGACGTCGGCCTCATCGGGTACGAGATGGCCATGCTCGTCTCGCGCACGGAGGCGACGCTGACCCCGCAGCTCATCTCCGAGATGCGCGGTCAGCTCCCCGTCGACGGCGCGACCCGGGCCCCGGTCGCCTGAGGCGTCGACGATGAGCGAACACGTCGAGTACGAGGCCAGGACGGTCCGGCCCTACGCCGTGACCGGCGGCCGCGTGCGCTCGGCTCGCTCCGACCTGCCCCTCGAGGCGCTGGTCGAGGTCATGCCGGGCGCCGTGGCGAGCACGGGCCTGACACCTGAGAAGCGCGCGATCATCCAGCACGCGTCGGCCGGGTACATCTCGGTCGCGGAGCTGTCGGCGCTCCTCCACCTGCCGCTCGGAGTGGTCCGGATCCTCGTGTCCGACCTCACCGACGCCAACTACGTGCGTGTGCACACCTCTCAGCCGGTCGAGGTCAACACCGGTGAGTCCCCCGCCCTGTCCCTGAGCGTGCTGGAGAGTGTTCTCAATGGCATTTCCGCCCTCTGACGCCGCCGTCGCCGCTCCGGCGGGGACCGCGGGCGCCGTTGCCCCCACCGTCGTCAAGATCGTCGTCGCCGGCGGGTTCGCCGTCGGCAAGACGACCTTCATCGGCTCCATCTCCGACATCGAGCCCCTCAACACCGAGGCCGCGATGACGGAGCACTCGGTCGGCGTCGACGACGCCGGCGGCGTGAGCGACCGCAAGACGACCACGACCGTCGCCATGGACTTCGGCCGCATCGCGCTGCCGGGCCAGCTGTGGCTGTACCTGTTCGGCACGCCGGGCCAGGACCGCTTCCTCTTCATGTGGGACGACCTGGTGCGCGGCGCGATCGGTGCCGTCGTGCTCGTCGACACCGACCGCCTCGACCAGTGCTTCCCGGCCGTCGACTACTTCGAGAGCCGTGGCATCCCGTTCGTCGTCGGCGTGAACTGCTTCGACGGCATCGCGAAGCACCAGCTCGAGGACGTCCGCGAGGCCCTGGCCATCCCCGCCCACGTGCCGGTGCTGTACACCGACGCGCGGTCGCGTGCCGCGACCAAGCAGGCGCTCATCGCGCTCGTGCAGCTCGCCATGGAGCGTCTGCGCTCCCGGTGACACCTGCGCCCCCGGACGGCCGGTTCCCTGCGGGGGGCCGGCCGTCCGCGTACCCAGGGCCCGCACCCCGCGGGACGGTCCCCTCGCCGCGGCCCGCGGCGGAGGCCGTGCCGCGTGCTCCGGTCGCCTACGCCGACGGCTCGGCGCTCTCCCGGTACCTGCCGGGCGCGCCCGAGCGGGACGCCTGGACGAGGTGGGCCGGCCCTCGTGAGGCGGTGCTGGCCGTGTCCGTCGTGTCGCTCGTCGAGCTGCGGGTGACCGGCGTCCTGCTGGGGCACGACGCGCGCGTCGTCGCGCTCGACGCCGAGCTGCGGCTCGGGCTGGTCCGCCTGTCGGACCGGGCCGTCGAGCACGCGGCCCTGCTGCTCGACCGCCTGGCCCCGTTCGCGGCGCTCCACGTGGGCGCTGCGCGCGCCGAACCGGGCGTGCGCACGCTCGCGACGTACGACGCGGCGACCGCGGCCGCCGCGGCACGACTCGGTCTCGACGTCGTGACGCCGGGCCGTCCGGCAGGCTGGTGGACGTCCTGAGCACGGGCGTGCTGGGTCGGGACGAGCGCGGCGCCGGGGCACCCCTGCGCGACGCGCCGCCCCGGCGTGGTTAGCGTCGGGGCATGACCCAGATCGACCTCACGGCACGGACCGCTCTCGTCACGGGCTCCACGCAGGGCATCGGCGCGGCGATCGCCGCCGGGCTGGCGCGCGCGGGTGCGCAGGTCGCCGTCAACGGGCGGACGGCGTCGTCGGTGGACGCCGCGCTCGACCGGCTCCGCGCGGACGTGCCGGGGGCGGACCTCGTCGCCGCGCCGGGCGACGTGACCACCGAGGACGGCCTCGCCGCCGTGCGGGACGCCGTGCCGCACGTCGACGTGCTGGTCAACAACCTCGGCATCTTCGAGGCGCGTCCGGCGCTGGAGATCACGGACGACGAGTGGCGGCGCTTCTTCGAGGTCAACGTGCTCGCGGCCGTGCGCCTCACGCGCGCCTACCTGCCGGCGATGACCGCCCAGGGCTGGGGCCGGGTGCTCAACGTGGCGAGCGACTCGGCGGTGGTCATCCCGGCCGAGATGATCCACTACGGGATGTCGAAGACCGCGCTGCTCGCGGTGTCGCGCGGGTTCGCGAAGGAGGCCGCGGGCACCGGTGTCACGGTGAACTCCGTGATCGCGGGCCCGACGCACACCGGCGGGGTCGAGGACTTCGTGTACTCGCTGGTCGACCGGGACCTGCCGTGGGACGAGGCCCAGCGCGAGTTCATGCGCCGGCACCGGCCGCAGTCGCTCCTGCAGCGGCTCATCGAGCCCGAGGAGATCGCCCACATGGTCGTCTACCTCGCCTCGCCGCTGGCGTCGGCGACGACGGGCGGCGCGGTGCGGGTCGACGGCGGGTACGTGGACGCGATCCTGCCCTGAGCCGCGGCCGCGTCAGGCGGACTCGGGCGCGTCCCAGTCGGTGAGGGCGACGGACCCCGCGAGGAGCGCGGTGCTCGTCAGCCACAGCGCCCGCGCCTTCGGCTCCTTCGAGATGCCGGTGAGGACCGGCAGGAGCACGTACAGCGGGTCGGACACCAGGTCGGCCGTGCGGTGGGCCCGCAGCGACAGCACCGGCTTGATGCCGAGCGGCGTGCGCGTGAGGGCGTTGACCACGGTGGCGACCGTGCCGAACGCGCCGAAGAACACCGTGGCCCGCGTGCTCATCCTCAGCACGTGCGGCACGGTGAGCAGGGCGCCCGCGACGCCGTAGTCGAGGGCGGCGTGGACGGTGGGGGAGATCGGCTTCATCATGCTTCGAGGCTAGGAACCGCCTCGCCGCCCGCCACCCCAGGCGCGGAAGTGCCCGGCCCCGGTGTGGGAGACTGCCGCGCGCCGGTGCACCGCACCGGCGAGGAGGGCTGGCTGAGCGGCCGAAAGCGACGGTCTTGAAAACCGTTAGCGCGGTGACCCCGTGCTCAAGGGTTCGAATCCCTTGCCCTCCGCCCGGCTGCCCGGCCGCGCCCTCTACCCTCGCGTGGTGCAGACACGGGTGGCGGCGTACGCGGTGGTCCTCGACGAGTCGGCGGACGAGCCCCGGATGCTGCTGGCGCACTGGGCGGCGGGGGACCGCTGGACGCTCCCCGGCGGAGGCATCGACCCGGGGGAGGACCCGGCCGACGCCGCCGTCCGCGAGGTCCGTGAGGAGACCGGGTACGCGGTCGTCCTCGACGGGCTGCTCGGCGTCGACTCGCACGTGGTCGCGGCGGCCGACCGGGTCGACGGCGTCGCGCTCGACGCGCACGGCCTGCGCCTGGTCTACCGCGCGCACGTCGTCGGCGGGTCGTTGGCGGTCGAGCGCGACGGGTCCTGCGACGACGCGGCGTGGGTGCCGCTGACGCAGGTGGACGCCCTGGCCCGGGTCCCGCTCGTCGACGCGGGTCGGCGGCTGGCGGGCCTGCCCGTGCCGCAGGCGCCCGCGGCACCCACCGGGGCGCCGAGCTCCGCGGCGCCGACCACTGCAGTGCCGACCACCGCCGCGTCGGCCACCGCCGCCTCGCCCACCGCCACGCCGCCCGCCCCGTCGCCCGGTGCCCCGGAACCGCTCGACCACGACGCGGCGGCGCGGATGTGGGCGGAGTACGCGGCCGCGCACCCGCAGGTCGCCGGCGACGAGTACGTCGTCGACCGGTTCGGCGACTCGGCGGCCCTGTCCGACGAGCTCCTCGGCGTCGTGCTCGGCGGGCGCAAGCGCGCGACGGCCGAGCTCGTCGCCGAGTTCGCCGCCCGCGGTGAGCCGCTGCCGCGCATCGGCGCGCACTGGGTGGCGTGTGACGGAGCGGGGCGCCCGCGCCTGGTGCTGCGCAGCACGGACCTGCGGATCGCGACGTTCGACGAGGTGGACGCGCAGTTCGCCCACGACGAGGGCGAGGACGACCGGACGCTGGAGTCCTGGCGGCGCGAGCACCGGCGCTACTGGGAGCGCACGTGCGCCGCGCGCGGTGCGGTGTGGTCCGGGTCCGACGAGATCGTGCTCGAGCGCTTCGCCGTCGTGTGGCCGCCCGAGCACGCGGACGGTGCCCGGCCGGCGTGACGGTGGCCGTCCGCCCGGCGTGCCTCGGCGGTGCGAGCCGCGGCGAGCCGGGATCATGACGCCGTGAGCGACGACGCCCTCCCCAGCCCCGCCGCACCCGTGGAGCCCCTCCTCCCGTTCTCCGGCCTCCTGGCCATGCTCGAGCCCCTCGACGAGTTCCGCGGCGACGGACCGTCGCCGGAGGAGGTGGTCGCGGCGTTCCCGCAGTGGGCGTCGGTCGACGTCGAGGACCTGACGGTCGACGGGCCGAACGGTCCCGTGGCGGCACGGCTGTACCGGCCGGGCGGGCCGGACGCGGCCCCGCTCCGCGCCGGGTGCGTCTGGGTGCACGGCGGCGCGTTCGTCATGGGGACACTCGACATGGCGGAGTCGCACGCGGTGGGCCTGGCGCTCGCGCACCGCGGCGTCGCGGTCCTGGCCCTCGACTACCGCAAGGCGCTGCGCGGCGTGCGGCACCCGGTGCCCCTCGAGGACGTCGCGGCGGGGTGGGCGTGGGCCCGCGAGCACGCGGACGCGCTGGGCGTCGCACCCGACGACCTGCACCTCGGCGGAGCGTCCGCCGGCGGTGCGCTCGTCGCCGGGCTGACGCTGCGGCTGCGTGACCGGGGGGAGCCGCTGCCGCGGTCGCTCGTCCTCGCGTACACGGCGGTGCACGCGGGGCCCGTCGGCCCGCCGGAGGAGCTCGCCCGCATCCGCGCGGTGACCGGCGACGCCTTCGCCGACGACTTCATGGACGCGTGCTGCGCCAACTACGCGGGCCCCGCGATCGGTGACCCGTACGCGTTCGCGGCCAACGGCGACGCCACCGGTTTGCCGCCGACGCTCGTGCTCACGTGCGAGCTCGACGTGCTGCGGTTCTCGGCCGAGGAGTGGGCGAAGGACGCGACGGACGCGGGTGTCGACGTCGTGCTGGAGGACCTGCCCGGCGCCCGGCACGGCGTCCTGGACCAGCCGACCACGCCCCACGGCCGGGCGATGACGCAGCGCATCGGCGACTGGCTGCTCGCCCCGGAGCACCCTCACCGCGGCTGACGCGGACGACCCCGGACCTCGTCAGGTTCCGCACGGTCGGGTCCTGACGGAGTCCGGGGTCGTGGCCGGGGGCGCCGTCGTCGGCCCCGGCGGCGGGCAGCCGTCAGCCGGCCGCGCGGCGCAGGAGCTCGGCGATGCGGGTGCGCTCGGCGTCGGTCATCGCGGTCACCGCGTACGAGACGGGCCACATGGTCCCGTCGTCCAGCGACGCGACGTCGTTGAAGCCGATGGTCGCGTAGCGGGTGCCGAACTTCTCCGCCGCCTGGAAGAACACGAGGACCTTGCCGTCCTTCGCGTACGCCGGCATGCCGTACCAGGTGCGCGGCGTCAGGTGCGGGGCGTGCTCCTTGACGAGCGCGTGGATGCCCTCGGCGATCACGCGGTCGGTCTCGGGCATCTCGGCGATCTTCGCGAGGACCTCGGGCTCCGGGTCCGCCTTGCTGCCGCGCCGGGCCTTCTTCACCTCGGCGGCGCGCTCCTTCATCGCGGCGCGCTCCTCGGCGGAGAAGGCACCCTTCTCGGTCTCGCTCGCGTCGGTGCGGGTGTCGGTCATGGGGTCCTCCCGGGCGGCTCGTCGTGACGTCCTCATGCTAGGGACGCGCGCTGACCTGGAACTTCTTCGTTCCTGACCACCTCGGACCCCGTGCCGGGAGGGTCGGCGACGGACGACGACGGCCCCGCCCCCCGGTGCAGGCGGGGGACGGGGCCGTCGTGGTCGTGCGGGTGAGCGGGAGCGTCAGCCCTCGCTGCCGTGCTCGTGCTCGTGCTCGTGGTCGTGCTCGGCGTGCTCCTCGGCGGTCTCGCCCGCGTGCTCGGCGTGCTCCTCGGCCGTCTCGCCGGCGTGGTCGTCGTCGCCGTGCGCGTGCGGCGCGCGGCCGGGTGCCGACGTGATCTCGTTCGGCGTGACCTCGAGCGTCACCTCGTTCCAGACCTCGCCGGTCTCGACGTCCACCGCGAGGACGCGGTCCGTGGCGGGGTCGGTGACGTACGCGGTGCCGTCGAGGACGTGGATCGCCGGGCGCGGCTCCTGCCACTCCATCGGCTCCTCCCACGCGTCGATCACGGGGATGGAGCGGGTGAGCGTGGCCGTCGCCGGGTCGATCACGTGGATCTGCCCGTCGGTGCCGAGGACGAGCGCCTCGCCGGCGTCGCCGCGGGCGAGCGAGCGGAACGTGTAGGACGAGGGCAGGTCGACGACGCGCAGCGTGCCCGCGGCGGTGTCCGTGATGGTGACGCGCGTCGGGCGCTCGAGCTCGGCGTCCTTGTCGGTCTTGTAGTCGCCCAGCACGTAGGGGGAGTCCTCGTCGCCGGCCTGGTTGCCGATGCGGCCGTAGGCGTCGGGCGCCTGGACCTTGGTGACGGACTGGCCGGAGACGATGACGATGCCGTCCTGGCAGCCGACCGTGACGACGTCGTTCGCGGCGACGGCCTCGCCGTGCACGCCGGGGCACTGGTCGGTCGCGGCGATCTCGGTGTCGTCGGCGCCCAGCAGGCGCACACCCGTGCGCTCGTCCTCGGTGCCGTCGGAGACGACCATCGTGTCGTCCGTGCGCACGACCGCGACGCCGTGGTGCGCCGACGGGGTCGTGTACTCGCGCACGACCGCGTCCTCGCCCTCGGCGACCGCGGCGGGGTCGACGACGGTGACCTCGCCCGTGCCGTCGGCGAACAGGGCGAGCGTGTCGCCGTGGACGACCGCGTGCCCGGGCTCGTCGGCCTCGAACACCGTGTCGGTGAGCACCGGGTCCGACGTCCAGTAGTGGTCGTGGTCGCCGTGCGGCTGGGCCCAGGTGCCGGCGTCGAGCACCTGGAAGCCGCCCTGCGTCGACACCATGACGTGCCGGCCGTCGCCCGCGGGGTTCACGCGCAGGAAGCCGTCCGCCTCGATGGTGTCGACCGTCTCGAGCGTCGTGGCGTCGAGGACCACCAGGCCGCCGTCGTAGGTCAGGACGAGGCGCGGCGTGACGGCCGCCGCCTCGGTCTTGGTGGCCGTCGCCTCGGGGGAGGCGGACGGGGTGGACGAGGCGGCGGGCTCGGACGAGCCGCCGGCGCAGGCGCCGAGGAGCGCGAGCGGCAGGGCGAGGGCGGCGAGGCGCACGCCGGTACGGCGCGGTCGGGTGACGGGGTGGTTCATGCCACGACCGTAACCGAGACTGCGACCCGTTTGCAAAAAGGCGGCGGGGTGCGTCCGACGACGACGACGCCCGCCCCCGCGGGTGCGGGGACGGGCGTCAGGGGCGGACGTCGGTCACGCCGTGCGGGCGCGACGGCGACGTCCGGCGTCAGAAGGCCGGGAGCACCTCGCCCGTGGGCCACCGCTCCTCGATGAACGCCTTCACCTCGTCGGAGTGCAGGAGCTCGTCGAGCGTCACGATCGCCTCGTTCTCCTTGTCCTCCGAGCGCACGGCGAGGAAGTTCGCGTACGGGTTGTCCTCGCCCGACTCGAGCACCAGCGAGTCCTCGGCCGGGTTGAGCCCCGCCTCGAGCGCGAAGTTGCCGTTGATGATCGCGGCGTCGACGTCCTGCAGGGACACGACGAGCTGCTCCGGTGCGGTCTCGACGAACTCGAGGTTCTTGCTGTTCTCCTCGATGTCGAGCAGCGTCGGGTCGCCCTCGGTCTCGGCCAGCGTGATCAGCCCGGCCTCGACCAGCAGGTCCAGCGCACGCGCCTGGTTGCCCGGGTCGTTCGTGATGCCGATCGTGCCGCCGTCGGGGATGTCCTCGACCGACTCGACCGTCTCCGAGTACAGCCCGTAGGGCTCGATGTGCACGCCCTCGAAGTGGTCGAAGTCGAAGCCCTGCTCCTCGACCTGCGCCTCGAAGTACGGCAGGTGCTGGAAGTAGTTCGCGTCGAGCTCGCCCTCGGCCAGCGCCGTGTTCGGCAGGACGTAGTCGGTGAACTCCTCGATCTGCAGGTCCAGGCCCGCGTCGGCGGCGAGCTCGTCCTTCACGAACTGCAGGATCTCGGCGTGCGGCACGGGGCTCGCGCCGACGACGAGGGTCGTCGTGCCGCCGTCCCCGGCGGTGGCGCCGCCGCCGGCCGGCTCGTCGTCCCCGCCGCCCGCGCAGCCGGCCATCACCAGGGCCGCTGCGGACAGGACGGCTGCGGTGCGGACGGTTCGCTTCATGGGGGTGGTTCCTCTCGGTGCACGCCCTCGGGTCGAGGGCGGGGTCTGCGGGCCGGACCTCCCGGCCGTGGGCTGCGCGCTCACCGGTGGTCCAGGCGGCGCGCGACCGCGTCGCCGACGACCTGGACGAGCGTGACCAGGACGACGATGACGACGACGGACGTGTAGAGGACGGTGGCGTCGAAGCGCTGGTAGCCGTAGCTGATGGCGAGGAAGCCGAGGCCCCCGGCGCCGATCGCCCCGACCATCGCGGAGAAGCCGATCAGCGAGATCACGGTGACCGTGAACGCGGACACGATCGACGGCAGGGCCTCGCGGACGAGGACCTGGGACACCACCTTCGCGGTGCTCGAGCCCATCACCCGGGCGGCCTCGACCTTGCCGGGCGCGACGTCGCGCACGGCCGTCTCGACGAGGCGGGCGAAGAACGGGATCGTCCCGATGCTCAGCGGCACGACGGCCGCCTCCCACCCGAGGCTCGTGCCGACGAGCGCGCGGGTCAGGGGGATCAGCGCGACCGCCAGGATGATGAACGGCAGCGCACGCAGCACGTTGACGACGACGCCGAGCACCGCGGACGTCGTGCGGTTCGGCGTGAGCCCGTCGGGTGCGACGGACCGCAGCAGCAGGCCGAGCGGCAGCCCGACGACCAGCGTCACGAGCGCGGACAGGCCGACCATCTGCAGCGTCTCGACGGTCGCCTCGGGGAGCATCTGGGTGATGACGCGGTTCGACGTCAGCTCCGACCAGAACCCGTCCATCAGGCGACCCCCTCCGTGCCCGTGCCGACGACGTCGGCGCCCACGCCGTCCCGTCCCGTGACCACCGGGTCCATCCCGGCGGTGCGCAGCCGGGCGACCACGTCGTCCGTGCCGCCGCGGGGCGCGTCCAGCAGCAGCCGGCCGACCCGGCGCCCGGCGAGCGGCTCGACGGTCGCGGACACGACCTCGACGTCGTCGCCGAGCGACGCGACGGCGGCGAACGCGTCGCGCGTCGCGACGTCGTCCGTGGCGTACGTGACCTCGACGAGGTGCCGGCCCGCGTCGGGCGGCAGGTCCGGCACGGGGACCAGCGCACGGGACAGCGGCGACCCGGTGGCGGTGACCACGTCGGTCAGCGGCCCCGACTGCACCACGCGGCCGTGCTCGAGCAGCGTCACCTCGTCGCAGACCTCCCGCACCACGGACGGCTCGTGCGTGATGACGACGACGGTGATGCCGAGGCGGTCGCGCAGGTCGCGGACCAGGCCGAGGATCTGCCGGGTCGTCTCGCCGTCGAGGGCGGACGTCGGCTCGTCGCACAGCAGGACCGCGGGCTCGGTGGCCAGCGCACGGGCGATGCCGATGCGCTGCTTCTGCCCGCCTGACAGCTGCGCCGGGTACGCCGAGCCGCGGTGCCCGAGCCCGACCAGGTCGAGCAGCTCCGCGACGCGGGCGCGGCGCCGGTCCCGCGGCACGCCGGCGACCTCCAGCGGGTAGGCGACGTTCGCGGCGACGGTGCGCGAGTCGAGCAGGTTCACGTGCTGGAAGACCATGCCCATGTTGCGGCGGGCGGTCCGCAGCTGCTTCTCCGACAGCCCCGTCAGCGTGACGCCGTCGACGGTCACCGTGCCGGACGTCGGCTGCTCCAGGCCGGTCAGGCACCGGATGAGCGTCGACTTGCCGGCGCCGGAGCGCCCGACGATGCCGTGCACGACGCCGCGGCCGACCGACAGGTCGATGCCGTCGAGCGCGACGACGGGCCCGTCCGCGGACGGGTACACCTTGCGCAGGGCGGACAGCTCGATCACGGGGGACGTTCCTTCGTCGGGGCACGCGGGTCACGCGGCGGGGCGGCCGCGGGGCTGGCGGGCCGGTGGGGGTGGCGCCGGTGGGGCGCGGACTGCCGTGGGGGACGGCCGGGCGGGCGGGGCCCGCGGGTCAGCTCAGCGCCGACACATGACGCCGCGACACATGCACGCCGCGGCGGGAGCCGGGCGCGTGCAGGTCGGGTCAGGGCGTGCCATGCCGGTCATGGAAGCACAGGGTCCGCAGGCCACCCCGGCAATGTCCCATGATCCGAGACGATGTGCTCGTCCAGCGGTCTCGCTCAGCGGACGCCGACGGTGCGCACCTGCTGCTCGCCCCGCCGGTCGCGCACGGCGACGCCGACGGCGGCGAGCGCCGCCGCGAGCTCCTGGGCCGCGGCGTGGTCCTTCGCGGCGACCGCCGCGCGCCGGCGCGCCAGCAGGTCGTCCGCCCCGGACGGCGTCCCGGGGCGCCCCGCGACCCAGGTCGTCCATGCGGCGGCGTACGGGTCGCCGTCGTCGGACCAGGGGTAGCCCGCGTCGCGCAGCGCGGCCGCGGCGCGCCGCAGCAGCACGTCGGCGTCGGCGCGCACCAGCTGGCCGCCCCGCTCGTCCAGGACGACCAGGTCGTCGCCGTCGCGGTGCACCGTGCCGACCTGCGTGCGCGGCACGTAGCGGGCGTGTCCGGCGTGCCGGACGACGAGGCCGTCGGGCTCGACGGTCAGCGACAGCGTCTCCTTGCGCCACTCGTCCCAGACCCACAGGCCCAGGACGGCGGCCACGACCGCGGGTGCGGCGACCTCCACCCACCGCGGCGTGCGCATCAGCAGGTCGAGGAACCAGGGGACGGGGACGCCGACCCGGTCGGCCCAGGTGGCCAGCGGCGTGAGGGCCAGGCCGAGGGCCGCGCCGAGCACGGCTCCGCACACGGCCAGCACGGCGGCCGACCGAGGGGTGAGGGTCACCGTCGTGGTCATCGCGCGCCAGCGTCCCGGCCGGCCACGCCCCGGTCAAGCGGCGTCAGGGAGCCGTGACGCGCTCGAGGAACGCGAGGATGCGGTCGAGGGCCTCGGGGCCGGGCTCCTCGTCGAGGTCGAACTGGTACTCGTGCGGCACCTCCGGACGCCGGTCGGCGGGGAAGAACAGGGCGTCGACGTCGACCCCCTGCGTCTCCAGCGCGTCCGCGAGCGCGTGCGAGTGCGGCTCGAGCGGGTCGCCGTTGCCGGCCGTGACGAACGTCGGCGGGAACGTCGAGGACACGTGCTGCGGCAGCGAGGCGAACGACACCCGGTGGTCGCTCTCGAACCCCTTCTCACCCGTGTAGGCCCACAGGATGTCTCGCTGCAGCCGGCCGGCGAGGCCGTCGCCGTAGTCGGGCAGCGTCAGGTCGTACGCGCCGCAGGCGAGGACCACGCCGCGCACCTGCCGCCGGTCGACCGCCTGCGGCAGCCCGGCCGCGCGCGCGTAGTCGTCGTCCGAGACCGCGAGCGCCGTCTGCGCGGCCAGGTGCGCGCCCGCGGAGTCGCCGGCCAGCACGATCCGCTCGGGGTCCACGTGCAGGCGGTCGGCGTGGCGGACCACGTGACGGATGGCGTCGGCGACCTGCTCGACCTGGTACGGGTAGTGCCGCTCGGGCGCCTTGGTGTACTCGACCGACACCGTCGTGTAGCCGTGCGAGGCGAGGATCTTCAGGTACGACGCGGTCCCGTCCTTGGTGCCGGCGACGAACGCGCCGCCGTGCACCCACACGACGACGGGCAGGGGTCCCGTCGCGTCCGCCGGCCGGAAGACGTCGAGGCGTCCGTCGGGGTCGTCGGGCCGGTACCGCTCGTCGAGGATCTCCTCGACGCCGTCGGGCACGTGCCGCGCGAGCGACTCCTGCGCGGCCGTGCCGTTGAGGTCGGGCTGGTACCGCAGCAGCAGCGTCGTCGGCCAGTAGCTGACCTGGAACGCGACGACGACGGCGAGCACGAGCACCAGCACCGTGACGGCCAGCCCGGTGAGCACGCGGAGCAGACGCCGGCGCCGCGGCCGCCCGCCGTGCGGGGGCGTGGCCGCGGTCGCCCCGCTGTCCTGCACCGTGCTCGGCTCCACCCCTGCCCCCCGTCTCCCGGACGCGGCCGTCCGCCGCGATCCTGCCCGCTCGGCGGCTCCTCGGCATCCGCGCGCCGGCGGCGACGCCCGCCCGTAGGGTGGCGGCCGTGCCCGAGGGTCATACCGTCCACCGCATCGCCCGGCAGCTGACGCTCGACCTCGTGGGCCGCCCGGTCGCCGTCTCCTCCCCGCAGGGACGGTTCGCGGACGGTGCCGCACGGCTCGACGGCCGGACGATGGTCGGCGCCACCGCGGTCGGCAAGCAGCTGTTCTGCCCGTTCGACTCCGGCGACGTGCTGCGCGTCCACCTGGGCCTGTACGGCGCGTGGGACCTGTACGGGCAGGTCAGCCCGCTCACCGACGGCGACGCCGCCCCCGGCAGCCTCGGGGCGCCCCGCGTGCGTCCCGCCACCCGGCTGCGGGTGAGCGAGGAGGAGTCCGAGCACCCCGCCCCCGAGGGCCTCGCGTGGCCGCCGCCGCCGGTCGGGCAGGTGCGGGTGCGGCTCGCGACGGACACGTTCGTCGCCGACCTGCGGGGACCGTCGGCGTGCGAGGTGCTGACGCCCGACGAGGCGGACGCGGTACGGGCGCGCCTCGGGCCGGACCCGGTGACGGCGGAGGACGTGGACGCCGCCGGCGAGGAGGTCGTGCGGCGCGTCACGCGGCGGGCCGTGCCGGTCGGGCAGCTGCTCATGGACCAGTCCGTCGTCGCCGGGATCGGCAACGTCTACCGGGCGGAGCTGCTGTTCCGCGCCCGGCTCGACCCGTGGACGCCCGGCCGGCGCGTGCCCGCCGGGACGGTCCGCGCGCTGTGGCACGACTGGGCCGACCTGCTCGCCGACGGCATCCGCGAGGGCGTCATGCTCACGCGTGAGGACCTCGACGCCGACGGCCGGGAGCTCGCGCGCCACGACCCCACGGTGCGGCACTGGGTGTACCGGCGCACGGGCCTGCCGTGCCGGGTGTGCGGCACGCCCGTGCTCATGGAGGAGATGGCGACCCGCAACCTGTACCGCTGCCCGGTCTGCCAGGTCTGACCCGGGCCGGGTCCCGCGTCAGGGGCGGGCGGCGAGCACCGGGGACGGCGCCCGCTCGCCGACCGGCACCGCGACGTCCACCGTGTTCGCACGGGTCGCCAGCGGGCACGCCCACCGGGGGTCGTACGCGCACGACGGGTTGTAGGCGAAGTTCAGGTCGACGACGAGGCGGCCGACGTGGTCGCACCCGAGGTCGGCGCCCTTGACGGTGTCGAGCACGTACCGTCCGCCGCCGTACGTGCCGCCCTCGGCGCCGGCCGAGGCGTCCTTCAGCGGCAGGAACAGGCCTCCGCCGTACCCCCGCAGCGACCAGACCGCGACGCGGCCCGCGCCCGGCAGGTCGACGGTGCCGATGCGGTCGAACCCGACGACCCCGTCGGTACCCGTCGCGATCTCCAGGCGCTGCTCCGCCGCCGGCTCCACGGCGACGCGGAACCGGTACGCGGGGTCGTAGGGGGCGACGTCGAGGCCGGCGAACTCCGCGCGCGCGTCGGGGGTGAGGGGCGAGGCGGGGTGCTCGGCGAACAGCTCGTCGCGCTGCTGCACCCACACGGCGTGGGCTCCGGCGGGGTCGTCGCGGGCGATCGCGCGCACCTGCGCGTAGGTCTCCGCGACCCGGCGTCGCCAGTCGGCGACCTCCAGCGCGGCGGTGAGCGGGGTGGCCTCGTGCACGTGACCACGGTGCCCGACGCGGGCCCGGGCGGCACGTCGACGCCTGCGCCCGCCGCCGGACCTCCCCCCGTCGAGTGGTGGTGCCGGTGGTGGGAGCGGCGGGCGGGGGCGGCGTGGCGGGCGCGGGTGCGGGGCGTGCGAGGCTGGCGGCATGGACCTGCGCATCTTCACCGAGCCCCAGCAGGGCGCCACGTACGACGACCTGCTCGCCGTCGCCCGGGCGACCGAGGACCTGGGCTTCGACGCCTTCTTCCGCTCCGACCACTACCTGACGATGGGCGGCGACGGCCTGCCCGGGCCGACCGACGCGTGGACGACGCTCGCCGGCCTCGCGCGCGAGACGAGCCGGATCCGGCTGGGCACGCTCGTCTCGTCGGCGACGTTCCGGCACCCGGGCGTGCTGGCGATCCAGGTCGCCCAGGTCGACCAGATGTCCGGCGGCCGCGTCGAGCTGGGCCTGGGTGCGGGGTGGTTCGCCGAGGAGCACTCCGCCTACGGCATCCCGTTCCCCGAGAAGCGGTTCGGCATCCTCACCGAGCAGCTCGAGGTCGTCACGGGGCTGTGGGGGACGCCCGTCGGCGAGCGGTTCGAGCACCGCGGCGAGCACTACACGCTGACCGACTCCCCGGCGCTGCCGAAGCCGGTGCAGCAGTCGCCGCTCGACCCGTCGCGCGCCGGCGTCCCGGTGATCGTCGGCGGCAACGGCCCGACGCGCACGCCGCGCCTCGCCGCACGCTTCGCGGCCGAGTACAACCAGGCGTTCCCCGAGCTCGCGGACGTGCCGGGGCGCATCGCGCGCCTGCGTGAGGTGTGCGTCGAGCAGGGCCGCGACCCGGGGACGCTCGTCCAGTCGGTCGCGCTCGTGCTGTGCGTGGGCCGGGACGAGGCCGAGGTGGCGCGCCGCGCGGCGGCGATCGGCCGGGAGGTGCCCGAGCTGCGCGAGCACGGCATCGCCGGCACGACGGGCGAGGCGGTCGAGCGGCTGCGCACGCTCGCGTCGCAGGGGGTGCAGCGGGTGTACCTGCAGGTCCTGGACCTGCACGACCTCGAGCACCTGCAGCTCGTGGCCGAGGAGGTCGCGCCGCACCTGGCGTGACGCGGACGTGACGACGGGGCGGGGACCGGTGCGGTCCCCGCCCCGTCGTCGTCCCGGCGGCCGCCGCGGCCCCACCAGGTCGGCCGTCCAGTCCGGATCGCAAGACCTGGGACGACTCGCCACGAAAGTTCACACGCCGGACACGTGACGCGTCCGCGCTGGTCAGGGCGCCGCCACCAGGGCGCTGATTCGAATAAGCACGGTCGTCCGTGTTCGTCCCGATGGTCCGAGTTCGTGACAGTCCTCCCGATCCCTGTCGTAGCGTCGTCGACATCACGCGGTGCCGATGCCCCCGGAGCCACCGGGACCCGCTCGACCGCCGCGTACGACCGGACGCCGAAGACGCCGTCGCCACCGCGACGTCGCCCCCCTCCCGGGTCGCCGCCGCACCTCGATGACGACGACCGCCTGGGGGCCTGCGTGTCCACGACCTTCGACCGACTGCTCCTCGACCCGCGCCGCACCGACGACGCCCGCAGCCCGCGTGACCGCACGCCGCGCCGGACCCGCTCGCCGGAGAACGAGGCGGCGCAGAGCCCGTCGCTCATGCTGCTCGTCCTGCTCGCCGCCGCCGGCGTGGTGGTCTACGCCGCGTTCCTGCTGAACCCGGCCAACCGGGGCGACTGGCTGCCCTACACGATGGTGATCCTCGCCGAGACGGTCCTCGTCGCCCACGCGCTGCTGGCGATGTGGACCGTCCTGTCGAGCGGTCACAACCCGCGCGGCTTCGCGTTCCACCACGCCCAGGAGCGGCTGTACGACGTCGCCGAGATCCTGCGCGAGGGCACCGAGGACGAGCCGCACCGCTGGCAGATGTACCTGGAGGACCGGCCGGTCACGGTCGACGTCTTCATCACGACCTACGGCGAGGACCTCGAGACGATCCGGCGGACGGTCACGGCGGCCGTCGCCCTGCACGGCCGCCACGACACGTACGTGCTCGACGACGGCCGCTCGGACGCCGTGCGCGACCTCGCCGCCGAGCTGGGTGCCCGCTACGTGCGCCGCCTGTCGAGCGGTGGGGCCAAGGCCGGCAACATCAACCACGCGCTGTCGCTGACGCGCAGCGAGTACTTCGTGGTGCTGGACGCCGACTTCGTGCCGCTGCCCCAGTTCCTGCACGAGACGGTGCCGTTCTTCGCCTCGTCCGACGTGGCGTTCGTCCAGACCCCGCAGACGTACGGCAACTACGACACGATCATCAGCCGCGGCGCCGGGTACATGCAGGCGGTCTTCTACCGCTACGTGCAGCCCGGCCGGAACCGGTTCAACGCGGCGTTCTGCGTCGGCACGAACGTGATCTACCGGCGCGCGGCCATCGACTCGGTCGGCGGCATCTACACCGACTCCAAGTCCGAGGACGTGTGGACCTCGCTCATGCTGCACGAGAAGGGCTGGCGCACGGTCTACATCCCCACGACGCTCGCGATCGGCGACACCCCCGAGACCGTCGAGGCGTACACGAAGCAGCAGCTGCGCTGGGCGACCGGCGGCTTCGAGATCATGCTCACGCACAACCCGTTCTCCCGGAAGCGCAACCTCACCACCGACCAGCGCATCCAGTACGCCGTCACCGCGACCCACTACCTGACGGGCATCGCGCCGCTGCTCCTGCTGCTCGTGCCGCCGCTGGAGATCTACTTCGACCTGTCCCCGATGAACCTGACGATCACGTGGACGACCTGGCTCCTGTACTACGCCGGCTTCTACGTCATGCAGGTCGTGCTCGCGTTCTACACGCTCGGCTCCTTCCGCTGGGAGGTGCTGCTGCTCGCGTCGGTGTCGTTCCCGATCTACGTGCGTGCGCTCGTCAACGCGGTGCTGCGCCGTGAGCAGGCCTGGCACGTCACCGGGCGCAAGGGCGCCTACCGCTCGCCGTTCGCGTTCATGCAGCCGCAGGTCCTGTTCTTCCAGTTCCTGCTCGTCACCACGGTCGTCGCCGCCTGGAAGGCGGCCGACAGCGGGCAGCTCACGCTCGCGCTCGCGTGGAACGCCACCAACACCCTGATCCTCGGCGGGTTCGTCGTCACCGCGTGGCGGGAGGGCCGCCGCGCGCGCGCCGAGCTGCGCGCAGCACGGCGCGCCGAGCGTGCCGCCGCCCCCGCACCCCACGCCGTCGCACCCGCCGACGCCCTGACCCCCGGAGGTACCCGATGACCTGGGCCAGCCGTCTCCGCCTGATGCTCGGCACGCTCGCCGTGCTCGCCGTGGCCGCACTCGCCACGTTCCACCTCAACGACACCCGCGGACGCGCCACGAGCGACTCCGCGCAGATCCTCGCGCAGACCTACACCGTCGGGACGCCCTACGCGGGCCTCGTGGCCGACCAGCTCGTCCAGGTCGGCGACGAGGTCGCCGAGGGCGACCCGCTGTTCGTCGTCGACTCCGCGACCCTCGCCTACGACCTGCGCAACGGGCTGGTCGCCGAGCCCCCGGAGCTGACCTCGCTCGACGCCGACGGGCGCCTGGTCGTCCACGCCAGCGGCGCCGGCCGGGTCACCGACGTCGCCGCCGCCCGCGGCACCTTCGTGCCCGCGGCGGGCCAGATGGCGACCGTCCAGCTCGCCGACTCCCTCTACGTGCAGGCCGAGTACACGCTGTCGGCCACGGAGTACGCGCGGGTCCCGGACCGTGCCGAGGTCACCCTCGTGCTGCCCGACCAGTCCCGCCTGCGCGGCCGGGTCGAGCGCGTCGACGTCGAGACCGTCGCGGGCGCGGCGCAGGCCGTCGTCCGCGTCGCGAGCGACGAGCTCGTCGACGGGGCCGGCGACGGCCTCGTCAGCACGGGAACGCCGGTCGTCGCGGTGATGGAGCTCGAGAACGACGGGCTCGTCAGCACGGTCGCGGACCAGGTGCGCACCTACGTCGGTGGGCTGCGCCCGTGACGGCCGCCCGACGCCCGCGCCCGCTGTGGCTCGCCGCCGGCGCCCTCCTCGTCGTGGTCCTGGCCGCGGTGCTCGTCGTGCTCCGGCCCTGGTCGGGCGGTGAGGCGGCGGCCGGCCCCGACGGGGCACCCGCCGCGCCGTCGCACGACGGCCCCGCGACCGCCGACCCGCCCGAGGTCGACACGGCGGCGCTCACCGCCGCCGTCACGCAGGCCGCGGACGCGAAGGTGACGCCCGTGCGGCTCGCCGACGGCGTCGTGCCGCCCTCCAACCGCTGGTACTCGGGCCTCGTCTTCGGCGAGGAGCCGCAGCCGGTGTTCCCGCTGCCCCTGTCGTTCGCCCTCGCGGACGGCGGCTTCACGGTGGGGCTGCCCGACCCGGTGACGAGCGAGCGGGCGATCCTCGGCCCGCACGTGCCGGCCGTGACCGTGGACGTCGGCGCCGCCTCGGCGCAGGTCGTCGCGGCCGACCCGGTCGCGGTGACCGTGCGCCTGCTCGACGCCGCGGGGGAGGCGCTCGGCGACGTCACGATCGCCGGCGGCTCGCCGTTCGTGTCCTTCACCGCCGCGGCCGCGGTCGGGTCGGGGGCGGGCGCCGGGTTCGGTGCGGCGTCCGACGGCACGGCCACCGCCGAGGTCGCCGGCACGACGTGGGCGCTCACCGCACCGGACGGAGCGCTGGCCGACGGCCGTCTCACCCTGGAGCAGGGCGAGACCGCGAGCTGGTACGCCCTCCCCGACGACGCGTCCGACGACGCCGCGACCGTGCTCGCGGACGCCGCTCGCGAGCCCGTGACCGGCGTCGACGTCGCCTACGGCGTGGACGAGCGGGTCGCCCGCACCACGCTCACCTACCGGACCGCCGGCGGCGCGCCCACCGCGTACGCGCTCATGCCGCACCACCGCGAGGGCACCCAGCCGGAGCGCGAGGGCTGCGGGCTCGGCACGTACCGCAGCGTGTACGGCGCGCTGGAGCTGTGCGCCGGGTCCCACCTGGTCGCGGACGTCCCGACCGTCGAGCCGACGGGCGTCCTCGACCTCGCCGACGTCGGGGAGGACCGTCGCACGGCGGTCCTCGACCAGCTCGCGGCCGACGTCGCCGCCACGGAGGCGTTCGCGTCCGACACCTACTTCGGCGGCAAGCACCTGTACCGCGCGGCGACCCTCGTCGTCCTCGGCGAGACGCTCGGCGCGGACGACGTGGTGGCCGAGCTGCGCACGCGCACCGCCGACGCCCTGCGGGAGTGGGCCGAGCCGGACGGGTGCGCGCAGCGCGACGCCCGCTGCTTCGTCTACGACGAGCAGGTGCGCTCGGTGATCGGCCGTACCGCGTCCTTCGGCTCGGACGAGCTCAACGACCACCACTTCCACTACGGCTACCTGCTGTCCGCCGCCGGCCTGCTCGGCGCGGACGACCCGGACCTCGTGGAGGACGTGCGCCCGGTGATGGACCTGCTCGCGGCGGACATCGCCGCCGCGCAGCCGTCCGACGCCCTGCCGCAGCTGCGCACGTTCGACCCGTACGCGGGCCACGCGTGGGCGTCCGGCACGTCCCCGTTCGCGGACGGGAACAACCAGGAGTCCGCGTCGGAGGCGGTCAACGCGTGGAACGGCGTCGGGCTGTGGGCGGAGGCGTCCGGGCAGGACGCGCTCCGGACGCAGGCCACGTGGCTGACGTCCACGGAGGCGGCGAGCGCGCGCACGTACTGGACGGCGCCCGACCTCGAGGACCCGGTGTTCGACGGCTTCGAGCACCGCGTCGTCGCCCTCAACTGGGGCGGCAAGCGCGACTGGGCGACGTGGTTCAGCCCCGAGCCGAGCGCCATGCTCGGGATCCTGCTCATCCCGATGGGCCCGGTGTCCGACTACCTGGCCGTCGGCGTCGAGCCGGAGACCATCACGGCCGCCGTCGAGGAGGCTGCACCTGACGGGGCCGACGTCATGTTCGGCGACTACCTGCTCATGTACCGGGCGCTCGCGGGCCCGGAGGAGGCGTCGGCCGCGTGGGAGGACGCCCTCGCGCTACCCGACACCTCGGTCGACGACGGGAGCTCGCGGGCCTACCTGCTCGCCTGGCTCGCCGCCCACGGCGCCTGACGGGTCCTGCTCCGACCGCCCCTCGGCCGGGCCGTCCCCGGTGACGACCTCCGTCGTCGCCCGGGGGCGTGCCCGGCCGACGCGCACCCGGCCGACGCGCGCCTCGTCCGCCGCGTGCGGCGGGCGCAGCAGGTGCACGACGGTCACGACGAGCAGGACGACCAGCGCGACGTTGCGGGCGGCGAGCAGCAGCGTCACCGCCGGGCGCCCGTACAGCACGTCCAGGTACCACCACGGGTAGACGACCTGCGTCGCCGCCGCGATGCCGGCGACCACGAGGGCCGTCCGCCCCCACCAGGGCCGGCGCAGCGCCAGCGCGACCGCGACGGGCGGGGCGAGCCACGTCATGAACTGAGGGCTGCCGACCTTGTTCGCGACGATGAGCACGAGCGCCATGAGGAACGCCCCGCGCACCACGAAGTCGCCGCGCAGGGCATCGTCCGTCCAGAACGCCGCCCCGTCGCGGCGGCGGCACCACCACAGCACCGCGGACGCGAGCAGGACCCCGACGACCAGCCCCGCCCCGAGCACGTCCGCCATGCCCTGCGTCCCCGGGCCGGCGATCTCGTAGGTGACCAGCTCGCTGTTGAGGTAGCGCTGCACCGCGGGCGACCACAGGCCCGCGACGAGCCACGGCGTGGCGCCCACCGACTCGATCTGCAGCCCGCGCGACCCCTGCTCGAGCACGAACGACGCGACGTTGCGCCCGCCGCCGAGCGCGACGACCGTGCCGACGACGACGGCGCACACGGCGGCCGCCGGTGCCACGACGTCCCGCCACGGACGCCGGGCCGCCAGCGCCAGCGGCACGATCGCCGCGCCGGGGGAGACCTTGACCCAGGCGCCGGCGGTGACGAGCGCGGCGGACGCCCGCGGCGAGGACAGCGCCGCCAGCAGCGCGAGCACCGACAGCGGCGCGACCACCGAGTCGAGCCGGCCGATCGCGACGGGCCCGAGCAGCACGAGGAACGCGAGCCACCACGCGGCCGCCACGTGACCGCCGGGGCGGCGCAGCAGCGCGGACACCGCGAGCGCGTCGAGCGCGGTGACCAGCACGCACCAGCCGAGCACGTACGCACCGCCGGCCGCGGTGCCCGCGACGAGGGTCGGCGCCAGCAGCGGGACGATCGCGCCCGCCGGGTACACCCACGCCTCGTCGAGCACGGGCCACCAGCCCTGCGTCAGGCCCGCCTCCATCCAGCGCCGGTACAGGTCGACGTCGCCGAAGGACTGGTTCAGCAGGACGAGGGAGCCCAGGCGCGTGAGCCACACGTGCGCCAGGACGAAGCCGACCCACACGGCCGCCGTGACGGCACGCGGGCGCGCGGGAGCGGTGGTGCCGATCAGGGTGACCTCCGGAGCCGGCGGGGCGTCGGCGCCAGGCTACGGGACAGGGCCCCCGCGGAGGGCGGCTACGGGCCGTCCACCTCCCGGCGCCCGCGCGACGGCGGGCGCCGGCACCGGCTCAGAGGGGCTGGTCGCGGGGCGGCGGCGGGGCGACGGGCGTCCCCGAGAGGTTCGAGCCCGGGGCGGGCGGGACCAGACCGCGCTGCTGCGTCGGGTCGTCGCGGTCGACCTCGACGTCGTCCGGTGCGGGGTCGGCGACGGGCGCGGTCCCCGTCACGGGGTCGGGGGCGCCGCCGGTCGTGGCGTCGTCGTGCTCGTCGGGCGTCGTGGGGACGGACATGGTCGGCCTCCTGCGTCTGGCGGAGCGTGGGCCCCCACCGTGCCACGGGGCGCCGGGGGTCGCCCGGCGAGCCGGCCGCGGGCGCGCCCGCCCGGACGTGTGACGTCCCGGTCACATGGCCGGACTACCCTCGGCGCGGTGCGCCGCGCGCGGTGCCGGGCACCGGTGCGAAGGAGCGTGGTGACGTGGCGGGCTGGGGCTGGACGGTGCACGGGGACGGCAGGTCCGTCGCGCCGGGCGAGGTGGTGGCGCCGGGCGAGCGGCTGTCCTGGGGCCGGACGGCCGGCATCGGGATGCAGCACGTCGTCGCGATGTTCGGCGCGACGTTCCTCGTCCCGCTCATCACGGGCTTCTCGCCGCAGACGACGCTGTTCTTCTCGGCCCTCGGCACGGCGCTGTTCCTGCTGCTGACGCGCAACCGCCTGCCCAGCTACCTGGGCTCGAGCTTCGCGTTCATCGCGCCGATCGGTGCGGCCACCGCCGCGGGCGGCCAGTCCGTCGCGGTCGGCGGCATCCTCGTGACCGGCCTCGCGCTCGCGGTGGTCGGCGTCGTGGCGCACCTGGCCGGCACGCGCTGGATCGACGCGCTGATGCCGCCGGTGGTCACGGGGACCATCGTCGCGCTCATCGGGTTCAACCTCGCTCCGGCGGCGTGGGGCTCGTGCACCGACGACGGCTGCTCGGGCTTCCGCGCGGCGCCGGTGACCGCGACCGTCACGCTGCTGGCGATCGTGCTCGTCACCGTGCTGTTCCGGGGCATCCTCGGGCGGCTGTCGATCCTCGTGGGCGTCCTCGTCGGGTACGCGGTCGCGCTGGTCCGCGGCGAGGTCGACCTCGAGGCGGTCGGCGAGGCCGCGTGGGTGGGGCTGCCGCCGTTCGTCACGCCGACGTTCGACCTGGCCGTGCTCGGCCTGTTCCTGCCCGTCGTGCTGGTGCTCGTCGCCGAGAACGTCGGGCACGTGAAGTCGGTCGCCGCGATGACCGGCACCGACCTCGACCCGTACGTGGGGCGCGCGCTCGTCGCCGACGGCCTGGCGACGACGCTCGCGGGGACGGGTGGAGGCTCCGGCACCACGACGTACGCCGAGAACATCGGCGTCATGGCGGCGTCGCGCGTCTACTCGACGGCCGCCTACTGGGTGGCGGCGGGGACGGCCCTGCTGCTGTCGCTGTCGCCGAAGTTCGGCGCGCTCGTCGCGACGATCCCCGACGGCGTGCTCGGCGGTGCCGCGACCGTGCTGTACGGGATGATCGGGCTGCTGGGCGCCCGGATCTGGGTGCAGAACCGGGTCGACTTCTCCTCGCCGGTCAACCTGATGCCGGCCGCGGTGGCCCTCATCGTCGGCATCGCCAACTACTCGTGGGCGGCCGGTGAGCTGCGGTTCGAGGGGATCGCGCTCGGGACCGCCGCCGCGATCGGGCTCTACCACCTCATGCGGGTCGTGGCCCGGTGGCGCGGCACGCACGACGAGCCGGCCACGCCGGCGTCTGTGCCGGGCGGGACGGAGCTCACGCACTGACGCGTGCGGGTCCGCGTCACGACGGCGCGGACCCGCACCGCCGTCGGGGTCGTACCGGTCGGGCCGACACGCCGCGGGCCGACGGCCCGGTCGGGTCAGCCCGCGGGGGCCGGCTCCTGGGTGGGCGCCTGCTGCGCCGCCTCGGCGAGCTCCGCGAACGGGATGCAGCCCTCGGGGCCCTCCAGGGGGGTCGACGCCTCCAGCAGGACCTGCTCGGGCGGCAGCAGCTCCGCGAACTCGGTGCCGAGGACGATGTCCAGGACGGCGTCCGGGCGCGAGCTGAACGTCAGCTGCGCGTCGGGCACGTGCGCGTGCAGGGAGTAGGCCGCCGCGACGCCGTGGACGCCGTAGATGATGCGCGCGACCCCGGTCGTCCTGGGGCCGTTGCCCTCGCTGATCACCGCGAACCCGCGCTCCCGCAGGGCACCGGCCGTGGAGGCGGCGAGCCCCGCGCGGTCGGCCCCGTTGAGCACGTTGACCTGGACCTGGTCCGCGGCGACGGGCAGCGCGCCCTCCGGCGGGCAGTAGACGGGGGCGGCGGTCGAGGTGGGGGTGGCGGTGCCGGAGAAGCCGCGCTCGAGGAACGGCAGCGAGAGGCTCTCCGTGTACAGCGCCGCGGACCCGACGCCCGCCACGGCCAGACCCGCCAGCAGGACGCCGAACACGACGGCCTGCCGCTCGTGCATGTGCCGCCGGCGGACCTGCCGGGCCTTGTCCTGCTCGCTCATCCGCCCCCTGCCTCAGCTCAGCACCAGGACGCGCGCGTGCAGGAGCGCACGCTGCTGGAGTGCGGCGCGGACGGCGCGGTGCAGCCCGTCCTCGAGGTACATGACGCCCTTGAACTGCACGACGTGCGCGAACAGGTCGCCGTAGAAGGTCGAGTCCTCGGCCAGGAGGGCGTCGAGGTCGAGCGTCCGCTTCGTCGTGACGAGCTCGTCCAGGCGCACCTGCCGCGGCGGCACGTCGGCCCACTGGGCCGGGGTGACGCGCCCGTGGTCCGGGTACGGGCGCGCGTCGCCCACCGCCTTGAAGATCACCCCCCGAGTGTAGGGGGTGGCCCCTCGCCGCTCGGGCCGCTCCGCGCCGGTGCCGCGGACCTCACCCGCACGCACGCGGCGGCCCGTGCGGCCGAGGGTGTTGACCTGGCGCCGCGGAGCGCGTTGAATCGATCAAACCGGACGGGAGAGCGCATTCCACGCCGTCTTCGCGGTCACCGACGACCGCGCGGCGCCCGTCCGCCGGAAGGGGAACCGATGACTCCGCGCACCCGACGACGTGTGCCCGTCCTGACCGCCCTGCCCGCGACCGCGTGCATCGCCGCACTGGCCCTCGCCGGTGCCGCTGCACCCGCGTCCGCCGGGCCCGTCCCCGCCGGCCCGGGCGCACCGGCCGCCGCGTCCGACGCGGCCGCAGCCCGGCACGGCCACCGCACGACCGCCGTCCAGCTCGAGCGCCTCGACCGCGGGCTCGTCGCCGTCGCCACCTCCGAGGGGGTGTTCGTCTCCTGGCGGCTGCTCGCCCCCGAGGTGACCGGTGCCACCGCCGGCACGCAGACCGGTCCCCGGTTCGCGGTCTACCGCGACGGGACCCTCGTCGACACCGTCGAGGGCGCGACGAACCTGCTCGACGCGGGCGGCACGGCCACGTCCGTCTACCGCGTCGCCGCCGTGGTCGACGGGGTCGAGGTCGACGTCAGCCCCGACGTCACGCCGTGGGAGGGGCACCACGACATCCCGCTGAACAAGCCGGCCGACGGCGTCACGCCCGCCGGCGAGGCCTACACGTACGCCGCCAACGACATGAGCGTGGGCGACCTCGACGGCGACGGGCAGTACGAGTTCGTCGTGAAGTGGGACCCGTCGAACGCCAAGGACGTCTCGCAGGTCGGGTACACGGGCAACGTGTACGTCGACGCCTACGAGCTCGACGGCACGCAGCTGTGGCGCATGGACCTTGGCGTGAACGTCCGGGCCGGGGCGCACTACACGCAGTTCCCCGTCATGGACTTCGACGGCGACGGCCGGGCCGAGATGATGCTCAAGACGGCACCCGGCACCACCGTCACCACCTACGCGCCGGACGGCACGCCGTCGCAGCCCCGACCCATCACGCTCCCGGCCGACGACGTCGCCGCCGGCGTCACCCACGCCGACGACTACCGGATGAGCCGGGCCGACTACTACGAGCACGTCGTGGAGATGTTCCGCGGCTGGTCGACGCGCGAGGAGGTCGTGTCCGGGCAGTGGCCGGCGACGCTCGAGGAGGCGTTCGGCATCGAGCCGCAGTACACGTACCCGCTGTCCGACGCGGACGCCCGCTCGCTCACCGACTACTTCATGGACGTGTACGCACCCTCCCGCAGCGCCCGCAACGTGCTGCGGAACTTCGAGGGCTTCGTCCTCGACGGGCCGGAGTACCTGACGGTGCTCGGCGGCGACGGCCGCGAGCTGCAGACCGTCGACTACAAGCCCGGCCGCACGGACGACGGCCTGCTGTGGGGCGACTACGCGATGTCCCGCATCGAGCCGGGCAACCGCGTCGACCGCTTCCTCGCCGGTGCCGCCTACCTCGACGGGCAGCGGCCGTCCGCGATCTTCGCGCGCGGCTACTACACGCGCTCGACGGTCGTCGCCTACGACTGGGACGGCAAGGCCCTCGAGGAGCGCTGGTACGTCGACTCCGGCTGGACGCCCATGACGAACCCGTTCAACGACGGCCCGCACGGGCGCGACGGCACGGACCCCGAGTTCGGCAGCATCACCACGCAGGGCTTCCACTCGCTGTCCGCCGCGGACGTCGACGGCGACGGCCGGCACGAGATCGTGTACGGGTCCGCCACGATCGACGACGACGGCTCGCTGCTGTACTCGTCGTTCGCCGAGATGCCGGAGGGCTCCGCGACGCCGGGCCAGCAGGCGCGGCTCGGCCACGGCGACGCCATGCACGTCACCGACATCGACCCGAACCGTCCGGGCCTGGAGATCTTCACCGTGCACGAGGGCGGTGCGTCCGCGCCCTACGGCATGGCGATGCGGGACGCCGCGACGGGCGAGACGCTGTTCGGCGTCTACACCGGCCGGGACACGGGCCGCGGCATGATCGGCGACGTGCGCCCCGACGTGCCGGGGCTCGAGGCGTGGGCGAGCCTGCCCGGCGGCACGGACGCGTCCGGCCTCTACTCGGCCGACGGGCGGGTCCTCCAGCCGACGATCTACGGCACGAACCAGTCCATCCGCTGGGCCGCCGACGGCACGACGCAGCTCGTCAACGGGACCGGCGACCAGACGCCGACCATCGACGACGCCGCCCGCGGCACGATGCTGACCGCCGAGGGCACGCGCACCAACAACGGCACCAAGGGCAACCCGGGCCTCGTGGCCGACGTGCTGGGCGACTGGCGCGAGGAGCTGCTGGTGCGGACGGCCGACTCGTCGGCGATCCGCGTCCACACGTCGACCGAGATCACCGACCGCGGGCTCGTCACGCTCATGCACGACCCGCAGTACCGGGCCGAGGTCGCGCGGCAGCAGACGACGTACAACCAGCCCGCGTACCCGGGCTTCTACCTCGCCTCCGACACGGACATGACGACCGTGCCGGTGGCCGAGGCGTGGCTGCCGGGCAGCGTCGACGCGCTGCGCGACACGTTCCGCCGGCTCGTCGCGTCCGGCGACCTGCGCGGGCTCGCCGTGATCGAGGGCCTGGCTGCGGTGGAGGTCGCCGACCGTGCGGCGGACCGCGGGCAGACGCGGGTCGTCGTCGCGACGCTCGACGCGTGGGCGAAGCGCCTCGAGCGCATGCGGGACAACCGGTGGTCGTCCGCGACGCCGACGGCCCGCACGACGCTGGTCACCCAGATCGGGCGGATCACGGCGCCGCTGCGCTGAGGCCACCGCGGCAGACGCCGCACCGGCAGCGACCCCGGAGGTCCTGCGTCCGCCCGAACGGCGGGCGCAGGACGTCCGGGGTCGTCCGCGTACCGGGCACCCGTGGGCGCCGGTCAGCGGGGGAGGGCCGTGACCAGCGCGACGGTGAGGAGGGTCGCCGCGGGGACCAGGAGCGCGGCCACCCAGGCCAGCCGCCGTGCACGCCGGGCGTCGGCCTCGGCCTGCTCCCGCGTGCGGCCCGGCGCCACCAGCAGGTCGCCCTGCCGCCGCCCGCGCAGCAGGGACGCCGACCCCGTCGCGAGCAGCGCGAGCCCGACGACCGCGAACGGCACGGGCGTGACGGTCAGGGCGGTGGCCGGCAGCAGCGCGATCGCCAGGGCCGACACGGCCACCGGCACCAGGCCGGCGAGGAACGCACGCCACCCGCGCAGCCGCATCAGCCCCCGGACGACCGTCCCGGGCGCGGCGGCCACGGCGGCGGCGAGGGCCGTCGCCACGAGCACGGTGGTGGCCGCGCCCGCCGTGAGCGAGAGCTCCTCCCCCCGCAGCCACGGCGGCACGGACCAGACCGTCGCGACGACGCCACCGACCTGCACGAGCGCCCCGACCCCGTCCCGCAGCGGGCTGCGGCGGGGCGCCGGCACGGCGACCGCCTCCGCCAGCGTCGCCGCGTACGCCGCGGGGTCGCCGAACGCCGTCGCGGCGTCCTGCCCGGAGTCCCGGCAGTGCGCCTCGACGTCGGCGAGCGCACCGCCGATGGTCGTGCCGGGGACGTCCCGCAGCCGCAGCTCGAGCACGAGGCGCTCGCGCCAGGCCGGGTCGACGTGCGGGGCGATGGCGCGGGGGTCGCTGGTCATCGGGGCCTCCGGGGTGGGCGACGAGGGGAGGTGAGGAGGGTGACGCGCGCGCCGGGTCAGGGGCGCGGCGCGACGCTGAGGGCGACCACCAGGACGGCGGTCACGAGCCACGCGCCCCACAGGTGCGCGTACGCGAGCAGGCGGAACCACCACGGCGTCGGCCCGGACGCGTCCGCGCCGTCGGGGGAGCGCACGGGGTCCCCGGAGAGGCTCTCCTGGAGCGTCACCGTGAGGACCGTGCCGGTGACGAGCAGCGCGAGGCCGAGCCCGGTCAGCGGTGGCGCGGGCAGGGCGACCGACGCGTCCCGCGCGAGGAGCGCCACGCCGACCGCCAGGCCGGGGACGAGGAGGGACACGAGGACCACGCGCCACACCGAGGCGTCGAACAGGTACCGCAGCACGGGCGTCGGCCACCGCGTGATCGCGACCATCACGGCGCCGAGCAGGACCACGACCACGACCGCGGACAGGTGCACGTCCGCCGTCTCGCCCCGCAGCCAGGCGACCGCACCGGTGGTGGTCGCCACCATGCCCAGGGTCTCCACGGCCGCCGGCACGACGGTGCGCACCGGCACCGGCTCGTCGTCGCGCCGGCCCGCCGCCTCGGCGAGCGCGACGCCGTACGCGCGGGCGTCGCCGAACGCCTCCTGCGCGCTCTGCCCGGAGTCGAGGCAGTACGCCTCGACCTCGGCGAGGGCGGCGCCGATCGCGTCGCCCGGCACGTCGTGCAGGCGCAGCTCGAGGACCAGGTCCTCACGCCAGGCGGCGTCGACGTGGGGGGCGAAGGTCGCGGGGTCCTGGCTCATCGGGGCACCTCCGTGCCGGTCACGAACGCGCGGGTCAGGTCGGCGAAGCGGGCCCACTCGGCGGCGTCGCGGCCGAGCCGGGCGCGGCCGTCGTCGGTGAGCTCGTAGTACTTGCGTCCGGGGCCGCCCTCGCCGGGGCGCCACTCCTCGAGCACGAGGCCGGCGGTGTGCAGGCGGCCGAGCAGCGGGTAGAGCGTGCCGCCCTTGACCTCGCCGAGGCCGGCGGCGTCGAGCCGCTGGGCGATGTCGTAGCCGTAGGTGGGGCCGTCGGCCAGGACCCGCAGCACGCAGAGCGTGAGGACGCCGCGCAGCCACTCGCCCGGCCAGTCGGCCGTGGGCACGCCGCCGGGGGCGGGGGCGGTGGGGCGGGTCGTGGGCACGGCTAGACAGTACGCCTGACTAGATCGCCGCACAACCTAGGTGTGCGCGTGGGGCTGCGGACCTGCTGCGCCGTGGCGCGGTGCCGGAACGCCACGAGGGCGCCCCGGCCGAAGCCGGGACGCCCTCGTGATGAGCTGTGGTGTCGCTCAGACAGGCTGCACGTTCGACGCCTGCGGGCCCTTCGGGCCCTGCTGCACGTCGAACTGCACGCGCTGGTTCTCCTCGAGCGAGCGGTAGCCGCTCGACTGGATGGCCGAGTAGTGGACGAAGACGTCAGCGCCGCCGTCCTCGGGGGCGATGAAGCCGAAGCCCTTCTCGGCGTTGAACCACTTCACGATGCCAGTGGGCATGGTGTTCTCCTCATGCGGGTTGGTACGACCCCGACGACCGGGACCGGTGAATCACGGCGTCGTCGTCCGCTCCGGAGAACGAGAGACCCCACGGCGGTACCGTCGGGCCGACAAGCGATGCACTGCGACTACGGCGACCACCCTAGCCGCCCCGGCGGCGCGGAGCGAGTGAGAAATCGGTCATCTTCGCCGCGGACGGTGCACGTCGGGGTGAACGGGGCGTCCGCCGGCCCCCGACGGCGTGCCACGCTGAGGCCCATGGACGAGCCCGCACAGGCACCCTCCGGATCCGTCGGCGACGTCCCGGGCGTCCGGGTCGGGCACGCGCAGCGCGTCGGGGAGGGGTGGCTCACGGGCGTCACCGTCGTGCTGCCCCCGCCGGGGACCGTGGGCGGCGTGGACGTCCGCGGCGGAGGTCCCGGGACGCACGAGACCGACGCCCTCGACCCGCGGACGCTGGTCCCCACGGTCGACGCGGTGGTGCTCACCGGCGGCAGCGCGTTCGGTCTGGTCGCCGCCCACGGTGCGCAGCGGTGGCTCGCGGAGCAGGGGCGCGGGTTCCCCGTGTCGGACGTGCCGGGCGAGGTCGTGCCGATCGTGCCCGCGGCGGCCGTGTTCGACCTGGGCCGCGGGGGCGTCTTCGGCCACCACCCGGACGTCGCCATGGGCTGGGCGGCGGCCGCGGCGGCCGGTGCCGCGGAGCCGGGTGCGGACGTCACCCGGGGCACGGTCGGTGCCGGGACGGGCGCCGCGCTGGCGGGCGGGCGCTGGAAGGGCGGCGTGGGGACGGCGTCCGTGCGCCTGGACGAGCTCGGGGTGGTCGTCGGCGCGCTCGTCGTGGTGAACGCGGCAGGGGCGCCGCTCGGGCTCGGCGCACCGGCGTCGGCACCCGGCGGCCCGCTGGGGCCGGACGGTGCACCGCGCGTGACCGCGCTGCCCGGGGAGGCGCTGAACACGACGCTCGCCGTGGTGGCCACCGACGCCGCGCTCGACCCCGCGGAGACGTCACGCACGGCCACCGCCGCCCACGACGGCTTCGCGCGCGCCCTCGACCCCGTGCACACGCTCGCGGACGGCGACACGGTGTTCTCGCTCGCCACGGGCGCCGTCGCGCTGCCCGCCGAGCGCCCCGCCCGCGTCGCCGCGCTCGTGGCGGTGCAGGCCGCGGCGGCGACGGCCGTGCGCGCCGCGGTCGAGGACGCGGTGCGGTCCGCGTCCGGCGTCCGGACGTCCGCCGTGCACCTGCCGTCGTGGTGCTGAGGCCTCAGCCCGCCCGGTCCAGGAGCCCGCGCACGTAGGCCGCCTGCCCGACGTGCTGCAGGTCGTCCGCCAGGATGCTCACGAGCCGGACGCCGAGCGTGACGGGCGGGTCCCAGTCCTCGTCGACGACGACGTCGAGGTCGTCGTCGGTGAGCCGCTCGAGGTAGGCGAGCGTCGCCGCGGTCGCGGCGTCGAGGTAGCCGAGCAGCAGGTCGGCGGGTGCCCGCACCTGCCCGACCTCCTCCGGCGACTGCCCGTACCCGGTCGCCGCGTCCTCGAACGGCAGGCCGAGGCGCTCCGCCCAGCCCTGGGAGGTCCAGACCTCCTCGACGCCGGCGAGCGGGGCGACCTGCGCGTCCTGGACGCGCGCGAGGTGCCACACGAGCCACGCGAGCGTGTTCGCCCGCGGGTCCGGCCGGCGGGTCAGCAGCTCCTCGTCCGCGCCGTCGAGCACGGCCCGTACCTCGTCGCCGATCCGCCCGAACCCGTCCGCCAGCAGCTGTGCCGAGCGCATCGCGCCTCCCGCGTGTCGTCCCCTCCCCGCCGTCGCGGGGTGCTCCTCGACGCTACGGAGCGGGACCCGGCCGTGCACCCCGAGCGACGACTGTTTGATAACATCTATAACAAGCGCTGGGATGCGCGACGGACCGACCCCCGGGAGCCCGCCATGACCGACCCCGCCCACGTCCCACCGGCGCAGCACGCCGTGGCCCCGGCCGCCGCTGCCCCCGCCGCTGCCCCGGCCGACCCCTGGCCCACGCGTGTGCCCCGGGCCGCCGTCACGACGTTCGTGCTGGTCGCGTGCGCCCTGGCCTGGCTCGTCGCGCTGCCGCTGTGGACGGGCGACGGCCTGGCGTCCCCGCTGTTCCCGGTGCTCGCCGTCCTGGTGATGTGGACGCCGGCCGCCGCGGTCCTCGTCGTCACGCTCGTGCAGAAGGTGCCCGCCCGCGACCGGCTGCGCGCGCTCGGCGTGCGGCCGCTGCGGCCGCTGCGGCGGACGCTCGGGCTCACGGCGCTCGGCCTCGTCGCGCCCGTCGTGCTCGTCGCCGCGGTGACCCTGCTGGCCGGCGCCCTCGGTCTCGTGCGGCTGGACCTCACCGGGTTCTCCGGGTTCGCCGAGCAGGTCGAGGGGACGCTGCCCGCGGGGGCCGAGCTGCCGCCCGTGGGCGTGCTCGTCGCCGCCCAGCTCGTCGCGATCCCGTTCGGCGCCCTCGTCAACAGCCTCGCCGCGCTCGGCGAGGAGGTCGGCTGGCGCGGGTGGCTGCTGCCGGCGCTGCTGCCGCTCGGCACGTGGCCGGCCCTGCTCGTCTCCGGCGCGGTGTGGGGTCTGTGGCACGCGCCGCTGATCCTGCTCGGCTACAACTTCGGGCGCCCCGACGTCGTCGGCGTGCTGCTCATGGTCGGCGGCTGCGTCGCCTGGGGCGTGCTGCTCGGGTGGCTGCGCCTGCGCAGCGGGTCGCTGTGGCCGCCCGTCGTGGCGCACGGTGCGCTCAACGCCGTCGCCGGGCTGGTGGCGGTCCTCGTCGCCGCGGGCGAGACGCCCGACATGGCGGTCGTCGGGCCGCTCGGGCTGGTCGCGTGGGGCGTCCTCGCGGTCGTCGCCGTCGTCCTCGTCGCGACCGGGCAGCTCGCGCGGCGACCCGCCGGGGGCACCGTGCGCACGACGGCGCCCACGCGCTGAGGGCGCCCGGACGTCAGGCGACCAGGTGCTCGCTGCGCTCCCACAGGACGCGCGCGAGCACCGGGTCGTCCGCCCGGCGGTTCACGCGGGCGATGCGGCCGTCGGCCCAGTACTGCCCCGAGGGCCAGTCGACCCTCGGCCGTCCGTCGGCCAGGCGCACGAGGTCGCGCGCGCCCACCTCGGGCGTGCGCAGGAGGCGCTTGCCCAGCGACGAGCGGTAGAACCAGCCGAACAGGTCCGTCGACGTCCCGGCGAAGCTCGTGGCGACGCCGCCGGGGTGCACCGCCGCCGACGCGAGCCCGGCGCCGTGGTACCGGCGGTGCAGCTCGCGCGTGAACAGGACGTTCGCGAGCTTGGCGTCGCCGTAGGCGCGGAACGGCACGTAGCGGCGCGTGTCCGCCGGGCCGCCGAGGACGGCCGCCTCGTCCACGGTCAGGCGCGAGGTCTTGTGCGCCGTGCTCGACGTCGTGACGACCGCACCGCCCACGGACAGCAGCCGGTCGAGCAGCAGGCGGGTGAGCAGGAACGGCGCCAGGTGGTCGACCTGGAACGTCGTCTCGAGCCCGTCCTCCGTGAGGACGCGCTCCGGGAAGAGGCCGCCGGCGTTGTTCACCAGCACGTCGATGCGCGGGTGCGCCGCGAGCAGGCGGTCGGCGAGGTCGCGCACCTGGTCCAGGTGCGCGAAGTCCGCGAGGTACGCGGGCCCGCCGACCTCGTCGGCCACGCGCCGCGTGCGCTCCGGGTCCCGGCCGACGACGACGACGTCGTGACCGCGGGCGGCGAGGGCGCCCGCCGCCGCGGCGCCGATCCCGTCGCTCGCACCCGTGACCACGACCGTGCGCCGTCCGGGGTGCTGCGCGTCCTGGGTCATGCCTGCTCCTCGGTGCGGTGGTGCCGCGCGGCGGCGCCGGCGCTCGTGACGCTACGGAGCGGTGCGCGTCCCCGCGACCCGGGCGGGACGCACCAGGGCCGTGGCGTCGGGCGGGGCGAAGCCGAACCGCTCGTACAGGCCGTGCGCGTCCTGGGTGAACAGGACCCAGCGCAGGCGGGCACCCGGTCCCTCGTCGATCATCCGGCGCACCAGACGCTTGCCCAGGCCGTGACCGCGGTGCCCCGCCACGACGAACACGTCGGCGAGGTACGCGAAGCGCACGCCGTCGGACACGGCGCGCGCGAAGCCGACCTGCGTCCCGTCGGGCGCGTACGCGCCGACCACGCGCCACGCGACGCGGACCTGCTCCTCGACCTCCGCACGTGTGCGGTCCCGGCCCCAGTACGCCTCCTGCGAGAGGAACGCCCAGACGACGTCGAGGTCGAGGCGGGCCGGGTCGTCGTCGACCACGTACCCGTCGTCGGCCGGCTCCACGTCAGGCGACGGAGGCGAGCAGCCGGATCCGCTCGCCCAGCGCCACGTCGTCGACGCGCGGGGTGACCCCGCGGCCGGCGGGCAGGAACGACGTGACGAGCGGGCCCAGGCGGTCGAGGTCGACGTCGACGAGCGTGGCACCGCCCTCCGAGCGGGCCGTCGCGACGCCGCCGGGCAGCTTCGCGAGCTGGTTGCGCACGGCGTCCGTGACGAACGACGAGAGGTCCATGCGCAGCGTCGGGTGCTGCGCCACCACGGCGACCTGCCACGTGCGTCCGGTGACGCCACGGTCCTCCACCCGCACGTCCACCGGGCCGGCGAGGCGGGTGGCCATGCGCACGGCCCCCGGCACGCCCGGGAGCTCGTGCACGGCCACCGAGGCCTGCACGGTGCTGCCGGACCCGCGCACGTCCCGTACGGCCGCGGGCAGGACGTCGGCGGCGCGGGCGAGGACGAGGGCCTCGTCGAGGGCGAGGGAGAGCTCCATGCGCCCCAGGCTACGGGCGTGGACGGGCGCCCACCTGCGGGGGCCGCTCAGACGTCGAGCAGGCGGACGGCGACCGGCACGGTGTCGCCCGGGCCGACGCCCGCCGCGGTCCGCACGGCCTTCTTCACGGGGAGCACGAACGTCCCGCGGGTCTTGTCGGGGAAGAAGGAGGTCCGCCACGTGGTCGGGCCCAGCGTCACCTCGACCCGCACGGAGCCGAAGCCGCCCTGCCGCCCGCGCGTGAGCTCGTCGACCTCGTCGGCCACGTCGAACGGCACGGCGGCGAACACCCAGGCGTTCTCCTGGAAGAGCGGGGCGTCGAACGCGAACTCGGCCACGCGCGGACGCTAGCGCGCCGGGCCGACACCGCGGTGCCGGCCCGGCGGGCGTGCCCGGGACGGGCTCGTCACATGTCGCGGTAGCGGCGGGCGGCGGCGAGGTCGGCGCGCAGCTCCTCGGCGGTGCGGCGCGCGCCGTAGCCGGGGGTGTCGCGCTGGATGCGCCACCCCTCCGACAGCGGGCTCAGCTCGACGGCGTCGAAGCCGAGCTCGTCCAGCAGGGCCACGACACGGGCCCGGGCGGCGTCGTCGTCCGCGGCGACGACGAGGGCACGGCGGCCCGGCGTGCCCGCGGGGGAGCCGTCCGTCGTCAGCTCGGCCGCGAGGATGTGGTTGAACGCCTTGACGACGTGGGACTGCGGCAGGTGCCGCTGGAGCAGCTCCGCGGTCGTCGTCGACTCGTCGTCGAGCTCCGCGATCTGCCCGTCGCGCTGCGGGTAGTAGTTGTTGGTGTCGATGACGACCTTGCCGGCGAGCGGCTCGACCGGGACCGTGTCGATCGCCTTGAGCGGGATGGTGACGACGACGAGGTCGCCCGCCTCCGCCGCCTCCTGCGGCGTGCCCGCCCGCGCCCGGTCGCCGAGCTCGGCGACGAGGTCGACGAGGGTGTGCGGTCCGCGGGAGTTGCTCACCACCACGTCGTAGCCGTGCCGCACCGCGAGACGCGCGAGCTGCGAGCCGATGTTGCCTGCACCGATGAGTCCGATGGTCGTCATGTCGGCCTGCAACACGTCACCGGGTCCCCGGTGTTCCGGCCCTCACCCGGACACGCGGGACGCCGCCGCGTCCGCGGCGGCGGGGCGCAGCATCGTCACGTGCGGGATGCCGTCCTCGGAGTAGACGTCCGAGGCCTCCGTGAAGCCGAACCGGGCGTACCAGCGGGCCAGGTGCGCCTGCGCGTCGAGCACCTGCTCGCGCTCGCCCGCCGTCGCGACCGCCACCCGCATGAGCCGCGACGCGAGGCCCTCGTTGCGCGCCGACTGCGCCACGCACACGCGCCCGATGCGGGCGCGCGCGGGCGACGACTCGGTCGCCCCGTCCTCGAGCAGCCGCAGGTAGCCGACGAGCCGGCCGCCCCGCGTGGCCAGCAGGTGCTGCGTGCCGGGCTCCAGGTCGCGCCCGTCGATCTCCGGGTACGGGCACCGCTGCTCCACCACGAACACGTCGACGCGCAGGCGCAGGACGTCGTAGGCCTGCACCGGCGTGAGGTCGTCCCACGCCGACCAGGTCAGGGCGATCGCGTCGGTCACCGGCGGATCCTCCCACGGCCGGCGTCAGTCGGCCGTGGGCCGTCCGTCGGCGGAGGGCTGCGGCAGGAGCGCGGCGGCGGCCGTGACGACGAGCGGCAGCAGGACGAGCAGGGCGGCGACGGCGCCGACGGGTGCGACGAGGTGGTGCGTGACGGGGCCGCCGGACGTCGGGGCGTACCGGTAGGCCGTCACCAGCAGCGCGCCGAGCGCGAGCCCGGCGGGCACGCCGGTCCACGCGCCCACGGTCGCCACCAGGCCCGCCTGCCCGGCCGCGATCCGCCGCCGCGTGCGGCGGTCGACCCCCACGGCGTCGAGGGTCGCGAGGTCCGCCGCGCTCTCCTGCGCGGCCAGCGCGGCGGTCGCCCACGTCGCGAGCAGGACGACGGCGACGGCCGCGACGACGAGCGCCGCGTCGGCCACCGGGTCGTCGAGCATCGTGGGGCCGGGTGCCAGGTGGGTGGCGCCGTCGCGGGTGTCGACCACCACCGAGAGCGCGCCCGAGCGCTCGAGACCGGACCAGTCCGCCTGCTGGCCGTGCGAGGACCACGTGTAGACGAGTGCGGCCGTGGCACCGGCCACGACGGTCGCGGAGGCGGCGACGGCGGCGAGGGCGCGGAGGCGATGGCGTGCGGCGTCCCGCAGGACGAACCGGGACGCCACGCCGCGGACGGGCAGGCGGTCCAGCGTGCCCAGCAGCGCGCCGAGCAGGACGACCAGGCCGACGTGCGCGGCGGCGGCGGCGCCGACGACGACGAGCGCGTACGCCTCCCGAGCGGCCCAGCCCGCCAGGGCGCCGCCGCCGGCGGTCAGCGCGAACCCGGCCGCTCCCAGGAGCGCGGTCCGACGGGGCGCGGGCGCGGCGGCGAGGGCTTCGGGCCGGAGCACCAGCCGGCGCGCGGGGAGCCACGCCGCGGCGGTCGCGGCGACCACCGTGACGACGCCTGCCGAGGTGGTCGCCAGCAGCCCCACCAGCACGTCGAGGAGGCCCTCCGGGCGCATCGTGCGCAGGGTGACGGCGAGCGCCGCCGTGCAGCCCAGGACGGCGCCGGTCGCGGCGACGAGGGCGGCGGGGGCCACGACGACGCGGCGCAGGTCGGCCCGCGTCGCTCCCACCGCCGCGAGCGCGCCGAGCTCGCGCAGCCGGCGGTGCAGGCCGACGAGGTGCGCGGGTGCCACGAGGACGACCACCAGGACGACGGCGAGCGCGGCGGCCGTCGCCATCGTGCCGACGGCCGCGGGGTCCACGTAGTGCAGGACGCCGCCTCGGCCGCCGGCCGGGCCCAGGGGGGAGGCGAGGACGAGCGCCCGCGCGGTCGTCGTCGCGACCAGTGCGGACATCGCCGCCGCGACCGTGACGGGGACGAGCACGAGCCCCGTGCGGACGCGGTGGCGGGCGGCGTCCCGGCGGGCCAGCAGCAGGGCCGGGCGCCACGCGGCGGCGCGCGGCACGTCGACCGTCCCGCTCACCACGACGCCTCCCGCGGTGTCCCGAGCAGCAGGTCCGTGGGGTCGCCCGGCTCGGCGACGTCCGTGACGACGCCGTCGCGCAGGAAGACCGTCCGGTCGGCCCATGCCGCGACGCGGGCGTCGTGCGTGACGACGACGGCCGCGGCGCCCGCGTCGACCCGGGCGCGCAGGAGGCGGACGACCTCGTCGCCGGTCGTCGAGTCGAGCGCGCCCGTCGGCTCGTCGGCGAGCACGACGCGGCGCTCCCCGACCAGTGCCCGCGCGAGGGCGACCAGCTGCTGCTGCCCGCCGGACAGGTCGCGCGGGAAGCGGTCGGCCAGGTCGGCGACGCCGAGGTCCGCCAGCGCCCCCAGCGCCGCCGCGCGTGCCGAGCGGGGGCGGATGCCGTCGAGCTCGAGCGGCAGCGCGACGTTCTCCGCCGCGGTGAGCAGCGGCACGAGGTTGAGCTGCTGGAAGACGTAGCCGACGGTGCGCCGGCGCACCCGGGCGCGGTCGTCCGGGCCCAGCTCCGACAGGTCCTGCCCCGCGACGGTGACGCGTCCGGACGTGGGCACGTCGAGCCCGCCGAGCAGGCGCAGCAGCGACGTCTTGCCGGAGCCCGACGGGCCCATGACGGCGACGAGCTCGCCCGCGCGGACGGCCAGGTCGACCCCGGCGACCGCGCGGACCTGCGAGGGTCCCTCCCCGTGCACGCGCGTGAGGCCGCGCGCGGTGACGAGCACCGGGCCGCGCGTCACCGGCGGGCCGCCGTCTCGTCGTCGGCCGGTGCGGTGGCCGGACGTGGCGCGGGCGCCGGCGGTCGTGCGTCACGGGTGGCCGCGGCGCGGGCGACGCGTGCCTCGACGTGGTCCAGCCACCGGATCTCGGCCTCGGCCGCGAAGACGAGGTTGTCGACGACGAGCGACCACGCCAGGTCGGCGTCCGCCCCGGCCGCGCCCTCGACCCGCAGGCGGTGCAGCGCCTGCATCGCCCGCATCGTCTCGGTGCGCTGCACCTGGACCAGCCGGCGCACGTCGACCCCGGGCGTGCTGACCGCGAGCGCGAGCTTGATGGCCAGCTCGTCGCGGGCGGGTGCGGTGCGCGCCACGGGCGCCGCCCACCAGTCCCGCAGCGCGTCGTGCCCGGCGGGGGACAGCGTCCAGCGCGGGACGTCGCCGTCGGCGTCCGCGGGCGCGACGAGGCCGTCGCGCACGAGCCGGTCGAGCGTCGTGGAGACCTGGCCCATGTTGAGCGGCCACGTGCCGCCGGTGCGTCGCTCGAACTCCTGCCGCAGCTGGTAGGCGCCCGCCGGTCGTTCGGCGAGCAGGGCCAGCAGGCCGTGGCGGACGGACATGGCACCTCCTCGGGTTACCGAGGAACGTTACTGAGTAACCGCCGGCGGAGCAAGGCGCCCGTCCGCTGGGTGAAGAGGGTGCCGAAACCCGCCCGGGGCGCTGCTGCCCGCCGCTACGCTCCCCGCGCACCACTGCCGCCGACGGCGGGTGCGGAAGGGACCCGGCATGGTCACCACGCTGCGCGCAGCGCTGTCCGTCCTCCTGCTCGCGGGCTTCTACCTGGTCGCGGCCGGGTTCGTCGCCGGGCTGGTGTGGCTCACGGTCCGGGCGTTCGACCTCGGGATCGGCTCCGCCGCCGGCAAGCTCGCCCTCGTCGCCGTGGTGGTGGTCGTCGCCCTCGTCCGCGCGCTGTGGCGGGTCGCCCGCGCCAAGCCCGGGCCGGAGCCCGGCGTCGAGGTCGCCCCGGCCGCGGCACCCGAGCTGTGGGCGACCGTGCGCGAGCTCGCCGACGTCGCGAGCACCCGCGTCCCCGACGAGATCCGCCTCGTGCCCGAGGTCAACGCCGCCGTCGCCGAGGACGCGCGGCTGCTCGGCCTGGTCGGGGGCCGGCGGCGGCTCTACCTCGGGGTGCCGCTCCTGCAGGCGCTCGACGTCGCACAGCTGCGGTCGGTCCTCGCGCACGAGCTCGGCCACTACTCGCGCAACCACACGCGCCTCGGCGCGGTCGCGTACCGCGGCCGTGCCGTGATCCTCACGACCGTCGGGCAGCTGTCGGGCGTCGCGGGCTGGCTGCTGCGCGGCTACGCGCGGCTGTACCTGGTCGTGTCGGCGTCGGTGAGCCGCCGGCAGGAGCTCGAGGCCGACGAGCTGTCGGTGCGCGTCGCCGGGCGTGCGGTCGCGCAGGCGACGCTCCGCGAGGTCCCCGTCGTGGACGCCGCCTGGTCCTTCTACACGAGCGCGTACCTCGCGGAGGGCTGGGAGTCGGGCCTCGCCCCGACCGCACGCGGGTTCTTCGGCGGGTTCGGCGAGCTGCTCGCGGCCCGCGGCGACGAGCTCGCACGCGTCCGGGCGGAGGCGCCGCCGCAGGAGCAGTCGGTGTGGGACAGCCACCCCTCGGTCGCCGCCCGCGTCGCGGCCATGGAGCGGATGCCGTCGGCCGAGCTCCCGCGGGACACGCGTCCCGCGACCGCCCTCGTCCCCGGCTTCGCCGACGCCGCGACGGCCGTCGCGGAGGTCGCCGTGCAGTTCGGCGACCGCGAGCGCCTCGAGTGGGACGACCTGACCGCCCGCTCCCTCGGCACGGCTGAGCAGCGCACCGCCGACTCGGTGTACCGGGCAGCGGCGCGCGTCGCCGGCGTGGGGCGCGCCACGCTCGGCACGGTGCTCGACCTCGTCTCGGACGGGCGCGGTGACGTGCTCGCACGCGAGCTCGGGTTCGGGGCGACGCCCCACGACGGGGAGGGGCACCCGCTGGCCGGGACGCTCACCGTCGTGGTCCGCGCCGCCGCCGTGCAGGGCGGGGCCGCCCGCTGGCGCCACTCGTGGAGCGGGCCCGCCGTGCTGGTCGGGCGCGACGGTGCGCGGTTCCCGGTGGACGAGATCGTCGACACCGCCCTGCGCCCCGGATCGGCGCCGTCGGTGCGCACGGGCCTGCTGACGCTGGGGCTCGACCCGGACGCCGTCGGCCAGGTGGGCGAGCGCGCCACCGCGCACGGCGCCGAGGTGCTCGGCGGCATCGCGAACATGCAGGTCGCCAAGGTCCAGCACGACGTGGTGGTCCTCGACAACGGGCTGCTGCTCGTGCGCTGCCCGAAGAAGACCGAGGGCGGCAAGCACCGCATCGCGGCGCTGCTGCGCTCGGCGCCGCTGGTCGAGCTGGCCGCGCAGCACCGGTTCCTGCCCTACGAGGAGGTCGCCTCGGCGGAGGTGCTGCGGCACACGCCCGTGCGGGTCGCGTTCACGCTCCGCGACGGCACGACCCTCGAGCTCAAGGAGCTGTGGACGGGCGAGCGGCTGACGAAGAACAGCCACGAGGTGCTGGTGGGGGTGGCGCAGCACCTGGCCCCGGTGGGGGCCGTCGCCGGCTGACGGGGGGACGCCGTGCGGGACGTGCTCCGGACGGCGGTCGTCGCGGCGCCCCGCCGCGCGTACGGTCTGCCCTCGTGACCAGCACGGACGGACCGGACGGCCCTGCGCCGCAGGAGGACGCGACGCCGTCGGGTGCCCGCACCTGGACCGTCGACGACGGCTACGCGGGGCGTGCCGCGGCCGTCGTCGTCCGCCTCCAGCTCTGGCGGTTCGTCGTGCTGGCGCTGCTCGCCCTCGCCGTCGTCGCGCTCCTGCAGGTCGGCAGGCCCGTCGACCGCCACGACGCGGTCGGCCTGGTGGCCGGCGCCGTGACGGTGCTGGTCGCGGTCGTCCTCGTCGCGCTGCACGCACGCCGACGCGCACGGCAGCAGATCGCGCGGATCTCGCCGGCGGGGTCCACCGTCGCGGCGGCCCTCGGTCCGGACGGGTTGTGGCTCAAGACCTCGCTCGGGTCGGGCACGACGCGGTACGCGGCGTTCCGCCGGGTGGACGAGCGCGACGGCGTCGTCCTGCTGCGCCAGCACGCGCGGGCCCTCGTCCTCCTGCCGGTGCAGGTCCTGCCGCCCGACGGGGTGACCGAGCTACGGCGGCGGGTCGAGGCTCCGTCCGGTCCGTGACGGGCGCCCGTCAGCTGCAGTTGTCGCAGACGCCCGTCGCGGGCAGCGCCTGGAAGCACGTGGGGCAGATCGCGAGCGGCCGCTCCTCGCGCGTGGGCGTCCGCGTCGAGGCGCGCGGCGTCGTCGTGCGGGGAGCGCGCGGGGTCGACGCCCGCACGGCACGGGCCGGGGACGGCACGGCGGCCGTCGGGGCGCTCACCTCGAAGCCGCGCCGGCGCAGGAGCGACACGGCGCCGTCCATGCCGTGGAAGTCGTCGGCCGTGGCCATGCGCCCCGTCGCCACCCGGTGCGCCACCCCGAGCACGGCGCGCGCGTCGTAGGTCCGGCCCTCGTGGACCAGCACGTACGCGGGCAGAGGCTCGAAGTTGTACAGCGCGAGGAACGCGTCCCCGCCACGGGCGTCGTGCTCGACCATCGCCTGGAGGATGTGCTGCCGGGTCACGGAGGAGAAGGTCGCCACGATGAACCAGGGTACGTCCCTGCGGTCGCGGTCTCGCAGGACCCGTCTACCGGCCGCCGACCTCGAGCCGCTCCAGGGCCTCCTGGACGCTCTCGGGACGGGTCTGCCACGGGACGACCTGCCGGACGCGCACGCCCGGGCCGAACCACGTCGGGTCGTCGACCTCGATGCCCAGCTCGTGCAGATGGGCGACGAGGAGCCCGCGGTCGAACCGGTCCCTGATCCTGCGGGCGCCGTACCGGGCCACGTCCTCGAACGGCAGCGGTCGCCCGGACTCGTACCAGGACCACCGGCCGTCCTGACGGGTGGCGGCGAGCGTGCGCTCGTGCAGGAGCGGAGGCTCCCCGTCGGGCCCACTCACCCACATCTGCGTCGACGCGTGCCCGGGCCCGTGCGGCGGCGAGTGCATCGCGATCACGCAGCGCGTCCCGAGCTGCCGCGCCAGCTCCCCGGCCGCGGCGCTGGGGTCGCCCCCGTTCTTGTCGTTGTTCAGGTAGGCGGTCCACCGGCCGCAGTCGATCACCAGCTCCGTGGTCCACGGCGCCTCCAGCGGCTCCAGGAGGGACAGGCACGCGGGGAACGGCGTCGGGGGCGAGACCTCGAGTCGCTGCCCGAGGCCCCGGCGCCAGCCGAGGTCCGCCTCGAGGACGTCCACCGCGGGAGCCTGGACGAAGGCCACGACCCAGCCGACCGGGCTCCGGGTCCTGCCGAGCAGGGGCGGTTCGGTGACGGGCACGCGCGCATCCTGCCGGACGCAGGAGCGTCGCGGGAGGGCCGCGGACGACCGAGGGCCCGTCACCGGTAGTCGGTGACAGGCCCTCGTGCTGCGGAGGATGGGGGATTCGAACCCCCGAGGGCGTGAACCCAACACGCTTTCCAAGCGTGCGCCATAGGCCACTAGGCGAATCCTCCTGGCGGCGGCAGCCGGTCGGGACCGACGAGCCGCGCGGAGAGTCTACCGGAGCCGACGCCCCGCCCCGCACCACCGGCGCCCCCGGCGTGACGGGACCGGACGGATCAGCGCGAACCGGACCGACGGGAACAGGTCGTGCGAACGGCACCGCATCGTCATGAATCGTTCAACCCCGCTGGGGAGGGTCGTGCTCGGTCGGGACACCCCCGGCCGTCCACGATCCGTAGAGGACCACAGATGCGCCGCAGCAGGACCCCTGCCCGCCGCGCCGGGATCGCCGCCGCGACCCTGGCCACGTCCGCCCTCGTCGTCGTCCCCGCCACCGGGGCCGTCGCGAACCCCGAGGCGCCCGCCGGCGCTCCGAAGAACGTCATCGTGCTCATCGGTGACGGCATGGGCTACAACACGGTCGACCTCGCCAGCGCCTACCAGCACGGCACGACGTACCACCAGGTGGTCGTGAACCCGTCGACGGGTTCCGTCACCCCGGTGCCGGGCACGCCGTCCCAGGTGTTCCAGCAGTTCCCCGTCCAGGTGGGTCAGTCGAACCACTCCGCGAACGGCCGCGCCGAGTACGACCCGCAGGCCGCGTGGAGCGACTTCGACTGGATCAAGGAGGGCGCGACCGACTCGGCCGCCGCCGCCACGGCGCTCGCCACGGGCGTCAAGACGAACAACGGCGTGCTGGGCATCGCCCCCGACGGCACGGTGCTCGAGAACCTCACGCAGCGTGCCGACCGGCTCGGCAAGGCGACGGGCGTCGTCTCGTCCGTGCCGTTCAGCCACGCGACGCCGGCGGGCTTCGCCGCGCACAACGCGAACCGCAACGACCTGTCCGGCGTCACGCACGAGTACCTCGAGGCCGACTACCTCGACGTGGTCATCGGCGCGGGTCACCCGTACTACGACGACAGCCACCGGCTGCTGACGACGCCGAGCTTCGGCTACGTCACGCAGTCCGACTGGCAGCGCCTGCAGGACGGGCAGACCGGCTTCACGCTCCTGGAGGAGAAGGACCAGTTCGAGGCGCTCGCCGCCGGCACCGACGTGCCCGAGCGCGTCTTCGGCGCCGTGCAGGTCGGCTCGACGCTGCAGCAGGGCCGCTCGACGGTCGGCGAGACGCCGTTCGCGGGCGCGATGAACGACGTCCCCGACCTGCCGACGCTCACGCAGGGCGCGCTCAACGTGCTCGAGCGCGAGGAGGACGGCTTCTTCGTCATGGTCGAGGGCGGCGCCATCGACTGGGCCGGCCACGCGAACTCCGACGTGACGACGATCGAGGAGACCGTCGACTTCAACCGCGCGGTCGACACGGCCGTGCAGTGGGTCGAGGAGAACAGCAGCTGGGACGAGACGCTCGTGATCGTCACGTCGGACCACGAGACCGGCTACCTCGCCGGTGCGGGCGCCGACCCGACGTGGACGAGCCTCGTCCCCGGTGCCGCCGAGCAGGTCGCCGGCCACTCGTGGCACTCGGGCAACCACACCAACCAGCTCGTGCCGGTCTACGCCAAGGGCCCGGGTGCGGACGCGATCGCGGCCCGTGCGACCGGCACCGACCCGGTGCGCGGCGCCTACCTCGACAACACCGACCTGGCGAACGTCTTCCTCGACGAGCTGTGGGACTACGTGCCCAGCGAGGAGACGGACGGCATCGAGGTGACGGCCACGCTGCCCGAGCAGGCCCCGGCCGGCAGCCTCGCGCTGACCGTCGCGGACGACGCGCTCGACCTCGGCGACGCGGAGAACCTCGGCGACCGGCTGCGGCTGCAGGCCGCGCTGCCCACGGTCGCGGTGACCGACTCCCGCGCCGACGCCGCCGGCTGGTCCGTCTCGGGCCAGGCCACGGACCTGCTGTCCGACGGTGCGCGGCTGCGCGCCGGCCACCTCGGCTGGGACCCGGTCGTCCTGACGCAGCGCGACGGCGTCGCGGCCGGCGACGAGGTCGAGGGCGTCCTCGACGGCGGTGCCGGCCTGGCGGCCCCGGCGGCGCTCGCGACGGCGAGCGGCGAGGGCCGCACGGGCTCGACCGAGCTGTCGGCCGACCTGCGCCTCGACGTCCCCGTCGACGCGAAGGCGGGCACGTACCGCGGCACGGTCACGCTCAGCCTGTTCGCGCAGGACTGACCCGCACGGCACCGGTGGCGGGGCGCCCGTCCCGCCACCGGTGCCACCGGTGCCCCGCACCCACCTGGCTCCTGCCCGCTGCTCGCTCCCCGGAAGGCCCTCCGTGCTCCACCTCCGCACCCGCGCCGTGCTCGCCCCGGTCCTCGTCGCGCTCGTCGCCGGCCTCGCCGCCGGGCCCGCCGCCGCGGCCTCCGCCGGTCTCGCCGACCCCGACGCGCCGACCGCCGTGCCGACGCACGACCCCGCGCTCGACGTCGACCGCGGCGGGGTCAGCGACCCGCAGGCCGCGACGACGACGTGGTCGCTCGTCCCCGCGTCCCCGGAGGGGCCGGACGGACGGGTGTCGCTGCGGCACGAGGTCGACCCCGGCGCCCAGGTCACCGAGCACCTCGCGCTCACGAACCACACGGACGCCCCGCAGACGTTCGCCCTCGCGGCCGGTGACGGCGTCGTCACGTCCGCCGGCGACTTCGACCTGCCGCCCACGGGCACCGCGCCGCGCGCGGCCGGCGCCTGGCTGGACGTCCCGGCCGAGGTCGAGGTCGGGCCGCGCGCGACCGTCGTGGTGCCCGTGACGCTGACCGTCCCCGCGGACGCCCGCCCGGGCGACCACCCCGCCGGCGTCGTCGCGTCGCTGGCCACGGCGGTCGCCGGCGACGACGGCACGAGCGTCGTGCTGGACTCCCGGGTCGGCGTGCGCCTGCACCTGCGCGTGACGGGGGACGTCGCCGCGGCGCTCGCCGTGACCGACGTCGCCGCCCGCTACGTGCCGTCGTGGAACCCGTTCGCACCCGGCGCCGTCGAGGTGTCGTACGTCGTGGAGAACGCGGGCGACGTGCGCCTCGGCGCCGCGTCGTCCGTCGTGGTCGACCCGTGGCTCGGTGGCGCCGCGGAGGCCGTGGGCGACCCCGTCCGGGAGGTGCTGCCGGGCGGCTCCGTCGCGCGGTCTGTCGTCCTGGAGGGCGTCTGGCCGGGCGTGCGCGCGGGCGTCGACGTGACGGCGGACCCGTCGGTCGTCGGCGAGGACGTCGTGCCCGTGGACCCCGCGGCGGCCGCCGCGTCCGCGACGGTGTGGACGCCGCCGCTCGCGCAGGCCGGTCTCGTCCTCGTCCTGCTCGCGCTCGTGCTGGGCGTGCGGGCCGCACGCCGCCGGGCCGCGGCGCGCATGGAGACGGCGGTCGCGCGGGCCCGCAGCGAGGCCCTCGCGGCGGCCGGCGCGACGACCGGCTGACGCTCCCCGGACGGGCCCGCACCGGGCACCCGTGTCGGGGGCGTGTGGTGGGCTGTCCCCGTGGCGCGGGTGAGCGGGCAGGGGATGCGGAGCGGCCTGCCGGTGTGGCGCGTCGAGGCGGGCGGGACGGACCTGGACGCGGCCGCGGACCTGGTCCCCGGCGAGGACGTCGGCCGCGGACCCGCCCTCGACCGCGACCTCGAGCCCGGGACGGCCGACGACTGGTACCACCGCGTCCCGGCGGTCGGGCAGATCCTCGCCGAAGGGTGGGACCTGTCCGCCGCCACCGTGCTCGTGGGCGAGAACGGCGCCGGCAAGTCGACCGTCGTCGAGGCCGTCGCCGCCGCCTACGGCATGGGCCCCGAGGGCGGCTCCCGCGGCTCGCGGCACCGCACCCGGCGCACCGAGTCCGGCCTCGCCCGCGAGCTGCGGCTGCTGCGGGGGGTCGGCGCCGGCCGGCGCGGGTTCTTCCTGCGCGCCGAGACGATGCACTCCTTCTACACGTACCTCGAGGAGAACCCGGGCGGGACGGACCCGGCGTTCCACGAGATGTCGCACGGGGAGTCGTTCCTCGCCCTGATCGGCGACCGCATGATGTACCCCGGCCTGTACGTCCTGGACGAGCCCGAGTCGGCCCTGTCGTTCACCGGCTGCCTCGCGCTGCTGCAGCACCTGCACGACCTCGTCCGCAACGGCTCGCAGGTGCTCCTGTCCACGCACTCGCCGCTGCTCGCTGCACTGCCCGGGGCCGCGATCTGGGAGGTCGGGGAGTGGGGCCTGCGCCGCAGCGAGTGGGCGGACCTCGACCTCGTGCAGCGCTGGCGCGGTTTCCTCGACGACCCCCGCCGCTACCTCCGGCACGTGCTGGACGACTGACCGGCCCGACCCGGACGAACCGGGCGCGAGTGGGTAGCGTGGGGACGCATGGACCAGACCACCCCTCCCACCGGCGCCCAGCCGTACGTGCACCCGGAGCCGTGGGCCGACGAGCAGTGGCGTGCCCCGCTCCTCGGCTCGGCGATCGCCCTGCTGACGCTCCCCGCCGCCGCGAGCGTGCTCGTCGGGCTGCTCGTGCTCGCCGTCCAGGGGCGCGCCACGTGGCTGCTGGTCGCGCTGTCGGCCCTGGTGACCGCCGCGATCGGCGCCTACGCCGCGGCCATCGCGTTCCGCCGCCGCGACCGGCGTCCCGTCCGCCTGCTCGCCGCGATCGCCGCGGCGTGGGGAGTCGTCACGATCGTCGCGGGCGTCGTCGTGGGGCTCGAGCTCGAGAGCTCCGAGCGCGTCGCCCTCGCGGTCATGCTGGTGGTCGGTGGCGCGTGGACCGCGCTGTTCGGCCTGCTCCTCGGCGTCGCGTGGTGGCTCCTGCCGCCGGGTGCGTCCGACGCGCGTCCGTCGGGACGCGACGACGACGACTCGCCCGTCGCGTCCGCCGACGAGCCCGCCGCGGCGGCGTCCGCCGCGACCGGCTCCCCCGCGACCGCATCCGGCGCCACCACGACCGCCGCCGCGGGGCGCTCGACCCGCCGGGCCCCCGGCGTGACGTCCCCGGGGCCGGCGACCACGCCCGACGCGCCCGCCACCGGTGCGCAGGCCACCGGTGCGCAGGCCGACGCCGACGACGCCGCGCTCGCCGAGTGGCCCGAGTGGGGCGCACCCGGTGCGCCCCGCGGCCCCGCCGGCGGCGAGGCCGGGACGGGCCCGGCGCCCGCCGACGTCGACCCCGTCGCGTCCGCCCTCGCACGCGCACCGGAGCCCGCACCGGCGCCGCAGCCCGCACCCGCGCCGCAGCCCGCATCGGCACCGCAGCAGGCACCGGCACCTCAGCAGTCACCGGCACACCAGCCCGCGCCCGCCGAGCCGGCCCCGCCCCGAGCCCCGGGCCGCACGGCGTCCTCGGCGACCCCGCCGCCGTCGTCCGCGGACGACACGATGGTCGTCGCGGGCCCTCTCCTGGACGACGACGACCTCGACGAGCCGCAGGCGCCCGCGCCCGAGCGGCGCAGCGTCACCTCGACCCCCGTCCGCGGTCGCCGCGGGCCCGACCCGTCCCAGCGGCGCTCCGGCCGCGCACCCGAGGCGGGCCCGCCGACGCAGCGGCTCCCGCACGTCGACCGCTGACGCGGTCCCCCGCGCCCGCGGGCCCGGCCTGGCCACGGCGCCCGGGGGTCCGGCACCCTTCCCGCGCGCGTACGCCCCGTGTACGCACACCGGGCGTACGCCTGCGGCGGACCTGCCGGCACCCCGGGCCGGCGCGCGCCTCGTCCCGCGTCCCGCCGCCCGCGGCCGGACTGCGGCCACCCCGACCGACGCGCCCTGCGGCGCAGGCGGTGGAGCTGGGGGCGGTCCGTCGTTCGCCGCGTCTGCGTTAGGCTGTGGTCAGACCCCTCGTGCGGCGTCATCTCGCTGAACCCCCCCAGGGCCGGAAGGCAGCAAGGGCAGGCGAGCTCTGGCGGGTGTGCGGGGGGTCCTCGCATGTCCGGGCACCGACCGTCGCCGTGCGGGTGCAGGGCGACCGCGGCGCCGTCGTCCCCGCGTCCACCCCCGGGTCCGCCCCCGGTCGGACGAACCGGCCCGGCCGTCGAGACCTCGGACCCACGACGCGCCCCGGGGACGCGGCGCAGGATCGTCGTATGGCCCCTGCGACGCCCCCTCCCACCCCGCCCGCCGCCACGCCGCCGGCTCCCGGCGCGCTGCCGGGCACCGGCCCGGGCACGTCCGCCTGGACGTCCGACGTGCCGCGCCTGGCGGCCCGCGGCCTCGTCAAGCGCTTCGGGGACACCACGGCGCTCGCGGGCGTGGACGTCGCGATCCCCGACGGCGGGTCCCTCGCGGTCATGGGCCCGTCCGGGTCCGGCAAGTCGACGCTCCTGCACTGCCTCGCGGGCATCCACACCCCCGACGCGGGCGTCGTCGCGCTGCAGGGCCGCGAGATCCAGGGGCTGTCGGAGAAGGAGCGGTCGCTGCTGCGGCGCAGCCGGTACGGGTTCGTGTTCCAGTTCGGGCAGCTGCTGTCGGAGCTGTCGGCACTCGAGAACGTGGCGCTGCCGGCGATGCTCACGGGGGCGTCCCGGGTCGAGGCGGAGACGGCCGCGCAGCAGTGGCTCGCGGCGCTCGGCCTCGCGGGCACGGAGGGGCGGCGGCCCGGTGAGCTCTCCGGGGGTCAGGCGCAGCGCGTCGCGGTCGCCCGGGCGCTCATCACGCGCCCCGCCGTCGTCTTCGCCGACGAGCCCACCGGCTCGCTCGACCAGAGCACCGGCCACGACGTCATGCGGGTGCTCGTCGAGTCGACCCGCGCCGTCGGGGCGTCGCTGGTCGTCGTCACCCACGACGCGCAGGTGGCGGCCTGGTGCGACGCCCGCATCGACATGCTCGACGGCCGGGTCGTGCCGGCGGGCACGACGACGGGCGCGGGCGTCGGTCCCCGCGAGGGCGAGCTCGAGGCGATCCGCGCCGCGGCGGTCGGACGATGAACCCGGTCCTCGCGCTCGCGCCGCGCCTGCAGCGCGCCGCCGGCCACGACGGGCGTACGACGACGCTGCTCGCGGTGACCGCGTTCGCGGTGTCGACCGCGCTCGCGCTGAGCGTCGTCGGCGGCCTGCTCGGCTTCGTCGAGCGTGCCGCCCACCCCGCCGACGCGTACCAGCGCGAGTACGGCTCGTTCTACGTCACGCTCGCCACGGCCGCCCTGATCCTGCTGATCGTCCCCGTCGTGACGCTCGCCGGCGCCGCCGCCCGCCTCGGCGTCGCGCGCCGCGACGCCCGGCTGGCGAACCTGCGCCTGCTCGGTGCGACGCCGCGCGAGGTGCTGGGACTGACCGTCGTCGAGACGGCGCTGCAGGGGCTCGTCGGGGCCGTCGCGGGGTCCGCGCTGTACGGGCTGCTGCTGCTCGTGTGGTCGCAGGTGCCGTTCCAGGGGGAGCCGTTCACCGTCGGCGAGCTGTGGGTCGGCGTACCCGTGCTGCTGCTCGCGTGGCTCGCGGTGCCGCTCGTCGCGGTGGTCAGCGGCATGGTGTCGCTGCGCCGCGTCGTCGTCTCGCCGCTCGGCGTGGCCCAGCGCGTGCAGCGTCCCGGGCTGAAGGCGGTCCGCCTGCTCGTCGCGCTCGTCGGGCTCGGGGTCTTCATGGCGCTGTCCGCGCTGGGCGGCGCGCTCGGGGCGGCGCTCGTCGCGTTCCTGCTCGGCGGGCTGCTCGTGGCCTTCGCGACGATGAACGCGGTCGGACCCTGGGTGGTCGGGCGGATCGGCCGCATCCAGCTCAAGCACGCCAAGACCCCCGCGCAGCTGCTCGCCGCGCGGCGCCTGCTCGACGACCCGCGCGCGGTGTGGCGCGTCGTCGGGGGGCTGGGGCTCGCGTCGTTCGTCGCCGGGTGCCTCGCCGTCGTGCCGGTGATGGCCACCGGCGTCGGCAACGACCCGGACATGGTGATGCAGATGTCGGACATCCTCACCGGGGCGCTGCTCACGCTCGGCATCGCGTTCCTCCTGGCTGCCGCGTCCGCGGGCATCGCGCAGGCCGCGCAGGTGCTGGACCGGCGGCGCGAGTACGCCCTCGCCACCCTCGCGGGCGTCCCCGCCGAGCTGTTCGACGAGGTGCGCCGCCGCGAGGTGCTCGTGCCCGTCCTCTACGTCTCCGTCGGCTCGGCCGTGGCCGCGCTGGTGATGTTCTTCCCGCTGTTCGGGTACGCCGCGGTCACCGCACCGCAGGGGCTGCTCCTGCTCCTGGGGAGCCTGACCGTCGGCACGGCGCTCGTCCTGGGCGCCACCGAGTCGGCCCGCCCGCTGCTGCGGCGCGTGCTCGCCGACACCGTGGTCCGCGCCGACTGACGGGGCGCGGCCCGACCGGCACCGGCGCGTGGAGGGCGCGCCGGTGCCGGTCCACACCCCTGACGTCGGCGCTTGTCGCCCTGTGGGTGGCGCCGCGTAGGGTCGGCGCGTGACGACAGCCCTGTACCGGCGCTACCGGCCCGAGTCCTTCGCCGAGGTCATCGGGCAGGACCACGTCACCGCGCCGCTGCGGCAGGCGCTGCGCTCGGGCCAGACCAACCACGCGTACCTGTTCTCCGGTCCGCGCGGGTGCGGCAAGACGACGAGCGCGCGCATCCTCGCGCGCTGCCTCAACTGCGCGCAGGGCCCCACCGACACCCCGTGCGGCGTGTGCCCGTCGTGCGTCGAGCTCGCCCGCGGCGGCCCCGGCAGCCTCGACGTCGTCGAGATCGACGCGGCCAGCCACGGCGGTGTCGACGACGCCCGTGAGCTGCGGGAGCGCGCGACGTTCGCGCCCGCGCGCGACCGGTACAAGATCTTCATCCTCGACGAGGCGCACATGGTCTCGCCGCAGGGCTTCAACGCGCTGCTGAAGATCGTCGAGGAGCCGCCGCCGCACGTGAAGTTCGTGTTCGCGACGACGGAGCCGGACAAGGTCATCGGCACGATCCGCTCGCGCACGCACCACTACCCGTTCCGGCTCATCCCGCCGGACGTGCTCGTGCCGTACCTCGAGGAGCTGTGCGCGAACGAGGGCATCCGCGTCGGCGCCGGCGTGCTGTCGCTCGTCGTGCGCGCGGGCGGTGGGTCGGCGCGCGACACGCTGTCGGTGCTCGACCAGCTCATCGCGGGCGCCGGCGACGAGGGCCTGGAGTACGAGAGCGCGGTCGCGCTGCTCGGCTACACCCACTCCTCGCTGCTGGACGACCTGGTCGAGGCGATCGCCGCGCGCGACGGCGCCTCGGCGTTCCGGGTGGTCGAGCGCGTCGTCGCGACCGGCCACGAGCCGCGCCGGTTCGTGGAGGACCTGCTCGAGCGGCTGCGTGACCTCATCGTCATCGCCGCGTCCGGCGACGCCGCGGGCGCCGTGCTGCGCGACCTGCCGCCGGACCAGCTGGAGCGGATGCGCACGCAGGCCGCGCACCTCGGCATGTCCGAGCTCTCGCGGTCCGCGGACCTCGCGAACACCGCGCTGACCGAGATGGTCGGCGCGACGTCCCCGCGCCTGCACCTCGAGCTGCTCATGGCCCGCCTGCTGCTGCCCGCGGCGGACGACTCGCGCGCCGGGCTCGGTGCGCGGCTCGACCGGCTCGAGCGCGGGCTGCCGGCGGGCGGTGCCGCGCCGCTGGCGAGCGCCCCGGCACCGGTGCGCGCGGAGCCCGTGGCCGCGCCGACGGCGCCGGTCGACGTGGCCCCGGGCCGCGCGACGGTCCCCGTCGGGCGGGACGACGACGCGGAGCAGCGGCAGGCGCCGACGGCGGAGCGACCCGTGGCGCCGGTGGCGCAGCGACTCGTGGCGCCGGCGGCGGAGGAGCGGCTGACGCCCGCCACCGCGGAGCGGCCGGCGCCGCACGCCACGGAGGATCGGCCGACGCCCGCGGCCGACCGCCCGGCGCCGGCCGCCACCGAGCGTCCGACGCCGGCCTCGCCCGAGCGCCCGGCGCCCGCGGACGCCGAGCCGCCTGTGCGCGCGCCCGCCGCGGCGGCGCAGCCGGTCCCGTCGGCCGAGCCGGCACCCGTCCCGGCGGCTGAGCCCGCACCCGTCCCGTCGGCCGACCCCGTCCCGCCGGCCGAGCCTGCACCCGCGGCCCAGCCCGCACCTGCGGCCCAGCCGGCGGCGCCCGTCCCCGGGGCGGCCGCGGTCGCCGCCGACACCGAGATGCTGCGGCGCCGCTGGCCCGACGTGCTGACGACGCTGCGCCGCCTGCGGCTGCCCTCGTGGGCCCTGGTGAACCAGCACGCCCAGGTGCTGGAGCTCGATGCGACGACGCTCCGGCTGGGCTTCCTGCAGCCCGGGCTCGTGACGACGTTCCGCAACAGCGCGCACGGTGACGTCGTGGCGCGGGCGCTGCACGAGACGCTCGGCGTGGGCGTGCGGGTCGAGGCCGTGCTGCACGAGCCGGGCGCGGCGCCCGCCCAGCCCGCGGCGGCCGCCTCGCCGGCCGTGCCGGACGTGCCCGCCGTCATCTCCCGCGAGCGGGCCGCGGCCTCCTGGGACCTGCCGGCGTCGCCCGCCCCCGCGCCGCAGGCGCCCCCGGCGGACCCCTCCGGCGGGGCCGGCGCGCGACCGCCGGCCGGTGCGGGACGCGGCGACGCGCCGCAGCGGCCCGGCGCTCGGGACGCTGTCGGCACACGGTCCGCAGGCCCGGCCGCACCGTCCGCAGGCGCACCCGACGCAGGGGCCGCCGCCGGGGACGCCGCCGCCCCGGTGGGCGCGCCCGACGACGACATCCCGCCCGGCGAGGAGCCGGAGGACCCCTGGGCGACGCCGCCGGACGACGCCGGGCGCCGGCCCCCGGCCGCACCGGGGCGCCCCGCGGCCGACGCCCCTGCCCGTCCCGCCGCCGGCCCGGGCGCACCCGTGCCCGCGGCACCGGCGCCCGCGACACCCCCGGCCGCGACACCCTCGGCCGCCGCGCCGCCGTCGGCACGCGAGCGCGGCATGGCCGCCGCCCGCGCCGCGCAGAGCCAGTTCCGCGCCGCGGAGCCGGACGAGCCCAGCCCGGACGACCCGACGATCGCGTCCTCCGGGCTCGTCGGCGCGCCGCTGGTCATGCAGGTGCTGGGCGGTCGCGTCATCGACGAGCAGGTCGAGGGCGAAGGACTGTGACGCGGTCCGGCGCCCGGCCGCGCACCGGGCCGGCCGCCGGACGCTCAGCCGGTCACACCCACTGGACGAGCTGCCAGACGATCCCGTTGGGGTCGACGAACTGGCAGTACCGCTCGCCCCAGGGCTCGGTCTCGGGCGGGGTGACCACCTGCGCACCGGCGGCCCGGATGCGCTCGAACTCGGCGTCGAGGTCGTCGACCACGAACGCGAGCAGCAGCCCCTGCCCCGCCGGCCCGGCGTGGGACGCGGGGCGGAACGACGACAACCCGGTCCGCAGCAGCGCGATGTGCGCGTGCGCGTCGGGGTGCTCGATCGCGACGAACCCGTCGGCGGACATCCCGCGGACGAAGCCGAGGTGCTCGGTGGCGAAGCGGGCGGACGCCTCCACGTCCGGGACGTTGAGGGACACGGCCATGGCACTGGTACGCACGGGACCTCCCGAGGTCGATGAACTACGTACGTTGTACAACGTTCTGCTCCCGCAGATGTTCCCGCTCCCGGGGGTGAGATGGCGCGCGACCTGATCGACCTGCTCTGGCGCGACCACCCGGACGCCCCCCGGGGCGGCTCCCGCGGTCCCCGCGCCCGCGTCACCACGACCGAGGCGGTGGACGCGGCCGTCGCGCTCGCCGACGCCGAGGGGCTCGACGCGGTCACCGTGCGCCGGCTCGCGGCCGACCTCGGCATCTCCGCCATGGCGCTGTACACGCACGTCGGCAGCCGCGACGACCTGCTCGTCCTCATGGCCGACGCCGCCCACGCCGCGATGCCGCGGCCCCCGCACGCGGAGGCGGACTGGCGGGCGTCCGTCCGGGCCGTCGCCGACGCCAACCTCGCACTCCTCACCGACCACGCCTGGCTGCTCGACGTCACCGACCAGCGCACGGCCCTGGGCCCCGGGACGATCGCGAAGTACGACCACGAGCTGGCCGCCCTCGACGCCCTCGCCCTGGGCGACGTCGACCGCGACGCCGCGCTGACGTTCGTCCTGGACTTCGTCCGGGGCGCCGCGCGGGCCCGCCGGCCCGACCCGCACGGGGCCGCGATGGCGGCGTCGTGGGACGTGTGGGGGCCGCGGCTGGCGGCCTACCTGGGCGACGCGCACCCTCTCGCGCAGCGCGTGGGCGCGGCGGCCGGGGCGGAGCTGGGCGCCGCCTACAGCCCCGATCACGCCTGGCACTTCGGCCTCGACCGGGTCCTCGACGCGCTCGCCGCCCTCGCGCCCGCCACCGGAGGGCTCGACGGGCTCGCGAGCGCCTAGGCTGGCGGGGTGTACGAGGGCGCGATCCAGGACCTGGTCGACGAGCTCGGGCGGCTGCCCGGCGTCGGCCCCAAGAGCGCCCAGCGCATCGCGTTCCACATCCTGGCGGCGGACCCCGCGGACGTGCGGCGCCTCGCGGACGCCCTGACCGAGGTGAAGGCGCGCGTGCAGTTCTGCGAGGTGTGCGGCAACGTCGCGCAGGAGCCGCAGTGCCGCATCTGCCGCGACCCGCGCCGGTCGCCCGCGTTGATCTGCGTGGTCGAGGAGCCCAAGGACGTCGTGGCGATCGAGCGGACCCGCGAGTTCCGCGGCCGGTACCACGTGCTCGGCGGGGCCATCAACCCGATCGCGGGCGTCGGCCCCGACGACCTGCGCATCGCGCAGCTCATGACCCGGCTGGCCGACGGCACCGTCACCGAGGTCATCCTCGCCACCGACCCGAACGTCGAGGGCGAGGCGACGGCCACCTACCTGGCCCGCCTGCTCGTGCCCATGGGCCTGACGGTGAGCCGCCTCGCGTCGGGCCTGCCCGTCGGCGGCGACCTGGAGTACGCGGACGAGGTGACGCTCGGCCGGGCGTTCGAGGGCCGGCGACGGCTCAGCGCGTGACGCCGCGGACCCGCGGCGACGACGGGAGGGGGAGGACATGAGCGACGACGTGCGTGCCGCGGCCGGGCGGGCCGACGACGAGCGGCCCCTGGCGGCGGCCGACCTGCGCGAGATCGGCGAGGCGGTCGCGAACGAGTCGCGCAGCTTCCTGGCGACCGTCACGGAGGTGGCCGCCGGCTCCGCCCCGGAGGCGTCGATGCCGCTGCTGCTGCTCGCGGTCTCCGACCTGCTCGCCGCGGGTGCGCGGCTCGGCGCGACGACCGACGTCGTGCCGCCGTCCCGCTTCGAGCCGGACGTCGGCCCCGACGCCGACCTCGAGCCGCTGCGCGCGAACCTCGCGAACCTGTTCGACGGCATCGACGAGTACGTCGAGGTCATCGACCCCATCCTCGGCCCCGAGATCGAGGAGTCCACGATCTCGGGCGACCTCGTCGCGATCGTCGGCGCGCTCACGCAGGGCCTCGCCCACCACGACCGCGGGCACGTCCTCGAGGCGCTGTGGTGGTGGCAGTTCAGCTACCTGTCCGACTGGGGCGAGCGCGCGGCGAGCACGCTGCGCGCGCTGCAGACGATCCTCGCCCACGTCCGTCTGGACGTGGACGACGACGTCGCCGCCGAGGCGGAGTACGACGCGCTGCAGCCCTGACGACGACGGCCGCGCCCCCCGGTCCGGTGAGGGGCGCGGCCGTCGTGCCGTCCGGGCGGACGGTCAGGCGACCCGCGTGCCGCGGGGGAGCGTGCGCTGCGGGATGCGCAGGCGCCGGACCGCGACGACGAACCCGACGACGCCGAGCAGCAGGTTCGCGGCGAGGCCGTACGGCCAGACCGCGCCGGCGGTGGGGAGCTCGACGGCGGAGCCGTCCTCGATCCAGCACTCCTCCTGCACGTCCGGCGGGCCGGCCCGCAGGAAGCGCACACCCTCGCTGACCGTGCCCAGCGGGTCGAACCGGTTGGCCGCGGCGTCCATCCCGGCGCCGGGGGACGTGCCGGCGGCGTCCGCGACCACGACGAACGGGTTCAGCGCGAGCAGCCACCACGTGCGCTCGGTGTGCGTGACCTCGCGCTCCTCGGTGTAGGTCTCGCACGTCGCGTTCGCCGGTGCGCCGTTCTCGAGCTCCAGGCCGTCGAGGTCCTGCCACTGCTCGGGCGAGATGCCGTGGACCGTCACCGTCTCCGTCTGCGTCACGGCGGGGAACGCGATCCCGAAGAACACGGGCGTGAAGACCGCGAGCCCCGCGACCGTGAGGAACGTCAGCACCGTCGACCCGGCCGGGCGCGCGGCCACCGTCGACCAGCCCAGGCCGATCCCGCAGACCGCCACGAGCAGCAGCGCGACGACGACGACCACGCGCGGCAGCGCCGCGACCGGCACGTCACCGAGCGCGAGGGCGACGCCGAGGAACGGCACGCTGGCGACGAGGAACGCGAGCGCGGCGGACCAGGCGGCCAGCAGCTTGCCGAGCGCGATCTCCGCGGGGGACAGGAGCGTCACCTGGAGCGTCGCGAGGGTGCCAGCGGCGCGGTCCCCGTTGACGGCCGTCGAGGTGAGCGTCGGCGTCACGAGCAGGCCGAGCCCGAGGACCAGCACCGTCACGATCGCGAACAGCAGCGGCCCGCGGGACGGCGGGTCGCTCTCGGTCCGGCTCAGCGCGGCGAGCGCCCCCGACGACAGCAGCGTGATCGCGCCGACCGCGACGACCCACACGACGAGCGCCGTCTTCCACCGCGACGAGCGCACCCGCTGGCGCAGCTCGAGCGCCGCGACCGTCCGCACGCCGTGCCACGTCACGCCGCGTGCCTCGTCCACTCCCGTGGAGCCCGCGTCCGTCCGTGTCGACCCGTCCACCGTCACCACGTCCTCCGTCCGCCCGCCCATGCCGGTCACCGCCGTTCCTCGTCGAGCGCCAGGTACGCCTGCTCGAGCGCGCCGCCGGCGGGCGCGAGGGAGACGACCGGCACGCCGGCGGTCACCGCGTCGCGCACCAGGGCGGCCGCGCCCGCGTCGCCCTCGACGTCGAGCAGCACCGCCCCGTCGGCGGCGTCGGCGTCGGCGCGCCACACGACGCCCGACGCGTCGAGCCACGCGACCAGCGCCGCGCGGTCCAGCGCCCGCAGCCGCCACGTCCGGCGGGCCGCGGCGGCGTCGTCGCCCAGGTGCCCGGCGACCGTGCGGCCGCGGGAGAGGAAGACGGCGTCGTCGGCCATCTCCTCGAGCTCGGACAGCACGTGGCTGGAGACGAGGACCGTGCGGCCCTCGTCCGCGAGGCGGCGCAGCAGCACGCGCAGCTCGACGCGGGAGCGCGGGTCGAGGCCGCTCGCCGGCTCGTCCAGCAGCAGCACCTGCGGGTCGTGCACGAGCGCGCGGGCCAGGCCGAGGCGCTGCTTCTGCCCGCGGGACAGGACGGCCGCGGGCCGGTCCGCGTACTCGGACAGGTGCACGGTGGCGAGCAGGTCCTCGACGCGGCCCGGGATCGCCGCCGGTGCGACCCGGTACGCGTCGGCGAACGTCGTGAGCACTTCACGAGCCGTGAGGGAGTCCCACGTGCCGAACGCGTCGGGCATCCACCCGGTGCGGGCACGGGCGGCGCGCGACTGCGTCACCGGGTCGACACCGGCGACCCGGACCTCGCCCGCGTCGGGGACGAGCAGCCCGGCCAGCACGAGCAGCAGGGTGGTCTTGCCCGAGCCGTTGGGCCCGACGAGCGCCGTGACCGCGCCGGCGCGCGCGACCAGGTCCACGCCGTCGAGGGCCTGCACGGTGCCGAAGGCGCGGCGCAGGCCGCGGACGTCGATGCCGGGCGCGGTCGCCACGGCTGTTCCGGTGCCGCCGGGCGGCAGGTCGGGGGCGGGGGAGTCGGCCATGCCGCGAACGGTAGGGCGTGCCTCCGCGGCGGCGGGTCCTCCTGTGGGCGGACATCCCGGCGCCCCCGCTGCGACCGGGGGCGCGGCGCCCGGCGGCCGCCGGCCCCGCCGGGCGGCCGCGGTCCTGGACGCGGCCGCCCGGCGGGACGTGCGAGGTCAGCAGCCCGTGCGCTGCGTCCCGGTGACGACGTCGTCGAACCACAGGGTGTCCGCGCCGTCGCCGTAGCTCTCCCAGCCGAGCTTGAGGTCGGTCAGCCGCGGCGCCCACTGCTTGGCGTACCACTGCCGGTCGACGTCGTGCGTGGGTGTGCCGTCGGCGACGAGCCCCGGCACCTCCGTGCCGTCGAGCCAGGTGGTCAGGCGCCCGGAGGCGGAGTCGACGAGCGCCTCGACGCAGTGCCACTGCTGCGTCGGCAGCGGCCGGGACAGGGCGACGCCCGCCGGGCTCTGCTCGGGCAGGGTCGCGTCGTCGGACGAGCGGTTCCACTGCAGCGCGCCGTTCTGGCCGCCCATGCGCAGGTCCTTCCCGCCGTCGTTGGCGTCCCGCATGGCCAGGAACGTCACGTGCGACGTCGGCAGGGCGGTCGTGTGCCGCACCCAGAAGCGCAGGTAGGTCGTGGGCGAGGGGGTGGCGCCCGCGGGCTGCGCGCCGGCCTGCGCCTGCACGAACACGTGGTTGCAGTAGCCGACGGCGCCGTCGACCCGCAGCGAGCGGCTGCCGGTGCGGACGACGGAGGAGTCGATGCTCGCGCGGCCCGTGCCGGAGCAGTCGGGGTGGACGACGGTCCACGGGGCCGACGGGGTGCTGGACGTCTGCGTCTCGAAGCCGTCGCAGAAGGAGCCCGTGCAGGCCCCGGGGTCGCGGGTGGGCGTCGGCTGCGGGGTCGGCGAGGGCGGCGTGGTCAGGGTCGGCGTCGGCGCCGGCGCCGGCGGCAGCGTGGGCGCGGTCGGGGTCGGGGTCGGGGTGGGCGTGGGCGTGCTCGTCGGCGTCGGCGTGGGTGTGGGCGTGGGTGTGGGCGTCGGGTTCCAGGTCCGGGTCGGCGTCGGCGTCGGCGTCGTCGGCGGGCCGCCCCAGCCCTCGGGCGCGATCGGGTAGCCCGTGCACAGCTCGCCGTTGAGCCGCACGTTCATCGGCTCCCGCGGCGTGCTCGTCGCCGTGCCCTGGAACCCGAACTCGAGAGCGCCGCCCGCGGGCACCGACCCGTTCCAGGCGAGGTAGCGCGCCGAGTACGCCGCTCCGGAGTACTCGGTGCCCTGCTGCGGGGTGGCGGTCACGGTCGCGTTCCAGGCGTGGGTCGGCCGTGTCCCGGGCACGACGTCCATCCAGTCGACGACCCACCCGCCGGTCAGCGCGCTCGCCGTGGTCACCCGGACCTGGGTGACGAAACCGCCGGACCAGCTCTGCGTCGTGAAGGTGGCGCTGCACCGCGCGGGCGACAGGCCCATCGCGCTGCCGTGCAGGGCCGCGGTCGTCAGCCCGACGGCGACGAGCACCGCCGCGGCCAGGGCGGCGAGGACCGCGCGGGTGCGCGCGGCGAGGTGGGTGGTGGTCATGGTTCTCCCCGGGCGGGCGCCGGCGGTGCGGCGCGGCATCACGACGGCAGCCCGGGGGCGGGGCGTCGTCGCACTCGACCCCGCGAGCGTGCGCCCGCGGCGCCGGTCGCCGGTAGGGACCGGAACGCTTCACCTGCGCCGACGTCACAGTCCGCGATGCGAAATCGGCACCGTCCGCATCCTGGTCCCGACCTACACTCGCGGGGTCCCCCGACCGACCTGACGGGAAGCGTTCCGACAGTGGCCCTCATCGTGCAGAAGTACGGCGGCTCGTCCGTCGCCGACGCCACCAGCATCAAGCGCGTCGCGAAGCGGGTCACGGAGGCCAAGAAGGCCGGCCACGACGTCGTCGTCGTGGTCTCGGCGATGGGTGACACGACGGACGAGCTCATCGACCTCGCGCAGCAGGTCACGCCCCTGCCGCCGCAGCGCGAGATGGACATCCTGCTCACCGCCGGCGAGCGCATCTCGATGTCGCTGCTCGCGATGGCGATCCACAACCTGGGCGTCGAGGCGAAGTCGTTCACGGGCCAGCAGGCGGGCGTCATCACCGACGAGGTCTACGGCAAGGCCCGTATCATCGACGTGACCCCCAGCCGGATCCGCGACACCATCGCGCGCGGCGAGGTGGCGATCGTCGCCGGCTTCCAGGGCGTCAACCCCACGACGAACGACGTGACGACGCTCGGCCGCGGCGGCTCCGACACGACCGCGGTCGCGCTCGCGGCCTCGCTCAAGGCCGACGTCTGCGAGATCTACACCGACGTCGACGGCGTGTTCACGGCCGACCCCCGCATCGTGCCCAGCGCCCGCAAGCTCGACCGGATCAGCTACGACGAGATGCTCGAGATGGCAGCCAGCGGCGCCAAGATCCTCATGCTGCGCTGCGTGGAGTACGCGCGCCGGTACGAGGTGCCCGTGCACGTGCGCTCGTCGTTCTCGACGCACACCGGCACGCTCGTGACGAACGAGCCCGACCCGAGCAAGGACACGACCATGGAGCAGCCGATCATCGCCGGCGTCGCGCACGACCGCAGCGAGGCCAAGATCACCGTCGTCGGGGTGCCGGACGTGCCGGGCAAGGCCGCGCGCATCTTCGAGGTCGTCGCCGGCGCGGGCGTGAACATCGACATGATCGTGCAGAACGTGTCGGCCGCCGCGACCGGGCTCACGGACATCTCGTTCACGCTGCCCGCGACGGACGGTGCGACGGCGACGCAGGCGCTCACGGCGCACCAGCCCGACATCGGCTTCCAGTCGCTGCAGTACGACGACGCGATCGGCAAGCTCTCGCTCATCGGCGCGGGCATGAAGTCGCACCCGGGCGTCTCGGCGCGGCTGTTCGCGGCGCTGTCCGAGGCCGGGATCAACATCGAGATGATCTCCACGTCCGAGATCCGCATCTCCGTGGTGACGCGGGCGGACTCGCTGGACGACGCGGTGCGCGCCGTGCACACCGCCTTCGAGCTGGACTCCGAGCAGGACGAGGCCGTCGTGTACGGCGGGACGGGGCGCTGAGCCATGGCTGAGCAGGGACTGCGCGTCGCGGTCGTCGGCGCGACCGGCCAGGTCGGCGCCGTCATGCGGCGCCTGCTGGAGGAGCGCGACTTCCCGGTCGCGTCGATCCGCTACTTCGCGTCGGCGCGCTCCGCCGGCACGACGCTGCCGTGGCGCGGCGAGGACGTCGTCGTCGAGGACGTCGCGACGGCCGACCTGTCGGGCATCGACCTCGCGCTGTTCTCGGCGGGCGGGTCCACGTCGAAGGAGCACGCCCCGCGGTTCGCCGAGGCGGGCGCGATCGTCGTCGACAACTCCTCCGCCTGGCGCCGCGACCCGCGCGTGCCGCTCGTGGTGTCCGAGGTGAACCCGGGCGCCCTGGACGAGATCCCGATCGGGATCGTCGCGAACCCGAACTGCACGACGATGGCCGCGATGCCGGTGCTCAAGGTTTTGCACGAGGAGGCCGGCCTGCGCCGCCTCGTCGTCTCCACGTACCAGGCGGTGTCCGGGTCCGGGCTGGCGGGTGCGCAGGAGCTGGACCGCCAGGTCCGCGCCGCCGTCGAGCAGGACACCCTCGCGCTCGTGCACGACGGCGGTGCGGTCGCGTTCCCGTCGCCGGAGAAGTACGTCGCGCCGATCGCGTTCGACGTCATCCCGCTCGCGGGGTCGATCGTCGAGGACGGCCTGCACGAGACCGACGAGGAGCAGAAGCTGCGGCACGAGTCGCGCAAGATCCTCGACATCCCCGACCTGCTCGTGTCCGGCACGTGCGTGCGCGTCCCGGTGTTCACGGGCCACTCCCTGTCGGTCAACGCGGAGTTCGAGCGGCCGCTGTCCGTCGAGCGCGCGACCGAGCTGCTGTCGACCGCGCCGGGCGTGCAGCTCGCTGACGTCCCGACGCCGCTCGTCGCTGCCGGGCAGGACCCGTCGTTCGTCGGCCGCATCCGCCAGGACGAGGGTGCCCCCGAGGGCCGCGGCCTCGCGCTGTTCATCAGTAACGACAACCTGCGCAAGGGCGCCGCGCTCAACGCCGTGCAGATCGCGGAGGTCCTGGCGTCCCGCCGGTTCGCCCTGGCCTGACGCGCACCCGCACGACGCGACGAGGCCCGGACCGCTAAACGGTCCGGGCCTCGCGCGCGCCCTGCGACGGCCGCCGCCCCCACCTCGTCCGCCGAGTTCGCCAGTCGGGCTCGAGTTCGCCACGTCGGCCTGGCGAACTCGAGCCGGCCTGGCGAACTCGCCGCCCGTGCCACCCCGAGCCGACGGATGGGTCCTGTCCACGTCACCGCTGCGCGCTCCTGGCGCCGGCACGCCGCCCTCGTCGGTCGGGGCCGACCTCGTCCGGTAGGGGTGACGAGGTCGGCGCCGGAGTGACGAGGTCGGCTCCCGGGGCCGACGTTTCCGGGTGCCGTGGGTCAGCAGGTGGGGACGCGGTCCCAGCCGTCGGCCGTCTGGGTCAGGGACACCTGGGTGCGGCTCGAGTAGTAGCCCAGGGCGTCTCGGGTGCCGCGGGCGTACGTGCGCAGGCCGACGCGGACGGCGCGGTCCGCCGCGACGTGCTCGCGGGTGCTGGCCGTGACGCACGTGGCCGGCTGGCCGGGCGTGGTGGGCGCCGGCGTGGGCGCCGGGGTCGTCGGTGCCGGCGTCGGGTCGCCCGGCCGACGAGCGCCGCGGCGAAGCGCGCGCCCTCGCCCACCGTGCCGTTCGAGACGTACGTGAGGTGTGCGGCGAAGCTGCCGCCGCCGCGCTGGCACACCGGGTCGCCGCTGTTGCAGAACTCCTTGGCCTTCGGGCCGTAGGTCGGGCTGGCCTCGGCGATCGTGCGGCCGCTGAGACCCAGCGGGTTGCCGTACACGACGACGGCGGCGACCCGGCCGGCGAGGTCCGCGGGGATCGACTCGCCCCGCGTCGTGCCGGTGCGGATGCCGATCGCGATGTCGGTGACGGTCGCCCCCTGGGAGTACCCGCCGATGACGAACCGCGTGCCGGGGCAGGCGGCTGCGCGCTCGACCACGCGGCGGGTCATGTCGGTGGCGCCGGGGCCTGCGCTCGTCTGGGCGCTGTTGGCGGCGTAGTCGACGGCGTAGGACGACACCGTGCGGCCGGGCAGCTCGGCCTGGATCGCGCGGACGAGCGGCGTGCCGACGACGCCGAGGCCGGCGCGCTCGCCGGTGCCGCGGGCGAAGACGACCTCGACGTCGGTGCAGCCGGTGGCGGCGGTGGCGGACGCGGCGGTGACGACGCCGCCGGTGACGGTCGTGGCCAGCGCCAGGGCGGCGACGAGGGCGCGACGAAGACGGTAGGGACGCATGCAGGAGCCTCGCAGGAGCATCGGGGGACGGGCCGCGCCGGGACGCGGCAACCCGTGGCCCGGAGGGTTCGGGCCGCTCAGGAGGATGTCCGAATCGTCCGAATCATGTGAACCCTCTCATCGAAGGTGCGCCCGATCGGGTGAAGCGCTTCGAGAGCGCGCGACGCGGCCCGAGAGCCAGGTCAGCAGGGCCGCCGTCGCCGGTGTGGCGCACGAGACGCCCCGCCTCCCGCGCTCGGCGCGCGCGCCGGCACCCCCGGCCCTAGCGTGTCCGTCGCCCCGCCCCCGGGAGGACGTCGCCGTCCACCGCCGGGCGACCGTACGACGACGAGGGAGCACCCGTGGACCAGGCCAGTGACGTCCTCCGCCTCGACGCGAACGCGGTCGACTACGCGCTCGTCGCCGTCTACTTCGTGTTCGTGCTCGGCATCGGGCTGCTCGCCCGGCGGCAGGTCTCGACGAGCCTCGACTTCTTCCTGTCCGGGCGCGCGCTGCCCGCGTGGGTGACCGGGCTGGCCTTCATCTCCGCCAACCTCGGTGCGGTCGAGGTCATGGGCATGTCCGCCAACGGTGCCGAGATCGGCATGGCGACCATGCACTACTACTGGATCGGCGCGATCCCCGCGATGCTCTTCCTCGGCATCGTGATGATGCCGTTCTACTACGGCTCCAAGGTCCGCTCGGTGCCCGAGTTCATGCGCCGGCGGTTCGGCACCGGCGCGCACCTGGTGAACGCGCTGAGCTTCGCGCTCGCGCAGCTGCTCATCGCCGGCGTGAACCTCTACCTGCTCGCGACGATCGTCAACGTGCTGCTCGGCTGGCCGCTGTGGGTGTCGCTCGTCATCGCCGCGGCGGTCGTGCTCAGCTACACCGCGCTCGGCGGCCTGTCCGCGGCGATCTACAACGAGGTGCTGCAGTTCTTCGTCATCGTCGCGGCGCTGCTGCCGCTGACGCTCGTCGGCCTGCACCGCGTCGGCGGCGTCGACGGGCTGGTCGAGCGCGTCACGGCCGGTCCGGGCGGCACCGAGGAGCTGTCGTCGTGGCCGGGGCAGGCGCTGACGGGCTTCGACTCCCCGGTCCTGTCGGTGATCGGCATCGTCTTCGGGCTGGGCTTCGTGCTGTCGTTCGGCTACTGGACGACGAACTTCGTCGAGGTGCAGCGCGCGATGGCGTCGGAGTCGATGTCCGCGGCGCGGCGGGCGCCCGTGATCGGCGCGTTCCCGAAGATGTTCGTGCCGTTCATCATCATCATCCCGGGCATCATCGCGAGCGTCCTGTCCCCGGAGATCGTCGCGCTCAAGGAGGGGCAGGGCGGCGGCGACATCCAGTACAACGACGCCCTGCTGCTGCTCATGCGCGACCTGCTGCCCAACGGCATGCTCGGCATCGCGATCGCCGGTCTGCTGGCGGCGTTCATGGCCGGCATGGCGGCGAACATCTCCGCGTTCAACACGGTCTTCAGCTACGACCTGTGGCAGCAGTACGTCGTCAAGGACAAGCCGGACGGCTACTACACGACCGTCGGGCGCGTCGCGACGCTCGCCGCGACCGTCGTCGCGATCTTCACCGCGCTGCTGGCCTCCGGCTACAGCAACCTCATGGACTACCTGCAGACGCTGTTCGGCTTCTTCAACGCGCCGCTGTTCGCCACGTTCATCCTCGGCATGTTCTGGAAGCGCATGACGGCGACCGCCGGGTGGGCCGGCCTCGCGAGCGGCACGCTGGCCGCGATCCTCGTGGCGGTGCTCAGCGAGGACGCCCTCGGCCCGCTCAGCGTCGGGGTCCTGCCGCTGTCCGGGCAGGGCGCGAGCTTCGCCGCCGCGGGCGCCGCGTTCGTCGTCGACATCCTCGTCAGCGTCGCCGTCACCGCGGTGACCCGGCCGAAGCCCGAGGGGGAGCTGCGCGGCCTCGTGTACTCCCTGACGCCGCGGGAGCTGCGGACCGACCCCGACGAGCACACGCTGCCCTGGTACCAGCGCCCGACGCGCCTCGCCGCAATCGCGCTCGTGCTCGTCGTCGGCCTCAACGTCGTCTTCCACTGAGACAGGAGCCGGACATGACCTCTCAGGACGAGGCGCGGGTGGTCCGCGCGTTCGACATCCGCACGATCATCGGTGCCCTGCTCGGCATCTACGGCCTGGTCATCACGGTCGTCGGGCTGTTCTTCACGTCCGAGGAGGACCTGGCGAAGGCCGACGGCGCCAACGTGAACCTGTGGACGGGCCTCGGGCTGCTCGTCGTCGCCGCCGGTTTCCTGCTGTGGGTGCGGCTGCGCCCGCTCGTCGTCACCCGGGACACCGGCACCGACCCGGAGGACCCGATGCGCCCGGAGTGACCGGACGGAACACCCCACGCCCCCGCGACGAGCGCAACCTGGCGCACGTCGGCGACGGTGCGTCGGTGCGTCAGGTTGCGCTCGCCGGGGGCGTCGGTCGGTCAGACGCGGGGGTCGATCGGGAAGTTCTGGTCGAAGACGTGGTCCGGGTCGTACGCGCGCTTGAGGGCGCGCAGCCGGGTCAGCGTCGCCGGGGGGAACGCGTCGAGCAGGCGCTCGGGGCGCGGGTCGGTCTCGAACGACAGGTACAGGCCGTCCATGTGCGGGTACGCGAGGCGGTCCCAGACGCCGTCGAGCCCCGCGCGCCCGGCGCGGCCGGCGAAGGCGGTCGCAGAGAACGCCGCGTGCCGGTGCGCGTACGCGGTGGCGTCGGGCGGGACGTCGTTCGCGGCGCCGCCCGTCGCGCGCAGCTGGACCAGCATCGCCTCCCCGGACTCCAGCACGCGGCCCAGGTCGGCGGCGGCGTCGGTCGTCATGGTCGTCAGCAGCCCGGACCGCGAGACGGGCGGTGCGCCCCCGTCGTGGTGCTTGGCGACGGGCCCGACGATCCCCGGGTAGGGCGTCAGCTGCGCACGCTGGTCGAGCACGGGCGCGACGCCGAGCATCGGCTCGAGCGCCTCGACGGCCGCCTGCGCGTCGTCGTCCGCCCACACCGTCATGGCCTGCGCGATCGGGCCGCGGCCGGGTGACGACGCCTGCATGTGCAGGAAGCTCGTGAGCTGCCGCGGCGCCTCCTCCACGAGCCGGCCCCAGCGCTCCAGCAGCACGGCGGGCTCGGACGCGTCGAAGACCATCTGCGCGAACACGACGTCCGGCACCTGCGCGGCCTCGACCTCGACCCACGTCACCACGCCGAGGTTGCCCCCGGCGCCGCGCAGGCCCCAGAACAGCTCGGGCTCGTGCTCGGCGTCCACGCGGTGCACGGCGCCGTCGGCGGTGACGACCTCGGCGGCGACGACGTGGTCGATCGTCAGGCCGTACGACCGCCCGAGCAGGCCGATGCCGCCCGTCGTCGCGAGGCCGCCGACGCCCACGCCGCCGTAGTCCCCGGACGAGATCGCCCAGCCGCGCGGCGCGAGCGCGGCGGCGACCGCACCCCACGTCGCCCCGGCGCCGAGCCGCACGCGACGCGTGGCGGCGTCGACCACCTCGATCTGGTCCAGCCGCCCGACGTCCAGCACGACGCCGCCGTCGTTCGTCGACCGGCCGCTGATGCCGTGGCCGCCCGACCGCACCGCGAGCGGCCCGCGCTGGCGCCGCGCGTACGCGAGCCCGTCGACGACCTCCTCGACGGTCCGCGGCAGCAGCACGAGCCCGGGCTCGCCGCGGCGCATGTAGGTGGAGCGCACGGACGCGTACCGCCGGTCGCCCGGCTCGACGGCGTCGAGACCCGCGGGGACCGCGTCGTAGTCGATGCCCTCCGCCCGCCTCGCCAGCTGGGCGGCCGAGCGCACAGGGCCCGTCTGCGTGCCGGCCGTCGCGCGTGCGGACGCGACCTGGTCGCGGACCGCCGGGGCCACCCGCTCGGCGAAGGTCCGGATGGTCCCCGGGTCGTCGGTGCCGAGGACGAACGTGCCGATGCCGTCCTCGAGCGCGAGGCGCACGAGGTCGTCCACCCACTGCTCGGGCGGGCCGACCAGGAGGCCGTCGGAGGCGGGGGAGAAGCGGCCGGTCAGGTTGAGCAGGCGGCGGATCTCGCGGGGGTCGCGGCCCGCGGCCGTCGCCGCCTCGTCGATCGCCGCGTTGCCGCGCACCAGGTCGCCCGGCTGCAGGTAGCCCATGGACGGCAGCCAGCCGTCGGCCTTCTCCGCGACGAGCCGCAGCATGCGCGGCTTGTACGCGCCGACCCAGATGCCGACGTCGTGCACGGGCGCGGGCCCGCGCTTCGCCCCGTTGACGTGGTGGTGCTCGCCGCCGGCGCGCAGCGGGCGCCGCTCGGAGGTGTCCCACAGGCCGCGGATGACGTCGATCGCCTCGCCCAGCGCCTCGACGCCCTGGCCGGGCGTCAGCCGCGGGACGCCCATCGCCTCGATCGCGTCCCAGAACGCCCCGGCGCCGAGTCCGAGCTCGGCACGCCCGTTCGAGAGCAGGTCCAGGCTTGCGACGGCCTTGGCGAGCACCGCCGGCGGGCGCAGCGGCAGGTTGTGCACGTTGCCCGCGAGGTGGACCCGCTCGGTGCGGGCGGCCACCCAGGTCAGCAGCGTCCACGTGTCGAGGAACGCGGGCTGGTACGGGTGGTCCTGGAACGTCACGAGGTCGAGGCCGACCTCCTCGGTGAGCACCGCGAGCGCCACCGGCGCCTGCGGGTCGGCGGCCTGCGGGGTGAGGAACGTGCCGAACGTGAGCTCGTGGCCGTAGTCGGTCATCGCGGTGCGTCTCCTGTCGTCTGCGGCCACGATCGTATGCATGGCAGACGATCTGTGTCACCGCCGGTACGCTGAGGGCATGAGCACACCCGACGGCGACCTCGGCTGGCAGCTCGGCACGCTGCTCGGCCGCTGGCGCGCGGCCGTCGAGCACGCGCTCGCCGACGTCCCGTCCGGCCCGCGCGGGTGGCACGTGCTCGCCGCCGTCGTCGACGGCGCCCCGCCGACCCAGGCCGCGCTCGCGGGCCGGCTCGGCATCGACCGCACCGTCATGACGTACCTCGTCGACAAGCTCGTCGGCTGCGGGCTCGTCGAGCGGCAGCCCGACCCCGCCGACCGGCGCGTGCGGCGGATCGCCCCCACCGCGGCCGGGCGCGCGGCCCACGCGGACCTCGCCGCCCGCGTCACGGCGGCCGAGGACGCCGTCCTGGCCGCCCTCGACCCGGCGGACCGCAGCGCCCTGCGGCTGCTCCTCGCCCGCGTCACCGGTGCCCCGGCGCACGGCGAGGACGTGTGCCGGGCGGTGGGTGCCGTCTGAGGACGTGCTCCGCGGCCCTTCCTCGCCGGGCTCGAGGTGCGTAACGTAGGTACGTACCTACGAGGAGGCCGGCCATGCCGCACCTGACGTCCCGCCAGTTCAACCACGACGTCTCTGCCGCGAAGCGAGCCGCGAAGGACGGCCCGGTCGTCATCACGGACCGCGGTCAGCCATCGCACGTCCTGCTGACCTACGCCGACTTCCAGCGCATGACGCGCCGCGCCGCGCGACCGCCGCTGTCCGAGACCCTCCGCATGGAGGAGGACCTCGACTTCGAGCCGGGCAGGGTGTCGTTCGACGTCCGACCTGTCGACCTGTGAGCTACGTCCTCGACACCAACGTCCTGTCCGAGCTGCGGCGGCGTGCGCCGGACGTCCGGGTCGCCGCGTGGGTCGACGGACAGGACCCCGAGGCGCTGCACCTCTCGGTGATGACCGTCTACGAGGTCGAGCTCGGAATCCGCTCGGTGGAGCGACGAGACCGGGCGCAGGCGGCCGCCCTGCGTGCGTGGTTCGCGACCCAGGTGCTGACGGAGTTCGCCGACCGGATCCTCCCCGTCGACACCGCCGTGGCCGTGCGCGCGGCCGCCCTCTCGGTTCCCGACCGCCGTCCGCAGAGCGACGGGCTCATCGCCGCGACGGCGCTCGTGCACGGCATGACGGTCGTGACCCGGAACGTGGCCGACTTCGCGGACGTGCCGGGCCTGGCGGTGCTCGACCCGTGGCGGCACTGACCCGGCTCGTCAGGACCGTGCGGTGCGCTCCCGCAACGTCGCCACGCCCGGCCCGTCGAGGTCGTCCAGGTAGGCGGTGCGCCCGGCCATCGCCATGGCGAGCGCGAGCGTCGTCCCGCGCACGGCCGGCCCGTCGCCGGCCCTGAACGGCCCGTCCGTCGCCTCGAGCCGCAGCCCGCGCACGGCGGACGCGCTGTGCACCGCGAAGTCGCGTCGCGCGAAGAACTCCGCCACGGCCGTGCTCGCCCCGATCGACGGCGTCGTCGCGATGCCGAGCGGACGGCGCACGTCCTGCGCGTGCACCACGACCTCCCCGAGCCACGCGGCGGCGTGCCCGGAGGGCGCGGTCGTGCGGTCGACCGCCGCGCGGAAGCGGGCCAGCGTCTCGGCGGGCGTCGCCCCGCGGTGCTCGGCGAGCCGGCGTGCGTTGTGCAGGTCCGCGTCGAACCGTGCGCCGACGATGCTCGCGAGCCACCGCAGCGGCGTCAGGTGCGCGGCGGAGGTCAGGTGCGCGACGACGTCCTCGACCGTCCAGCGGCCGCACAGCGACGGCGTCGCCCAGGCCGCAGCGTCCAGCGCCGCCAGGTCGTCCGCCAGGGCGCCGCGCTCCGCCCGGGTCGCGGCGGAGAGGTGGTCACGGGCGGAGCGGCGGGTCACGAGGGCCTCCGGAGGTGGCGGGCGCGGGGACGTGCACGCACGCTACGGCGGGGCACCGACGCCCATCCGGTCGCGCGCCCTGGCGCAGCGGGTGGTCCCCCGCCACACTCGCCGCATGGAGTACCGGACGACCATCCTCGCCACCGGCGGCACGACGACCGGCATCCCGGTGCCCGACGAGGTGATGACCGCTCTGGGAGGCGGCGGACGGCCCAAGGTCACCGTGACCGTCGGGTCGTACACCTTCACCACGACCGTGGGTTCGCGCGGCGGGCAGAAGCTCCTGCCGCTCAGCAGCGACCGGCGCAAGGAGTCCGGCCTGGCGGCGGGCGACGACGTCACGGTCTCGATCGCGCTCGCGGGCTGAGCCGCCGTCGGAACACCAGCGACCCCACGACCGTTCGACCGGTCGTGGACGAGGACGCGACGGCCGGCACCCACCCGCACCCGGACGGGCGCCCGTCCCGGGAGCCCGACGCCGACACCGGCGCGCAGGGACGGGTCCTCGCGCAGCTCGTGCACGCGCCGGCCACCCGGCTCGTCCGTCCCGGCGCCGACCCCGACGAGCTCGCCCGCCGCATCCGCGCGCTCCAGCGCGAGCTCACGCGCTTCCTCATGACGTACCAGTTCGGCATCGACGAGCTGCTGACGAAGGTGAACATCCTCCGCGAGGAGTTCGAGCAGACCCACGACCACAGCCCCATCGAGCACGTGCGCTCGCGGCTGAAGTCGATGGACTCCCTCGTGCAGAAGGTCCTGCGCACGGGCTGCGAGCCGACGCTGCCGGCCATCCGCGAGAACATCCGCGACGTCGCGGGCGTCCGGATCACGACGAGCTTCGTCTCGGACGCGTACTGGGTGGTGCGGATGCTCTCGCGCCAGCCCGACGTCGAGGTCGTCGAGGTCAAGGACTACATCGCGCACCCGAAGCCCAACGGCTACCGGTCCCTGCACGTCATCGTGCGCCTGCCCGTGTTCCTGTCCGACCGCACCGAGCACGTGTACGTCGAGCTGCAGGTGCGCACGATCGCCATGGACTTCTGGGCGAGCATCGAGCACCAGCTCTACTACAAGTACGACCGCGAGGTGCCGGTCGAGCTGCTGCACGAGCTCGAGGACGCCGCGCGCGTCGCGTCGGAGCTCGACGAGCGCATGGGGCGCCTGCGCGACGAGCTGCGGAACCTCTCCGCCCCGCGCGGCGGCTGAGCGGAGGGTGGGACCGCCGGTCCCCGGACCGGCACGTCCTTCCGCGGGCGGGTGGGGACGCGCAGCCTCGTCGTGACGGGCGCCCGCACGGGGCGGCCACGACGAGGAGGACACCATGACGGCACCCCGCATCGCCCTGGTCACCGGCGGCAACCGCGGACTCGGCCGGGCGGCCGTGCTGGCGCTCGCCGCGGACGGCGTGGACGTGGTCCTGACCTACCGGCAGCACGAGGACGAGGCGAGGGCGGTGGTGGACGAGGTGACCGCGACGGGCCGCCGGGCGGCCGCGCTGCGCCTCGACACGGGCGACACCGCGCAGGTCGACGCCTTCCCGGCGCGGCTCGCCGAGGCGCTCGCGGCCACGTGGGGGACGGACCGGTTCGACGTCCTGGTGAACAACGCCGGGCACGCCCTGCCGACGCCGCTCGGCGAGACCACCGCGGACGACCTGCAGAGCCTGTTCGACGTGCACGTGCGCGGCGTCTTCCTGCTCACGCAGGGCGTCGCGCCGATGCTGCGCGACGGCGGCCGCGTCGTGAACCTCTCCAGCGGCCTCGCGCGGTTCGTGCAGCCGGGCGGGCTCTCGGCGTACGGGGCGATGAAGGCCGCGGTCGAGGCCCTGACGCGGTACTGGGCCGTCGAGCTGGGGGAGCGGGGCGTCACCGTGAACGTCGTCGCGCCCGGGCCGGTCGCCACCGACTTCGGCGGCGGGCGGGTCCGCGACGCGGCCGAGGTGCGCGCGGCGCTGGGCACGCAGGCGGCGCTCGGGCGGGTCGGGGAGGCGGCGGACATCGGTCCGGTCGTCGCCGCGCTCGCCTCACCCGCGCTCGGCTGGGTGACGGGTCAGCGTCTCGAGGCGTCGGGCGGCACGCGCCTGTGACGGCCCGGGCGCGTCGCGGCACCGGGGCCGCACCCGCGTCCCCGGCGCCGTTGCCGCCGCGGGCCCGTCCGCGCACCCTTGCCCGCGGCCCTGCCCGGGCGAACACTGCGGGGGTGGACCGCGCCCAGCTCGCCGACTTCCTGCGCACGCGCCGCGAGGCCCTCCAGCCCGAGGACGTCGGCCTGCCCCGCGGCACCCGCCGGCGGGCTGCCGGGCTGCGCCGCGAGGAGGTGGCGCTGCTCTGCGGCATGTCGGTCGACTACTGGTCGCGGCTCGAGCAGGGCCGCGGCCCGCAGCCGTCCGACCAGATGCTCACGGCGGTCGCCCGCGGTCTGCGCCTCACGCTCGCCGAGCGCGACCACCTGTTCCGCCTCGCCGGGCACGCCGCACCCGAGCGCGTCGGCCGCGGCGAGCACGTCGCGCCCGGTCTCATGCGCGTCCTCGACCGCCTGCACGACACCCCGGCGCAGGTGATGACGGACCTGGGGGAGACCCTCGTGCAGAACGACGCCGCCGTCGCGCTGCTCGGGGACGCGTCGGCGCTGACGGGCCTCGACCGCGTGTCCGTGTACCGGTGGTTCACCGACCTCGATGCCCGTCGCGTCTACCCCGAGGACGACCACGACCTGCGCGGCCGCGTGTTCGTCGCCGAGCTGCGCACGGCGCTCGCGCGTCAGGGCGCCGGCTCGCGCGCCGAGCAGGTCGTCGACGCCCTGCTCGGGCGCAGCCCCGAGTTCGCCCGCGTCTGGGCGGAGCACGAGGTGGGGCTGGTCCACGGGCCGGTCAAGCGGCTCGTGCACCCCGAGCTCGGCGTGCTGACCCTCGAGTGCCAGAAGCTGCTCGACGTGGAGCAGTCCCAGGTGCTGCTGGTCTTCACGGCCACCCCGGGCTCGCCGGACGACGAGCGCCTGCGCCTGCTCGCGGCCCTCGGCCGCCAGCGCATCGGCGTCTGACTCCGCCGCCCCTGCCGCCCCCACCGCCGAGCGCGCCACTCGTCGGGCGAGCGCACCGGACACCTCTGGCGCGCCCGCCGGACGAGCGGCGCGCTCGAGCCGCGTCCAGCGGCCCGCGCACGGGTGGTGCGCGTGGGGTCCCCGATCCGACGAGGGAAGGCCCTTGCGGGATCTTCGGTTCAGTGGTTCATTAGTCATGTAACGAACCACTGAACAGGAACGGAGGACGCCCGTGTTCGACGGTCGTGACCCCGTGTACCTGCAGATCGCCGACCAGATCCGCCAGGACGTCCTCTCCGGGGCGCTGGCGGCCGAGGAGCAGGTCATGTCCACCACCCAGTACGCGACGACGTTCCGGATCAACCCGGCGACCGCCGCCAAGGCCTTCAACCAGCTCGTCGACGAGGGCGTGCTCTACAAGCGGCGGGGCGTCGGTATGTTCGTCGCCCCGGGCGCCCGCGAGCGTCTCGTCGCCGAGAGCCGCGAGAGCTTCTTCACCGACACCGTGGACCCCGTCGCCGAGGCGGCCCACGTGCTCAACATCCCCGTCGAGGACGTCGTCGCCCGCCTCCGTGCGCGCGCCGCCCACCTCGCCGCCACCACCGACACCACGACCACCGACACGGAGGCCGCACGATGACCGCCACCCCCGGCTACGGCGTCACCCTGCGCGGGGTCACGCAGCGCTTCGGCGACACCGTCGCCCTGGACGGCGTCGACCTCGAGATCCGCCCCGGCACCATCACCGGCCTGCTCGGCCGCAACGGGTCGGGCAAGACGACGCTCGGCTCGCTCGTCGCGGCGTTCCGGCGCCCGACGTCCGGGCAGGTGCTCGTCGACGGGGAGGACCCGTGGGAGAACGAGCGCACCGCCCCGGGCGTCTGCCTGGTCCGCGAGTCCGGGGACGTCCTCGACGAGGACCGTCTGCGCGACAACCTCGACTTCTTCGCCGGCGCACGCCCCACGTTCGACCGCGCGTTCGCCGCCGAGCTCATGGACCTGTTCGAGCTCGACCCGAAGAGCAAGCCCAGCAAGCTCTCGCGGGGCAAGAAGTCCGCGTTCGGCATCACGATCGGGCTCGCGAGCCGCGCGCCGCTGACGGTCCTCGACGAGGTGCACCTCGGCCTCGACGCCCCGAGCCGGTACGCGTTCTACGACGCGCTCCTCGCCGACTACCTCGCCCACCCGCGCACGATCGTGCTCTCCAGCCACCTGATCGAGGAGATCGAGCGGCTCCTGGAGGACGTCGTCGTGCTCGACCGCGGGCGGGTGCTCCTCACCCAGGACGCCGACTCGCTGCGGGCGGAGGGCGTCTCGGTCACCGGCCCGCAGGACGCGGTCGACGCGTTCGTCGCCGGTCGCACGGTCCTCGGGACGCAGCGCCTGGGCCGCACGGCGCAGGTCACCGTGCGCGGCGGCCTCACCGACGCCGACGTCGCCCGGGCCCGCGCGACGGGCCTCGATCTGGGCCCCGTCCCGCTCCAGGACCTGTTCGTCCACCTGACGGACCCGCGCCGGCGCGACGGCGCGGCACCGGCGCACGCCGAGAGCGAGGTGCTGCCATGAGCACCGCCACCGCCAGCCGCACCGTGGCCACCGGGCGGCGCACGTCGCCGCTCACGCACGCCCTGCGGCGCCAGCTGGGTGTCGCGGCGTACCTCGCGGGCTGGTACTGGGCGATCGCGCTGGTCGTGCTCCTCGTCGCGACGCTGATCGTCTGGCGCGTGAACGGCGCCGTGGACGTCTCGGTCGTCGCCTACGCACGGCAGTCGGCCATCTGGTTCCCGTTCTCCCAGGCGATCCTGCTCGTCGCCGCGCTGCTGCGCCCCCACCTCGCGGCCGGCATGACGCGCCGCACGTTCGTCCGCGCGTCGCTGGTCACGGCGGTCTCGACCGGGCTCGGCTACACGCTCGTGCTGAGCGCGCTGCTGCTGGTCGAGCGTGCGCTGCACACCGCGGTCGGCTGGGACGCCGAGATCCTCGAGCAGGGCTTCGAGCTGACCGGCCGGGACTTCCCCGCGATGGTCGCCGAGCTCGGACCCGCGCTCGTCCTGGCGAACCTCTGCGGCCTGCTCGTCGGCGTCGTCTACCACCGCTTCGGCGGGTGGTGGGGGACCGTCACGCTCCCGCTGACCGTCCTGCCGATCGTCGCCACCCTCGCGCTCGCGGGGGAGTGGTTCGGGTCGCTCCCCGCCCTCGACGGGGTGCTGTCCGGACCGGCCGACGCGCCGCTGCTCACGGGCGCCGTCCTCGTGGTCGTCACGGCCGGGGCGTACGCCGCCCTCACCCGCTCCACCCCGGTCCGCACCCCCCGCTGACCGAGGCACCACCGCCACCCCACCGCCCCCCCGCCCCACCGCCACCCCGCCCCACCTGCGCGCCGCCCGCGCCGGCCCCGAACCCGGAGGACCCGATGACCACCGCCACCGCCACCCGCCCCGGCACGCAGGCCTCGCCGACGCGGCACGCGCTGCGCGTCCTGCTGCGGGCCTTCCGCCCGCTGACGACGTGGTTCTGGGTGATCGTCGTCGTCGCCGCGGCCGCCGCCACACCGGTCGTGGCCGCCGTCAACGGCGAGGTCGAGATCTCCTTCGTCGGGCTCGCCCGGCAGGGCGGGATCTGGGTGCTCTTCGCGATGTCGATCGTGCTCGTCGCGGTGCACCTGTCGGCGAGCGTGGCGGCCGGCATGACCCGCCGCACCTTCGCCCGGGCGAGCCTCGTGGCCGCCGGCGGCACGGGCCTGCTCTGGGGCGTCCTGCTCACCGTGCTCGTGCTCGTCGAGCGCGCCGTGCACCGCGCGCTCGGCTGGGACACGCACCTCGCCGACGCGCTGCTGCCGGACCCGACCTCCTCCGTGTGGCTGCTCCTCGCCGAGCTCGTCCCCATGCACGTCGTCGGCGCCGTCACCGGGCTGCTCGTCGGGGTCGTCTACCAGCGCGTCGGCGGGTGGTGGGGCACCCTCGCCCTCCCGCTGACCTTCCTGCCCCTGGCCCTCGTGATCGGCACCGACGAGGCGCAGGTCGCCTTCGTCCCCGTCGACGGGGTGACGCCCGGGACGGCGGCCGCCGTGCACGTGCTCGGCGCGCTCCTCGTCACCGTGGCGGCCGCGGCCACCTACACCGCGGTCGCCCGCACCGTCGTCGTCCGCAGCACCACCTGACCCGGTGCGGGCACCGCCGCCCGCACCACCAGCAGCACCCACCGTCCCCACGGGACCGGCCCGGAGCCGGCCCCGCGGCACCCCACACCCTCGAGGCGCCTCCCGGCGCCCCACGAGCACCAGGAGGACGTCATGTCCAGCACCCCCGTCGTCCGCGCAGAGCACCTGCGCAAGGCCTACGGCAGCACGCTCGCCGTCGCGGACGTCAGCCTCACCGTCGAGCAGGGCGAGATCTACGGGATCCTCGGCCGCAACGGCGCCGGCAAGACGACGACGGTCGAGATGCTCGCCGGTCTGCGCACCCCCGACGCGGGCACCGTCCGCGTCCTCGGCCTCGACCCGACGCGCGACGCCGCCGCCCTGCACGAGCGGGTCGGGCTGCAGCTGCAGGAGAGCGCGCTGCCCGACCGGCTGCGGGTCCGCGAGGCGCTCGACCTGTACGCGTCGTTCTACGCCGACCCCGCCGACCCCGCCGACCTGCTCGACCTGCTCGGCCTGACCGCCAAGGCCGGCACGGCGTTCAAGGACCTGTCCGGCGGCCAGAAGCAGCGCCTGTCCGTCGCGCTCGCACTGGTCGGGCGCCCGCAGCTCGCGATCCTCGACGAGCTGACGACCGGCCTGGACCCGCACGCGCGCCGCGAGACGTGGGCCGTCGTCGAGGCGATCCGCGCGTCGGGCGTGACGATCGTCCTCGTCACCCACCTCATGGAGGAGGCCGAGCGCCTCTGCGACCGGATCGCGCTCATCGCGTCCGGCCGCGTCAGCGCCGTCGGGACCCCGGAGGAGATCGTCGCGCTCGCGCACGGCGAGCAGGTGCTGCGCGTGCGGCCCGACGGACGCGTCCCCGACGACGTCCTGCTCGGCGCGCTCGCGGGCGTGCCGGACGTGCGCGACGCGTCGGTCGCCGACCGCACGCTCGTCGTCCGCGGCGGCGGCACGCTCGTGCAGGACGTGCTGGTCGCGCTCGACCGGCACGGGGTGCGCACGTCCGACGTCCGTCTCGACCGCGCGTCCCTCGAGGACGCGTTCGTGTCCCTCACCGGCGACGGGGCCGACGCCTCCGCCGACGCCCGTCCGTCCGTCCCTGCGTCCGCCTCGGAGGTGTGACATGACCACGACCACCGCTCCCCGCCCGACCGCCCCGGCCCAGCGCCGCACGCTGGCCCGCATGGCCCTCGTCGAGGGCCGCCTGCTCCTGCGGGACCCCTCGGTGATGTTCTTCTCGCTGCTGTTCCCGGCCCTGCTCCTGACGGTGCTCGGGCTGGCGATGCCGTGGGCCGACCAGCCCTACGACGCCGAGGACCCGTTCCTGTCGCGGATCAGCGGCATCACGGGCTACACGCCGATCGTGCTGAGCCTGGCGATCGCCACGGTCGCGCTGTCCACGTACCCCGCGACGATCGCCACGTACCGGCAGCGCGGGGTGCTGCGCCGGCTGTCGACGACGCCGGTCGGCCCCGGCCGGCTGCTCGTCGCCCAGGTGCTGGTCAACCTGGTCGCCCTGCTCGCGGCGGCGGCGCTGGCCGTCGCCGTCGGGCTCGCCGTCCTCGACGTCTCGGCGCCGTCGCAGCCGCTGCTGCTCCTGGGCGTGTTCGTGCTGGCCGTGCTCGCGGTCTTCGCGATGGGCTCGCTCGTCGCGGCGCTCGCACCGACCGCGGCGGCGGCGAACGGGTGGGGCATGACGCTGTACTTCGTGTCGCTGTTCTTCGCAGGCGTCTGGCTGCCGCTGCCGATCATGCCGGACGTCGTGCAGGACATCGCCACCTACCTCCCGCTCGGCGCCGCCTCGCAGGCGATGACGGCGGCGTGGGTGGGGCAGCCGTTCCCGACGACCCAGGTGCTGGTGCTCGCGGCGTGGACGCTGCTGGCGACGCCGGTCGCGGCGCGGCTCTTCCGGTGGTCGTGACCGCCGGGGGCCGGCGCCGACCTGCGGGTCGGTGACCGGCCGGCGCGGGCCGGGCCGCGTGCACCGTCCAGGAGGGGACGGTGCACGGGCCCGGCCCGTCGTCGTTCGTGGGCGCGCTCCCACCAGTTGGCCCCGCTAATCGTTTCGCGACCTTCTCCCTCGCGGCGCGCGTCAGGAGAGTGAGCGCGTCCTGACCGCCGGGCCGGCGCACCGAGGCGCCCGCCCCGACGGTCCGTTCCTTCGTGCACCGCACCGGCGCGCGCGACCGCGCCCGCCGGGTCACCGGGACGCCCCGCACCGACGCGTACGTCCCGGACGCCGAGAAAGGTACGGAAACGATGTCCTCTACCACCCGACGGCGTGCCGTCAGGGCGGCCTGGGCCGTCCTGGCAGCGACGTCGCTCGTGGGCGTCGCGGGCGGGCAGTCCGCGTTCGCCCTCGCGGGCTCGACGGCGCAGGCCGCGCCCGTCGCCGCGGCAGCCGCGCCGGCCGACTCCGAGTACGCCCAGCGGTTCCTCGAGCAGTACGAGAAGATCAAGGACCCGGCCAACGGGTACTTCAGCGACCAGGGCATCCCGTACCACGCGGTCGAGACCCTCATGGTCGAGGCGCCCGACCACGGGCACATGACGACGTCCGAGGCCTACAGCTACTGGCTGTGGCTCGAGGCGCTGTACGGCCAGCACACGGGAGAGTGGGCCCCGCTGAACGAGGCGTGGGACACCATGGAGAAGTACATGATCCCGCAGGCGGCCGACCAGCCCACGAACTCGTTCTACAACCCGAGCAAGCCGGCCACGTACGCGGCGGAGTTCAATCACCCGAGCCAGTACCCCTCGCAGCTCAACACGAGCGGCACGGTCGGCGTCGACCCCCTCGCCAACGAGCTGAAGTCGACCTACGGCACGTCGGACATCTACCAGATGCACTGGCTCGCGGACGTCGACAACGTCTACGGCTTCGGCAACGCGCCCGGCGCGGGCTGCCAGCTCGGCCCGTCGTACGAGGGCACGTCCTACATCAACACGTTCCAGCGTGGCCCCCAGGAGTCGGTCTGGGAGACCATCCCGCAGCCCACCTGCGACGACTTCACGTTCGGCGGCCGCAACGGCTTCCTCGACATCTTCACGGGCGACGCGTCGTACGCGAAGCAGTGGAAGTACACGTCGGCGTCCGACGCCGACGCCCGTGCCGTCGAGGCCATCTACTGGGCCAACAAGTGGGCCACCGAGCAGGGCAAGGCGTCCGAGGTCGCGGGCACCGTGGCGAAGGCCGCCAAGCTCGGCGACTACCTGCGCTACACGCTGTTCGACAAGTACTTCAAGACCATCGGCTGCACCTCGCCGTCGTGCCCGGCCGGCACCGGCCGCGACAGCGCGCACTACCTGCTGTCCTGGTACATGGCGTGGGGCGGCGCGCAGGACCCGTCCGCGGGCTGGGCGTGGCGCATCAGCTCCTCCCACGCGCACATGGGCTACCAGAACCCGTTCGCGGCGTGGGCGCTGTCCAACGACGCCAAGCTGACGCCGAAGTCGCCGACGGCCAAGTCCGACTGGACGAAGGCCATGGACCGCCAGCTCGAGTTCTACACCTGGCTGCAGTCGAGCAACGGGCCGATCGCCGGTGGCGCCACCAACAGCTGGGACGGCGCGTACGCGGCGCACCCGGCCGGCACCCCGACGTTCTACGGCATGGGGTACACCGAGGCGCCGGTCTACCACGACCCGCCGTCGAACCAGTGGTTCGGCATGCAGGCGTGGGGTGTGCAGCGCGTCGCCGAGCTGTACTACGAGACGGGCAACGCGAAGGCGAAGCGCGTCCTCGACAAGTGGGTCCCGTGGGTCGTCGCGAACATCGAGGTCGACGGCGACGACTGGTCGGTGCCGAGCGAGCTCACGTGGTCCGGCAAGCCCGACACGTGGAACCCGACGAACCCCGGCTCGAACGCCGGCCTCACCGTCACGCTGAAGAGCTCCGGCCAGGACGTCGGCGTCGCCGGCGACACCGCCCGCGCGCTCCTCTTCTACGCCGCCCGCTCCGGCGACACCGCGGCCCGCGACAAGGCGAAGGCCCTGCTCGACGTCATCTGGGAGAACCACCAGGACGACCTGGGCGTGGCGACGCAGGAGACCCGCGGCGACTACCAGCGGTTCGACGACACCTACGTGGCCGGCGGCAACGGCGTCTACGTGCCGCCGAGCTACTCCGGCACGATGCCCAACGGCGACGTCATCAAGCCCGGCGTCTCCTTCCTCGACATCCGGTCCTTCTACAAGCAGGACCCGCAGTGGTCGAAGGTGGAGACCGCGCTGCGCACGGGCGTGAACCCCACGTTCACGTACCACCGGTTCTGGGCGCAGACGGCCATCGCCGGCGCGCTGTCGGACTACGCCCGCCTGTTCGAGGGCGGCGGCAGCACCCCGACCCCGACGCCGACGGTGACGCCCACGGCCACCCCGACGGTGACGCCCACCGTGACCCCGACCGTCACCCCCACGGTGACGCCGACGGTCACGCCGACCGCGACGCCGACGCAGAACCCCGGCGGGGCCTGCACGGTCCGGTACACCAGCAACGACTGGAACACCGGCTACACCGCCTCGGTGCGGATCACGAACACCGGCCGGACCGCGCTGAGCGGCTGGACCCTGCGGTTCGACCTGTCCAACGGGCAGCGCGTGCAGCAGGGCTGGAGCGCCCAGTGGGCGCAGTCCGGCTCGACCGTGACCGTGACGAACGCGGCCTGGAACGGCTCGCTCGCACCGGGCGCGTCGGTCGAGATCGGGTACAACGGCTCGCACTCGGGCCAGAACCCGAAGCCGACGGCGTTCACGCTGAACGGCGCCACCTGCGGCACCGCGTGACGCGCGGCGCCTGACGACCCCGCCACGACCCCATGCGTGGCGGTGAGGGGCCGGTCCCGGGACTCCCGGGGCCGGCCCTTCGTCGTGCCGTCCGGCGGCGCACGCCGGGAGCCGGACGAGGTAGGGCTGCCCCGACACCGCGCTCGGGGGTGGGCACCGGTGCGCGCGCCTCGCCGACGGCCGTACGTTCGTGGCCATGACCCACTCGTCCCCGCCCAGGCCCCCGGGCGCGGCACCGGGCGCCGCCCCGGGGGCACCGGACGTCGTCCCGCTGGCCGCCGACGTCCGCCTCGTGGCGCCCGCGGTCGCCGGCGGGCGGGCGCTCGCGCTCGCGCCCGTCCACCGCGCGACGTGGCGGGCCGTCGGACAGCTCGTGGTCGCCGCCTTCTGGACGCTCGCGGTCGCCGTCGTGCTGCTGGCGGGCGCGGCCGTCGGCGTCGGGCTCGTGCTGCTCGTCGTGGGCGTCCCCGTGCTCGTGGTGACGCTCCTGCTCGCGCGCGCGTACGGACGGGCCGAGCGCGCGCGCCTGGGCGCGCAGCTCGGCGCGCGGGTCCCGCCGCCGGCCCCGCCCGTGCGCCGGCGCGGGTTCCTCGGCTTCTGCATGCGCACCCTCGACGGGCACGCGTGGACCGCGGTGTCGCACGCGCTCGTCGTGATGCTCCTGACCTGGACCGCGCTCGCGGTCGTCGTGGCCCTCGCCGCCGTCGGGGGCGTGGCGGCGGTCGAGCTCGCGGTGCCCCCGGCCCGCACGGCCCTGCAGGTCGACCCGTGGTGGTGGGGCGTGATCGTCCTGCCCGTCGCGGTGTGGGGCGCCGCCGTCGTCGCGCAGGCCACGACGCTCCTCCAGCTGCGGCTCAGCCGCGCGATGCTCGGCGGGCGCTCCCGCGCCGAGGCCGACCGCGCCGCACGCGCCGCCGAGGAGCGGGCGGCCGTCGCGGAGGGCCGCGCCGTGCGGCTGCACGAGACCCGGGCCGCGGCCGTCGAGGCGGCCGACGCCGAGCGTCGGCGCATCGAGCGCGACCTGCACGACGGCGCCCAGCAGCGTCTCGTCGCGCTCGGGGTCGAGCTCGGGGTCGCCCGCCGGGCGGCCGCGCACGACCCGGAGGCGGCCGTGCGCGCCCTGGACTCCGCGCACACGGAGGTCAAGGAGGTCCTGGCGGAGCTGCGCGACCTGGTCCGCGGCGTCCACCCGGCCGTCCTCACCGACCGCGGCCTCGACGCCGCGCTGTCCGCGCTGGCGGCCCGCAGCCCCGTCCCCGTCGAGGTCGACGCCTCCGGGCTGGAGGGCGCGACCGCGCCGACCGCCCCCGCGCAGGCCGCCGCGTACTTCGTCGTCGCGGAGGCGCTGACCAACGTCGCGAAGCACGCCGGTGCCCGCTCCGCGACGGTGCGCGCCGACGTGGTGGGCACGGGCGCGGACGCACGGCTGCGCGTGCGCATCGGCGACGACGGGCGCGGCGGGGCCCTGGCCGGCCGCGGCAGCGGGCTCGACGGCCTGCGCCGGCGCGTGGAGGCCCTCGACGGCTCCTTCGACCTGGTCAGCCCCGCCGGGGGCGGCACCGTGCTCACCGTGGAGGTGCCGTGCGCATCGTGATCGCCGAGGACTCCGTCCTCCTGCTCGACGGGCTGACCCGTCTGCTCGTCGCCGAGGGGCACGACGTGACGGGTTTCCGCACGGCGGACGAGCTCGTGGCCGCGCTGGGCGACCCCGACGCCGACCTGCCCGACGTCGTCGTCACCGACGTGCGGATGCCGCCGACGCACACCGACGAGGGGTTGCGCGCCGCCGTGCACCTGCGCGGGCTGCACCCCCGCCTGCCGGTGCTCGTGCTGTCCCAGTACGTCGAGCAGCGCTACGCGCGGGACCTGTTCGCCGCGGACGCCCGCGGCCTCGGCTACGTGCTCAAGGAGCGCATCGCCGACGTCGACGACTTCCTGGCCGCGCTCGCCCGCGTCGCGTCCGGCGGCACCGTCGTCGACCCCGAGGTCGTCGCGCAGGTGCTCGCCCGCAGCCGCCGCTCGGCCCTCGACACGCTGACCCCGCGCGAGCGCGAGGTCATCGGGCTCATGGCGGAGGGGCGCTCGAACTCCGCGATCGCCGACCGCCTCGTCGTCGGCCTGCCCGCCGTCGAGAAGCACGTCACGTCCATCCTCACCAAGCTCGAGCTGCCGCCCGACTCCGACGACCACCGCCGCGTCCTCGCGGTGCTGCGGTGGCTCGAGGACGGCCCGACCAACGGGAGCCCCCGATGACCGTCCCCACGACCCAGGCCGGCGCCGCACCGGCACCCGCGCCCGGCCCGGCGCCCGCCGGCGCCGCCGCCCCGGTGCCGCCGGCGCCCCGGCGCTCCCGGACCGGGACGGTCCTGACGGCCGTCGGCATCACGGTCGCCACGCTGGCCGCCGCGCAGCTCGCGGTCAACCTGCTGGGGCACGCCGCCGCCCGGACGGTGAGCACGACCGCCGCCTACGCCGCACCGCGCGTCGTCGAGCTCGTCACGGACGGCGCGGTGGACGTCCGCGCGACCGGCGACGGCGAGGTGCGCGTCGAGCGCACGTCCCGCCACGCGTGGGACGAGCCGGACTACGACGTGCAGGAGCGCGGCGACCGGCTCGTCGTCACCTACCGCTGCGGCTGGACCTGGGCGGGCGTCTGCAGCACGAGCCTCGCCGCCGAGGTGCCCGAGGGCACCGCCGTCGTCGTCCGGTCCGCGGACGGGCAGGTCCGTGCCGAGGGCGCGCTGGGCGACGCAGAGCTGCGCACCTCCGACGGCGACGTGCTCGTCACCGGTGCCACCGGGTCCGTCGAGGTCCGCACCTCGGACGGCCGGGTCGACGTGCAGGACGTCGCCGGTGACGTGCTCGTGCGCACCGCGGACGGCGACGTCCGGCTGCGCGGCGTCGGGGGTGACGCGGACGTCGCGGGGGTCGACGGGACCGTCGACGTCGACGGAGTCGACGGCTCGCTCGCCGCACGCACCTCCGACGGGGACGTGATGGTCGCCGCCGTCGCCGGGGACGTCGGCGCCCGCACCGTCGACGGCGACGTGACCGTGCACGGGACGGGCGAGCCGGCCGCGCTCGAGATGGCGACCGTGGACGGCCGCAGCGTCATCGACGCGCCGACGGACCCCGCCGCGGACCGCCGGGTCGTGCTGCGCACCGTGGACGGCGACGTCGCCTACCTGGGGCCGCGCCGCTGAGCACTCGGGGCGGGCCGGTAGGGCTCCTCGCGCACCGCGTGCGCGGCCACGAGCTTGCACGCGAGCACCGGGCCGAACCAGGCCAGCCCGTCCGGCGCGGCCACCGCGGGCGCGGTCAGGGCCCACGGCACCACGAGCAGCGCGGCGAGCACCGCGAACGCGAGCGGCCGGGCCAGGTGCAGGGGCGCGGCGTGCACGACCGCCGAACCCGCGACGCACGCCGCGTACCAGAGGAGCGCCCAGCCCCACGCGTCCCCCGGCAGCACGAGCACCAGGACGAACGGGTGCACGTGCGCCGCGGCGAACAGCACCGGGTGCCGCAGGGTCCGCGCGCCGCGGCCGGCGTCGGGCGGCGGCGGCCCGTGGTACTGCCGCTTCGCGGGGCCGAGCGCGTTCGCCGCGACCCCGCCGACGACGTCGACGGCCACGGCCAGCACGAGCGCCCACTGCCACCACCGCCACGTGGGCGACCCTGCGGCGAGCACGAGCAGGGTCCCGGCGGCCGTCGCCGCGGCGACCAGCGCGCGCTCACCGCGCGTCGCGCCCGCCCCGACGAGCCAGCCCGGTGGTCCGGGCGGCGCGCGCCAGTCGACCACGGTGCCCGGTGCCCCCGGCGCCGGAGCCGGCTCCGGGGGCGCACCCTCGAACGTCCCCACGGCGGTCACGGTGCCGTCGCGGCGCCGTCGTGGCAAGGGGGCGTCCACGACCCTGCGGGGTGCGGGCGGGGCGTCGGTGGGGGCGGCGCCCGCGCCGGGCCGGACGGCACCCGGGGCGACGAGGGCCCCGGGACGACGAAGGCCCGGAACGGCGAAGGCCGCGGGACGACGAAGACCTCGGGACGACGAAGGCCCCGGGCGGCGTCTGCCGACCGGGGCCCTCACCTCACGTCGGGGTGGCGGGATTCGAACCCACGACCTCTTCGTCCCGAACGAAGCGCGCTACCAAGCTGCGCCACACCCCGTGAAGCCCCGTAAGAATAGCCGACGATGGGGGCAGGAGTGAAACCGACGTCCGCAGGCCCCGGTCAGGCGGGGACGAGCGTGAGCAGCGTCGCCTCCGGACGGCACGCGAACCTCACGGGTGCGTACGGCGAGGTGCCCAGGCCGGCCGACACGTGCAGCCACGACGACCCGCCGCCGCCCGGCCGGTCCGGCCGGGCGCCCGGCCAGCCGTGCAGCCCCTTGGCGCGGCTCGTGTCGAGGTCGCAGTTGGTCGTCAGCGCGCCCCAGAACGGCACGGCGAGCTGCCCGCCGTGGGTGTGGCCCGCGATCGTCAGGTCGACGCCGTCCTCGTGCATCGCGTCCAGCACCCGCCGGTACGGCGCGTGCGTGACGCCGACGTGCAGGTCGACGACGGGGTCGGTACGGCGGGCGGCGGCGGCACCGGCCGCGCCCGCAGCCGCGGGGCGGACGTCGTCGTCCCCGCCGGCGGCGGGGAAGCGGTCCTGGTCGAGGTGCGCGTCGTCGGTGCCGACGAGCGACAGCCGCCGCCCGTCGACCTCGAGCACGTCGCGCCGGTTCGACAGGTCCCGCCAGCCCGCCGACGTGAGCCGTGCGACGAGCTCGCGCCACGGCAGCTCGACCGGCGGACGCACCGGGGTGCGGCGCGCGTCGGGCAGCAGGTAGCGCGCGGGGTTCTTGGGCACGGGCGCGACGTAGTCGTTCGAGCCGAGGACGAACGCGCCCGGTAGCGCGAGCAGTGGCTCCAGCGCGCGCAGCAGCGCGGGCATGGCGTCCCGGTGCGCCCAGTTGTCCCCGGTGTCGACGACGAGGTGCGGGTCGAGCGTCGCCAGGTCGCGCACCCAGTCGACCTTGCGGCGCTGGCCCGGCGTGAGGTGCAGGTCCGACACGTGCAGGACGCGCAGCGGGGCCTGGCCCGCCGGCAGGACGGGCACGGTCACCTCACGCAGCGTGTACCAGCGCGCCTCGACGAGGGACCAGGCGACGCCCGCGACCCCGGCGGCCGCGAGGCCGCCGAGGGTGCGCAGGACGGGACGGGAGGCGGGGGAGGTGAGGTGCACGTCAGCCGTTGCGGCCCTGGCCGTTGCCGGGGCCGCCCTGGCCACCGCCCTGGTTGCCGCCCTGCCCGCCGCCCTGCCCGTCACCCTGGCCCGGGAACGGGAAGCCCGGCTGCGGCTGGCCGCCCCCGGCGGGTGCCGGCGGCTGCCCGCTCGAGAGCCGGAGCGTCACGGTCGTGCCCCGCGCCGCGCGGCCCGACGGCGACTGCTCGGCCACCGTGCCCGGCGGCAGCGACGAGCTGACCTGCTCGCCCGAGACGGAGACCCGGAAGCCGGCGGCCTCGAGCTGCGCTCGAGCGGACTGCTCGCTCTGCCCGACCACCGACGGCACGCCGGAGCGCTCGCCGTAGACCTGCCGGTCGTTCGGCGCGGCGAACGCCGGCACCTGCTTGTCCGCCATGACGCGGTCCATGTACCGCTTCCACGTCGGCGCGGCGATGGACGAGCCGTAGGGGCCGCGCCAGTAGGTCTGGCCGTTGATCGTCTGGCCGTTCATGGAGCGGAAGTTCTCGCTGTAGCCCACCCAGACCGCGGTCGCGCGCAGCGGGTTGTAGCCCGCGAACCAGGTGTTCTCGTTGCCGGTCGTCGTCCCGGTCTTGCCCGCCGCCGTGTAGGCGGGGCGGCCGAGGCTCTTCGCGGTGCCGGTCCACACGTTGCTGAGCGCGTAGTTCATCGCCGCCGCGACCTGCGGGTCGATCGCGCCCGGACGGCAGTCCGCGGACGGCACCGGCAGCTCCTCGCCGTTCGTGTCCGTGACCGACGTGATGGCGATCGGCCTGCAGTACGTCCCGTTCGACGCGAACGTCGCGTAGGCCGCCGCGATCTGCAGCGGCGAGGTCGAGTCCGAGCCGAGCACGTTCGCGGGCGTGCCGTTGAACGGGGCGTTGCCCGGGGTGCCCCACTGGGTGGTCGAGTTCGGGTCGCCGGCCTGGGTCACGCCGATGTCGGCCGCGCCCTGCATGATGTCGCAGAGGTTGAGCTGCTTGGCCATCGCGACGTAGGCCGAGTTGACGGAGTTGCGGGTCGCGTCGAGGACGCTCTGCGGGATCGCGCGGCCGCCCTCGGAGTTGCCGAACTCCCACGCCTCGCCCGACAGGCGGATGCAGCTCTGGAACTCCCGCGGCTCGTACCGGAGCCGCGACCCGTTGACCGTCTCGTTCAGCGAGTGCCCCTTCTTGAGCCACTCGAGCAGCGTGAACACCTTGAAGGTCGAGCCCGGCGCGAAGCCCTGCGAGCCGCCGTACTCGAACGACGTGCTGTAGTTGACCGCCGTGTCCGTGTGCGGCCCGTCCTTGGCGACCGAGAAGTTCCGGTTCTGCGCCATCGCGAGGATCTTGCCGGTGCCCGGCTCCACGGTGACGATCGCGGAGGCCACCCCGGAGGGGTCGTCCACCGGGACGCCTGCCTTGACCTCCTGGTCGGCGGCGGTCTGCTCGACCGGGTCGAGGGTGGTGCGGATCGTCAGGCCACCGCGGTACAGCCGGTTGTTGCGCTCCCGGCGCGTCTCGCCGAACACCGGGTCGTTCGCGATCACCTTGGTCACGTAGTCGCAGAAGAAGCCGGAGCCGGCGACCACGTCGCCCGCGCCCATGCACCCCTGCTTCAGCGGCTGCGGGTTCAGCGTCTGGGCGATCGGCGTGGCCAGCCCGGCGGCGAGCTCGTCCGCGGTGATGTACTTCTCGCGCGCCATGTCCTTGAGCACCTGGTTGCGGCGCGCCTCGGACTTGGCCTGGCGCTGGGCCTTGACCTCGGGCGCCTCGTCCGCGGGCCCGACCGGGTCGAGCGCCGACGGGCTCTGCGTGATCCCCGCGATCGTCGCGGCCTCGAGGTAGTTGATGTCCTTCGCGGACTTGCCGAAGTAGTACCGGGCCGCGGACTCCACGCCGTAGACCGACGCCCCGAAGGGCGCGATGTTCAGGTACTTCTCGAGGATCTCGTCCTTCGTCATCGTCTGCTCGAGGGTGATGGCGATCTTCGCCTCGCGGAGCTTGCGGGCGACACCCTCGGCACCCTTGCTCTCCCGCGCCGCGTCGATGATGGCCTGGCGCTCCTCCTGCGTCTCGGCGAGCTCGGCCGCGTCGACGAGGACGTTCTTCACGTACTGCTGCGTCAGCGTCGACGCGCCCTGCGTCTTGCCCATGGCAGTCGCGACCGCCGCACGGGCCATGCCCGCCACGTCGACGCCCGAGTGCTCGTAGAACCGGCGGTCCTCGACGGCGATGACGGCCTGCTGCATGATCGGCGCGATCTCGGCGAGCGGCTTCACCTCGCGGTTCTGCTGGTAGAACGTCGCCAGCAGCGTGCCGTCGGCGGCGAGGATCTCCGACTTCTCGGGCAGCGGCCGCTGCTCGAGCTCGTCCGGGATCTCCTCGAACGCCGTGACCGACAGGTCGGTGGCGCTGTTGGCGGCGGCGACGCCGGGCAGCAGCAGACCGGCGGCCAGCACGCCGCCGAGGACGGCGACGAGGAGGAAGGAGACCAGCAGGCCGAGCGCCTGGACGGCGCTGACCTTGCGTCCACGGGCGCGGGCAGGGGTCGGCATGCCGTCAGGGTACCGGCGGGCCCTGACGACGACCCGGTCCGTCCGGCACGGTCGCGGTCCCTCCACGGGACCTGCACAGGTGCGGCCCGCCGGCCGCCGGGGCTGGTCCGGCCGGGCGGAATCGGGCGGATGGGTCTACCGCGCACCGGGGACGAGCCGCTAGCGTCCGCCGTGCGATCCGCGGGGCGCGAGGCCCACGGGGTCGGCAGGGACGGAGGTCACAGGTGACGGTGCTCGAGGTGGACGGCCACTGGACCGCGCGCGCGGCGTGCGGGTCGGGCAAGCTCGCTCCCGACGCGCTCTTCGTCGAGGGCTCGGCGCAGCGCGACGCCCGCGGGGTGTGCCTGGGCTGCCCGGTCCGGCTGGACTGCCTCGCGGACGCCCTCGACAGCCGGGCCGACTTCGGCGTGTGGGGCGGCATGACGGAGCGTGAGCGCCGGGCGCTGCTGCGCCGGCGGCCCGAGGTCGTGTCCTGGCGCGAGGAGCTCGTGGGCTCCGACATGACGCTGGCGTCGCTGTCAGCCCGGGTGTGAGCGCTCTCACCGGCGGCCCCCGAGCCGCCGCGGGCGAGGCCGCCCCACGCCACTAGGGTGGCGCCATGGCCACCCAGTGGGAGTACGCGACCGTTCCGCTCATCATCCACGCCACCAAGGCGATCCTCGACCAGTGGGGTGCCGACGGGTGGGAGCTCGTGACGGTCATCCAGGGCCCCGACGCGGGCCTCGTCGCCTACCTCAAGCGCCCCAAGCCGTGAGCGTCGCCGAGCGGCTCGCGGCGCTCGGCCTGAGCCTCCCGGCGGTCGCGGCGCCCGTCGCGGCCTACGTCCCGGCGGTGCGCTCCGGCGCCCACGTCTGGACGTCCGGGCAGCTGCCGTTCGTCGACGGCGCGCTCGCCGTCACGGGGAAGGTCGGCGCGGACGTCGACCCCGACGCGGCAGCCGACCTCGCCCGGACCGCCGCGCTCAACGCCCTGGCCGCCGTCGGCGCGCTGCTCGCCCAGGAGGAGGGCGGCGACCCGGTCGCCGCCCTCGACCGGGTGCGCCGCGTCGTCAAGGTCGTGGGCTTCGTCGCGAGCGCACCCACGTTCACCGGCCAGCCGGCCGTCGTGAACGGGGCGAGCCTGCTGCTGCACGAGGTCCTCGGCGACGCGGGCGTGCACGCCCGCTCGGCGGTGGGCGTCGCGGTGCTGCCGCTCGACGCGCCCGTCGAGGTGGAGCTGGTCGTCGAGGCCTGAGCGGCCCGCCCGCGGGTCAGCGGGCGCGCCGCTCCAGCCGGTCGACGTCGAGCAGCACGACCGCACGCCCCTCGCGGCGCACCCAGCCGCGCGCGGCGAAGTCCGCGAGCGCCTTGTTCACCGTCTCGCGCGAGGCGCCCACGAGCTGGGCGAGCTCCTCCTGCGTGAGGTCGTGCGCGACGCGGATGCCCTCGTCGACCTCCTGGCCGAACCGGGTCGACAGGTCGAGCAGCGCCTTGGCGACGCGGCCCGGCACGTCGGAGAACACGAGGTCCGCGAGCGCCTCGTTCGTGCGGCGCAGCCGCCGCGCGAGCGCCTGGAGCAGGTGCTCGGCCACCGTCGGCTTGTCCTCGAGCCACCGGATCAGGTCCTGGTGGCCCAGCTCCAGCACCACGGCGTCGGCGACGACCGTGGCGGTGGCCGTGCGCGGGCCCGGGTCGAAGAGGGAGAGCTCGCCGAACATCTCGCCCGGGCCGAGCACGGCGAGCAGGTTCTCGCGGCCGTCGTTCGAGCGGCGGCCGAGCTTGATCTTGCCGTCGCGGACCACGTAGAGGCGGTCCCCGGGCTCGCCCTCGTGGAACAGGACGTCGCCGCGGGCGGCGTCGATCTCCTTCATGGACGTGATGAGCGCTCCCGACGACTCCGCGTCCAGGCCCGCGAACAGCGGGGCCGTCAGCACGATGTCATCCGCCACGGCGGCACCTTCCCTCTCCCGGCCTCTCCGGCCCGTGTCCCGCACCCTCGAGCTGCACCGACCGTGCCGGCCGCGCGGCGTCCGACTGCGTGGCGCCGCGGCCGGGACGGTGCGTGCGGGCGTGCCCGTCCCTGCTGTCACCTGCCAGTCTGCCGCATCGGACGGGCCGCGCGCGTCGGGGCGGCCACCGGGGCGCGCGTCGCACCGGCCCGGTCCTCGTCCCCGGCCGCCGCTCAGCCGTGCCCGCTGACCCGGGGCGCCAGGTCGGCGACCGCGGCGGGGTCGACCGCGAGCCGCTCGACGAGCCGGTCGGTCACCCGGCGCAGCGCGTGCTCGACGCCCTCCTCGTAGCGCGCGAGGCGCTCGTCGAGGTCGCGCAGCGCCGGCAGGGCCGCCACGCGGCGGGCGTCGGTGCCGTCGAGGGCGCCGCGCAGCTCGCCGGGCCGCGGGACCTCGAGCCCCACGTCGAGGGGCAGGCTGAACGCGACCTCGGCGCCGAGGTCGTCGGGCGGGGCCGCGGCGGCGACCACGAGGTCCATGCGTGCCCGCACGACGCGACGCCACCGGCCGACGCGGGCGCGCTCGGCGCGCAGGGCACGCCGCTCCAGACGGAGGTCGTGCAGCGGGTGCTCGACGCGGGACGTCACGATGTGCGGATCGGGCCGGTCCGCCCGGGACTTGAACGTCCGGCGTGAGGCGTCCGTGCAGGTCACCCGCAAGGAGCAGCGCCGGCGGGACCCGGCGCGGTGGCGGCACGGCGCCCGCACGCCGGCGGTACGGCGCCCGCACGGCGTGCGGCGTCGGTGGCCCGGCGTAGCCTGCCCGCGTGGACCGCAGCCGCCCGGAGACCCCCCTCGCGCGCACCCGTCGTGCCCGGCGCGTCGACCGTGCGCTCGCGCTGCGGTACCCCGACGCGCACTGCGAGCTGGACTTCCGCAACCCGTTCGAGCTGCTGGTCGCGACCGTGCTGTCGGCCCAGACCACGGACGTGCGGGTCAACCAGACGACGCCGGCGCTGTTCGCCCGGTTCCCGGACGCGGAGGCGCTCGCGGCCGCGGACCCGGCCGAGCTCGAGGAGATCCTGCGTCCGACGGGCTTCTACCGGGCCAAGTCGCGCGCGGTGCTCGGCATCGGCCAGGCGCTCGTGGAGCGGTTCGGCGGTGAGGTCCCCGCGCGGCTGGAGGACCTCGTCACGCTGCCCGGCGTGGGGCGCAAGACCGCGAACGTGGTGCTCGGCAACGCGTTCGGCATCCCCGGCATCACGGTGGACACCCACATCGCCCGGCTCTCGAAGCGCCTGGGCTACACCACCAGCGAGGACCCGCTCGTGATCGAGCGGGACCTGCAGCCGCTGATCGAGAAGCGGCAGTGGACGATGGCGTGCCACCGGCTGATCTTCCACGGCCGCCGCACGTGCTTCGCGCGCCGGCCGGCGTGCGGGGCCTGCCCGGTGGCGGCCCTGTGCCCGTCCGCGGGGATCGGGGAGAACGACCCGGTGCGCGCCGCCGCGATGCTCAAGGGCTGAGCGCGCCGGCGCGGCGGTCAGCCGAGGACGCGGCGCTCGCGGGCGCGGACCCCGTCGACCTCCGCGAGCCAGTCGACCAGCAGCTCCCCGACCTCCTCCGGCACCTGGTCGGCGAGGTAGTGGCCCCCGCCCCGCAGCAGCTCGAAGCGGTACGGGAGCGCCACCCGCCGGGTCGAGGCACGCAGCGACGCGTGGGACGCGGGGCGCAGGCCGTCGCGCACGCCGTGCACCTGGAGCACCGGCACGGGGCGGGCGCCGCGCAGCAGGGCACGGAAGCGGCGTCCGTCGGGGCGGGGCGTGGAGCGCACGAGCCAGCGGACCTGCTCGAGCTGGCTGTGCGCCGCGAACGGGACCCGCAGCGCCCGGCGGTAGGTGTCCACGGCGGACGCGTCCGGTCGGCCGGGTACGCCGCCCCACTGGGTGAGCATGCGCTCCACGAGGTCGCCCTCGACGACCGCGCGCTCCGGCAGGGACGGCAGCTGGGTGAACGCGAGCAGCGCGGCGGCCGCCGGGTGCGGTGCGGTGCGCGGCTCCGCGACCCGGTCGCACGGGTGGGTGCCCGCGAGCACGCCGAGCGCGCGGACGACACCGGGGTGCGCCGCGGCGGTCGCCCACGCGACGTCCGCGCCCGTGCCGCTGCCGACGACGACGGCGTCCGACTCGCCGAGCGAGCGGATGACCCCGGCCGCGTCCGCCGCGAGGGTCGGGACGTCGTACCCCTGCGGGGGCTTGTCGCTGCCGCCGGTGCCGCGCAGGTCCATGGCGGCGACGCGGTAGCCGGCGGCGGCGAGCGCCGGCATCTGGTGACGCCAGGCCCACCAGAACTGCGGCACGCCGTGCAGCAGCAGGACGAGCGGCGCGTCCGGGTCGCCGGCCGTGGCCACGTGGAACCGGGCGCCGTTCGCGGTGACGAAACGGTGCTGCCAGGGGCCGTCGAAGAGCAGCGCGGCGGAGTCGACGGTGGTCATCGGGTGCGAACCTACCGGGTCGCCCCCGGCTCGTGACCCCCCTCGGTGCCCGGCGCGGGCACGGCGGTGTCCTCGACGGCGGCCGGCGCCTGCGGGTCGCGTGCGGCCTCCTCGGCACGGTCCACGGCGTCCGGATCGGTCTGGCCGCCGGCGCGGGCGGCGTGCACGCGGCCGCGCCACGCGAGGACGGCCCCGCCGCCGAGCGCGGCCAGCAGCGAGGCCGCGAGCACGCCGACGACGACGTGGTCGTCCAGCACGGTGCCCGTGCCGAACGCGAGCGAGCCGACCAGCAGCGACACCGTGAACCCGATGCCGGCGAGCAGGCCGACGCCGATGACGTCCCACCACCCCAGCCCGGGTGCGAGCCGTGCCCGCGTGAACCGGGAGACGAGCCACGTCGCGGCCGCGATGCCCAGCGGCTTGCCCAGCACGAGGCCGAGCACGACGCCGAGGCCGACCGGCTCGGTGAACGTCGCGCCGATCGTCGACGGCTCGATCGTCACGCCCGCCGCGAAGAGGGCGAAGACCGGGACCGCGAACCCGGCGGACACCGGGCGCCACAGGTGCTCGTAGTGCTCCGCGAGCGAGTGGTCGCCGTGCGCGTCCGTCGCGTCGGCCCCGCCCCCGCGGACGGCCGAGCCGGGCGCCGCGGGGACGACGAACCCGAGCAGCACGCCGGCGATCGTGGCGTGCACGCCCGACGCGTGCAGCAGCGCCCACGCCGCGAGTGCGAGCGGGACGAGCAGGAACGGCGAGCGCAGCCCGCGGCGCAGCGCGATCGCGAACACGGCGACGCACGCGAACGACCCGAGCATGAGGCCGAGCGTCACGGTCTCGGTGTAGCCGACGGCGATGATGACGATCGCGAGCAGGTCGTCGACCACGGCGAGGGTCAGCAGGAACGCGCGCAGCGCGACGGGGACGCCGCGCCCGACGATCGCGAGGACGCCGACCGCGAACGCGATGTCCGTCGCGGTGGGCACGGCCCAGCCCTGCGGCGCACCGCCGGGCATCGCGGCGTTGACCGCGAGGTAGATCCCGGCGGGCACGACCATGCCGCCGACCGCGGCGGCCGCCGGCAGCGCGGCCGTCGCGACGTGGCGCAGCTCGCCGACGACCATCTCGCGCTTGAGCTCGAGACCCACCACGAAGAAGAAGATCGCGAGCAGCCCGTCGGCCGCCCAGTGGGCGATGTCGAGGTCCAGGTGGATCGACGCCGGCCCGACGTGCGTGCCGGCGACCGCCGCGTACGAGTCGGGTGCGAGGTTCGCCCACAGGAGCGCCGCGACGGCACCCGCGAGCAGCAGCAGGCCGCCGGTCCGCTCGTCGCGCAGGGTGTCGGCGAGGTTGCGCTCGCCGCCCGGCGTGAGGGCGGAGAACAGCGTCCGCGTCGTGCGCGCGGGCGGGGTGGGTGCGGAGGAGGTGGGCACGCAGGGGACCTCTCGGAGGGGTCGGTCAGGACGTTGCCGACCAGACTTCCCGGCGCACCGGGAGTCCACCTTACCGACGCGGGCGCGGGCGCCGCCCGACGGGCGGCGAGGCGCGCGTCACGCCCCGGCGGGCTCCTTGACGTCGGTGTGGTCGTCCGAGCCGCGACGGTCCTTCGGCGGGTCGAACCGGTAGCCGACGTTGCGCACGGTGCCGATGAGCTGCTCGTGCTCCGGGCCCAGCTTGGCGCGCAGGCGCCGCACGTGGACGTCGACGGTGCGGGTGCCCCCGTAGTAGTCGTAGCCCCAGACCTCCTGCAGCAGCTGGGCCCGCGTGAAGACGCGGCCCGGGTGCTGCACGAGGTACTTGAGGAGCTCGAACTCCTTGTACGTGAGGTCCAGCGGGCGGCCGCGGAGACGGGCGGTGTACCCGCCTGCGTCGATCGTCAGCTCGCCCGAGGAGATCTCCTGCGGGGTGTCGTCGTAGGAGGCGGTGGCGGCCTTCTCCATGACGAGCCGGAACCGCGTCTCGACCTCGGCCGGCGTGGCGTGCTCGAGCACGAGGTCGTCCGCGCCCCACTCCGCGGTCACCACGGTCAGCCCGCCCTCGGTGAGGACGAGCACGAGCGGGACGGTCAGGCCGGTGGCGCGCAGCAGGCGGCACGTCGTCCGGGCGGTCACGAGGTCGCGGCGCGCGTCGAGCACGACGATGTCCGCGTCCGGTGCGTCCACGAGTGCGGACGGCTCGACGGGCAGGACACGGACCCGGTGGGACAACAGCCCCAGGGCGGGCAGCACCTGTGCCGATCCACCGGACGCAGGTGTGAGCAGCAGCAGATCCGCCACCTGTCACCTCCTGGCGTGCGAGTGGGGACACGCTACCGCGTGGTCGCACGGGGTCGCGTCGACCGACCGGAGCGCGGCGTCTGCGAGAATCCCCGCCGTGCTGATCCCCCTCGACGTCCGCCGACCGCAGCGGCCCGTGCCCGTGGCCGGCCGGGGGGTGGCGGCGTGAGCGTCGAGACGCGCTCCGTGCTCACCGCCGTGCTCGCGGCCCTCGTCGCGGTGGCCGGGTTCGTCGACGTGCTGCCGCTGGCTGCGTTCGGGGTCGTGCTCGTGCTCGCGCTGGCCGCCGGCTGGCCCGTCCTCGCGGGGCTCGCCTTCCCGCCCGGGTCGTCCGCGGTGGTCGCGCTCGGCGGGCTCGGGGCCGTCGCGGCGGTGACGTTCACCCCGCTGCAGCCGTACCTCCAGCACATGCCGGTGGTGTTCGCCGGGGCCGTCGTGCTCGCGTTCGTCAACGAGCTGCTGCGCCGGGACGGGCGCATCCGGCTGGTCGAGTCGGTGTCCGGGACGGTGGCCGGCACGGTGCTGGCCGTGTGCGTGACGGGCTGGGTGGCCACGGCCCGCCTGGAGGGCGGCGACGCGCTCGTCGTCTCCGGGGCCGTGGCCCTCGCGCTCGGGTCCGCCGTCGTCGCGCTGCACGGGCGCCGCTGGCTGGTGTACCTGCTCACCGTCGCCGTCGCGACGGGCGGCGGGACGCTCGTCGGCTGGCTCCTGCCGACGGTCGAGCTGACCACCGGCGCGGTGCTGGGCCTGGGCGTGGGCGTGCTCGTCGCGGCGCTGCACGCGCTGTTCGACCGGCTGCGCGCGCTCGAGCGGCGCCTGCCGTCGGTCGCGGTCGCCGTGCTGCCGGTCACCGTGACGGGCGTGCTCGTCTACGTCGCGGGCCGCGTCCTGGCGGGCTGAGCCCGGCGGACGGTCAGTAGACGAGCGCCTGCACGTCGGGGCGCAGCGACTCCTCGACGAACACCGCGGCCCCCGCGATGCGCACGCCGGGCAGGACGTCGTCGGCGGTGATGCCGCGGCGGGCCGCGCACTGCGTGCACACCGTGACGCGCCCCTCCGCGACCAGCAGGTCGAGCAGCTCGGGCAGGGGCGTGGCGTGCTCGAGCACGAGCTCCGCGGCGCGCCCCGGCAGTGCGAACCACGCGGACTCGCCCGTCAGCCACAGGCTCACGTCGGCGCCGGCGGCGACCGCCGCGGCCGCCACCGTGAAGGCCTGGTTGGTGGCCTCGGGGCGGTCCGTGCCGCTCGTGGTCTTCACGACGAGGGGGCGGGGTGTCGACGTCACGGGGTCAGCGTAGGGACCCCGGACGGGGCGCCGGCCCTGCGCCCGCGCCGGCGCCGGGACGGGCCTGCGGAAGAGGTCCGCCCCGCCGGTCGTTAGGATCGGTGCATGACTGCGCTCGAGGGCTTCTTCATCGGCCTGCTCGTGGCCGCCACGCTGACGATCGCGTGGTTCACGTGCCTCGTCGTCTACCGGCTGTACAAGGGCCAGCGCTGAGCCGTCGACGCTGCGTGCGCCCGCGCGGGTGACCCCTCGGGTCCCCGCACCCGCCGGTCCGGCGTTCGAGCCGCGTCCGGCGTACGAGTCGAGGAGGCAACGTGCCGTTCGTGCTGCCCGAGGGCCTGGCGCCCGAGGTCTACCCGCTCGCCTGGCTGGTCGGCCGCTGGCGGGGTGAGGGCGTCGTCGGGTACCCCGGCGTGGAGGAGAGCGCCTTCACGCAGGAGCTCGAGGTGACGCACGACGGCGGCCCGTACCTGGCGTACACCACCACCATCCGGCTCGTCGTGGCCCCGGACGACGCGGCGGCGCTGGACACGGGTGGCGACGCGGGCGACGAGGGCCTCGACAGCCCGCCGCCCGCCGTCGAGGGCGACGGCCCCGTGTGGTCGACCGAGTCGGGCTACTGGCGCGTGCCGCCGGAGCGGCCCGAGGGCCTGGCCGACGACCAGCACCCCGTCGAGCTGCTGCTGGCCGACCCGTCCGGGCACGTCTCGGTCTTCGTCGGCGCGGTCGGCAACGGCCGCATCGACCTCGTCTCGGACCTCGTCGCGCACACCGCCACGGGCGCCGCCGTCAACGCCGGCAAGCGGCTGTACGGGATGGTGAACGGCGAGCTCATGTGGGCGCACGACCTGGCCGCGTTCGGGCAGCCGCTGCAGTCGTACGCGTCGGGGCGCCTGCAGCGCCTGGAGGACTGAGCCGTGAGCACCGTCGTCCCCGGCACGGGCGAGCCCGCCCCGCAGCCCGCCGCCCCCCGGCACCGCAGCCCCCTCCTCGCGCGCCACGGCGCCGTGCCGGCCGCCGGCCCGGACGCCGGCGTCGCGTGGCACTACGGCGACCCCACCGCGGAGCAGCGCGCGCTGGCGCGCGGCGGCGCGGTCGTCGACCAGTCGCACCTCGGGGTCGTCACCGTGACCGGGCCGGACCGGCTGAGCTGGCTGCACTCGCTGACGTCGCAGGACCTGGCCGACCTGCCGCCGCGCACGTCCACCGAGCTGCTCGTGCTCGACCCGCAGGGGCGGCTCGAGCACGCGGCGGGCGTGGTCGACGACGGCACGACCACGTGGCTGCTGACCGAGACCGCGCCCGCGCTGGCCGCCTGGCTCGACCGCATGCGGTTCATGCTGCGGGTCGAGATCGCCGACGTCACCGACGCGTGGGCCGCGGTCGCCGAGCCGCTGGACGCCGAGGGCGGTGAGGGCGAGCCCGTGACGTGGCGCGACCCGTGGCCGCGCACCGCCGCCGGCGGCACGCGCTACGGCCCCGCGGACGACGACCACCCCGGCGTCGACCGGCGCTGGCGGCTCGTGCTCGTGCCCCGGGACCGCCTCGTCGAGGAGGTGCGGGCGCGCGAGGCCGCGGGCTGGCCGCTCGTCGGGACGTGGGCGGCCGAGGCGCTCCGCGTCGAGGCGTGGCGTCCGCGGACGTCGCACGAGGTCGACGAGCGCACCATCCCGCACGAGCTGGACTGGCTGCGCACCGCCGTGCACCTGCACAAGGGCTGCTACCGCGGGCAGGAGACCATCGCCCGCGTCCACAACCTCGGCCGGCCGCCGCGCCGGCTCGTCATGCTGCACCTCGACGGCTCCGGGCACCTGGTGCCCGAGGCCGGGGCCGAGGTCTACCTGCCGGACGAGCAGGGCGGGGCCACGCGCGCGGGCGACGCGTCCGAGGGCAGCGTGCCCGGGCGTCCCGTGGGCCGCGTGACCACGGTCGCGCGCCATCACGAGCTGGGTCCGGTCGCGCTGGCCGTCGTCAAGCGCTCCGTCCCGGAGGACGCCGTCCTGCTCGTCGACTGCGACGGCGGTGCTGTCTCCGCCGGGCAGGAGGTCGTCGTGCCGGGCGAGGGCCTGTCGGCCGACCGGCCCGCGCCGCGCGGCCCGCTGACGCGCGGTCTCGGCCACCACCCGATGCTCGGCGGCTGACCGGCCGTGGGGGCGTCCGCGTCGTCGCTGCGGGGGACCGCCGCGCTGCGGGTGCTCCTGGCCTCCCGCGTGCGCGCCGGACGGGCGCGCGTGCGGGCGTCCTGGTGGCTGGTGCTGCAGGCGTCCGTGGCGGCGGGGCTCGCGTTCGCGGTCGGGCGGTACGTCGTCGGGCACGAGTTCCCGTTCTTCGCGCCCGTCGCGGCCTGGGTGTCGCTCGGCTTCTCGCGGGACCGGTCGCTGCGGCGCGTCGCCGAGCTCGCGGCGGGTGTGGCGATCGGCGTCGCCGCGGGCGACCTCGTGGTGCACCTGATCGGCTCGGGGCCGTGGCAGATGGCGCTCGTGCTGTTCCTGGCGGCGCTGCTCGGGCGGTTCCTCGACGCGGGTCCCATGCTGACCACGCAGGCGGGGGTGCAGGCGATCGTCATCGTGGGCCTGCCGTCGTTCGCGGGCGCCGGCCCGTTCGACCGGTGGGTCGACGCGGTCGTCGGCGGCGGTGTCGCGCTCGCGGTGGCGCTGCTGACCCCGAACGACCCGCGCCGTCATCCGCGCCGGCTCGCGCGGGCGGCGGTGCACGAGCTCGCGGGGATGCTGCACGCCGTCGCCCGCGGGCTCGCGCGGACGTCCAGCGACGACCTCGAGGCCGCGCTGCTGACGGGTCGCGCGTCCCAGCCGGCGCTGGACGAGTGGCTGTCCTCCGCCCGCTCGGCAGCCCAGCTCGCGCGGATCGCCCCGGCGCAGCGGCGGCACCGCGCCGAGCTCGAGCGGCAGGTGGACACGGCCGTCCTGCTGGACCGCGCGATGCGCAACGCGCGCGTGCTGGCCCGCCGCGCGCGCCGCACCGTCGCCGACGGGCACGAGGCCGGCACGCTCGCGGACGTGCTGGAGCAGGTGGCCCGTGCCACGGACGACCTCGCCGCCGCGGCGGCCACGGGGGCGGACCCGCGCGCCGCGCGCGAGCGGCTGCTCACGGTCGCCCGGGGGCTCGACCCGCACGTCGTGGCGCACGACGACTGGCAGGTGCAGTCGCTCGTGCTGCTCGTGCGCTCGCTCGTCGTCGACCTGCTCGAGGCGTCCGGCGCGACGCCGGGCCAGGCCCGCGAGGCCCTGCCCGAGCTCTGAGCCCGCACCGGCGGCGTCGCGGCACCGTCGATTGCGTACGCTCGTCGCCGTGGACGTCATCGGCACGGCCCAGGTGTGGCTCTTCCTCCTCTTCTACCTGGTCATCCTCGGTCTGAGCGCGTGGGCGCTCCTGGACTGCCTGCGCCGGCCCCCGGGGGCCTTCACGGCGGCGGGCAAGCGGACCCGGCAGTTCTGGACGTGGGTGCTCGTGGCGGCGACGGTCGTGGCGTTCCTCAGCCTGCCGCTCGGCATCGTGCCGTTCCCGCGGTTCCTGGCGCTCGCCGCGGCCGCGGCCGCGATCGTCTACCTGGTGGACGTGCGCCCCGCCGTCGCCCCCTACTCGCGCCGTCGCGGCCCCGGCGGGTCGCCGCGGGGCGGCTGGTGAGCGCACGGGCGACGACGGTGGACGTGGGCACCACGGCGGTGCCGCTCGCGCTCGTGCGCCGGGGCGACCTCGTCGAGTCCGTGCACCACGGGCACGTCGTCGTGCTCGCGCCGGACGGGACGGTGCGCCTCGCGCTCGGCGACCCCGAGGTCGTGATCTGGCCGCGGTCCTCCCTCAAGCCCGTGCAGGCCGTCGCGATGCTGCGGCACGGCCTCGACGTGGACGGCGAGCGGCTGGCCCTGGTGTGCGCGAGCCACAACGCCGAGCCCGGTCACCTGGACGTCGTCCGCGACCTGCTCGCCACGGCCGGGCTGACGGAGGACGACCTGCAGAACACCCCGGACTGGCCGCTGCACGCCGAGGCCGCGTTCGCCTGGCGCACCCAGGGGCACGCCGCGTCGTCGCTGACGCAGAACTGCTCCGGCAAGCACGCCGGGATGCTCGCGACGTGCCGCGCCGCCGGCTGGGACACCGCGACGTACCGCAACCCGGCCCACCCGCTGCAGCGCGCGGTCGTGCAGGCCGTGACGGACCTGACCGGGGACGCGCCCGCCCACGCGACCGTCGACGGCTGCGGGGCGCCCCTGCTGTCGACGACGCTCACGGGGCTCGCGCGCGCGTTCGGGCGGATCGCGTCGGCGGCGGCCGCCGGCGGGGACGGCCCCGAGGCGCGCGTGGGACGGGCCGTCTCCGCGCACCCGTGGCACGTCGGCGGCACCGGGCGCGACGTCACCGCCGTCATGTCCGCCGTCCCGGGGCTCGTCGCCAAGGACGGCGCCGACGGCGTGTACGCGGCCGGCCTGCCGGACGGGGGAGCGGTGGCGCTCAAGGTCGCCGACGGCGCCGGCCGCCCCCGCGCGGTCGTGCTCGCGGCGGCCCTGGCGGTCGCGGGCGTCGACCCGGCGGTGCTGCGTGACGTCGCCGCGACGCCGGTGCTGGGCCACGGACGGCCGGTGGGCGAGGTGTCCGCGACGTTCGGGCCGGACGGCCTCGGCGCCGCCGGTGGTCCGGCGTGAGGGCGGTCGTCCAGCGCGTGACCCGCGCGTCCGTGACGGTCGACGGCGAGGTCGTCGGGGAGATCACGCGTCCCGGCCTGCTCGCGCTCGTCGGCGTCACGCCCGGCGACGGACCCGCACAGGTCGAGGTGGTGGCGCGCAAGATCGCCGAGCTGCGCATCCTGCGGGACGAGCAGTCGGCCGTGGACGTGGGCGCACCCGTGCTCGTCGTCAGCCAGTTCACCCTCTACGCCGACGTGCGCAAGGGGCGGCGTCCCACGTGGAACGCCGCCGCGCCGGGGCCGGTCGCCGAGCCGCTCGTCGACGCCGTGGTCGAGGCGCTGCGGGCGCGCGGGCTCGAGGTCGCGACCGGGCGGTTCGGGGCCGACATGGCGGTCGAGCTCGTCAACGACGGGCCCGTGACGATCCTCGTGGAGTCGGCGCCCGCGGGCTGAGGGCCTCCGGCCCGACCCGGGCGTCGCCCGTCCCCGGCTCAGCCGAGGGCGGCGACCTCGTCGCTCGACAGCGCCCAGCCGACCAGCAGGCCCCCCGTGTGCGCCACCGACGTGAGGTCGGGCGGCAGCCGGAGGGGTGCGCCCGTGCGCCCGTCCGACGGCGCCAGGCGGCGCAGGAGCCGCGCCTCGCCCGACTCGGCGTCGCCCACCGGGACCAGCAGGTCCTGCCCGTCGGTGAGGACCGGCCCGGCGCCGGTCTCCTCCGGCCCGTAGTCCCACGCCCACAGCGACGCGCCCGTGCGCGCGTCGTAGGTGGTGACGCCCTCCTCCCCGACGACGTGCACGCGGCCGCGGAGCACGAGCGCCGCGTGGACGTCCTGCGCCGCGACGCTCCAGCGCTGCCGCCCGGTGCTCGTGTCGACCACGTGCAGGCCGCGGTCGGAGGCCGCCAGCACGACCGTGCCCGCCCGGCCGTCGTCCACCGGGACGTGCACGGGAGGGCCCGGCAGCAGGACGTCGCGCTCGCGCCCGACGAGGCGCCACGACCCGCCGTCGCGCACGCCGACCTGCAGGACGCCGTCCGCGCGCCGCGCCCACTCCGTCGCCGCGCCGGCCGGCACCGGCACGTGGCGCAGGAGACCGCCGTGCGCGTCGAGCAGGTCGAGGCCGTCGGGGCCCGGCACCACGACGGCCCCGTCGACGGCCGTGACGTGCCGGGGCAGGACCGCCCGCACGCCGCCGCCCGGACGGGCGCCGTGACGCCACAGCTCCGCGCCGCTCGCCGGGTCCACGCCGCGCACGACGAGGCCGGCGTCGACCGGGTGACCGAGGACGGCGACGTCGTCCAGCAGCGCGACGGACGTCGCCGGCGCGCCGGGCGCCGCGTCGACGACGTGGTCCGCGACGACGGCGCCGTCGGAGGTGCGCACCACGAGCAGGCGCGACGTCGTCGGCGGCACCTCCTGCGGGAGCAGGCCGGCGTCCCGCTGCCACGCGTCGGTGACCAGGCACAGCAGGCGCGGGGGCAGGACGTCGGCGGGGGCCGGGGACGCCGCGCACCGGGGCAGCGGGGTGCCGAGGGCGTCGGGGGCGTCCGCGGGCGGGGTGGACAGCGGGAGCGTCCACGCGTCGGCGCCGGTCGCGGGGTCGAGGGCGACGAGCGCGGTCCCCGCCGGCGAGAGCCGCGCCCCGAGCAGGACGCTCCCGCTCGGCATGACGGGGACGGGCAGACGGTCGGCGGAGGTGCGCCACAGCGGCCGCGGGCCGTCGGGCAGGGGGTCGAGGACGCCGGGCACGGCCCGCAGGTCGGCGAGGACCGCGCGCTCGCGGGCGTCGGAGAGCGATTGCGCGGCGAGCAGGGCGCCGACGACGACCACCGCCGCGACGGCCGCGGTGCGGCGTCGGCGGCGCGTCCACGGACGCCGCCCGGCGTGCTCCGGCGCGCCCGAGGGGCCGGCGGGGGCGTCGTCGTCCTCGACCAGCTCCACGTCGGCCCGGCGGCCGCGCTGCACCATGGGCGCACGCTAGCCGAGCCCCGCACGGGTGACGGCGGTCGTTCGTCCACATGCTCGTCCACACCTGTGTGCAGTCACCCACCTGCGGTGGCGCGGACGCGGCACAGGGGTGTGGACGACGCCTGTGGAGGAGTTCGGACGAACTCCCCACGGGTCAGCGAGGGTGCCGACCGCGGTGACGGCAGCACGACACGGGGGCGGTGCCCCGGTGACGCCCCAGGAGCCGCCCGGTGCTCGCGCTGCGGCCGCGCGCGGACGCCGCGAGGATGACGGCCATGCGGGTCGAGGCGGTGCAGGGCGACATCACCCGGGAGCGCGTCGACGTGGTGGTGAACGCCGCGAACTCCTCGCTGCTCGGTGGCGGCGGGGTGGACGGCGCCATCCACGCGGCGGCCGGTCCGGCGCTCCTCGAGGCCTGCCGCGAGCTGCGGCGCACCGTCCTGCCGGAGGGCTTGCCCGTCGGGGACGCGGTGGCCACGCCGGGGTTCGACCTGCCCGCGCGCTGGGTCGTCCACACCGTCGGCCCGAACCGGCACGCCGGTGAGACCGACCCCGCCCTCCTCGGGTCCTGCTTCCGGCGGTCGCTCGACGTCGCGGCGGACCTGGGGGCGACGAGCGTCGCCTTCCCCGCGGTCGGCGCCGGCGTGTACGGGTGGGACGCGGACGAGGCCGCGCGGGTCGCCGTCGGCGCCGTGCGCGGGTGGGCGGCGGCGGCCGGCGCCGGTCCCGAGCCTGGCGGCCGGTCCCGGCCCGGCGGCATCGGGCTGGTGCGGTTCGTGCTGTTCTCGCCGCGCCTGCTCACGGCCTTCGACGAGGCCCTGGGCGCGCAGCCCGACCGCGCCTAGGCTCGCCGGCATGGCCGACGTGCTGCCCGCGCTGCCCGAGGACGACCTGCGACGCGTGCTGTGCGTCGTCGCGCACCCCGACGACCTGGAGTACGGCGCGTCCTGCGCGGTGGCCCGGTGGACGGCCCGCGGCGTGGAGGTCGCGTACCTGCTGCTCACGCGCGGGGAGGCGGGCATGGACGCGTCCGCGCCCGCCGAGACGGGGGCGCTGCGCTCGCGCGAGCAGGTCGCGGCCGGTGCCGCCGTGGGCGTGACGCAGGTCGACTTCCTCGACCACCCCGACGGCGTGCTCGAGCCGTCGCTCGCGCTGCGCCGGGACGTCGCGGCCGCCGTGCGCCGGTTCCGCCCGGACACGGTGCTGACCGGCACGTGGGAGGAGGAGGTCGGCTGGGGGCTCAACCAGGCCGACCACCGGGCCGCGGGGCTCGCGACGCTGGACGGCGTGCGGGACGCGGGCAACCGGTGGGTGTTCACCGACCTCCTGGAGGCGGGCCTGGAGCCGTGGGGCGTGCGCCGGCTGCTCGTGCACGGGCACACGCGGCCCACGCACGCGGTGGACGTGACCGGGGAGCCGCTGCGGCGCGGCATCGCGTCGCTCGAGGCGCACGCCGCGTACCTCGCGGGGCTGCCGTGGCACCCGGCGCCGGCCGACTTCATCCCGATGATGACGGCCGAGGGTGGCCGCGCCGCAGGGGTCGAGCACGCCGTCCTGCTGCGCTGCTACGACCTGCAGGGCTGAGACCGCGAGGCTGCGGGGACGGTCGTCGCGAGCGACCGTCCCCGCAGCCTCATGCGCGGTGCCCGGATCAGGCGGTCGCGTTCAGGCGGTCGAGCTCGTCGGCCGTCAGCTGCAGGTCGGCCGCGAGCACCGAGTCCTGGATCGAGGCCGGGCGCGACGCCCCGGGGATCGGGACGACGACGTCCGCCTGCGCGAGCTCCCACGCGAGCGCGACCTGCTGAGGGCTCACGCCGTGGGCCTCCGCCACCTCCGCGAACGGCGCGAACGACTCGCCGAGGTCGCCGGCCTTGCCGATGCCGCCCAGCGGGCTCCACGGCAGGAACGCGATGCCCAGCTCCGCGCACAGGTCGAGCTCGGCCTGCGACGACCGGAACGCGGGGGAGTACTGGTTCTGCACGGACGCGAGGCGCCCGCCGAGGACCTCCTGCGCCTCGCGGATCTGCTCCGGGTTCGCGTTCGAGATGCCGGCGAGGCGGATCGTGCCCGCGTCGAGCAGCTCGGCGATCGCGCCGACGGACTCCGCGTACGGCACCTCCGGGTCGGGGCGGTGGAACTGGTAGAGGCCGATCGCCTCGACGCCGAGGCGCCGGGCGGACTCCTGCGCGGCCTTCCGCAGGTACTCGGGCCGGCCGTTCACGGTCCACGAGCCGTCGCCCGGACGCAGGTGGCCGCCCTTCGTGGCGACGAGCACGGCGTCGGTGTCGCCGTGCCAGGTGCGCAGCGCCTCGGCGATGAGCTCCTCGTTGTGGCCGACCTCGTCGGCGTGCAGGTGGTAGGCGTCGGCGGTGTCGACGAGGGTGACGCCGGCGTCGAGCGCGGCGTGGATCGTGGCGATCGAGCGCTCGCGGTCGGGGCGGCCCTCGATGGACATCGGCATGCCGCCGAGGCCGATCGCGCTCACGGGGACGTCGGCGATGTGTCGGGTCTGCATGTCCCCATCTGACGCCCGCGACCCGCGGCGCGCACGTCGGCGGGCGTCCGCGGACGCGCCCCGCCCGGACGCCCGGCGGGACGTACCCTCGCGGCGCGGACGGCGCGAGGACGCGGAGGACGGCATGGCGACGACGGACGGACGTGCACCCGATCAGGCCCGGCCGGAGAACGTCGACGCGGCCCGCGCGGTGGGGATGCGGGCGCACCTGTTCCGCGACCTCGGCGCGTGCGCGGCGTTCCTGCGGGCCGCGGTCGCGTCCGGCCCGGACGCCCGGGACGGCTGAGGTGCTCGGCGTGCGCGGGAGGCGGCCTCGTCCCCGGGCGCTGTACGCCCCCTGTGCGTACACCGTGCGTACGACGTCGGAGAAACCTCCCGGGGGGCGCCGGCGCGCCGAGCGGGAGACGCGCGGCGGTCCCTCGCCGGTCGACGCCGGGTGCGTGGGCCGCCGCGGGCTCAGGACGCGCCGAGGCCCGGGACGTCCAGTCGCAGGACCGACGCGACCGCGCGGACCACGCCGTTCTCCGCGTTGGACGGCGCCGTGAACCGTGCGCCGGCGCGCACCTCTGGGTGGCCGTTCGCCATCGCGAACGACCAGTCCGCCGCGGCGAGCATGCCGACGTCGTTGAAGAAGTCGCCGAACGCCATCGTGTGCTCCGGGCCGACGCCGAGCGCCGCCTGGACGGCCCGCAGGGCGGTGCCCTTGTCCGCCGTCGGGCTCATGACGTCCGCCCAGTGCTCCCCGGAGACGAGCACGCGGGCGACGTCGGCGAACGACGCGAGCACCGGGCCGATGCCCGTCTCGGCGGCGCCGAAGTCGTACACCGCGACCTTGAGGACCGTGTCCTCGACCGCCGTCAGGTCCTCGACCGTCTCCAGCAGCGCGTAGTACGGCGCGCACTGCGCGAGGAACGCCTCGTCGGTCCGCTCGACGTACGCGCTGCGCTCGCCGCACAGGACGACGCCGACGTCGAGCGTGGCGGCGGCGGCGGCCCGCACGCGCCGCACGACGTCCCGCGCCACCGCGAGGTCGAGGCCGTCGACGGCGAGGGTGCGCCCCTCGCGCACGACGAGCGCCCCGTTCTCCGCCAGGTACACGAGGTCGTCGCGCCCCAGGTCGCGGCGGAGGGTCGCGTACTGCCGGCCGCTCGCCGGGCACACCGTCACGCCGCGGGCGAGCAGCAGGTCGAGCAGCGGCCAGAACGTCGGGTGCACGCGCTTGGCGTCGTCGAGCAGCGAGCCGTCCATGTCGAGCGCGAGCAGGCGCACGTCGGGCACGTGGTCGAGGACGGGCGGGTCGACGACGGGGACGGAGGTGGGACCGGTCACCCGTCGAGCATGCCTCACCAGCGGCGGCCGCCCGGCGCCGTGCCGCCCTGCCCGGGTTGGGTGCCGCCGCCCGTCGAGCCGCCGCCCGGCGCGTCGCCGGCGCCCGGGTCCGCCCCGGCACCGCCGCCGTTCGCCTGCTCGTTGCGCTCCGCGAGCTCCGCCTGCCGCTGGGCCTCCGCGTCCTGCGGGGCGGGGGCGGGTGCCGGGTCGGTGCCCGAGCCCGGCGCGGGGGACGGCGCCGACCCGCCCTGCTCGGCGGCGGTGGCCGTCTCGCCGACGTCCTGCGCCAGCTCGCCGAGCTCGCGCACCTGCTGCTGCGCCTGTCCCCGGGCCTCGTCGCGGGCGTCCTGCTCGTCCTGCTCGTCCTCACCGCCGCCGCCTCCGCCGCCCGCCGACGGCGGGGGCGTGCACGCCGGGTCCGCGAGCGCCTCGATGCGCAGGGCGGCCTGGTCCGCGGCGCTGTCGAGGAGGTACTGCGCCCAGCGCAGCTCCTCGACGTACGGGTCGGCGTCGTCGTACGGCGGCTCCACGAGCTCCTCGTCGTACGGCTCGCCGGCGTCGCGCGCGACCTGCGCCGCCAGGATCTCCTCGGCCTCGTCGAGCGACCGCTGCGCCATCTCGACGAGGTTCGCCTGCTCGCCCTCCAGGGCGAGCGCGCGGTTCGTCTGCACCGCGCACCGGTGCGCGTCCGGCACGCCGACGAGCGCCTGGTCGAGCGCGTCGAGCGCCCGGGCGGTCCGCTCCGCCCGCAGGTACGCGGTGCCCGCGTTGAAGTCGGCCTTCCACTGCTCGACGGGGACGACCGAGCGCTGCCGGTCGAACACGTCGATCGCGTCCTGGTCCTCGCCGGCGTCCCAGGCCGCGCGGCCCTGCGCGTAGACCACGTTCACGACGAGCAGGTGCGTCGCGAACCCGAGCACGACGGCCGCGGGCAGCCAGGACCAGCGCAGCAGCCGGCGCCGGCGGCGCACGTGCGGCGGCTGGGCGGCGAGCTCGGCCCGGCGGGCGGTCGCCTCGGCGGCGCGGCGCTCCGCGGTCCGGCGCTCGCTGCGCGTGCGCGGGCCGGGGGTGCGGACGCGGTGGTAGCGGTTCACGCGGACCTCCTCCGGCTCGACGCGCGTGCCCACGTCCACGCCTCCGCCGCGAGGAGCAGGGCGGCGGCGAGCGCGAACGGCCACACGACGTCCCGCGTGCCCGTGACGTCCCGGCGGCCGTCGGCCGCGACCGTGGCCGCGTCGACGTCCGCGACGAGGTCGGCGGTCGGCGTCGGCCCCGTGCGGTGCACGTACGGCACGCCGAGCTGCTCGGCGACGGCCCGCAGGCCGGCCTCGTCGAGGCGCGAGACCGCGTCGCCGCCGGCCGGGTCGGCGATGTAGGGCGGGTCGGGGTCGACCGTGCCGTCGTACGACCGCATCCGGGCGCCCGCCGCGGTGCCGTACCCGAGCACCGCGCCGCCGTCGACGAGCGGTGCGACGTCGGCGAACGACGCCGCCGTGCCCTCGCCGGTCTGCTCGCCGTCGGACAGGTAGAACACCAGGCGCACCATGCCGGGGTCGCGCTCGGCGGCGTCCTCGAGGGAGCGGCGCAGCACGTCCAGCGGGCGGTCGCGCAGCGTCCCCGCGGACGACGCGGTGACCTCCTGCGTCACGGTCTGCGCCCACGCGCGCACCGCGTTCACGTCGTCCGTGAGCGGCAGCTGCGTGCCGGCCTCGTCGGCGAACCCGATGACGGCGAACGAGCCGCCCGACAGGTCGGTGGCGAGCGAGACGACGTCGTGCCGGGCGCCGTCGAGGCGGCGGACCGTCGGCTCGGGCGGCAGGCCCGGCTGGCGCGGTGCCGGGTCGCCCCGGCCCCAGTCCTCGGCGGCCATCGACCCGGTGCGGTCCACGACGAACCACGCCTGCACACCGGTGCGCGCGCCGCCGGGCTGCGTCGTCGTCACGGCCGGGGTCAGCGCCACGACCGCGAGCAGGACGACGAGCAGCGACCGGCGCGCCCACGTCCACGGCCCCGCACGCAGGGCGCCGTCGCGCACGACGCGCACGCGGCCGCCGTCCCGCGCGACCCGCAGGCCCAGCGCCTGCACCAGGCACAGCAGCAGCACGGGTGCCGCGGTCGCCACGACCACGCCCACCGGCACCACCGTCCGCCACGTCATGCGCGCACCCGCCAGGCCAGGACGACCGCCGCCAGCCCGGCGACGTACAGCAGGACGACCCACGGGTCGGAGTCGTCGACGACGAGCCGCTCGGGGTCCGCGTCCATCGCGACGAGCTCGGCGGCCTGCACCTGCGCGAGGATCGCCGGCACCGCGGACGGGTCCGACGCCTGCGCGAACACGCCGCCGGTGCCCTCGACGGCCAGGCGCATGCGCGCACGCGGCCCGGAGGGCCCCGTCGCGTCGTCGCGGTCGGGGTAGAGGCCGTGCACGACGCCGCCGCGCTCCGCGGTCAGCGCCGCCGCCCCCTCGAGGGTGTACACCGGGCTGCCCCACGGCTCGTTGTCGGTCGCGAGCACGACCGAGCGCGACCGCTCGGTGTCGAACTGGTCGAAGAGCAGCGCGCACGTGGCCAGGCCGTCGCCGATGAGGGACGCCTGCCCCTCCAGGCCCTCCGTGCCGCGGAAGAACGCCTCGACGTCGTCCGCGTCGCCCTCGCGCTCGAGCACGCGCCGCGCCTCGCCCAGCTGCTCGCGGACCAGGTCGTAGTCGTCCGTGAGGGGGAAGACCGTGCGCGACGTCGAGTCGAACAGCGACAGCGCGACGCGCTCGCCCTCGAACTCGTCGACGAGCCGCTCGAACGTCGCCACCACCGCCGCGTCGTACTCGACCATCGAGCCGGACACGTCGAGGCACAGCACGATGTCCCGGTTCGCGAGCTCACGCGTGCGCTCCTCGACGACGACGGGCCGCGCGACCAGCACCGCCGCGGCGAACGTCGCCGCACCCACGGCGAGCACGAGGGCGACGCGCAGCGCGTGGTACCGCACGCGCCACCAGCGCAGCGCGGGCACGTGCTGCAGCTCCGCGGTGTTCGCGACCCACACCGTCGCGCGCCCGCGGCTGCGCCACAGCAGACCCGCGACGAGCGCGGCCGCCGCGAGACCGACCAGCGCGGGGACGGCCCACGGGGTCGTCAGCGTGGTGCCGGCTCCCACCAGGGCGCGGCCCGTCAGCGCCTCGACCACGCTCACCACGTCTGCACCAGCTTGCGGGCCTCGCGCAGCGACGTGCGCACGGTGACGCGGCTGGTGGGCGCGAACGCAGGATGCGAGTACCGCTCGAGCGGGCTCGCGAGGCGGCGCACGCGGCGGTCCCGGCGGGCGTCGGCGTCGGTGAGGGTCGACGTGGGCACGCCCGTCCGCACCGCGGCGAACTCGCGGAGCACGAACCGCAGCTCCAGGTGGGCGCCGCGCGCGTCGAGCTCACCCGCCGCGTGCCGCTCCTGGACCCGCTGGATGCGGTCGAGCGCGACCGTTCGGGCCGCGGCGTAGGGGTCGGCGGCGGGTGCGGGGGTGGCCGCCGGTCCGGCCGCCGGTCCGGCCGCTGCGGCGGGAGGCTGGGCCGGTCCCCGCGTCGAGCGCAGCACCCACCAGAACCAGGCGACGACACCCGCGACGAGCAGCGCCCCGACCAGCGGCCACCACCAGCCGTACGCCATCGGCTCGACGAGCTCACCCGCGGGCACGGCGGGCCCTCCCCAGCAGCGCGGACATCTCGTCCAGCACGTCGTGCGTCGACTCGACCGTGACGGCCTCGACACCCACCCGGCGCAGCCGCGCGCGGACGGCCGCGTGCCGCTCCACGCGGGCCTGCGCCACCGCCTCCTGCACGCGGCGGCGGCCGCGCAGGTACCCGGGCAGGGTCCAGCCGCTCACCACGTCGCGGACCGCACGCACCGCACGGGGCGTGCGCACCGGCCGGCCGCGCTCGCGGGCGTCCGACGCACCGGCGACCGTCCCCGGCGCCGCCCCGAGGCGGGGCCCGAACAGGTCGGCGTCGGCGACCTGCACGACGAGCACCTCGTGCCGCGTCCGCACCCGGGCGAGGGCGCGCTCGTCGGCCTCGGTCGGGCGGGCCTCGTCGGTCACGACGACGACGAGCGAGCGCCGCGCCGTGCGCCGCAGCACCCGGTCGAGCAGGCGCGCCAGGTCGCCCTCCGGGGCCGCCGGGTCGAACGTCCGCTCGACGCGGCGCAGCAGCACCTCCAGGTGCGTCGAGCCGGCGCGCGGCGGCAGCTCCAGGACGCGGCCCGCGTCCCCGGCGACCAGGCCCACGCGGTCCCCGCGGCGGTGCGACAGGTGCGCGACGACGTCCGCGACGAGCTGCGCGACGACGTCCTTGCGCTCCCCGCCCGCCGCGGTGGCGGTCATGTGCCGCCCGGTGTCGACCACGAGGACGACCGACAGGTTCGACGTCGCCACGTACCGCTTGACCACCGGCTGCGCCGACCGCGCCGACGCCCGCCAGTCGATGTCGCCGACGTCGTCCCCCGGCGTGTAGGCGTGCAGGTCGTCGACCTCGTCGCCGTGGCCCTTCCACACCGCGCGGTGGCGTCCCTCGAGCAGCCCGGTGGCGCGGCGCACCGTGGGCAGGTCGAGGCGCGCGCGCACGAGCGCGAGGCGGGAGCGGTGCGGCATGGGTCGCGGGGTGCTCGGTCAGGGCACCGGGACCGCGGCGAACACGGCGTCGACGATCGACTCCGGGCTCACGTCGTCGGCCAGCGCGTCGAACGTGCGGACCACGCGGTGGCGGAGCACGGCGTGCCGCAGGGCGCGGACGTCGTCCGGCGTGACGTGGGACCGGCCGTCCCGCAGCGCGACGGCCTGCGCCACGCGCATGAGCGAGATCGACCCGCGCGGGCTCGCGCCCATCCGCACGAGGCGGTCGTGGCCCGGCACCTGCACCGGGCCGCGGCCCCGGGTGGTGGCGACGAGGTCGACGACGTACCGGCGGATCGAGGCGTCGACGTACACCTGGTCGACCGCGTCCTGCAGCCAGCGCACCTCGTCGAGGGACAGGCGCGGCGCGTCGAGCGGGCGTGCCATGCGGCCGTCCGAGATGCGGTCGAGGATCTCGACCTCCTCCGCCGGGTCCGGGTAGTCGAGCACCTCCTTGAGCAGGAACCGGTCCATCTGCGCCTCGGGGAGGACGTGCGTGCCCTCCTCCTCGATGGGGTTCTGCGTCGCGAGCACCATGAACGGCTGCGGCAGCCGGTGCACCTCGCCGGCGATGGTCGTCTGCTTCTCCTGCATCGCCTCGAGCATCGCCGACTGCGTCTTCGCGCTGGACCGGTTGATCTCGTCGAGCAGGACGACGTTCGCGTGCACCGGCCCGAGCTGCGTCGTGAACTGCCCGGTCCCGTAGTGGAAGACCTGCGTGCCCACGATGTCCGACGGCATGAGGTCCGGCGTGCACTGGATGCGGTGGAACGAGCCCGACACGGCGTGCGCGAGCGTCTGCGCCGCCGTCGTCTTCGCCAGGCCCGGCACGGACTCGAGCAGGATGTGCCCGCCGCACATCAGCGCCACGACGAGCGACGTCCGCAACCCCTCCTGCCCGACGACGCGCTGGTCGAAGACGCGCTCGATGCGTTCGGTCAGCGCGACGGCGCGCTGCAGGTCACGGGAGCCGAGGGCGTCGCGGGGTGGCACGGGCGGCGAGGTTACCCGGAGGACGGCCACCAGAGCCGGACCGCTGCCCGGACGGCCGTGTCGGCGGGGGAGTGCGTCCCCCGGACGAGTGCCAACGTCCACGGACCGCCCAGCGCGGCCAGGTGGGTGGTCAGCTCGTCGGGGGTGCCGAAGGGGTCGCGGTCGCCGCTGACCGCGAGGACCGGCACGGCGACGTCCGGCAGGTGCGCGGTGCGCAGCTTCTCCGGCTGCCCCGGCGGGTGCAGCGGGTAGGACAGGAGCAGCAGCCCCGCCGCGGGCAGCCCCTCGGCGACGGCCACCGACGCCATCCGCCCACCGAACGAGCGCCCGCCGACGACAAGCCGGTCGGTCGCGACGCCGAGCTCGTCGGCGAACGCCTCCGCCTCGTCCCGCACGCGCTGCACGGCGGCCTTCCCGCGCGGCAGGTCGACCCGCCGGACGGCCACGTGGGGCGACAGGGCCCGGTCCAGCGCGACGAGCGTGGTGTGGTCGCGGGTCGCGCTCGCGCCCGGTGCGAGGAGCACGCCGGCGACGTCGGCGGGCGCGTCGCCGTGGTGGACGACGCGGACGTCGGGCTCGGCTGGCATGCACCGACCCTCCCACGGCCGGCGATGCGCCGATGGGGCGAAACCGGGCAGGTCGGACGGCCGCGCGGGCCCGGTGCGCGACCTGCGCCGCTACGCTGCCGACCGCGTGCGGGCAGCACGGGGACGACGGACGGGGAGGACGATGCCGCGCTTCAGGGTGGACCCGGAGGGCCTCATGCGGTCGGTCGAGACGCGGCGTGCGGCGAGCGCCGGCATCGAGGCCGAGCTGGACCGGCTCGACGTGCAGGTTCGCCGCGTCGTCCTGGGCCTGGTCGGGGGCGTCGCCGGCTTCGTCGCGACCGTCCTGACCGGCCTCACGGGCGTCGGCCTCCCGGTCGCCGTCGCGACCCTCATCGGCACGGTCGCGAGCCTGCTCATGGCCCTCGGGGCCGCGATCCAGCTCGCCCTGACGACCGGCCAGGTGCAGGGCAACCTCCTCGACTCCGCCCGGTCCGGCTTCAGCCACACCTGGGCGAACCACGCGCAGTTCGCGACGGTGCGCTGATGGCGCGTCCGGTGAAGGTGGTCGTCGGCGTGCTCGCGACCCTCCTCGCCCTGGTCGTCGCGGGCGTGGTCCTCGCGGTGGCCGTGCTGCCGGGCCTGCTGGCCGCGGACGAGCCGCCGCCCGTGCGCCCGGTCGTCGAGGCGTACCTCGAGGCGGTCGCGGCCGGGGACGCCGAGGCGGCGCTCGCGCTGTCGCAGCCCGACGCGAGCGGGCTCGACGGCGCCTCCACCGCGCTGCTGCGCGACGACGTGCTGGGCGGGGCGCGGGAGCGCCTCACCGGCGCGCGCGTCACCGGGGAGGAGGTCGTGGGCACGTCGGCGACGGTCACGGTCGCGTACACGCTGGCCGGCGCGCCGCAGGAGGCCGAGTTGCGGCTGCGCGTCGACGAGGACGCGCAGGAGTGGCGGGTCCTGCTGGGGCTGCTCGGTACCGTCCGCGTCGAGGGGCTGAGCGGCGACGCGGTGCCCGTCGAGGTGGCGGGCGTGGTGCCCGACCCCGACGCGGACTGCATCGGGCAGTGCGCGGGCACGCCCGCGTACACGCTCTTCACCGCGGTGTACGACGTGCGGGCCGACCTGTCCGGGTTCGAGCTGCACCCGCACAACGAGACGCCCGCCGAGCAGGCGGTCACGGTGCTGCCGGGCACGGCCGAGCGGGTGCGGTACCTGGCTGTGCCCGTCGGGGACGAGTGGCCGGTGGTGAACGGGACCGACACCGACCCGAGCCCCGAGGGCGCCGAGGGCTGAGCGTCGTGCCGCCGCCACGTGTTACCCGTGGGTACGGTGGCCAGGTGAGCACGGAGCACGGGCCGGGGGCCGCGCGCGGACGCGTCGTCATGCAGGTGCGCTGGTCCGACGTCGACCTGTTCGGGCACGTCAACAACGCCGCCTTCCTGCGGTACCTGGACGACGCGCGGTTCACGCTGTTCCCGCGGATGGGCGTCGACGAGGCCGGGGCGATGACCGCGTCGCTGCTGGTCGTCGTCAAGCACGAGATCGACTACGTCGCGCCGATCCGCTTCCGGCTCGCGCCCGTCGTCGTCGAGGTGTGGGTGCCGCGGCTGGGGCGCTCGTCGGTCGACTTCGCCTACGAGGTGCTCGACGGCGACGGACCCGGGGCGGGCGTCGCGCTGCGGGCACGGTCGCGGATGGTCCAGCTCGACCGTGCGACGCACAGCCCGCGTCCCTTCACCGACGAGGAGCGCGCGACGTTCGCCGCCTACCCCGGCCCGGAGCCCGTGCTGCGCGGCTGGTGACGCCGGGCGTGACGGACGCCGCACGTCCGGGCTTTGCCGCGGCCGCCCGGTGACGAGGACGATGACGGGCGTGACGACCGCGCGCCTGCACCTCGTGCTCATGCTGGCCCTGACCTTCACCACGGGGATCATCGACGCGGTCGGCTACCTCGGCCTCGACCGCGTCTTCACCGCCAACATGACGGGCAACGTCGTCATCCTCGGCATGGCGCTCGCGGGCGCCGACGACCTGCCGGTGGCCGGCCCGCTCGTCGCGCTGGCCGGCTTCATGCTCGGTGCCGCGATCGGGGGCCGCGTGCTGCGCCGTGCCGCGCAGGGCTGGACGCACCTGTCCACCACGACCTTCGGCACGACCGGCGTCCTGGCCGTGCTGCTCGGCGTCGCCTCGATCGTGGCGCACCCCGAGGAGGGCACGGTCTGGGGCCTCGCCGTCACGACGCTCCTCGCCGTCGCGATGGGGCTGCAGGCCGCCGCCGCGCGCCGGCTCGCGGTCAAGGACGTCACGACGGTCGTCGTCACCTCGACCCTCACCGGCCTGGCCGCCGACTCCCGGCTCGCGGGCGGCACGGGCGACAGCTGGGCGCGCCGCCTGCTCGCGGTCGTGCTCATCCTCGCCGGCGCGGGCGTCGGGGCCCTGCTGCTGCGGGTGGGCGAGGCCGGCGTCGGGGTCGGGATGATCGTCGCGGGTGCGCTCGCGCTCGTCGTCGCCGTCATCGGCCACGCCCGCCGGGAGCGCGAGGCGGCGGCGACCGTCTGACGACCCGGCCGCCGCGGGACCGCCCGGGGTCAGGCCCCGGCGTCCAGGCGGGCGGCGACGTCCGCCGGGAAGCCGCCGGTCGCGACCGGGCTCCAGCGCTCCGGGGTGATCCGGACCAGGCTCTTGCCCTGCAGGCGCATCGCCGCGCGGTACTCGTCCCAGTCGGGGTGCTCGCCGGCGATGCAGCGGTAGTAGTCGACCAGCGCGTCCTCGGCCTCGGGCATGTGCAGGACCTCGGCCGTGCCGTCGACCTGCACCCAGGCGCCGTTCCAGTCGTCGGACAGCACGCACACCGAGACGCGGGCGTCGCGCTCGGCGTTGCGGGTCTTGGCGCGGCCCGGGTACGTGGAGATGACGATGCGGCCCTGCTCGTCGACGCCGCCGCTCACGGGCGAGACCTGCGGGCGCCCGTCGGCGCGGGCGGTGACGAGGAGCATGTGGTGGCGCGGGCGCACGAAGTCCAGCAGGCCGGGCAGGTCGACGGTCGTGGCGGTGGCGATCGAACGGGGCATGGCACCGACGCTACGCGCCGTCCCGGCGGGTCGTATCCGCCTGCGGCGAACACGGGACGTCCGGTGGGTACCCCGCCGTTAGCATCGAAACACGCCGTCTCGTCGGCACCGTGCGCACCCCCTGACGCGCGGTCCTGGCGGGGCACGCCGCTCGTGAGGAGTGCACATGTTCGAGAGATTCACCGACCGAGCCCGCCGCGTGGTCGTCCTCGCCCAGGAAGAGGCGCGGATGCTCAACCACAACTACATCGGCACCGAGCACATCCTCCTGGGTCTCATCCACGAGGGTGAGGGCGTCGCGGCCAAGGCCCTGGAGTCGCTCGGCATCTCGCTCGAGGCGGTCCGCGCGCAGGTCCAGGAGATCATCGGCGAGGGCCAGCAGGCGCCGTCGGGGCACATCCCCTTCACGCCGCGCGCGAAGAAGGTCCTGGAGCTGTCGCTGCGCGAGGCGCTGCAGCTCGGTCACAACTACATCGGCACCGAGCACATCCTGCTCGGCCTCATCCGTGAGGGCGAGGGCGTCGCCGCCCAGGTCCTCAACAAGCTCGGCGCGGACCTCAACCGGGTCCGCCAGCAGGTCATCCAGCTCGTCTCCGGCTACCAGGGCAAGGAGCCGGTCGCCTCGGGCGGCCCGGCCGAGGGCCAGCCGTCCGGCTCGGCCGTGCTCGACCAGTTCGGGCGCAACCTCACGCAGGCCGCGCGCGACGGCAAGCTCGACCCGGTCATCGGGCGCGAGAAGGAGATCGAGCGGGTCATGCAGGTGCTGTCCCGCCGCACCAAGAACAACCCGGTCCTCATCGGCGAGCCCGGCGTCGGCAAGACCGCCGTCGTCGAGGGCCTCGCGCAGGACATCGTCCGCGGCGACGTGCCGGAGACGCTCAAGGACAAGCAGCTCTACACGCTGGACCTGGGCGCCCTGGTCGCGGGCAGCCGCTACCGCGGTGACTTCGAGGAGCGCCTGAAGAAGGTGCTCAAGGAGATCCGCACGCGCGGCGACATCATCCTGTTCATCGACGAGATCCACACGCTCGTCGGTGCCGGTGCCGCCGAGGGCGCGATCGACGCCGCGTCGATCCTCAAGCCCATGCTGGCCCGCGGCGAGCTGCAGACCATCGGCGCCACGACGCTCGACGAGTACCGCAAGTACGTCGAGAAGGACCCGGCCCTGGAGCGCCGCTTCCAGCCGATCCAGGTCTCGGAGCCGAACCTCCAGCACGCCATCGAGATCCTCAAGGGCCTGCGCGACCGGTACGAGGCGCACCACCGCGTGTCCATCACGGACGCCGCGCTGGTCGCGGCCGCGACGCTGGCCGACCGGTACGTCAACGACCGGTACCTGCCGGACAAGGCGATCGACCTGGTCGACGAGGCCGGCGCACGCCTGCGCATCCGCCGCATGACCGCCCCGCCGGAGCTGCGCGAGCTCGACGAGCAGATCGCCGAGACGCGCCGCGACAAGGAGTCGGCGATCGACGAGCAGGACTTCGAGAAGGCCGCGCGCCTGCGCGACCAGGAGAAGCAGCTCGGGCTCAAGCGCACCGAGAAGGAGAAGGCCTGGAAGAACGGCGACCTGGACGCCGTCGCCGAGGTCGACGAGGAGCTCATCGCCGAGGTGCTGGCGAACGCGACGGGCATCCCGGTGTTCAAGCTCACCGAGGAGGAGTCGAGCCGCCTGCTCCACATGGAGGACAACCTGCACAAGCGGGTCGTCGGCCAGGACGCCGCCATCAAGGCGCTGTCGCAGGCCATCCGGCGCACGCGTGCGGGCCTCAAGGACCCGAAGCGTCCTGGCGGGTCGTTCATCTTCGCCGGCCCCACGGGTGTCGGGAAGACCGAGCTCGCCAAGGCGCTCGCCGAGTTCCTCTTCGGGGACGAGGACGCGCTGATCCAGCTCGACATGTCGGAGTTCTCGGAGAAGCACACCGTCTCGCGTCTGTTCGGCTCGCCCCCCGGGTACGTCGGGTACGACGAGGGCGGTCAGCTCACGGAGAAGGTGCGTCGCAAGCCGTTCTCGGTCGTCCTCTTCGACGAGGTCGAGAAGGCCCACGCGGACATCTTCAACTCGCTGCTGCAGATCCTCGAGGACGGTCGCCTGACCGACTCGCAGGGCCGGGTGGTCGACTTCAAGAACACCGTCATCATCATGACCACGAACCTCGGCACGCGGGACATCGCCAAGGGCGTCCAGACCGGCTTCCAGGCCGGCGGCGACCTGTCGACGTCGTACGAGCGCATGAAGGCGAAGGTCAACGACGAGCTCAAGACGCACTTCCGTCCGGAGTTCCTCAACCGCGTCGACGACGTGGTCGTCTTCCCGCAGCTCTCGCAGCCGGAGATCTTCCAGATCGTCGACCTGATGATCGCGAAGCTCGACAAGCGCCTGCGTGACAAGGACATGGGCATCGAGCTCACCGAGGCGGCCAAGCGCCTGCTCTCGGAGAAGGGCTACGACCCGGTCCTCGGTGCGCGGCCGCTGCGCCGGGCGATCCAGCGGGAGATCGAGGACGTCCTGTCGGAGAAGATCCTGTTCGGCGAGCTCAAGTCGGGCGAGCAGGTGATCGTCGACGCCGAGGGCGAGGGCCTGCTCGGGGAGTTCCACTTCCAGGGCGTGCCGCGCGGTGAGCGCAGCAAGGAGCCCGTGGCCGTCGGTGCCACCGTCGGCACGCCGGGCTCCGGCGAGAACGTGCCGGCCGCCCCGCCCGCGGCCAGCCGCGGTGACGGCGGGACGGGGCTCTCCCCGCTCTGACCGGTGACGTACGAGGCCCCGGCCCCCCGTGAGGGGGTCGGGGCCTCGTCGTGTGCGGGCAGGTCCGCGCGCAGGATGCGATGCTGGCCGCGGACCGGACCGGGCGGGACTGGACCGGGACGGGCCGACGGACGGAGGACGCATGGCGGAGACGGACCTCGTCGAGCTCGTGGACGAGCACGGGACGGCGACGGGTCGGACGCAGGTGGGCGCGGCGCACGCGGCGCCCGGCCTGCTGCACCGCGCGTTCTCCGTGGTGGTGGTGGACGACGCCGGCCGGATGCTGCTGCAGCAGCGCGCCGACGCGAAGCTGCGCTTCCCGGGCCTGTGGACCAACGCGTGCTGCGGCCACCCGGCACCGGGCGCCGACCTCGCGGCGAGCGCGGCGCGCCGGGTGCGCGAGGAGCTCGGCGTGGACCTCGTCGACGCGCGCGAGGTCGGGACGTTCCGCTACCGCGCGCTCGACGCCGGCTCCGGGCACGTCGAGACGGAGTACGACCACGTCGTCGTCGGTCGCCTCGCCGGCGACGTGCTGCCCGACCCCGACGAGGTGGGCGACACGCGGTGGGTGACGGCGGAGGAGGCGCACGCGCTGGTCGACGCGGGCGTCACGACGCCGTGGTTCGTCGACGTCCTGGGCATCGTGGCCCCGCGCACGACGGCGGACGCGACCGGCCGGGCCTGACCCGGCGGTGCACGGCACCGGCCCAGAGGCCGGACCGGGCGGGCTCACTCCCCGCCCGCCCGCATCGCGGACGCCCGGCCCGGCCGACCTCCTCGTCGTGCGGCTCGACGGCCCGCAGAGCCGTCGAGCGAGCAGGTCGCCGACGGGCTGGTCCGAGGGCTGGACACGGGGGCGCGTCACGGACGGGCGGGACGGGTGCGTGGTCGCCGGAGCGTGCCGACCGACCGGCGTCGGGTGACCGGGGTCCTGGCACGCGACCACCGGTATGCGGGCGGGCAGCCGCGATGACCCGACGGCCACCACCCGCACGGCGGGAGCCCGGCTCCACGTCACCTCCTCGGTACTCTCCCTCGTCGTGACCGAGCCCGAGGCGGGGACCAGCGCCGACCTCGTCCGCGCCCTCCTGCGCGAGCAGCACCCGGACCTGGCCGGGCTGTCGCTGCGGGAGGTCGCCGGCGGCTGGGGCAACCAGATGTGGCGGCTCGGGGACGACCTCGCCGTCCGGCTGCAGCGGATGGACACCTCCCCGGATTTCCAGCTGAAGGAGCGCCGCTGGCTGCCGGTGCTGGCCCCGCGCCTGCCGCTCGCGGTCCCGACCCCGGTGCGGGACGGGGTGCCGTCCGCGCTGTTCCCGAAGATCTGGACCGTCATGACCTGGGTCGACGGCACGCCGCTGGACCACGGGGCGATCACGCGCGGCGACGACGCTGCCGACGCGCTGGCGGCCTTCCTCGCGGCGCTCCACGCGCCGGCGCCCGCCGACGCCCCGGAGGGTGTGGGCTTCGGCGCCCACCCGCGTGACTGCACGGACGGCTTCGAGCACTTCCTGCGGGCCGTGGACCTCGGGGACGTGGCGGAGGGCGACGTCCGGGCGGTGTGGGACGACGCGGTCGCGGCACCGGCCTGGGAGGGGCTGCGCGTGTGGGTGCACGGCGACCTGCACCCCGCGAACGTCGTCGTCGCGGACGGCACGCTGACGGGTGTCGTCGACTTCGGCGCGCTCTGCGCCGGCGACCCCGCGTGGGACCTCGCGGCCGCCTGGCTGCTGCTCCCGCCGGGCGGTGCCGACCGGTGCTTCCGGGGCTACGCGCGTGCGGACGGGGCGACGGTCCGGCGCGCACGCGGGCTGGCGGTGATGAAGAGCCTGTTCCTGGTGCTCATGGGCCAGAACGGCGACCGCGGCCTGCCCGGCGGCAAGAGCGGGTGGGGGCCGGTCGGGCGGGCTGCCCTCGAGCGGGCGCTCGTGGGCGCCTGACCTCCGGCGGCGCACCCTCGTCCGTACGGTGAGCGTTTTCCGCGAGGTCTCGACGCGCGGTGCCGCCCCGGGGTATGAATGTCGGGACCACCCGCTTCCTCCGGATCGGTGCGCGCCACGCGGTGCGCCTTGAATCGATTCAGGGGACAGGGTGCGTCGAACCGCCCCCACGTTTCAACGACGAGACGACAGGTGACCATGTCCCGACCCGCACGGGCCCACGACCGGACCCGCCGCCCCCGTACCCGACCGCCCGCCGTCGCCGCCGGTGCCGCCACCGCGCTGGCCCTGCTGCTCGCCGGCGCCGTGCCGGCGCACGCCGCCACGGCGGACCCCGCCCCGCAGCCCACCACCGCCCCCGCCGACGAGCCCGTCGGCTCCCTGCCCGCACCGCAGTCCGTCCGCATGGCGCACGTCGTGCCGGGCGCCGTGACCCTGCGCTGGGACGAGGTCCCCGGCGCCACCGGCTACGTCGTGACGCGCGCCGACGCCCTCGACGGCACGTACGCCGAGATCGCCCGCACCGGGCAGCGCGAGGTCCACACGACCGACGCCGTCGACACCGCCCGGACGCACTGGTACCGGGTCCGGGCGATCGGCGCCGACGGCCTCTCCGCGCCGTCGGCGGCCGCCGTGAGCAGCCTCGCGGGGGAGGGCACCGAGCCCACGTTCCCCGAGAGCGGCGTGCTGACGATCGACCTCGGCCCGGGCGCCCTGGCCCCCGGGGCGGTCCGCGTCGACGCCACCACGGCGTACTCGCAGGACCAGCGCATCGGCTTCGTCGACCCGTCGCAGGTGACCGGCACGGATCGCGGGGGAGACGACGCCGTGCGGTCCGACTTCGTCACCGTCGGCGACACCGAGCTCGTCGTCGACCTGCCGGACGGCGACTACACGGTGGGCCTCGTCGCCGGGGACGCGCAGGAGCCGACGGACGTCGCGATCACGGTCGAGCGCATGGCGAAGGTCCAGCAGACCGCGAAGCCCGCGGGCCAGTACCTCGAGATGCAGTTCGACGTCGCGCTCGTCGACGGCCAGCTCAACCTCGAGCTCGCCGGCACGGCGGCCAAGCTCAACCAGCTCGTGATCACCCGGCAGGCCGAGCGCACGCCGGGCAGCGAGCCGACGCTCTGGGTGACCGGTGACTCGACCGTCCAGACGTACACGGCCGACTACGCGCCGCAGGCCGGCTGGGGCCAGATGATCGACCGGTACCTGTCGGACGACGTGACGGTCCAGAACAAGGCGATCGGCGGCCGGTCGGCGAAGAACTTCATCAGCCAGGGCCGCCTCGACGAGGTGCTGCGCCAGGTCCGGCCGGGCGACTACGTCGTCGCGCAGTTCGGGCACAACGACAACTCCTACGGCGTGGACGACCGGTGGGCAGCACCCGCCGACTACCGCAACTACCTGCGGACCTTCGTCGACGGCGCCCGCCAGCGCGGCGCCACGCCGATCCTCGTGACGCCCGTGTCCCGCCGGGCGTTCGACGCCGAGACGGGCCGGTTCCACGTGTCCTTCCCCGACTACGTCGAGGCGGCCGCCGGGCTCGCGGCGGAGACCGGCACCCCGCTGGTCGACCTGTCCGCGTCGAGCCGGGCGTACCTGGACGAGATCGGGCCGGAGGCGGCCAAGAGCGTGTTCCTGCACGTGCCCGCCGGGGTGTACCCGAACCGGCCGTCGGGCACGGTCGACGACACCCACTTCCAGGAGTACGGCGCGATCCAGATGGCGCGGCTCGTCGCAGCCGACCTGGCCATGCTCGACCTCCCGCTCGCGGACGAGGTCGAGGCGGCCGAGCCGCCGGCCGCCGTGCCCGCCGCGCCCACGGGCGTCGTCGCGGGGAGCGTGTCGAGCTCCGGCGTGCAGCTGACGTGGGCGCCGGTCGAGGGCGCGGACGTCTACAAGGTCTTCCGCAAGGCCGCCGACGCCGGTGACGACGCCTGGACGCTCGCGGCGACGTCGACGCTGCCCCAGGCCGCCGTCACGGGCCTGGCGGAGGGCGGGTCGTACGACCTGCGCGTCGTGGCCTCCAACGGCCGCGGCGACTCGGCGCCCTCGCAGCCCGTACGGGTCACGACGCGGGACGCGCTGTTCCGCTTCGACGTGCAGATCGCCGGTGCCCCCGTCATGCCGGGCTACACCGAGGTGAACGAGCGGTCGGTCTACACCCCGGAGACCGGCTGGGGCTGGCTCGACCCGACCGGCATGGCCGGGCGCGACCGCGGCGTGGCCTTCACGCCGCCGCCGAACGACCTGCAGCGCGACTTCCTGCTGCCCGGCCCGCAGCACACGTTCGTCGTCGACCTGCCCCGCGGCACGTACGCGGTGAAGACGCACAACGGCGACTGGATCGGCACGAGCCGCTCGAACGTCCAGCTCGAGGGCCGGGACTTCGGGGCGTCGAACGCCGGGCGCGGCGCCGTCTCGGAGAAGGTCAGCCAGCCGGTCGCCGTGACCGACGGGCAGCTCACGCTCGTCATGACCGGCTCGTCCTCGCGCCTCAACGGCGTCGAGGTGACGCCGCTGCTGCTCGCGCCGTCCACGCTCGCGGGCGACGTGCGCGTCGAGGGGGCCGCGGTCGCGGTCGACCTGACCTGGACGGGCACCGACGACGCCGACGGCTACCGGGTGTACCGGCAGGCGACGGGCGAGAAGGAGCCGCGGGCGGTCGGTGACGTCACGACCGCGGCGTTCACGGACACCACGGCCGACCTCGGCGTGGCGTACCGGTACTACGTCGTCGCGCTCGACCCCACGGGCCTGGAGTCGGTCCCGACCGACGTCCTCGCCGTGACGACGGTGGACGAGGACGTCCCGGTGACGGACGCGCCCACGGGTGTGCACGTCGCCGCGACGGACAAGAACCTCGTGCGCCTCGCGTGGGAGCCGGTCGAGGGTGCGCTGTTCTACCACGTGTACCGCAGCGAGACGCTGGGCGGCCCGTACGCGCTCGTCGGCCGCGCCACGGAGGCCGGGTACGACGACACGGACGTCCTCACCACCGTGCCGTACCACTACCAGGTGGCCGCGGTGAACGCGGGTGGGGAGTCCGCGCGGGCGGCGACCGTGTCCTCGGAGGCGGTCACGACGCTCGTGCGGCAGTCCGAGCGGCTCGACCGCGCGCCGGTCGCCGTCGCCACCGACGAGGGCGTCTACGTCGGCTGGCGCCTGCTGGGCCTGGACCCGCAGGACCTGCCGTTCCACGTCTACCGGGACGGCACGCGCATCACGCGCGAGCCCGTCACCGGCAGCACCAACGTGCTCGACGCCGACGGCACGGCCGACGCGACCTACCGGGTCAGCACGGTCGTCGACGGCATCGAGCGCTGGGCCACGGCCGAGTTCGGCGTGTGGGACCAGCAGCACCTCGACGTGCCGCTCGACAAGCCCGCCGACGCGTACACGAAGGACGGCCAGCCGTACTCCTACAAGGCCGGGGACGCGAGCATCGGCGACCTCGACGGCGACGGCCAGTACGAGGTCGTGCTCAAGTGGGACCCGACGAACGCGCAGGACAACTCCCGCGCGGGCTACACGGGCACCGTGTACGTCGACGCGTACCGGCTCGACGGCACGCGTCTGTGGCGCGTGGACCTGGGCCCGAACATCCGCGCCGGCGCCCACTACACGCAGGTGCAGGTGTACGACCTCGACGGCGACGGCCGCGCCGAGGTGGTCATGAAGACCGCCGACGGCACGGTCGACGGGGCCGGCACGGTGATCGGCGACCCGCGGGCGGACCACCGGAACTCCAGCGGGTACGTGCTCACCGGGCCGGAGTTCCTCACCGTGTTCGACGGGGCCACCGGCGCCGCGCTCGACACCGTCGACTACACGCCGCCGCGCGGTGACGTGGGTGCGTGGGGCGACGCGTACGGCAACCGGGTGGACCGGTTCCTCGCCGGGGTCGCGTACCTCGACGGGGAGCGTCCGTCGGTGGTGTTCAGCCGCGGCTACTACACGCGCACGGTGATCGCCGCCTACGACTGGGACGGCGCCTCGCTGACGCAGCGGTGGGTCTTCGACTCCGACGTCGTCGGGGACGAGTACGCCGGCCAGGGCAACCACAACCTGTCCGTGGCGGACGTCGACGGCGACCAGAAGGACGAGATCGTCTTCGGGTCCATGACGGTCGACGACGACGGCGAGCCGCTGTACACCACCGGGCTCGGCCACGGGGACGCCATGCACGTCTCCGACTTCGACCCGTCGCGTCCGGGGCTCGAGGTGTTCGCGGCCCACGAGTCGATGGGGTCCTCCGGCAACCGGGGCGCCACGTACCGCGACGCCGCGACCGGTGAGGTGCTGTGGTCGATCCCGGCCACGGTCGACACGGGCCGGGCCGCCATGGGCGACATCGACCCGCGCCACGACGGCGCCGAGGGCTGGGCCATCGGCACCAACCAGTGGAACGCCCGCACCGGCCAGCTCCGGTCCGCGTCGGGGGAGCTGATCTCCGAGCGCATCCCCGCGGCGAACTTCCTCACCTGGTGGGACGGCGACCTGCTGCGCGAGATCCTCGACCACGACTGGACCGAGGAGACCCGCGAGGGCGTCCCGACCATCTCGAAGTGGGACTGGGAGGAGGAGACCGAGGTCGAGGTCTACCGGGCGTCGGGGACGCTGAGCGTGAACGACACCAAGGGCAACCCCACGCTCCAGGCCGACCTGCTCGGCGACTGGCGGGAGGAGGTCGTGACGCGGCTCGAGGACTCCTCGGCGCTGCGGATCGCCACGACCGTCGACCTGACGGACCACCGGCTGCGCACGCTCACCTCCGACCCGGTGTACCGGCTCGGGGTCGCGTGGCAGAACACGTCGTACAACCAGCCGCCGCACACGTCGTACTTCCTCGGTGAGGGCATGGCGACGCCGCCGGCGCCCTCCATCGCCTACACGGGCGAGGACACCGGGCCGGGCGAGCGCGTGCCCGGGCCGGCGACGACGGTGCCCGGCAAGGCCGCCGTCTCGCACGACAACTGGGACGGCGACGGCGCCTACCGCGTCACGGTGAACCTGTGGTGGGGGCAGAACGCCCAGCGCGTCGAGCTGCTCGAGGACGGCGTGCCGGTCGGTGCGCGGGACCTCGTCGACGCGACGCCCGCCGCGCAGTCCGCCTCGTTCGACCTCGACGGCAGGAAGGACGGCCGGTACGTCTACACCGCCGTCCTGACGAACCAGCACGGGTCGACCACGACGGCGCCGGTGACGGTCGTCGTCGACCGGGCGCGGCCCGGGACGCCCGTGCTGTCGCACGACAACTGGGACGGCGACGGGCGGTACACGGTCACCATGAACATGTGGTGGGGCACCAACGCCACCACGTACCGGCTCTACGAGGACGGCGAGCTGGTGGACACCCAGGAGCTCACCGCGAACGGCCGGGAGGCACAGCGGGCGGCCACCCCGCTCACGGGGCGCGCGCCCGGGCGGTACGAGTACCGCGCGGAGCTCGAGAACGCCGCCGGCGTGACCGAGAGCCGCACGATCACGGTCACCGTCCGTCGGTGACCGTGGGCGGGTGGGCGCCGGCCGCTCGGCGCCCGCCCGCCCGGCGCGGACGTCGCCCCACCCTCCCCGACGGCCGCCCCGAGGACGGCCCGGCCCCCTGCCGGGCCGTCCGTGCCGTCGTGGGACGTCCCCGCATGCGGGACGCTCGCCGGGCGACCTGCCGGCCGTCGGCCTCCCCGGGTCCGGGCGCCCTGCCCGGCGAGGTCAGCGCGCGGTGAGCAGCCGGCCGGCCCACACGTGGTCGAGCGCGAGCTTGCGCACGTTCTCGCGCCACTCGGGCGACCCGGTGTGCCCGCCGGCGAGCGCGCGCAGCAGGACGGGGCCGCCGGTCGTGGTGGCACGGACCCGTTGCACCCACTTCGCCGCCTCGACGGCCCCCACCCGCTGGTCGGCGCGGCGGCACGTGACCAGGACCGCCGGCCAGCGTGCGCCCGGCGGGACGTTCTCGTACGGCGAGTACGCGCGGATCGTCGCGAAGGCCTCCGGGTCGGCGACCGGGTCGCCCCACTCGAGCCGGTCGCTGACGGTGAGGCGCTGGCCCGGGTCGAGCATCGACGTGAGCGGGTCCAGGAACGGCACGTCGAGGACGGCACCGCGGAACCGCTCGGGCGCGAGGTTGAGGGCCGCGCCGACGAGCAGGCCGCCGGCGCTGCCGCCCGCGGCGACCACGCGGTCCGGGTCGGTCGTGCCCGACGCGACGAGGTGGTCCAGGCAGTCGAGCAGGTCCGTGAAGCTGCGCGTCTTGTCCGCACCACGCGCCGCCGTGTGCCACGCCCGCCCGAGCTCGCCGCCGCCGCGCACGTGGGCGACCGCGTAGACGACGCCCCGGTCGAGCAGGTGCCGCAGCATCGGGTTGTACGTGGGCCCCAGCACGGCGCCGTACGCGCCGTACCCGGTCAGGTACGTGGGCGCGGGACCGGCGAGGTCGCGCCGCGCGACGAGCGTGACGGGCACGCGCGTGCCGTCCGCCGCGGTGGCCCACTCCAGGCGCTCGACGTAGTCGTCGGCGTCGTCGGCCGGGCCCGCGACGCGACTCGGCGGCACGTCCGGCGCGTCGAGGTCGACGCGGTACGCCGCCGGCCGGCGCACGTACGACGCGAGCTGCACGACGACGTGCCGGTCCGTCCACTCGGGCTGCACGGCGAGTCGCACGCCCACCGAGGCGACGGGGGCGACTGGGCGCAGCTCGAGGCGCGGACCGTCCGCCCACGTGCCGACGTGCAACGCGTCGCGCCCGGTCTCGCGCCGCCCGACGAGCACGTGGTCGCGCAGGACCAGCGGCGGCGACACCGCCTCCTCCGGTCCGCTGCGCAGCACCTGCGTCCACACGTCGCGCGGTGCGGGTCCGCCGTCCCGTACGGGCGCGAGCCACGAGGTCTGCCCGCTGGGGGCCGTCGTGGTCACGAGGAGGTGGTCGGCGCCGGCGACGACCACGTGCGCGACCGTGGTGGTCCCGGGATCGGCGGGCACGGGCCGCGGCGTGCCCGTCAGGTCGTCCGCCGGCAGGACCGCGCACGTGCCCGCGTCCCGGGACGCGCTCGTCAGCACCACGAACGCACCCGACGTGGTCAGCTCGACGCGTACGCGGCGGGTCGGGTCCGGCTCGTCGAGCAGCACCGTGCCGTCCTCGGGCGCGGCCACGGCGTGCACCCGCACCGATGCCGGCCGTCCCCCGTCGTCGTGGCCGACGACGAGCAGGCGGTCGCCCGTCGCGTCGAACAGCACGCCGGGTGCCGTCCCGTCCGCGACGGTCCGGACCTCCGCGGGGTCCTGCGACCCGACGCGCGCGACGCGCACCGTGAACGTCTCGCCGCCCGTCGCGTCCTGCGTCCAGGCCACGTACCGCCCGCAGGGGCTGACCTGCACGGTCCCGAGCACGACGGTCGCGTCCCCGAGCAGGGCGTCGAGGTCCACGACCACCTCGCCGTGCTCCTCGACCTCGGCGGCCGACGGCACCCGTGCCCCGTCCGCGCCCTGCAGGCGCAGCGCCAGCAGCCGCGGGTAGCGCGCGCCCGGGCGCACCGCGGGGGCCCACCAGCGCCCGTCGCGGCGCTGCGGGAAGCCGAGCTCGGACGTCACGAGCTCGCGTCCGGCGGCCTCCACGAGCGCGGACACCTCGGCGTCGAGCGGGGCGAGTGCGGCCTCGGCGTGCAGCGTCTCCGCGTCGAGCAGCGCGTCGAGCTCGGGCGTGCCGCGCAGCCACTCGTAGGGGTCGTCCCACGTGGTGCCGTGCACGGTGCGCGCACCTGGTCGCGGCTCGGCCACGGGTGGCGCCCCGGTCGGGGCGGCCGTACCGGCGGGCACGGGGAGCGCCGTCGTGGCGGCGGGTCCTGCGGTCACGAGGCCTCCCGGCGGCGGTCGGAGGCCGGCACGGAGCCGGCGTCGGCGGAGACGAGCCCGTTGCTGAACGCCCAGATGACGATCTGGAGCCGACCCTGCAGGTCGAGCTTGCCGCCGATGTTGCTGATGTGGGCCTTGACCGTCGACACCTCGAGGCCGAGGGTCGACGCGATCGTCCGGTTGCACGCGCCGCGGGCGAGCTGCTCGACGACCTCGACCTCGCGCGAGGACAGCGGGTGCTCCGCGCGCGCGGGCCGGCTCGTGCGCCGGCGGGCGAACTCGTGGAACAGCCGCGGCGCGAGCGAGGGCGACACCGCGCAGCCGCCGGCGGCGACGGCACGCACCGCACCGGCCATCTCGGCGGGGTCGGCGTCCTTGAGGAAGAACCCCGAGGCGCCCATGTCGAGCGCCGCGAACATGTACTCGTCGACGTCGAAGGTCGTCATGACCACGACCTTCGGGCGGTGCGGCGACTCCGGCGCGAGCAGCGTGCGCGTCGCTCGCAACCCGCCGCCCTCGGGCATGCGGACGTCCATGAGCACGACGTCCGGCCGCAGGCGGCGCGCCTGCTCGACCGCGTCGCGGCCCGACTCCGCCAGGCCGACGACCTCGATGTCGTCGGCCTGGTCGAGGTACACGGACAGGCCGTACCGGATGAGTGGCTGGTCGTCGGCGACGAGCACGCGGATCACGGGGGTGCCTCCCTCAGGCTGGGGGTCAGGAGTGCGTGGACGCGCCACCCGCCGTCGACGGTCGGGCCGACGCGCAGGGAGCCGCCGAGGAGCTCGACGCGCTCGCGCATGCCCGTCAGGCCGAGGCCCTGGCCGTCGGTGGACGGGGCGTGCGTGCTGGGTGAGTTGACGACCTCGAGCTCGACGTCGGCGCCCCGGCGGCGGACCGCGACCCGCACGTCGGCGTGCGGCGCGTGCCGGGCGACGTTGCTGACGGACTCCTGCACGATCCTGTACGCCGCCAGGTGGACGGCGTCGGGCAGGTCGTCCAGGTCGCCGTCGACGTGCACCTCCGTGCGCCCGAGCACGTGGTCGACGTCGCGCAGCAGGGCCGGCACGTCGCCGATCTCGTGCTGCGGCGGACGGTCGATCTCGTCCGAGTAGCGCAGGATCGCCACGATCTGGCGCAGGCTCGCGAGCGAGCGCAGGCCGTGCGCCACGATCGACTCGAGCGCCTCGTCGCGCGCGGCCGGGTCCTCCGCGCGCAGCCGGGCGACGCGGCCCTGGACGACGATGGCCGTGAGGTGGTGCGCCGTCACGTCGTGCAGCTCGCGCGCCATGCGGCGGCGCTCGGACAGCACGGCCTCCTGCGCGGCCGCCTCCTGCTCGCGCTCCAGCCGGGCGACCTGCTCGAGCATGCCCGCGGCGCGGTGGCGGTGCGCGAGGACGAGCTGCCCGGCCGCGAGGCAGGCGGTGTACGTCATGAGGACGTTGAGCAGCGGGCCGGCGAAGTCGTAGGGGTTGGCCAGGCTGATGGACCCGTGCCGCAGCAGCAGGACGAACTGCATGGTCGCCTCCACGACGACGCCCGCCAGCACGGCGACCACGAGCCGCGCCCCGCGGGCGTGCAGCGCGAGGGCGGCGACGGCGGCCAGGTAGGCCGGCGTGACGGCGACCGCCCGGTCGTGGGTGGCGACCATGAGGACGCACGTCGCGAGCAGGGTGACGACGAAGCCGAGCACCGGGCGCGTGCGCCGCCACGTGAGCGCCGTGCCCTGCACCGCGGCCACGACGACCGCGACCGCGACCTGCGCGGCCTGCGAGGTCGGCGGCGGGCCGGTGCCGGCGCGCGCCGTGACGAGGACGCCCAGCACGCACCACACCACCGTCGCACCGCCGACGACCGGCGCGAACCACGTGCGTCCGGACGCGCCGCGCGGTGCGCCGGCGCGCGCCGACGTGCTCTCGTCGAGCACGGCCATGCCTGGCTCCCCCTGCCGAGCGTCCTCGTGTCGCGGCGGGCCGCTCCGCCCGCCGCGACGCCAGTCTGGCAGCGACGGCGGGTGTAACGCATCCATCGCAGGGGGAAGCGGCGACTCGTTCTTTGGTCGGAGCGCCCGCGGCGGCCCGCGGCACCGGCCACCGGGGCCGCCGGGCGTCGCGACCTGCGGCGACGTGTGCGGGCACGCCCCGACGCGCCCGGCCGGCGCGGCGGACGGGCGACCGACCGACCGTTGACCCCTCCCGGCCCTGTCGTTACGAATCGTCGCGTCGGCGGGCAGCCGACGGACGAGCCGAGGAGCGTGCGGTGGACACGAAGTACCTGGAGTACTGCTACGCGGACCCGAAGTTCTACGACCTGCCGGTCGCGCGGCTCGGCGGTGCCACCGCGGTCCGCGCCTACCGGGTCGACGACGCGCGCGACTGGTCGGGGTGGCAGCGCGAGGTCCAGGGCGGGTGGCTGCACGTCATGCCGCGCGAGGCGCAGCTGCCGCGGCAGGGGTGGAAGATCCACTGCTCGGCCACCGCCGCGAACGCGCAGCACCTCCTGACGGAGGTGTCGGCGTACTGCCACGAGCACGGCGTCCCGTTCAAGCACCTGCCGACGTCGGTCGACCTGGTCCGCAGCAACGTCAAGTACGCGGCACGCGGGGGCAGCGGCAAGTTCATCACCGTCTACCCCCGCGACGACGCGCAGTGCCGCCGCGTCCTCGAGGACCTCGACGCCCGGATCGGCGGGGCCGACGGCCCGTACGTGCTCAGCGACCTGCGGTGGAACGCCGGCCCGTTGTACGTGCGCTACGGCGGCTTCGCGCTCGACCTGGTCCGCAGCGCGTCCGACGAGCTGGTGCCGGCGATCCTCGCGCCCGACGGCACGCTGGTGCCCGACGAGCGCACACCGGTCTTCCGGCCGCCCGCGTGGGTCGAGCTGCCCGACTTCGTGCGCGAGCAGATCGCCCGGCTCGGCTCGGCGGAGCGGCCCGACTCCTTCCCGTACGAGGTCACCGAGGCTCTCCACTTCTCCAACGGTGGCGGCATCTACAAGGCGCGCTCGCTCGCGGACGGCGACACGGTGGTGCTCAAGGAGGCGCGGCCGCACGCCGGCCTGAGCCCCGACGGCCGGGACGCGGTGCAGCGGCTCGAGCGCGAGGTCGATCTGCTGCGGCGGTTCGCCGACGTGCCGGCGGTGGTCCGGTTCCGCGACCACCTCGTCGAGTCGGGGCACCACTTCCTCGTCGAGGAGCTCGTCGAGGGACGCACGCTCAACAAGGAGATGGTGATGCGCACGCCGCTCGTGCGCGGCGACCAGACCCGCGCCGACCGCCTCGCCTACCGCGACTGGGTGCTCGACGTCGTCGAGCAGGTGGAGCGGACCGTCGCCCTCTTCCACGAGCGCGGCGTCGTGTACGGCGACCTGCACCCCAACAACCTCATCGTCGCCCCGGACGGCGCCGTACGGTTCATCGACTTCGAGATGGCCTACGGCGTCGACGAGACGGACGTCGCCGCCGCCGGTGCACCGGGCTACATGCCGCCCGACGGGCGCACGGGCGTGCGCGCGGACCTCTACTCGCTCGCGTGCCTGCGCCTGGGCCTCCTGCTGCCGCTGACGGTCCTGCTGCCGTTGGACGAGCGCAAGCTGGAGCACCTCGTGGCGCGCGTGCAGGAGACGTTCGAGCTCGACGACGAGTACTGCGCGCGGATCCTGCGGGACGCCGCGGTCGACGCCCCGGGGCGCGGCGTGAGCCGGCGGGCGCAGCGCACGCGCGAGGTGGTGCACCGCTGGGACACCTCCCAGGCGGGGCTCGCGGTCATCTCCGAGCAGATCTCGCGCGGCGTGTGGGAGAACCTGGACCTGTCGCGTCGCGACCGGGCGTTCCCCGGCGACATCCGGCAGTTCACCGAGAACGGCCTGGGCCTCGCGCACGGCGCCTGCGGCGTCCTGCTCGCCGCGCCGGGCGCGGCGCAGGCGCAGGACGACGTCCTCGACTGGGTGCTCGACGGTCTCGAGGGTCCGACGCCGGTGCCGCCGGGCTTCTACGACGGCCTCGCCGGCATCGCGTACACCGCGCGGCGGCTCGGGCGGGACGACGTCGCGGACCGGCTCGTCGCGCAGGTCGCCGACGTGCGGCTCGAGCTGCTGACGTCCGACCTCTACGGCGGGCTGGCCGGCATCGGCTGCTTCCTGCTCGAGGAGGCGCAGCACGGCGACGCGGTGGCCGTGCGGCCGGCCCTCGACCGCATCCGCACCGAGCTCGCCGCGCGGCTCGAGCGGCCTGCGGCGCACATCCGCGACGTCGACGGCGTGCCGACCGTCGAGACGGGCCGCGGCGGGCTGCTGTGGGGGCTGACGGGGCAGGCGCTGTTCTGGCTGCGCAGCCACGAGGTCCTCGGCGGGCGGGAGGACCTGGACCGCGCGGTGCGGGCGCTCGAGCAGGACCTGGCGCTGTGCGTGCCGTGCGCGGACGACAGCCTGCAGCTCAACGAGGGGTGGCGCACGCTGCCCTACGTGGCGAGCGGCTCGACGGGCGTCGGCCTGGTCCTGCTGCGAGCGCTCGAGCACGTCGAGCGGCCGGGGTGGGCGGAGGCGCTCGCGGGCATCGAGCGCGCGGTCCGCCCGGACTTCGTCGTGCAGTCGAACCTCCTGAACGGCCGCGCGGGGTTCGTCACCTTCCTCGGCCGGCTGCTCGACGCCGGCCGCGCGAGCGCACGCGCCGCCGACGACCTGGCGCGGCACGTCGACCAGCTCGGGACGTACGCGGTCGTGCACCGCACGGGCGTGCACTTCCCCGGCGAGCAGGTCATGCGCCTGTCGACGGACTGGGGCAGCGGCTCGGCGGGCGTGAAGGACGTGCTGGACGCCTACGCCCGGCGGCTCGCCGGCGCGTCGTGGTCGTCCGCGGTCCCGCTCCTCGGCCTCGACCCGCTCTACCCGGCGGCGCAGGACGTCAGCGCCGCCGCGTAGCCACGACGACCGGAGAGGAGGGAGGTGACGACGTGAGCTACATCCTCGACCTGCAGGGCTCGGCCACCGACCGCGAGCAGTCGCGCGACATCAGCACGACCTCGAACTGGCTCTGCTACAGCACCACGAGCTGGTTCTTCTGCTGACACCCACCCTGCACGCCCGGAAGGAGGTGAGACCCATGTACGTGCTGGACCTGCAGCGGCTGTCGGCCGACGAGGGCACCACGCGCGCTCCCAGCTCCAACAGCTGGTTCTTCTGCTTCAGCACCGGCAGCATCTTCGGCTGCTGAGGTGCTCCCACCGTCCTGGAGGTACCGAACGCCATGAACTTCGTCCTCGCACTGCAGCACCACGCCACCGACGACGCCGGCGACGACCGCCGCTGGATCAGCAGCTGGAGCATCATCGGGTGCGCCAGCACGCTGAGCATCGGGGCCTGCTGAGCATGCAGTTCGTCCTCGACCTGCAGGGTCGCTCCGAGCAGGACGACGACACCCGAGCTCTGAGCGTGCTCAGCCAGAGCTTCTGCCCGAGCACCCTCAGCCTCCTCTTCTGCTGACACCGACCGGTGCCCGCAGACGTCCGTGCGGCGCCCGCGCCGCCTCGGGGAAGCGAGAGGAGGGAAGCAGATGGGTTTCGTCCTCGACCTGCAGTCGTTCGACACGGAGTCGAACGACGCCGCACGCAGCATCGGCAGCACGATCAGCATCGCGCTGTGCGGCAGCACGGTCAGCGCCTTCTGGTGCTGACACCACCGACCACCACCACCGAACGGAGTGACCGATGAACTACGTCCTCAACCTGCAGGAGGCCGCGCCGGTCGTCGAGGCCGACGACGTGCGCAGCTGCAACCTCGTGAGCTTCGCGAGCTGCAGCATCTGTTCGCTCAGCGTGGCCAGCGTCGCGCTCTGCCTGGGCTGAGCCGAGCCGGCCGAGCCCTCACCAGGTCGCACCGCCCGCGCGGAAGGCGGGCGGTGCGACCCCCCGAATCTATCGCCCGACGTGCGAGGTGCCGCGATGACCACCACCCCGACCCCCGTTGCCGTGCAGGACCGTGCCGGGCTGCCCTACGCGCTCGTGTGGCGCGTCGTCCGCCCGCAGCGAGGCCTGCTGGGCCTCGCCCTGCTGCTGTCCGTGGTGGTCGCCGTGCTCACGGTCGTGCAGCCGCGGTTCGTGCAGAGCGCCGTCGACGGCCTCATCGCCGGTCGGCCCGCGGCGGGCACGCTCGTGTGGCTCGCCGTGGTGACCGTCGTGGCGGCCGTCGCCGCGGGCCTGCAGGGCTACGTCACCCAGCGTGCGTCGGAGACGTGCGCCCGGCTGCTGCGCGCCCGCGTCGTGCGCACCCTGCTGCGGGCGAGCGTCGAGGAGCACGACCGGGCCAACACCGCCGACGTGCTCGCGCGCGCCGTGTCCGACACGGCGCTCGTGCGCCTCATGGTCGCCGCCGGGCTGGTGCCGGTCGCGGGCGCGCTCGTCACCCTGGTCGGCATCGTCGGGTTCATGGTCGCGCTCGACCCGCTGCTCGTGCTGGTCACGGTGAGCGTCGTGGCGATCGCGTGCCTGCTCGTCGCCCTCGTCGGCCGCACCGCGCGCGAGACGTCGCTGGAGGTCCAGGAGCGCACGGGCGCGTTCGCCGCGGCTCTCGAGCGCACGCTCGCCGGCATCCGCACCGTCAAGGCCTTCAACGCGGAGGACGTCGAGGAGCGCGCCGTCGAGCTCCGGTCCGGGCAGATGTGGAGCGCCAGCCTGCGCCTCGCGCGGCTCGTCGCGCTCGTCCAGCCCACCGTCAACCTGTGCATGCAGGCCGCGCTCGTCATCGTCGTGGTCGTCGGCGCGGCGCGCGTCGCCGACGGGCCGCTGGGCCTGGGCGGCCTGCTCGCCTACGTCATGTACATGGTGCTGATGGTGGTGCCGGTCTCCACCCTCAGCCAGGCGTTCACGCAGCTGCAGATCGGCCGCGCGGCCCTCGCGCGGCTGCACGAGCTCGACGCGATGGAGCCCGACGACCCGGCCGGCGACGCCGCCGACCGGCCGGGGCCCGCACCGGAGCCGGCGGACGACGTGCACCTCGAGCTGCGCCACGTCGACCTCGCGTACGAGCCGGGGCGTCCGGTCCTGCGCGACGTGAGCCTGCGCGTGCGCCGCGGGGAGAAGGTGGCCGTGGTCGGGCGGTCGGGCTCCGGGAAGACGTCGATCATCGAGCTCGTCGAGGGCTTCTACGAGCCCGACGCGGGCGAGGTGCTGCTGGACGGCGTGCCGCTGGACGCGTTGGGTCGCCGCGCCGCCCGCGCGCGCATCGCGTACGTGCCGCAGGACCCCGCGGTGCTCACCGGCACCCTGCGCGAGAACCTGACGATGGGCCGCACGGACCTGGACGACGCCGCGCTCGTCGACGTGCTGCGGCGGGTGGGGCTGGCGGAGCTCGTCGAGCGGTCCGCGCAGGCCCTCGACGCGGACCTCGGGCAGGCGGGCGTCACGCTGTCCGGCGGCCAGCGCCAGCGCCTCGCGTGGGCCCGCGTGCTCCTGTCGCCCGCGCGGCTGGTGCTGCTGGACGAGCCGACGTCGAACCTCGACCCGGGCACGGAGGCGCTCATGACCGAGCTGCTCGCCGAGCACGGGCGGGACCGCACCGTCGTGACGGTCACGCACCGGCCCGAGACGGTCCGGACGGCGGACCGCGTCCTCGTCGTCGACGAGGGCGTCGTCACCGCGTACGAGTCGTGGGACCACGTGCGGCGCGCGTGCCCGCAGCTCGGCGACGTCGCGCTCGACGACCGGCTCGTCACGGAGGCGGCATGAGCGCCGGCGGCGTCGTGACGGCGGAGGCGGTGGCCGTGCGCGGCCTCGTCAAGCGGTACGACGGCCGCACGGTGCTCGACGGCGTGACCTTCGTGGCGCCGCACGGCACGGTCGTCGGGCTGCTGGGACCCAACGGCTCGGGCAAGTCCACCACGGTCCGGGTGCTGCTCGGCCTCGCCGCGGCCGACGAGGGCACGGCGACCGTCGAGGGGCGCACGTACCGGGAGCTGCCGGAGCCGTCGGTGGTGGGCGCGATGGGCGAGGACCTGGGCCTGCACCCGCGGCACACCGCGCGCGAGCACCTGCGGGTGCTCGCGGCCGAGCGCGGCGTGCCGGTCGCGCGCGTGGACGAGGTGCTGGCCGAGGTCGGGCTGGCCGAGGCCGCGCGGCGGCGCATCGGCACGTTCTCGCTGGGCATGCGGCAGCGCCTCGGCGTGGCGGGCGCGCTGCTCGCGCACCCGCGGGTGCTCGTGCTGGACGAGCCGGCGAACGGGCTGGACCCCGAGGCGGTGGTGTGGCTGCGCGGCCTCCTGCGCCGGTTCGCGGCCGCCGGCGGCACCGTCCTGCTCACGAGCCACCAGCTCGCCGAGCTCGAGCGCGTCGTCGACGCCCTCGTCGTGATCGACGGCGGCCGGGTGGTCGCCGCCGGGCTCCTGCAGGACCTCGTCGGGCCGGACGGCCTGGAGGCGTTCTACCTGCGCGTGCTCGGTCGCGTGCCGGACGTCCGCGCGGGCGGGGGTGCGGCATGATCCGGGGCGCCCTCCTGCGGGTCCGCTTCTCGCGCGCCGCGCGCGTGGTGGCCGTCGTCGCCGGCGTGGTCCTGGTCGGGCAGGCCCTCCTGCTCGTGACGCTGCCCCTGCTCGTCGACGCGCTCATCGGCCTGAACGACGTCGTGCCCAACGCCACCGAGGCGGACCGCATGACGGCCGAGCAGCGCGCGCAGCTGGGTCTCGACCAGGTGGGCGTCCAGCTCGCGGCGGCGGACCTCACGGGCGGCGCGGGCACCGGCCTCGCGGTGGGCGCCGTGCTGGCCGCGGTGGTCGCCGCGCTCGTGGTGGGCAACGAGTTCCGCCGCGGGTCCGTGGTGGCGTCGTTCCTCGCCGAGCCCCGCCGCGGGCGCGTCGTCGGGGCCTCGCTCGTCGGCCTCGTCGTGCCGGTGGTCGCCGCGGGCGCCGTGCTCGCCGTGGCCCGGGGCCTGGTGCTGCTGCTCGGTGCGCGTCTGCAGGGCGTCGGGCTGCGTCTCGGCGCGGCGGAGCTGGCCGGCGTGTGGGTACGGGGGGTGGTGGCGCTGGTGCTCGTGACGGCCGCTGCCGCCGGCCTGGCGTTCCTCGTCCGGTCGGCCGGGGTGGCGATCGGGGTCGTCGCGGGTGTCGCCGTGCTCGAGTCGAGCGTGCGGCCCCTGCTGGCGCTCCTCGTGGACGGCGTCACGGTCGCCGACGCGCTGCCGTTCGGCCTCGTCACGGACGCCGTCGCGCTGCCTGCGGCGGGCCCGCAGGTGCTGCCGGAGGGCGCGCTGCCGCCCGGGACGGCGCTCGGGATCCTGCTCGCGTGGGCCGTCGTGCTCGTCGGGGCGGCGTGGTGGCGCACGGAGCGCACGGACGTGCCCGTCCGCGGCTGACCGTGCGCGTTGGGGCGGCGCGGCGTAGTATTTCGGTGTGTCGCGAAACAACGGAGAAGGCGAGGAGAGCGTGTTCGCCGCGCTGGCGCACCGCTCGCGCCGGGACATCCTGCGTCACCTGCGCGCTCGCGACTTCGTGCGGGCGGGCGACATCGGGGACGCGCTCGGCATCGGGCCCTCGACGTTGTCGGGGCACCTGCGCATGCTGCGCGCGGCGGGTCTCGTCGAGACCCGCCGGCGTGGGACCGAGATCCAGTACCGGCTGCAGATGACCGTCCTCGACGAGGCGATCCTCCTGCTGCACGGGCTGCGCCCGGAGCGCGCCGACGCCGCGACCGACCCGCACGCGACCGACCCGCACGCCACGGACCCGCACGCGACCGACCCGCACCCCGGTGCCGCGGCCGTGCCCGACCCGCAGGGGGACCGATGACCGAGCACCCGCACGCAGACCGCGCCGTACCGCAGGACCCCGGCCCGTGGTGGCGGACCCCGTGGCCGGGGGCCGCGCTGGTCGCCGTCGCCGTCCCCGTCATGGTCGTCGCGTCCGTGCTGGCGTGGCCCGACATGGCGGCGGAGGTCGTCACGCGCGAGGCCGGTGGCCGGCACGGCGCGAGCGTCGTCCCCCGGGAGGTGTCGGCGGCCCTGCTGCCCGCCACGCTCGTCGTCCTCACCGCCCTGTTCGCGGTCGTGCCCGGGCTCGACCAGCGGCTGCTCGGCCGCACGCCGCTGGCCCAGGACCGCTCGCCCGAACGAGCCCGTCGCGTGCTCGGCTGGACGCTCGCGGGCCTCGCGCCCGTCACGGTCGTGCTGCACCTCGGCGTGCTCGCGATGCACACGGGGGAGCCGTTCCCGCTCGACCGTGCCATGGGGGTGGCGCTCGGGCTGCTGCTCGTCGCACTCGGCGTCGGCCTGCCCCTCGCCGCACCCGGCGGGCGGTTCTCGGGACGCGCCGAGGGCTTCCGCGCGGCACAGGGGCCGGCCTACCGCACGGCCGGGCTCCTCCTCGTCCTGGCCGGCGCCGTGACCGCCGTCGCCGCCGGCGCGGGAGCCTCGTGGGCGCCGGTGGTCGCCGTGGTCGGCACGGCGGTCGCGTTCGGCCAGGTCGTGCTGCGCGCCGGGCTCGGCGCGCTGACGCCCCGGCGCCCGTCGCACGACCGCTGAGCGGGACGACGACGGCCCCGGTGCCGGAGCACCGGGGCCGCGTCGGTCCCCACCTCGCCGGTGCCGGGGTTCCGTGCGTCCGGCGCCGGCGACGCGCGGGTCAGACCGTGAAGCGTCCGACGAGCTCGTCGACGTGCTGGGAGTTGCGCGCCAGCTCCTCCGCCGCGGACCGCACCTGGCTGACGCTGCCGGCGGTGGACTGCGCGTTCTGCGCGATCGACCGGACGTTGTCGGCGATCGTCGTGACCCCGATCGCCGCCTCCGCCACGTTGCCGGCCATCGCGGACGTCGTAGCGCTCTGCTCCTCGACCGCGCCGGCGATGCTGCTCTGGTGGTCGTTGACCCGGCCGATCACCTCGGTGGTCGTGGTGATCGCGCCGACCGCGACCTGCACGTCGGCCTGGATCTGCGTGATCCGGGCCGTGATGTCGCCGGTCGCCTGAGCGGTCTGGTGGGCCAGCTCCTTCACCTCGCCGGCGACGACGGCGAAGCCCTTGCCGGCCTCGCCCGCCCGCGCGGCCTCGATGGTCGCGTTGAGCGCGAGCAGGTTGGTCTGCTCCGCGATCGAGCTGATGAGCGCGACGACGTCGCCGATGGCCGCGGACGACTCGCCGAGGCGGCTGATCGTCGCGTTCGCCTCGTCGGTCGTGGCGACCGCGGTCCGGCCGGCGTCGCTCGCCTGCGACGCGCTGCGGGCGATCTCGTGGATCGAGGCGCCCATCTGCTCGCTCGCGGCCGCGACGGTCTGGACGTTGGAGGAGACCTGCTCGGCGGCCGCGGCGGCGGTCTCCGCCTGCCGGGCGCCGTCCGTCGACTGCCGCGTCATCTCGGCGGCGACGGCGGCGAGCTCCTGGGCGGCGGCGGACGAGGTCGACGCGGTGTCCCCGATCTGGCGGACCAGCGTCGCGATGTTGCCCACGAACCGGTTGAAGACCCGCGCGAGCGCGCCGATCTCGTCCCGGCGGGACTCGTCCACCTGCTGCGTGAGGTCGCCGTCGCCGTCGGCGATCTCCCGCAGGCGCTCGGTCAGCGCGTTGATGGGACGCGTGATGCCGCGCGTGAGGTACGTCGCGAGGCCGAGGACGAGGAGCACCGCGAGCAGCGTGCCGCCGACCACGACGGCCGCGGTGGTGTCGGCCGTGGCGTCCGCGGTCGCGGCGCGCTCGGTGAGCAGCGCCTCCTCGTCGGCGCGGATCTCGTCGAGCAGACCGCGGATCTCGTCCATCACGACCTTGCCCTCGTCGGACAGCACGATCGCCGCGGCCGCCTCGAACCCCTGCTCGGAGCGCACGTCGATCGTCTGCTGCATCTCGTCGAACTTGGCGGCGACGAGCGGCTGGAGCTCGGCCAGGCGCTCCTGCTGCACCGCGTTGTCGCTCGTCAGGTCCCGGACGGTCTCGAGGTGCTCCGCCACGGCGGTCCGTGCCTCGGTGTACGGGCCGAGGTAGTCGTCCTCACCGGTGATGAGGTACCCGCGCTGCCCGGTCTCGGCGTCCTTGAGGGAGGACAGCACCGCGTCCGTGCCGCTGAGCACCTCGTGCGTGTGCTCCACCCAGCCGCTGTTCGTGACCAGCTCCCGGGTGTTGGTGAAGGACTCGTACCCGACGGCCGCCATCAGCACCAGCACGAGCGCGTAGCCGGCGGCGAGGCGTCGCCCGATGGTCCAGCTCCAGCTCCGGCGCCCGCGGCTGCCAGGGGCCGCCTCGGCGGTGCTCGCACTCGTCATCGGGGTTCTCCTTCGGGTGGTGCATCCGGGTGATCACCCCTCCCATCGGACGCACGTCGGACCCCGTGACGGTTCCGCGGTAGGGCGTGGGTCACGCGCGCACGGACCCCCGGCGGGGCCGGCCCTAGCGCCTACAGCGTGACGGCCACCAGCACCGCCGCGACCGCGAGCTCGGTCACGAGCGCGGCACGGCGGCGGCCCGGCCGCGCCGGGTCGAGGCCCGGCAGGCCCGGCCAGCGGCGCACCGTCCCCACCACCCCGGCCGCGACGAGCGCGACGAGCGCGAACCACAGCACGTCCGGCACGGCCTCCCACCGGGTCAGCGCACGGGCGAGCGCGACCAGTGCCACCGCCTCCGCGACGCCCGTGACCAGTGCCGCCCGGTCGCCCGGCCCGCCGGGTCGCTCCGGGCTGCGGCAGGTCTGCCACGCCCACGAGGCGACGAGCAGCAGGGGCACGAGGACGGTCGTCCACGCGAGGATCACCACGTCGGTCCCTCCTCCAGCAGGCGCAGGCCCACCTCGTCGACGGAGGCGGAGACGTCGGACAGCACCACGACGCCGCGGCCGGCCTCCCGGTCCAGCCCGACCCACGCGGCGAACCCTCCCGTGCGGCCGTTGTGCCACGTCACCGTCCGCCCGTCGGACGTGGTGCTCGTGACCCAGAAGTGGCCGATGCGGTCCTCGTCCAGGTCGGCGCGCGGCTCGAGGGCGTCGGTGCCGGGCGCGGTGCCGTCGAGGAGCGCCTGCACCAGCAGGGCGAGGTCGCCCGTGGTGGACCGCACCCCGCCGGCAGGCGCGAAGCCGTCCATGACCCACGGGGCGTGGGACCGGCCGGACGCGTCGGTGCCCGCCAGGAGCGGGTCGTCCGCCGGCGTGCGCGTCGGCGCGGTCGTGGCGTCCATGCCGAGCGGCCCGGTGAGGCGTGCGCGCAGCAGGTCCGGCCACGCCGTGCCGGCCGCCGCGGCGAGCGCCTGCCCGGCGAGGGCCGCACCGAGGTTGGAGTACTCGGGGCCGGGGTCGCCCACGCGGGCGTCGCGCGCGGCGGCCACGAGCGCGTCGACGCCGTAGCCGCCGTACGGGTTCGCGCCGCTGACGCCCGACCAGATGCTGCGCGCCGCCATCGCGAGGCCGCCCGGCATGCGGGGGAGCCCGGACGCGTGCGTCGCGAGCGACCCGAGCCGGACGTCGGCGGCGGGCGCGCCGTCCAGCGGCAGGTGCGCACCGAGCGGGTCCTCCAGCGCCACCTCGCCGCGCTCGACCGCGTCGGCGAGCAGCAGACCCGTCAGGCCCTTGCTGACCGACCCGATCTCGAACACGGTGCTCTCGTCGGCGCCGAGCCCGGCGAACGTCGCCGTGCCGGCCTCGACGTGCGCGACCGCGAGGCGGTGCGCCGGCGTGCCGGCCACGGCCTCGCGCAGGGCCGCGGCGAGCGCCGGGTCGCCCGTGGTCCGCGGGTCCGGGGTCGGCGTGCGCGGGCGCACCAGGACACCGACCACGAGGACGACCAGCGCGAGCGCGCCCGCCACGACGGCCTGCAGGCGGCTCGGCTGGCCGGCAGGGCGTGGCGCCGGCGGCGGCGCGGTCAGGGGTGCGGACGGCGGTGTGGTCACGAGGGCCTCCGGGGCGTCGTGGACGTCTGTGGTGGTCAGCGCTCGCTGGCGGCGAGCACCGTGAGCAGCGGGACGACCCGCTCCGCGGGCACCTGGTACCGGCCCCCGTGGTGGCGCAGCCACCCGGCGGCGACCAGCTGGCGCAGGTGGTGGTAGACCTGCCCGGACGTGCCGGTGTCCTCCCGCGCGGTGAGCTCGGCGACCGTGCGCGTGCCCTGGACGACGGCCTGCAGCAGGGCCAGCCGGACCGGGTGCCCGAGCGCGCCGAGGGCCGCCGCGTGCGCCGTCCAGTCCGCGTCCAGCAGGTCGCCCGTGGTGCGGCCCCACTGCCACTCCGCCCGCCCGTCGGCGGTCTCCACGGTGCCCGCGAACAGGACCCCGCCGTCGCCGGGGACGAGGCGGCGCAGGGCGTGCAGGGCCCAGAAGCGGTCGTCGGGGTCGGCCGCGGGTGCCTGGTCGGCTGCGGCGTCCGTGGACGCGGCCGCGGACTCGAGGGCGGCGACCCGCTGCTCGAGCTGCTCGAGCCGGGTCCGGACGTCGGCGGGTGACGGATCGGTGGGCACGAGTACGAAACTACGTAATCACGCTGACGCGTGCAAGGGTGGCGTCGGCGTGGAGCGCGCCGGTCAGGGCGACGGTCGCTCCGCCACCGTCCACCACGCCCGGTCGCCGGCCTCGCCCGTGCCGACCGGCAGCCGGTCCGGGCGGCCCCGCTCCACCCGCAGCGCGCGACCCGTCCCCGTGTGCACCAGGCGCACCCGGGACCCCGCGCGCCACGGTCCGCCGCCCTCGACGTCGACGCGCCACACGTCCTCGGCGTACGGCGCCAGCGCCGGACCGCTCGGCGCGAGGGTCAGCCGCTGCCCCGTGCCGGTGCGCGTGAGCCGCACACGGTCGCCGTCGCCCAGCCGCCGGCCGGCCGCCTCCTCGTCCCGCCGCGTGCCCGGGTCGTCCGCCGCCGCCACCGTCCACGCGGTGACGGGCCCGGGGGCGACGACGGCCGCCGTCCCGTGCGCGGCGAGCGCACGCCCGCTCCACACGTGCAGCAGCCCGAGCGCGTCCCCGGCGCGCACCGCGGCCGACGGCCGGCGCGACGCACCCGGCAGCTCCGGGGGGCGCCGCGACGCGTACGCGTGCCGGAAGAACCCGCGCCACCGGCGCCCGTCGGACCCCACCCAGCCGTCCGGCGCGGGCACGAGCGTGACGTCCTCGCCGGGGTGGTTCGGGTCGAGCACGTGCAGGCGCAGGCGGCCCGACGCGTCGCGGTCGGCCCGGTGCGCGACGACCTGGTGGTTGTCGCCCGAGCGCAGGACGCCCCGGGCGACGACGAGCCCGAGGACGACCGGCCGGCCGGCGTGCAGGGACCGCAGCACCGACGGGACCTCCGCCCACGTCAGCGAGCGCACCCCGGTCAGCGGCGGCCGGTCCTCGTCGGGGAGCACCGACCACGTGAGGAACCGCAGCGCCGACCACGAGCGGAACGAGTCGAGCTGGCGGCGCTGCAGCAGGTCGGCGACCAGGTGGCCGTCCGGCGGCACGCGTCCCGGGGCGAACAGGCGTGCGGGCCAGTGCGGCGCCGGGACACCCGCCCACAGGTGGTCCAGCGACGCGTACGACATGCCGCCGCAGCGGCCCGCGGTCGCGATGCGGGCGCCGGTCGGCAGGGTCGCGACCACGTTGACGAACCCGTTCGCGAACGCGAACGCGGCCGCCGCCGGGCCCTCGGGCTCCGCGCTCCCGGGCTCGGTGCTGTCGGGCTCGGCGTTCTCGGGCTCGGCGCTCCCGCTCATGGGCACCTCCAGCGCCTCCGTCCCCACCCGCACGTCGCCCTCGCGCCGCGCCGACCGACCGCCGACGAGCCTGCCACCGGCTCCCTCCGGGGGCATCCCCCGCGGGCGCCGGGACCCGGAGCCGGGACTCCGCGGCCGGTGAACCCGGAGATCGTCAGCACCTCCGGGCGCCCGTGCTGACGATCTCCGGGGTCGTCGCACGGCGGGACCCGCGCGCACGACGACGGCCCCGGTGCGCGGGGCACCGGGGCCGTCGTCGGTCCCTACCTGGTCAGGCCCGTGGGCCGGGACGGTCAGCCGCCGATCGCGGTCTCGACCTCCTGCACGAACCGCTCGGCCGCCTCCTGCGGCGTCAGCGACCCGAACAGCACCTCCTGGTTGACGCGGCGGATGATCTCCGCGACCTCACCGGCGCCCACGGGCGGCACGGCGGGGCCGTCGACGATCTCGTCCTCGAGGTCGGCCAGGAACTCCGCGGCCTGCTTGTCGGTCTCGGCGAACTTGTCCTGCACCGCCGCGCGCACGTCGGTGTTGGCCGGCAGGCCGCGGTCGGACAGCAGGATCTCGCCGGCCGCCTCGTCGTTGAGCAGGAAGTCGACGAGCTGCGCCGCCGCCTCCGGGTGCTCGGAGCGGGCCGAGATCGAGTAGTACATCGCCGGCTTGAAGTACATGCCGGTGCGCTCGCCCTCGGACTCGCCGGGCACGCGCAGCAGCTGCAGCGGCCGGCCTGAGGCGCTCTGGATCGCGCTGAGCTGGTTCGACCAGAACCACGCCATCGCGCCCTTGTTCGTGCCGATGAGCGACTGCTCCGGCCCGCCGGCGTCCACCTCGACCGACGTCGCCGCGTCCGGCGTGCCGCCGCCGGCCTGCAGGTCGAGCGAGTGCTGCCACCACTCGGCCATCGTCTCCGGCTGGAAGCCGAGGGTGCCGTCCTCCGTGTAGAGCTGCTCGCCGCGCTGGCGGGCGAAGATCGAGAAGCCCGGCTCGTTGAAGCCGTAGTCCTGCGCGCCGCGGATCGTGCCGCCGCTCTTCGTGCTGATCTCGTTGGCGATCTCGACGTAGTCGTCCCACGTCCACGTCGTGTCGTCCGGCATCTCCACGCCCGCGTCCGCGAACGCCTGCGGGTCGGCGACGACGGAGTAGACGTTCACGCCGCTGGCGACGCCGTAGAGCTTGTCGTCGATGGTGCCGGAGGCGAGCACGTTGTCGTCGATCTTCGAGGTGTCGACGTCGAGCTCGTTGATGTCGGCCAGGACGCCGCGCGAGGCGTAGTCGGCGAGGAACCGCTCCTCCTGCGTGATGACGTCCGGGGCGTCGCCGCCCGCGACGCCGACCGCGAGCTTGTCGAAGTAGCTCGTCCAGTCGGTGTAGTCGGCCTCGACCGTGATGTGGGGGTACTTCTCCTCGAACGCGTCGATGACCTCCTGGGTCAGCGCGTGCCGGCTGTCGGAGCCCCACCACGACCAGCGGATCGTGACGGGCTCGTCGGAGTCGCCGCCGCCGCCCGTGGAGCCGCCGCCGGCGTCGCCGCCGGAGTTGCCGGCGCAGGCCGTGAGGACGAGGGCTCCGACGGCCAGGAACGCTCCGGTGCGGAAGCGGTGGCGTCGACGCGGGGTGGGGGTGCGCATGGCTCTCCTTGGGGTGGGCAGGACGGCGGTGTCCGTGCAGGGGCGGGGAGGGTGCGGGTGGTGCGGGTGCTACTTGATGCCGGTCGTGGCGATGCCCTTGACCAGGTACTTCTGGCCGAACAGGAAGGCGAGGAAGACCGGGATGATCGACACGATCGACATCGCGAACATGGGGCCCCACGAGCTCTGGCCCGTGGAGTCCAGGAACGTGCGCAGCGCGACGGGCGCGGTGTGCATGTCGGGCTTGGTGAGGAAGATCAGCTGGCTGAAGAAGTCGTTCCAGGTCCAGATGAACGTGAAGATCGCGGTGGTCGCGAGCGCCGGCAGCGCGAGCGGCAGCATGATCCGCGCGTAGATGCGCCCGTGGCCGCAGCCGTCGAGGCGGGCGGCCTCGTCGAGCTCCCGCGGGATGCCGCGGAAGAACTGCACCATGAGGAACACGAAGAACGCGTCCGTGGCGAGCAGCTTCGGCACGATGAGCGGCCAGAACGTGTTGATCCAGCCCACCTGCGAGAACAGGATGTACTGCGGGACGATGATCACGTGGATCGGCAGCATGATCGACATGAGCATGATCGCGAACCACAGCTTGCGGCCGCGGAACTCCAGCCGCGCGAACGCGTAGGCCGCCATCGAGCAGGCCACTAGGTTCCCGACGAGCGATCCGAGCACGATGATCGCCGAGTTCATCAGGTAGTGGCCGAAGGGCCGGGCGAGCGCGTTCCAGCCCTCGGTGTAGTTCGTGAAGTCGGTCTGCGCCGGGATCAGCGACAGGTCGCGGAAGATGATCTCCGTCGGCTTGATCGAGCTCACGAGCAGCCAGATCAGCGGGTAGATCATCGCCACGGCGAGGGCGATCAGCCCGGCGTGCTTGAGCACGGACCGGACGCGTCCGGGCCACGGCGAGCGCCGCGAGGTGGCGGGCGCCTCGGCGGCGAGGGCCCGGGTGCGGTCGGCGAGCGTGCCGGCCGGGGCGGGGGTGGCGGGAGCCGGTTCGGTGCGCACACGGACCTCAGTCATCGTAGAAGACCCAGAACTTGGAGGCGAAGAAGTTGATCGCCGTCAGGGCGGCGACGATGAGCACGAGAAGCCACGCCATCGCGGACGCGTAGCCCATGTCGAAGGCGGTGAAACCGCGCTGGTAGAGGTAGAGCGTGTAGAACATCGTGGAGTCGGCGGGACCACCGGTCCCGCCCGAGACCACGAACGCCTGCGTGAACGACTGGAACGCGCCGATCACCTGCAGCACGAGGTTGAAGAACACGATCGGCGTCAGCAGCGGCAGCGTGATGTGGAAGAACTGCCGCACGCGCCCGGCGCCGTCGATCGACGCGGCCTCGTAGTACATCGTGGGGATCTGCCGCAGGCCGGCGAGGAAGATGATCATCGGTGCGCCGAACGTCCACACGTGCAGCAGCACGAGGGTCCACAGCGCGGTGTCGGGGTCGGAGACCCAGCCGCGGCCCGGCACGTTGAAGAACGCGAGGAACGCGTTCACCAGGCCCTCGACGCCGAACACCTGGCGCCACAGGATCGCGATGGCGACCGACCCGCCGAGCAGCGACGGCAGGTAGAACACGGACCGGTAGAACGGCAGGCCCCGCATGCCGCGGTCGAGCAGGAGCGCCAGCCCCAGGGCTGCCAGGAGCTGCAGCGGCACGCCGACGAGCACGTACGTGAAGGTCACGCGCAGCGAGTTGTGCAGCCGCGTGTCCTCGAGCATCCGCGCGAAGTTGTCCAGGCCGATCCACTCGGGCGTCGAGAGCAGGCTGTAGTCGGTGAACGACAGGTACGCGGACGCCACCATCGGCCCGACCGTGACGAGCAGCAGGCCGGCGAACCAGGGCGCGAGGAAGACGGCAGCGGCGCGTCCGTCACCGCGGCGCAGGGGCGCGCGCCCGGGGGCGCGGCTCGGGCCTGAGCGCGCCGTACGGCGCAGCTCGGAGACCACGGACATCGTCGATCACCTCTTCGTGCTCGGCGTGACCCCGGGCGTCGTCGCCGGGGGTTCCGGGGGTCCGTACCTCCTCCCGACCTGTGCCGACGTGCGGCCGAGACCAGGAGGAAACCGGTTCCCGGCCGGGACGCTACCACGCGGTGAAGTCATTGGGAACCGGTTTCTGGTGGTGTAGTGTCCGCATCGGACGGGGGCCCGGACGCGTCGACGGAGACGCCGGTCCAGGAGGCCCGCCGGAGCGAGCAGGAGGCCGCACGTGACCACAGAACGGCCGCAGACACGCCTGCCCCGCGCCGCGGCGACCATCGCCGAGGTCGCGACGGCCGCGGGCGTGTCCCGTGCGACGGTCTCGCGCGTGATGAACGGCCGCGACACCGTCGACGCCGCGCTCGCCGCCCGCGTGCGCGAGGTCGCCGCACGCCTGCACTACCGGCCCAGCACCGTCGCCCGCAGCCTCTCGCTCGGACGCACCGAGACGGTCGCGGTGGTCGTGCCCGACCTCGCGAACCCGATGTTCCAGCAGGTCCTGCGCGGCGTCACCGGCGCCGCGGGCGAGGCCGGGTACCGCGTCCTCGTCGCCGACACCGCCGAGCACGCCGGCGACGAGGAGCGCGTCGTCCTCGACGCCCGCACCCGCTGCGACGCGCTCGTCCTCGTCTCGCCCCGCATGCCCGAGCGCGCCCTGCGCGCGCTGCTGCCCCAGGTGCGCCCGGCCGTCGTCGTCAACCGCGCGCCGGACGGGACGACGCCCACGCTCGAGATCGACTACGCCGACGGCATCGCGCAGATCGTCGACCACCTGCTCGGCCTCGGCCACCGGCACCTGCTCTACCTCGCCGGCCCGCCCGAGAGCGCGTCCCACCTGCGCCGCCTCGAGGCGCTGCGGGCCGCCGCCGCGCACCGCTCCGGCGTGCGCCTGTCGGAGATGCCCGCCGGCGCCACCGTCGAGGCCGGGTACGCCGTGGCCGAGGACGTCCTCGCCGCGCGCCCCACGGCCGTCGTCGCCTACAACGACCTCGTCGCCTTCGGTCTGCTCGCCCGGCTCAACGAGCTGGGCGTGGCCGTGCCCGGGGACGTGTCCATCGTCGGGTTCGACGACGTCGAGCTCGCCCGCTTCGCGACGCCGTCGCTGACGACGGCGGCCGTGCCCCAGGCCGAGCTGGGACGGCTGGCGTGGGAGCACCTGCGCCCCGTCCTGGCGGGAGGAGACCCCGTGCAGGACCCCGCACCGATCCGTCCGACCCTCGCCGTGCGCGCCAGCACCGGGCCCGTCCCGCCGTCCGTCCGCCTCGCGCGGGCCACCGACGACGGCGTCCCCCGCGCCGACACCGCGCCGCTGCGCGACGTCGCGTGGCGCCTGCAGGACGGCGTCCCGGCCGCCGAGGCGACGGCCGACCTGGTCGGGGAGTCGACCGCCGCGCACCTCGGCGCGCTGCCGCTCGCGCGGTACGTCACGGGTGCGGACCTCCCGCCCGTGCACGCGCCCCGCCCGTACCTGCACCCCGTGCACACGGCCGGCGGCACGGCGCTCACCGACGTGAGCCCCGTCGACCACCGGCACCACTACGGGATGTCGTTCGCCGTGCCGGTCGTCAACGGCACGTCCTACTGGGGCGGGCGCACGTTCCTGCGCGACGAGGGCCCGACCCTGCTGCCGAACCACGGCCGCCAGGTGCCGCGCACGCGGCGGGCCACCGGCGGCGCGCTCGTCGAGGACGTCGCCTGGCTCGACGAGCGCGGCGAGCCCCTGCTGCGCGAGGACCGCACCCTCGAGGCGCGCCCGTGGCCCGACGACCGGGCTTGGCTGCTGCGCTGGTCCAGCACCCTGCACGCCGAGCACGGCGCCCTCGACATCGAGAGCCCGGCGACCAACGGGCGTCCGCAGGCCGGGTACGGCGGGCTGTTCTGGCGGCTCGCCGCCGCCGACACGACGTCGGTGCTCGGCGAAGGGCTGGCGGGGGAGCAGGCCGTGCACGGGTCGCGCTCGCCGTGGCTGGCCTTCGTCCAGCGGCGCGAGCTCGCGTCGACCACGCTGCTGCTGGTCCAGCCGCCGGACCAGGTGCGGCCGTGGTTCGTCCGCGTCGCGGAGTACCCGGGCGCCGGCCCGGCGCTCGCGTGGGACGCCGTGACGCACGTCCCGGCGGGCGGCACGCTCGAGGCCGGGCTCGCCGCGGTGCTCGTGGACCGGGCGCTCGGCGCCGACGAGGCGGCGGAGCTGGCGGTGCGGGCATGGGCGTGAACGAGGTGGCACGCGTCGCGGTGGTCGGCGTGCACGGGCACGGGGCGTCGCACCTGCGCACGGTGCGGGGGCTCGCCGCCGCCGGGCGGGCGCGGCTGTCCGCCGTCGTCGACCCGCGACCGGTCGCGGGCACCGCGCTGACCGAGGCCGAGGCGGGTGCGCCCGGTCCGCTCGTCCCCGCCGACGCGCGCTGGTACCCGGACCTCGAGGCGCTGCTCGCCGACGCACCGCCGGACGTCGTCGTGCTGGCGACGCCGATCCACACGCACCTGCCGCTCGCGAGCGCCGCGCTGCGCGCCGGCTGCGACGTGCTGCTCGAGAAGCCCACGGTGGCCTCGCTCGACGAGCACGCCGCGCTCCTCGACGTCGTGCGCGAGACGGGCCGTCGCTGCCAGGTGGGGTTCCAGACGTTCGGGTCCGGGGCGGCCGACGAGCTCGCGCGGCTCGTCGCGTCCGGCGAGCTGGGCGAGGTGACGACCGTCGGCGCCGTCGGGACCTGGGTCCGCACGCGCGCGTACTACGCGCGGTCGGCGTGGGCAGGGCGGCGCGTCCTCGACGGCGTGCCCGTGGTCGACGGCGTCGTGACGAACCCCCTCGCGCACGCGGTCGCGACCGCGCTGCGGGTCGCGGGGGCCACGCGGGTCGAGGACGTGACGTCGGTCGACGTCGAGCTGTTCCACGCCCACCCCATCGAGGCGGACGACACCTCGTCGGTCGTCGTGCGGACCGCCGGCGGCCCCACCGTGGCCGCCGGGCTGACGGTCTGCGCCGCGGAGCGGACCCCGGCCGTCGTCGTCGTCCGCGGCACCGAGGGCGAGGCGACCCTGCGCTACGAGGCCGACGAGCTCGACGTGCGCACCGCGCGCGGCGCCCGCACCATCCGCACCGGCCGTCGTGACCTGCTGACGGACCTGCTCGACGCCCGCCTCGACCCGGCGGCCCGGCTGCGCTGCGACGTCGCCGACACCGGCGCCTTCATGGCCGTGCTCGACGCCGTCCGCGCGGCGCCGGACCCGCGCCCGGTGCCGGAGGACCTGGTCACGTGGGTCGGCCAGGGCGCCGACGGGCACCCGGTGGTCGCCGACGTCGAGGCCTGGTGCGACGCGGTCGCCGAGCGCGGCGAGGGCTTCGCGGCGGTCGGCGCGCCGTGGGCGGTCCCGGTGGCGACGCCGGCGGGCGCCTGACGGTCCCCGGCGCCGGTCCGCCGGGCCTCCGTCCTCGACGTCGGTAGTGGACGCGCCCGCGGACTCGCCGAACTCGCCACGTCGGCCCGAGTTCGCCACGTCGGCCCGAGTTCGCCACGTCGACCTGGCGAACTCGCGTCCGACCGGCGAACTCGGCGCCGGGATCGGGCGCCGGGCGGGATCGGGGGCCCGGGGGGATCGGGGGCGGGGTCAGTCCTCCGGGGTCAGGGAGGACTGCTTGTGGGCCGCCCTCTTGCCGCTCTTCGCCGACTCGACGACCCAGTACGGGTCGTCCTCGGAGGCGCGGAACTGCTGGCCGTCGAGCTCGAAGTCCTCGGTCCGGCGCTCGACCGTCCGCCCCTCGGTGCGGCCCTGCGACGTGTTCCAGCTGACCTTCTGACCCTTCCGCATGCCGTCGACGCTAGGCCCGCGCGGGCGGTCCGGCACCCGGGCGTGCCGCGTCCCGGAGGGGTGGGACGCGGCACGCCCGCGCGGTGCGGCGTCAGCGCACGTAGAGCCGCTGCTGCGGCGGTGCGGTGAACGGGTCGCCGAGGAAGAACGACGGGTGCGGCGGCTGGTTGTAGGCGGTGTTCTGCCACGCCAGCGCCACCCGGTACGTCGGGTCGTGCAGCAGCGTCGGCACCCGCAGCGACGTCGGGTGCGGCGTGGCGTAGATCCGCAGCGCGGCCTCGTCGGACCGCGCCCAGACCACCTCCTCGCGCCAGTCGCCGAGGATGTCGCCGGAGAGCACGGGCGTGGACTTCGTGCCGTTGTTCGAGCGGACGGACGCGCCCGTCAGCAGACGGGTGTCGCCGCCGGTGCCGTACTTGTCGATGCGGGTGCCGTCGAGGAGCTCGCGCACCGGGTCGCCGTCCCACCAGGCCAGGAAGTTCGCGGACGACGGCTTGCGTCCGACGGCCGCACCGGTGGCGGCGTTGCGCAGGTCGGGCTCGGCGTTGGACCACGCCTCGGCGCCGGGGCTGCCCGCGAAGACGTCCCCGGCGACGCCGCGGCCGTTGTCGGCTCCCGACGGCGAGCGCCACAGCGTCTGCCCGGTGCGCGCGTCGGCGACCCACATGTTCGGCTGGTTCGTCGACTCCGTGACCTTGAAGTACTCGAGCCCGGGACGCGACGGGACGAGGTCGCCCACGTGCCCGGCGTCGCCGTGCCCGGTGCCGTTGGTCCACAGGCCGCGCCCGTCGTCGTCGATCGCCGCGGCGCCGTAGAGGATCTCGTCGCGGCCGTCCGCGTCGACGTCCGCCACCGAGAGCGAGTGGTTGCCCTGGCCTGCGTACCCGCCGTTGCCGGACGCGTTCGAGTCGAACGTCCACCGGCGGGTCAGGCGCCCGTCGCGGTAGTCCCACGCGGCCACGACGGCCCGCGTGTAGTAGCCGCGCGCCATGACGATCGACGGACGCTGCCCGTCCAGGTAGGCGGTGCCGGCGAGGAACCGGTCGACCCGGTTGCCGTAGCTGTCGCCCCAGCTGCTGACGGTGCCGCGCGGGGGGACGTAGTCGGCGGTGGCCGCGATCGCCCCCGTGTCGCCGCGGAACACCGTGAGGTACTCCGGGCCGGACAGCACGTAGCCGGACGAGTTGCGGTGGTCGGCGGACGCGTTGCCGACCACCTGCCCGGTGCCGGAGCGGGTGCCGTCGGCCGTCTTCACGGCGACCTCGGCGATGCCGTCGCCGTCGTAGTCGTACACCTGGAACTGCGTGTAGTGGGCGCCGGCGCGGATGTTGCGTCCGAGGTCGATGCGCCACAGCCGGGTGCCGTCCAGGCGCAGGCCGTCGAGGTAGACGTTGCCCGTGGTGCCCGACTGGCTGTTGTCCTTGGCGTTGGTCGGGTCCCACTTGAGCACGACGTCGAGGTCGCCGTCGCCGTCGAGGTCGCCGACGCTGCCGTCGTTGATGACGTGGTCCGCCGACGGGCGGGACACCGGCACGTCGAGGTACCCGTTCGCGAACGTCAGCGACGGTGCGGACGCCGCCTGCTCGGCGCCGCCGACGACGGCCCGGACCGTGTAGCGGGCTCCGGCGGGGGCGCTCGCGTCGAGGTGGTTCGTCGAGCCGGTGACCGGGGACGACGTGATGCGCGTGCCGTCGCGGTACACGTGGAAGCCCGTCGCCCGGTCCTCGTACCCGAGCAGGCGCCACTGCACGAGGTTGCCGCTGCCGGAGCGCACCGAGACGAGGCCCCGGTCCAGGTCCTCGAGCTGCTTCGCACCCGCGGTGGGGGTGGTCGGCACCGGGTTCGGGGCCGTGGTCGGCTGGGTCGTGGGGGTCGCCGTGGGCGAGGCGGTCGGGGACGACGTCGGGGACGACGTCGGGGACGACGTCGGGCTCGCGGTGGGCGACGACGTGGGAGCGACGGCGCCGGTGCACGTCGTGCCGTTCAGCGCGAACGACGTCGGCGCGGGGTTGGTGCCGGACCAGCTGCCGTTGAAGCCGAACCCGACGCTGCCGCCGGACGGCAGCGCCGCGTTGTAGGACGCGTGGCGGGCGGTCACGCGGGCGCCCGACTGCGTCGTCACGGCGTTCCACGCCTGCGTCACCGTCTGCCCGGCGGCGAAGTCCCAGGTCAGCGTCCAGCCGTCGATGGCGTCGCCGAGGTTCTCGACGCGGATGTCGGCGCCGAAGCCGCCACCCCACTGGTTCGTCACCGCGTACGTGACGCGGCAGCCGGGCGCGGCCTGCGCGGGCGCGAGCGCCAGGCCGGCCGCGGCGGTCGCGAGCGCCGCTGTGGCGGCAGCGGCTCGGATCGGTCTCATGTCGTCCCCTTCGACGTCGGCGCGCGGGTGCCCGCCGGGTGCGAGGACGGTACGGGGGAGAACGGTTTCCAGATCCAGTCCTGAAACGGTTCACGCTGGGTGGGACGCGGTCCGGGTCGTCCGGGGCGTCCCGGCCGTCCGGTCGTCCGGCACGACCCGGCCCGGGCGCCCGGAGCGTGCCGGGCCGGCCGGTGCGCAGTCCGGGCGGCGGGCCGACCTGCGTCGCGCGCGCGCCGGCGTCCCGGGCGATGAGACGACCGGCACGCGAACCGCGGATCCGGTGCGCCTGTCGGATCGCAGCGCGCTCGAACCGGGGGTTCGCGCCGGACGTGTCCCGCGATGCGGACGCGGGCACCGTCACACTGCGGCGGTCGGTCCGCAGCGCGCTCGGACCGGGGTTCGCGCGGGACGTGTCCCGCGATCCGGATGCGGGCACAGTCGCGCTGCGCCCGTCGTCGGCCTGCGGCGGGTGGCCCGCCGGCCGGGCGGGCTGGTGACCGGACCGGAGCCTCCGTGGCTCACCTCTGGTGGGGACGCGGGGCGTCGCCCCCGCCAGCGTGCTCGCCGTGGACCACGTGTGCGTGTGCGACGACGTCCCGGTGCGCACGGCGCTCCCGGACGGGACGGCCTTCATCGAGCCGTTCGCGACGACGCGGCGGCTGCTCGCGTCCGTCGCCGCCGGCGGGATGCAGCTCCTGCGCGCCGACTGCCCGCCGAGAGCACGAACGCGATCTTCGAGTCCGACTCGCGCTGCACGCTCGTGCACCACCTGCGCTGCACCGCGTGCGGGTGGACCGTCGAGTACGGCCTCTGCATCCGGGGGCTGCCCATCTACGCCCAGTGGACGCCGCCGAGCCGGTCGAGCGGCGGTGGCAGCGGTCGGACACGTTCGTCGACGCCCTCGAGGCGCCCGTCCGCTGGTTCGGCGAGGACTGACACCCCGGGGCGGCAGCCCGCGACCGCCGCCGACCAGGGGTCGGCGCCGACGAGGGGGGCGGCGCCGACCGGCCGCGGGCGGTGCGGCACGCACCGTCCGCCGCGTGTCAGGGCAGGCGGACGTGCCGCTCGCCGAGCTGGCTCACGTCGTTGACGCCCAGCAGCGCCATCGTCCGCCGCACCTCGCGGCCCAGGATCTCGACGGCCCGGTCGACGCCGCGCTCGCCGCCGGCCATGAGCCCGTACAGGTACGCGCGGCCGATCAGCGTGGCCTTCGCGCCGAGCGCGAGCGCCGCGACGACGTCCGACCCGTTGGTGATGCCCGTGTCGACCCACACCTCGGTGCGGTCGCCGACGGCGTCGACGACGTCGGGCAGCAGGCGCAGCGGCACGGGTGCCTTGTCGAGCTGGCGTCCGCCGTGGTTCGAGAGCACGACGGCGTCCGCGCCGGCGTCGGTGACGCGGCGCGCGTCCTCGACGGTCTGGACGCCCTTGATGATGAGCGGGCCGTCCCACGAGGCGCGCAGCCACTCGAGGTCCGCGATCGTCATGGTCGGGTCGAACAGCTTGTCCAGCAGGTCGGCGACCGTGCCGCCCCACGAGTTGAGCGACGCGAACGTCAGCGGCTCGGTGGTGAGCAGGTTCATCCACCAGGCCGGGTGCATGCCCGCGTCGAGCACGGTCTTCACGGTGAGGGCGGGCGGGATCGAGAACCCGTTGCGGGTGTCGCGCAGCCGGGCGCCGGCCACCGGCACGTCGACCGTGAGCATGAGCGCCTCGTACCCGGCGGCCTTCGCGCGGGCCATGAGGTCCTCGCCGGCGCCGCGGTCCTTCCACACGTACAGCTGGAACCACTTGCGCGCGTCGGGTGCCTCCGCGGCGACGTCCTCGATGGACGTCGTGCCCATGGTGGACAGCGCGTAGGGGATGTCGCGGCGCTCGGCGACGCGCACGACGGCCCGCTCGCCCTCGTGGTGCATCATCCGCGTGAACCCGGTGGGGGCGAACGCGAACGGCAGCGCGGACGGCTTGCCGAGGTACTCGGTGGTGGTGTCGACGTGGCTGACGTCGTGCAGGATCGACGGCCGCAGCTCCAGGTCGCGGAAGAGGCGGCGCGCGCGGCGCAGCGTGATCTCGGCCTCGGCGGCGCCGTCGGTGTAGTCGAACACCGAGCGGGGCGTGCGACGCTTGGCGACGCGGCGCAGGTCGGCGATGGTGAGCGCGTCCTCCAGCGCCCGGCGGGTGGGGTCGAGCCGCAGCGGCTTGGGCTGCAGGAGCGGCGCCAGCTCGGACCACTTCGGGAGCTGTCGGCGGGTCATGGCGGTCACCTCGGTGCGCGTCGTCGGGCGGGTGGTTGCCGGGAGCCGGCACTCGCCCGCTCCTGCGTCCAGGGTGGCGCTTGCCCCCTCGGACAACGCGATTGTAACGTTTCATCGCGAAGCGTTGACACCCCCCGAGAGCCGCGCCTAGCGTGCGGAATGCGCTTTCACCCCGAGCAAGGAGGCTCACCGCAATGAAGCGATCCGTCCTCACGGCCACCGGCATGGCCGTCGTGGCCGCCCTCGGCCTCGCCGCCTGCAGCGGCAGCGGCAACGGGGGCGACGCCGCCCCCTCGGCCGGTGGCACCGCCGACACCACACCCGTCACCCTCAACTTCACGTGGTGGGGCAACGACGACCGCGCTGCGCGCTACAACGAGGCGCTCGAGCTCTTCAACGAGGAGTACCCCCACATCACGGTGAACGGCACCTTCGCCGCGTTCCCGGACTACTGGACCCAGCGGTCCACCGAGGCGGCCGGGCGCAACCTGCCCGACGTCATGCAGTTCGACCTGTCCTACCTGCGCGAGTTCAACCAGAGCGGCCAGCTGCTCGACCTGCAGGAGCACATCGACAGCGGCGCCATCGACCTGTCGGGCTTCGACGAGACGCTCGTCGAGTCGGGCGTCCTCGACGGCAAGACCATCGGCATCCCGACGTCGACCAACACGCTCGGCATGTTCGTCAACCCGAACCTGCTCGAGCAGACGGGCGTCGAGTTCCCCGACGCGGAGACCTACACGTACGACGAGTACAACGAGTTCATCGCGTCCGTCGCGGCCGCCGGCCAGTCGACGGCCGAGGGCTACCAGATCTACGGCGCCGGCGACTACACGGCCACGTTCTGGTTCTTCGTGCAGTACCTGCTGCAGAAGGGCATCACCCCGTTCGAGGAGGATGGCACGCTCGGCTTCGACGAGGACGACGTCGTCGAGTACCTCGAGATGACCGCGGACCTGCGCGCGAACAAGGCCGTCTACCCGGTGGAGCGCGGCGTCGCCCTCAAGCCCCTCGGCGGCTTCACGGTGAACGAGTCGGCGTCCGAGATCAGCTGGGACAACTTCCTCGCCGGCTACGTGGCCGACTCGGGCACGGAGAACATCGAGATCACGCAGATCCCGTCCGTCGAGCCGGGGGAGAAGGCGCTGTTCTTCAAGCCGTCGATGCTCTACTCGATCGGCGCGAACACCGAGCACCCCGAGGCCGCCGCCACGCTGGTGAACTTCCTGCTCACCGACCCCGAGGTCGGCCGCATCTTCGGCACGTCGAAGGGCGTCCCCGCCGACGAGGAGCAGCGCGCCGCCGTCGAGACGGAGGAGGGCTCGGTCGACGCGAAGGTCATCGCCTACGAGGAGGCCGTCGCCGAGGAGGTCACCGAGACGACGCCGATCCCCGTCAAGGGCTTCGGCACCATCGAGGCCAAGTGGCTCGAGCTCGGCGAGAACCTCAACTACGGCACCATCACGCCCGAGCAGTTCGCGAGCGAGTGGTTCGCCGAGGCGGAGATGGCCACCATGTGACCCCGCGGTCCGGGCCGCGCGCACCCGCGCGGCCCGGACCGCACCCGCCGGCAGCGACGCCGGCACCCGTGCCCGGGGCGCCCGGGTCCCCGCGGTGGGGACCCGGGGCCCGACGGCCCGCACCCACAGATCGGACAGCACCGTGACCCTCACCGCCGAGGCGCGCGCGACGCGGACCCCCGCGTCCCCCTCGCCGATGCGCCGCCGCCGGAAGGCCGCCGAGACCCGAGCCGGCTACGCCTTCCTCGCCCCGTGGCTCCTCGGCTTCGTCCTGCTCACCGCGGGGCCGATGATCGCGTCCCTGTACCTGGCGTTCACGAACTACAACCTGTTCACGTCGCCGGAGTGGGTCGGCATCGAGAACTTCCAGCGGCTCTTCCAGGACCCGAACTACATCCAGGCGTGGAAGGTCACGGCCCTCTACGCGCTGATCGGGACCCCGCTCAAGCTGGTCTCGGCGCTCGCGGTCGCGATGCTGCTCAACAACAGCCACCGCGGTCAGGGCTTCTACCGGTCCGCGTTCTACGCCCCGTCGCTCATCGGCGCGAGCGTCTCGATCGCCATCGTCTGGAAGGCGATGTTCATCGACAACGGCATCGTCGACCGCGCCGGTCAGACGCTGGGCCTGCCGGCCGGCGGCTGGGTCGGCGACCCGGGCCGCACGCTGCCGATGCTGATCCTGCTGACGATCTGGCAGTTCGGCGCCCCGATGGTCATCTTCCTCGCGGGCCTCAAGCAGATCCCGACCGAGCTGTACGAGGCCGCGTCGGTCGACGGCGCCGGCCCCGTGCGCAAGTTCCTCAAGATCACGCTGCCGATGCTCTCGCCGGTGCTGTTCTTCAACCTGCTGCTCGAGACGATCCACGCGTTCCAGATCTTCGCGTCGGCGTTCATCATCTCCTCCGGCACCGGCGGCCCCGCGCGCTCGACGCTCTTCTACACGCTGTACCTCTACTTCCGCGGCTTCCGGGACTTCCAGATGGGCTACGCCTCGGCGATGGCCTGGGTGCTCGTCCTGGTCGTCGGCGCGATCAGCTTCGTCATGTTCCGCACCCAGAACCGGTGGGTGCACTACTCGGGGGAGTCCAAGTGAGCACGACCGCACCGGCGACGTCGCCGGCCACGTCCGGGCGCCAGGGCCTCCCGACCGCCGAGCACTCCGCGGCCCTGCGCCGCCGCAACCAGGGCCGCAGCCGCGCGCGCTCCGTGGTGTTCCACGTGATCTCGCTGGCCGTGGTGGCCGTGATCCTCTACCCGGCGGTGTGGATGTTCGTGTCCACGCTCAAGCCGTCGAGCGAGATCATCGGCTCGGTCAGCATCATCCCGACCGACCCGAGCCTCGCGAACTTCACGAAGGCGCTCGCCGGCATCGCCGGCGTGTCGTTCTGGCAGTTCTTCATGAACTCGCTGGTGCTGGCCGTCGGGTCGGTCGTCGGCATCACGCTGTCCTGCTCGGTCAGCGCCTACGCGTTCGCGCGGATCGACTTCCCCGGCCGCGGGCTGTTCTTCACGCTCATGATCGGCACGCTGCTGCTGCCGTTCCACGTCGTGATCATCCCGCAGTACATCGTGTTCAACCAGCTCGGCCTGGTCGGCACGTACGTGCCGCTGCTCATCGGCAAGTTCCTCGCCGCCGAGGCGTTCTTCGTGTTCCTCATGGTGCAGTTCATGCGGAACCTGCCGCGCGAGCTCGACGAGGCCGCGCGCATCGACGGCGCCGGGCACGTGCGGATCTTCACCTCGATCATGCTGCCGCTCATGAAGCCGGCCCTCGTGACCAGCTCGATCTTCGCGTTCATCTGGTCGTGGAACGACTTCTTCGGCCCGCTGATCTACCTCAGCTCGCCCGACACGTTCCCGCTGCCGCTGGCCCTGCGCCTGTTCGTCGACCAGACCACGGTCTCCGACTACGGCGCGCAGATGGCCATGGCCGTGCTCGCGCTGCTGCCGGTGCTGCTGTTCTTCCTGGTGTTCCAGCGGTACCTCGTGCAGGGCGTCGCGACGCAGGGCCTCAAGGGCTGAGCGCACCCGCACCACGCACCACCGGCGACGGCCGGTCGGCGGCAGCCGGGGGGCGCCGTCGACCGGCCGCCGTGCGTCCGGCGCACGTCGGCGGCGACCCCCGGCCGTCGCCCGACCGACCCGTCCCCACGTGTGAGGCTGTGACCATGACCGACGCCCCCGACGACGAGACCCGCCGCCCCGACCCCACCGCGCCCGAGCGCCGGGCCGCGTTCGGCGGCGGACGCTTCGGGCTGTTCAGCGAGGTGCTCGTGGTGGGGCTGGGCGTCTCCGTGCTGAGCCTGCCGGTGGTGACCGTGCTGCCCGCGCTGGCCGCCGGCGCCGCGCACGTGCGCCGCCACCTGACCGGCGAGACCGACCGCGTCGCGGACCTGTGGCACGAGTTCGTGGCCGCGCTGCGCGGCGTGTGGCCCTACGCGCTGGCGTCGCTCGCGCTGCTCGTGCTGCTGTGGTTCAACACCGCCGTCGCGGGCACCGGCATGCTGCCCGGCGGCACGGGCGTGCTCGTGCTGTCCCTCGCGGTGGCGGCGATGCTCGCGGTCGTGCTGCTGCGCGCCGCCGGCGGGTGGCAGCGCGGGGCGTCCTGGCGGCAGGTGATGCGGGACGCGGGGGCCCGCGCCGGGGACGACCTGACCGGGTCGGGCCTGCTCGTCGTCGCGATGGGCCTGTGCGGCGTCATCGTGTGGATGCTGCCGCCGCTCGCCGTGCTGGTGCCGGGGCTGCTGTCGCTCGCGGTGGTCGCGGTCGAGCACCGGGCCGCGGCGCGGCGGGGCTGAGGGCGCCCTCGGTCGTCGGGCGGGTCCACGACTGACGCGGGCGCTCAGTCGTCGGGCGGGTCCACGACTGACGCGGGCGCTCAGTCGTCGGGCGGGGCCAGGACCGACGCGGGGACTCAGTCGTCGGGCGCGTCCAGGACCGACGCGGGCGCTCGGTCGTCGGGCGTGTCCAGCGCGCGCAGCGACGCCTCCACCCACTCGAGGTGCGCGCGCGCCATCCGCTCGCCGTAGTCGAGGGTGACCAGGGCGTACGGGTGGTCGGGCGACGGCGTCTCGGCGGCGATCTCGTCCCGCACCGCGGCCAGCGCGGCGAGCTGCGCGGTCGCGCGGGCACCCGTGTCGCGCAGGAGGGCACGGCACGCGTCGCGTCCCAGGGTGCGGCCGAAGAACAGCCGCAGCAGGAGCGGGTTGCGCGGCGGCGTGGCGTCGTACGGCTCGGCGAGCCGCGTGCGCAGGTGGGCGCGACCGGCGGCCGTGATCGTGAACCGTCCGTCGTCGTCCTTGGTGACGAGCCCGTCCGCCGTGAGCCGGGCGAGCGTCGGGTAGATCTGGCCGAAGCTCTCGCTCCAGAAGTGGCCGAGCGTGCCCATGATCGCGGCGCGCAGCGCGTACCCGGTCATGGGCTCGAGCGTCAGGGCACCCAGGACGGCGACGTCGGTCTGCGCGCGGCGGCTCATTGTCTCGACTATATCTGACAGATATGCTGTGATGGCGCCATGACGAGGATCTCGGAGAAGGACGCGGGGCGGGCTGCGGCCGTCCTGCTGGCGGGTGTGGCCGGCTTCCAGCTGGCGCTGGCGGCCGGCGCGCCGTGGGGCGCGGTGGCCTACGGCGGCGGGCACGCGGGCGTCCTCCCGGACGACCTGCGGACGACCAGCGCGGCGATGGTCCCCGTGTACGGCGCGCTGGCGGCGGTCGCGGCCGGGGCCGGCGGCGCGCGGTTGCGGCGCGTGGTGCTGCGCGGCACGACGGCCCTGCTGACGGTCGGCTGCGCGGTCAACCTCGCGTCGCCGTCGCTGCCGGAGCGCCTGATCTGGGTCCCGGTGACGGCGGCTGCGGCGGTCCTCACGTGGCGGGCGGTCGCCCCGGCGCCGCGACCCGCCGCCGTCCCCGCGGGCTGACGCCGGACACGAGAGGGGGTCTGCCCCCGTCCCCGATGAGGGAATCCCTCGGTGGTCGGTGACGTCGAACCCGGAGGTCTCCGCGTCACAGGGCCGGTTGCCGTGGAGAACTCCGGGTTCACCGGCGTCGGTACGCGGTGAACCCGGACCTCGTCAGGAGTCGGGTGGGCCGGTGCTGACGACGTCCGGGTTCGGGATGGGGCCGGCTCCTCAGGCCAGGGCGGCGACCGTGCGGGGGCCGTAGGACGCGCGGGCGCGGGCCGCGGCGCCTCCGGCGACCGGCGCTGGCGCGTCGTGAGCAGCGAGCTGCGCCTGCTCGCGCTGCGCCAGCCGGCGGTGGCGGGCGGCTACCTCGAGCTCGAGGAGCAGATGGTGGCGGAGTGCGCCGCCGAGGTCGAGCGGCTCGCCACCCACGTGGGCCGGCGCTTCGTCGTCGACGCGCGGCAGGTGCTGCTGCTCGTCGCGGAGGGCTACGAGGCCGACCGGCGCACGGCCGAGCTCTCGGGTGGCGCCGTGCGCGCGCAGGACCTGGCGGCGCGGTGGCTGCCCACGGTCGTCGAGCGGCTCACGGTCCCGGCGGACCGCCCCGCCTGACCGCCGGCCGGTCGGGCGCGCCCCCGGGGACGACGAACGGCGTGCCGCGCCCGTCCGGCCGCGGCCGGAGCGGGAGCGGCACGCCGCTGCGAGGGGGGATCAGGCCGTGCGGGCCGTGCCGCCCAGGGCCGTCCACGACTCGGGCGCCAGCGTGAGCGTCGTGGTGCCCGCGCCGGACGCCGTGACGGGCGCCGTGTCGAGGGCCGTCACGTGCTCCGCCTCGACCTTCGCCGCGTGCTCGGGGCCGTGCACCGCGGGCTCGTGGTCCGCGGTGACCTGCAGGCCGCCGCCGAGCGTCAGCGCGACGCCCGGGTGCTTCAGCTCGACCTCGACCGGCTCCGCCGTGCGGTTGACCAGGAACACCGCGACCTGCCCGTCGGCCTCCGGCCCGTCCCACGTCGCCGCCGCGGTCACCGCGGGCACGTCGCCGTGCTTCGCGGTGGTGATGGTCGGGGCGTCCACGCGCACGTCGAGCGCGTCGCCGCGGGCGAGACGCGCCGTGGTCGCGAACGGGTGGAACGTCGGCTGCTTCCACGCCGGGCCGTCGGGCTCGGTCATGATCGGCGCGATGACGTTGACCAGCTGGGCCAGGCACGCGACGGGGACGCGGTCCGCGTGGTTGAGCAGCGTGACCATGAGGTCGCCGACGACGACGGCGTCGAGCCCGGAGTAGACGTCCTCGATGATGCGCGGCGCGTCCGACTGCAGCGGCAGGTTCTGCTCGCCGGGAAAGCGGGTCTGCAGGTACCAGACGTTCCACTCGTCGAACGAGATGGTGATCTGCTTGTCGGACCGGCGGCGGGCGCCGACCGCGTCGGCGGAGGCGACGACGCGGCGGATGAACCGGTCCATCGACGTGCCGGACGCGAGGAAGGACGCGCGGTCGCCGTCCATCTCCTCGTAGTACGCGTGCATGGAGATGTGGTCGACCAGGTCGTACGTGTACGACAGGACGGTCTGCTCCCACTCGCCGAACGTCGGCATCGTCATCGACGACGACCCGCACGCGACGAGCTCGATCGACGGGTCGACGAGCTTCATCGCCTTGCCGGCCTCGGCGGCGAGCTTGCCGTACTCGTGCGCGTCCTTGTGGCCGATCTGCCACGGCCCGTCCATCTCGTTACCGAGGCACCACAGGCGCACGCCGTACGGCTTCTCGCGGCCGTTGGCGATGCGCAGGTCGGCCCAGCGCGAGCCGGCCTCGCCGTTGCAGTACTCGACGAGGGCCGCGGCGGCGGCGACGCCGCGCGTGCCGAGGTTGACGGCCATCATCGGCTCGACGCCCTCGCGCTCGGCCCACTGCAGGAACTCGTCGGTGCCGATCGTGTTGGGCTCGATCGTGCGCCACGCGAGGTCGATGAACGGCTTGCGGTCCTCGACGGGGCCGACGCCGTCCTCCCAGACGTAGTTCGACACGAAGTTGCCGCCGGGGTAGCGGACCATGGTGACGCCGAGCTCGCGGGTGAGGTCGGCGACGTCCCGCCGGAAGCCGTGCTCGTCGGCCGTCTCGTGCCCGGGCTCGTAGATGCCCGTGTAGACGGCGCGGCCGAGGTGCTCGACGAACGAGCCGAACAGGCGGCGGTCGATGGTGCCGGTGCGGAAGGCGGGGTGCAGCAGGACGCTGGCGCGCTGGGTCATGGGTCTCCGATCGGGCACGCCGCTCGGGGGCGACGTTTACAACGTTGTAGTACCGCCAGCATACGCAACGGTACGGCCGACGGGAAGGCGGTCCGTGGACCGGCGCTCGCGCGCGCGGACGCGTCGGCTAGTGTGGTCCGCGTTACGGAACGCGCTTTCCCGACATCCGCCGTCGGGAGCGCCGCTCGCCATCGCCGACGTCGTCGAAGGACCCCCGTGAACGAGTCCGACCAGAACCCCACCGCACCCCGCCCCGCCTCCAGCCGGGCCACCGAGGGCGACCCGGCGGTCGTGCCCGCGTTCGCCCCGCCGCCCGCCGACCGGCGTCGCCTGCGCTACGCGGTCGTCGGCACCGGCCACCGCGCGGGCATGTACGTCACCGCGCTCACCGGCGACCACGCCGACGTCGGCGAGATCGTCGCGTGGTGCGACACGAACCCCGGCCGCATGGACTGGTACGACGCCCAGGTCGGCGAGGCGCTCGGCCTCGGCGGGCCCGCGGGCCTGCCGCGGTACGGCGCGCAGGACGTCGAGCGCATGGTCGACGAGCAGCGCGTCGACGTCGTCATCGTCACGACGCCCGACCACGCGCACGCCGGCGTGGTCGCCCGCGCGCTCGACGCCGGCGCCGACGTCGTGGTGGAGAAGCCGCTCACCACCACCGTCGAGGGCTGCCGCACGATCGTCCGCGCCGTCGCCCGCACCGGCCGCGACGTCGTCATGACGTTCAACTACCGGTACGCCCCGCGGAACTCGTCCCTGCGCGAGGTCATCGCGTCGGGCGAGATCGGGCGCGTGACCAGCGTGCACTTCGAGTGGGTGCTCGACACGGTGCACGGCGCCGACTACTTCCGCCGCTGGCACCGGGACAAGGCGAACAGCGGCGGACTGCTCGTGCACAAGTCGAGCCACCACTTCGACCTCGTCAACTGGTGGCTGCACGACGTGCCCGCGCGCGTGTACGCGTCCGGCGGGCTGCGCTTCTACGGCGACGACAACGCCGCGGTGCGCGGCATGGGCCCGCGTCCCGAGCGCGGCACCGGCACGACGGGCGACCCGTGGTCCCTCGACCTCACCCATGACCCGCGCCTCAAGGCCCTCTACCTCGACGCCGAGCACCACGACGGGTACCGCCGCGACCAGGACGTCTTCGGCCCCGGCATCACCATCGAGGACAACATGTCCCTCGTCGTCGACTACCGCGGCGGCGCCACCCTCACCTACTCGCTCAACGCGCACAGCCCCTGGGAGGGGTACCGCGTGGTCGTCAACGGCACCGAGGGACGCGCCGAGCTCGAGGTGGTCGAGCGCGGGGCCGTCATCCTCGACGCCGACGGCCGCGCCGTGCTGGACCCGTCGGCCACCCCGGAGGGCGTCGCGGCGCAGGCGACGCGCCCCGAGGGCGAGCGCCTGCTCGTGCAGCGGCACTGGGAGCCGGCGCGCGAGTGGCGCATCCCGCAGGGCATCGGCGGGCACGGCGGCGGCGACGCGATCCTGCTCATGGACGTCTTCCGCCGGGACCTGCGGGTCGGGCCCGACCCGCTCGGCCGCGCCGCGGGCTACCGGGACGGCCTGCGCGCGGTGGCCGTCGGCATCGCGGCCAACCGGTCCATGGCCCTCGGGCGCCCCGTCCTCGTGGACGACCTCGGGCTCGGCGACCTCGACCCCGCGGCGGACGGCGACACGGTGGAGCTGCCACCGACACCGCCCGCCGGCACCCCGCTGGCCGTGCCCGCCGAGGGCGCCGCCGCCGACGCGCCCGCCGCCGGTGCGTCCCCCGACACCACCTCCACCGTCCCCACCGGAGCCGCCCGATGACCACCCGCCTGCCCCGCCTCGACACCCGACCCGCGCTGCGCGCGCTGCACGACGTCGGCCGGGCCGTCGACGTCGTCCACGACGGCACGACGCTCGCCCGCTACGTGTACGTGCCCGACGACGTGCAGCTCGAGTCGCCCAAGCCGTACGTGCACCCGCTGCGCACGCGCGGCGGCGACCTGGTCAGCGAGTTCCGCCCGCACGACCACGTGTGGCACAAGGGCGTCGCGTGGTCGCTGCCGGTGGTCGGCGACGAGAACTTCTGGGGCGGGCCGACGTTCGTCTCGCTCGAGGCGTCCGAGCACGGGTACGTGCAGCTCGACAACGACGGGTCGATGGACCACCAGGCGCTCACCCGACTCGACGTCTCGACCGGGACCGCGGGGGACCGCGTCGACCTCGCGCACACGCTCGCGTGGCACACGCAGGGCGGCGAGCACGTCGTCGACGAGGACCGCGCCCTGGCGGTCGTCGTCCCGGCCGACCGTGACGACGCGTGGGTGCTGCTGTTCGACACCACGATGACGAACGTCTCCGGCCGCGACCTGCCCATCGGCTCGCCGACGACGCGCGGCCGCGAGAACGCCGGCTACGGCGGGCTGTTCTGGCGCGGTCCGCGCTCGTTCACCGGGGGCACCCTGCTGGCGCCCGACTTCGCCGGCGGCGAGGAGGTGCGCGGGCAGCGCGGGCCGTGGATGGGCTTCACCGGCCGGCAGGACGGCACCGGCAACGCCGCGACGATCGTCATGGTCGACGCTCCCGACAACCCCGTGCACCCGCCGCAGTGGTTCGCCCGCCGCGACATGTTCGCGTGCCTCAACCCGGCACCGTTCTTCAGCGAGGAGGTGCCGTTCGACGCCGGTGCCACCCTGCGTTTCCGGTATGCCGTGATCGTCGCGGACGGAACGGGTGATCCTGCGTCGGCCGCCGCACTCGCGGAGCTCGGGACGGGCATCCTGTCCGCATGACCACCCTGCCCGGCGGCGTCTCCGTGAGCCGTCTGCGGGTGTACGACTGGGCGGCCCCCGACGGTGTCGGGCTCGCCGGGAGCGGCACACCCCACATGCACGTGGCCTCCGCGGAGGCCTACGTCGTCGTGTCCGGCACCGGCGCGGTGCACACGCTGGGCCCCGACGGGTTCGCGGTGCACCCGCTGGCGCCAGGCGTGATCGTGCAGATGCGTCCCGGTGTGATCCACCGCGCGGTCAACGACGGGGACCTCGAGGTCCTCGTGATCATGTCGAACGCGGGCCTGCCCGAGGCGGGGGACGCCGTCATGACGTTCCCGCCCGAGGTGCTCGCCGACGGCGCGTCCTACCGGGCCGCGGCGGCCCTGCCGACCGGCGGGACGCGCGGCGTCGTCTCGGACGCCGACGTCGCGGCGGCCGCCCGCGCCCGCCGCGACCTCGCGCTCGAGGGGTACGCGGCGCTGCTCGCCGCCGCCGAGCGGCAGGGCCCGCGGGCCGCGCTGCTGCCGTTCTTCGAGGCCGCGGTGCGGCTGGTCCGCCCGCAGGTGCCGCGCTGGCAGGACCTGTGGGGGCGGACCGCGTTCGCCGACACCGACGGCACCGCACGGGTGCTCGAGGGGCTCATGCGCGGTGCGGCGCCGCACCTGCAGCTCGCGCGTGCCGAGCGCATCGAGGCCGCGCCCGCCCCACGCCGGTACGGGATGTGCGGGCGGCTGCAGACGTGGGACCTCGGCGCGTAGGCGCTCCTCCGCCGGCGTGACGTGCGGGGCCCGCTCGCGGCCCGAGCGCGCCCGTGACGCCTGACGCGCCCCGCCCCGTGCGGTCGCGCGCGACCGCACGCGCCCGGCGACGGGTGCCCGCGGCGCGGTGTCAGGCCCGGCCCGCCGAGGCGAGCACGCGGCTGCGGTCCCCGGTGAGCGACGCGAGCGTCTCGCGCTCGTCGAGGCCGTGCGTGCGCAGGTCGGCGCGCCCGCTGACGGCGAGCTGGCGGCGGAACGCGAGCGTGGTCGCACGCCGCTGGAAGTCCCGCATGGCGGCCGCCGCCGCCGGCCCGCCGACGCGGCCGGCCCAGTCGACCGCCGCGCGGCGCAGGCGCAGCGACGACAGCATCTGCACCTCGTGCGGCGCGAACCAGCCGGCCTGCGCGTACTCGGTGAGGCGGTGCTGCACGACCTGGCGCTCCTTGCCGCGCAGCCACAGCGCGATGCCGACGACCCCGAGGAAGATCGGCACCTGCACGAGCACGTAGATGCTCAGGTACGACCCGCCCGCCATGACGGACGTGAGGTTCCAGGCGGAGTGCGCGACCATCGCGCCGAGCAGGCCCAGCGGCAGCAGCCACCACACGGCCCCGCGGCTGCGCGAGCGCGCGGCGAGGCCCAGCGCGGCGCCCGTGCACGCGGTGAACAGCAGGTGCGCGAACGGCGTCGCGAGGCCGCGCAGCACGAACGTCTCGGCGAGCGCGTCACCGGCGCGGCCGAAGTAGAGGATGTTCTCGGTGAACGCGAAGCCCGCGGCGACCATCCCGGCGTAGACGATGCCGTCGACCACGCCGTCGAAGTAGCGGCGCCGCGCGAGGTAGAGCACCAGCACGCCGGCGCCCTTCGCGACCTCCTCGATGATCGGCGCGGACACCACCGCCGCGACCAGCGCGCCCGCGTCCAGGCTCCCGGTCGCGTTGGCGACGGTCCACGCGGCCAGGTCGTTGACGACCGCGGACACCAGGACCGCGACGCCCGCGCCCCACAGCAGCGCGAACAGGAGCGCCCCGCGCGGCTCGGGCTCCCACCGGTCGAGCCACCGCACGCCCCACAGCACGACCGCCAGCGGCACCAGCGCGAGCAGCGTGCCCGTCAGGCCCGGCCCCATGCCGACCTGGAGCATGACGACGGCTATCCCGGCCAGCGCGGCGAGCCCCGCCAGGGCCAGGCCGACCGCCGCGACGACCGTCGCGGTCGCCGACCGCCCACGTCCCCCCGCCCACTGCGTCGGCACGGCGGCCGGCTGGAGGGACGTCGCGGTGCTGGGCGTACCGGGCCAGCCGGGTGCACCGGCGCTGCCGTAGGGGGTCGTCGACACGGGGGAACAGTAGTGGCGCGCCGATGCCCCCACCCGGTGAGCGCACGCGGGTGCACGAGAGGACGATCCCCAGGTGTGAAGTGACCGGCGGCTATGTCCGGTCACCGTCCGTCCCGGGGGAGGTGGCCCGCCCGGTGCGCGACGCGCGCCGCCGCCGGATCAACGCCGATGCTCCCCCGGCGACGACGGCGGCCGCAGCGAGCCAGACGACGGCCGCGAGCAGGATGTTGTCGTTGCCGAACATTCCGTCACCGTACTAGGGCCGACGCGCCGGTCAAGAGCGGGCCGACGGACGTCACCACTGAATCCATCAGGCGCTGCCCAGGCGAAGAGCGCCTCTGCTGGTCCTTGGCACTCGTCAACGATGGCTATTAGGGGGAACACCAATGCACACATCGGTTCTGACGTCATGGACACGACGCGCCGCGGCCAGCGCACTCGTCGCGACAGCACTTGTTGCGGGCGCGGCGCCGACGTGGGCTGCAACGCCCGATGCTGAGCCCGTCCTCGATGCTGCGGAGGTACAGGCCTTGCGCGACCGGATGCTCGAGGTCGGCATCGATGCCCCCACCCAGGAGGCCCTGATCAACAAGATGCAGTCGGGGGTGCTGCCCGACTCAACGGGCGGCGCCGAACCGGTTGACACGTTCACGATCAACGCGAACGGCGTCAACCGGACCGTCGAGGTGTTCGCCGACGGCTCTCGCCGGTGGACGAACCTCGAGAACCCGTCCTCGGCTCTGGAATCTCGCGGCAACGCGTCCATCAATACGCGGCATCCAGAGCTGTGGTACTTCCGGACTGTGGAGGACGAACTGCAAGGTCTACAGCAGTGACCTCGTGAGCGAAGATTCCTTCCGCATCGACTGGAAGCCGGTGAGTGTGACCCGGCAGCCGTGCGAAGCTACTGGGGGAAGTCCTGTTCCAATTACGGCGGAGGCTGCTCGGTCGATGGCGGCATCCGACGAGAAGCTCAGTCGTCGTCGGGTCCGGCGGTTGCATATGCGTCCTTCACCGCACACCTGTCCGTGTACCACGTCTCCGGTGAGTCGGCGCTGCACGTGAGCGGGAGCTCGGCGTCGGTCATCCTCGCCTGACAGCGAGATCCTGACGCAGCACTCCGTCACGTGTGCGGGCCCGTGGTCGGGGGCTGCACGGGCGACTCTCCGGCACAGCTCACGGCGAACGGGCGACCAGCGGTGGCCACCACGGCGGCACGGCCGCGCTCGAGGTTCGGCTGGACGCGTATACCGGCCACCACCAGTCCATGGCCCCGGTCGCCGGAGTGGTCGTCGGCGTGCAGGTGCCGGCGGGCGCACCCAGGGGCGGCGCCCTTGAAGGTCGCGTCCGCGACGCTCGCCGGCGTCGCCCCCCGCGCCCTGAGTGTCGCGCACACCGCGACCGCCTGAACCGGTCCGCTCACCGTCGACGACCACGCCCACCGGCTCGACCGTCCGCAGGGCGTCGACGGGGGGCGATGAGCCCGTCGGTTGGCTGCCGTGCCGTGCTCCGCCAGGCCGTCACACCGCTGGACCGCCGAGCGTGACGGGACGCGGCGTGCGCCTCAACCGGCGGCGGCGTACGAGTCGACGACGGCCAGGTCCAGGGCGAAGTCGACGGGCGCGTCGCCGAACAGGAGGCGGCCGGCCTCGTCGGCGGACTCCCGGACGGCCGTGGCGACGTCGTCCGCGACGTCGGCGGGGGAGTGCACGACGACCTCGTCGTGCAGGAAGAACACGAGGTGCGGACGGCCCTCGATGCCGCGCAGGCGCCGCCGCAGGGACGCCATCCAGCACATCGCCCACTCGGCGGCGGTGCCCTGCACGACGAAGTTGCGCGTGAACCGGCCCCGGTCGCGGGCGTGCCGGCGGGTCTCGCGCACGTCGTCCGCCCCGGCGCCCTCACCGGCGGCCGCGGCCAGCGCGACCCGCAGCGCCTCCGACGCCGGCGGGGACGACCGCCCCAGCCACGTCGTCACGACGTCCCCGCGCTCACCCGCCCGCGCGGCCTCCTCCACGAGCGCGACCGCGCGCGGGAACGCCCGCGCCAGGTGCGGCATGAGCTGCGCCGCCGCGCCGGACGTCGCGCCGTAGATCGCCCCGAGCATCGCGTACTTGGCGTCCTTGCGGCTCGGGACGACGCCCGCGTCCGCGACGCCCTGGTACAGGTCGGCGTGCCGGGCGGCGGCGGCCATGTCGCGGTCGCCGGACATGGCCGCCAGCACACGCGGCTCGAGCTGTGCCGCGTCGGCGACCACCAGCCGCCAGCCCGGGTCGGCGCGCACGGCGTCGCGCACCTGGGCCGGGAGCTGCAGCGCGCCGCCGCCGTCGGACGCCCACCGCCCGGTCACGACCCCGCCGACGACGTAGTCCGGCCGGAACCGCCCGTCGTGCACCCACTGGTCGAGCCACGCCCACCCGTTCGCGGACAGCAGCCGCGACAGCTTCTTGTACTCCAGCAGCGGCGCGACGACCGGGTGGTCGAGTCCCTGCACCTCCCACTTGCTGGTCGACTGCACGTCGAACCCCTGCAGGCGCAGCGCGCGCAGCAGGTCCGGCGGCGAGTCGGGGTTGAGGTGCGGGGCGACGAGCGCGGTGCGGATCTCGTCGGCGAGCTCCTCCAGGCGCTGGGGCCGGGCGCCACCCCACGGCCGCGGGCCCACGAGGTCCGTGAGGATCGCGTCGTGCACGGACGCGTCCCACGGGAGGCCGTCGTGGTGCATCTCGGCGGCGATCAGGGCGCCGGTGGACTCGGCCGCCAGCAGCAGGCGCAGGCGTCCGGGGTGCGTGGCGCCGGCGACGGCGTCGAGCTGGGCGCGCAGCTCGGCGAGCGGGTCGCGGGTCGCCGCGGGCACGGGGTCCGGGGCGTCGTCCAGCGCGTCGAACAAGGACGGTGCGTGCGGGCGCGGGGCCACGGCGTCCGCGTCCCACGGGCCGGGCGGCGACTGGGCCAGGGCGGACGCCGCGGCGCGCTCGGAGTGCCGCAGGATCGCGTGGCACAGCCGCAGGTCGTGGCAGCGCTCGACGCGGACGCCGGCTGCCAGCAGCGCGGGGTAGCGGGTGCGTGTGTCGTCCCAGACCCACCGGGGAGGCGCCGCGGCGTGCGCGGCCTCGACGCGTCGGACCTCGTCCGGGAGGTCGTCGTCGGGGACCGTGCGCCGGCCCGTCTCCGCCGCGTGCTCGTCCAGGTCGACGAGGGCGACGGTGCGCGCGGACGCGTCGGGGGCGACGAGCACGTACGCGGGCACGGCTCATCCTCGCGCCTGCCACCGACACCGGCCGCGCCCGCCCCGGGCGGACCCGTGCGGCACGCACCGACGGGCAGCCCTCACCGTCGGTGCGGCGGCACCGGTCCGCGTCCGGGACGGGCGCGGGTGCGCCGGTCAGCGGACGAGTGCCGCCCGCACCGCCGCCCCGGGCACCGCGAGCCACGCGTCCCCGTGCGGGCCGTCGAGCGTGAACAGGACGTCGCCCGTGGCGGTGTCGACGACGACCGCGGCGTGCCCCGCGTCGAACGTGCGCCCCGCCTCGACCATGGCGTCGAGCACCGGCGCGGAGGGCCACGCGAGCGTGGTCAGGCCCTCCCGGCCGAAGACGTGCGCGACGAGCAGGCCGTCGTCGCGGTGCAGGGTCGCGGTCACCACCTCGCCGTCCCGCATCTGCACGCACGCCGCGTGCGTGAGCGTCGACGTCGCCGTGATCCTGTGCATCGGTCCTGCCCTCCCCGTCGTCCCTCCGTGGGGAAGGGGCGGGACGGGACCGGGTGATACGTCGGCGCCGGTCGAAAGTTCGCGACGGGTGCACGCGGGGCCGGTTACCGTTCCGCGCGTGCCGCCCCGTCCCCGGTCCGACGCCGTCCCGACGCCTCCGCCGGACGCCCCGTTCCCCGTGGGCGGCGCCCACCCACGGGCCGCCCGGCGCACGGACGTCTCGTGAGCGCGCCGACCGCGGCGGCCGAGGACCCGTTCGCCCGCTACCTGCGCTCGCTCGCCGCCTCCTGGGACGCGCTCGCTGCCCCGGACCCGGAGGCGCGCGTCGTGCGCGCGCCCGGCTTCGTCGCGCTGCGCCACCTGCGCCGCCCCGTGCTGACGAACGTGGCCGTCCTCGACGCCGACGTCGTCCGGGACGCGCTCGCGGCCGTCGGGCCGGCCCCGTTCGCGGCCTGGTCGCACGACGACGCGGGGGCGGCCGCGCTCGCGGCGGCGGGCCTGCGGCGGGACGTCGCCACGTGGCCCATGCTCGCCCGCCTGGACGGTGCCGGCGCGGCGCGCGCCGGCGCGCGGCCGGGGCCGGGGCCGGGCGAGGGGCGCGCGGACGACGTGCGCGAGGGCGGCGTCCACGAGGTCGACCCGGCGGTGGTCGCCCGGCTCAACGACGTCGACCCGGTCCTCGTCACCGGCGTGCCGGGCCTGCGGGCGTTCGCCACCGCCGGGCAGGAGGCGGGTCTCGTGCTGCAGCCCGTCGGCGACGACGTCGTCGTCTCGTTCGTCGTCACGCGTCCCGACGCGCGGCGGCAGGGCTGGGCCACCGTCCTGCTGCGGGCCGCGCTCGCGGCCGCGCACCGCGACGGCGCGGTCACGGCCACCCTCCAGGCGACGGCGGCCGCGCGCGGGCTGTACGAGCAGCTCGGGTTCCGGGTCCTCGGCCGCTGGCAGGAGTGGGTGCCCGCGTGAGGTGAGGGGCACGGCGACGGCCGCGGCACCCGGGGGCGTCCCGGTGCCGCGGCCGTCCACGTGTCCGGCGTCAGGACGCCTCGCGCACCACCTCGACCGCACCGGCGGCCACCTCGAGGGTGCCGTCGACGTCGCGCGGGTCGACGAGTGCCTGCCCGGACGCCACCACCGTGACCGGGGCGCCCGTGTGGTTGAGCACGAACAGCCAGGACCGGCCGTCGTCGGCGACCCGGCGGGTGACCTCGACGCCCTCGGGCAGGTCGGGGACGACGCGCGGCACGCCGGACTCCTCGACGAGCGCGTCGACGACCCGCTGCAGCGCGTCGGCGTCCGTCGGCCAGGTCGCGAGGTACCACGCGGCGCCCGCGCCCACCGCGCGCCGGGTCACCGCGGGCACCCCGTCGAGCGGGCCGCCGGCGAACCGGCGGACGACCTCGGTGCCGTCCAGCGCGTGCACCTTCTCGCTCCACAGCTCGCCCTCGGTGCCGTCGTCCAGGCGGACGCGCTCGTCGGGCTGCAGCGGCCAGAACTCCTCGGTCCGCACGCCGAGCAGGTCGCGGAACGCCCCCGGGTAGCCGCCGAGGCGCACGTGGTCGTGCTCGTCGACGATCCCGGAGAAGAACGTGACCAGCACGGACGCGCCGCGCTCGGCCACCGCGGCGACGGCGGCGGCGCCCTCGTCGGTGACCAGGTACAGCGCGGGGACGAGGACGACGTCGTAGCCCGTCAGGTCCTCGGTCGCCCGGACGACGTCCGCCTCGACGGCCCGGCGGGCCAGCGCGCGGTGCAGCGCGACGGCCTGCTGCCGCGGGTCGAGCGCGTCCGTCGGGTGCGAGTCGAGCTGCGCGGCCCACGTCGACGGCCAGTCGAACAGCACGGCGGCGCGCGGGCGCTGCGTGGCGCCGCGCACCTCGCCGACCGCCTTCAGGAGGTTCCCCAGGCGGACGGTGTTGCGCCACACGTCGGTGTCCGTGCCCGCGTGGGGCAGCATCGCCGAGTGGTACTTCTCCGCCCCCGCGGCGGACTGGCGCCACTGGAAGAACATGATCGCGTCGGCGCCGTGCGCGAGGTGCTGCACGGAGTGCCGCAGCGACTCGTCCGAGGTGCGGGCCCGGTTGCGGCCCTGCCAGTTGACCGCGGACGTGGAGTGCTCCATGAGCATCCAGGGCTCGCCCCTCGCGACCGACCGCGTCAGGTCGGCGGAGAACGCGAGCTCGACGTGCGGCGCGGGGTCGTCGGCGTAGACGTAGTGGTCGTTCGAGACGACGTCGACCTCGTCCGCCCAGCGGGCGTAGTCCATGTTCCCCGTGTGCCGCTGGACCATGAAGTTCGTCGTCGCCGGCACGTGCGGGGTGACCTCGCGCAGCACGTCCCGCAGGTCGGTGTAGTACGAGAGCAGCTCGTCGCTGGAGTACCGGGCGAAGTCGAGGCGGTGCGTCGGGTTGACCAGCGTCGCGGCGGTGCGCGGCGGCAGGACCTCGTCGAACGAGCCGTACTGCTGGGACCAGAACGCCGTGCCCCACGCGTGGTTCAGCGCGTCGACGGTGCCGTAGCGGGCGCGGAGCCACGCCCGGAAGGCCGTCGCGGCGTCGTCGGAGAAGTCGTGCGGGACGTGGCAGCCGATCTCGTTGTCGACGTGCCAGACCGACAGCGCCGGGTGGTCGGCGTACCGCTCGGCGACCCGCCGGGCCATCGCGAGCGCGTACCGGCGCCACACCGGGGAGGCGATCCGGTAGTGCTGGCGCGAGCCCGGCCACAGGACCGTGCCGTCGTCGCGGACGGGCAGGATCTCCGGGTGCTTCGTCGTCAGCCACGGCGGCGGGCTCGCCGTGGCGGTCGCCAGGCTGACGCGGATGCCGGCGCCGTGCAGGCGGTCCATGGTCCGGTCCAGCCACGTCCAGTCGAGCTCACCCTCGCGCGGCTCGATGCGCGCCCAGGAGAAGATCGCGACGCTGACGATCGTGACGCCCGCCTCCTGCATGAGGCGCACGTCCTCCTCGCGGACCTCGTCGGGCCACTGCTCGGGGTTGTAGTCACCGCCGTAGCCGATGCCGTCGAGCCCGAGGGGCCAGCGTGCGCGGTCGGGGTGCTGCGCGGATGCTGTCACGGTGTCGCTCTCTCCTCGTCGAGTGGGGCGTCACCTACAGTAGTGAACCGATTCACCGTCACCGACGACGGCTCGTCGTGACGGCCACCCGACCCGAGGGGACCTCGTGCACGAGACGATCGTCATCGGCGGCGGATCCATCGCCCACGCCCACGTCCACGCCGTGAACGCGCACGGCGACCGCGCCCGCGTCGCGGCGGTGGTCGACGTGGACGCCGACCGCGCCCGCGCCTTCGCCGACGAGATGGGCGTCCCGCACGCCACGACGGACCTGGCCGCCGCGCTCGCCGGTCTCGACGGGGTGAGGCCGTCGCTCGCGCACATCTGCACGCCGCCCGGCACGCACGTGCCGCTCGCGACGCAGTGCCTCGAGGCCGGGGTGCCCGTGCTGGTCGAGAAGCCGCCGGCCCTCTCGCTCGCCGAGCTCGACGAGCTGCTCGCGGTCAGCGAGCGGACCGGCGTCGACGTGGCCGTGGTCTTCCAGCACCGGTTCGGCCACGCGGGGCTGCGGGTCGCCGGCGCGCTCGGGGAGGGGCGTCCGCTGGGCCGTCCGCTCGTCGCCGTGTGCGACACGCTCTGGTTCCGCGGCGACTCCTACTGGGACGCGCCGTGGCGCGGGTCGTGGGAGGTCGAGGGCGGCGGTCCGACCATGGGCCACGGCATCCACCAGATGGACCTGCTGCTCGCCCTGCTGGGCCCGTGGGAGGAGGTCACGGCGATGGCGGCCCGCCGGGCGCGCCCGACGAAGACGGAGGACGTCTCCGCCGCGGTCGTCCGGTTCGCGGACGGGACGGTCGCCACGGTCATGAACTCGCTGCTGTCCCCGCGCGAGACCTCGTTCATCCGCATCGACGCCGAGGCCGCGACGGTCGAGGTGGAGCACCTGTACGGCTACACGGACCAGAACTGGCGGCTCACCGCGGCGCCCGGCCGCGAGGACGCCGCCGCGTGGTGGGTCGAGGGCCTCGACGCCGAGGCACCGGGCAGCGGGCACGGCGTGCAGGTCGGCGCGATCCTCGACGCGCTCGACGCCAGCACGACCCTGCCGGTCAGCCTGCGCGAGGCCCGCGACACGCTCGACCTGGTCGCGGCCATCTACGCGTCGGCGTTCACGGGCCGGCCCGTCCGCCGCGGCGAGATCACCGAGGGCAACCCGTCGTACACGTCGATGGCGGGCCCGGGCACCCCGTGGTGACCCCGCGCTGACGCCATCCCGTCCACCCGCCCCGTCCACCCCGCCCTGCCCAGCCAGCCCACCCCGCCCCGCCGCCCAGTTCGCCGGTCCGGCTCGAGGTCGCCAGGTCCACCTGGCGACCTCGGGCCGAACTGGCGAACTCGCCGGCGGGGACGGGTGTGCGGACGGGCGCGAGGGGGGAGGGGGGCGCCGGTCCCGGAGGGGTGTGGGCCGCCGAGGGTGTCCGCTAGCGTCGGCGTGCCGGTCGTAACGATCCGAACGTCGAAGAGGACACCCGCGTGGAAACGCTCCCGTACCAGGACCCGTCCCTGTCCATCCCGGAGCGGGTCGCCGACCTGCTGAGCCGCATGACGCTGCCCGAGAAGGTCGGGCAGATGCTGCAGCTGGACGCGCAGCCGGGCGTCGAGGACCTGGTCCTCGACATGCACGTCGGCTCGATCCTGCACGCCTCCCCGCAGCGCGTGCTCGAGGCGCTCGACGCGGTCGAGCGCACGCGCCTGCGCATCCCGCTGCTCGTCGCCGACGACGCCATCCACGGGTACTCGTTCTGGCGCGGGGCGACGATCTTCCCGTCGCAGCTCGGCGTCGCCTCGTCCTGGGACCCGGCCGCCGCGGAGCAGATGGCGCGCGTGACGGCCGTCGAGGTGTCCGCGACCGGTCTGCACTGGACGTTCTCGCCGGTCGTCTGCATCACGCGGGACCTGCGCTGGGGCCGCGTGAACGAGACGTTCGGCGAGGACCCGTTCCTGCTCGGCGAGCTCGCGGCGGCGATGGTCCGCGGGTACCAGGGGGACGGCCTGACGGACCCGACGGCGATCCTCGCGTGCGCGAAGCACTTCGCCGGGTACTCCGAGACGCAGGGCGGGCGGGACGCGTCCGAGGCGGACATCTCGCGGCGCAAGCTGCGCTCGTGGTTCCTGCCGCCGTTCGAGCGCGTCGCCCGCGAGGGCGCGCGGACGTTCATGATCGGCTACCAGTCGACCGACGGGATCCCGATCGTCGTCAACAGGTGGCTGCTGCAGGACGTCCTGCGCGGCGAGTGGGGGTACACCGGCACCCTCATCACCGACTGGGACAACGTCGGTCGCATGGTCTGGGAGCAGAAGATCGCCGCCGACCACACGCAGGCCGCCGCGATGGCGGTGAACGCCGGCAACGACATGGTGATGACGACCCCCGGGTTCTTCGAGGGCGCGCAGAAGGCCGTGGCGGACGGGCTCATCGAGGAGGCGCAGCTCGACGCGGCCGTCGCGCGCATCCTCACGGTGAAGTTCGAGCTCGGGCTCTTCGAGGACCCGCGCCGTCCCGACCCGGCCCGGCAGGTCGCCGTCATCGGGTCGGCCGCGCACCAGCAGACCAACCTCGAGGTCACCCGCCGCTCGCTGGTGCTGCTGCGGAACGAGGGCGTCCTGCCGCTCGGCGGCGACCTCGTCGCGGGTGACGACGGGCGGGCGACCGGGCCGTCCGGCGCGCCGGAGCCGCGGACGATCGCCGTCGTCGGACCCAACGCGGACGACGTCGACGCGCAGCTCGGCGACTGGGCGGGCCGCTCCGGGCAGGTGGACTGGATGCGCGAGGAGGGGCACCCGCGGCACATGTCGGAGACGGTGCTCGACGGCCTGCGCGCCGTCGCGCCCGCGGGGTGGACGATCACGCACGCCCGTGGCGCGGACATCGGCGAGCTCGGGCCCGACCCGGCCGGCGAGTTCTACCCCGACGGTCAGCCGCGCATGCCGATCATGCACGCGGCCGAGCCGGACGCGACGATGATCGCCGAGGCCGTCGCTGCGGCGGAGGCGGCGGACCACGTCGTCGCGGTCGTCGGCGACACGATCGGCCTCATGGGCGAGACGCGCTCGACCGCGACGCTCGAGCTCGTCGGCGGGCAGGTCGCGCTGCTCGACGCGCTCGCGGCGACGGGCACGCCGATGACCGTCGTCGTCATCGCGTCGAAGCCGCTGGTCCTGCCGGACTCGGCGCTCGGCGCCGACGCGATCGTCTGGGCCGCGAACCCCGGCATGCGCGGCGGGCGGGCGGTCGCCGAGCTGCTGCTCGGGCTCGTCGAGCCCGCCGGTCGCCTGCCCGTGACGTTCGCGCGGCACGTCGGCCAGCAGCCGGTCTACTACAACCAGATCCGCGGGCAGCACGGCGCGCGGTACGCGGACCTGACGCAGGACCCGGCGTTCGCGTTCGGCGAGGGGCTGACGTACTCGACGGTGGAGTACTCCGACCTGCGCGTCGCGGAGCCGACGCTCGCCGCCGACGGCACGGTGCGGGCGCAGGTGACGGTGACGAACACCGGGGCGCGGCCCTCGCACGAGGTCGTGCAGGTCTACGTCAGCGACCTCGTGACCTCGCTGACCTGGACGGAGAAGGAGCTGAAGGCGTACCGGCACGTCGACGTCGCGCCGGGGGAGTCGGTCACGGTGGACGTCGAGGTGCCGGTCGCGGACTGCACGATCGTCGACGCCGAGGGGCGGCGGGTCGTCGAGCCGGGCAACTTCGAGCTGCTGGTCGGGCGGTCCTCGCGGGACCGCGACCTGCTCCGGGCGGGGTTCACGGTCACGGGCTGAGGCCCGGACCGCGGGTGAGGCTGTCGATCCGGTCGCGCGGGACGACCGGATCGACAGGCTCACCGCTGCCGGCGGCCGTCAGTCACTTGCCATCCTGGAAAGCCGGAGTAGTGTTTCCGGCATGGAAACTCACTCCGTCACCCCGGACCCCCAGCGGGCGAACGAGCTCCTCGCCGACCTCGAGGGCGACCGCGCCGCGCTCGCGCAGCACTCCGCCACGCCCACCTGGTACCTCGCGGCGGTCACCGCGCTGATCGCCGCGTACGTCGCCGTGCCGCTGCTCGGCGAGGACCGCACGCCCGCCGTCACCATGATCGGCGGCGCGCTCATCGTGCTCGCCGTGCTCCTCCAGCAGCGCCGGCTCGTGCGTCCCCGCGGGGCCGGCATCGCCGGTGCCGGCCTCCTCGTCGCGCTGCTCGCGGCCGTCCTGCTGCTGCTCAGCGTGTCCTTCGGGCTCGTCGCCGGCGGCCTGCACGCCTGGGTCGCGCTGCCGGTGCTCGCCGCCGGCGCCGTCGCGTACGCGGTCCTGCGGCGCTCCGACACCCTCGCGCGCCGGGCCCTCGACCGTGTCCGCTGACGCACCGGGCGTCGCCCCCGACGAGGTGGCGCCGCGCTTCGACGAGGTCATCCACGCCCCCGTCCGCCTGCGCGTCTGCGGGCTGCTCGCCGCCGCCGACCAGGTCGAGTTCTCGGTCGTGCGCGACGCCCTCGGCGTGTCCGACGCGACCCTGTCCAAGCACCTCAAGGTGCTCGCCGACGCCGGGTTCGTCGAGGTGCGCAAGGCGGCGTCGACGAGCCGCACGGACGCCCGCCGCCTGACGTTCCTCCGGCTCACCGCCGAGGGCCGCCGCGCGTTCTCCGCCCACGTCGCGGAGCTGCGGGCGATCGCGGCGGGTCTGGGGGGCTGACCGGCCGGCGCGGCGCACGGATGGCTCAGGCCGGCGCGGCGTCCGACGTCATGCGGGCCGCACGTCGGTGACGTCCGCGACGAGCGACGTGCGGAACCGCTCGTCGCCGTCGAGGTCGGCGTGCGTGATCGGCGTGCCGTACGTCGCGGACGCGTAGATCGCCGTGACGAGCTCCAGGGGCCGGCGCGCGTGCGTGACGAGGTCGGGCATCGGGGTGCCGTCCCACAGCGCGTCGACGACCGCCCGGACCAGGGGCGTGTGCCCGCTCGGCTCGTCGTCGGCGGGGAAGGCCCACGACGCGACCTCGTCCTCGGGGACGCCCGGCGCCGGCGTGACGCGCCAGTTCGGCGCCGCGTGCCCGTACAGGTGCTCGACCTCGACCGTCGCGCGCTCGCAGTCGACCCGCACGACCGACGTCTGGCGCGGGCTCAGCACGCTCGAGACGGCCTGCGCGACCACGCCGTTCGCGAACCGCACGACCGCGGTCGACACGTCCTCCATCTCGATGTCGCGGGCCACCCGCCACAGGCGCGCGTCCACCTCGGCCCAGTCGCCGAGCAGGTGTGCGAGCAGGTCCATCTGGTGGATCCCGTGCCCGAGGGTCGTGCCGCCGCCCTCGCCGTCCCACGTGCCGCGCCAGTCGACGCCGTAGTAGTCGTCGCCCCGGTGCCACAGCGTCTGGCACTGCGCGAGCAGGGGGCGGCCGAGGGCGCCGGAGTCGAGCAGGCGCTTCACGTGCGCGGCGGCGGTGCCCGTGCGCTGCTGGAAGACGATCGCGAACGCCCGGCCGGCGGCGTCGGCGGCGGCCTGCATGTCGTCGAGCTCGGCGAGCGAGAGGGCCGGCGGCTTCTCGCACAGCACGTGCGCGCCGGCGGCGTACGCGTCGAGCGTCTGCTGCCGGTGCAGGTCGGGCGGTGTGCAGAGGACGACGAGGTCGACGCGCTCGGCGGCGAGCAGGTCGGTGTGCGTGGCGTACCGGCCGGGGACGTCGTAGCGGTCGGCGAACTCGGTGCGCCGGGCCTCGCCGCGGTTCGACACGGCCACGAGGTCGATGCGGGGGTCGTCGGCGATCGCCTGCGCGTGCAGGTGCGCGACGGCGCCCGTCCCGACGATCGCGGCGCGCAGCGGCGCCCGGTCGGTGCCTGGCTGGTCGGTCGTGCTCACGTCCACGCTCCCTCGCGCCGGTGGTGCCGCCACCGTACCGGTAAGCGCTTGCCGCGCGTCAAGGGCGGTCACCGGCTCAGCCGGTGCGGGCCGGGGACGTCGACGAGACCGTGACGGTGTCGCTCCGTGAGACGGCAGCGGGGCGAGCCGCGCGTCGCGCCGCCCGTGCGAGCCCCGGAGCGTACGAACCTGCGCCTCGCCGGGTGCTGCGTCCACGATCCGGCGGTTCGGGCGTGGGTTCGGGCGGGTGGGGGCACAGGGCCGGCAGGGGAGCAGGGGGCCGCAGGGAAGGCGGGGGTCGGCGAGGGGGCGGGGTCGGCAGGGGGCAGAGGGCGGCCCGGGGGACGGCCGGTCGGCCGGCAGGGGCCGGTCGGCGGGGGTGGGCGCGATCGACCCCAGGGAAGAGGTCGTCAGCCGCCCGCGGTGCTCGTGCGCACCACGAGCTCCGGCTGGAACAGCACGCGCTGGTGCTCGACCGCGCCCTCGGCGGACGCCTCGCGCAGCAGCAGGTCGGCGGCCGTCCAGCCGAGGGTGTGCGTCGGCTGGTGCACCGACGTCAGCGGGACCGTGAGCATGGGGGCGATGACGACGTCGTCGTAGCCGACCAGGGCCATCTCGTCCGGCACGCGCACGTCGGCCCAGCGCAGCGCGCGCAGCGCCCCGAGCGCGGTGAAGTCGTTGACGCAGAACGTGGCGGTGGGTCGGCGCGCGGCGTCGACGCCCAGCAGCTCGTTCATCGCCTTCTCGCCGGCGTCGGCGTTGAGGGACCCGACGGTGACCTCGGTGAGCACGTCCGCCGGGTCGCGGCCGGCCGCCAGCAGCGCGGACACGACGCCGGCCCGCCGGTCGACGCACTGGCGGATCGAGTCCGGGCCGTTGATGAACGCGATGCGCTCGTGCCCGAGCTCGAGCAGGTGCTCGACCGCCAGCGCGGCGCCGCGCACGTCGTCGACGCCGACGCTCGACACGTCCTCGACGTCGCTCGTCGCGTCGAGCAGGACGACGCCGATGCCGCGCTCGCGCAGCGCGAGGATCGCCTCGAGCGACCCCTGCGACGGCGTCACGAGCACGCCCTGCACGCCGTGCTCCTCGTAGAGGCGCAGGTAGCGGGCCTCGCGCTCGGGGTCCTCGTCGGACGACGACAGCATCAGGGTGTACTCGTCCGGGGCGAGGCGGTCCTCGATGCCGCGCGCGACCTCGGTGAAGAACGGGTTCGCGATGTCGAGGACGATCGCCCCGACGGTCCGGATCGTGCCCGCGCGCAGCTGCCGCGCCGAGGCGTTGCGGACGAAGTTCAGCTCCTCGATCGCCGCCTGCACGCGCTCGCGGGTCGCCGGCGTCACCTGCTCGGGCCGGTTGAGCACGTTCGAGACGGTGCCGACGGAGACGCCGGCCCGGCGCGCGACGTCGGTGATGGACGGCCGACGCGGGCGGCCGTTGCCCCTGGTGGCCATCGACGCCCCTTCCCTGGTCGCGCTGCCGAGGCGATCGTAGCCACGACCCCGGGTCCGCCCTGCAGGACGTCCGGCCGTGGCCGCCACCGGCGCGCCGCTCTGGTGCCATGATGTCGGAAAGCGCGATCCACGGACGTGCCGGGGGTTGTTGACACCCGATCGTCGGCGTCCCTACAGTGGTCATGAATCGTTTCAAGGACGAAACCCGGAGGTCGACGATGACCCGCGTGTGCTTCGTCTCGCACGTCCACCCGGACCACCTCGACGAGTACCGCCGCCGCCACGCCGCCGTGTGGCCGGAGATGCTCGAGGCGCTGCGGGACACCGGGTGGCGGGACTACCGCCTCTTCCTGTCGCCCGACGGCCTGCTCGTCGGCGTCCTCGAGACCGACGACTACGCCGCCGCCCAGGCCGCGATGGCCGCCACCGAGGTCAACGCCCGCTGGCAGGCGCAGATGGCCGACCTCTTCGTCGACGACGGCAACCCCGACGAGGGCTTCGTCCTGCTGGACGAGGTCTTCCACCTCGAAGGCCAGCTCGCCGCCGCCGGGCTCCCCACGCGGCCCACGGCCGCACCGGCACCCACCGAGAGCACCCAGGAGCAGCACCGATGAGCACGACAGCAGCCGGCGGCGCCGGCACGCGCGAGGAGCGGGCGCTCGCCGCCCTCGCCCAGCAGACCATCGAGCTGCCGTCCTGGGCGTTCGGCAACTCCGGGACGCGGTTCAAGGTGTTCGCGCAGGCCGGCGTGCCCCGCGACCCGTTCGAGAAGATCGCCGACGCCGCGCAGGTGCACCGCTACACGGGCGCGGCGCCGCGGGTCTCGCTGCACATCCCGTGGGACAAGGTCGACGACTTCGACGCCCTCGCGAAGCACGCCGCGGACCACGGCGTCGCGATCGGCGGCATCAACTCGAACCTGTTCCAGGACGACGACTACATGCTCGGGTCGCTCACGCACCCCGACGCCCGCGTGCGCAAGAAGGCCGTCGCGCACCACCTCGAGTGCATCGACGTCATGGCGGCGACCGGCTCGCACGACCTGAAGATCTGGCTGCCCGACGGCCTGAACTACCCGGGCCAGGACTCCATCCGCGGCCGCCAGGACCGCCTCGCCGAGTCGCTGCAGGAGATCTATGCGGCGCTCACGGCGGCGGACCCGGCGCACCGGCTGATCCTCGAGTACAAGTTCTTCGAGCCGTACTTCTACACGATGGACGTGCCGGACTGGGGCACGTCGCTGCTGCACTGCCTGGCCCTCGGCGACCGCGCCATGGTCGTCCTCGACACGGGCCACCACGCGCCGAACACGAACATCGAGTTCATCGTCGCGCAGCTGCTGCGCGTCGGCCGGCTCGGCGCGTTCGACTTCAACAGCCGCTTCTACGCCGACGACGACCTCATGGTCGGCGCCGCGGACCCGTTCCAGCTGTTCCGGATCCTGCACGAGATCGTCCAGGGCGGGGCGCTCGCGCCCGACTCGGGCGTCAACTTCATGCTCGACCAGTGCCACAACATCGAGCCGAAGATCCCGGGGCAGATCCGCTCGGTGATGAACGTGCAGGAGGCGACGGCCAAGGCGCTGCTCGTCGACGCGGACGCGCTCACGGCCGCGCAGCAGGCCGGTGACGTCCTCGGGGCGAACGGCGTGCTCATGGACGCGTACAACACCGACGTGCGCCCGCTGCTCGCGCGGCTGCGCGAGTCCCAGGGGCTCGACCCCGACCCGCTGGGCGCCTACGCGCGCAGCGGCTACGCCGAGACGATCGTGGCCGAGCGCGTCGGTGGCGCGCAGGCCGGATGGGGAGCCTGACCGCCATGACGACGCCGACGAACGCCGACGCCACGTCGCCCGCCGCGCAGCTCATCGCGCGCTCCAACCGCCTGGGCTCCGACCCGCGCGTCACGAACTACGCCGGCGGCAACACGTCCGCCCAGGGCACCGCCACCGACCCGGTGACGGGTCAGGACGTCGAGCTGCTCTGGGTCAAGGGCTCCGGCGGCGACCTCGGCACGCTCACGGAGAAGAACCTCGCCGTGCTGCGCCTGGACCGGCTGCGCGCGCTCGTGGACGTCTACCCGGGCGTGGACCGCGAGGACGAGATGGTCGCGGCGTTCGACTACTGCCTGCACGGCAAGGGCGGTGCGGCGCCGTCGATCGACACGGCCATGCACGGCCTCGTGGACGCCGCGCACGTGGACCACCTGCACCCGGACGCGGGCATCGCGCTCGCCACGGCGGCCGACGGCGAGGCGCTGACGTCCGAGGTGTTCGGCGACCGCGTCGTGTGGGTGCCGTGGCGCCGGCCCGGCTTCCAGCTCGGCCTCGACATCGCCGAGATCCGGGAGAAGAACCCGCAGGCGATCGGCTGCGTGCTCGGCGGGCACGGCATCACCGCGTGGGGCGACACGTCCGACGAGGCGGAGCAGCGCTCGCTGGAGATCATCCGCACCGCGGAGCGGTTCATCGAGGAGCGCACGGCGGCGCTGGCCGCCGAGGGCACGCACCCCTTCGGCGCGGTGCGCCCCGGCTTCGAGGCCCTGCCCGAGGCCGAGCGCCGCGAGCGTGCCGCCGCCCTCGCGCCCGTGGTCCGCGGCCTCGCGTCGACCGACAGGCCGCAGGTCGGCCACTACACCGACACCGACGTCGTCCTCGACTTCGTCGCGCGCGAGAAGCTCGCGCACCTGGCCGCGCTCGGCACGTCCTGCCCGGACCACTTCCTGCGCACGAAGGTCTCGCCGCTGGTCGTCGACCTGCCGGCCGACGCCCCGCTGGAGGACGTCGTCGCGCGCCTGCGGGAGCTGCACGCGCAGTACCGCGAGGACTACGCCGCCTACTACGAGCGCCACGCGACCCCGGACAGCCCCGCGATCCGCGGCGCGGACCCGGCGATCGTGCTGGTGCCCGGCGTGGGCATGTTCTCGTTCGGCAAGGACAAGCAGACCGCGCGCGTCGCGGGCGAGTTCTACGTCAACGCGATCAACGTCATGCGCGGCGCGGAGGCCATCAGCACGTACGCGCCGATCGACGAGGCCGAGAAGTTCCGCATCGAGTACTGGGCCCTCGAGGAGGCCAAGCTCCAGCGGATGCCGAAGCCGAAGCCGCTGGCCACGCGGGTCGCGCTCGTGACGGGCGCGGGCTCGGGCATCGGGCGCGCGATCGCCGAGCGGCTCGCCGCCGAGGGCGCCTGCGTCGTGATCGCGGACGTGAACCTGGAGGGGGCGCAGGAGGTCGCGGACTCCCTCGGCGGGCCGGACGTGGCCGTCGCGGTGCACGCCGACGTCACCGACGAGGAGGCGGTGGCGGGCCTGGTCCGCGCGGCGTCCCTCGCGTTCGGGGGCGTCGACCTCGTCGTCAACAACGCCGGCCTGTCCATCTCCAAGCCGCTGCTCGAGACCACCGTCCGCGACTGGGACCTGCAGCACGACGTCATGGCGCGCGGCTCGTTCCTCGTCGCCCGCGAGGCGGCCCGGGCGATGGTCGCGCAGGGCATGGGGGGCGACATCGTCTACATCGCGTCGAAGAACTCCCTGTTCGCCGGCCCGAACAACATCGCGTACTCGGCCACCAAGGCGGACCAGGCGCACCAGGTGCGCCTGCTCGCGGCCGAGCTCGGCGAGCACGGCATCCGCGTCAACGGGGTCAACCCCGACGGCGTCGTGCGCGGGTCCGGCATCTTCGCCGGCGGCTGGGGCGCCAAGCGCGCGGCGGTGTACGGCGTGCCGGAGGAGAAGCTCGGCGAGTACTACGCGCAGCGCACGCTGCTGAAGAAGGAGGTCCTGCCGGAGCACGTCGCGGCGGCCGTCTTCGCGCTCACCGGGCCGGACCTCGTGCAGACCACGGGCCTGCACGTGCCGGTCGACTCCGGCGTCGCCGCCGCGTTCCTGCGCTGACGGGGGCAAACGGATGAGCACCGCAGGGGCGGCGTTCGCGGCCGTCGACCTGGGCGCGTCCAGCGGGCGCGTCATCGTCGGACGCGTGCACGAGGGGGGCGACGGCCCCCGCGTCGACCTGCACGAGGTCAACCGGTTCCCCAACGGGCCGGTGCCCGTGCCGGGAGCGCGGGGGACGACCCTGCACTGGGACGTCCTCGCGCTGTGGCGCGGGATCCTCGACGGCCTGCGCGCCGCGACGCGGGAGGCGGGGCCGCTGGCGGGCGTCGGCATCGACTCGTGGGCCGTCGACCACGGCCTGCTCGACGCGGACGACGTGCTGCTCGGCAACCCCGTGCACTACCGGGACGCCCGCACCGTCGGCGTCCCGGAGCGCGTGTTCCGGACCGTCCCGGCGGACGAGCTGTACGCCCGCACGGGCCTGCAGGTGCAGCCGTTCAACACGGTGTTCCAGCTCGTCGCGGCGCAGGGGACGGCGCAGCTCGACGCCGCCCGGCGGCTCCTGCTCGTCCCCGACCTGCTCGGCGCGTGGCTGACGGGCGAGCAGGTCGCCGAGGTCACGAACGCGTCCACGACCGGCCTGCTCGACGCGACGACCCGCACGTGGGCGACCGACGTCGCCGCCCGCCTCGGCGTGGACGCCGGTCTGCTGCCGCCGCTGCGCGACGCGGGCGAGCTGCTCGGGCACGTCCGCCCCGACCTGGCCGAGCAGATCGGCCACCGCACCCCGCTGCCGGTGTGGACCGTCGGGTCGCACGACACCGCGTCGGCGGTCGTCGCGGTGCCCGCCACCGGCGAGGACTTCGCGTACGTGTCGTGCGGGACGTGGTCGCTCGTCGGGCTCGAGCTGCCCGCGCCCGTGCTCACCGAGGCCTCGCGCGCCGCGAACTTCACGAACGAGGCCGGCGTCGACGGGACCGTCCGGTACCTCAAGAACGTCATGGGTCTGTGGGTGCTCTCCGAGTCGCTGCGCACGTGGCACGAGGCCGGGCTGCCCGCCGAGCTGCCCGACCTGCTCGCGGCCGCCGCCCAGGTGCCCGGCCTGACCACGGTCGTCGACGTCGACGCCCCCGAGTTCCTGCCGCCCGGCGACATGCCCGGGCGCATCGCCGCCGCGGCCGCCCGCACCGGGCAGACGCCGCCGCAGTCCCAGGCCGAGACCGTCCGCTGCGTCCTCGACTCGCTCGCTCTCGCCTACCGGCGGGCGGTGCGGCAGGCCGTCGCGCTGTCCGGGCGGGACGTGTCGGTGGTGCACCTGGTCGGCGGCGGCGTCCGGAACACGCTGCTGTGCCGGCTGACGGCGGACGCGACCGGGCTGCCCGTCGTCGCGGGACCGGTCGAGGGCGCCGCGCTCGGCAACGTGCTCGTGCAGGCCCGGGCCGCGGGTGTGCTGTCGGGGTCGCTGACCGACCTGCGGGCCGTCGGCGCGCGCGGGCTCGACCTCGTCCGGTACGAGCCCGACCCGGCGGCCGCGGCGCGCTGGGACGCCGCCGAGCGGCGGCTGTGGAGCGGCGCGCGGACGTCCGTCCCGGCCTGACGCAGCACGGGCGGGCGCGCGCCGACGGGTGACGGCGTCCGTCGTCCGTGGTGTCGCGGCGCCGACGCGTCCGTGAAATCTGTGCCAACGGGCGGCGACGAAGGGACGACCCGGACCAAACGCCGACGCGGCGTGCGGATCATGGCGTCCGTGCCGACCGCCACCCCCTCCCTGCCGGCCCGCGCGCTCGCCCCCTCGCGTCTCGGCGAGGTCGCGGCACCCGTGCAGGTCGTGTCCTCGCTCGACGTGATGAGCGACGTCGAGATCCTGTTCCGCGCCCCGCAGCGCACCTGCGTCGTCGTGCACGACCGCGAGTCCGGGCGGGTCGGGCTGCTGACGCGGCACCGGTACACCGAGGTGATGACGGGCCGGCTCGGGTACGGCCGCGCCGTCATGACGCGCCGGGAGGTCGGGCACGCCGCCGACTGGGAGCCGCTCGTGCTCGACCCGTCGACGAGCGTCGTCGACGCCGCGCGCGCCGCCATGGCCCGCGAGGCGTCCGTGCGTCACGACGACGTGCTCGTCCCCGGGTCGTCGTGGTCCGCGGCGTCCACCGCCGACCTCGTCCAGGCCCTCACGGGTGCCCTCGCCGACCGCGCCGCCCGTGACCCGCTGACCGGGGTGCTGTCGCGGGCGCACCTCCTCGCGACCATGACGCGGTGGGCGGAGGACGCGGTGGCCGGCACGCGCCGTCGCCTGCTGCTCGTCGGGCTGGACGTCGACGGCCTGGCGGACCTCAACGCGTCCGCGGGCTTCGCCGCCGGCGACGACGTCCTGCGGACGGTCGCGGCCCGCCTGCTCGGCGCGGTGCCGGAGGGCGGCGCCGTGGGTCGCCTCGACGGCGACACGTTCGGCGTGCTCCTGCTGCTGCCGGCCGTCTACGACGACCGCGCGGCGGAGCTGGCGACGACCCTGCGCGACCGGCTCGCCGGCGCGTGCGCCGGTGGTCCGGTGCGCGTGCGGGCCACCACGTCGACGTCCCTCGCCGGCTGGGCGGACCCGAACCTGCTGCTCCTGGAGGTCGAGCGCGGCCTGCGCTCGGCCCCCCGCACCCCGGACGCCCTCCCCACCCGCGACCGCCCGTGACGCCCCACCCCTCCCGCGACCGCCCCTGACGCCCCACCCCTCCCGGCCCACGCGACCCGCCGCGCACGTCCCGCCGCACACGTCCCCCGTCCACCCCTACCCGTCGCCGAGTTCGCTGGTTCTGTGCCGAGCTCGGCACCTGGAGGACGCGGACTCGGCACGTACCTGCCGAACTCGGCGACGGTGGGGTGCGGCGGGTGGGTGGGATGGCGCCCGCGGGGGGAGGGGGTGGGGCGGGGGTGCGGTGGGTCAGGCGAGGCCGCCGACGTGGACGCCCGCGGCGCGGAGCTCGTCGATGCCCGGGGTCGCCGGGTCGAGGCCCTCGACGTCCACGCCCAGCAGGGACGGCATGCGCAGCAGCGGGCGCAGGTCGGTGACGGGGTTCTCGCCGAGCCACAGCTCGTCGACCGCGGGCAGGTCGGCGAGCGCCGCCGCGTCGGCGACGCGGTTGCCGCGCAGGTCCAGCATGGTCAGCGCGGGCAGGGCGGCGAGCGGCGACGGGTCGACGACCTGCGCGCGGGCGAGGTCCAGACGGGTCAGACCCGTGGCCGTCGCGAGCGGCGCGACGTCGGACACGCGGGTGCCCGACAGGTCGAGCTCGACGACGCCGCTGCCGGCGAGCGGGCCGACGTCCGCGACCGGCGTGCCCGCCAGGCCGAGGAACCGCAGCGTCGGGACGGACGCGAGCGGCGTGACGTCGTGCACCGCGGTGCCGGACAGGCCCAGGTCGACCAGTACGGGCAGGCCGCCGAGCGGGGCGAGGTCCGCGACCGGGTTGTCGGTCAGCGTCAGCCGGCCGAGCTTCTCGAGCCCGGCGAGGGGCGCGAGGTCCGTCACCGCCTGCCCGGCGAGGTCGAGCCCTGCGAGGTCGACGAGCCGCTCCAGGCCGGTCAGGTCGCGCACGCAGCGGTCGGGGTCGACGTCGCACCCGCTACCGCCCCCCGGGGACGCCTCGGGGACGAACGCCCCCGGGCACTCGAGGGTGCGCACGTCGGCAAGGGCCCGCTCGGACACGGAGGAGTCGGGCGCGACCCCGAGCGCGGCGGCCACGCATCCCCGCAGGACGGCGTCGGGCACCACGTCCGCGAGGGCCTCGCGCGGCGCCGCCCGCCAGGCCGCCGTCCCGGCGACGGCGACGACGAGCACCCCGACGCCCGCAGCCCACGCGACGGCCGTCCGCCGCGCGTACCGCCGTCGGGCCGCCGGCCCCGCCGCGAGCACGCGGGCAGGCAGCCAGTCGGGAAGGAGCACGCGGACACGCACCGCGACGACGAGCGCCACGACGGCCGCGACCCCCGCGACCAGCGCGCCCAGCACGAGGTCCCACGGGACCGCGGACGCCGGCGGCACGTCGTACCGGACGAGCACGACGACGTCGACAGCGGTGCGCGCGAGCAGCAGGAGCGCCGTGAGCGCGGCGGCCGCGGACACCACGACCGCCGCCGCGAGCACCGGTCCGCGCCGCCGCCGCAGCGCACCGGTCGCCGCGAGCGCCGCCGCGACCCCGAGGGCCGCCACCACCAGCGGTGCCCACGCCCACACGGCGACCACGGCCGTCCGCAGCGACAGCAGGGCCAGCCGTACCTCGCCGAACCCCCGGGGTGCCGCGAGCAGGACCCCGGCGGCCGCCAGCGCGAGACCGGCGGCGAGCACGCCGCCGAGCACCGCGTCCCTGCGCGTGCGTCCGGCGGGCCGGTCGCCCGGGCGCGGGCGGGTCGCCCGGGTCGCGGCCAGCGGCACCAGCCCGAGCAGGACGAGGAGCGCCGCGACCGTGCCGGCCCCGGTCCTCATCCACGGCACGGCCGCCGCCGCACCCGCCAGTGCGGCCAGCACCGCGCCCGTCGTCGTCGACCGTGGTGCCCGCACGTCGCCCTCCTCCCGGACGGCGCCCGCCGACCCGGCGGAAGGCTACGGGTGCCGGCGCGCGGCCGGGCAGGATCGGCGTGGCGGTCCGGTGCAGGCCTCGTCCCGGACGTGCGCGGGACCCGCGCAGGCGCCCGCGGCCCCGCTGCGTGGGGTGGGGCGCGCGTCGGTCGGTGAGCGCGGGCGTCAGTCGGTGAGCGCCCGGCTGCCGGCGACGGCCTCCGGCAGCGCCTCGACGAGCGCGCGCGTGTCCGGGTGCTGCGGGTCGCGCAGCAGCTGCCGCAGCGGCGCGGACTCGACCAGGCGACCGTCGGCGAGGACGTGCACGGTGTCGGTGAGGCGGTCGAGCAGGCGCACGTCGTGCGACGCGACGAGCAGGCCGATGCCGTCCTCGCGCACGAGCGCGCGGATGTCGGCCGCGACCTCCTCGCGCATGGCCTGGTCGACGGCGGTGAGCGGCTCGTCGAGCAGCAGCAGGTCGGGCTTGGCGGCCAGGGCGCGGGCGATCGCGACGCGCTGGCGCTCGCCGCCGGACAGCGAGCGGACGGTGCGCGTCACGAACCGGATCGGCAGGCCGACGACGCCCAGCGCCGCCTCGACGTCGTGGTTGGTCGACCGGCCGGCCTTGCGGGCCTCGGTGAACGCGTCCTCCATGGTCCTCTCGACCGTGCGCTGCGGGTCGATGCCGGCGAGGCCGTTCTGGTGCACGGTGCGCAGGCGCGCCTTGACGAGCTTGCGCTGGCGCAGGGGCGGCTTGGACACGTCGACGCCGTCGAGGGTGACGCGACCGGCACCGGGGCGCATGTGCCCGCCGAGGATCTCGACGAGCGTGGACTTGCCGACGCCGGAGCGTCCGAGCAGGCCGACCGCGTCCCCCGTGCGCAGCGTCAGGTGGATGCCGTCGAGCACGGCGGGCCCGCCGTACCCCGCGCGGACGTCGATGGCGGTCAGGACTGCCCGGGTGCTGCTCATCTCACTGCTCTCGTCGTCGCGTCCGGCCGCGCTGGGCCGCTCCCTGCCCCTCAACGTACGACGAGGCGGCGGGGATCCCGGCATCCGGGTGCCGTCCCCGCCCGATCACCCCAGCGCCGCGGCCACCACGAGCAGCACGGGCACGCACAGCAGCGTCGTGACGAGGCCCGCGTCGCGCGCGAGCGCCTCGCCGTGCCGGTACTGCATCGCGTAGACGAGCACGTTCTGCGCGGTCGGCAGTGCCGCCATCGCGGTCACGGCGAGCAGCGCGTGCGGCGGCAGGCCCAGCGCCGTCCCCAGGCCCCAGGCGAGGACGGGGTGCACCACGCTGCGCAGGGCGACCGCGAGCACGAGGTCGCGGCGCGGCGCGGCCGCACCCGACGAGCGCGGCACGGACAGCTGCATGCCGAACGCGAGCAGCGCGAGCGGCGCGGCGGCGGCGCCGACGAGTCGGAAGGGCTCGAACACGGCCTCCGGCAGGTCCCACGGCAGGGCGGCGAGGGCGACGCCGGTCAGCGTGCCGACGATGATCGGGTTGCTCAGCGTGCGCCGCACGACGGTCCGCACGCGCAGCGCCCACGGCACGACGACGGCGACGTCGGGCGGCGCCTGCGGATCCGCGTCGCCCCGACGCGCCGCGGACGCGCCGTCGAGCACGGTGAAGGCCACCGGCGCGAGCACGAGCAGCTGGAACAGCAGCGTCGGGACGACCGCGACCGGGTCGTCCAGCAGGTACACCGACAGCGGCAGCCCGATGTTCCCGGCGTTGACGTAGGACGAGGTGAGCGTCCCCACCGTGACGTCGGCGGCACCCCGGCGCAGCGCGAGCCGCAGCACGAGCGCCGCGGCGAGCGCGACCAGCACGGTCGACCCCCAGGTCACGAGGGCCGTGCGGGACAGCAGGAGGCGCAGGTCCGTGTGCGCGAGCGTGCCGAGCAGCAGGGCCGGCGTCGCGACGGCGAAGACGACGCGCGCGAGGACGGGGGCCGCGCGCTCGCCCAGGACGCCGTACCGGCCGAGCACCCAGCCGAGGGCGACGACGGCGCCCATGGTGCCGAGGGCGGTGAGCACCGCGCCCATCAGCGCGCACCCGTCGTCCGTCGTCCCACGTCCAGATCCTCGCACGGGCGGTCCGCGCGGGAAAGCGCTTGCCTCGCGCGTGTCCGCCATGACACGATCACCCTGCCGCCGACGACGGCGGCCCGGCCCGTGCCCTCGCGCACCCGGCCGCGTGCTCGCACGAGGGAAGGCAACGATGCCCGCAGTCGCACTGGTCACCGGAGGCAACCGCGGGATCGGCCTCGGCATCAGCCGCCGCCTCGTCGCCGACGGGTTCGCGGTCTCCATCCTCGCGACGCGCGAGGAGCCCACCGACGTCCTCGAGGAGCTGCGCGAGGCCGCCGGCGACCCGTCGCTGGTGCGGTACGTGCGCGGCTCCGTCGCGGACCTCGACGACCACCGTCGCTACGTGGACGACGCCGTCGACGCGTGGGGGCGGCTGGACCTGCTGGTCAACAACGCCGGCGTCGCGCCGAGCGTGCGCGCGGACCTGCTCGAGGCGACCGCCGAGTCGTTCGACCGCGTGCTGGGGATCAACCTGCGCGGTCCGTACTTCCTCACGCAGGAGTTCGCCCGGCGCGTCATCGAGCTGCGCGGCCCGCTCGACGCGCTGCCCGAGCCGCCGGCCGGGCCCGTCGCCACGGTCGTCAACGTCTCGTCGATCTCCGCGACCACCGTGTCGACCAACCGCGGCGACTACTGCATCTCCAAGGCGGGCGTCGGCATGGCGACGCAGCTGTGGGCGGCCCGGCTCGGTCCCGAGGGGGTCGTCGTCTACGAGGTGCGTCCCGGCGTCATCGCCACCGACATGACCGCGGGCGTCACGGGCAAGTACGACGCCCTCATCGAGCAGGGCCTCGCGCCCGTCAACCGCTGGGGCCGCCCGGCGGACGTGGCCGGCGCCGTGTCGATCCTCGCGTCCGGGCAGACGCCCTACTCGACGGGTGAGGTCTTCCACGTCGACGGCGGCATGCACATCCCGGTCCTCTGACCCGCACCACGGAATCGAGAGCGCCATGAGCACCGAGCCCCGCACCGAGCCCCTGCACCACGAGCCCGAGACGCTGCGGATCGGCGGCCACGACGTCCCGGTCGTCACGGCGACGACCGTGGTCGTCGGCACCGGGTCGGCCGGCTACTGCGCCGCCGCGCGGCTGGTCCAGTTCGGCCACGACGACGTCGTCATGGTCGCCGACAAGATCCACGCCGGGGCGTCCCGCAACGCGGGGTCGGACAAGCAGACGTACTACAAGCTCACGCTGTCCGGCGGCGACGGCGACTCGGTGCGCGAGATGGCCGAGACGCTGTTCAGCGGCGGCGCGATGGACGGCGACAACGCGCTCGCGGAGGCGGCGCTGTCCGCCCGCGGGTTCCTGCACCTCGTCGACCTCGGCGTGCCGTTCCCGCAGAACCGGTTCGGGGAGTTCATCGGCTACAAGACCGACCACGACCCGCGTCGCCGTGCCACGTCGGTGGGGCCGTACACGAGCCGGTCGATGGTGGAGCACCTGGAGAAGAAGGTGCAGCGCGACGGCACGCGCGTGTTCGACGAGTGCCGGGTCGTCGACGTCGTCACGACGACCGACCCCGACGGCACGCGCCGCGTGGCCGGGCTGCTCGTGCTGCGCACGGACGTCCCCCACGACGGTGCCGCGAGCCCGTGGCTGCTGTTCCGCTGCACCAACCTCGTCTACGCCACGGGCGGCCCGGCGGGCATGTACGCGACGCGCGTCTTCCCCAACGGCCAGTGGGGCGCGTCCGGCGCGGCGTACCGCGCCGGCGTGCACGGCAAGAACCTCACCGAGTGGCAGTTCGGGCTCGCGTCGATCAAGCCGCGCTGGAACGTGTCCGGTACGTACATGCAGGTGATCCCGCGGTTCGTCTCGACCGACCAGGACGGCGGCGACGAGCGCGAGTTCCTCACCGAGGCGATCCCCGACTACGGGCGCCTGATGTCGCTGGTGTTCCTCAAGGGCTACCAGTGGCCGTTCGACATCCGGAAGGCCCGCGACGGGTCGAGCCTGGTCGACCTGCTCGTCTACCGCGAGACCGTGCTGCGCGGGCGGCGCGTGTTCCTCGACTTCCGCCGCAACCCCGTGCGCGAGGACTTCGACCCGACCGCGCTCAGCCCCGAGGCGTTCGCCTACCTGGAGAAGGCGGGCGTGCTCTTCGGCACCCCGATCCAGCGGCTGCGCCGGATGAACGAGCCCGCCTACCAGTTCTACCTGGACAAGAACCCGTACGTGGACCTCGAGAAGGAGATGCTCGAGGTCGACGTGTGCGCGCAGCACAACAACGGCGGCCTCGTCGTCGACGCCTGGTGGCAGTCGAACGTCGCCGGGTTCTTCCCGGTCGGCGAGGCGGGTGGCGCGCACGGCGTCTACCGGCCGGGCGGCGCCGCGCTCAACAGCGGCCAGGTCGGCGCGACGCGCGCCGCGCAGTTCATCGCCGCGCGCCGGGACGAGAAGCCCCTGCCCGAGGCGGAGTTCGCCGAGGCGGCCGCCCCGGTGCTGGGCGCCGCGCTGGACCTGACCGCCCGCGCGACCGGACGCGCCGCCGCCGGCGTCGCGGACAACACGGGTGACCTGCTCACGGACGTCCAGGTGCTCATGAGCGCCAAGGCCGGGCCGGTCCGCTCCGCCGCCTCGATCGACGAGGCGCTCGTGCAGGTGCACGACTGGCTGACCCGCTACGAGGACCTCGTCAGCGCCGACGGCTCCTCCCGGCGCTCGGTCAACCGCACGTTCCTCGTCCGCGACATCCTCACCAGCGCCTACGTGTACCTGTCGGCGATGGCCGACTACGTCGCCCACGGCGGGCGCTCGCGCGGGTCGGTGCTGTACTCCGACGCGTCGGGCGCGCTGCCGCGCACCGGGTACGGGCCGGACGCCGACGCGGAGCTCGACCTGCCGGACGTCTTCCGGTTCGCGCTCGACGGCGGCGTGCTCGACCACGTCGTGCAGGAGACCGCGTGGCTGGCGCCGGGGGAGGCGGCCCCCGCCGACGACGGCGGGCCCGGCTGGGTGCCCGTCGTGCCGCGCGACGTCGCCGACCCCGCCGGCACGCCGGTCTTCCGGTGGCGCCCCCGCCGCCCGATCCCGGAGGACGACGACTTCTTCGAGAACGTGTGGCGGGAGTTCCGTGAGCACGGCAACGTCCACTGACGTCCACCGGGTCCCGCTGCCCGACGCGCGCGTCGAGGTGCGCGGGGCGGCCTGGCTCGAGCCGACGGCCGACGGGCTGCTCCCGCACCGCCTCCCCGCCTGGACGCGGGCGCAGTTCCCGGACGACTTCGTCGCGATGTGCGACGAGCAGCCGTCGGGCGTCCGGCTGCGCCTGCGGACCGCCGCCCGCCGCCTCGTGCTGCACGTGCGGACGTGGCGCGTCGCGACCCTCCCGCACGCCGAGCCGGCACCTGCGGAGCGGTTCGAGGCGCTCGTCGGCGGCCGCGTCGTCGCGTCGGCGGTGTGCGAGGCGTCAGGCCTCCTGACGTTCGACCCGGGCAGCGCGACGACGTCGCTCGGCCCGGCGACGGCGGGGACCGTGGCCTTCACGCTGCCGGACGCCGGCGGCACCCCCGCCGACGTCGAGGTGTGGCTGCCGTACCGCGAGCGCGTCGCCCTCGTCGCGGTCGAGGCCGACGCCCCGGTGCTGCTGCCCGCACCCGTCGACGCGCCGCGCTGGGTGCACCACGGCTCGTCCATCAGCCACGGCGCCGACGCGGACGTGCCGACCGGCACCTGGCCGGCGGTCGCCGCCCGCAGCGCCGGGTTCGACCTGGTCAACCTGGGCCTGTCCGGCAACGCCGTGCTCGACCCGTTCGTCGCCCGCGCGGTGCGGGACCAGCCCGCGGACGTCATCAGCCTCAAGCTCGGCATCAACGTCGTGAACCACGACCTCATGCGCCGGCGCGCGTTCGTCCCGGCCGTGCACGGGTTCCTCGACACGGTCCGCGAGGGCCACCCGACGACGCCGCTCGTCGTCGTCTCGCCCGTCCTGTGCCCGCTCGTCGAGGACGCGCCGGGGCCGACGTCGATCGACCCCGACGCGCCCGTGACGACGTTCCGCACGGCCGGGCGGGCGGAGGAGGTCGCCGAGGGCAAGCTGTCGCTGCGCGTCATCCGCACCGAGCTCGCGGCCCTCGTGGCCGCCCGGCGCGCCGCGGGCGACACCGCGCTGACGTACGTCGACGGGCGCGACCTCTACGGCGAGGCCGACGCCGCCGAGCTGCCGATGGCCGACCTGCTGCACCCGGACGCCGCCGCGCAGCGGCGCATGGGCGAACGCTTCGCGCGGGTCCTGGCCGCCGTGCAGCGGGCGGCACCGGCCCGCTGACGGCGGCGCGACGTCAGATGCCGGCGTCCTTCAGCGTGCCCGTCACGCCGCCCTCCTGCTGCACCACCAGGCACTGCACCACGTCGTCGCCCTGGTCGAAGCTGAGCTCGGAGGGCACGAGGTAGCTGTAGTACAGGGCGGACTCGTCGTAGCTCATGCCGACGAACGTCGTGAACTGCTCGAGGCAGAACGCGTCCGCGAGCGTCTCGACCGTCGGGAGCTGGTCCTCGGTGATCGTCATCTCGGCGTAGATCTCCGAGTCGTGCGGCTCGCTGCAGGGCACCGTCGGCAGCGACGAGATCTGGTCCGCCTCCGACTGGTCCATGTAGTTCAGGCAGTCGCCCACCTGGAGCGTGAAGACGTCGGCCTCGGCGGAGGCGGTCACCTCGCCGCCGGGCTCCGCGCGGGGCGCCGGCGGGGCGTCGTCTCCGACGACGGCGTCGAGGACCGTGCCGCACCCGGACAGGGCGACGGCGGCGGCGAGGACGGTCAGGGGGAGCAGCGCACGGCGGTGGTTCACGGTCACCGGAGGAGTGAACCAGCAGGTCAGGGACGTTCCGGCGCGATTTGGACGCGCGTGCGGGTGAACCTGCGCACGCACGGTGTGCCGTGCGTCACGATGGGCCGCGCTGCTAGCGTGGGCGCCGGCGTGACACGACGCCGACCGAGCTGACCAGGAGTGCCGCACCCGTATCCGGGTCCCCGTGCCCCCGCAGGAGCGGGTGCGCGGTCAGCTTCGTCGTGCGCGCACTCCTGGGACGTCCCGCCACCTGCACGCGCACGGCCTCGTCCCGAAAGGTCGTCACCATGGCGCGCGTCCGTCTCCTGACCGCGACGGCATCCCACCTCTCCGCCCTCCTGCGCTCGCCGCAGGACCTGTCGGCCCTGCTGGGCGTCCCCGTCCCCGCGGGGTGGCCGGAGTTCCCCGAGGCCGTCCCGGCCACCCTGCGCATCCTCACCGAGCACCCCGGGCAGGCGCCGTGGTGGATGCACCTGTTCCTCGACGACGACAGCGGCCTGCTCGTCGGCTCCGGCGGGTTCGCCGGTCCGCCCGTGGACCGCACCGTCGAGGTCGGCTACGAGATCGCGCCCGAGCACCGGCGGTGCGGGTTCGCCACCGCGGCCGTCCGCGCGCTGCTCGCGGCCGCGGCCGCGTCGGGCGAGGTCGACCGGGTCGTGGCGCACACGCGCGACGGCGACGAGCGCTCCGGCGGCGTGCTGCGCGCGGCCGGGTTCGCGCAGGTCGCCCGGGTCGAGCACCCCGAGGAGGGGACGCTGCTGCGCTGGGAGCGCGGCGTGCCCGGCCCGGGGGAGTGACGCGCACGAGGGCGCCGGCACGTGGCCGGCGCCCTCGTGGTCACGCGCGGGGCACGCTCACGCGTGGGGCGTCCTCACAGGTGCGGCAGGACGTGCCGCACGTGCCGCTCCGCCAGGGTGGCCAGGGTGCGGTCGGCGGGGTCGGCCCAGATGCTCTCGTTGAAGATCTCGACCTCGACGTCGCCGGCGTACCCGGCGTCGCGCACCCACCCGGTGATCGTCGCGAAGTCGACGTACCCGTCGCCGACGTGCCCGCGCGAGTTCAGGGGCTCGGCGGCCAGCGGCAGCACCCAGTCGCACACCTGGTACGACGCGATGCGTCCCTCGGCGCCGGCCCGCGCGACCTGCCGCTGCAGGTCCGGGTCCCACCACACGTGGTACGTGTCGACGACGACGCCCACGACGTCGGCGTCGAACGGCGCCGCGAGGTCCAGCGCCTGCCCGAGCGTGGAGACGACCGCCCGGTCGGCCGCGAACATCGGGTGCAGCGGCTCGAGCACGAGCCGCACGCCGTGCTCGGCGGCGTACGGCGCGAGCTCCGCGATGCGGTCCGCGACGCGCTGCCGGGTGGCGACGAGGTCGCGGGCGGGGTCGGCGGCGCCGTCGCCGGGGTACGGGCGCGCACCGGCGCCGGGCGCGGGGCACGCCGGCAGGCCGCCGACGACCATGATCAGCTCGTGGGTCCCGAGGGTCGCCGCCTCGCGGATCGCGAACCGGTTGTCCTCGAGCGCCGCGGCCGCGGCCTGCGGGTCCGGCGTGGTGAGGAACCCGCCGCGGCACAGCGACGACACGCGCAGCCCCTGGTCCGCGACGATCCGGGCGGCCTGCTCGGCGCCGACCTCCTGCACGCGGTCGCGCCACACGCCGATCGCGGACAGCCCGGCGTCGGCGGCGGCCGCCGCGGCCTCGGCCAGCGTCAGGTGCTTGGTCGTCGCGGTGTTGAGCGAGAGCCGCGCGAGGTCCGCGCGCCGCCCCTCGGCCGCCTGCGCGACCGGGGCGACCGCGACCGTGCCGGTGCCCGCCCCGGTCACAGCGTGATCTCGGGGACGTCCAGGCGCCGGCCCTCGTCGGAGGAGCGCAGGCCCAGCTCGGCGAGCTGCACGCCGCGCGCCGCCGAGAGCAGGTCGAAGCGGTGCGTCCGGCCGAGCGCGACGTCCGCGAGGAACTCCTCCCACTGCGCCTTGAACCCGTTGTCGAGCTCGGCGTTCGCGGGGATGTCGATCCACTGGTCGCGGAACTTCTCGGTGGTCGGCAGGTCCGGGTTCCAGACGGGCTTCGGAGTGGCCGACCGGGGCTGCGCGACGCAGTGGAACAGGCCCGCGACCGCGGAGCCGTCCGTGCCGTCCACCTGGAACTCGACGAGCTCGTCGCGGTGCACGCGCACGGCCCACGAGGAGTTGATCTGCGCGATCACCGGGTCGCCGCCGGGCGTCTCGAGCTGGAAGATCCCGTACGCCGCGTCGTCGGCCGTCGCCTCGTACGGCTCGCCCTTCTCGTCCCAGCGGGTCGGGATGTGCGTCGCGGTCTGCGACGAGACGGTGCGGACCTTGCCGACGATGCCCTCGAGCACGTAGTTCCAGTGGCAGTACATGTCGACGGTCATGCCGCCGCCGTCGGCCTTGCGGTAGTTCCACGACGGGCGCTGGGCGGGCTGCACGTCGCCCTCCCACACCCAGTAGCCGAACTCGCCGCGCAGCGACAGGATGCGGCCGAAGAAGCCCTCGTCGACGAGGCGGCGCAGCTTGACCAGACCCGGCAGGTAGAGCTTGTCGTGCACGACGCCCGCGGTGACGCCCGTGGTCTCGCGCAGGCAGGCGAGCTCGACGGCCTCGGCCAGCGTCTCGGCCGTCGGCTTCTCGGTGTAGACGTGCTTGCCGGCCTTCATCGCCTCGGTCAGCGTGCCCGCGCGCAGGCTCGTCATCGACGCGTCGAAGACGATGTCGGTCGCCGGGTCGTGGATCGCGGCCTGCAGGTCCGTCGTCCAGTGCTCGACCCCGTGCTTCTCCGCGAGCTCGCGGACCTTGTCGGCGTTGCGGCCGACGAGCACGGGCTCCACCTGCACGCGCGTGCCGTCGGGCAGCGTGATGCCGCCCTGGTCGCGGATCGGCAGGATCGAGCGGACGAGGTGCTGGCGGTAGCCCATGCGGCCGGTGATGCCGTTCATCGCGATGCGCAGCGTGCGGGTGGTCATCGGGTCTCCCTGTGGTCGGGGCCGGCACCGTCGCCCGCCCGAGGAATGCGCTTTCCGGATCGTACGGACGGCCGGGCGGCACCGTCAAGACGCGACGGTCCCCGACGACCCCGGACTTCGTCAGCACCGCGGCCCCCCGGTCCTGACGAACTCCGGCCTCGCCGCCGTCTGCCCCGGGGGGAGGGCGGTGAACCCGGAGTTCCCGGCGTCCAGGCGGCGGCCGGCGCCGAGAAGTCCGGGTTCGCCGGGGCGGTCGCGGTGTCGCGGTCAGCGGGTCAGGTCGCGGAGGGCGGCGACGGCCGCCGAGCGGAACTCCGTGGACGCCGCGACGTCCGCCGGCACGACCTGGCGCAGCGCGAGGACGCCGTCGACGGCCTCCTCCGGCGAGCCCGCGGCGGCCTCGGCGAGCACCGGTGCCAGCGGGTCGTCGAGGGCCACCGTGCGGCCGCCGACGACCAGCCCGCCCTCGCTCGCGGCCCGCACGTACGCGACCCAGCCGGCGAACGCCGTGGCCGCCGCGTGCGGGACCGCGCCGGCCGCGAGCCGGTCGGCGACCGTGCCGAGCAGGCGCACGGGCAGCTTCTGCGAGCCGTCCATGGCGACCTGCACGGTCGTGTGACCGGTCGCGGGGTTCGCGAACCGGTGCAGCACCGAGTCCCGGTAGGCGGGCAGGTCCATGCCGTCGGGTGCGGTGAGCGTCGGCAGGACGTCCTCGTCGACGAGGGCGCGCGCCACCGCGGCCAGGTCCGGGTCCGCCACGGCCTCCGCGATCGTCGCGTGCCCGCGCAGCGCGCCCAGGTACGCGAGCGTCGAGTGCGTCGCGTTGAGCACGCGCAGCTTCGCCCGCTCGTACGGCGCGACGTCCTGCGTGAGGGTCGCCCCGGCGCGCTCCCACGCCGGTCGCGGCCCCGCGAACGCGTCCTCCACGACCCACTGGAAGAACGGCTCGCCCACGACGAGGCCCTCGTCCCGCAGTCCCAGCAGCGCCTCGGCCTCGGCGTGGTGCGCCTCGGTCGTCGCCGGGACGATCCGGTCGACCATGGTGGACGGGAACCGCACCGACTCCTCGACCCACGCGCGCGCCTTCTCGGCGCCGGGCACCGCGGCCAGCGCGTCCCCGACCAGCCCCGCCAGCACCGTGCCGTTGTCGGTGAGGTTGTCGCAGCACACCACGGTCAGCGGCGCCGCCGACGTGCGGTGCCGGCGGACGAGCCCGCGCACCAGCATGCCGACGGGCGTGCGTGCGGCGCCGGCGGCCCCGCCGGTCAGCTCGGCGCGGGCGTCGGCCAGGTCCGCCGCGACGTCCTCGGCGCCGACGTCGAGGCCCCCGCCGGCGCCGCGCCGGTAGCCCTTCTCCGTCACGGTCAGCGTGACGACGTGGGTCGTGGCCGCCGCGAGCGCGTCGAGCACCCGCCCGGTGTCACGCCCCGGGTACGCCACGTCGCGCACGGACCCGACGAGCCGCAGCGACGTCCCGTCCGCGCCCGCCGTGAGCACGCCGTACAGGCCGTCCTGCGGCACGAGCTGCTCGGCGACGCGCGGGCTGCGCTGCGTGACGCCGAGGACGCCCCAGCCCGTCCCGCCGGTCGCCGCCGCGGCGTCCTCGGTGCACACGGCCTGGTGCGCGCGCGTGAACGCACCGAGGCCCAGGTGCACCTGGCCGACGGTGGTCGCGGCGGGGTCCACGGCGGGGCCACGGACGCCGTCGGGCAGGGGCCGGGCGGCGCGCTCGTGCCACGTGCGCAGGGACAGCCGGGGGTTCGTCATCGAAGGGCTCCGGGGCTCGGGGGTGGTGGGCGGCCGCGGTCAGGCGGGCGGCGGTGCGGTGGACGCGCGTACGACGAGCTCGACGGGCAGGGCGACCCGCGCGGGCTCGTCGGTGCGCGGCGGGTCGAGCAGCAGGTCGACGGCGGTGCGCCCGAGCCGGGCGAGCGGTGCCGCGACGGTGGTCAGCGCGGGCGTCACGAGCGTGGCGACGGGCGCGTCGTCGAACCCGACCACGGAGACGTCGTCCGGCACCCGGACCCCGCGCGTGCGCAGCCGGTCGAGCAGGCCGAGCGCCATGAGGTCGTTGTGCGCGAGGACGGCCGTCGCCCCGGCGGCGAGTGCGAGGTCCGCGGCGGCGACGCCGCCGGCGAACACGGGGGCGTGCGCGCCCAGGTCGACCACCTCGAGGCCGGGCAGTGCGTCGGTCAGCTCGCCGCCGAGCCCCTCGCGGCGCCGGGCGTCGGACCAGGACCCGGGTGGCCCGCCCGCGTAGGCGACGCGGCGGTGGCCGAGCGCGTGCAGGTGGCGCACGGCCTGGCGGACGCCGTCGCGGTTGTCGATGACGACGGAGGGCAGCCCCGCGGCCTCCCGGTTCACCAGCAGCAGCGGGCGGTCGTCGGCCGCGACGTCGGCGAGGTCGTCGGGGGACATGCGCGGCGAGCAGAGCAGGACCCCGTCGGCCTGCGCGCCGAGGTGCCCGACGAGCTCGGCCTCGAGCAGCGGGTCCTCCTCGGCGTCGGCGACGACGACGGCGTGCCCGGCGGCACGGGCGCGGGCCTGCACGGCCTTGGCGACCGCCGCGAAGAACGGGTTCTCGAGGTCGGGCACGACGAGGCACAGGTGCCCGGAGCGCCCGGTGATGAGCTCGCGGGCCGCGCGGTTGGGCCGGTAGCCGAGCTCGCGGGCGACGCGACGGACGAGCTCGCGGCGCTCGGGCGCCACCAGGTCGGGTGCGCTGAGGGCGCGGGAGGCGGTCGCGGGGGAGACGCCGGCGGCGCGCGCGACGTCGCGCAGCGTGACGGCCATCCGTCCTCCTCGTGGCGCTCCTGCCCGGCGTCCCGTGCCGCAGGAGGCGGACGGGTGTCCGTGATGAATGCGATTGCAGCACGGTTCACGCACCGCGCGCAACGTTGCCGTCGACCCCTTGCGGTCGCCGCCTCACGCCTGGCATGGTCGTGCGTGCAAACGCATTCATCCGTCGGAATGCGCCGCCCGACCGGGCTCACCGCCCGGGACCGGGCCCGCGGCGTCGGGCGCGCAGGGGCGCCCGCCGCGCCGACGTCCAGGAGGACTCATGCCCGCAACCGACGCCCGCTGGACGCTGCACCCGGACCGCGCACTGCCGGCGGACCCCGTGACGCGGGGCATCGCCCGCCAGATCTTCGACGCGACCCGCGAGCTGCCGATCGTGTCCATGCACGGCCACGTGGACGCCGGCATGCTCGCCCGCGACGAGCCGTTCGGCGACCCCGCGTCCCTGCTCGTCGTGCCCGACCACTACCTCGTGCGGATGCTCGTCTCGCAGGGCGTGCCGCACGACGCGCTCGGCGTCCCGCGGCGCGACGGGCAGCCGGTGGAGACCGACCCGCGCGCGATCTGGCGCACGTTCGCGGCGCACTGGCACCTGTTCCGCGGCACGCCGACGCGGTTCTGGATGGAGCACGTGCTCGTCGAGGTGCTGGGCGTGCGGCACAAGCTGTCCGCGCGGACGGCCGACGAGGCGTACGACACGATCGCGGAGCGGCTCGCCGACCCGGCGTTCCGGCCGCTCGCGCTGCTCGACCGGCTCGACATCGAGATCCTCGCGACGACCGACCCGGCGACGGCGACGCTGGCCGACCACGCCGACCTGGCCGCCCGCGGGTGGGGGCAGCGCGTGGTCCCGACGTTCCGCCCCGACGCCGTGCTGCACGTGGACCGCCCGGGCTGGCGGGACGACGTCGCGCTGCTCGGCGAGCGGGCCGGCACGGAGATCGGCTCGTACCGCGACTACGTGCGGGCGCTCGAGGCACGCCGCTGGGCGTTCGTCGAGGCGGGCGCCCGGGCGACCGACCACGGGCACCTGCGCGCGGACACGACGCCGATGGACCCGGCGGACGCCCAGGCGGTGTTCGCGGCCGCCCTGCGCGGCGAGGTCACGGCGGCGGAGGCGCAGGCGTTCAGCGCGCACATGCTGTTCGAGATGGCGCGCATGTCGACGCAGGACGGGCTCGTCATGCAGCTGCACCCGGGTGCGCTGCGCGACCACGACCCGCGCGTGGCGCTCGAGCGCGGCGCGGACGTGGGCTACGACATCCCGGTCGCGACGGAGTACGTGCGCTCGCTGGCGCCGCTGCTCGAGGCGTTCGGGCACCACCCGGACCTGCGGCTCATCCTGTTCACGCTCGACGAGGACACGTTCAGCCGCGAGCTCGCGCCGATCGCCGGCGTGTACCCGGCGGTGCGCCTCGGGGCGCCGTGGTGGTTCCTCGACACCCCGGACGGCATGCGCCGCTACCGGGAGGCCGTGACCGACACCGCCGGCTTCTACAACACGACCGGCTTCGTCGACGACACGCGCGCGTTCCTGTCCATCCCGGCCCGCCACGACCTGGCGCGGCGCATCGACGCGGGCTTCCTGGCCCGCCTGGTCGCCGAGCACCGGCTGGACGTCGACGAGGCCGTCGAGACGGCCGTCGACCTGGCCTACCACCTGCCGCGCATGGCGTACCCTCCTGTCACAGCAAGCGCTTTCCGCGGCACCGACGCCGCCGCTCCCCAGGAGGTCCTGCCGTGACCGGCACCGACAGCGCCACCGCGACCGACGCGGGCACCACCGTCCTCGAGCGCCTCGCCGCGCACCGCCTCGTCCCTGTCGTCGTCCTCGACGACGCGAAGGACGCCGACGGCCTCGGCGCCGCCCTCGTCGGCGGCGGCCTGCCCGTCGCCGAGGTCACGTTCCGCACCGCCGCCGCGGCCGACGCCATCCGCGCCCTGCGCGACCGCGGCGACGTGCTCGTCGGCGCGGGGACGGTCCTCACCCCGCAGCAGGTCGACGCGGCCGTCGCGGCCGGGGCGTCCTACGTCGTGTCCCCGGGCACGAGCCGCGCCGTCGTCGAGCGGTGCCACGAGCACGGCGTGCTCGCGCTGCCCGGCGCCGTCACCGCCACGGAGGTGCAGGCCGCGCTCGAGCTGGGCGTCACCACGGTGAAGTTCTTCCCCGCCGGCACCTCGGGCGGTGCGAAGGCGATCGCCGCGCTCGCGGCGCCCTTCGGCGACCTGCGCTTCGTGCCCACCGGCGGTATCGGCCCGGCGAACCTCGAGGAGTTCCTCGCGCTGCCGTCGGTCGCGGCCGTCGGCGGGTCGTGGATGGTCCCGCGCGACCTCGTGCGCGCCGGCGACCTCGAGGCCGTGCGCGGCCTCGTCGCCGACGCCGTCGCCCTCGCGACCGACCTGCGCCCGACCGTCTGACGCACGCCCGCCCGCCGACGCCGCCCGCCCGCCCCCGGACCTCTCAGGAGCCGACGATGCCCGACCTGACGATCCGCCCCGCCGCCGAGACCCGCTACGACGCCGTCAGCCTCGGCGAGGTGATGCTCCGCCTCGACCCGGGCGAGGGCCGCATCCGCACCGCGCGCCAGTTCCGCGCGTGGGAGGGCGGCGGCGAGTACAACGTGGCCCGGGGCCTGCGCCGGGCGTTCGGCCTGCGGGCGGCGGTCGTCACCGCGCTCGCGGACAACGAGGTCGGCCGGCTCGTCGAGGACTTCATGCTCCAGGGCGGGCTCGACACGCAGTTCGTGCGGTGGGTGCCCTACGACGGCGTCGGCCGCGCGGTCCGCAACGGCCTGAACTTCACCGAGCGCGGCTTCGGCGTGCGTGGCGCGGTCGGCGTCTCCGACCGCGGCCACACGGCGGCGTCGCAGCTCAAGCCCGGCGACGTCGACTGGGAGCACCTGTTCGGCGAGCTCGGGGTGCGCTGGTTCCACACCGGCGGCATCTTCGCGGCGCTGTCCGACTCGGCGGCCGAGACGGTGATCGAGGCCGTCACGGTCGCGCACGAGCACGGCACGGTCGTCTCCTACGACCTCAACTACCGCCCGTCGCTGTGGAAGGCCGTCGGCGGCCAGGCCCGCGCGCAGGAGGTCAACCGGGAGATCGCGCCGCACATCGACGTGATGATCGGCAACGAGGAGGACTTCACCGCCTCCCTCGGGTTCGAGGTCGAGGGCGTCGACGAGAACCTCTCCGACCTCGAGGTCGACAAGTTCGCCGCCATGATCGAGAAGGTCGCGGCGACGTACCCGAACTTCCAGGTCATCGCGACGACCATGCGCACGGTCCGCACGGCCACCGTCAACGACTGGGGTGCGATCGCCTGGTCGCGCGCGTCGGGCCTCGTGCAGGCCACGCACCGCCCGGGCCTGGAGATCCTCGACCGCGTCGGCGGCGGCGACTCGTTCGCGTCCGGCCTCGCGTTCGGCCTGCTCGACGGGCAGCCCCTGCAGACCGCCGTCGAGTACGGCGCCGCGCACGGCGCGCTCGCCATGACGACGCCCGGCGACACGACCATGGCCACGAAGGCCGAGGTGCTCAAGCTCGCCGGCGGCGGCAGCGCGCGCGTCGACCGCTGAGCCGACCGGCCGCCCGGGTGGGCGCCGCGCCCGCCCGGGCGGCCGTCTCGCCGTCGCGCAGGTCCCGGCGGCGGTGGCCCTTGCTGCCCTAGCCTGACCGCCATGGCCTCCAGCGTGACCCTCAGCGACGTGGCGCGTGAGGCCGGCGTCTCGCTGGCCACCGCGTCGCGCGCGATCAACGGCAGCGCGAACCGCACCGTCCGCCCCGACCTGCGCGAGCGCGTCCTCGCCGCCGCCGAGCGGCTGCGCTACACCCCCGACGCGAACGCGCAGGCGATGGCCCGCGGGCGCACGACGTCCCTCGGCCTCGTCGTGCACGACATCGCCGACCCGTTCTTCTCGTCCATCGCGGCGGGCGTCACGCGCGCGGCCGACCGCGCCGCGCTGCAGGTGACGCTCGCGAGCACGCAGCACGAGCCCGCGCGCGAGGTCGAGCTCGTGCGGCTGCTGCAGCGGCAGCGGGCGCGCGCGATCGTCATCGCCGGCGGCCGGCACGACGACGACGCGGAGAACGTCGCCATGCGGGACGCCCTCGCCGACTTCCGGGCCGCCGGCGGCGCCGTGGCGCTGGTCGGGCAGCCGGTGCTCGGCGTCGACACGGTCGCGGTCGACAACGCGGCGGGGGCGGACGCGCTCGCGCGGGCCCTGCACGCGCGCGGCTACCGCCGGCCAGGGGTGCTGGGCGGACCGCAGGACCACCTGACGGCGCGCGAGCGGCGGGAGGCGTTCACGTCGGCGTTCGCCGAGCTCGGCGCGCCCGTCGACCCCGCGCACGTCGTCCCCGGGGAGTTCACGCACGAGGGCGGCGAGGCCGCGATGCGCGAGCTGCTGCACGTGGGCCCGGACGTCGACGTGGTGTTCGCCGTCAACGACGTCATGGCGCTCGGCGCGCTGGCGGCCGCGCGCGACCTGGGTGTGCGCGTCCCGGAGGACGTCGCGCTCGCGGGCTTCGACGACATCCTCACGCTCCGCGACGTCGTGCCGCCGCTGACGACCGTGCGGGTCCCGCTCGTCGACGTCGGGGTGCTCGCCACCGAGCTCGCCCTCGAGGAGCACGCCGGCGAGCCGCGCGTGCGCGCCGTGCCGACCGAGGTCGTGCTGCGCGCGTCGACGCCCGACCGCACCGCCTGACCGCCACGACGTCCGGCGCGGCGACCCTCGGACCGGAGACCGCCGGGCCGCCTGAGGGTCGGAGCGCGTGACTGCGTACCTCCGAGCGCCCGGCGCCGACACGAGGGTCGGAGCGCGTGACTGCGTACCTCCGAGCGTCCGGCGCCCGGCCCGGCACTCGGTCGGCGTGTCCGGCGGCGCGTCGCGCCGGAGGCGGGGCCCCTCCCGCACTCGTACGCCCGGTGTGCGCACACGGGGCGTACAGCCGCAGGAGAGGCTCCTCCCCACCTCGCGACACGCCGGTGTTCCGACGGCCGGCGCCGTGGGGGACGATGCGGTGGTGCCCCCCGACGGCCGGCTGTCCGCGCACGCGTGGGTGGGACGCGCCCCCGCCGGTGCGGCCGCCGTCGTCCTCGCGGCCGTCGCGGCCGTCGCGGCGTGCACGCCGGGTGCGACGGGCCCGGCGGCGCCGACGAGCGGCGGCTCGTCCGCGACCGGCGCACCCGCCTCGCCCGGACCGCTGCCCCGCTCCGTCACCGAGGGCCTCACGGTCGAGATCGCGCAGGCGCGCAGCGACCGCGTCGCCCGCGTCGTGGAGCTGCGCGTGCACAACGGCAGTGCCGCCGACCTGACCGTCCTCGAGGGCCGCCTGACGAGCGCGACGACCTCCGGCCCCGCGGTCACCGAGGAGCCGCGTGAGGTCGGTGCGGGCCGCACCCGCGCGCTGCGGGCGGCGCTGGCCGCGCCCGTCTGCCCACGCGGCGGCGTCACCACTGCGGTCGACCCCGCACCCGTCGTCGAGCTCGACGTCGTCGACGCCGACGGCCGCCGCGCCACGGTCCGCGTCGCGCCGACGGAGGAGACCGACGACCTGCGCCGCGTGCACGGCGAGGACTGCGCCGCCGCGGCCGTCGCCGCCGGCCTGGAGCTGGGCCTCGAGGAGACGCTGACGACCCGCGACGACGGCACCGCGGAGGTCGTCCTGCGGGTGCGGCCCGTGCCCGGAGGGCCGCACGTGCGGCTCGTCCAGGTCGGCGGCACGACGCTGCTGCGGCCGGCGTCCGGCTACGGCCCGTGGGTCCTCGACGTCGACTCCGCCGCCCCGCCGCCGGACGGGCGCGTGGTCCTGCCGGTCGCGCCCGCGCGGTGCGACCTGCACGCGATCGCGGAGGACAAGCGCGGGACGGTCCTGCCCGTGCACGCGGCGGTCGACGGGGTCGCCCTCCCGCCGGTGTTCGTCGCGGCCCCGCCCGCGCTGCGGGGCGCGCTGCACGACTTCGTGCTGGACGCGTGCGGGTCGGCGGACGACGCGCGCTCCTGACCGTCCCGGTCCGAGGCCGTCAGCTCCGGTCCGGGGCCGTCAGCGCGTGCGTGCCTCCTCGCGGGCGGCACGCCCGGTGACCAGGTCCTCGACGCCCAGCAGGTGCGTCGCCATGCGCAGCCGCGCGCGGTCGGGGTCGCGGTCCACGACCGCGGCGAGGATCGCCTCGTGCTCCGCGGTGACGCGGTCGCCGGCGACGTCGTGCAGCTCCTCCCACGCGCGGCGGCGTGCGTGGGTGCCGGCCAGGCCGTCGACCAGCGCGGCGAGCACGGTGTTGCCGGACCCGTCGGCGATGGCTCGGTGGAACGCCAGGTCCGCGGCCACGAGCACCTCGGGGTCGGGCGCCGCCTGCACCAGCGCGCGGTTCGTCTCGTCCAGCGCGGCGCGGGCGCGGGCGATCTGCGGGTCCGTGCGGCGCAGCGCCGCAAGGCCGGCCGCCTCCGTCTCGAGCATCCGGCGCACCGCGTGCAGCTGGGCCCGGTCGCCCGGCACGTCCGCGACGAACGCGAGGGGGGTCAGGAGCGTCGCCGGGTTGAGGTCGGTCACGTACGTGCCGTCGCCGTGGCGCGCCTCGAGGATGCCGAGGACGACGAGCGCGCGGACGCCCTCGCGCAGCGAGCCGCGGGACACCCCGAGCTCGGCCGCGAGCTCCTTCTCCGCCGGCAGCCGGTCGCCCGGGCGCAGCCCGCCGTCGAGGATCAGCCGCTGGATGTCCTCGACGACGCCCTGGGTGCGTGACACGTGCCCGTCCTCGTCCGGTCCGCCATGACCCGCCGACCTGGACGGCCGACCCGTTCGATGCTAACGCTCGGCGACGAGGGGCGGGATGCCGTAGACCTCGACGGCGGTGCGGCCCAGCACGCAGGCCCGGCCGGCGTCGTCGAGGTCCGCGAGGAGCGTGCCGACGGTCGTCCAGGCCTCGTCCCAGGACGCCTGCCCGTGCAGCGCGGTCGGCCAGTCGCTGCCCGCCATGAGGCGGTCCGGGCCGAAGGTCGCGAGGGCGTGGTCGACGGCGGGGCGGACGTCGTCCACCGTCCACCCCGGGCGGGCGACGCGGCCGAGCCCGGCGAGCTTCGCGACGACGTTGGGGACCTGCGCGACCTGCTCGAGCGCGGTCGCCCAGCGGGTCCACGTCGCCGTGTCGCCCGCGTGCAGCGCCGCGAGCGGGGGTGCGCCGAGGTGGTCCACGACGACCGTGAGCTTGGGGTGCCGCTCGGCGACGGTGACGACGTGCGCGAGCAGCTCCGGCGTCGTCGCGGGCAGGTCGAGGACGAGGCGGCGCTCGGTGAGCAGGTGCAGCCCGTCGTCCACGGTGTCGCGCACCAGCCAGCCCGCGTCCGCCTCCCGGTCGACGTGGTGGCTGATCCCGACGACCGGCTCGCCCCGCCAGTGGTCGAGCTGCGTGGCGGCCTCGTCGGGGCGGTCCAGGGGGACCCACGCGACGACGCCCACGACGGCGGGGCAGCTGAGCGCCTGGAAGAGCAGGTGCTCGGAGTCGGCCCGGTTGTCGGCGGACTGCACGAGCACCACGCCGTCCACGTGGTGCTCGTGCAGCGCTCCGCCCACGTCGGCGACGCGGTACGCCTCGTGCAGGAGGGAGGGGTCCTGCGTCATCCACGGGTAGTGGACCGTCTCCGGGTCCCACACCTGCAGATGTGCGTCCACGACGTCGTAGGGCATGGTTCGACCGTATCGGTGATCGGATGTCTGGAACGTCCCGGAGGTCGGATCCTCATGGAACCCTCATCGGGGACGGTAGACATCCGATGACTGGCCGGGCGTGCTGCGCCGGGTCCGTCACCGCCCGACGGCGTACCCCTGCATGCCGCGCGGGTTGGCCGCCGCCTCCAGGAGCCCGTCGGCCCGCACGCCGGCGGCGCTGATGCGCCCGAGCGTCCACGGTCCGGCGTCCTGCACCGCGTGCCCGCGCGCCGCGAGCGCCGCGAGGACCTCCGCCCCCAGGCGCGACTCGGCGGCGAGGCCGCGCGGGGTGTGCGTGCGGGGGTGGAACGAGCCGTGCACGTGCGTCGAGTGCCACGACGCGCCGTCGATCGCCGCCTGCAGGTCCGCCCCGCCGACCAGGTGCCGCAGCAGGAACGGGACGGTCCACTGGTCCTGCTGGTCGCCGCCCGGCGTGCCGAACGCGAACCCGGCGCCGCCGGCGCCGAGCACCATCGCGGGGCTCAGGGTCGTGCGCGGGCGCGTGCCGGGCACCAGGCTCGACGGCAGCCCGGGCTCGAGCCAGAACATCTGCGCGCGCGTGGGCAGCGCGAAGCCCAGCCCGGGGACGACCGGGCTCGACTGGAGCCAGCCGCCCGACGGCGTCGCGGACACCCGGTTGCCCCACCGGTCGACGACGTCGACGTGGCAGGTGTCGCCGGGGGACAGGCCGATCGGCGACACCGTCGGCTCCCCGAGGCCGCCGCCCGGCGCGCCGCCCGTCCTCCCCGGCGTGCCGCCCTCCGCCTCGGCGCGCGCCTCGAGCAGGGCGCGCGGCAGCACCGGCTCGCGCCCGTCGGGGCTGCCGGGCCGGTAGCCGCCGTCGGCCTCGGCGCCGACGAGGCGGGCGCGCTCGGCCGCGTACGCGGGGGACAGCAGCGCGTCGAGCGGGACGTCGCCCGAGTCGCCGTACCAGGCGTCCCGGTCGGCGAACGCGAGCTTGGCCGCCTCGGTCACGAGGTGGACGAGCTCCGTGGTCGGCCCGACGGCGACGAGGCCGTGCCGCTCGGCCGTGACGACCTCCCTGACCAGGTCCTCGACGCCGAGCGCGTCGAGCAGGCGCAGCTGCTGCAGCAGCACCGGGCCCTGGCCCCACGCGGCCGTCTTGTGCACCTCGACGCCCGCGAACGGCACCGCCACCGTCGGCTCCTCGCTCGCGCGCCACGCCGCCATGTCGTCGCCGCGCAGGAAGCCCGCGTGCGCGGACCCGGTCGCGTCGACGACGGGCGTGCCCGACACGAACGCGTCGACCGCCTCGGCGACGAAGCCCTCGTAGAACGCGCGGCGCGCCGCCTCGATCTGCGCCTCCCGGTCCGGGCCGGCGGCCTGCGCCTCCGCGACGAGCCGCTCGAAGGTCGCCGCGAGCGCGGGGTTGGCGAACCGGCTGCCGGCCTCGGGCGCGCCGCCGGCCGTCAGGTAGACCTCGGCGCTGGTCGGCCAGTGCTCGGTGAACATGTCCGCGACCGTGGCGATCGTGCGGGCCGCGGCGGGCACCAGCGGGTACCCGTCGCGCGCGTACCCGATCGCCGGGGCCAGCACCTCGGCGAGCGTCATCGTCCCGTGGCGCGCGAGCAGGTCGAGCCACGCGCCGAACGCGCCGGGCACGACCGCCGCGAGGTGGCCCGTGCCCGGGACGACGTCGACGCCCAGCGCCGCGAACGCCAGCGGCGTCGCCGCGGCCGGCGCGGTGCCCTGCCCGCACACGACGAACGTGCGCCCGTCGGAGGCCCGGTGGCCGATGACCGGCACGTCGCCGCCAGGGCCGTTGAGGTGCGGCTCGACCACGGACAGCGTGAAGCCGGCCGCGACGGCCGCGTCGAACGCGTTGCCGCCGGCCTCGAGCGTGCGCATGCCGACCGCGCTCGCCAGCCAGTGCGTCGAGCCGACCATGCCGAAGGTGCCCGTCAGGACGGGTCGCGTCGTGAACACCGGTCGATCCTGCGACGCGGGGGCGCGGACGGCCAAACGGGCGGCGGGTCCGGGGCGGCGTCGCCGACGGGTCCGGACGTCCCGGTCAGGCCGGCGCGGACGGGCCGTCGAGCGGCTTCTGCAGGAGCACGGCGCGGAACGTCGCGAAGTCGCGGTGCCCGACGGCCGTGAACCCGTACGCCTCGTAGTAGGCGCGCAGGGCGGGGTTCGTGTCCCGGCAGTCCAGGCGGAACAGGCCGACGCCGGCGTCGCGGCCGCGCTCGGCGGCCCAGTCCAGGAGCGCGCGCCCCAGGCCCGACCCCCGGCGGGACCGGGCGCTCATCAGCCCGTGCACGTACACGGCCGGCGCGTCGTCGTCGCCCCAGAACTCCGGGTCCGACCACAGCAGCCGCAGCGTCCCGACGACCTCGCCCGGGGCGCCGCGCACGACGTGCCACTCGCCGGCGGCGAGCTGCGCCTCCACGCGCTCGCGTGGCAGCGACCCGCGCGGCCACTGGACGACGCCCGCCCGCGCCATCCAGTCCTCGAGGGAGGTGCGCAGCGCGAGGATCGCGTCCACGTCGTCCGGCCCTGCGGGCTCGACGGCCGCGTCCGTGCGCGGGCCCGTGCCGGTGCTCACTGCCCGCCCGGGAAGCCGAGGACGCGCCACGCCTCGTAGGTGGCGACCGCGGCCGCGTTGGACAGGTTCATCGACCGCCGGCCCGGGAGCATCGGGATGCGCACCCGGTCGGTGACGCGCGGGTGGTCGACGACCTCGTCGGGGAGCCCGACCGGCTCCGGCCCGAACAGCAGGACGTCGCCGTCGCGCCAGTCGACGTCCGTGTGCCAGCGCTCCGACCGCGTGGTGAACGCGAACACGCGCGCCTCGGGCAGCGCCGTGAGCAGCGCGCCGAGGTGCGGGTGCACGACCACGTGCGCGAGGTCGTGGTAGTCCAGGCCCGCCCGGCGCAGCCGCGCCTCGGACAGCTCGAAGCCCAGCGGCTCGACGAGGTGCAGGGTCGCGCCCGTGCCGGCGCACATGCGGATCGCGTTGCCCGTGTTGCCGGGGATCCGCGGCTCGAACAGGGCGACGTGCAGCACGGGGACGATCCTCCCACCCGCCGCGCGGGTCAGCGGGCCGCGTCCGGCCGGGCGGCGTCCGGAGGGGCGGCGTCCGGCCGGTCGGCGTCCGGCCGGTCGGCGTCCAGCAGCGTGGCCGCGGCGCGGCGCGCGAGGGGGACGGGATCGGCCGGCTCACCGCGCAGCAGGCTCGCGAGGACGCCGTTGTAGAGCAGCAGGAGCGTCGCCGCGGTCCCGTCGGGGTCCGGGAGGCCGGCGTCCCGCGCCAGCGCCGCCAGGCGGCCGGTGACGAGGCGCGTGTCCTGCTCGACCAGCTCGAGGACCGGGTCCTGGCCGCCGTCTGCGGGCGCGGGCCGCTCGGACGCGGTCGCGAGGAAGCAGCACCACTGCGTGGGGGTGGCCGCGGCGCGGAACGTCGCCACGGCGTCGAACACCGCGAGCAGCCGGGCGCGGGGCGTGCCGGCCCGCGCGACGGCGGCATCCCAGTGGACGAGCCAGGCGTCGAGGCGGCGGCGCAGCACGTCGCGCAGGAGGGCGTCCTTGGAGCCGACGTGCTTGTAGAGCGTCACGACCGCGACACCGGCCGCCGCGGCGACGGCGTCCACGCCGGTGACCGCGATGCCGTCGCGGAAGAACAGGCCCTCCGCGGCGTCGAGGATCCGCTCTCGGGTGTCGCCGGGTCGCCGCACAGCGCTAGCGTAACGGTCGTTATGGCGAAACGAGCGTTATACCCCGAGGCGGCGCCGCGGTCCCCGGCGCCCCGGCCCGTCGCGGGAGCGGCCGTCGCCCTCGCCGGGATGCTGCTGATCGCGGCGACGTACGGCATGGCCCGGTTCGGCGTCGGGCTCTCCGCACCCGCGCTCGAGGCCGAGCGGCCCGGGCTCGCCGGCGCGCTCGGCTGGGCCGGCGCCGTGCAGTTCACCGCCTACGCGGTCGCCGCGCTGGCCGTGGCCCGCGTGGTCGACCGGCGGCCGCGCGCCGGGCTCGCGCTCGCGGGGACCGCGGCGACGGTCGGCTGCCTCGGCGTGGCCGTCGCGACGGACCCGGCGGTGCTCCTCGTCGCGGTGGCCGTCGCGGGCACGGGCGGGGCCCTCGCGTCCCCGGCGCTCGTGCCCGTCGTCGACGCCGCGGTGCCGGAGCGGTCCCGCGCCGCGGCGCAGTCCGTGGTGAACACGGGGACCGCCGTCGGCGTGGTCGGTGCCGGCGCCGTCGCCGCCCTCGTCCCCGCGACCGCCACGGCGTGGGTCCTCATGGCCGTCCTCTGCGCCGCGACGGCCGGTGCCGCGTGGTGGGCGGCCCGGCGCGCCGCGAGGCGGCCCGCGCCCGAGGCCGGCGGCGCCGACGCGCCCGGGCAGGCACCCGCCCGCGCCGCCGCGCTCGTCGTCCCCGCGGTGGCGGCCGTCCTCGCCGGAGCCGGGTCGGCGATGGTGTGGTCGTTCGGCCCGCTCGTGCTCACCGGGTCGGGCGCCGTCCCGCACGAGCGCACGGGGTGGCTGTGGGTCGCGCTCGGCGTGGGCGGCGTCCTCGGGACGCTGACCGGTGCCCTCGTCCGCCGGGTGGGCCTGCGCGGCGGGTGGGCGGCGTGCGCGGGCGCCCTCGCCCTGGCGACCGCCGGCGTCGCCGGTGCGGTCGCGACCGGCGGCGCGACCCTCGCGCTCGCCGCCACGGCCCTCTTCGGCGCCGCGTACATGGCCGCGTCGGGCGTGCTGATCCTGTGGGCGCGCGAGGCCTGGCCCGGCCGCGGCGGCGCCGGCACGTCGGTGCTGTTCGTGGCCCTGGCCACCGGGCAGGCGGCCGGGTCGGCCGCGCTGGGTGCCGCCCGGGGCGGCGTGGACCCGGTCGTCCTCGCGGTCGCGGCGGCGGGTCTGTGCCTGGCCGGGGGAGCGGCCGGCCTCGTCCGGCCCCCGCGCGTGCGGCCCTGACCCGCGGTCAGGACGCCGGCGGGTACCCCTGCCGCTTCAGCAGCCGCGCGAGGTGCGCCGTGTTCGCGGCGAGCGTCCGGGTGGTGGTCGTGACCGTCTCCGGGGTCTCGTCGAGGTCCTGGTAGTCCGCCGAGCCCATCGCCTCGCCCACCCAGTACGTGACCGCGGCGGCGGGGATCGTGAAGCCGACGTCGTTCAGCGCCTGGAACACCTCCGCGCTCACGTGGTGGGCGCCGTCCTCGTTGCCGACGACCGCGACCGCGGCCACCTTCCCGTAGGTGAGCAGGCGGCCCTCGTCGTCCTGCTCCGACAGCTCGGCGTCGAGGCGCTCCAGCGCCCGCTTCGTGACGCTGGACGGCTGGCCCATCCAGATCGGCGTGGCGACGACCAGGATGTCCGCCGCCAGCATCTTCTGCCGGATCGCCGGCCACGCGTCCCCCTCGCCCATGTCCTTCTGCACACCCGGCCGCACGTCGTGGTCCACGACCCGCACGACCTCGCCGGTCACCCCGTGCTCGCCCAGGGCGGCCAGCACCTGCCGCCCCAGCAGCTCGGAGCTGGACGCGGTCGGCGAGGGGGTGAGCGTCCCGACGAGGACGAGGGCGGTCAGGTCCGGTGCGGAGGTCTCGGTCATGCGTCCACCCTGGGCCGACGGGGCGCGGCGCGCGACCGCTGCGGACGCCCGCCGGGGGGCGGGACCGCCGTCGGTGCGCGCTGCTAGCGTGCCGGGCGGCCGGTGACGTGACGGGGCGTGCGACGGGGGACGGATGGGCGACGACGTGGTGGACCGGGACGAGTCCCTCGGGCTGCGGCTCGACGCACCGGCGCAGATGTGGACCGACGCGTTCCCCGTCGGCAACGGGCGCCTCGGGGCGATGGTGCACGGCGGCACCGGCCGCGAACGGCTGCAGGTCAACGACGACACGTGCTGGTCCGGCGCCCCCGGCGCGCACGCGCTCGCTCCGCTCGCGGACCCTGAGGGACCGGCCGCGGTCCTCGCCGCCGCCCGGCGCGCGCTCGCCGACGGCGACGTCCCCGGCGCCGAGCGGCACGTCCGGCGCCTGCAGAGCGGGTACAGCGCGGCGAACCAGCCCCTCGTCGACGTGCTCCTCGAGCAGCCGGCCGCCGACGCCGCGGAGGGGTACCGCCGCGTCCTCGACCTCGCCGACGGCGTCGCGACGACCACGTGGACGGCCGGTGACGGCACCCGGTGGCGGCAGGACGTGCTCGTCAGCCACCCCGACGGCGCGCTGCTCCTGGACCGGTGCACCGACGCGGCCGACGGCACCGGCACGGCGCCCGCCGGTGCGACCGCGACCGTCGCCGTCACCTCCCCGCACCCGTGGGTCCGCCCGCCGGCGCCGCTGCCGGGCGGCGCGCCCGGCCTCGTCGCCCTCGTGCGGATGCCCGCGCGCGTCCTGCCCGACTACCTGGGCGTGCCCGACGCGATCTCCTACGACGGCCCCGGGGTGCTGGCGGCGGTCGCGCTCGCGGTCGTGGCCGACGGCGCGGCGGAGGTCGCCGACGGCGGTGTCCGCGTCGCCGGTGCCCGGCGCCTGCGGGTGCTGCTCACCACCGCGACCGACCACGTCGTGGCGGACGGCCGCCTGCACGGCGACGCCGACCGCGTCGTCGCGGACGCGCTCACCGGGCTGGGGGCCGCGCTCGCGGACCTCGACGGGCTGCCGGGCCGGCACGTCGCGGACCACGCGTCCCTGATGGGGCGCGTCCACCTGGACCTGCGCGCACCCGTGCCGGACGCCCCGCTCGACGCGCGCCTCGTCGCGCACGCCCGCGGGCAGGCCGACCCGCACCTCGCGGTCCTGGCGTTCCAGTACGGCCGGTACCTCACGGTCGCCGGCTCGCGGCCGGGCACGCTCCCGCTGCACCTGCAGGGCATCTGGAACCCGCACCGGCAGCCGCCGTGGAACGCGAACTACACGATCAACATCAACACCGAGATGAACTACTGGCCGACCCTCGTCGGCGACCTCGCGGAGTGCCACGAGCCGCTGCTGTCCTGGCTCGACCGGCTCGCGGTCGCGGGGGAGCGCACGGCGCGCGGGCTGTACGGCGCGCGCGGGTGGGTGGCGCACCACAACAGCGACCCGTGGTGCTTCACGGGGCCGGTCGGCGCCGGCGAGGACAGCCCGAGCTGGTCGACGTGGCCGTTCGGCGGGGTCTGGCTCGCGCGGCACGTCGTCGACCACCACGACTGGACGGGCGACGACGACGCGCTGCGTCGGCACTGGCCGGTGGTCCGGGGCGCTGCGCTGTTCCTGCTGGACTGGCTCGTCGACCTCCCGGACGGCACGCTCGGCACCTCGCCCGCGACCAGCCCCGAGAACCAGTACCTGCTCCCCGACGGCACGGTCGCGAGCGTCGGGGTCTCCACGACGTCGGACCTCGCGATGGCGCGCGACCTGCTCGAGCACGTGCGCCGGCTCGCGCCCGTGGCCGGCGACCGCGACGAGGACCTGCTCGCGTCCGTCGACGGGGCGCTCGACCGGCTGCCCACGGAGCGCGTCGCGCCCGACGGGCGGCTGGCGGAGTGGTCGTCGGACGTGCCCGACGCCGAGCCCGAGCACCGCCACCAGTCCCACCTGTACCGGGTGTTCCCGGGCACGTCGATCGACCCCGACGCGGCGCCCGCGCTCGCGGCGGCGGCCCGGCGGACGCTCGACGCCCGCGGCCCCGACTCCACCGGCTGGTCGCTGGCGTGGCGCCTGGCGCTGCGCGCACGGCTGCGCGACGTCGGCGGGGTGGCGGACCTCGTCGACGCCTTCCTGCACCCGGTCGACGACGACCTCGCCGCGGCGGTCGGCGCGGGCGGCGCCGACCCCGGCCGTCCCGCGCCCCGCCACGTCGGCGGCGTCTACCGGTCCCTGCTGTGCGCGCACCCGCCGTTCCAGGTGGACGGCAACCTCGGCTTCACCGCGGGTGTCGCGGAGGCGCTCGTGCAGGCGCACCGCCTCGGCGCCGACGGCGTCCGCGAGGTGCACCTGCTGCCGGCGCTGCCGGCGGCGTGGCCGGACGGGCGAGTCACGGGTCTGCGGCTGCGCGGCGGCCTGCGGCTGGAGGAGCTCGTGTGGCGGGACGGGCGCGTGGTGCGCGCCGTGCTGCGGGCGGGCCGACGGACGGTCGTGGACGTGCGGACGGGGGCCGGCGCCGCGCGCCGCCAGGTCGTGCTGCCCGCGGGGGCGCCGGTCGCCGTCACACCCTGAGCGGGCGCCCGGACGGGGGAGGGCCGGCCGTCAGTCGGCCCGGTACGGCGCGGACGACTCCCGCACGACGAGCTCGGTGGCGAGGTCGATCCGCAGGTTCGCGGGGTGCTCGCCGGCGGCGAGGCTGAGCAGCATCTGCGTCGCGGTGGCCGCCATCTCCCGCAGCGGCTGGCGCACGGTCGTCAGGGAGGGGCCGAGCCACTGGGCGAGCGGGATGTCGTCGTACCCGACGACCGACAGGTCGTCGGGGATGCTCAGGCCGAGCTCGCGGGCCGCCCGCATCACCCCGAGGGACTGGTAGTCCGAGCCGGCGAAGATCGCGGTCGGCCGGTCCGGGCGCGACAGCAGGTCGATGCCGTGCGTGTACCCGCCGAGGACGTGGAAGTCGCCCCACCGGGTGAGCGCGGGGTCGGGCCGGATCCCGGCCTCCTCGAGCGCGCTGCGGTAGCCGTCGACGCGGGCCCGGCTGCACAGCACGTCGGCGGGGCCGGCGATGACGCCGATCCGCCGGTGCCCGAGCGAGAGCAGGTGCCGCGTGGCGATGAGCCCGCCGTTCCAGTTGTTCGAGCCGACGGTGGGGACGCCGGCCGGCGGCTCGCCCCACGTGTCGACGACGACGAACGGGATGGACCGGGACTCGAGCTGGTGGCGCTGGGTGACGTCGAGGGACGAGAGCACGAGCAGCACGCCGAGGGGGCGGCGGGCGAGGATGTCGTCGATGAGGTCCTGCTGCGGCCGGTGGGACCCGCCGAGCTCGGACAGCACGACGCCGACCCGCCGGGCGGACGCGGCGTCCTCGACGCCCTTGATGACCTCCTGCGCCCACGCGTTGTCGAGCTCGTGGAAGACGAGGTCGATGAGCGAGGGGTCCGTCGACGTGCGGGAGCGCCGCCGCTTGTAGCTGTGCTCCTCGAGGATCGCCTCGACGCGGGCGCGGGTCGCGGGGGCGACGTCGGCGCGCCCGTTGAGCACCTTGGACACGGTCGGGACGGAGACCCCGGCCAGTGCCGCCACGTCGGCGATCGTGACGGCGCGGGCGGTGCCCGTCGGTTCGGTCGGTGCCGGCACCGCGCCCCCTTCGTCCACGTCTGCGCAGCCGTTGCGCAAGTTTCGACAGGACCGTAGCACCCGGCCGTGCGGGAGGGCATCACCCGGTCGATTCCTCCCAAGGTCTCGGTTCGGTCACCGGTCTTGACTCCTGTGCAAACGCTTGCCTAAGTTGTCGGCCACAGCATTCCGGCAACATGCCGAAAGTTGCCGATACCACGAGGATGTGGGGTACGAGCCAATGGCGGCGCAGCAGCAGGACGTGCGACCGGTCGACGCGCAGGACGCGGCGTCCGGCACGGCGACGGAGGAGGCGACCACCGTCGCCGCCGACCGCGCCGCGCGTCGCCGGGACCGGGTCGAGCAGCTCCTCGCGGAGATGACCGCCGAGGAGAAGGTCGCCCAGCTCGTCGGGCTCTGGGTCGGCGCGGACGCGTCCGGCGGCGGCGTCGCCCCGCACCAGGCCGACATGAGCGGCACCATCCCGTCCTTCGAGGCCGTCATCGCCCACGGCCTCGGCCAGCTGACGCGCCCGTTCGGCACGGCCCCCGTCGACCCGGTCGTCGCCGCCCGCTCGCTGGCCGCGTCGCAGCGCCAGGTCGTGGCCGCCAACCGGTTCGGCATCCCCGCCCAGGTGCACGAGGAGTGCCTGACGGGCTTCGCGGCCTGGCAGGCCACGACCTACCCGACCCCGCTCGCCTGGGGTGCGTCCTTCGACCCGGCGCTCGTCGAGGAGATGGCCGGCCGGATCGGCGCCTCGATGCGCGCGGCCGGCGTCCACCAGGGCCTCGCCCCGGTCCTCGACGTCACGCGCGACTACCGCTGGGGCCGCACCGAGGAGACGATCGGCGAGGACCCGTACCTCGTCGGGGACCTCGGCGCCGCCTACGTCCGCGGGCTCGAGGGCGCGGGCGTCGTGGCGACGCTCAAGCACTTCGCCGGCTACTCCGCCTCGCGCGCCGGCCGCAACCTCGCGCCCGTGTCCATGGGGCCCGTCGAGCTCGCCGACGTCATCCTCCCGCCGTTCGAGACCGCGCTGCGGCACGGCGGCGCCCGCTCGGTGATGCACTCCTACGCGGAGATCGACGGCGTCCCGTCCGCGGCGGACGAGTGGCTGCTCACGGACCTGCTGCGCGGCCGCTGGGGCTTCGAGGGCACGGTCGTCGCCGACTACTTCGGCATCGCGTTCCTGCAGCGACTGCACGGCGTCGCGGGCTCCCTCGGCGAGGCGGCGCACCTCGCGCTGCGCGCCGGCGTGGACGTCGAGCTGCCGTCCGTGGACGCCTACGGCGCGCCGCTGCTCGCCGCCCTGCGCGACGGCACGGTGGACGAGGCGCTCGTCGACCGGGCGCTGCGCCGCGTGCTCACGCAGAAGGCCGAGGTCGGCCTGCTCGACGAGGACTGGGACCCGGCCCCGCCTGCGGGCGACGCGGTCCTCCTCGACGACCCGGTCGGCCGGGACGTGGCGCTGCGCCTGGCGCGCGAGTCCGTCGTCCTGCTGGAGAACCGCGACGGCGTGCTGCCCCTCGCGCACGGTGCGCGCGTCGCCGTCGTCGGCCCGCTCGCCGACGACCCGATGGCGATGCTCGGCTGCTACACCTTCCCCGCGCACGTCGGGGCCCAGCACCCCGACGTCCCGATGGGCGTGGACGTGCCGAGCGTGCTGGCCGCGCTGCGCGAGCGGGTCGGGGACGTGCCGACCGCCCGCGGCTGCGACATCGAGTCCGACGACACGTCGGGCTTCGACGAGGCCGTCGCCGTCGCGCGGGACGCGGACGTCGTGGTCGTCGCCGTCGGCGACCGGGCCGGCCTGTTCGGGCGGGGCACCTCCGGCGAGGGGTGCGACGCCACCGACCTGCACCTGCCGGGCCGGCAGGGCGACCTCGTGCGGGCCGTCCTCGCGACCGGCACGCCGGTGGTGCTCGTCCTGCTCACGGGCCGCCCCTACGCGGTCGGCGACCTCGCCGAGGGCGCGGCGGCCGTCGTCCAGGCGTTCTTCCCGGGGCAGCTCGGCGGGCAGGCGCTCGCCGAGGTGCTCACCGGCCACGTCGCGCCGTCCGGCCGCCTGCCGGTGAGCATGCCGCGCGACGCGTCCGGGCAGCCCGGCACGTACCTGTCGCAGCCGCTCGGCCGCCGGTCGGGCGTCTCCGACGTCGACCCCACGCCGCTCTACCCGTTCGGCCACGGCCTGACGTACACGACGTTCACCTGGTCCGGCGCGCGCGCCCTCGACGGCGACGTCTGGCCCGTCGACGGCGAGACGCGCGTCGCGGTGGACGTGCGCAACGACGGCGGGCGCGCCGGCACCGAGGTCGTCCAGCTGTACCTGCACGACCCGGTGGCCTCGGTGGTCCGCCCGGTCGTCCGTCTCGTCGGGCACGCCCGCGTCGACCTCGAGCCGGGGCAGAGCGCCACGGTCGAGATGACGGTGCACGCCGACCTGGCGTCGTTCACGCGCCGTGACGGCACCCGTGTCGTCGAGCCGGGCGACGTCGAGCTGCGTCTCGCACGCTCCAGCGCGGACGCCGAGCACGCCGTCCGGCTCCGCATGGACGGACCTGTCCGGACGGTCGGCGACGACCGTCACCTCCTGAGCACGGCACGCGTGCTCACGTCCCCCGGAGGGCGGTGACCTCATGACCGTGCACGACCCCCTGCCCGCGGGGCAGACGACGTCGACGACGCCCACGGGCGGAGGCGGCAGCACGGCGACGGCGGCGACGCTCGGCATGGTCGCCGGCGCCGGCACGGCCGGCCGGCGCCGGTTCGGCCGCGGCCGTCGCCAGCAGGGCGCCGCGCCCACGTCGTGGCGCAAGGCGCTGCGGCGCGACTGGCAGCTCTACTCGCTGCTGGTCCTGCCGCTCGTGTTCTTCGCGATCTTCCGCTACCTGCCGATGGTCGGGAACGTCATCGCGTTCCGCCGGTTCCGGCCGGGCGGTTCGATCTTCGGCGAGGAGTGGGTGGGCCTGCACTACGTGCGGATGTTCATCCAGGACCAGACCTTCTGGAACGTCTTCCAGAACACGCTGATCCTCGGCGTGCTGAGCCTCGTCATCATCTTCCCGCTGCCGATCGTCCTCGCGCTCATGCTCAACGAGCTGCGCTCCCAGCGGTTCAAGCGGATCATCCAGACGATCTCCTACCTGCCGCACTTCATGTCGATCGTCATCGTCGCGGGCCTGGTGTTCCAGCTGACCGCGATGCGCGGCACGATCAACCAGATCATCACCGCAGTCGGCGGCGACGCGATCTCGTTCATGCAGCTCCCGGAGTGGTTCCGGACGGTGTACATCGGGTCCGAGATCTGGCAGACGGTCGGCTGGGGCACGATCCTCTACCTCGCCGCCCTGTCGACGATCGACCCGCAGCTGTACGAGGCGGCGCGCATCGACGGCGCGAACCGGTGGCGGCAGACCTGGCACGTCACGCTGCCCGGCATCCGCCCGACGATGGTCGTGCTGCTCATCCTCAACATCGGCTCGTTCATGGCGGTCGGGTTCGAGAAGATCCTGCTCCTCTACAACCCCTTGCTGTACCCGACGGCGGACGTCATCGCGACGTACCTGTACCGCGTCGGCATCGGGTCGAGCCAGTTCTCCTACGCGACGGCCATCGGCCTGTTCGAGGCCCTCATCGGCCTCACCCTCGTCCTGTCCGCCAACGCGATCTCGCGCCGAGTGGTGGGAGCCTCCCTGTGGTGACCGTCGACGACGTCACGCGCCTCGACGAGCGGCTGACGAAGCCGACCGTCCGGGCCGTCAAGGACACGCGCGCCTACCGGGCGTTCCGGGTCATCAACGCGACGCTGCTGGTGATCATCGCGGCGGTGACGCTGTACCCGTTCGTCAACCTCGCCGCGCAGGCGTTCAGCTCGGAGGCGTACATCAACGCCGGCCAGGTGAGCCTGTGGCCGCGCGGGTTCAACCTCACGACGTTCGACCTCGTGATGGGCGACCGGATGTTCTGGCGCAACTACCAGAACACCGTGTACTACACGGTCGTCGCGACGCTCGTGGCGATGGTGCTGACGACGACGTTCGCGTACGCCATCTCCAAGCACCACCTCAAGGGCCGCAAGGTGTTCATCGGCATCGCCGTGTTCACCATGTTCTTCAACGGCGGCCTGATCCCCAACTACGTGCTCGTCAACGAGCTCGGGCTGCGCAACTCGGTGTGGGCCATCGCCCTGCCGAACGCGATCAGCGTCTTCAACCTGCTGGTCATGAAGTCGTTCTTCGAGAGCTTCTCCACCGAGCTCGAGGAGGCCGCCGAGATCGACGGGCTGAGCACGTACGGGAAGCTGTGGCGCATCGTCCTGCCGCTGAGCAAGGCGGTCATCGCGACGATGGTGCTGTTCTACGCGGTGTCGTTCTGGAACTCGTGGTTCGCCGCGTTCCTCTACATGGACCACCGCGAGCTGTACCCGGTCACCGTCTACCTGCGGAACCTCATCGCCGGCGCCACCAGCGTCGACGGCGCCGCGGGGTCGGCCGAGGCCACGCAGATCGCCGCGAACGTCAAGGCGGTGACGATGCTGCTCACCGTCCTGCCGATCGTGTGCCTCTACCCGTTCATCCAGAGGTACTTCGTGTCGGGCGTGATGCTCGGCTCGGTCAAGCAGTGACTTCGCTCAATTCCCGGTTCCCGCTGCGGGCCGACCGGCCCGCGGTGCACTTCCACGGATGCAGGACGACGGCGTTCCACCCGGAAGGAGAATGATGAGGACGACGAGGAAGCGGTCGGTGGCGTTCGCCGCCACCGCCACGACCCTGGCGCTGGCCCTGGCGGCCTGCTCCGGCGGCGGCTCGGGCGGCGACGAGGCCACGGCCGACGCCAGCGAGCTGGGTCAGGTCGGCGCGATGGAGGACTACGACGTCGGCACGACCTTCAAGGCCACGGAGCCGGTGACGTTCGGGCTGATGTACCGCGACCACCCGAACTACCCGCTCAAGGACGACTGGGACATCCTGACGAAGCTCAAGGAGAACCAGAACGTCGAGTTCGACATCCAGACCGCCCCGCTGTCCGACTGGCAGCAGGCGCAGTCCATCGCGATCGGCGCCGGCAACGCGCCCGACATCATCTCCGTGACCTACCCGGGCCAGGAGGTCCCGTTCGTCGCGGGCGGCGCGATCCTGCCGGTGAGCGACTACGTCGAGTTCATGCCGAACTTCCAGGACAAGGTCGAGAAGTGGGACCTCGGCGCGGAGCTCGACCGCCTGCGCCAGGAGGACGGCAAGTTCTACCTGCTGCCCGGCCTGCGCGAGTCGGTCCGGCCCATGTACACCTACGCGGTGCGCAAGGACGTCTGGGACCAGCTCGGCCTGAGCCTCGAGCCGGAGACGTTCGAGGACTTCAAGGCCGACCTGGAGAAGGTCAAGGCCGCGTACCCCGACCGCTACCCGATCTCCGACCGGTGGTCCGCCAACGGGCCCCTCGAGGCGACGCTCAACGTCGCCGCGCCGGCCTTCGGCACCATCGCGGGCTGGGGCTTCGGCGAGGGCGTCCAGTGGGACGAGGACGCCGAGGAGTTCGTCTACGCGGGCGCCAGCGACGAGTACCGCGAGCTCGTCGAGTACTACCACGGCCTCGTCGCGGACGGGCTCATGGACCCGGAGAGCCTGACGCAGGAGGACGACCAGGCCCTGCAGAAGATGGGCTCCGGCCAGGCGTTCGCGCAGCTGACGAACGACCAGGAGGTCCTCAAGATCCGCGACACGTTCACCGAGCTCGGCACGCAGGGCGAGGTCGCGATGATCCGCGTCCCCGCCGGTCCCGCGGGTGACATCCAGGGCGGTCAGCGCCTGGTCAGCGGTCTCATGCTGTCGTCCACGGCCGCCGAGGAGGACGACTTCCTCGCCATGCTGCAGTTCCTCGACTGGCTGTACTACTCCGACGAGGGCCTCGAGTTCGCCAAGTGGGGCGTCGAGGGCGAGACCTACACGAAGGACGCCGACGGCACCCGCACGCTGGCGGCGGACGTCGACCAGAACGGCCTCAACCCGGGTGCCCCGAAGTCGCTCAACGTGGACTTCGGCTACCACAACGGCGTCTGGATGCTCGAGCACGGCTCGACCGACGACCTCGACCAGTCGATGCTCCGCCCGGAGGTCGTGGAGTTCGTCGAGTCGATGTCGGACAAGGAGCTCGCCCCGGTGGCACCGCCGGCGCCGCTCAACGAGCTCGAGCGCGAGCAGGTCTCCCTCTGGCAGACGGCCCTGCGCGACCACGTCTGGCAGAACACCGCGGCGTTCATCCTCGGCCAGCGCCCGCTGTCCGAGTGGGACGCCTACGTGGCCGAGCTCGAGAGCAAGAACATGCAGCAGTACCTGGACGTCGTGAACGAGGCGCAGCAGCGCTACGCCGAGAAGAACGGCTGACCCGACGCACCACGCCGGCCCCGCGTCCACACTCGTGGACGCGGGGCCGGCCCGCACCACCGACGAGGGAGTCCCTGTTGCGCATCACCGTCCCCGCCCAGCCCACCGGACCGCTGCCCGACGCGTGGCGCGCCTGCGTCGGCACCGGGCGCATGAACCTGGCGCTGCGGTCCGACTACCGCGACTCGCTCACGCAGGTGCAGCGCGAGGTCGGCTTCCGGCACGTCCGCGGGCACGGCCTGCTGTCGGACGACATGGCGGCGCTGCGCACGGACGACGTCGACGGGCGCACGCACACCCGGTACACGTGGACCTACGTGGACCAGGTCCACGACTTCTTCCTCTCGGTCGGCATCCGGCCGTTCCTCGAGCTGGGCTTCATGCCGTCGCAGCTCGCGTCCGGCGACGACACCGTCTTCTGGTGGAAGGGCAACATCACCCCGCCGCGCGACCACGCCGAGTGGGTCGCGCTCGTGCAGGCGCTGCTGCGCCACCAGATCGACCGGTACGGCCTCGACGAGGTGCGGCGCTGGCCGATCGAGGTGTGGAACGAGCCGAACCTCACGGTCTTCTGGAAGGACGCGGACCAGGAGGCGTACTTCCGCCTGTACGAGGCGACGGCCCGCGCGGTGAAGGACGTCGACGCGGACCTGCAGGTCGGCGGGCCCGCGATCTCGCCCGGGTCCGACGAGTGGTTCGCGCCCTTCGCCGACTTCGTGGCGCGCCGGGACGTGCCGGTGGACTTCGTCAGCCGGCACGCGTACACGTCCGGCCCCGCGCAGCACGTGCCCTTCGGCACGTACCAGACGCTCATGCCGCCGCAGAGCCTGCTCGACCAGTTCGACGCGCCGCGCCGGCACCTGGAGGGCACCCGCCTGGCGGGCCTGCCCGTGCACGTCACCGAGTTCAACACGTCGTACCGCCCGGACAACCCGGTGCACGACACCGCCTACAACGCCGCGTACCTGGCGCCGGTGCTGGCCGGCGGGGGCGACCTCGTCGACTCGTTCTCCTACTGGACGTTCTGCGACGTCTTCGAGGAGACGAACGTGCCGACGTCGTTCTTCCACGGCGGGTTCGGGATGCTCACCCACCGGCAGGTCGCCAAGCCGACGTACCACCTCTACAGGTTCATGGCCCGGATGGGTCGCGACGTGCTGGCCCGCGGCGAGGACCACCTGGTCTGCGCCGACCCCGACGGGCGGGTGACGGTGCTCGCGTGGCAGCCCGTGGGCGGCACGGACGCCCCGGAGGCCCCGGCGGAGCACCGCCTCTCCCTGTCCCTGCCGGTCCCGGCCGGCACGCCCGCCGCGTTCGTGCGCCGCGAGCGCGTCAACGAGCACGACGGCAACGCGTTCGCCGCGTGGCGCGAGCTCGGGCGCCCGCAGTCGCCGACCACCCGTGAGCTCGACCTGCTGCGGGCCTGCGCGGCCCCCGCGTCCTCGCACGCGCACGCCGGCGTCCACGACGGGCGCGTCGACGTCGACCTCGTCCTGTCCCGCCACGAGGTCACGTTCGTCGAGGTGCTCCCGGTGACGCCGACCCACCACGAGGGCCTGGACGACCGTCGTCTGCTCGGCGGGGACGACGACCGCCTCGTCGCGGCCCACGAGCGCCGGGACGCGTGAGCGCGATGACGTACGGAGGCGTGGGCGGGCGGCGCGGGGCACCCGACGACGAGATCGGGCCGGGCCCGCTGTCGCGGGCGGCGGCCGTCGTGTGGTGGGTCCTCGCCGTGAGCGTGCTCGTGGTGCTCACCGGCGGGCTGCCGCTGGTGCTCGTCGCCCTGCTCGCGTGGGACGCGAGCAACGCGCCGCTGATCGCCCTCGCGTTCGTGCCCCTCGCGCCCGCGCTGGCGGCGGCGGTGTTCGCGTGGCGCCGATTCCTCGCGGACCGGGACCTGGGCCCGGGCCGGCACTTCTGGCGCGGGTACCGGCTGAACGCGCTCGACGTCCTGCGCTGGTGGGTGCCGACGCTGGCGGTGCTCGCGGTCGTCGGCTTCTCGCTGGGCAACCTCGGCGCCGCCGGGGTGCCCGGCGGGTACGGGATCGTGCTGCTGGTCGTGGGCGCCGCGGTGCTGCTGTGGGCCGCCAACGCGCTCGTGCTGTCCGCCACCCTCAGCCTGCGCACGCGCGACGTCGCGCGCCTGGCCTCCTACTACCTGGCCGCACGCCCCCTGGTCACGCTCGGCACGCTCTCGCTGCTGGTGCTGTCCGCCGGGATCGTGCTGCTCACGTCCGACTGGGTGCTCGTCGCCCTGCTCGGCCTGCTCGCCCTCCTGCTCACGCGCAACGCCGACCCGGTGCTGCGCGACGCGACCGCTCGCTTCACCCGACCCGAGAGCTGATTGAGGTCCGTCCGCATGACGTCGCACGTCCCCGGTCTCCCGCTGTCCGACCACCTGCGCTACGGCGGTGACTACAACCCCGAGCAGTGGCCCGAGCACGTGTGGGACGCCGACCACGCCGCGTTCACCGAGGCCCGCATCACGACGCTCACGGTCGGGGTGTTCGCGTGGGCGCACACCCAGCCCGCGGAGGACCGCTACGACTTCTCCCGCCTCGACGCGATCGTCGAGCGCGTGGCGGCCGAGGGGCGGCAGGTGGTCCTGGCGACCCCGAGCGGGGCCATGCCGCCGTGGCTCGCCCGGGCGTACCCGGACGCGTGCCGGGTCGACTTCGAGGGCCGGCGGCACGTGTACGGGCAGCGGCACAACCACTGCCCGTCGTCGCCGGACTTCCGGCGCCTGTCGGTCGCGATGGCCGACCGGCTCGCCGAGCGGTACGCGGGGCACCCCGCGGTCGTCGCGTGGCACGTGGGCAACGAGTACGGGGGCGGCTGCTGGTGCGAGCTGTGCACCGCGGGGTTCCGCGTCTGGCTGCGCGAGCGGTACGGCTCGCTGGAGCGCCTGAACGAGGCCTGGAACACCCTCTTCTGGTCCCACGTCTTCACCGACTGGGACGAGATCCCCGCGCCGTCGATGCTGTCGGAGCACTGGCGCGGCCCGAACCACACGGCCTTCCAGGGCATCACGCTCGACTACCGCCGCTTCATGTCCGACGCGCTGCTCGGCGGGTTCGTCGCGGAGAAGGCCGCGATCCGCCGGCACGACGCGACCACGCCCGTGACGACGAACCTCATGGGCTTCTACCAGCCGGTCGACTACCACCGGTGGGCCGAGCACCTCGACTTCGCGTCGTGGGACAACTACCCGCCGGCGGACGACCCGCTGCGCACGGCCGCGCGCATGGCGGCGACGCACGCGGCGATGCGGGGCCTCAAGGGCGGGCAGCCGTTCTGGGTCATGGAGCAGACGCCGTCGATCACGGCCTCGCGCGACGTGAACCCGGTGAAGCGGCCGGGCGTGCTCGCGCTGTGGACGTGGCAGTCGGTCGCGCACGGCGCGGACGCGGCCCTGTACTTCCAGATGCGGCAGTCCCGGGGGGCGTGCGAGAAGTACCACGGCGCCGTGATCGACCACTCCGGACGGACCGACACGCGCGTGTTCCGCGAGGTCGCGGAGCTCGGGGGCGCGCTGGCGGTGACGGGCGACGCGCTGCTCGGCGCCCGGACGCCCGCACGCGTCGCGCTGCTGCTCGACTGGGACTCGTGGTGGGCCGTCGAGATGACGGACGGCTACAACCGGCACGTCGGCTACCTGCCCACGTTCCTGCAGTACCACCGGGCGCTGTGGCACGCCAACACCCCCGTCGACGTCGTGCCCGTCACGGCCGACCTGTCGGGGTACGACGTCGTCGTCGCACCGCTGCTGCACATGCTCAAGGGCGACCTCGCCGACCGGCTGACGGCGTTCGTCGAGGGCGGCGGGTCGCTCGTCACGACGTTCTACGGCGGCCGGGTCGACGAGGACACGAACGCGTTCCTCGGCGCGCCGCCGCTGGACGCGCTGCTGGGCGTGCGGGTCGAGGAGACGGACTCGGCGGCACCCGGTGCGGCCAACCCCGTCACGCTGCGCCTGAACGGCTCCGAGGTCGTGCACGACGCGGGCCTGGTGTTCGAGCTGCTCGTGGCGCAGGCCGGCACCGAGGTGGTCGGCACGTACGGCGCCGACTTCTACGCCGGCACGCCGGCGGTCACCCGGGCCGGGCGCGGCCGGGGCGAGGCGTGGCACGTCGGCACGGGCCTGGACGACGACGGCGTGGCGGCGGTGCTCCGCACGGTGCTGGGCCGCCACGGGCTCGTCGGCCCGCACGCGGGCGACGACGGCGTCGAGGTCGTCGACCGGGTCGCGCCCGACGGCACGTGCTACCGCTTCCTGCTGCACCACGGCGACGGCCTGCGGACCGTGACGCTCGAGGTGGGCGGCACCGACCTCCTGACGGGCCGCGAGGTGGCCGTCGGCGAGGAGCTGACGCTCGCTCCCGCGCAGGTCATGGTGCTGCGGCAGGGCGAGGCCTGCTGAGGTCGGCGCTCACGCGGACGGGTGCCGGCCACGGTGCCGCCGTGTCGCGGCGGCGTTCGTCCCGTACCCTGAGCCGGTCGAGGGGAGTACTTCCCCGCACCGACCCGGTCAGTACGGCGCACCATGCGACCTCGGGCGGTGGCCCGCCGTCGCGGCGGGTGAAGGAGACCTCGGAGCCACACCACACGTGTAGGAGACTCCGTTGACCCCGTTGCTCGCTGCCGCCGGACCCGAGTCCGGCTCGGCCATCAGCACCATCGCCACGCCCACCATGTGGGGCCTGACCATCGCCGCCGTCATCGCGCTGCTCGCGCTCGACTTCGTCCTCACCCGCAAGCCGCACGAGGTGTCGATGAAGGAGGCCGCCGGCTGGTCGGCGTTCTACATCGCGCTGCCGCTCGCGTTCGGCGGGTGGATCTGGTCGCAGTACGGCCAGCAGACCGGCGTCGAGTACCTCACCGGGTACCTCGTCGAGAAGTCCCTGTCGGTCGACAACCTGTTCGTCTTCATGCTGCTGCTGACCGCGTTCGCGGTGCCCGCGGCGCTCCAGCAGCGCGTCCTGCTGTGGGGCATCATCGGCGCGCTCGTGCTGCGCGGCATCTTCATCGCGCTCGGTGCGGCGTTCCTCGCGAACTTCGCGTTCGCGTTCCTCGTGTTCGGCGCCATCCTGCTCGCGACGGGCGTGAAGATCCTGCGCGACCAGGTCAAGGGCACCGGCCACGACGTCGACGTCGCGAACATGCGGTCGGTCAAGCTGATCCGGCGCTTCATGCCGGTCACCGAGGACTACCGCGGCCCGCGGATGTCGGTCGTGGAGAACGGCAAGCGGATGCTCACGCCGTTCGCGGTCGTCGTCGTGGCCGTGTTCGCGACCGACATCGTGTTCGCCGTCGACTCCGTGCCCGCCGTCTACGGCATCACCGGCGACCCGTACCTCGTGTTCGCGACGAACGCGTTCGCGCTGCTGGGCCTGCGCGCCCTGTACTTCGTCCTCCAGGGCGCCCTGTCGAAGCTCGTGCACCTCGGCTACGGCCTGGCGGCGATCCTCGGCTTCATCGGCGTCAAGCTCGTCCTGCACTGGGCGCACGGCATCTGGCCGGGCGTGCCGACGGTCCCGACGGTCTGGTCGCTCGTGGTCATCGTCGTCATCCTCGGCGTGGTCACCGCGACGAGCCTGTACGCGACGCGCGGCAGGTCGGGCGACGCCGCCGAGTCGGCGCACGTCGCCGAGCCGGGGGCCCACCAGCACCGCTGACGCACCCGCGTCGAGCGCGGTACATGCGGCACGAGCGCGGTAGTCACGACTACCGCGCTCGTCGCGCATCTACCGCGCTCGACGCCGGCGGCGGGTCACGACAGGGCGTCGGGGTGCCCGTCGGACGCCGGGCGCAGGCGGGTGCGGAGCGTGTCGGCGTCGGCGAGGTGGTGCGCCATGATCGCGGCGGCACGGTCGCCGTCGCGGACGGCCAGCGCCTCGAGCAGCTCGCCGTGCTCGCGCGCGCTCTTCTCCCGGTCGCCGCCCTGCGCCCGCACGAGCGCGGCCAGGTAGAAGCTGCTGATCTGGCGCAGCGTGCGCAGCACGTCCCCGAGGCGGGGCGAGCGGGCCGCCTCGATCACCTCGAGGTGGAAGCGGCGGTTGAGCTCGAGCCACGTCGCGTGGTCGGGCGCCGCCTCCATGGCGTGCTCGGTCGCGCGCAGCGCCTCCAGCTCGTCGGCGGTGATGCGCTCCGCCGCGCGGCGTGCCGCGAGGGGCTCGAGCAGGAGCCGCATCTCGTTGACCTCGACCGCCTCGTCGAGGTCGATCGCGCGGACGGTCGCGGCACGGTGCGGGTCGACGTCGATGAGCCCCTCGTTGGCGAGGTCGCGCATCGCCTCGCGCACGGGGGTGACGCTCGTCCCGAACCGCTCGGCGATCTCGCCCTGCACGAGGCGCGTGCCCGGCGGGTAGGTGCCGGTGAAGATCGCCTCGCGGATCTGCTCGCGCACCCACTGGTGGGCGGTGCGCGGCGGTCCGGGCGTCGCCCGTCGGCGCGCGTGCTCGTCCACGCCGGACATCGTGGCACGCGGGGCACGGCCGCGGGCGGGGGCACCGGTGGTGGCGGGAGCGGCGGCCACGTCCGGGACCAGGGGTAACACCGAGTTCACGCGAGCCACATCCCAGGGAAACGAGTCGGGTGGAGAGTCCTCTATAGATTATAGAATCGACGAACCGAGGGAGACCCGTGGCCACCGTCCTCGCCCCCACCCCCGCCGCGCCGGCCGTGGCGCCGACGTCCGACCAGCTCGTCATCGACCACGTGAGCCGCCGGTTCCCGAGCCCCGAGGGCGGGACGGTCGACGCGCTGGTCGACGCCCACCTCACCGTCCGGCCGGGGGAGTTCGTCTCCCTCATCGGGCCGAGCGGCTGCGGCAAGAGCACGCTGTTCAACCTCATCGCCGGCCTGGACACCCCGTCCGAGGGCCGCGTCCTCATCGACGGCGTCGACCGCTCCGGGCAGCAGGGGCTCGTCGGCTACATGCTCCAGAAGGACCTCCTGCTGCCGTGGCGCACCGTGCTGGAGAACGTCGTCCTCGGGCTCGAGATCGGCGGCGTGCGGCGCAAGGCCGCGCAGGCCCTCGCCCGGCCGCTGCTGACCACGTACGGGCTCGGCGGGTTCGAGAACCGGTACCCGACGCAGCTGTCCGGGGGCATGCGCCAGCGCGTCGCGCTGCTGCGCACGGTCCTGTTCAACCGCGACGTCATCCTGCTCGACGAGCCGTTCGGCGCCCTCGACGCCCAGACGCGCGAGCACATGCAGGAGTGGCTGCTGGACCTGTGGGACGACTTCCACAAGACCGTCCTGTTCGTCACCCACGACATCGACGAGGCGATCTACCTGTCCGACCGGGTCGTCGTCATGTCCGCCCGGCCCGGCCGGATCGTCGCCGAGTTCGACGTCACGCTCGACCGCCCCCGCAAGCCCTCCGTGGTCACGAGCGCGGAGTTCGTCCGGCTCAAGGCCGACGCGCGCGAGCTGCTCAACGGGGCGCACCGCGCCCACGACGCCGAGGAGACCCGATGACCACGACCGCCCCCGCCCCCGCCGGGACCGGCGCACCGGCTGACGCGTCCGGCGGCGTCCTCACCGCGCAGGACAGCCTGCACGAGCTCGGCCGGCTGCGTGCGACCAGCACACCGGTGGTCCGCCGCCGCAAGGACGCCCGCGAGCCGGGCGCCTGGGGCGTCGCCGCCGCGCGGCTCGGCGTCGTCGTGGCCGTCCTCGCGCTGTGGGAGGTCGGCGCCCGGGTCGGCCTCGTCGACCCGTTCTTCTGGAGCCAGCCGTCCCGGATCTGGCAGACCGCGGTGACGGCCTTCCAGTCCGGCGACATCCTCGCGAACGCGCGGTTCACGTTCACCTCGACGGTCCTCGGCTTCGTGCTCGGGGTCGTCGGCGGGGTGGTGCTCGGGCTCTCGTTCTGGTGGTCGCGGCGGTACGCGCTCGTCGCCGAGCCGCTCGTCATCGCGTTCGAGGCGATGCCGAAGCTCGCGCTCGCGCCGATCGTCGTGCTCGTCCTCGGGCTCGGCCTCGGCTCGAAGGTCGCGATGGCGACGGCCCTGGTCATCGTCATCCAGACGCTGAACACGTACTCCGCGGTCAAGGCGGTCGACAAGGACCTGACGACGCTCCTGTACTCGCTCGGCGCGTCCCGCTGGCAGGTGTTCACCAAGGTGGTCGTCCCCTCGACGCTGCCGTGGATCGCCTCCAGCCTGCGGGTCGCGATCGGGCTCGCGCTCACCGGCGCGATCGTCGGCGAGTACATCGGCTCCACCGCCGGGCTCGGCCGGATGATCCACTACGCCGGCTCCACCTACGACATCGCGCTGATCTGGGTCGGCGTCTTCACGCTCGCGATCCTGTCGATGCTGCTCTACGTCGTCGTCTCGGGCGTCGAGAAGCGCCTGCTCAAGGGCCTCACCCACTCCCGCTGACCCGCCCCTCGGCACCCCCTCACCACCGCACCCCCTCACCACCGCGCGGCGCCCACCCCGGGCGTCCGCCCGGTCCTGCCTGCCCACCCCCAGGAGGAAGCACGTGAAGAACCTGCTCCGCGCCGCCGTCGCGGCGAGCGCCGTCCTCGCCCTCGCCGCGTGCGCCGGTGGCGCGTCCGCCGGCACCGGCGGGTCCGCCGACGGCGGCACCACGAAGATCACGATCGCCGAGCCCGTGCACGGCGTCGGCTACCTGCCCCTGTACGCCGCCCGCGAGCTCGGCTACTTCGAGGAGGAGGGGCTCGAGGTCGAGGTGACGACCCTGACGGGCGGCGGGCACGTGAACGCCACGCTCGCCGGTGAGGTGTTCGGCTTCATCGGCGGACCCGAGTCCGGCGCCGTCGCGAACGTCAAGGGCTCCGACCTCGTCACCGTCGCCAACGTGGTGAACCGCGGCAACGTGTACTTCGTGGCGGCCGCCGGCACCGAGCCGGAGGAGGGCGCCGACATGGGCGAGTACCTCCGCGGCAAGACGATCGCCGGCGGGCGCTACGGCGGCACGCCGAACGCGATCCTGCGCCACATCCTCATCACCGAGGGCCTCGACCCGGAGGCGGACGTCGAGCTCATCGAGGTCGAGGACTCCAGCGCCATCCCGGCGACCGTCGCGCAGGGGCAGGCGGACGTCGCCGTCGTCGCCGAGCCGCAGCTCGGCCTCGGCATCCAGCAGGGCCTGTGGGGCGAGCCGTTCCTCAACCCGCTGCAGCTGCTCGGCCCGTACGCGTACTCCTCCATCGTCGTGCCGCGCGCGACCGTCGAGGAGGACCCCGACCTGGTGCAGGCGTTCGTGGACGCCCTGTCGAAGGGGCAGCAGCGCATCGAGGAGGACCGGGAGTACGCGGAGGAGCTCGCCGCCGCCGAGTTCCCCACCATGGAGCCCGACGTGCTCGCCGCCACGCTCGACCGCGCCTACGCCGACTCCCTGTGGGACGGCTCGTGGCTGACCGAGGAGGCCGTCGAGATGGCGCTCGAGGTCGCCCGCAACGGGGAGATCCTCGACGACTCCCAGGTGCCCCAGAGCTTCGACGTCATCGCCGACACCCAGTTCGTCACCGCCGACTGACCCGCGCCACCCGAGAGGACACCCCCGTGAGCACTCCCACCCCCTTCGCCCCCAGCCGCTTCGCCCCCGGCCGCGCCGCCGTCGTCGTGGTCGACGTCCAGAACGACTTCTGCGACCCCGCCGGCGCCTGCGGGCAGCGCGGCAGCGACACCGCGGCCGCGGTCGCGATGGTCCCGCGGCTCGAGCGCTTCCTCGCCGACGCCCGCGCGGCCGGCGTGATGGTCGTCTTCATCCAGACGACGCACGACGAGAGCACCGACTCCCCGGCGTGGCTGGCCCGGCGCGGCGACGCCGAGGCCGGTGCGCCCGACCCCGTGTCGACCTGCCGCACGGGCAGCTGGGGCGCCGAGTTCTACCGCGTCGCGCCGCAGCCGGGGGAGCCGGTCGTCATCAAGCACCGGTACTCGGCGTTCGCGGGCACGAACCTCGACGTGGTGCTCCGCACCGCCGGCGTCGACTCGCTGCTGCTGACGGGCGTCTCGACGAACGTGTGCGTCGAGTCGACCCTGCGCGACGGGCTGTTCGCCGAGTACCGCGTCACGCTCGTCGAGGACTGCGCCGCCAGCTACGAGGCCGAGGCGCACGAGGCCACGTGCGAGAACGTCGCGCGGTACTTCGGCGTCGTCGCCACGAGCGAGGAGATCAGCGCGACGTGGTCGGCGCTCGCACAGGTCGCGTGAGGCGCGACCGGCCGGTGCGGCCCGCCCGCACCGGCCGGTCGGCCACCGCGCTCGTCGCCCTGCTCGGGGTCGTCTACTGGACCGCGCACACGATGCTGCGCCCGCTGGTCGGGCCGTACGTGCTCGACGACGGCGGCACCGCCGCGCAGGCGAGCCTCGCGCTCGCGTCGTTCGCGGTCCTGCCGACGCTCCTGGCGCTGCCGATCGGGGCGCTGACCGACCGGTGGGGCGTGCGCGCGCTGCTGGTCGGCGGGGGCGTCACGATGGCGGCCGGCGGGGCGCTGCTGCTGCTCCCGCTCGGCCTGCCGGGTGTGGTCGTGAGCCAGGCGGTGACGGGCGTCGGCACGCTCGCGGTGTGGGTGTCGCTGCAGACGGTCGCGACCCTGCCGCGGGGGGAGGACGAGCCGCCACGGGCACGCAACGCGCGCCTCGCGACGTTCTCGCTGTTCCTCGCGGCGGGCCAGGCCGTCGGGCCGGCGCTCGGCACGGGTCTGGCGGACACGCTCGGCCCGGACGTGGCCTTCGCGGCGTTCTGCGTGCTCTCGCTCGTGGTCGTCGCGGTCGCGGCGGGCGTGCGCGTGCCGGCGACGCCGCGGGCCCCGGGGGGACCCGGGGTGCTCCGCTCCTACCGGGACGGCGCGACGCTCATGCGCACGCCCGCCGTGCTCGTCACGCTCGTCGTCAGCTTCACGGCGCTCGTGGTCCTCGACGTGCGGACGGCCTACCACCCGCTGCTGCTCGGCGAGGCCGGCGTGCCGCAGTGGCAGGTCGGCGTGCTGCTCTCGGTGGCTGCGGCGTTCGGCTTCCTGTCCCGGCCGCTGTTCCCCGTGGCCATGGCCCGCCTGCCCGAGCCCGTCATGGTCGGGCTCGTGCTCGCGGTGTCGTCCGCGTCGGTCGTCGCGGTCGCGGTGGTGCCGCCCGAGCCGTGGCTGCTGGCGTCGCTCGCGGCCGTGAACGGCTTCGCGCTCGGGTTCGCCCAGCCGCTCACGCTCGTGCTCATGGCGGACCACACGCCCGCCGACCGGCGGGGGCTCGCCTCCGGCCTGCGCTCGTCCGCGAACCGCGGCGCGCAGTTCGTCAACCCGGCCGTGTTCGGCCTGCTCAGCGCGGTCCTGCCGCTCACGGGAGCGTTCCTCGTGGTCGGCGGCGTGCTCGGCGTCGTCACGGTGGGCAGCACGGTCGCGCTGCAGCGGGCGCGCCGGGCGGGGCGTGCGGACGACCCGGGGCCTGCGGCCGCGCCGGACGCCGTGTCCGCCGGCGTCCCGGAGCCGCTCGCCGCGCCCCGGTAGCGCGCCCCGGGACCGCCCGCCCGCCCGTCGGCCCCCACCGGCGGGCGGGCGGCGCGGTCCGCCGGGAACTCGCCGCCGGGTGCGACCGTTGAGCGGCAGGACGTCCCCCGACCTGGAGAGAGATGGACAGCGACAGTAGGTACCCCCTGGACCGGCACGAGACCGGAACGGGGGGTGAGAGGTGATGTGGGTGCTGTCGCTCCTGCTCGGGCTGCTGGTCGTGCTCGCGATCACGGCCGCGACCGGGTACTTCGTGGCGCAGGAGTTCGCGTACATGGCCGTGGACCGGTCGCGCCTGAACGCGCGGGCCGCCGACGGTGACGCCGGTGCGCGGCGGGCGCTCGCGGTGACGCGCCGCACGTCGTTCATGCTCTCGGGCGCCCAGCTCGGCATCACGGTGACGGGTCTGCTCGTCGGGTACGTGGCGGAGCCGCTGATCGGCGAGTCCCTGGGCGAGGCCCTGGGCGGCGTCGGCGTGCCGACGGGCGTCGGGGTCGTGGTCGGGACCGTGCTCGCGCTGCTGCTGTCGACGCTCGTGCAGATGCTGTTCGGCGAGCTGTTCCCCAAGAACCTGGCCATCGCGCGTCCTGAGCCGGTGGCCGTCGCGCTCGCGACGTCCACGACGCTGTACCTGCGCGTGTTCGGCTGGCTGGTCCGGGTCTTCGACTCGGCGTCGAACGCCCTGCTGCGCCTGCTGCGCATCGAGCCGGTGCACGACGTCGAGCACTCGGCCACCGCGCGCGACCTCGAGCACATCGTGGCCGAGTCCGCGCAGACCGGTGACCTGCCGCGCGAGCTGTCGGTCCTGCTCGACCGCATCCTCGACTTCCCCGAGCAGGACGTGGAGCACGCCATGATCCCGCGCTCGCGGGTGGACGTCGTGCGCGTCGGCGACACCGTCGGGCAGGTGCGGGCCCTCATGAGCGAGGGCCACTCGCGCTACCCGGTGCTGGGCCGCGACGACGACGTGCGCGGCGTCGTGCACCTGCAGGACGTGCTCGCCGCGGACGGGACGGCGGACACCCCGGTCGAGCGGCTGATGCGGCCGGCGGAGCTCGTCCCGACGTCGATGCGCCTGCCCGACGCCCTGCGCCGGCTCGCGGGCAGCCGCAACCAGCTCGTGTGCGTGCTCGACGAGTACGGCGGCCTGGCCGGCGTGCTGACGTTCGAGGACCTCGCCGAGGAGCTGGTCGGGGAGATCACCGACGAGCACGACCCGACGGACGCGACGGCCCCCGTCGTGGCGGACGACGGCTCGTGGACGATGGCCGGCGACGTGCACGTGGACGAGGTCGAGCGGGCCGTCGGCCGTGACCTGCCCCGGGGCGACCACGAGACGATCGGCGGCCTCGTCATCGCGGCGCACGGATCGCTGCCCGAGCTCGGCGCGAGCGTCGTCGTGCTGCTCCCCGGGGACCCCGGCGACCTCGCGCTGGCCGGCACGCCCGATCCCGTGTGGATGCGGGTGGAGGTGCTCGCGGTCGAGCGGCACGTGCCCGCGCTCGTGCGCGTCACCGTGCCCGCCGAGCCCCCGCCCACGGACGACGAGCGCGCGGCGGCGATCGCCCGCGGACAGGAGGAGGAGCGATGAGCGACCCCCTGGTCGTCACGCTGGTGACCGTCGGACTGATCGCGCTGAGCGCGTTCTTCGTCGCGATCGAGTTCGCGGCGCTCGCCGCCAAGCGGTACCGCCTCGAGGAGGCGGCCCCGCGCAGCCGGTCCGCGCGCGCGGCCCTGCGCAGCTCCACCGAGCTCACGGTCCTGCTGGCGGGGTCCCAGCTCGGGATCACGGCCTGCACCCTCGCCCTCGGGGCGGTGACGAAGCCGGCGGTGCACCACTGGCTGACGCCGCTGTTCGAGGACTGGGGCGCGGCCGCCTGGCTGGCGGACGCGGCCGGGTTCGTGCTCGCGCTGGTGGTCGTGACGTTCCTGCACCTGGTGGTCGGCGAGATGGCACCGAAGTCCTGGGCGATCGCGCACCCGGAGACGTCGGCGATCCTGCTCGCGACGCCCATGCGGGCGTTCATGTGGCTGACGCGACCGGTGCTGCGTGCGCTCAACGACGCCGCGAACTGGTGCCTGCGCAAGGTCGGCGTCGAGCCGACCGACCAGCTCGCCACGGGCCAGAACCCCGACGACCTGCGGCACCTCGTCGAGCACTCGGCGAACGTCGGCGCCCTCGACGAGGCGTACTCGCGGCAGATCACCGGCGCGCTGGAGCTGCAGACGCTCACCGTGCGGGACCTGGTCACGCCGGACGGGACGCCCACCGCGGTGCCGGCGGACGCGACGACGGACGACGTCCGCGACGTCAGCCGGTCCTCGGGCCACCTGCGGGTGCTGGTCGGCACCGGTGACCACCTCGACGGCGTCGTGCACGTGCGCGACACGCTCGCGCACCCCGACGGCACCCCGGTGTCCGCCCTGGTCCGGCCCGTGCTGCAGCTCGCGGCGGACGCCCCGGTCGCCGCGGCGCTGGCCGAGATGCGCGAGACGCGCCAGCACCTCGCGGTCGTCCACGACGACGCCGGGCGGGTGGTCGGCGTCGTGACGCTGGCGGACGTCCTCGCGCGGCTGTTCCCGGCGCTCACGGGTGCGGCGGCCTCCGGGACGGCCGCCGACCCGGCCCGCTGACGCCCGCTCGGTAGCCTGTCGGGGCGCCACCCTCCTCCGGGGTGGCGCCCCGACCCGCGTGAGGACGCCACAGATGCCGAGCCTGCAGCCGTACCGTGCCGACGACTCCCGGTACGACGCCATGACCTACCGCCGCACCGGCCGCTCCGGCCTCGACCTGCCCGCGCTGTCGCTCGGCCTGTGGCACAACTTCGGCGACCAGACGCCGTTCGAGGTCCAGCGGGCCGTGCTGCGACGCGCGTTCGACCTCGGCGTCACGCACCTCGACCTGGCGAACAACTACGGTCCGCAGCCGGGCGCCGCGGAGGAGAACTTCGGACGGCACCTGGCCCGCGACCTGCGGCCGTACCGCGACGAGCTCGTGATCTCCACGAAGGCCGGCTACGACATGTGGTCGGGCCCGTACCAGGACGGCGGCTCGCGCAAGTACCTGCTGTCGTCCCTCGACGCCTCGCTGCAGCGGATGGGCCTGGAGTACGTCGACGTCTTCTACCACCACCGCCCCGACCCGACGACGCCCCTCGAGGAGACGATGGGCGCGCTGCACCACGCCGTGACGAGCGGGAAGGCGCTGTACGTCGGCGTCTCCAGCTACTCGCCGTCGCAGACGCGCGAGGCGCACCGGATCCTCGGCGAGATGGGCACCCGCCTGCTCATCCACCAGCCCAGCTACTCGATGTTCAACCGGCACGTGGAGAACGTGGGCGAGGGCGAGACGGAGTCGCTGCTCGACGCGGTCGGCGAGCTCGGCGTCGGCATGATCGTGTTCTCCCCGCTCGCGCAGGGCCTGCTCACCGACCGCTACCTGGGTGGCGAGGCACCCGCGGGGTCGCGCGCCGCGGGTGCCAGTCCGTTCCTGTCGTCGCAGGCCATCTCCGAGACGTACCTGACGCGTGCGCGGGCCCTGAACGAGATCGCGGCCGGGCGGGGGCAGACGCTCGCGCAGCTCGCGCTGTCGTGGGTGCTGCGTGACGACCGCGTGACGTCGGCCCTCATCGGCGCCAGCTCGGTGCGCCAGCTCGAGGACAACGTGCGCGCGCTCGAGGCCGGCCCGCTGACGGCGGACGAGGTCGCGGCGATCGAGGAGCACGCGGTCGACGGCACCGGGCGCTGACGCCGGCGGCGCCGCGACCGGTCGGGTCGCCCGTCGGCCGCGCGGCGGGGTCCCTCCTCCCCGCCGCGCGGACGTCAGTAGATCCGCCGCCCGGAGGCGTCCGGCACGCCGGACTTGCGGAACACGTAGGTGCGGACCTGGTCGCGCCACTCGGTGGCGGACCGCAGCTGCTCGGCGAGCCGCTCGGTGACCCGCGCGTGCAGCGCGTCGTCGACGAGCCCGGCGAGGTCCGCCCACGCGGCGACCATGCGCTCGACCTCGTCGACGGCGTCGGCCCGCGAGTCGTACACGTGCTGCACCACCGTCGTCCCCGACTGCAGCCGGTGCTCCCACGGCACGTGGTGGAAGAACAGCAGCAGCTCGTCGGGGCAGGTCGCGACGTCCTCGTAGACGTCCCGCCACGGCGCCTCGTACTGCCCGGTGTACCCGGTACCGGTGGCCCGCGTGCGGTCCACACCGATGCCGTCGCGGTCGGCGAAGTGGTACGTGCCCCACGGGCTGTACTCGTACCCGTCGACGGACGGGCCGTAGTGCGACCCCGGCGTCACCATGAAGCCGACGCCGAGCGGGGCCGTGTAGGCCTCGTACGTGCGCCACGACCCGTCCATGAGGCGGTGCAGCGTGGCCGCCACGTGGGGGTCCGCGCCGGGGAACGTGAGGCCGATCCACTCGTCGAGCAGCGCGACGGGGTCCGACTCCGGGTCCCACGCCAGACGCGCGAAGGCGTACAGGTTGGCCTGTGCGAGCGGGTGCCCGGTCCAGAACGCGTCGTCGCCGACGTTGGAGACCGCGACGACGCCGCCGGCGCGTCGGGGAGCGGCCTCGGGGCCGTCGGGGTCGTCCGCGTCGGCGGGGCCGGGGAGACCGGTCACGATCTGCCCGACCGTGCGCGTCGCGTTCTGCGTGAGCGGGAAGCGCAGGATCTCGCTCCACCACGGGCCGAGGTAGCACACGTGCTTCTGGTGCCCCGTGTACTCCTGCGTGACCTGCAGCTCGACGGCCACCCGCGTGCGGGGCATCGCGCCGATCACGGGTGAGACCGCCTCGCGGGTCTGGAAGTCGAGCGGGCCGTGCTTGACCTGCACGACCACGTTGTCGTCGAACCGCCCGTCGAGCGGCTGGAAGTGGTCGTACGCCGCCCGGGCGCGGTCGGTCGACCGGTCCCGCCAGTCCTGCGTGTGGTTGTAGACGAACGCGCGCCAGAAGACCGTGCCGCCGTGCGGCGCGACGGCCCGGGCCAGCAGGTTCGCGCCGTCGGCGTGGTCGCGCCCGTACGCGAACGGCCCCGGCTGCCCCTCCGAGTCCGCCTTGACGACGAACCCGCCGAAGTCCGGGACCGCCGCCCACACGCGGTCGGCCGCCTCGGCCCACCAGCGCTGCACGTCGGCGTCGAGCGGGTCGGACGTGGGCAGCCCGCCGAGCGTCATCGGCGCGGCGAACGACACCGACAGGTACGTGCGGGCGCCGTGCGGGCGGAACACGTCCGCCAGCCGGGCGACGTCCGGCAGCCCGTCGGTGAGCAGCCGGGCCTCCGTGCGGTGCACGTTGACGTTGTTCAGGGAGACGGCGTTGATCCCCACCGAGCCGAGCAGCCGTGCGTACGCGGCGACGCGGGTGAGGTCCTCGCGCACGCGCCCGGCCTCGAACCACAGCGACCCGCCGGCGTACCCGCGCTCGACCTGCCCCATGACCGGGTGCACGTCGACGTTGTCCCAGTGGTCCAGCATGCGCAGCGACGACGTGGGGACGTCCACGACCTCGTCGTCGTCCGCGCCCCACGCGTCCTCGCCCCGGCGGACGAGCGCGTGCAGGCCGTGCAGCAGCCCGGCCGCCGTGGCGGCCCGGACGTACGCGCGCCCGTCCCGCCGGCCGAGCACGAAGCCGTCCGGGCCGACCTGCGGGGCGTCGCCGATCTCGAGCGTCAGGTCGTGCTCGCCGTCGGCCGGCTCCTGCGGGGTGCTCACCGTGAACGACCCGCCGAACAGGCGCGTCGCGCGGCGCACCTCGGCGACGACGGTGTCCGCGACCGGGCCGGCGTCGGGGCCGAGCGCCACGAGCACGCGGCGCGACCCGAGCGGGCGGAACGCGGCGTCCGGCAGCCACGCGTCGTGCCAGGGGTTCTGCCAGGAGTCCTGCGGGGTCGACGTGCTCACCAGTCGTGCACCGTCCCGTCCTTGAGCCGGTTGAACGGCAGGTACGCCGTCTCGTACGGGAAACGCGTCGCCGCCTCGTCGTCGTGCTCGACGCCCAGGCCGGGCTCCTCGCCGGGGTGCAGGTAGCCGTCGGTGAACGTGAACGAGGTGCGGAACACCTCGTACGTCGTCGCCGAGTGCTGCATGTACTCCTGGATGCCGAAGTTGTGGATCGCCAGGCCCAGGTGCAGCGCGGCGGCCATGCCGACGGGGGAGATGTCGGTCGGCCCGTGGAAGCCCGACTTGATCTGGTACTGGGCGGCGAAGTCGACGATGCGGCGCAGCGACGTGATGCCGCCCGCGTGCGTGACCGACGAGCGGACGTAGTCGATGAGCTGCTCGCGGATGATCGTCTGGTAGTCCCACACGGTGTTGAAGACCTCGCCGATCGCGAGCGGCGTCACCGTGTGCTGCCGGACCAGGCGCAGCGCCTCCTGGTTCTCGGCCGGCGTGCAGTCCTCGAGCCAGAACAGGTCGTACGGCTCGAGGTCCTTGCCGAGGCGGGCCGCCTGGATGGGCGTCATGCGGTGGTGGCCGTCGTGCAGCAGCGGCAGGTCGGGGCCGAACTCGTGGCGCACGGCCTCGAAGACGCCGGGCAGGTGGCGCATGTACGCGCGGGTGTCCCAGTCCTCCTCGGCCGGCAGGGGTGCGCGCTGCGCGGGCTCGTAGTCGTAGCGGCCGGACGTGGACGGCTGGGCGGCGACGCCGTAGACGGCGTTGATGCCGGGCACCGACGTCTGGACGCGGATCGACCGGAACCCCTCGTCGAGGTGGCGGCGGATGGAGTCGAACAGCTCGGGCAGGTCGCGGCCCGACGCGTGCCCGTACGCCATGAGCCCGCTGCGGCTGGCACCGCCGAGCAGCTGGTAGAGGGGCATGCCGGCGATGCGGGCCTTGATGTCCCACAGCGCCATGTCCACGGCCGCGATCGCGGCCATCGTGACGGGTCCGCGGCGCCAGTACGCGCTGCGGTAGAGGAACTGCCACGTGTCCTCGATCCGGTGCGCGTCCCTGCCGATGAGCAGGGGGACCACGTGGTCCGTCAGGTAGCTGGCGACGGACAGCTCACGGCCGTTGAGCGTGGCGTCGCCGAGCCCGACGACGCCGTCCTCGGTGACCACCCGCAGGGTCACGAAGTTGCGTCCGGGGCTGGAGACCAGCACCTCGGCGGTGCGGATCGCGGTGGACATCGGTGTCACTCCCTCCGCCCGCACGTCGTCGGCGGGCTGCGGCGAGCGTATGCAGGGCTGCCGCAGGATGGCAATCGTGTGCCATGCTTTGCCAGGCGATGTGCCACGGAAGGAGGGCGTCGTGAACGGCAGGCAGCCCACGCTGCGCGACGTGGCCGAGAAGGCCGGCGTCGCCGTGTCGACCGCGTCGCGCGCGCTCACCCGCCCCGGGCGGATCAGCGCGCACACCACGGAGCGGGTCCGCGCGGCGGCCGACGCCCTCGGCTACACGCCGAGCGCCTCGGCGCGCGCACTCTCCTCCGGGCGCACCACCACGGTCGCCCTCGTGGTGCCCGACGTGACGAACCCGTTCTACTTCGGGCTCGTCCGGGGCACCGGCGCACGCCTGCGCGAGGGCGGGTACGTGCAGGTCCTCGTCGACACCGAGGAGTCCGCCGAGGCCGAGGCCCGCGCGCTCGTCGGCCTGCGCGGCACGGTCGACGGCGCGGTGCTCGCCGCGTCCCGCCTCGCCGACCAGCGCCTGTCGGAGCTCGCGGCCGACCTGCCGCTCGTCGCGGTCAACCGGACCAGCCCGTCGTTCGCCGCGCCGAGCGTCCTCATCGACACCCCCGGCGGGCTCGTCCAGGCGCTCGAGCACCTGGCGTCCCTCGGCCACCGGCGCATCGCCTACGCGTCCGGACCGCGCACGTCCTGGTCCGACAGCCGCCGGCAGGCGGCGCTGCACCCCGCGGCCGCGCGCCTGGGGCTCGAGGTCACGGTCATCGGCCCGTACGCGCCCGTCCGCACGGCCGGTCCGGCCGCCGCCGACGCCGCCGTCCAGGCCGACGTCACCGCGGTCGTCGCGTTCAACGACCTGCTCGCGTTCGGGGTGCTGGAGCGGCTCGACGCCCGCGGCGTCGACGTGCCGGGCCGCATGAGCGTGGTCGGCTGCGACGACGTCTTCGGTGCGGACCTCGTGCGCCCGGCGCTGACGACCGTGGCGTCGCCGATGGAGCGCGCCGGCCGCCTCGCGGCGGACCTGCTCATCTCGCGGCTCGAGGGCACCGCCCCGCTCGCGGGCTACGGCACCGAGCCGGCCGTGCTGCCCACGCACCTGGTGATCCGCAGCTCGACAGGACCCGCGCCCGCCTGACAGACCGCCGCCCGCCTGACAGACCGGCGCCTGCCAGCCCCGACGTCGACGGCACGGCACGTCCCGCCCTCGTCCGCCGCCGTGGCGACGTCGGCGGGCGGCCGGCGGGTGGCCGGACCCGCAGAGGAAGGTGTCCTCCCGGCGCTGTGCGCACGTCGTGCGTACGCCCGCGGGAGGAGACCCGGTGACGCGCCACGCGCCGGGAGCGACACGCCGACCGCTCCTCACCGCTCCCCGCCCGGGCACCGACGGGGCACGCCCTGGCACCGACCGGCCAGGGCGGCCCGGCGCGCCCGACGGACCTCTCAGGCGCCGCCGTCCAGCGCGGCGAGCGCCTCCAGCACCCCGTCCGCGTACCGGTCGAGCTTCGCGGCGCCGACGCCGGCGATCGTGCCGAGCTCCGCCCGCGACGACGGCCGCCGCGTGGCGATCTCGCGGAGCGTCGCGTCGTGGAAGACCACGTACGCCGGCACGCCCTGCTCCTTCGCCGCGCCCGCACGCCACGCCCGCAGCGCCTCGAACGCCGTCGCGTCGCCGCCGGTGAGGTCCGCCGCGGCCGCCGGGCGTCCGCCGCTGCGGCGCTCGCGGGTCGCCCGGCCCGTCCGCTCGGGCTCGCGGCGCAGCCGCACCTGCCGCTCGCCGCGCAGCACGCCGGCCGAGGCGGGCGTGATCCGCAGCGTCCCGTACCCCTGCGTGTCCACGGCCAGCAGCTCGGCCGCGAGCAGCTGCCGCACGACCCCGCGCCACTCGCCGTCGGACAGGTCCTGCCCGATGCCGAAGGTCGACAGCGCCTCGTGCCCGAGCTGGCGCACGCGCGGCGTCTCCTTGCCGCGCAGGATGTCGACGACGTGCCCGACGCCGTAGCGCTGCCCGCGCTGGTCCAGGCGCACCACCGTCGAGAGCAGCTTCTGCGCGGGCACCGTGCCGTCCCACGACTCCGGCGGCTCGAGGCACGTGTCGCAGTTGCCGCACGGCCCGTCCGACGGCTGCCCGAAGTACGCGAGCAGCTGCACGCGCCGGCAGTCGACGGTCTCGCACAGCGCGAGCATCGCGTCGAGGTGCTGCGTCAGCCGCCGCCGGTGCTCGGCGTCACCCTCGGACCCGTCGATCATCTTGCGCTGCTGCACCACGTCGGCGAGCCCGTACGCGAGCCACGCCGTCGACGGCAGCCCGTCGCGGCCCGCGCGGCCGGTCTCCTGGTAGTAGCCCTCGACCGACTTGGGCAGGTCGAGGTGCGCGACGAACCGCACGTCCGGCTTGTCGATGCCCATGCCGAACGCGATCGTCGCGACCATGACCAGGCCGTCCTCGCGCAGGAACCGCGACTGGTTCTCCGCCCGCACGCGGCGGTCCAGCCCTGCGTGGTACGGCAGCGCGTCGACGCCGTTGCGGACCAGCCACTCCGCGGTCTGCTCGACCGACGCCCGCGAGAGGCAGTAGACGATCCCCGAGTCGCCGTCGTGCTCCGTGCGCAGCAGGTGCAGCAGCTGGCGGCGCGGGTCGTCCTTCGCCACGATCCGGTAGCGGATGTTCGGGCGGTCGAAGCTCGCGACGAACTGCCGGGCGTCCTCGAGCTGCAGGCGCTGGCAGATCTCGCGGTGCGTGGCGGGCGTCGCCGTCGCGGTCAGCGCGATCCGCGGGACGTCCGGCCAGCGCTCGTGCAGGACCGACAGCTGCAGGTAGTCGGGGCGGAAGTCGTGCCCCCACTGGGACACGCAGTGCGCCTCGTCGATCGCGAACAGCGCGACGTGCCCACGCTCGAGCAGCGCCAGCGTCTCGGGTACGCGCAGCCGCTCGGGCGCCAGGTAGAGCAGGTCCAGCTCGCCCGCGAGGAATGCGTCCTCGACCGCGCGGCGCTGGTCCCGCTCCTGCGTCGAGTTGAGGAACCCGGCCCGCACGCCGAGCGCCGAGAGCGCGTCGACCTGGTCCTGCATGAGGGCGATCAGCGGGGAGACGACCACCCCTGTGCCCTCCCGCACGAGCGCGGGCACCTGGTAGCACAGCGACTTGCCGCCGCCGGTGGGCATGAGGACGACGGCGTCACCGCCGGCGACCACCGTGTCGACGACCGCCGCCTGGTCGCCGCGGAACGCGTCGTAGCCCCACACCCGCTGCAGCACCTCGAGCGGGGTGCCGTGCGACGGGGCGGGGCGGCCGGGCTCGGCCGGGCGGGCGGGCGCGCGGCGCTCGCGTGCCGCGGGAGGTGCGGCGGGAGGTGCGGCGGGTGCTCCCGAGGGCGGGCCCCACGGGTCGGCCGGCGGCTCCCACCCGTCCGCCGGGGGCTCGACGTCCCACCACGGCGGCTCCTCGCCGCCGTCGGTCCACGCGGGCGGCTCGTCGACGGGCGGCGCGGCGGCCGCCGGCACGTCGGGCGACCGACGTCGCCGGGTCTCGGGGGAGGCGGGGTCCGGCAGCACCCGCCCACCCTACGAGCCCGCGCCGGCGTGCGGACCGCCCCGACCGGTGCTGTGGAGGAGGTGTGGTGCGGCCGCGCGCGGGGGCGGACGTTCCCTAGGCTGGCGGCCATGGGAACCGCACTGGTCACCGGGGCGAGCGCCGGCCTCGGCCTGGAGTTCGCGTGGCAGCTCGCCACGGCCAAGCACGACGTCGTCCTCGTCGCCCGCGACGAGGTGCGGCTCACCCGGCTCGCCGCACAGCTGGAGGCGGCCGCAGGCGTCCGGGCCGAGGTGCTCGTCGCGGACCTCACCGACCGCGCCGACGTCGAGCGGGTCGCCGAGCGCCTCCGGTCCGACGAGCGCCCCGTCGGGCTGCTGGTCAACAACGCCGGGTTCGGCATCCACCAGCGGTTCGTCGGCGGTGACGTCCACCGCGAGGAGGAGGGCCTGGACGTCATGGTCCGGGCCGTCATGGTCCTCTCGCACGCCGCCGCGGGCGCCATGGTGCGGCGCGGCCGCGGTGCCGTCCTCAACGTGGCGTCCGTGGCCGCCCTGCTCGCCTCGGGCACGTACTCCGCGCACAAGGCGTGGGTCCGGACGTTCACGGAGGGCCTCGCCGTCGAGCTGCGCGGCACCGGCGTGACCGCCACGGTCGTGTGCCCCGGCTACACCCACACGGAGTTCCACGCCCGCGGCGAGATCGACACGAGCGCGTACCCGGAGGTGGCGTGGCTCGACCCCGAGGACGTCGTCGCCGCCGCGCTCGCGGACGTCCGCCGGGGCGTCGTCATCTCCACCCCGAGCCTGCGGTACAAGGCCGCGTCGGCGCTGCTGCGGACCCTGCCGCGACCCGCGGTGCGCGCGTTCGGCCGCTACCGCAAGGGGCTCGAGCTCCCCGACGAGCCGTCCGCGACGGAGGCCGCCCGGCAGGACTGAGCGCGCGCCGCGCGGCGAGGCGACCGGCACCCGGTCGCCCCGCCGGCCGCCGGTGCGCCGTCGCTAGGCTGCCGCCGTGACCTCCGACCTGTCGCCCACCCCGCGCGAGCAGCTGCGGGACCTGATCGTCGAGCTGGCCGTCGTGCGCGGGAGGGTGACGCTGTCGTCCGGCCGCGAGGCCGACTACTACGTCGACCTGCGCCGCGCGACGCTGCACCACCGGGCCGCACCGCTCATCGGGCACCTGGTGCTCGACATGCTCGAGGAGGCGGGCCTGGGTACCGCCGAGGTCGACGCGGTCGGCGGGCTCACGCTCGGCGCCGACCCCGTCGCGACCGCGCTGCTGCACGCCGCGGCCTCGCGCGGGCAGGACCTCGACGCCTTCGTCGTGCGCAAGGAGGCGAAGGCGCACGGCATGCAGCGGCGCATCGAGGGGCCGGACGTCGCGGGGCGCCGCGTCGTCGTCGTCGAGGACACCTCCACCACCGGCGGCTCGCCGATCACGGCCGTCGAGGCGGTCCGTGAGGCGGGCGGCGAGGTGCTCGGCGTCGCGACGATCGTCGACCGCGCCACCGGTGCCCGCGAGCGGATCGAGGCGCTCGGCGTGCCCTACCACTCGCTGTTCGGGCTCGCGGACCTCGGCCTGGCATGACCGGCGCCGCCGGCGGTCCCGACGGTCCGCGACGGCCTTCGTCCGTGCGCCGCGTCGCGGTCGTCGGCGCGATGGTCCTGCTGCCGCTCGTCGTGGTCGGCGTGGTCCTCTCGCAGACCTCGTTCGACGGCTTCGACGGCGGGGCCGGGCCGCTGCTGCTCGTGCTCGTCGTCGGTCCGCTCGTCGCGGCCGCCGGGTGGTGGTGGCAGAAGAAGCGGCACGAGGCCCTCGCCGCCTGGGCGGCGTCGGTCGGGTGGGAGTACCCGCGCAGCGACCCGGGGTACGGGCTGGGGCGCGTCCACCAGGGCCGGCCGTTCGGGCGCGGGCACAGCCGGCAGGTCCGCGAGGTGCTGACCGGGCGGTGGCAGGGCCTGCCCGCGGTGTCGTTCACCTACCAGTGGTCGACCGGCAGCGGCAAGGAGGAGCGCACCTCCCAGGCGCACGTGGTCGGACTCGCGCTGCCGGCCTACCTGCCGACGCTCGAGCTCACCCCCGAGGGCGTCGGCGCGCGGCTCGCCAAGCTCGTCGGTGCGCAGGACATGCAGCTCGAGTCCCAGGCGTTCAACGAGGCGTACCGGGTGGCCGCGGGCGACGAGCGCGTCGCCCACGCGATCCTGCACCCCCGCCTGATGGAGCGGCTCCTGCAGGCGGACGCGCGCGACACGGCGTGGCGCATCGAGGGCACGTGGATCCTCTCGTGGGAGACCGGCTCGACCGACACGGCCCGCATCGCCCCCCGGCTGGGGGTGCTCGAGGCCGTCGTCCGTGCCGTGCCGCGGCACGTCTGGCAGGACCACGGGTACGACCCCGTCACCCACCCGGGCGTCGCCGCGTCCTGACCTGCCCCGGCGTCGCTACGATCGCCCGGACCCACCCCCTCGGAAAGGCCCTCTCGTGACCGGTGGCACCATCGCCCTGCTCGTGATCGGCGTGATCGTCCTGATCGTGCTGCTGTGGGCGGTCGCCCAGTACAACGGGTTCGTCCGGCTGCGCAACCTCGTGCAGGAGGCGTGGCGGCAGATCGACGTGGAGCTGCACCGCCGGCACGACCTCATCCCGAACCTCGTGGAGTCGGTGAAGGGCTACGCGGCGCACGAGCGCGCGGTCTTCGACGAGGTCACGCGGGCACGCGCCGCCGCGGCCGGCCCCGCCGCGGGTCCCGCCCAGCAGGCCGCGCAGGAGAACCAGCTGACGGCGGCGCTCGGGCGTCTGTTCGCGGTCGCCGAGGCCTACCCGGCGCTGCGCGCGAGCGAGAACTTCCAGCAGCTGCAGGCCGAGCTCACCAACACCGAGGACCGCATCGCGGCGGGCCGGCGGTTCTACAACGCGAACGTGCGGGCGCTGAACACCAAGGTCGAGACGTTCCCGCCGAACGTGATCGCCAACATGTTCGGGTTCCGGCGGGCCGAGTACTTCGAGGCCGACGACCCGCAGGTGCGCCAGGCGCCGGACGTCCGGTTCTGACGCGCCCGCGGCGGGCTCAGACGAGCTCGACGAGGTCGGCGACCGAGTCGCGCACGGCGGTGGGCCGGAACGGGAAGCGCTCGACGTCCTGCGCCCGCGTCGACCCGGTGAGCACGAGGTACGTGCGCAGACCGGCCTCGATGCCGGCGACGACGTCGGTGTCCATGCGGTCGCCGACCATGACCGTCGTCTCGGAGTGCGCGTCGATCCGGTTGAGCGCCGAGCGGATCATCATCGGGTTCGGCTTGCCCACGAAGTAGGGCTTGCGCCCGGTCGCGGCGCTGATCATGGCGGCGACCGCGCCGGTCGCCGGCAGGTCGCCCTCGGCGCTCGGACCGGTCACGTCAGGGTTCGTCGCGATGAACCGCGCGCCGCCCTGGATGAGCCGGACCGCCTGCGTGATCGCCTCGAACGAGTACGTGCGGGTCTCGCCCAGCACGACGAAGTCCGGCTGCGCCGCCGTGAGCGTGTAGCCCGCCTCGTACAGCGCCGTAGTCAGGCCGGCCTCGCCGATGACGTACGCCGACCCGCCCGGCATCTGGTCGCTGAGGAACTGCGCCGTGGCCAGCGCGGAGGTCCAGATGGCCTCCTCGGGGACGTCGATGCCGGTGGCCGCCAGCCGCGCGCGCAGGTCGCGGGGCGTGAAGATCGAGTTGTTCGTGAGGATGAGGAACGGGCGCCCGGCCGTCTGCAGGGCGCGGACGAACTCGGCGGCCCCGGGCAGGGCCGTGCCCTCGTGCACGAGCACGCCGTCCATGTCGGACAGCCAGGAGTGGATGGCGCGTTCCGTCATGGTCGTCAGGCTAGCCGTGGTGGCTACGCTGCCGGGGTGAGCGCCCACCACGCCGCCCCCGCCGCCCTCCCGCCGGAGCCCGACCTGGTCGACCCCCCGCGCCGCACCTCGTGGTCCCACGCACCGCTCGACGCGGTCCGTGGCGGGCTGATCGGAGCGGCGGAGTCCGTCCCGGGCATCTCCGGGGGCACGATCGCACTCGTCGTCGGGCTCTACGACCAGCTCGTGACGGCGGCCGGCCAGGTGGTGCACGCCGGCCGGGCGCTCGTGACCGGTGTCGCGCGCCGCACGGGCACGGGGGACGCGCTGGCGTCCCTGCGGCGCGTCGACTGGCGGCTGCTCGTGCCCGTGCTCGTCGGCATGGTCGTGGTGCTCCTGGTGTCGCTGCGCACGATCGCCCCGCTGCTGGAGACGCACCCGGTCCCGACCCGGGCGGTCTTCCTCGGCATGATCGCCGCGTCGGTGGTCGTGCCCCTGCAGATGATGCCGCGCCGCTTCCGTGCGCTCGACGCCGTGCTCCTGGTCGCGGGCGCAGTCGTGGCGTTCCTGCTCGCCGGGCTCGCTCCCGCGGAGGTGCGCGACCCGTCGCTCTGGTACGTCTTCCTCGGTGCGGCCCTCGCGATCAACGCGCTCGTGCTGCCCGGCGTCTCCGGGTCCGCGCTGCTCGTCGTGCTCGGTCTCTACGTACCGGTGCAGGCCGCCCTGGACGACCGCGACCTCGCGTTCGTGGGGGTGTTCGTGCTCGGGGCCGCGGTCGGGCTGGCGTCCTTCGTCAAGCTGCTCCAGTGGCTGCTGCACCGCCGCAGGCAGGGCACCATGGCGGCGCTCGCCGGTCTCATGGTCGGCTCGCTGCGGGCGCTGTGGCCCTGGCAGGACGAGGACCGGGGCCTGCTGGCGCCCTCCGGGGACGTGGTCGGCCCGGCGCTGCTCGCCCTGGCGGGTGCGGCGGTCGTGCTCGCCCTCGTCCTGTGGGAGCGCCGGCGCGTGGCGCGCGCGGCCACGGCCGGCTGAGCTGCGGGGGCCCCGATGCGCCCGACCGTGAAGGACGTCGCCACGCGCGCCGGCGTCTCGCCCAAGACTGTGTCCAACGTCATCCACGGACGCGTCTACGTGCGGCCCGAGACGCGTGAGCGCGTCGAGCGCGCCCTCAGCGACCTCGACTACGTGCCCAACCTCGTCGCGCGCGGGCTGCGCAGCGGCCGGTACGGGCTGATCGCGCTGGCCCTCCCCGACCTGTCGACGGCGTACTCCGCCGAGCTCGCGCACCACTTCGTCGAGGAGGGGCACGCGCGCGGCTGGGGCGTCCAGGTCGAGGAGACGGCGGCCGAGCCGCACCGTGAGGTCGAGCTGCTCTCGCGGGCGCGCTCCCAGCTGGTGGACGGGCTGGTGCTCAACCCGGTGTCGCTCGAGGACTCGGTCGTCGCCGACCACGTGGGCGTGGGACGCGCGCCGCTGCCGCCGACGGTCCTCATCGGGGAGGTGGTGCAGGACCGCACCGACCAGGTCGGGGTGGACAGCGTCGCCGCGGCGCGCGACATGACGGCGCACCTGCTCGCGACCGGCCGCCGCCGGGTCGCGGTCGTGGGGGCGCCCGGGCTGATGGAGACGGCCGCGGCCCGGCAGCGGACCGAGGGGTACCGCCGCGCCCTCGTCGACGCCGGTGTCCCGCACGACCCCCGGCTCGAGATCCCGGCCGCGGCGTGGACGACGCAGGACGCGGTCGCGGCGGTGACCGCGTTCCTCGACCGCGAGGCCCTGCCGGACGCGTTCTTCTGCTTCACGGACTCGATGGCGCTCGGGGTGCTGGGCCTGCTCTGGCAGCGCGGCGTGCGCGTGCCGCAGGACGTCGCGGTGGCCGGTTTCGACGACGTCGGGCCGGCGCGGTACGCCGTCCCGCCGCTGACGACCGTCGCGTTCGACCTGCGCCGGTTCGTGGCGACCACGCTCGACCTGCTCGCCGACCGCATCGAGGACCGGGCGCGTGCGCCGCGGCACGTGCTGGTCCCGCACCGCGTGGTGGTGCGCGAGAGCACGGGCGGCGCGGCCGCGGGGTCGGTGGGTGCGGCCGGTGCTGCGGCGGCCCTCGCCGAGGGCTGACCGCGACACGCCCTCTTCGTCCGGTCGCTCCTTCTTGTCCTCGGGTTCCAACGATGTAATGATCGCTGCGACGGTGACGGAGCCGCGGTCGGGGAGGACCTGCGGCCCCGTCGCCGCCACACGACGACGGTCCGCTTGGTGTCACGAAGGAGTGACGACATGGGCATCCGACGACCCCTCCGCCCCCACGTCCCCGCACCGCCCGCCGCCCGACCCCCGGACCCCGGGGGCGGACTCACCCGGCGCCAGGTGCTGCTCGGCTCGCTCGCCGCCGCCGGCGGCGTCGCCACCCTCGGCTCGCTCGGCGGGTGCAGTCCCGCCGCGGTCGCCGCCGGCGGTGCCCGGCCGCTGTCCTACTGGCACCTGCTCAGCGGCGGCGACGGCATCGTCATGGCGAACCTCGTCGAGGAGGCCAACGCCATGGAGCACGGGTACGAGGCGACCCAGACCGTGCTGGCCTGGGGCGCCCCGTACTACACGAAGCTCGCGATGGCGAGCGTCGGCGGGCGCGCCCCCGACGTGGCCGTCATGCACGCCTCACGCGTCGCCGGGTACGCCCCGGGCGGGCTGCTCGACCCCTGGGACCTCGACCTCCTCGCCGACGTGGGCGTGCAGGAGGGGGACTTCCTCGAGCGCGTCTGGCAGAAGGGCACGCTCGACGGGAACGTGTACTCGATCGCCCTCGACTCGCACCCGTTCATCCTCATGTACAACACGGACGTCGCCGCGCAGGCGGGTGCGCTCGGCCCGGACGGCCGCCTGGTGCCGATCGAGGACCCCGAGACGTTCCTCGAGGTCGCGCGGGCCATGCAGGGCGTGACGGGCGGCCACGGCATCGCGTACGGGTACCTCGGCGACGGCGCCCAGATGTGGCGGCTGTTCTACACCTTCTACAAGCAGCACGGCGCCGAGTTCGACCTGTCCGGGGACAAGGCGAAGGTGGACGTGGACGCCGCCGTGTCGTCGCTGGAGTACATCCAGCGGATGCTCGACGGGACGGTCGCCACGCCGAACGGCGACTACGGGACGGCCGTCTCGGAGTTCGCGTCCGCCGAGGCCGGCATGTTCCTCACCGGCGTGTGGGAGCTGCCGACCATGAAGGCGGCCGGGTTCGGGCTCGACGCGCAGCCGATCCCGACGCTGTTCGGTACGCCCGCCGCGTACGCCGACTCGCACGCGTTCACGCTGCCGCACCAGAACAACCCGGACCCGGAGCAGCGGCGGGCCACGTACGAGTTCGTCGCGGACCTGCTCAAGAACTCGCTGCCGTGGGCGGAGGCCGGGCACATCCCGGCGTTCCAGCCCGTGATCGAGAGCGAGGACTACGCGCAGCTGACGCCGCAGGCGAACTACGCGCCGGCCGCGGAGATCCTCAACTACGACCCGGAGGCGTGGTTCACCGGGTCCGGGTCGGACTTCCAGAACTACTTCCTCGAGACCGTGCAGAACGTGTACCTGCAGGGTGCCGACCCGCGTGCGGGCTTCGAGGCCTTCGTCCGACGCATCGACGTCCAGCTCGCCAAGCCGAACCCGGTCTGACCGGTCCGATCCGACAAGGGAGTCCGATCGTGTCCTCCGCAACACTCGGCGCCCGGACCGGCCGTGCCCGCGCGGGCACCGCCGCACCGGAGCGCACCGTCACCAGCGCGCAGCGCTCGCGCGACACCCGCATCGGGTGGGCGTTCGTCGCACCGTTCCTGGTCGTCTTCGTCATGTTCCTGCTGTGGCCGCTGCTGCACGGCTTCTGGCTCAGCTTCACCGGCGAGAGCATCACCGGCGCCGGTGGGGACTTCCTCGGCTTCGCCAACTACGCCGAGGCGCTGTCCGACCCGATCATGTGGCGCTCGATGCTCAACACCGTGTGGTTCACGGTGCTGTCGACGATCCCGCTGGTGCTCGTCGGGCTCGTCATGGCGCTGCTGGTCTTCCAGGGGCTGCCCGGGCAGTGGCTGTGGCGGCTGTCGTTCTTCATGCCGTTCCTGCTGGCGTCCACCGTCGCCGCGCAGTTCTGGATCTGGATGTACAACCCGCAGCTCGGGCTCGTGAACGCGATGCTCGGCGTCGTCGGCATCGAGGGCCAGGCGTGGTTGCAGGACCCGCAGTGGGCCATGCTCGCCGTCGTCGTGGAGACGCTGTGGTGGACCGTCGGGTTCAACTTCCTGCTCTACCTGACGGCCCTGCAGAACATCCCCGAGCAGCAGTACGAGGCGTCCGCGCTCGACGGCGCGGGCCGGTGGCGCCAGCTCTGGTCCATCACGCTGCCGCAGCTCGGCCCCACCACCGTGCTCATCGTGCTGCTGCAGATCCTGGCCTCGCTCAAGGTCTTCGACCAGATCTACATCATGACGCAGGGCGGTCCCGGCGGGACCACGCGCCCGGTCGTCCAGTACATCTTCGAGTCCGGATTCACGGGCTACCGGTTCGGCTACGCGTCGGCGATCGCGTACGTGTTCTTCGCGGTCATCATCATCATCTCCGTCGCGCAGCTGCGGTTCACGTCGCGGAGGAACGCCGCATGACCACCACCGTCGCACCCCAGCCCAACGCGGCCTACCGTCCGGGTCCGCGTCCCCGCATCCCCGGCCGCTTCACGCGCGGCGCCAACCTGCGCGTCGGGGAGCGGTTCGCCAGCCCCGGCCGCATCGTCGCGATCCTCGCGCTCGTCGTCATGGCCGTCACGTGGCTCCTGCCGTTCCTGTGGGCCGTGATCACGTCGTTCAAGTCGGAGGCCACGGCGGCCGCCACCCCCGTGACGCTGCTCCCCGAGGACGGGTTCACCACCGACGCGTACGCCAACGTGCTGCGCGAGGGGAACGTCCCGCTGTGGACGTGGAACAGCCTGCTCACCGCGACGGCCATCACGGTCGTGACGCTGGCGGTCTCGGCGCTCGCCGCGTACGCGCTGGCGCGCATCGACTTCACCGGCCGCAAGTGGCTGTTCTACCTGATCATCGCGTCGATCATCGTGCCGCCGCCGGTGCTGATCGTCCCGCTGTTCTACGAGATGCTCGCGCTGAACCTGGTCGACACGTACTGGGCGATCATCCTGCCGCAGCTCGTGCACCCGGCCATGGTGTTCATCCTGAAGAAGTTCTTCGAGCAGGTCCCCGTCGAGCTCGAGGACGCCGCGCGCATCGACGGCGCCAGCCGGCTGCGCGTCTTCTGGAGCATCGTGCTGCCGCTGTCGCGGCCGATCCTCGCGGCCGTCGCGATCTTCGTGTTCATCGGGGCGTGGAACAACTTCCTGTGGCCGTTCATCATCACGTCCGACGCGTCCCTCATGACGCTGCCCGTCGGCCTGCAGACCGTGAAGAGCGCCTACGGCCTGCAGTACGCGCAGACGATGGCGTCGGCCGTGCTGGCCGCACTCCCGCTGGTCATCGTCTTCCTGTTCTTCCAGCGGCAGATCATCCGCGGGTTCTCCACGACCGGCTTCGGCGGTCAGTGACCCGTCCCCGTGCCGGCCGCGGCCGGCGCTGACCGCACCACCGTCGTCGTCGTCCCGGGGCCCCGGACCGGTGCCCCGGGACGCGACGGCCCGTCCCACCCCGAGGAGTCCCATGACCCGCGCACGTCTCACCCTCGACCGCGACTTCACGGCCGGACCCGTGCCGCACCGTCTGTTCGGCTCGTTCGTCGAGCACATGGGCCGGTGCGTGTACACCGGCATCTACGAACCCGGTCACCCGGCGGCCGACGAGCAGGGGTTCCGCACGGACGTGCTCGAGCTGGTCCGCGAGCTCGGCGCCACGGTGGTGCGGTACCCGGGCGGCAACTTCGTCTCCGGCTACCGCTGGGAGGACGGCGTGGGGCCGCGCGAGGAGCGTCCCGTGCGGCTGGACGGCGCGTGGCACACCGTCGAGACCAACCAGTTCGGGCTGCACGAGTTCGTCGACTGGGCGCGCGTGGCCGGCGTCGAGATCATGGAGGCGGTCAACCTCGGCACGCGCGGCGTGGAGGAGGCGCGTGCGCTCGTCGAGTACGCGAACCACCCCGGCGGCACCGCGTGGTCCGACCTGCGGCGCAAGAACGGGCACGCGGAGCCGTTCGACATCCGCCTGTGGTGCCTGGGCAACGAGATGGACGGCCCGTGGCAGATGGGCCAGAAGACCGCCGAGGAGTACGGACGCATCGCGACGGAGGCGGCCAAGGCGATGCGCCTGGTCGACCCGACGATCGAGCTGGTCGCGTGCGGGTCGTCGAACTCCGGCATGCCGACCTTCGGGTCGTGGGAGCAGACCGTCCTGCGGCACGCGTACGAGCACGTCGACTACATCTCGGCGCACGCCTACTACCAGGAGGTCGAGGGCGACCACGGGTCGTTCCTGGCCAGCGCGGTCGACATGGACTACTTCATCGAGTCGGTCGTCTCCACCGCGGACGCCGTGCGCGCCGCGGGCAAGCACAAGAAGCACATCAACCTCTCGTTCGACGAGTGGAACGTCTGGTACCAGACCGGCAAGGAGACGCCCGACCAGCCGCACGTGATCGAGCGCGAGGCGGTCTGGCGCGAGCACCCGCGGATCATCGAGGACGAGTACGGGGTCACCGACGCCGTCGTCGTGGGGACGCTGCTCAACTCGCTCCTGCGGCACGGGGACCGCGTGAAGGTCGCCAACCAGGCGCAGCTCGTCAACGTCATCGCCCCGATCCGCTCCGAGGAGGGCGGGCCCGCGTGGCGGCAGACGATCTTCTGGCCGTTCGCGCGGACCGCCGCCCTCGCGAAGGGCGAGATCCTGCGGCCCGTCGTGGCCTCCGACCGGTACGCCACGGAGCGCTTCGGGGACGTGGACCTCGTCGACGTCTCCGCGACGTGGGACGAGGAGAACGGGCGCGTCGCGCTCTTCCTGGCCAACCGCGACCTCGACGAGGCGGCGGACGTGGCGGCGACGCTGCGCGGCTGGCGCCTCGGCCGCGTGCTGGCCGCCGAGGTGCTCGACGTCCCGGAGGGCGGCGACCGCTACACCGCGAACACGCAGGAGAACCCGGACGCCGTGGGCCTGCGTCCCCTCGGCGACGTCACGGTCGACGGCGAGCAGGTCGCGCTGCGCCTGCCGCCGCTGTCGTGGGCGGTCGTGCAGCTGGAGGCGACGGCGGCCTGACGCCCCCCGGCAGCCGGGGCGGGTGCCGGCGTGCGGCCGGCCCGACGGCCACCGCGCACCGGCACCCGTCGGCGCGCCCGGGGGATGATGCGCGGATGTGCGACGGACGGCCCGAGGGCGAGCGGGCGGGGGACGTGCCGGTGGGACACGTGCTGCCGGGTGAGGCGCCGGTGGACCAGGTCCCGGCCGGGGACGTGCCGGTGGACGTGCCGGTGGGGGACGTGCCGGGCGGAGGCGCCGGGGTGCGGGACGTGCCGGGCGGAGGCGCCGGGGTGCGGGACCGGCGCGCGGGCGGGGCTCCGGGCGGCCGGTCGCCGGAGGAGGCGCGCGAGGTCGGCGTCGGCCCGTGGCCCGGCGGCCCCGACGCCTGGCCACGGCTCGCCGGACCGGGCTCACCCCTGGACCCGCGCTACGACCCCGAGCTGCTCGCGCACGGGGACCGGCGCAACGTCGTGGACAGGTACCGCTACTGGACGGTGGAGGCGGTCGTGGCCGACCTCGACACGCGCCGGCACCCGTTCCACGTCGCGATCGAGAACTGGGCCCACGACCTCAACATCGGGTCGGTCGTGCGGACCGCGAACGCGTTCAACGCGGCGGGGGTGCACGTCGTCGGCCGCCGCCGCTGGAACCGTCGCGGTGCCATGGTCACGGACCGCTACCTGCACGTGCACCACCACCCCGACGCCGCGGCTCTGGTCGCGTGGGCGGCCGGGGCGGGACCGGACGGCGGCCGGCTGCCCGTCGTCGGCCTCGACAACGTGCCGGGATCGGTGCCGATCGAGGGGTACCGGCTGCCGCGCGCGTGCGTCCTGCTGCTGGGCCAGGAGTCCACGGGCCTGACCCCCGAGGCGCAGGCCGCCTGCGACGTCGTCCTGCACATCACCCAGCACGGCAGCACCCGCTCCCTCAACGCGGGTGCCGCGGCGGCCATCGCGATGCACACCTGGGCCCTCACCCACGCCACCCCCACCCCCTGACCCCCGCCCACCCCACCCCACCCCACCCCCACCCGCCGAGCGCAACCTGCTGCACCCTGAAGCCGCCGCACACGAGCGCCAAGTTGCGTTCGTGGACCCGATCCGGCCGGTTTAGCGGGTCGGAGGTCAGAGGGGCGAGCCGTCCTCAGGGCCGCGGCGTGCCGCGACGTCCACAGGGGGCGGAGGGCTGCCCCGCGGACGGGACGTGAGGAGGGTGACCTGGTCCCGTGGCGCCCGCTCCCTCGCTCCCGCCGGACCTGCGCGCGCTCGCCCGCGCACAGGCTGACCTCGTCTCGACCGCGCAGTGCGACGCTGCCGGTGTCGGCAGGGGCCGGCGCGGGCGCCTCGTGAGCGACGGGCTCTGGCAGCGCGTGGTCAGGGGGGTCTACGACGTCCGTCCCGAGGGGTCCCGCGCCCCGCACGAGCTCAGGCGACGGGCCGCGTGGACCGGCCTGCTGGCGTACGGTCCCGGAGCGGTCGCCGTGGGTGCCTGCGCGCTCGCCCTGCACGACGTGGCCGGCCTGCCCTCGGGCACGGCGCCCGAGGTGGCGCTCCCCGGCGGCCGGTACGCGCCCGGCCGGGACGGTGTCCGCGTGCGGCGGTTCGACGTCGTCGGCGTCCGCGTCGGCGGTGCGCTCGCGGCGCCCCTGCCGGTCGCCCTCGTCCAGGCGCTGCCCGAGCTGCCGCGGGACCACGCGGTCGCGGTGCTCGACGACGTGCTGCGCCGTCGACGCCTGACCGTGGCGGAGCTGCGGGCGGTACGAGCGGCCGTCGTCGGGCGGCGAGGTGCCGCGCGGACGCGTGGGTGGTGGGACCTCGTGGACCCGCGCGCGGAGTCGCCGCTGGAGACGTTCGCCCGGCTGCAGTGCGTCGACGGGGGCGTGCCGCCGGACGAGCTGCAGCACGTCGTCCGGGGGCGGGACGGGGCCCTCGTCGCGCGCTGCGACCTGGGCTGGCGACGCCGTGACGGGAGCTGGGTGCTGGGCGAGGTGGACGGGCGCGAGTTCCACGACGTCCCGGCCGCGCTGCTGCACGACCGGCGGCGGCAGAACGCGCTCGCCGTGCTCGGCCACACGGTGCTCCGGTTCACCGCGGCCGACGTCGCGCGGCGCCGCGTCGCCCCGGTCGTCCGCGCCGCCCTGACGGCCTCGACGCGCCCCTGACGCCCCCCGCCCGGCGGCCCCGCGCTCACGAGCGCAACCTCGTGCACGCGCGAGGGGCCGCAGGCGTGCACCAGGTTGCGCTCGCGAGCCGGGGGGTGGGGGTGGGGCGGGTGGGGGTGAGGCGGGTGGGGGTGGGGGTGGGGTGGGGTGGCGGCGGACGTCCCGGCGGGCGGTTCCGTGGGGGTGGCAGACTGCGGTCGTACCGCATCCGTCTACGTGCAGGAGATGCCGCGATGCCCATCGCAACCCCCGAGGTCTACGCCGAGATGATCGACCGGGCGAAGGCCGGCAGGTTCGCCTACCCCGCCGTCAACATCACGTCGTCCCAGACCGTCACCGCCGCCATCCAGGGCTTCGCGGAGGCCGAGTCGGACGGCATCATCCAGGTGTCCGTCGGCGGCGCCGAGTACGCCTCGGGCTCGACGATCAAGAACCGCATCAGCGGCTCGCTGGCGCTCGCGGCGTACGCGACCGAGGTCGCGAAGAACTACGGCGTGACGATCGCGCTGCACACGGACCACTGCGTCAAGAAGAACCTCGACTCGTGGGTCCGCCCGCTGCTCGCGCACGAGGCCGAGCAGGTCAAGCGCGGCGAGAACCCGCTGTTCCAGTCGCACATGTTCGACGGCTCGGACATCCCGCTCGAGGAGAACCTCGTCATCGCGGCGGAGCTCCTCGAGCTCTCCCAGGCGGCCCGCACGATCCTCGAGATCGAGGTCGGCGTCGTCGGTGGCGAGGAGGACGGCCACGAGGCCGAGATCAACGAGAAGCTCTACACGACGGCCGAGGACGGCCTCGCGACGGTCCGCGCGCTCGGCGCCGGCGAGAAGGGCCGCTACCTGACGGCCCTGACGTTCGGCAACGTGCACGGCGTGTACAAGCCGGGTGCGGTCAAGCTGCGCCCGTCGATCCTCGCGGACATCCAGAAGGCCGTCGGCGACGAGATCGGCAAGGAGAACCCGTTCGACCTCGTGTTCCACGGCGGTTCGGGCTCCACGGCCGAGGAGATCTCCGAGGCGGTCGACAACGGCGTCATCAAGATGAACATCGACACCGACACCCAGTACGCGTTCACGCGCCCGGTCGTCGGCCACATGTTCACCAACTACGACGGCGTGCTGAAGATCGACGGCGAGGTCGGCAACAAGAAGGCCTACGACCCGCGCGCCTGGGGCAAGCTCGCCGAGGCGGGCATGGCCGCGCGCGTCGTCGAGGCGTGCCAGCAGCTGCGCTCGGCGGGTCAGAAGCTCTCCTGACCCCCGGCACCACGCACGACGGCCCCGGACCTCGCGAGGTCCGGGGCCGTCGTCGTCCCACCGCAGTGACCGGCGGGTTCGTCTCAGGGAGTGGTCGAGTCCACGGGCTCGAACGGCTCCGCCGTGTCGTCGTCGTCCACCACGTCGAGCAGCTCGCCGATGCGGGTCACCTCGAGGAGGAACCGCACCGTCGGCGGCACCCGCAGCAGGCGCACGCGGTGCTCGCTGCGGATCGACAGGCGGGCCAGGAACGCGACACCCGACGAGTCCATGAACGTCACGTGGTGCGCGTCGACCTCGATCGGCAGACCGCGCTGCTCGGCCTCGGCCGTCGCCTCCTGGAGCTCGGGGCCCAGGTCCGCGTCGACCTCGCCCGACAGGACGATCCGCGTACGGTCCGTGCCGACGATGACGTGCACGGCCCCGGGCTCACCGGCAGCCGGTCCCCCGCCCGGCTCCGTGGTGTGCGTGGGCTCGCCCTGGTCGGGGCTGTTACCGTCTCGCACGATGCTCCTTCCGGCGCAGGGGGAGGGGCTCGCCGTGTGGTCGAGTTTGTCCTTCCGCTCGGCACGCTAGACGATCGGAGGTGGTGGTGGTCAACTCCCACGCCTCCGCGTCGCCCGTCGGTGCGGTCCCGGAGGTCCTCCACGGGGTGACCTCGGACCTCCTCGCCGGCGCCCTCGAGGCGACGCTCGTGCCGACCGCCCTGCTCACGGCCTCGCCCGACGCCGTCCGTGTCGCCTGGGCGAACGGGGCCCTGGCGCGGGCCACCGGGTACGAGCCGCAGCGGGTCGTCGCGCTCGACGTGCTCACCGACCCGCGTGTCCGACCCGTGGACGTCCCGGCCACGCGCGCCGGGTTCGCCGGCGGCCTGCCGTTCACGCAGCGCGTGGTCCTGCGGCGCTCCGACGGCGCCTACGTCCACTGCATCGCGCACCTCGCGCCCGTCGGTGCCCCCGCCCTCCGTGCCGGGGCCTGGGTCGTCGCGCTCCAGGACCTCACGGCGCAGCTGAGCGAGCGCGCCGAGCAGGTCGCGCTGGTGGAGGCCGAGCGGCGCGAGCGGCGCAGCCTGTCCCTCGTCGCGCGCGTCTCGGACCTGCTGATGGACGTCGACGAGCCGCACGGGCTGCGGGAGATCGCGTCCCTGCTGACGGCCGAGGTCGTCGGCTGGGCCGGCTTCTACCTGCACGACCGGGGCCTGTGGGCGGCCGAGGGCCTCGACCCCCGCCGTCCGGGCGGCGCGCCGCGGCCGGACGGGCAGGGCCCCCGCCTGCCCATGTCGTGCCCGCGGGACCCGGTGGGACGGCTCCTGGGCGGGTCCCCGGACCGGGCCGTGGAGCTCGACCTCGGCGCCGGTCAGCCGGAGGGCACCTACGCGCAGTGGCTCGCCGCGCACGTCGACCTGGCGGCCGCCCACGCCGAGCGCACCGGTCGGCCCGTCCCGGCCGGGGAGGACCGCACCGTGGTGGTGCTGCCCGTGCCCGGGCGGCGCCGGACCCTCGGCCTCCTGGTCGTCCGGCCGCGGGGCGGCGGCGGGCTCGCGGCCCTCGACGCGTCGACGCTGACGGTCCTCGAGCTCATCGCCCGGCGCGTGGGCATCTCCATCGACAACGTCCGGCTGTACGACCGCGAGCACCGGCTCGCGGAGACGCTGCAGCGCGCGATGCTCCCCGAGCAGGGCGAGGTCGACGGCCTGGACGTGTGGACGTACTACTCGCCGAACGCCGACGACGCGCAGGTCGGCGGCGACTGGTACGACGTGCAGCAGCTCGGGGCGGAGACGGTCGGGGTCGTGGTGGGGGACGTCGTGGGCCACGACGTCGAGGCGGCGGCAGCGATGGGGCAGCTGCGCTCGGTCGTGCGGTCGTACGCCATGGACATCGCCACGCCCGGCTCGGTGCTGGACCGCGTCGACCAGCTCTTCGGCGGCCTGCGCATCCCGCGTGCGGCGAGCCTCGTGCTGTCCACGCTGCGGCGCGAGCCGGACGGCACCTGGCTGCTGCGCTACGCCCGCGCCGGCCACCTGCCGGTCCTGCACGTGCGCGACGGGCACGCCACGCAGCTGCGTGACGCCGGCGGCCCCCTGATCGGGTTCGGCACCGGCGGCCGGACGACGGCGGAGGCCGTCCTCGAGCCCGGCGACGTGCTCGTCTACTACACCGACGGCCTCGTCGAGCGGCGCGACCGCAGCCTCCGTGACGGCCTGACCGTGCTGGAGACCGTCGCGGCGAGCATCACCGCCCGCGACGCCCCCGGCATCGGGGAGGACCTGCTCTCGCGGCTCGCGGACCACCCCGAGGACGACGTCGCGGTCGTGGTCGTCCGGGTGCCCGACCCGGAGGACCACCTGCGCGGCACGACGAGCCCGCGCCGGCGGCGGTGGTCGCTGCCCAGCGAGCCCGCGTCGATCGCCCGGGCGCGGCACGCCGTCGTGCGCACCTGCGAGGCCTGGGACATCCGCGAGGCGTCCAACGCCGAGCTCGTGGTGAGCGAGCTCGTCGCGAACGCCGTGCTGCACGGCTGGGGTCACGTCGCCCTGCAGCTCTACGACACGGGCGACGGCCTGCGGATCGAGGTCGAGGACGCCAACCCGACCCCGCCCGTCACGACCGACGGGCACCCGGGCCGTGTCGGCGGGTTCGGCATGCAGATCGTCGAGCGGCTGTCCGACTGGGGCTGGCGGCAGTCGCGCGGCGGCAAGGTCGTGTGGGCGAAGGTGCGCCCGGGCGCGCTGCCGCGGTCGGGGCGCACCGAGGACTGACCGCGCGGGCTCCCGCGCGCCGGTGGCCGCCGCGGCGGCCCGGGGTCAGGCCGGGGCGTTGGCCCGGTCGTCCTCCGTCACGCCCTCGAGCGGCTCGCAGCGGTGCGAGGTGTCGATGCGGAAGAGGTCGAGCGCGCCGCAGATCTCGAGGACGAACAGGTCGCGCTCGGCGGCCCCGCGCAGGACGGTGGCGCCGCCGCGGCGCCGCCCCGCGTCGGCGAGCGAGATGAGGAACGCCGCGCCGGTGGAGTCCATGAACGTCACGCGGCACATGTCGATGACGAGGAGCTGGCGGCGCAGGCCGACCACGCGCGCCGTGACCTCGGGGAACTGGTCGCGCTCCGCCAGGTCGAGGTCGCCCGCGATGACGAGGGTCGTGGTCGTGGACGACGTCGAGATCTCGATCATGGTGCTCCGGTCCGACGGTGCCGACCGGGGAGGGGCGGCCGCGGCACGGCCTGCTGGTCGGCCGTTCGACTGTAGCCGCGGTGCCGAGCGGTCGCACCTCGGCCCCGGGTGACTCCCGCGCACGTCCGCCCCCGCAGGCCCCCCGCGGTGCAGACTGGCGCCATGGCGCACGAGAACCTCCTGGACGGTCCCGCACCCACGCACCTGCCCGCCGACGGCCCGGACGGCGCCGCCCGCACCGCGCTCTCCGTCGGGGAGGACCCGCGGGACGTCGCCCGCGTCGCCCCCGCCTCGTCGCTCGCCTGGGCCCTGCTGGCCGAGCGAGCGGACGACCCGGTGGAGGCCTACGCGTACGCCCGCACCGGGTACCACCGCGGCCTGGACGCCCTGCGGCGGGCCGGGTGGCGGGGACGGGGGCCGATCCCGGCCGCGCACGAGCCGAACCAGGGCTTCCTGCGCGCGCTGCTCGCGCTCGCGGACGCCGCGGACGCGATCGGCGAGACCGAGGAGGGCGAGCGCTGCCGGCAGTTCCTGCTGGACTCGGGCACGTCCGCCGACGAGGTCCGCGCGCTGCGCTGATCCCGTCCGGACGGGCGCGCGGCACCCGCGTCACCACCCTCCGGTACCCTTCCGGGTGGCCGCGGGTCACTGCCGCCCGCGCCCGGGTCACCCGCGCCGCGAGCCCGCTCGCGCCCGTCTGCGGGCGGAGCCGCACCGCAGGCAGCAGGAAGTGGTGATCTGCATGCCCGCCGTCGTGGTGCTCGGCGCCCAGTGGGGCGACGAGGGCAAGGGCAAGGCGACCGACCAGCTCGGCGACCGCACCGACTACGTCGTGAAGTTCAACGGCGGCAACAACGCCGGGCACACGGTCGTGATCGAGGGCGAGAAGTACGCGCTCCACCTGCTGCCGTCGGGCATCCTCACGCCCGGCGTCGTCCCGGTGATCGCCAACGGCGTCGTCGTCGACATCGAGGTGCTGTTCGAGGAGATCGAGGCGCTCGAGGCCCGCGGCGTGGACACGTCCCGCCTGCTCGTGTCCTCGGCGGCCCACGTCATCGCGCCGTACCACCGCACGATGGACAAGGTCACCGAGCGGTTCCTCGGCAAGCGGCGCATCGGCACCACGGGCCGCGGCATCGGCCCGACGTACGCGGACAAGATCAACCGCGTCGGCATCCGCGTCCAGGACCTGTTCGACGAGAAGATCCTGCGGCAGAAGGTCGAGGGCGCCCTCGACCAGAAGAACCACCTGCTGGTGAAGGTCTACAACCGCCGCGCGATCACCGTGGACGAGACCGTCGACGAGCTGCTGCGCCACGCCGAGCGCCTGCGCCCGATGGTCGCCGACACGCCGCTCGTGCTGAACCGCGCGCTGGACGAGGGGAAGACCCTCGTGTTCGAGGCCGGGCAGGCCACGATGCTCGACGTCGACCACGGCACCTACCCGTTCGTCACGTCCTCGGCCTGCACCGCCGGCGGCGCGTGCACGGGCTCGGGCGTCGGCCCGACCCGGATCGACCGCGTCGTCGCGGTCGCCAAGGCGTACACGACGCGTGTCGGCGAGGGTCCGTTCCCCACCGAGCTGCTCGACGAGGACGGCGAGTGGCTGCGCCAGACCGGCGGCGAGTTCGGCACCACCACGGGCCGTCCGCGCCGCACCGGCTGGTACGACGCCGTCGTCGTGCGCTACGCGTCCCTCGTCAACGGGCTCACCGACCTCGTCGTGACGAAGCTCGACGTGCTCACGGGCCGCGACCGGATCCCCGTCTGCGTCGCCTACGACGTCGACGGCCGGCGCGTCGAGGACATGCCGGTCGACCAGACCGACTTCCACCACGCGAAGCCCGTCTACGAGTACCTCGACGGGTGGACCGAGGACATCTCCGGCGCGCGCTCGATGGACGACCTGCCGCGCAACGCGCAGCGCTACCTGCAGTTCCTCGAGGACGTGTCCGGCACCCGGATCTCCTCGGTGGGCGTGGGCCCGGGGCGCGAGGCGACGATCATCCGGCACGAGCTGCTCGGCTGACCTCCTCGTCGACGACGCGCTGGCGCAGGCGCGTCGCGAGGACCACGACGGCGGTGACGGCGACGGCGGTGGCGCCGAGCAGGGCGGGGGCGAGCCCCGCGAGCTCGGCGGCGGCGCCGGCGGCGAGCGCGCCCAGCGGCATGGCGCCCGTGGCGAGGGTGCGGGACGCGCCGCTGACGCGTCCGAGCAGGTGCGCAGGCACGAGCCGCTGCCGCATCGTCTGGTTGAGCACGTTGCCCGCGGTGCTCGTCGTGCCCACGACGAGCACCGTCACGGCGACGGCGGCCACGTGCGGGACCAGGACGGGCAGCGCGAGCGCGGCGTAGGCGACGAGCCACGCGCCGAGGATGAGCCGGACCTCGCCGACGCGGGCGACCAGCCGGGGCGCGAGCAGCGAGCCGGCGACCGCGCCGACGGCGAGCCCCGCGGCGAGCACGCTGTAGAGCTGCGGGGTCAGCCCGAGGCGCGAGCCGGGGCCGACGCACCACAGCACGAACAGCGTGAAGTAGCCGGTGCTCGCCATGTTGAGGACGGCCGCGGTGAGGACGACCGGCCGCACGACGCGGTGCCGCAGCAGGACGCCCAGGCCCTCCCGGGCGCGCACCGGACCGGCGCCGGCCGGCGCGCGGTGCGACCCGGGCACGCCGCGCGCGAGCAGCAGGACCGCGAGCAGGGCGAGCGCGGCGGGGGCGCCGAGCAGCCATCCGCCGCCGAGCGTGAGCAGGGCGCCGGCGACGGGCGCCCCGACGAAGGAGTTCGCGACCTGCTGCACGGCGACGAGGCGCCCGTTGGCCGCCGGCAGCAGGGCGCGGGGCACCAGCGTGGGCAGCATGGCGGCGGACGCGAGGTCCGCGAGGACCTCGGTCACGCCGTAGGCGAGGACGAGGACGGCGAGCACCGGGAGGGTGAGCCGGCCCGTGGCGGCGAGCCACGCCCCGGCGCCGAGGACCACGGCCCGTGCGGCGAGTGCCGCGAGCTGGGCGTGCCGCCGGTCGACGCGGTCGACGAGGGTGCCTGCGGCGACGCCGAGCACGAGCCACGGCAGCCAGGGCGCGGCGGCGACGAGGGAGAGCGCGGCGGGGGAGCGGGTGAGCGTGACGGCGAGCAGCGGCACGCCCATCTGCACGACGCCGTCGCCGAGGTTCGCGAGCCCCGACGAGGCGACGAGGGCGTGGAACGGGCGACCGAGGGTGGCGGCGGCCGGCGCGGGTGCGGACGCGGCAGTCGACGTGCCGGCCGTGGTGGTGCCGCTGACGGGGGTCGTCATCGCCTGCTCCTCGTTACAGTGGGACGAGCTCTGCAGAGATCTCTTTGCAGAGAGAACTTTGCAAAGGTATCTCTGCAGATGACCCAGGACAAGACCCCCCTCGGCACCGAGGCGCTGAAGGCCTTCGCCCACCCGCTGCGCATGGCGATGTACGCGGCGCTGCGCGACGACGGCCCCGCCACCGCGAGCATGCTGGCGCGACGCTTCGGGGAGTCGAGCGGCCAGACCAGCTACCACCTGCGCCAGCTCGAGCGGCACGGGTTCGTCGAGGACGACCCCGACCGTCCCGGCAGCCGGGAGCGCTGGTGGCGGTCGCGCGGGTTCAGCCTCGACGTGCGCGACCTGCTGGAGGACCCCGACGCCGCGCCCGCCGCGCACGCCCTCCTGGACGACGTGGTCGCCGAGCGCGCACGGACCCTGTCGGCGCGGGTCGAGGAGCGCCCGACACGCCCGTGGTCCCCCGAGATGACCCTGACCTCGACCCTCCGGCTCACGCAGGACGAGGCAGCGGAGCTCGTCGAGCGCGGCCAGGCGCTCGTCGAGGAGTACCGCGCACGGGCCGCCGAGCGGATCGACGCGGGCGACCTGGCGGGCCGCCACCGCGTCCGCGTCTACCTCGACGTCCTCGCGCTGCCGGCGGCCGCCGGCGGCGACGTGCCGGAGCCGCCCGCCGCGCCGCCGGCCGGCTGACCCGGCGGGCGGCCGGCCGGCTGACCCGGCGGGCGGCGCCCCGGACGGGCGTCCGACGCGGCCGGCGCCGCCGGTCGGTACGCTCGGCGCCCGTGGAGATCCTCGTCGTCGGCACCGGTGCCCGTGAGCACGCCCTCGTCCGCGCGCTGGCGCTCGACCCCGCCGTCACCGCGCTGCACGCGGCGCCCGGCAACCCGGGGATCGCGCGGCACGCGGAGCTGCACGCCGTCGACCCGCTGGACGGCGCCGCCGTCGCGGAGCTGGCGACGTCGCTCGGCGTCGACCTCGTCGTCGTCGGCCCGGAGGCGCCGCTCGTCGCGGGCGTCGCCGACGCGGTGCGGGAGGCGGGCGTCCCCGTGTTCGGCCCGTCGCGGGAGGCCGCGCGCCTCGAGGGGTCGAAGGCGTTCGCCAAGGAGGTCATGGCGGCGGCGGGCGTGCCCACGGCGGAGCCGCGCGTCGCGACCACGGTCGAGGAGGTCGAGTCCGCGCTCGACGCGTTCGGCGCCCCGTACGTCGTGAAGGACGACGGGCTGGCCGCCGGCAAGGGCGTCGTCGTCACGGACGACCGGGCCGCCGCGCTCGCGCACGCGGAGGCGTGCCTCGGCAAGGACGGCGGCACCGTCGTGGTCGAGGAGTACCTCGACGGCCCGGAGGTCTCGCTGTTCGTGCTGTCCGACGGCACCGACGTCGTGCCGCTCGTCCCGGCGCAGGACTTCAAGCGCGCGCTCGACGGCGACGCCGGCCCGAACACCGGCGGCATGGGCGCGTACTCGCCGCTGCCGTGGGCGCCCGAGGGGCTCGTGGACGAGGTCGTCGAGACCGTCGCCCGGCCCACCGTCGCCGAGATGGCCCGGCGCGGCACCCCCTTCGTCGGGGTCCTGTACTGCGGCCTCGCCCTCACGAGCCGGGGTGTGCGGGTCGTGGAGTTCAACGCGCGCTTCGGCGACCCGGAGACGCAGGTCGTGCTCGCGCGCCTCGCGACGCCGCTCGGCGGTGTGCTCCTCGCTGCCGCGACCGGGCGGCTGGGGGAGCTGCCGCCGCTGCACTGGCGCGCCGACGCGGCCGTCACGGTCGTCGTCGCGTCGGAGGGCTACCCGCAGGCCCCGCGCACGGGCGACCCCATCACGGGCCTCGACGGGGCCGACACCGTGCCCGGCGTGCACGTGCTGCACGCCGGCACCGCCGTGCGCACGACCGGGGAGACCGGCGAGAACCCGCTGAACGCACCGCTGCTCGTGTCCGCGGGCGGCCGCGTGCTCTCGGTGGTGGGTGTGGGGGAGACCCTCGCCGCGGCGCGGCGCGCGGCCTACGTCGCGGTGGACGCCATCAACCTCGGCGGGTCGCACCACCGCACCGACATCGCGCTCGCGGCGGCGGAGGACGCGGCGGCGGAGGACGCGGCCGGGCGCTGACGCGCGGACGCGGCGCCCGCCCGGCGCCGCGCCCGGACCGCCCTCAGCCGGCGACGCCCAGCAGCGACCGGGTGATCCGCTCGGAGTCGCCCGCCATCTCGCGGATGGCCGCGGCCAGGTCGGCGTCCCCGACCGTGCGGTTCTGCTCCGCCGCGAGCAGCACGGCCCGGCGGATCGCCTCCTTGACGAACGACGCCGTCATGCCGGCCGTCGCGTCCGCGGCGGCGTCCAGCGCGTCGTCGGAGAACGGCAGGCCCTGCGCGTAGAGGGCGAACAGCCGGCGGCGTCCCGCGTCGTCCGGCAGCGGCACCTCGACGGCCAGGTCGATGCGGCCCGGCCGCTGCGCGAGCGCCGGCTCGAGCACGTCGGCGCGGTTCGTCGTGAGCAGGAACGTCACGTCCGCGTCGGGGGCGAGGCCGTCGAGGGCGTCGAGCACCTCGAACAGGACCGGCGTGGTGCCCCCCATCGAGCGTTCCTCCGCGACGAGGTCGCAGTCCTCCAGGACCACGATCGACGGCTGCAGCGCCCGGGCGGTCTCGGCGGCGACGCCGATGAGCTGCAGCGCAGGGCCGGAGAGCAGGATCACCGTCGTGCCCGGGCTCGCGCCCACGAGGTGCCGGACGGTGTGCGTCTTGCCGGTGCCGGGCGGGCCGTACAGCAGCACCCCGCGCTTGAGGTGCTGACCGGCGGCGCGCAGGGCGTCCCGGTGCCGCGCGACGCCGAGCACCTGCCGCTCGACCCGCTCGAGCGTGCCGTCGGGCAGCACCACGTCCTCGCGGGGCACGACCGGCCGCGCGACGTGCACCACGCCGGCCTCGCCCGGGTCGAACGGCGAGCCCGAGAACGTGACGACCTGCCCGCGCAGCGCGCTGCGGGCGTCCATCTCGTGCCGGACCCGGGTGAGGACGTCGGCCGCCACCGCCTCGTCCGGGCAGAGCACCTCGAGGACGGGCGCGCCGTTGTGCCGCATGTTCGTCCGACGCTGCAGCAGCGCGACGGGCACGCCGTCCGCCGTGAACAGGTGCAGGCCGAACGCGACCGTCTGCCGGGTCGTCGTCGGGCCGGTGGCCGCCCGGTGGTAGTCGACGGGGCCCACGGGGAACTGCCCCCACGCACCCGCGTGCTGCAGGATCTCCGACAGCGACATGTGGGCGCGCTGGTCACCGCCGCCCACGCCGACGAGACGTCCGCCACCGGCGTCCGCGACGACGGCGGCGACGGCGATGTCCACGTCCACCCGGCGCAGCACCGGCAGCTCCGCGGTGTGGACGGCGAGCGTGCGCGGGTCCGTGCCGAGGTGCTCGGCGAGCAGGGGCACGAGCGGGTCGAGGACGGCGCCCTGCTCGGCCTGCTGGCGGCGCGCGGCCGCCTCGCCGAGGGCCTGGTACGCCGTGAGGAACGCGTCGAGCTGCTCGGGGGAGATCTGCGCCATGCCGTCCTCCGGGTCGTGGGTGCGTCCACCGTAGGGGTGGGGGCGCACGCCCGTCCCGCACTCCACGGCACACTGTGCCCGTGAGCGACGCGACCCCCACCGTCCCCGTCCTGCCCGGCTGGCGGCACGTCTACTCGGGCAAGGTCCGGGACCTGTTCGAGCCGGACGACTCGACCGCCGGCGTCGCGCTGCGCGACCTGCACGGCGACGTCGTCCTCGTCGTCGCGAGCGACCGGGTCTCCGCGTACGACCACGTGCTGAGCCCGGGCATCCCGGGCAAGGGCGTCGTGCTGACGCAGCTGAGCCTGTGGTGGTTCGAGCAGCTCGCCGACCTCGTGCCCAACCACGTCGTGACGACCGACGTGCCCGACGCGGTCGCCGGGCGCGCGATGGTCTGCCGGCGCCTCGACATGTTCCCGGTCGAGTGCGTCGCCCGCGGCTACCTCACCGGGTCGGGGCTGGCCGAGTACCGCGCGAGCGGCGAGGTCACGGGCATCCGGCTGCCGTCGGGCCTGGTCGACGGCTCCCGCCTGCCGGCCCCGATCTTCACGCCGGCGACGAAGGCCGCCGTCGGCGAGCACGACGAGAACGTGCGGTTCTCGGCGGTGGTCGACCTGGTCGGCCCCGGCACCGCGGAGCGGCTGCGCGACCTCACGCTCGCGGTCTACGGGCGGGCGGAGCAGGTCGCGCGCGACCGCGGCGTGATCCTCGCGGACACGAAGCTCGAGTTCGGCGCCGACCCGTCCACGGGCGACGTGACCCTCGGCGACGAGGTGCTCACGCCGGACTCCTCGCGGTTCTGGCCCGCGGACCAGTGGGAGCCCGGCCGCGCGCAGTCGAGCTTCGACAAGCAGTTCGTCCGCGACTGGCTGACGTCGCCGGCGTCGGGCTGGGACCGGGCGTCGGACACCCCGCCGCCCGCGCTGCCGCAGGACGTCGTCGCGCGCACCCGCGAACGCTACCTGGAGGCGTTCGAGCGCCTCACGGGCCGCGCCCTCAGCCTCTGAGGGCCGTCAGAGCAGCGTCAGCACCCCGAGCACGCCCACCGCGAGGCCGAGCGCGAGCGACACCGCGATGAGCACGGCGTGCACGGTGAGGAAGCGGGTCGGCCGGCCGGCGTCGTCGCGCGAGCGCGGGTCGGCGGCGATGCGCTGCCAGAAGCGCGGCCAGATGAGCAGGTTCCAGGCCCCCGCGACGACGAGGACGACGGACCAGGCGACGGGGAGCTCCACGGCGCCGATGATCCCACGCACGCGGCGGCGGGCCCGGCGCGGCCCTACTCCAGCCGGACGTCCGCGAGCCGGTGCAGGCGCCGCCAGGTGCCCGTGCCCGCCTGCGGCGCGACCGCCGCGAGGACGTCCGCGGCGGGCAGCGGCCCGAGGTCGAGCGCGGTGATCGCCGCGACCTCGGCGACCGGCACCTGGAACGTCCGGAACGGCCCGAGCGGCGGCGGGTCGCCGGCGGGCGGGGCGGCGGCGGGTGCGGCCTCGTCGAGCTGCGGGGACTGGTCGAGCACGAACGCGGCGGCCGCGAGCGCCCGGCCGCCGTCGACGGCCCACGCGGCGACCTTCCAGTAGCGCAGGGGGATGGCGACGCCGCGGTAGACCGGGTCGTCGCCGGCCAGCACGGGTCCGGTGAGGACGTTCACCCGGACGCGGTGCGCCCGCGCGTGCTCCAGCACGTGGTCCTCGAGGCCGACCCACAGGTCCTCGCCCTGGTTGAACGCGGCCGCCTGGGGCGCGGCGTTCGGGTACGCGAACGTCTCGCGGTTCGCCCGGGCGGCGACGTCCGGCGGCCCCCACACGGGATCACGACGGCGCACGAGGTGACCGCGGTCCAGGTCGTTGCGGGCGTACAGCTCCGGGCCGCACTGCTCGTCCGCGGGCACACGCGGGTCGAGGTGCCAGTCGTCGCCCCGCGGGACGTCGCGCAGCGCCGTCCCGTCGACGTTCACCGCCGTCGCCGCTGCCAGCCGGCGCACCGGGTCGAGGAGCACCGTGAAGTGCGTCGAGGGCAGCACGCGCACGGCCCCGCCCGGCTCGGGCAGCGGCACGTGCGGGCCGAGGAAGTCGGGGTCGTAGCCGGCGGGGGCGTCCTCGGTGGGCGGCATGCGCCGACGCTAACGGGCGGCACCGACGCGGGCCCGGGTATGGCGTCGATGCATCGTCACGCGATATATATCGGCTGTGCGCCTGACCGAGCAGAGCTACCTCGTCCTCCTCGCCCTCGCCGAGGAACCGCGGCACGGGTACGGCATCGTGCAGGCCGTCCGGGACCTGTCCGACGGCGACGTCCGGCTCGGCGCCGGCACGCTGTACGGCGTGCTCGACCGCCTCGTCGGGGCGGGCTGGGCGGAGGCCTGCGGCGAGGAGGTCGTGGACGGCCGGCTGCGCCGGTACTACCGGCTGACCGGGCAGGGGCGCGAGGTCGTCGCCGCCCACACCCAGCGGCTCGCGGCGCTCGCCCGCCGCGCGAGCCGGGTCGTCGGGCCCGTCGGCCGGCCCGCCGCCGGAGGTGCCTGGTGACCCGGCCGGACGCGACGCCGCTGCCCGGGGTCGACCCCCGCTTCGCGCGCTCCGCGCGGCGCTGGCTCGTCGCCTACCCGCGGGACTGGCGGGAGGAGCGCGCCGACGAGGTGACGTCCCTGCTGGCGGACCTCGCGGCACCGGGGGCGCGGCGCGTCGGCGCGCGCGCCGGCCTGCCGCTGGTGTGGTCCGGGATGGCGGCGCGCCGCCGTCGGCGTCCGCCCCTGCACGTCGTCCTCGGCTACCGGGCCCTCTCCCGCCCGGTCCCCGCCCGCTACCGGGCGTGGGTGCGGGCCGACCTGACCGACCCGTGGCGTCCGCTGTGGGCCGGCTGGTGGCGTCTCCTCGGGGTCACGCCGGTGCTCGCGATGCTCGTGGCCACGGCCGACGCGACGCACGAGGTGCTCGGGGTGCTCACGTTCCTCCTCGCCTTCGCCGCCACCGCGTCCGCGTGCGACGCCGCGTACCGGCGCCGCGACGCCGAGCGGCACCTCCTGCCGAGCGCGGGCGAGCGCCTGCAGCCGGGGGACGCGCGCCGCGCGGAGGTGCTGCGCGACCGTGCCCAGGCCCTGCCGGCGGCCGAGGCCGCCGTGCGTGCCCTCGTCGTCCTCGCCCTCGGCTCGGCCGGGTGCCTCGTCGTCGCCGCGGCCGGCGGCGGCCCGGGGGTGGGCATCGCGGTGACCGTCGCGGTCGGTGCCGCGCTGGGGCCGGTCGCGCTGCGACGGACCCGGCGGCGGGCGCCGCTGCTGGACGCGCTGCCCCCGCAGCCGGGGCGCCGCCTGGTGCTCCCGACGACGGGTGCGCTCGCGGCCGCGCCGCTGGGCGCGGCGGCCGTCGTCGGCCTCGCGGCGACCACCGTCGCCGCCGGTGACGAGCGGGCGGTCGTGGCGACGGTCGCCCTGGCGGCGGCCGCGGCCGGCGCGCCGGTGCTCCTGTGGGTGCGCGGATGGCTGCGGTCCCGGCGGGACCTCGCGGGCGTCGACGTCCTGCGCGCCCTCGTGACCGGGCGGCGTCCGCCGCTCGACCTCCCGCGTCCGGGGCTGGTCCTGGTGCCGCCCGCGGCGCAGGGGACCGACGGCGGCGCGCTGTCGGAGGCGTGAGGGACGGCCCTGCGCGGCGCTCCTCACCGCCGTCCGCGGACGGGCCGTCGGTCCTGCCCCGGACGGGCCGTAGGATCGGAGGGACCCCCCACCGTCGCGAACCAGGGAGCACCCGTGGGACGAGTCGTCGTCGACGTGATGCCGAAGCCGGAGATCCTCGACCCGCAGGGCAAGGCCGTGGCCGGTGCGCTGCCGCGCCTGGGCTTCGGGCAGTTCACGTCCGTGCGCCAGGGCAAGCGGTTCGAGCTCGAGGTGGACGGGCCGGTGACGCCCGAGGTCCTCGAGGCCGCCGCGGCCGCCGCCGAGCAGGTCCTGTCCAACCCGGTGATCGAGGACGTCGTCCGCGTCGCCGACATCGAGGCCGACGCCGCCGCGACGGTGGCGAGCCAGGGTCTGGCCTGATGACCCGCATCGGCGTCGTCACGTTCCCCGGGACGCTCGACGACCGCGACGCGGCCCGTGCCGTGCGCCTGGCCGGCGGCGAGCCGGTCGCGCTGTGGCACGCGGACGCGGACCTCAAGGACGTCGACGCGGTCGTGCTGCCCGGCGGGTTCTCCTACGGCGACTACCTGCGCGCCGGGGCGATCAGCCGGTTCGCGCCCGTCATGGGCGAGGTCGTCGAGGCCGCCGGCAAGGGCCTGCCCGTGCTCGGCATCTGCAACGGCTTCCAGGTCCTCACCGAGGCGCACCTGCTGCCGGGCTCGATGATCAAGAACGAGAGCCTGCACTTCCTGTGCCGCGAGCAGGTGCTCACGGTCGAGAACAGCGACACGGCCTGGACGCGCGAGTTCGAGCGCGGCGAGGACATCACGATCCCGCTGAAGAACCAGGACGGCCAGTACGTCGCCGACGAGCGCACCCTCGACGAGCTCGAGGGCGAGGGCCGGGTCGTGTTCCGCTACCAGGGCGGCAACCCGAACGGCTCGCGCCGCGACATCGCCGGCATCACGAACGCCGCGGGCAACGTGGTCGGCCTCATGCCGCACCCCGAGCACGCCGTCGAGCCGGGCTTCGGCCCGGACGGCGCGCAGGGCCCGCGCAGCGGCACGGACGGGCTCCGGTTCTTCACCTCGGTCCTGCGCGCGCTCGTCGGCTGACCCGTGGCGGGTGACGCCGGCGTGGGCGAGGCCGACGCCTCGACGTCGGTCCGTGTCGACGTCGTCCCGTGGGACGACCCCGACGCCCGCCTGCTGCGCGACGCCCAGCAGGCGGAGCTGCGCGAGCGCTACGGCGAGGACGACATCGGGCACGACATGACCGGCGAGGCCATCGCGGTCATGCTCGTGCTGCGCGCCGACGGCGAGGCCGTCGCCTGCGGTGCCCTGCGGGACGCGACCGACCTGGGCGCGGGCACGGGCGAGCTCAAGCGCATGTACGTGCGGCCCTCCTGGCGGGGCCGCGGCCTGTCGCGGCGCGTCCTGGAGGAGCTCGAGGCGGCCGCGCGCGAGCGCGGGTTCGGCCGGCTGGTGCTGGAGACGGGCGTGCTGCAGCCCGAGGCGATCGGCCTGTACCTGTCCGCCGGGTACCGGCCCGTGCCCCGCTGGGGCGAGTACGCGGACGCCCCGGACTCCCGCTGCTTCGCGAAGGACCTCACCGCCCCGGGCACGTCGTCGCCGGCGCCGGAGCCGCCGGAGGTCACCGTCGTGCCCGTCCGGTGGGACGACCCGGACGCGGCGGCGCTGCGGCGGGCCGTGGTCGCCGAGCTCGCGGCGCGCGGCCCGGGGGACGGCCACGGGCTGGACGACGCGGACCTCGCCCGGTCCGACGCCGAGGCGGGGGACGGCGTCCTGGCGACGCTCCTGGCGCGGCTCGGCGGCGAAGCCGTGGGCTGCGTGGCGGTCCGACGCGCACCGGCGCCGTGGCCGGACGGCTGGGCCGAGGTGAGGTGTCTGTACGTGTCGCCCCCGCTCCGCGGCCGCGGCGCAGGACGCCGGCTGCTGACCGCCGCGCAGGAGGCGGCCCGCGCGCGCGGCTGCACGGCGGCCGTCCTCGCCACCGGCGTCCTGCCCCCGGCCTCGGTCGGCCTGTACCTCGCGCTGGGCTACCGGCCGGTGCGCCCCGCGGTGGACTGGTCGGCGACCCCCGACCTGCTCTGGTTCGCCCGTCCCCTGTGACATGACGATCCGGATCGGGACGTCCGGCTGGTCCTACGACCACTGGGACGGCGTCCTCTACCGGCCCGGGCTGCCCGCCGCGCAGCGCCTGGCGCGGTACGTCGAGGCGTTCGACACGGTGGAGCTCAACGCGAGCTTCTACCGCTGGCCGCGCGAGCAGGCCTTCGCGCGCTGGCGGGAGCGCCTGCCCGAGGGGTTCACGATGTCGGTGAAGGCACCGCGCGGCCTCACCCACGCCCGCCGGCTGAACCGGCCGGAGGTGTGGTCGGAGCGGATGACGCGGTGCTGGCACGAGCTGCGCGGGCGCCGCGAGGCGCTGCTCGTCCAGCTGCGCCCCGACGCCGAGCGCGACGACGCCCGCCTCGCGTACTTCCTCGGCACGCTCCCGGACTGGCTGCAGGTGGCGGTCGAGCTGCGGCACCCGTCGTGGCAGACCGACGCCGTCTTCGACCTGCTGGCACGGCACGGCGCGGCGTACTGCGTCGTCTCGGGCGCGCAGATCCCGTGCGTCCTGCGCGCCACGGCCCGGCTCGTCTACGTGCGCCTGCACGGCCCGGACGACCGGCACCTCTACGCGGGCTCCTACTCCGACGACGACCTGCGCTGGTGGGCGGACCGCGTCCGCGAGTGGGACGCGCAGGGGCACGACGTCGTCGCCTACTTCAACAACGACGGGGGCGGCCACGCGGTGCGCAACGCGTGGCGGCTGCGCGAGCTGCTCCACGGGTGACGTCGCCCACCGGGGGTGGCTCCGCGGCGGGTGCGGCGTCTACGCTGGCGCCCATGTCCTCGTCCCGGGTGTGTTGTCGCTGAGCTGACGACCCCGCGCGCCCGTGGCCGACCGGCCCTCGCCGCGCACCCGGTACGACCCGAGGACCTCCTCCCGTGGCTCAGCCCGTTCTCGCGCGCACCCGCGCCGCCCACGTCCCCGCCGCCGCCCCCGCCTCGCGCGTGGAGGTCGCCGGCACCGCACCCGCTCCCGGCCGGGTGGAGTTCCGCCTCGACGGCGACGCCCTCACCGAGGCCGCGGTCGCCCTCGCCGCGGCGCGCGCCGACGTCGTCCGCCTCGTGCACTCCGCCGCGCTGCCCACGCCGGCCTCCGTGCGCGCGCTCGTCGACGTCCTCGAGGACGAGGTGCGAGCCGTCGGCCGCGACCGTGCGGACGTGCGCCTCGTCCTGGAGGTCGACGCGGTCGTCGCCGCCGACGACGCCGACGCCGCCCGCCGCCGCGAGCGGCTCGCGTACGCGGAGGCGTTCTCGGGTGCGACCTGGTCGGCGACCGCGACCTGGCTCGTCGGGACGCCCGCGCGGCTCGTGGACGACGCCCGCGACCTCGCCGCCCGGACCGGCGTGGACGCGGTCGCGCTGGCGCTCGTCGGGGGGTCCGCGGCGCACGGGCCGGCCCTGGCGGCCGCCGCCGCGTCCTGAGCGGCGGGTGCCCGCGCCTGCGGGTGCGACGCCGTCCCGCTCTGCCTAGCGTGGCGGGGACGGGTGCCGCCGGGGCGCCCCGCGGACGGAGGCACCCGATGGCGCACGAGGCGGACCACCTGGACCGGGACGAGGGCATCGCGAAGGTCGCCGAGCTCATCAAGGACGTCCGCATCGCGATGCTCACGACGGTCGACCCGTCGGGCGCGCTCGTGAGCCGACCCATGGCGGTGCAGGACGTCGACTTCGACGGCGACCTGTGGTTCTTCACCGAGGCGGACAGCCACAAGGCCGACGAGGTCCGCGGCGGCGGCCCCGCGAACGCGGCCTTCGCGGGGTCGACGCACTGGGTGTCGGTCTCCGGTACGGCGGAGGTCGTGCGGGACCGGGCGAAGATCGAGGAGCTGTGGGGCACGTCCGCGGAGGCGTGGTTCCCCGACGGGCCGACGACCCCGGGCGTCGCGCTCATCAAGCTCGAGGCGGAGAGCGCGGAGTACTGGGACAGCCCCGGCGGGCGGCTGGCGACGGTCTTCAGCCTCGTGAAGTCGAAGGTCAAGGGCGAGCGGTACGACGGGGGCGAGAACGCCGAGGTCGACCTGAGCTGACCGGGCAGGGCGGCGGCGGGTCCCGGTCGTCGTCGGCGGCCGGGACCCGCCCACGCGTCAGACGCCCGCCCCCACCAGCCGGTGCCGCGCCGCGAGCGCCTTGCCCGTGAGCGACGCCGGTTCCTCGACCAGCGCGGCCGGCGGTCCGCTGAACACGACGGTCCCGCCCTCGGAGCCGGCGCCCGGGCCCATGTCGAGCACGTGGTCCGCGCGCGAGATCACGTCGAGGTTGTGCTCGATGACGACCACCGTCGACCCGGCGTCGACGAACCGGTCGAGCAGGGTGATGAGCCGGTCGACGTCAGCCATGTGCAGGCCGCTCGTGGGCTCGTCCAGCACGTACAGGTCGGCGGGGGAGCCGAGCTCGATCGCCAGCTTGAGCCGCTGGCGCTCCCCGCCGGAGAGCGTCGACAGCGGCTGGCCGAGCGTGACGTAGCCGATGCCGACGTCGTCGAGGGCGGCGAGCGTCGCCGCGATCGCCTTCTCCGACCGCTCGGTGAAGAACTCCCGGGCGTCGGCCACCGACATCTCCAGCACGTCCGCGATGGACCTGCCGCGCAGCGTGTACCCCAGCACCTCGTCGGTGAACCGGCGCCCGCCGCAGGTCTCGCACGGGCTCTTCATCGGCTCGAGCGTCCCGAGGTCGGTGTAGATGATGCCCAGGCCGTTGCACGCGGGGCACGCACCCTCGGAGTTCGCGCTGAACAGCGCCGGCTTCACGCCGTTCGCCTTGGCGAACGCCTTGCGGACCAGGTCCGCCATGCCCGTGAACGTCGCGGGGTTCGAGCGGCGCGAGCCGCGGGTCGTGGCCTGGTCGACGACGACCGCGTGCGGGTGCTGGCGCGGCAGGACCCCGCGCACGAGCGAGCTCTTGCCGGAGCCGGCCACGCCGGTGACCGCGACGAGCACGCCCGTCGGGATCTCGACCGTCACGTCGTGCAGGTTGTGCAGGGTCGCACGGGCGACGGTCAGCGACCCCGTGGGCGTGCGCGGGTCCGTCTTCAGCGGCTGGTGGCGTGCCATGTGCTCGCCCGTGACCGTCCCCGAGGTGAGCAGGCCGGCGACGTCGCCCTCGTAGACCACCCGCCCGCCGGCGGCGCCGGCGCCCGGGCCGACGTCGACCACGTGGTCGGCGATCTCGATGACCTCCGGCTTGTGCTCGACGACCAGCACGGTGTTGCCCTTGTCGGTCAGGGCGCGCAGCAGCTCGTTCATGCGGTGCACGTCGTGCGGGTGCAGCCCGGTGCTCGGCTCGTCGAACACGTACGTGACGTCCGTGAGGGCGGAGCCCAGGTGGCGGACCATCTTCACGCGCTGCGACTCCCCGCCGGACAGCGACGTGCTCTCGCGCGACAGGCTGAGGTACCCCAGGCCGATGTGCACGAGCGCGTCCAGCCGGTCCGCGATGTCGTCCAGGAGCGGCCGATACTCCGGGGCGTCGAGGCCGCGCACCCACACGGCCAGCTCGCTCACCTGCATCGCCGTGCACTCCGCGATGGACCGCCCCGCGACGAGGCTGCCCAGGGCCGCGGGGCTCAGGCGCGTGCCGCCGCACTCGGGGCACGGGCCGCGCGTCGAGATCCGCTCGACCGCGGCGCGCACGTGCGGCTGCAGCTGCTCCGGGTTCTTCGTCAGGTACGACCGGCGCAGCTTGGTGATGAGGCCCTCGTACGTGAACGACGCACCACCCGCGTCGACCTTCGGCGGCTTGCCCTCCGGCCCGTGCAGCAGGATGCGGCGCTGCTCCGGGGTGTACGTGGAGATCTTCGCGTCGGGGTCGAAGAAGCCCGAGCTCACGAAGATGCGCCAGTACCACCCGTCCACCTGGTAGTTCGGGAAGTCGATCGCCCCCTCGTTCAGGCTCTTGTCGGGGTGGACCAGCGCGTCCTCGTCGATCGCCGCGACGGACCCGACGCCCTCGCAGCCCGGGCACCAGCCGCGCGGGTCGTTGAAGGAGAACGCGATCGGCGTGCCGAGGTTCGGCGTGCCGAGCCGCGCCCACAGCCGGCGCAGCATCGCGTAGGCGTCGGTGACGGTGCCGACCGTCGAGCGGGCGTTGCCGCCCATCGGCTCCTGGTCGACGACGATCGACGCGGTGAGGCCGGTCAGGGAGTCCGCGTCGGGCTGCGCGCTCTGCGGCAGGAAGTTCTGCACGAACGCGCTGTGCGTCTCGTTGAGCAGCCGCTGCGACTCGGCGGCGATCGTGTCGAACGCGATCGACGACTTGCCGGACCCGGACACGCCGGTGAAGACGGTCAGGCGGCGCTTGGGGACGTCCAGGTCGACGTCCTGCAGGTTGTTCTCACGGGCACCGCGGATGGCGATGACGTCGGGCACGGCTGCTCCTCGGGGCGGGGTGGGCGGCACGGCGGTACCGACCGGCGGGGGAGCCACGAGTCATCGGGGCACCGCCGGCGGAGACGGCTTCGAGCGTACGGTTGAACCGCACGTGCAGGGTTGCGGCCGAAGAGGACAGCGGCCGACCGCGACAACCCTCCACTCCCGGGAGGTGGTGTGGGCGACGGGTGGCGGACGGTGGACGTCGCGCGCGCGGCCGGTGTCTCCGTGCAGGCGGTGCGTCTGTACGCCGGCCACGGCGTGCTGGGGGACGTCCCGCGGTCGCCGAACGGGTACCGCGCGTGGACCGCCCGGCACGCGGACCTCGCGCTCGCGTACCGCGCGCTCGCGGCCGGGTACGGGGGAGACGTGGCGCGCCGGGTGCTGCGCGCCGTGCACGCCGGCGACCTGCGCGACGCGTTCGCCGCGCTCGACGCGCAGCACGCCGCGTGGCACGCCGAGCGGGAGCGGCTCGACCGGCTGGAGCGCGCGCTGGCCGAGCTCGCGGAGGACGACCGCGACGCGGGTGCGGTCGCGGCCGGGGCGTCGGACGGCACGACCATGACCGTCGGCGAGGTGGCCGACGCCCTCGGCGTGCGCACGTCCGCGCTGCGCGTGTGGGAGGACGCGGGCCTGCTGCACCCTGCACGGGACCCCCGCACGGGCCACCGCCGCTACTCCGACGCCGACGTCCGCGACGCCCGGGCCGTCCAGCTGCTGCGCAGCACGGGCGCGCTGCTCGACGCGATCCGTCCCGTGGTGGACGCCCTGCGCGCGCACGCCGACGTGGCGGCGCTGCGGGCCGCCGTCGACCGCCGGCGCGACGTCCTCGACGCGGTCGCCCGGGCACGCGTCGCCGGCCTCGCCCGCCTGCACGGCGTCCTGCCCCCGCCCTGACGGCGCCGTCGTCCGTAGGGTGTCCGCGTGGACGACCACGAGCGGGACGCGGGCGACCCCTCCGGCACGCCGACCGGCCAGCCCTCGCCGGGCACCCTGGACGGCGTGGAGCTCCACCTCGCGGTGGTCGACGTCGGGTCCGGCCTGACGGTGCGCCTCGAGGGCCGGGGGGCGCGGGCGCAGGAGGACCTGCGGGCCCACCGGGAGGAGCGCGCGCGGTGGGAGGCGTCGGTGGCCGCGGCACGGGAGGTCACGACGCCGCCGCCGTGGCCGGCCGAGCGGCTCGCGGGAGCGCACCTGGGCGTCGGTGACGCCGCCGGGACGGCGTACCGCTTCGTCAGCGGCGTCGCGGGCGGAGCCGGTAGGGAGTGGCGCTACGACGCCGTCTTCCGGCCCGCGCCCCCGCGGGACGTCCGTGCCGTGACGCTCGCGCTGGTCCTCGACGACGGACCGACGTCCGTCGACGTGCCGCTCCCGCCGGGACGCTGAGCGGCCGGCGCCGGTCGCCGACGGCGGACCGTCAGCGCCGCAGCGTCGACAGCCCGCGGTCGAGGTCGTCGCGCAGGTCCTCGACGTCCTCCAGCCCGACGGACAGCCGCACCGTCGCCTCGCCGATCCCGACCGCCGCGCGCCCGGCCGCGCCGAGCTTGCGGTGGGTCGTCGTGGCGGGGTGCGTGACGATCGACTTCGCGTCCCCCAGGTTGTTGGAGATGTCGACGACCTGGAGCGCGTCGAGCACGCCGAACGTCGCCTTCCTGGCCACGTCGGGGCTCGCGTCGCCCGGGACCGCGAGGTCGAACGTGACCACCGTGCCGCCGCCGCTCTGCTGCGCGCGGGCCAGGTCGTGCTGCGGGTGCGAGGGCAGGAAGGGGTAGCGCACGCGTGCCACGGCCGGGTGCTGCTCGAGCCACGTCGCGAGCTCGAGCGCCGACGCCGCCTGGTGCCGCACGCGCACGCTGAGCGTCTCCAGGCCCTTGAGCAGGACCCACGCGTTGAACGCCGACAGCGACGGGCCGGTGTTGCGGACCATCGTCTGCACCGGGCCGTGCACGAACTCCTCGGAACCGAGGATCGCGCCGCCCAGCACGCGCCCCTGCCCGTCGATGTGCTTCGTCGCCGAGTACACGACGACGTCGGCGCCGTGCTCGAGCGGGCGCGAGAACACGGGGGTGGCGAACACGTTGTCGACGACGACGACGGCGCCCGCCGCGTGCGCGAGCCGGCTCACCGCGGCGATGTCCACGAGGTCCTGCATCGGGTTGGACGGCGTCTCGAAGAACACGACGTCGGCGGGGGTCGCGAGCGCGGCCTCCCACTGCTCGGGCACGTGGCCGTCGACGTAGTCGGTGCGCACGCCCCACTTCGCGAGGATCTCGTCGAAGATCACCACCGACGAGCCGAACAGCGCCCGCGCGGCGACGATCCGCGAGCCCTGCCGCACGAGCGAGGCGAGCGCCGTGAACACCGCGGACATGCCGGTCGCCGTGGCGTACGCGGCCTCGGCGCCGTCGAGCAGGCGCAGACGCTCCTCGAACGTCGACACCGTCGGGTTGCCGTAGCGCGAGTAGAGGAACCGGTCGACCTCGCCCGCGAACCCGGCCTCCGCCTCCGCGGCGGACGCGTACGCGTACCCCTGCGTGAGGAACAGGCCCTCGGACAGCTCGCCGAAGCCGCTGCGGACCAGCCCGCCGCGCACCGCGAGGGTGTCGGGGCGCAGCGCCGAGCGGTCGGTGCGGTGGTCGTCCCAGTCGCCGGGGCCGGGGACGCGCGCGCTCACGGCTGCACCCACGGCAGGCCGGCGGCGCGCCAGCCCTCGTGCCCGCGGTGCCCGTCGGGGCCGGTGGCGCCCTCGAAGCCCTCGAGGACGTTGTACGCGGGGCCGTACCCGGCGGCCGTGGCCGCGCGGGCGGCGCCGATCGAGCGCTGGCCCGACCGGCACAGGAACACGACCGGCCGGCCGTCGCCCGGCGTGACGCCCGTGGCGGCGAGCTGGTCGAGGAACTGCGGGTTCGGCTGCCCGGTCGGGTAGGAGACCCACTCGACGAGCGCGGCGTGCCGGCCCAGCCCGCGCAGGTCGGGGACGCCCACGTAGCGCCACTCGGCGTCGGTGCGCACGTCGACGAGCACGGCGTCCGGCTCGTCGCGGAGCAGCTCCCAGGCCTCGGTCGGCGTGATGTCGCCGGCGTACCCCGCGGCGGGGCGTGGCTGCACGGTCATGCGTCCTCCCATCGGTCTGGCGGTAGCACCCTCGTCCGGGCCCGTGCGGGTCCCGCGGGTTGCTGCGGCGTCGTCGAGCCAGATCTCTCGGCCGCTCTGGATGGTCGCCGGTGATGCTACGCCGGACGCGGACCGGTACGGTCGCCAGTCTCAGCGGACGTCGTCAGGCCTCGACGGCCGGGCGCCAGCGCAGCCCGGGGAAGCGCGAGAAGTCCCGGTCCTGCGAGACCCAGGTCGCGCCGTGCTCGACGGCGACGGCGGCGTGCTGCGCGTCCGCCACCAGGTTGCCGCGCGCGTCCGCGGCCGTGCAGAGCCGCGTCACGATCTCCCAGTGGCGCGCGCCAGGCGCGACGCGGACCACGTCGGGGTGGGAGCGCAGCGCCTCGACCTGGGCGAGCGCGTCCCGCAGCGGCGTCGGACGGGCGAAGACGCGGGGGTGCGTGAGGACGCGCAGCGTGCCGCCCAGCACGGCGTCGGTGACCCCGAGGGTCTCGGGGCCGTTCACCGCGCTCTCGAGCCACGCGCGCAGGCCGTCGTGCTGGGGTGCGTCCGGGCGGAAGGCCCCGACGAGCACGTTCACGTCCGGCAGGATCACCGGCCGTCCATCCGGTCGAGGAGGGCGGCGGAGTCGTCGAGGTCCACCCCGGGCAGCAGGCCGCCGCTGCCGTGCGGCGTGACGACGAACGGGCGGCGTCCGCCCGCCTGCTCCTCGCGGTACCGCGCGAGCGCCGCGCGCAGGGCCTCCTCGACGACGGACGTCACGGTGCGGCCCGTGGCGGCGGCCGTCGTCCGGACCTCGCGGTAGAGGTCGTCGGGGATGTTCAGCGTGGTGCGCACCGTTCGAGCATATCCGCACATGGAGAGTGTGCGTCGACAGAGCTGCCTCGGCGATGAGACCCGACGTCTCGGATGGAGAGACTGGCGGCGTGTCCGCGTTGACACCCGGCGACGCCCGCGCCGATCCTCGACCCAGGTCATGAGCGCCAGCGCGAAGCCCCGGCTCGCTGGCCGGCAACCCTCCTCCGCGGTGGGGTGCCCCGGGTGACGACCTGGCCGAGCGCCGTCCGGTGCCGGCAAGCGCGGGGCCCGACCGTCGGGTCCCTCCAGCAGTGGAGGCAGGCATGACATCCATCACCGAGCTCCTCGCGTGTGCCGACGAGGTCTCCGGCACCGCCACCGCGCCGGCCGCCGCACCCGCGGGCGCCGGGCCGCTCCTGCCCGTCGTGGGCGCGTCGACCACCGTCCCGCTCGTCGACGGCACCAGCCGCACCTACGCGAACCTCGACTGCGCCGCGAGCGCACCCGCGCTGGAGTCCGTCGCCGCCCGCGTCGCCGAGGTCCTCCCGCTGTACGCCTCCGTGCACCGCGGCGCCGGGTACCTGTCCCAGGTCTCGACGGCGCTGTACGAGGCGTCCCGGCAGGCGATCGCCCGGTTCGTGGGCGCGCGGGAGGACGACGTCTGCGTCGTCACCCGGAACACGACCGACTCGCTCAACCTGCTGGCCGGCGTGGTGCCCGACGGCGGACGCGTGCTCGTCCTCGACGTCGAGCACCACGCGAACCTGCTGCCCTGGGTGCAGCGGGGCACCGGCGCGCACGCCGGCGAGACCCGGGCGGCGACCGTGCTCGCGCTGCAGCCCACCGTCGCGCGGACGCTCGCCGCGCTGCGCGAGGAGCTCGCGCGGCAGCCGTACGCGCTGCTGGCGCTGACGGGCGCGTCGAACGTCACCGGCGAGGCGCTGCCGCTCGACGCCGTCGTGGAGCTCGCGCACGCCGCGGGCACGCGCGTCGCCGTCGACGGCGCGCAGCTCGTGCCGCACCGCGGGTTCTCGCTCGCCGCGACCGGCGTCGACTACGTCGCCTTCTCCGGCCACAAGACGTACGCGCCGTACGGCGCCGGCGCGCTCGTGGGACGCCGCGACTGGCTCGACACGGGCACGCCGTACCTCGCGGGCGGCGGCGCGGTCCGCGACGTGCGGACCGACCGCACCCTCTGGCAGCCCGCGCCGGCTCGGCACGAGGCGGGGTCGCCGAACGTGGTCGGCGCGATCGCGCTCGCCCAGGCCTGCGAGACGCTCGCGGAGCTGCCCGCCGGCGCCCTCGAGGCGCACGAGCAGGCCCTGCGCACGCGCCTCGTCGACGGCCTGAGCGGCATCGAGGGCGTGCGGGTCGCCCGGATCTGGCCGGACTCGCCGGAGCCCGTCGGCGTCGTGACGTTCACGGTGGCCGACCTCAACCCGGGGCTCGTCGCCGCCTACCTGTCCGCCGAGCACGGCATCGGGGTCCGTGACGGCCGCTTCTGCGCGCACCCGCTGCTCGCGCACCTCGGGGCGTCGCAGGGCGCGATCCGCGCCTCGGTCGGCGTCGGCACGACCGCCGAGCACGTCGACCGGCTCGTCGGGGCCGTTGCCGCGCTCGTCGACCGCGGCACGCGGGCCGGGTACGAGGTCGTGGACGGCTGCTGGTCGGTCGTCGACGACACGCGTCCGCTCGTGGAGGTGCGGGGCCTGGACCACCTGGCCGCGACCGCGGCCGCCGCGTGCGGCCCGGCGCTCGACGACTGAGGGCGCCGCTCCGGCACCGCCCGGTCAGCGTGCGAGCCGGCGCACGGTGCGGCGGAGCATCGCCGTCACCACGACGGGGTGCACGAGCCGCACGACCCCGAAGTACAGGCGCCCGCGCCACCCGTGCAGGCGCACCGTCGTCGTGACCCGCACCAGACGCGCCGGCACGTCGACCGCGACACCGCAGCGGAAGTCCAGGTGCACGTCGTTCAGCGCCAGGAGCGCCTCGTCGCCCACCACCTCGGTGACCGCGAAGGCGTCCCGCGGCGCTGGAGGGATGCGCAGCAGCGGCACGAGCGCCTGCCGCAGGAGGAGGGCGGCGGCCACCCAGCGGGGCATCGCCGCGAGCGAGAACATCTCCCGCGCCCAGACCGCCGGGTCCGTCGGCGCACCGGGCGGCAGCGGGGCGATCACGGCGTCGGCGTAGTCGGGTGCGGGCACGTCGCGCAGGGCGAGCGACCAGTGCGTCATGGGTCCTCCGTCCGGTGGTGCTCGCCACGGTAGGGGGCCGTTCCTGAGAGGACGCCGAATGCCGTGGCGTCCCCGTGCCACCCTCGTCGCGTGCAGCACGACCTCACCCTCACCGGTCACGGAGTCCGTCTCGTCCCGCTCGCGCCGGCCCACGCGCACGACCTGCTCGGGTTCACCGACGCGACCGTGTGGCGCGGCATGTCGTCGCCGACGCCGCGCGACGCCGCGGACATGGAGGGCGTCGTGGCGACCGCGCTCGCGACGCCCGGCCGGTACGCCTTCGCCGTGCTCGACGACGCCACGGACCGGGTGGTCGGGTCCACGTCGTTCTACGACGTGGACCTCACCGCCGGCCGGCTCGAGGTCGGGCACACCTGGTACGACCCCGCCGTGTGGGGCACGTCCGTCAACCCGGCGTGCAAGCTCCTGCTCATGACGCACGCCTTCGGGACGTGGGGCGTCGCGCGCGTCGCCTACCGGGTGGACGAGCGCAACCACCGCTCGATCGCCGCGGTGACGAAGCTCGGGGCGGTGCCCGAGGGGCGGCTGCGCGACCACCGCCTGCGGCCCGACGGGTCGCGCGGGGCGTCGCTGTACTTCTCGGTCCTGGCCGACGAGTGGCCCGCCGTGCGGGACCGCCTGCTCGCCCGGCTCGCGGGGGAGGACGTCCCGGACGACCGCACGCACCTGCTGCTGGTCGGCGGACGCTCCGGCGTCGGCAAGTCGACCGTCGCGGCCGCCGTGCACGACCTGCTCACCGCGCGGGACGTGCGGCACGCCGTCGTCGAGGGCGACGCCCTGGACCTCGCGCACCCGGCCCCGTGGGAGCACGGGGTCGCCGCCGCGAACCTCGCCGACGTGTGGCGCCGCTACCGGGCGCTCGGGTACCGCCGGCTCGTCGTCACGAACACGGTGAGCGTGCTCGAGGCCGACGTGCTCGCCGCGGCCGTCGGCGACCGGCCGCACGTGACGTCGGTGCTGCTGACGGCCTCCGACGCCACCGCCCACGAGCGCCTCGCCCGCCGGGAACGGGGTGCGTCGCTGGTCGCGCACGTCGGGCGGTCCGACGCCGCCGCGGTGCGCCTCGAGGCCGAGGCGGGCCCGGACGTGCACCGCGTCCCCACCGACGGCCGCTCGCCCGAGGACGTCGCCGCGGAGGTGCTGCGTCTCGCCGGGTGGTGAGCGTCGGGGCACGGCGGGACGTCCGGAGGTCCGGACGTCCGGCGGTGCGGCCGCGCGTCGGCGTCAGCGGACGCGCAGGCCCAGGTGCGCGGCCAGCAGCGGCGCGAGGTCGAGCAGCTGGTCGCCGCTGATCGTGGCGCCCGCCAGGCCCCCGACGCCGTCGACGCCCCCGGTGAGGCGCGCACCGCGCAGGTCGACGTCGCGCAGGCGCGCGTCCGAGGTGTCGAGGCGGCGCACGTCGCAGTCGACGACCACGAGCTTCCGGACGGTCGCGCCCGACAGGTCGAGGTCGCCGAGCGTGACTCGCTCCAGGTGCAGCCCGTCGACCGTCGCGCCCCGCAGGTCCAGGTAGTCGACCTTGCCGCCGACCACCCGCAGCCGCACCACCTCGGCGGCGGACGTGCCCAGGGCACCCAGCCGCACGTCGGTGAGCGTGACGTCGCGCCAGGCGGACCCGGGCGCCCGGACGTCGCCCGCCTGCACGGCCGTCCACGTGGTGTCGAGCAGGCGCGCGTGGTCGAGGCGCAGGCCGTCCGCGCGGCAGCCGGTCAGCTCGCACTCGAGGAACCGCGCGCCGGACGCGTCCCGCCCGGACAGGTCGAGGCCCTCGAAGGTGAGCGCGTCGAGGTCGGCGTCGGGGACCAGGTCGTCAGCGGTGGCGTCCACGCGCGCGAGCCTGCCACGGACGTCCGACGCCCGGCGCCGCGGACGGTCAGGCCATGGACGCCAGCAGCGCCCGGCAGGCCTCCTCGCAGCGGCGGCACGCCTCGGCGCACACCCGGCAGTGCTCGTGCATCTGCGCGTGCTGCTCGCACTCCGCGGCGCACTGCCCGCACGCGGTCGCGCACGCCTCGAGCAGCGCCGCGACGAGCTTGAGGTCGGGCGCGGTCTGCCGGCTGAGGACGGTCGCGGTCGCGGCGCAGACGTCGGCGCAGTCGGCGTCGAGGCGGATGCACGCGCGCAGGTCGGCGACGTGCTCCTCGCCCAGGCACGCGTCCGCGCAGGCGGTGCAGGTCTGCGCGCAGTCCAGGCAGGCCTCGATGCAGGCGACCAGCTCCTCGGCGGGGGCGAACGGGTCGCCCGGGTAGGTGTCGACCATGCGGCGCGTGCTGCTCACGGTGCCTCCCTCGCGGCCCGCCGCGGCCGGTGAGCCGGCTCGGGGGACGACGGGCGTCCTCGCCACGGTAGGACGGCCGGCCGCCACCCGCCCGGCGGCACCCGCCCCCCGCCGACCCCGGACCTGGTCAGCACCGACGACCCCACGTGCTGACGAGCTCCGGGTTCACCGACGACGAGGACGACGAACCCGGACCTCTCCTCGTCCTCGTCGTGGCGGGGAGGGGGGTCCGGGTTCGTCGGCGCCGCGAGGGGCCGCGTCAGGGGAGCGGGGTCACGGACCCCAGGACGTGCGGCTTGCCCGTGCGGGCGTGCCAGGCGGCCAGGTCGTACCCGCCGCCGTCCGCGGGACGGGTGCTCACCGCGACCGTCGCGGGCAGCAGCACCGGCTTCACGAAGTCCACCGACCACACGAACGCCGCGCCGCGCGCCGGCCCGACGTCGGCGAGCAGCCGCGACGCCGTGTACATGCCGTGCGCGATGGCCCGCGGGAACCCGAACGGCCGGGCGGTGAGCGCGGACAGGTGGATGGGGTTGCGGTCGCCGGAGACGGCCCCGTACCGGCGGCCGGTGTCGGCGTCGAGGCGCCAGGAGCCGGTCGGCTGCGGCGGCGTGAACGGGGTGCGCTCGGACGCCGGCGCGGCGCCGGCATCGGCGTCCCCGGCTCGCGCGTCGCCGGTGTCCGCCAGCCGCAGCCCGGGCGCCAGGTACGTCGAGACGCCCCGCCACGCGACGTCGCCCCCGGCGCCGCCGGTCACCTCGACGACGAGGTCGACCTGCGTGCCGCGCGGGTGCGGCCGCATGGCCTCGGCGTGCGCCCGCACCGCCAGGGCCTCCCCGAGCGTCAGCCGACGGCGCTGCTCCACGCGGTTGGCCAGGTGCACCATGCCGAGCAGCGGCAGCGGGAAGTCGTCGCGCACCATGAGGGCCGTCGCGACGGGGAACGCGAGCACGTGCACGTACCCCGCCGGCAGGGCGTCGGTCCCCGGCTCGCCGAGCAGGCGCTGGTACGCCGTCAGGTGGGCCGCGTCGACGTGCAGGTCGCGGACCGCGTAGACGACGTCGGGCAGGGGACGCGACACCCGCTTGCCCCCGCCGTCGACGGCGAGCCGCGCCGCACCGGCCGCACCGCGCGCGTACAGCCCGCCGAGCCCCGGCACCGCGGGCAGCACGACCTCGCGCGCCTCGGCCACCGGGCTCACCGGCCCACCATGTTCTGCCCGCACACCCGCAGGGTGCGGCCGACGATCCCGCCGGCGGCCGGCGAGGCGAGGAACGCGATCGTCTCGGCGACGTCTACGGGCAGCCCGCCCTGCTGCAGGGAGTTGAGCCGCCGCGCGACCTGCCGCGTGACCGCCGGGATGCGCGCGGTCATGTCGGTCTCGATGAAGCCCGGCGCGACCGCGTTCGCGGTGCCGCCGAACGGCGTGAGCAGCGGTGCCGTCGCGCGCACCATGCCGACGACGCCGCCCTTGCTGGCCGCGTAGTTCGTCTGCCCGCGGTTGCCGGCGATGCCGGACGTGGACGCGAGCGCCACGATCCGCGGCGCGTCCACGAAGTCGCCCGAGGTCAGCAGCGCCTCGTTGATGCGCAGCTGGGCCGCGATGTTGACCGCGAGCACCGACGACCACTTGTCGTCGGACATGTTCGCCAGCAGCTTGTCGCGCGTGATGCCGGCGTTGTGCACGACGACGTCGAGGCGCCCGTGCCGCGTACGGGCGTGCTCGAGGATGCGCTCGCCGGCGTCGTCCGCGGTGACGTCGAGCTGCAGCGCCGTGCCCTTGACGCGGTTGGCGACCGCGGCCAGCTGCTCGCCCGCCGCGGGCACGTCGACGGCCACGACGGTCGCGCCGTCGCGCGCGAGCACCTCGGCGATCGCGGCGCCGATGCCGCGCGCGGCGCCGGTCACGACCGCGACCTTGCCCGCCAGCGGCTTCTCCCAGTCCGTCGGCAGCTCGCCGGCGTCGGAGTCCACCTCGAGCAGCTGCCCGTCCACAAACGCGGAGCGCGTCGAGAGGAAGAACCGCAGGCCCGCGACGACGCTCGGGGCGCTGACCGGCACGTCCGCGGCGAGGGCGAGACCGTTGCCCGTCGCCCCGCCGCGCAGCTCCTTCGCGAGCGAGCGCAGGAACCCGTCGACGCCCTGCCGCGCGGCGGCCACCGCGGGCGCGTCCGTCTCGAGCGCGGGCCGCGAGATCGTCACCACGCGTGCACCGGAGCGCAGGCTCTTCAGCGTGGACGCGGCCGCGAGCACCGGCTGCGTGAGGTCGTCCGGGTGCTCGACGCCCGTGAGGACGAGCACGACCGCGGCGTACCGCACGTCCGGTGCCGGGTGCCGGTGCACCTCGAGGTCCCAGCCGTCGAGGACGACCGGGGCGTCGTCGGGGCGCGGGTCGGCCGGTCCGCCGGCCGGCGACGACAGCAGCGTCGCGACCGCGTCGGCGTCCGGGCCCGTGCCGAGCACCAGCGCGGGGCCGTCGAGCAGCGGCTGCCCGGGCTGGTGGCGGCGCAGGCGGGCCGGCCGCGGCAGGCCGAGCTGCTTCGCGAGCTTCTTCGTGAACCCGCTGTTGACGAGCTCGAGGTACGTGTCGGTCATCTGCACTCCTGCGTCGGTCCGGGCCGGCGGGACGCCCGCCGTGCCGTCGGGGGAGAAGGAGCCGGGCCGCGCGCCTGCGGGGGGGACGGGCGCGCGACCCGGCGGTCAGGCGGCCTCGAGGATCGCGGTGAGGCCGAGGCCCCCGGCGGCGCAGATCGAGACGAGCGCGCGCACCGGGGCGTCGTCGCCGGCGGCGACCTGCGCGGCGCGGCGGCGGTGCAGCTCCTTGGCGACGGTGGCGACGATGCGGCCGCCGGTCGCGGCGAACGGGTGGCCCGCGGCCAGCGACGAGCCGTGCACGTTGAGGCGGTCGACGTCGACCTTGCCGAACGCGCCGTCGAGGCCGAGGCGCTCGCGCCCGAACTCCTCCGACTCCCAGGCCGCCAGCGTCGTGAGCACCGTGGACGCGAACGCCTCGTGGATCTCGACGTACTGGAAGTCCTCGAGCGTGAGCCCGTGGCGCGCCAGCAGGCGCGGCACCGCGAACACGGGCGCCATGAGCAGGCCGTCGACGCCGTGCACGAAGTCGACGGCGCCGGCCTCGGCGTCGACGACCGCGGCGAGCGGCGTGAGGTCGTGCTCGGCGGCCCACTCGGCCGAGCCGAGCAGCACGGTCGACGCGCCGTCGGTGAGCGGCGTGGAGTTGCCCGCCGTCATGGTCGCCGGGGTGTCGAGCGAGAGGCCGAACGTCGGCTTGAGCTTCGCGAGCTTCTCCATCGACGTGTCGGGGCGCAGGTTCGCGTCGCGCGTCAGCCCGCGGTACGGGGTGACGAGGTCGTCGAAGAAGCCCGAGTCCCACGCGGCGGCCAGGCGCTGGTGGCTGCGCAGCGCGACCTCGTCCTGCGCCTCGCGCGAGATGCCCCACTGCGCCGTGGTCAGCGCCTGGTGCTCACCCATCGACAGGTGGGTGCGCGGCTCGGACGTGCGCGGCGTCGCCGGGGCGAGGTCCTTCGGCCGCAGGCGGGCGATCGCCTTCAGGCGCTGCTGCGGGGTCTTCGCGTGCGAGAGGTCGAGCAGCACGCGGCGCAGCCGGTCGCTGACCGCGATCGGCGCGTCCGACGTCGTGTCGACGCCGCCCGCGACGGCGGACTCGAGCTGGCCGAGACGGATCTTGTTCGACAGCGAGACGACGGTCTCGAGGCCGGTCGCGCAGGCCTGCTGCACGTCGTACGCCGGAGTCGTGGGCGACAGCGCGGAGCCGAGGACGGCCTCGCGGGCGAGGTTGAAGTCGCGGCTGTGCTTGAGCACCGCACCTGCGGCGACCTCGCCGATGCGCTCGCCCTGCAGGCCGTAGCGGGCGACGAGGCCGTCGAGGGCCGCGGTGAGCATGTCCTGGTTGGACGCCTGCGCGTACCTGCCGCCCGCGCGGGCGAAGGGGATCCGGTTGCCGCCCAGCACGTAGGCGGCGCGGGGGGCGGCGGGGGCGGGAGTGCTCGTGTCACGGGTGGAGGCCATCGGGCGTTCCCTCTCGCATCGGCGTCGATGACGGGTCGGCCGGGGGCCCCGAGCGGTACCGGGCGGGAGCCCGGTGCGTCGAGGGACCTGGGTCCCGGCTGATGTCCGAAACCCACAGTACCTGATACCGTCGGTTGCGTGAGGTCCGTCACGCCGGGGCCGTCGAGGACGCCGGTCCCGCTCCCCGCCCCCGAGGACGCGGCGCCGCGCGCAGCCGCGGTCGTCGCCGTCCCCGCGCCCGGCCCCGGGGTCGAGGACGTCCCCGCGGACGGTCGCTCGACGCGCTGGGCGGACCACCGCGAGGCCCGCCGGGCCGAGCTCGTCCGCGTCGCCCGCCGGACCGTGCACCACCGCGGCCCCGACGTCTCGATGGAGGAGATCGCGGCCGCTGCCGGGACGTCGAAGTCGATCGTCTACCGCTACTTCACCGACAAGATGGGCCTGCAGATCGCCGTCGCCGAGGCGGTCGTGCTGCAGATCCAGGGTGCGCTCGAGGGCGTCCTGCGGGTCGCGCCGACGCCGCGCGACGGCCTGCGGGCGATGGTCGCGGTGTACCTGGAGATGATCGAGTCCTCGCCGAACGTGTACGCGTTCGTGACCCGGGACGGCTCGGTGGAGTCCGGAGGGCCGCTCGGGCACTTCCTCGACTCGGTGACCGCGCTCGTCGCCGCCCCGTTCGCCCGCGGTCTCACCGAGGAGCGCGACGGCCGCACCGTCGCCCGTCGCCCCGACGCCCCGCCCGCCGACCTCGCCGCGGAGCCGCCCGCCGACGCCGCCACCCGCGCCCTCGCCGAGTCCTGGGCCGCGGGCGCCGTCGGCTTCGTCCGCGGCGCCGGGGAGTGGTGGCTCGCGCACCGCCACGACCCCGGCACGCCGGACCGCGAGACCCTCACCGCCCAGGTCGCCGCGTGGCTGTGGGCCGGCCCCGTCGGCCTGCTGGCGCGCGACCGGCCCACCCGTGACCGACCCCGTACACCCGCCCACCCGGCGGAGACCCACCAGACCGGCGACGACGCCGGAACCCCCAGGGAGCAGCGATGACCACCACGACCGCCCGCCCCGAGACGCGTCCCACCCCCGCCGCGGCCCCCGAGCAGCCGGCCGCGCGCGTGGACGTCGACGCGCTGGAGAACCTGCTGCTCGGGCAGTACGCGCAGCTGCGCCGCGAGGCACGCGCCATCACGGCGGACCCCGACTTCCAGAAGATCGAGGGCCTGCCGATGGCGGAGCACCGCGAGCGCGTGCTGCACCAGCTGCGCCGCCTGGAGGCCGAGCACGACGTGCTGCGCGCGTTCCCGGCGCGGCACGGCGGCGCCGACGACCACGGCGGCTCGCTCGCGCGGTTCGAGGAGCTGGTCGCGGCGGACCCGTCGCTCCAGATCAAGGCGGGTGTGCAGTGGGGGCTGTTCGCGTCGGCGATCCTGCACCTGGGCACCGAGCACCACCACGACACGTTCCTGCCCGACGCGATGCACCTGCGGGTGCCCGGCGCGTTCGCGATGACGGAGACGGGCCACGGCTCGGACGTCGCGTCCATCGGGACGACGGCCGAGTACGACGCGGACGCGCAGGAGTTCGTGATCCACACGCCGTTCCGCGGCGCCTGGAAGGACTACCTCGGCAACGCGGCCGTGCACGGCACGGCGGCGGTGGTGTTCGCTCAGCTCGTCACGGCGGCGCCCGGGCAGCCGAAGGTGAACCACGGGGTGCACGCGTTCTACGTCCCGATCCGCGACCCGCAGACGCACGAGTTCCTGCCGGGCGTCGGCGGGGAGGACGACGGGGTCAAGGGCGGCCTCAACGGCATCGACAACGGGCGCCTCCACTTCGACCACGTCCGCGTCCCCCGCACGAACCTGCTGAACCGGTACGGCGACGTCGCCCCGGACGGCACGTACTCCTCGCCGATCGCGAGCCCGGGCCGCCGGTTCTTCACGATGCTCGGCACGCTCGTGCAGGGGCGCGTCTCGCTCGACGGCGCCGCGGTGAACGCGAGCAAGATCGCGCTGGCGATCGCCGTCACGTACGCCAACCAGCGCCGGCAGTTCGCCGGCGGTGGCTCGGACGAGGTGACGCTGCTCGACTACGGCCAGCACCAGCGCCGGCTCCTGCCGCTCGTCGCGGAGACGTACGCGGCGGCGTTCGCGCACGAGGAGCTGCTCGCGGCGTTCGACGACGTGTTCTCCGGCCGGGGCGACACCCCGGAGAACCGGGAGGACCTCGAGACGCTCGCCGCGGCGCTCAAGCCGACGTCGACGTGGGGCGCGCTGCGCACCATCCAGACCGCGCGCGAGGCGTGCGGCGGGCAGGGCTTCCTCGCCGAGAACCGGCTCACGGGCCTGCACGCCGACATGGACGTGTACGTGACCTTCGAGGGCGACAACACGGTCCTCTACCAGCTGGTCGCCAAGCGCCTGCTGGCCGACTACGCGAAGTCGCTCAAGGCGCTGCAGGCCGACCGCGGCGACATGGCGCGGTTCGTGGCCGAGCGTGTCGCCGACGTGGCCCTGCACCGCACGCCGCTGATCCGCGCCGTCCAGGCGCTCGGCGACCTCGGGGACGCCCGCCGCTCGGTCGGTCAGCTGCGCGACGAGCAGACCCAGCGCGACCTGCTCACCGACCGCGTCGAGGCGAAGGTCGCCCAGGTCGCGCAGGCCCTGGCCCCGGCCCGCAAGATGAGCCCGGACAAGGCGGCGGCCCTGTTCAACGCCCACCAGCACGAGCTCATCGAGGCCGCCCGTGCGCACGCCGAGCGCGTGCAGTGGGAGGCCTTCACGGCCGGCGTCGCCCGCGTCGAGGACCCGGGCACGAAGCAGGTGCTCACGTGGCTGCGGGACCTGTTCGGCCTGACGCTCATCGAGCGCGACCTGGCCTGGTACCTGGTCAACGGGCGCCTCTCGGCCGGTCGCGCGCGGACCGTCACGTCGTACATCGAGCGGCTGCTCGCGCGCCTGCGCCCGCACGCGCAGGACCTCGTCGACGCGTTCGGCTACCGCCAGGAGCACCTGCGCGCGCCCATCTCGTCGGGCGTCGAGCACGAGCGGCAGGAGGAGGCGCGGGCGTACTACCGGGCGCAGCGGGCCTCGGGCGACGCGCCGATCCCGGAGAAGCACCTCCAGGGCTGAGCGTCCTCAGCGGGAGCGCGGCTCCCGTGCCGTCGGGTCGTCGACGGCACGGGAGGCCGCGGACCGCGGGGAGATGATGACCGTGCCGGCGCGGGCGTCGCGCTCGAGGCGCGCCCGCGCGCGCCGGACGGCCTTCTCGTCGCCCGCGAGGTTCATCAGCAGGTCGGGGTCCACCACGAGCTTGCGCGGCGGAGGCGCGTCACCTCTGCTCATGCTGTGCGTCCTCCGGTCCTCACCAGGGCTCGGTGAGGGCCGACAGTCGTTCGCGGATGACGTCCACGGAGTCCACGCGGCCGGCAGCAACATCCATGATGAGGTCGTAAGCCTCGTCGTTCGTCGCCCTGAGACGGGTGCCGTTCACGCCGAGGAAGACGATGGTCCCCGCGAGGGCGAGTCTCTTGTTGCCGTCGACGAGTGCGTGGTTGCGAGCCAGCGAGTGCAGAAGGGCAGCGGCCTTCGTCAGCAGGTCGGGGTACGCGTCGGTGCCGCCGACCTGCGTCCTCGGGCGAGCGGCGGCTGACTCCACGAGGCCGGCATCCCTGACGACAAGGTCACCGACCACTCGGTGGGCGACGGCCAGCAGCTCGTCGGCCGTCAGGTAGATCATCGACCGAGTCGTTCGAGAGCCTCGGCGTAGCGCGGCAGCTCGCTGTCCATGACGGCGTTGATGAGGTCCTCACGGGACGTGCGCTCGATGTAGTCGCGCACCGCCTGCCGCGCGACGTCCTGCATCGAACGCTGCTCGACCTCCGCGCGGCGGCGGAGGGCCTGGGTCTCAGCGCTGTCGAGCCGGAGAGTCATGGCCATGGCAGTGATGGTATCTCTTCTGGTATCAAGCCGGCGCGCCGTTGGACCTCACGGCGCCCGTTCCCACGGCTCCACCCCACCCGGCACCACGACGAGCAGCGGGTGCGGGAACGGCCGCCCGACCCGCAGGAGCTCCCGGTACTGGTCCGGCGAGCGCTCGACCGTCTTGTGCAGCAGGTGCCGCCACTCCAGGTCGAGCTGCCCGGACGTCACGGTCATCGGTGCGACACCGCGGGTGCGCTCGTCGTCGGGCAGGTGCACCCGGCGCGGGTCGTAGCGGTAGCCGCGGCGGGTCGCCTCGTCGACCAGGTGGTGCAGGTACGCGGCGATCGCGACGACCGGCTCGGGGTGGGCGCGGAAGCGGTCGAGCTGCGGGTGCTTCGTGAAGCCCTTGGTGCGGTCGAGCAGCACGGCCTGCGCGAGCAGGGCCTCCCGCCAGCAGGCGGTCAGCCCCTGCCGGTCGAGCAGGGACGGGTGCAGCGACCAGAGTCTCACCGCCGCAGCACAGCACCCGGAAGCGGCGGCCGCGACCGGGGCGCCCGGCCTGCGTCAGCCGGCGGGCGTCGCGTCGGGCAGGCGCGGGACCGCGGCGAGCAGACGCTGCGTGTACGGCTCGCGCGGCGCCGTCAGCACCTCGCGCGTCGCGCCCTCCTCGACGACGAGCCCGTCGTGCAGCACGACGGTGCGCTCGCACAGCTGCCCGACGATCGCGATGTCGTGGCTGACGAGCACGAGCGTGAGGCCGTGCTCGTCGCGCAGGCGCGCGAGCAGGTCGACGACCTGACGGCGGACCGAGACGTCGAGCGCGCTCACGGGCTCGTCGGCGACGAGCACCGACGGCCGCGGCGCGAGCGCCCGGGCGATGGCGATGCGCTGGCGCTGCCCGCCGGAGAACTGCGCGGGGTACCGGTCGACGACGTCCGCGTCGAGCCCGACCGACGCGAGCACCTCACAAACGCGCGCCCGGTGGTCGCCCTCGACGCGCAGGGACCGCAGCGGCTCCGCGACGATCGACCCGACGCGCTGGCGCGGGTCGAGGGACGAGCGCGGGTCCTGGAAGACGACCTGCACGTCGCGGCGGAACCGGCGCACGGCGGCGCGGTCACGCCGGTCGAGCGGCTCGCCGCGGTACGTCACCGTGCCGGACGTCGGGCTGTCGAGCGCGAGCAGCAGACGCAGCAGGGTCGACTTGCCCGCGCCGGACTCGCCGACGATGCCGACGCCCCGGCCCGCCTCGACGCGCAGGTCGACGCCGCGCAGCGCCTGCGTCGTGCGGCCGAACGTGCGCGTGACGCCGGTCAGCTCCAGCAGGGGCGTGCTCATCGGGCCTCCGGGGTGGGCAGCGCGGTGACGGCGCGGGCGGCGTCGACGAGCTCGCGGGTGTACGCGGCGCCGTCCCCGGCGAGGGCCCGGGGGACCGTCGTGCGCTCCACGACCGCGCCGTCGCGCATGACGACGAGGTCCTGCGCCACGCGCGCGACGACGGGCAGGTCGTGCGTGACGAGCACGAGGGCGAGCCCGGTGCGCTCGACGACGTCGTCCAGCAGCTCGAGGACCTCGGCCTGCACGGTCACGTCGAGCGCCGTCGTCGGCTCGTCCGCGAGCAGGACGCGGGGGCGGCACGCGAGAGCCATCGCGAGCGACACCCGCTGCCGCTGCCCGCCGGACAGCTGCCACGGGTACGACCCGAGGACGCGCTCGGTGTCGTCGATCTGCACGAGCCGCAGCAGGCGCGCGGCCTCCTCGCGGGCGGCCGTGCGCGAGAGCCGCTGGTGCAGGCGCACCGGTCCGCTGATCTGCCGGCCGACCGTCATGAGCGGGTCGAGCGCGGTCAGCGGCTCCTGGAAGACCATCGCGACCTGCGCGCCGCGCACGGCGTCCATGCGACGCGGCGGCAGCGCGAGCAGGTCGGTGCCGTCGAGGCGCACGTGGCCGGTCGCGCGCATGCCGGCGGGCAGCAGGCCCAGCACGGCCAGCGCCGTCATCGACTTGCCGGAGCCGGACTCGCCGATGATCCCGAGCCGCGCGCCCGCCGCGACGTCCCACGTGACGCCGTCGAGCAGCGTGCGCCCGTCGGACGTGCGGACGGTCAGGCCGTCGACCTCGAGCAGGCTCACCGGTCACCTCGCAGGTTCGGGTCGGTGCGCTCGCGGATGCCGTCCCCGAGCAGGTTGAGCCCGAGGACGAGCACGACGATCGCGAGGCCGGGCAGGATCGCGCTCCACGGCGCGACGACCATCGTCGACTGCGCCTCGCGCAGCATCCGCCCCCAGGACGCGGCGGGCGGCGGCGTGCCGAGGCCGAGGTACGACAGCGCCGACTCGGCGAGCACGGCCCCGCCGGCCAGCAGCATGAGCTGGACCAGCAGGGTCGGCGCGACGTTCGGCAGCACGTGCCGCGTGATCGTGCCCCACCACCCGGTGCCGGACGCCGTGGCGGCGGTGACGTAGTCCTCGCGCAGCACGCGCGCGACGGTGATGCGGGTGACGCGCGCGATCACGGCGGCGCCGGAGATGCCGATCGCCGCGATGGCCGTCGCCGTCGACGCCCCGCGGACCGTCACGAGCAGCATCGCGAGCAGCAGGGTCGGGAACGCGATGAGCACGTCGACGGTGTTGACCAGCACAGTGTCGGCCCAGCGCGTCGTGGCCGCGGCCAGCACCCCGAGCACGAGGCCGAGCGTCCCGGCCACGACGACGCTCGCCGCCGCGACGAGCAGCGCGCTGGCCGCCCCGGCCATGAGCTGCGTGAGCAGGTCGCGGCCCAGCCGGTCGGTGCCGGCGGGGAAGTCGCCGCCCGGCGGGGCGAGGCGCGGGCCGCTGCCCGTGACGTCCAGCGGGTACGGGGTCCAGACGAGCGCCACGAGGCCGACGACGGCGACGAGGCCGACCAGCACGGCACCGGCCACGAGGGACGGCGGCCAGCGGCGGGCGCGTGCGTGCGGCGTCCCCGTGACGGCCGGCTCCCGGACGGCGAGGTCCTCCACACCCGTGGTCATCGTGCCCCTCCCGTCAGGCGCAGGCGCGGGTCGAGCGCGCGCTGCGCGAGGTCCACCCCGACGTTGACGACCAGCACGACCGCCGTCAGCCCGAGGACGAGCGCCTGCACGACCGGCAGGTCGCGCGCCTCGACGGAGTCGAGCAGCAGCGTGCCGAGGCCCGGCAGCGCGAACACGTTCTCGATGACGACCGCACCGAGCAGCGACGTCGCGAGCTCGATGCCGAGGATCGCGACGACCGGCGCGGCGCCGTTGCGCAGCCCGTGCCGGCGCAGCGCCGCCCACCGGCCGTAGCCGAGGGAGCGGGCCGTGCGGACGTAGTCCTGGTCGAGCACGTCGAGCGTCGCCGACCGCACGTACCGCACCATGACGGCGGACATGGCGATCGCCACGGTCACCACGGGCAGCACGAGCGCGCGCACCGCCGCGGCCGGGTCGCCCCAGCCCTGCCGCGGGAACCCGCCGGGTGGCAGCCAGCCCAGCTGCAGCGCCAGGACGAGCACGAGCAGCACACCGACCCAGAACACCGGCACGGCCACGCCGAGCTGCGACAGCGCCGACACGACCACGCCCAGCGGACCACGCCGCCACACCGCCGCCGCCACTCCCAGCGGCACCGACACGAGCACCGCGAGCACGAACGCCGCGAGGCTCAGCGGCAGCGTGACCGGCAGCCGCGCCGCGACGAGGTCCGCCACGGGCTGCCGGGACACGAACGACGTGCCCAGGTCGCCCTGGACGAGGCCCGCCACCCACTGCCCGAGCTGCACCGGCACGGGCTGGTCGGTGCCCAGCTCGGCGCGCAGCCCCTCGAGCTGGTCGCTCGTCGTCCCGACGCCCAGCGACGCGCCCGCGGCGTCCCCCGGCAGCAGCCGCAGGACGACGAACACGACGACGGCCGCCAGGGCCAGCGAGACGAGCAGCGACGCGACCCGGGTCAGCAGGGAGCGCGTCAGCAGGTGGCGGGCCACGGGTGCCTCAGCCCTCCCGGACGATGTCGGCGACGTAGAAGCTCTCCGTCACCTGGTCCACCGGGAAGCCGCTGATCTCGGCCTTCGCGACCCGGATCTGCGGGTCGAGGTACAGCCACGCCGACGCGGCCTCCTGGCCGATGGTCTCGTTGACCCGGCGCAGCAGCTCGACCTGCTCCTCCTCGGTCGCCGCCTGGTCCGCCTGCGCGACCCACTCCTGGACCTGCGGGTTGTCGTAGCCCCAGTAGAAGTCCGGGTTCGCGTACCAGACGACGTCGCGCGGGTTCACGTGCCCCATGAGCGTCGTCTGGAAGTCGTGGTCCGTGTAGACCTTCTGGTACCAGGTGGCGTCGTCGATCGGGTTCGGCGTCAGCGTCACGCCGACGTCGGCGAGGTCGGAGCGCAGGAGCTGCACGACCGTCTCGGTCGTGTCGTCCGGGATGTAGTCGACGGGGATCGTCAGGTTCGTGACGCCCGCCTGGGCGAGCAGGTCACGCGCGGCGGCCGGGTCGTACGCGTGCACGTCCGCCTGGTCGACGAACCACGGGTCGGTCGGCGGGACCATCGAGCCGATGACCTGGCCGTAGCCGTCCCACACCGCCTCGAGCAGCGCGTCGCGGTCGATCGCCTTGTAGAGCGCCTGCCGCACCCGCACGTCCGAGAACGGCGCGACGCGGTCGTTGAACGCCCACAGCTGCTTCGTGGTGGAGGAGCCCTCGGTGATCGTGAAGCGCGGGTCGTCCTCGAACTGGACGAGCTGGTCGGGGGAGTTCTCGGCGATGACGAGGTCGAGGTCGCCCACGAGCAGCGCGTTGTTGAGCGCCGTCGGGTCGTCGAAGAAGCGGAACGTCACGCCCGGGTTCTTCGCCTGCTCGCCCCAGTAGTCGTCGAACCGCTCGATCGTCAGGTGGTCGCCCTGCACCCACTCGACGAACCGGTACGGGCCCGTCCCGTTGTCGGGGCCGAGCTCGCTGTCGCCCTCCTGCACGACCGTCAGGCCGGCGAGGTTGAACGTCAGGCTCTGGCTGCGCCGGCTCAGGGTGAGCTGCACGGTCTCGTCGTCGGGCGCCGAGATGTCGGTGATGACGGCGAGGTCGTTCTTGCGCGCGAGCTTCGACTCCGGGGAGATCGCGTCGGAGATGCTCCAGACCACGTCGTCCGCGGTGAGCTCGGTCCCGTCGTGGAAGACGACGTCCGGCTGCAGGTGGAACGTGTACGTCAGGCCGTCCTCGGAGACGTCCCACGACTCGGCGAGCGCGGGCACGACCTGCCCGTCGACGTCGACCGCCGTGAGGCCCTCGAAGACGTTGCGCGTCATGGTCTGCGAGACGCCGGACGAGCCGCCGACGTTGCGCACGAGCCCCGTCGGCTCGTTGGTGGTGCCGATGACGATCTCGTCCTGCGGCATGCTGCTGGACGCACCCGTGCTCCCGCCGCCCGAGCACGCCGCGAGCGCGAGCGCGGCGACGGCGGACAGGGCGGCACCGACGAGTGGGCGGGTTCTCATGCTGGGGGACCTCCGGCGGACGGGCACGGCCGCCGGGCCGGACGAGCGAGGTGCGCGCGCGCCCGGGGGACGGGGGACCGGTGCAGGGGTGGGGGAGTCGAGCGCGAGGGCGCTCGGCGCGCCGCGGGGCCGGCCAGGCGGTGGCGAGACCGGTCCCGGTGCGCCGGGGACGTCAGCCGCGACAACTCGCGCGCGCCGCGAGGACGGGGCGAGCGGCGTGCGGGGCGACGAGCACGGTGCGCATGGTGCTGTGACCGTACATCGCCGCCGTGGAGCGGTTCCAGCGCCGCCGGCGAGACGTGCATCTCGCTCGTCGGCGCGTCGGCGCCGCCACCGCTCAGCGCAGGTTCCCCAGCACCGCCGCCGCGACGTCCGCAGGCCGGTGCTCGGGCAGCCAGTGGTCGGCGTCGAGGTCGACCCGCAGGAACGAGCCGTCGACGTGCCGGGCCGTGGCGTCCACGGATGCGGGGGCGAAGAACGGGTCCCGGCGGGCGGAGACGTAGGTGGTGGGGACCTCGATCCGGCGCGTCGAGCCGCCGCCCGGCACCGGGACGGCGCGGTACCAGGCGAGGGCGGCCGTCAGGGCGCCGGGCTCGCGCATGCGGGCGACGTAGCGGTCGGCGCGGTCGGGCTCGAGGCCGGCCCTCCTGAGGGCGGCGCGCAGCCGGGCGCCGTCGTCCGCGAGGAGCAGGCGCTCCGGGACGCCGGGCAGCTGGAAGAAGCCGACGTAGGACGAGCGCAGGGCCTGCCCGCCGCGCAGCAGCCCGGCGCGCATCGCGGCGGGGTGCGGCGTGCCCAGCACCGTGAGCGTCGCGACGCGGTCCGGCTCACGGGCGGCGACGGCCCACGCGACGGCACCGCCCCAGTCGTGGCCGACGACGTGCGCCTGCTCCGCGCCGGCGGCGTCCAGCAGCGCGACGACGTCGGCGACGAGCTCCGGCACGGCGTACGGGCGGCGGCCCGCCGGGCGGGCGCCGGGGGAGTAGCCGCGCTGGTCCGGCACGAGCACGCGCGCACCCGCGGCGGTCAGCAGGGGGGCGACCGCGTCGTAGGCCGAGGCGTCCTGCGGGAAGCCGTGCAGCAGGACGACGACGGGGGCGTCGTCCCCGGTCGTGCCGGTGGGGGCGTCCGGTGCGTGGTCCCGCACGTCGAAGCGCAGGCCGTCGCGCGTGAAGGAGTCCATCCCGGCAGCACAGCACGCGCGCGGGGGCGCGGCGAGCGGGGGCGGGGGAGGACCCGCGGGCGCGCGTCTCCGGACGACGTCAGACGCGCAGGTGCGCCGGCAGCGTGAGGACCTCGACGCCGTCCTCGGTGATCGCGACGGTGTGCTCGCTGTGCGCGGTGCGGGCGCCCGTCGCGCTGCGCAGCGTCCAGCCGTCGGTGTCCGTGACGAGCTCGTCGGTGTCCGCCATCACCCACGGCTCGAGCGCGAGCAGCAGGCCGGGGCGCAGCGTGTACCCGCGGCCCGGGCGGCCGGTGTTCGGCACGTGCGGGTCCTGGTGCATGGTCGAGCCGATGCCGTGGCCGCCGAACTCGGTGTTGACGGGGTAGCCGGAACCCGTCAGCACCTGGCCGATGGCGTGCGAGACGTCGCCGAGGCGGACGCCCGGGCCCGCGGCCTGGATGGCTGCGGCGAGGGCGCGCTGGGTGGCCTCGATGAGCGCGACGCTCTCGGCCGGGCGGGCGTCGCCCACCAGGAAGCTGATGGCGGAGTCCGCCGCGATGCCGTCCTTGAGCACGGCGAGGTCGAGCGTGAGCAGGTCGCCGTCGGCGAGGCGCTGGTCGCGGGGGCGGCCGTGCAGCACGGCGTCGTTCACCGACGTGCAGACGTAGTGGCCGAACGGGCCGCGCCCGAACGACGGCGCGTAGTCGACGTAGCAGGACTGCGCGCCGGCCTTCTCGATGAGCTCGCGCGTCCAGCGGTCGATCTCGAGCAGGTTGGTCCCGACGGTCGTGCGCTCGCGGAGCGTCTGGAGGATGTCGGCGACGAGGGCGCCCGTGACCCGGGCGCGGTCGATCTCGCTCGGGCTCAGGATCTCGATCATGGCGGTGCGCTCCTCGGTGCTGGGCGGGACGAGGCCGGCGACGGCTTCGGCGGTAATACTATCCCGGTATTAGAATCGGTCCATGATGGTCCGGCTCCCGCTCACCCCCGCCGAGGTCGACCGCGGGCGCCGCCTCGGTGCGCTCCTGCGCCGCGCTCGCGGGGAGCGGTCGATCGTCACGGTCGCGCTCGACGCGGGCGTCTCGCCCGAGACGCTGCGCAAGATCGAGTCGGGCCGCGTCGCGACGCCCTCGTTCTCGACCGTCGCGGCGATCGCCGGGGTGCTGGGGCTGTCGCTCGACGCGGTGTGGGCGGAGGTCGGCGAGGACGGGCGGCGCACCGCCCGCCCCGACGACCTCGTCCCTCAGCTCCGGCAGTGACGGGCCGCACCCGCCGCTGACGTGCTCAGGCGCCCTGCCGCACCACCGTGAACGGTGCCTTCCCGGACACGCGGCCCTCGATGCCCGCCGTGACGAACTCCTTCGCGCGGGTGACCGCGTCGCGGACCTCGCGCCCCTTGGCGAGCTCGGCGGCGATCGCGGCGGCGAGGGTGCAGCCGGCACCGGCGACGCGCTCGTTCCCCACCTTCGGCGTCGCGAGCACGGTGACCTCGTCGCCGTCGAGGAGGACGTCGACCGCGTCGTCACCGGGCAGCTCGACACCGCCCTTGGCGACCACGGCGCGCGGGCCGAGCGCCTGGATGCGGCGTGCCGCCTCGGTGAGCTGCTCGACCGTCTCGATCGTGTCCATGCCCGAGAGCGTCTTCGTCTCGAACAGGTTCGGGGTGACGACCGTCGCGAGCGGCAGGACCTGCTCACGCAGCGCGGTGTCGGTGTCGAGGGCCGCGCCGGGCTCCTGGCCCTTGCAGATGAGCACCGGGTCCAGCACGACGTGCCGCCACGGCTGGCGGCGCAGCCCCTCCGCGACGACGTCGATCGTCGCCGGCGTGCCGAGCATGCCGATCTTGACCACGTCGAGGTCGTAGGCGGTCGTCGCCGCCTCCATCTGCTGCGCGATGATCTCGGCCGGCACGGGGAAGAAGCGGTGGTTCCAGTCGTCCGCCGGGTCGAACGACACGATGCACGTCATCGTGCCGAGGCCGAAGGCGCCCAGCTCCTGGAACGTGCGCAGGTCCGCCTGGATGCCGGCGCCGCCGGTCGCTTCCGATCCGGCGATGACGTACGCGAGGTCGACCACGGGAGTGCTCCTGTCGATGTGGTTCGTGTGGGGGTCTGCACGACAGCCTCGCACGGTCGAGGGGGCCACCGGACGCGGGGGTCGCTTGTCGGCAGCCCTGGCGCGGAGGTCACCGAGCGGTAGTGCTCTCGTCGTGGACGGCCGTCGCCAGGTCCCGCGCCACCCAGGTGTGCTGCTACAGCTCGACCAGGTCACCGAGCACGGTCGTCCGTGCCGTCCGGACGAACCGGAGCAGCGCGGACCACGCCGCGTGGACGCTCATGACGTACGCCCCGTCGAAGGCGACCACGTCGTCCATCACGGGGATGTCGGCGACGTCGCCCGGGGCGAGAGAACCGTTCCCGGCCATGAGGAGTGTGGTGTCGGCGTCCGGCAGCACGTGCACGACCGCCCACCCCGATCGGAATCCCAGCGCGACGACCGGGTAGTCGTCGTCCGAGCGCCGGACCTCGAGGTACCCCGAGCCCGCCGAACGCAGCCGCTCGACGTGCTGGGCGAGGGCGTGCACGTCGGAGTGGACCTCGGTCGGGACGAAGCGCCCGGACGTCGACGTCGCGCTCCACGACACGGTCATCGCACTTCCTCCTCACCTCGCCCAGGCCGTGGCGCACGACCTCGGGGACCGGTCGGTCGACTGTCTGCGAACGGGCTGTCGAAGATGTCGCCCTGGTGCTCGTGCAGCCGGAGGGACGAGGCGACGACGACGTTCCGTCGACCCTCCGAGACGAGGACGAAGACCTCGAGCGGAGCGTCGATCTCCTGCCCCAGTGCTGCGCGGGCCGCCCGCACGTCGTCAGGCCCCGCCTGCTCGACGACGAGCCCGCGGAGCAACCGCGGACAGGAGATGAGCTCGACGCCGGCGAACAGCAGGTCCACGTTCGTCGTCCGGTCGGGACCGCGAGGACTCCGCACCAGCAGCGCGCCGTGGCTCACGCGGTACTCCCAGAGCTGGAAGACGCGGTCGGGGTACGTCGCGGTCATGAGGGGGAGGAGCGGGTGCTCGCGCGGTGTTCCCGGGTGAACACCGCGATGTCGTCCCACGCGTCCTGGGCGTTCCCCCGTGCGTCCGGGTCGCCCAGCAGGCCGTTCAGAGCCGGGACGTCCCGCTCGACCAGCGACCGTGCAAGATCCGTACGCCCGAGGTCCGGCGGCTCGCGGTAGGTCCGCCCGCCCATCATGCCGTGGACGAGCGTTGCGCTCGCCGGCCCTCGGGATGCGCGAGGGACGACGACCCGGGTCCCGATGCGGACTGCTGGAGCTCTCGATCGCAGAACACGCGTGCGGTCCTCCCGCCTGCCGCTCTCTACTCGCATCGGTTCGGCTCTCGCCTCGGCGGCCCGGTCCGCCTCCGTCGGGATGATGCACCCTACCGAGGTCCGTGCCTCGCCGGTGCGCCCTCGAACGCCTCGGCGTCCGTCGGCGTGTGCGCCGTCCGCAGCTGGCTGACGACTCTCGAGTTCTGAGGGTCGAACGTGACGAGCCCGTGCCGCGACGCCATCTGCTGCAGGCGCGGCATCACCTCGACCGAACGTGAACCGGAGATGGAGACCATCACGCACCCGTCCGTCGCACAGACCGGGCCGGCCCAGGGGGAGGAGTCCGCGTTCTCCTCGGTCAGGTCCTCGAACGCGGTCAGGAGGTCCGTCAGGAAGCGCGAGACCGCGACGTGGGGGCGGACGGCGTCACCGTCCTCCTCGGTCAACCTGTAGTACGTCGCGAGAGCGGCGTCGTCCGACGGCGTCGGCCTCTCGTGCCAGAAGGCCAGCTCGAAGCTCACGATGCATCCCCTTCACTGCGCACCCACCGGGGCGCCGCCGTGTGCGGACCTCCTGGACGCGCCAGGGTGCCGGTTGCCGCCGCCCGAGCGCCGACGGGCGGGAGCAGGGGTCAGGCACCGGGCAGGAGCCAGGAACCCCTGACGTGCCCGTCGCCGTCAGGAACGACTGCCAGCCACTCCCAGGCTTCGGACTCGTTCACCGCGAACGGCCACCCGTGGCCCCGTAGGTCAGGGGGATTCTCGATGCCGAATGCGAACTCCTCGTGCACGAGCGGGTCGAACCCTCCGAGACGTCGGAGAGCGGTGAACCCACCGTCGAGGCACATGCGTCCCGGGTCGAGCTGAGGATCGAGCAGGACGCTGATCAGCGAGCGCGGCTCGACTGCAGGCCTCCGCCGCAGGAGGGTGTCGCCGCTGACGTCGTACCAGCGAGCTCCGAACTTCCCGTGAGCCCATCGCTCCCTCAGCAGCTTCACCTGTGCCGGAGCTGATGCGACGGCCGACCAGAACGCGTCATCGGCAGCCGCCGTGACGGGATCTCCCTCCGGACTGCCGGCCGGCGGTGCCTCTCGCACGCGGATGCGCAGGTGGGGCCAACCATCGAGATCCGGTGGAGACACCGTCGGGTCCAGCGTCAGGACGACCGCTCCGTCCCACGAGCACTCGACCCTCATCCCGGTCGCTCCGAGCGCGCAGAAGGGTCCGTGCCCCTCGCACATGCGGCGCACCAGCTCCACTGCGCGCCTCAGGGGGACCGACGAGCCGTTGCGGAGCTCCGCGGCATCGCCCGCGAGCGGTTCCGCGACGAAGAGCTCGGTTACCTCGAAGGTGTGCACGTGCGCACGCCGCGCCAGCTCGTGGAGGAACTGGGTCAGGCTCCGTAGGTACGGCGCCGGACGGGCCCCCTCGCGTCCGTCGAGCGTCGTCTCGGGGACGCTCGGGGACACGCTGACCTCGATCACTCTCCCACCGCCACCACGCCGCGCGGCCCATCCGGTTCATCGACCTCGACAGGGCTGTACAGCGAGGGCGCGTTGTCGATGCCCGACCAGTAGATCCAGAGGTGGCCGCTCCGGGGGCAGCGGAACATGAGCGTGGACCTCATGTACAGCTCGTCTGCGTCGACCGTGCCCGTGCTGGTGTCGAAGTCGCCGTCGGAGATGAGGTTCCACTGATAGGGGTGGGGGATCTCGCCGCTCGTCGACACCACGGATCCGCACACGCACAGGAATTTCGCCACTCGGGGATGACCGCCGCTTCTGTCGTTCCGGACCCGGGTCCGATGGTCGTCGACCTCACGTCGGATGTCGACGGGCTCGACCTCACAGCGGGAACTCGTTCCGCCAGGGGGACTCGAGGCCGGAGGGGTCACCGCCCAGGGCCACGACGATCGCGTCCACGTCGTCCACCCGGTCCACGAACGTCACGGACTCCGTCCGGACGTCGTCCTCCGCGAAGCACGCCCCCGAGTCGACGAGCTCGCGCGCTACGGCGACCGCGGCGACCCGGATCCGCCCGTCGGGCACCGGGAGGACCCAGATCCACGTCGCGCGCTCGGTGTCCGGGGTGGGCAACCGCTGGGTCACCGGTCGTCCGAGCCGGAGCAGGCGGTTGCGCACGCTCGTCTTCATCAGGAGCTCCCGTCGTGCCGGCCGCGTGACCGGCCTGGTGGTTCCGCTGGCGGGGTCTCCTCGCGGCCTCGGCGCGTGTCGCCCCGCCGTCCGTCGGCGCCGGCGCTGCCGGACGCGTCGGCACCGGGTCCGACGAGCTGCGTCAGCGCTGCCACGTGTCGAGGACCGTGGAGCGCGAGCCGCGACCTCATCCATCGGCGGCCGGACTCGCTCGTCGCGGACCACCTCCACCGCAGCGCGTGACGCGCCGCGCGCCCTCGCCTGAACGCACTCGCCCGAAGCACGTTCGCGAAGCCGTGGGTGACGTCGGCGAGCAGGTGCACCCGCGCGAGCGCGTCGACGTCTGCGGGCACGTGCGGGTCCAGCACCTCGTCCTCGACGTACAGCTCACCCGTCTCGGCCATGCGTCGGATCTCGATCAGGGAGCGTTCGGTGAGCACGGCGAGAAGATCCGCAGCGCCGGGACGCCCCCGACCGATGTCGCCGCTCGACGGTGCTGCCTCCACCGCCTCCCGCCTCTGCTCCACCGCGTCTCTCCTCTCGGTCGGTCCAGGAAGCCGCCCTGCTGCAGGTCGATCCGCCCGTGTGCGGCGGCCAGCCGCTTCACGCTCGCGCCCGACGGGCCCCCATGACCGCGTGCCCGACCGTGCGGTGGGACGTGCTATCTCTGCCGCTTCGCGAGAAGCGCGAGGATTCGGTCGAGCTCGGCCTCGTCGACCGGCTGGGCGTCTCCGGGGTCCCACCCGTGGACGAGCACACCGGTGGCCGTGCGTGTGACGGTCGAGCGTCGTCGTGCGTCCAGCCCCCCGTCGTCCGTGCCGCGGTCGGCGCCCTCGCGAGCCGGCAGGAACCACGTGGTCGGGCGAGGTGTGCGAGCCCCGACCACACTGCCGAGTGCGAGCGGTGACGGGAACGACACCTCGACGCCGACGGCACCATAGGGCGCCTCGATCACCTCGCACAACGAGACGAGCAACCGCTCCGCCCATCGCCACCGCCTCATCCCGTCACGTCTCTGCGCGGGGGTACGGAGCTCCAGCGGGAAGGAGAGTCCTCCGGCGTGCAGCGCCAGCTCGATCGGGTGCTCCTCACCCCAGGCGGACGTCGGCGCCGAGCCCAGCGGGACGACTCCCAGAGACCGGTGCCGGAAGGCGATCCTGAGCACCTGGTGATCCGTGAGGACCTGCTCCGGGCCGCCGGAGAGCGTCAGCACCTCCCGACCCGCGACGTCGCTCACGGACGTGTACGGCGTCCGGTCGGGTGCGACGAGGACCCGGCCCGTGAACCGGCACCCGACCGCCTCGACCGCGCTCCAGCACCTCACCATCGCCGCTCGCCAGGCGATGCCGGGGTGCGCGAAGACCGACAGGTGCGGTGGAGCCGGATGGGGGTCAGACCTGTGCGTCATGACTGCGGGCCGCTCCGACGACGGTGTCGTTCTGGGGGTCGTAGACGATGAGGCCGTGCTCCGACGCCATGCGTGCCAGTCGGGGCGCCACCTCTGTCGAGCGCGATCCCGAGATCGTGACGATGACGCACTCATCCGTCGCGTACACGGGGGAGGCCCAGGGCGAGGAGTCCGCGGTCGCGTCGTCCAGGTCGCCGAACGACTCGAGCACCGCCGCCCGGAACCGCTCGACCGCGAGATCGGCTCCGACGACGCCCGTCTCCCCCTCGGTCAGCCGGTCGTAGATGTGGAAGGCGGCATCGGGGGAGGGCGGAGGGTCCTGTCGCCAGAACGCCAGATCGAAGCTCACGAGAACTCCACCTCCACGACGAATCGAGCCTCCGCGACGCAGAGCGGGCCACTCGTCCAAGCCCTCACGAACCATCCGCATCGGGCCAGGATCCCTGGTGCGCGCCGTCTTCGGTGGAGCTTCCGGCGCTTCTGTCGAGGATCCGGCGTGCCCGGCGTGCCACGCGCACGTCGCTGTCAGCGGTCATGGACGACGCCACGGCGGCCACACGGTTCCGCTCCGGGTCGAGCGCGTCGACCAGGTCGAGGGCGCTCGACCGCACGGTCGGCGCCTCGTCGCCCAGCAGACCGTAGAAGAGCCACAGGCCGCAGCGGAGCTCGTCACGACACAGGTCTCCGAGTCGCGCGCTTCCCCCTGCGGCGATCTCGTCGCCGTCAGCCTCGCCGTAGCCGATCTCGACGAGCAGGTCCATGACGCGTTCGCGGACGAAGTCCGGCAGTGGACGCGTCAGCGCCGACACGAGCGGACCGACGACCCCCAGCGCGGACTCGAAGAGCTGGCCCTGCACCACGACGTGGTTGTCCAACCTCCAGTACGCCGCCTCGGCGGCCGGCGGCGTTGCCGCCGTCAGGAGGTCCGACAGCGCCGCCGGCACGGGCGCGGCCGTTCCCGTGAGGCTCCTGAGCGTCCGCCACGGCACCAGCGTGATGAGAGTGGCCTCGACGTTCATGGCGTCCCGCTTCTGCTCCGAGCGCCGTCGCGGCGGGGACGGCGCTTGTTCGAACGCACCGGTTCCCGATCGGGCACGAGCGGCGCATGTGAGTGGTGACTACTCGTACACCCTCGCGGCGAGGGCCATCTGGCCGATCAGGCGCCACGTCGGCTCGCTGGGCGCGTGGCTGCCGCGTGAGGCGAAGTAGCCGTCCATGTCGTCCAACCATGCGGCCATCGACTCCAGGAACGCCTCGAGCGAGTCGTTGGCCCACGACCCCGGATCGTCGACCCTGGACACGGCGAGCGCGCGCAGGAGGTGCGCGAGATCCGCTCGTGTGCGGATGTCAGGCTCATCAGTTGCTTCGGTCGTCATCGGTGTCCTCGGATTCGGACGGCAGCCCCGTCGCGGGGTGCGGTGCAGCTCGTAGGGAGAACTCCGCGCCGTCGACTCTTACATCAGGTCCCACGGTGGTGCGCCCGTACGCCGCGGGTCTCGCTCACCGCTTCGTCATCATGGCGATCCCGCCCGTCGCCAGCATGAACAGGTCCACCATCGCTGAGCGGACAGCGGGGTCGTCGTCGATCCGGTCGAGGAGCACCAGTGCGCCGGGTTCGACGTCCAACGTCGCCACCCCGCCCGCAGCGCCGTGGTTCTCGGTCGCGAACAGCAGCAGGCATCGGACGACCTCATCGCCGCCCGCTGCCCGTTGCCGTTGGAAGGTCTGCAGCAGGACCCAGTCGCTGATGACTTGCGATCGCATGGCGTCGACGGACGTCCAGCGCGTCGACCAGCCCCGGTCTTCGGTCGACTGCTGAAGGCGCACCAACGCGTCGAGGTCGATGCGGCAGATGCGGAAGTCGGCGTCCGTAGTCCCGATCAGGCTCATGACTCGACCAGGGTGACGGGGTCCGCACCATCTGCCCACCACTCGACGTACGCGTCCGACGCGCTCACCCGTCACCTCTCCGAGATCATGCGCACGACGTGCCGGGTCAGTACTCGCTGAACTCGAAGAGGTTCCCGAAGTTGTCGTCGACGACGCCGTCGAGTCCACGCACAGCGTGGTGGAGGATGGTTCGTAGGCACTCCTCTGAGGTGTGTTCGACGACGATTGCCGAGAGGTCCCTGAACCTCCTGCGCAATGTTGCGATCTCGCTTTCCTCGAACTCGGCGAGCACGTCGTTGCTGGCGTCGACACCAAGGATGCAGTCCCCGGTGATGAGCGTGTCGAAGAACTCCCGCTCGACGTACTCGCCCATGCTGCGCAGTCGAGCACGGACCTGGCTGATGGTTCGGTCTTCCCCGAGCAGCACGACTGTGCGCTTCATCGTCTCCCTCAGGGTCTCAGCACCTCGAGCAGGAGGGCCGTGTCTCTCATGACCGGCGTGCTGCCGGCCGATCATCCCGCGGCACGCGGCCCTTGCGCCGTCGTCGCGATCGCTGCGGAGGGGGGGTGGGTGCCGTTCCCAGGACATGGTCTGCGCTCTCGTGATTCGTCTCGTACTCGCGTCGTGCTGCGACTGCGGCATCACCTCGGCTGAACGTGATCCCCAGAACCGCGAAGTCCCGCGCGATCTCCCTGTCGACGAGGAGCAGGCTTCCGCGCACCGGAACCCTCGAGTCGTCCAGCACGACGACGGTCACTGCGTCTCCCGTCTGCACGAGCGCACCTGCGGCCTTGATCCGGTAGACCAGTACCTCGGTCCCGTCCTCCAGGTGAACGAGAGTCGCCCAAGGTCGAAGTTTCTCGACCGTGCCGGTGTACTCGCCGTGCAGCACCGCGGTCATGTGCCCTCGACCTCGGCACGACGAACCGGCACCATCGGCGGCCGGGTCGTGCTCCTCGATGGCCGGCTGTCGACCTCGGTCACGGCGACTGCTCGCAGCCGTCGGACACGGCACTCATGTCTGCCACCACAGCAGCGGTGTGACGCCATCGGTGTCGTCGACGTTGCCGTAGTACCACTCAGCGTCCGGGTGGCGTCGCAACGAAGTCCTCAAGAACCCGCTCGACGGCCGGAAATCCAGCGCTGACGGGCACGGTGTACACCGTGAGCTCCGCTGTCTGACCGTCGCGTACCCCGCCCAGTCTGCGCATCTGCGGGAGGAGGTCCTCCGCGTGCTCCGGGGGTGCGAAGACCTGGACTGCCAGGTTTCCGCCCCGGACCACGGGCCGCGCTCGACGCGCCTGGTCGACCTCGATCACGTCACCGGACGCCATTCCTTGAGCGAGGCCTGGTGACGCGAGGAGGCGCCACGTGTCGTTCCCGGCGGGTTCCACGAGGACCTCCTCGTCGACCCGCTCCCCGGACGACTTGTCGGCCGCCCAGATCCTCAGCGTCGTCGGTGTCATCAGTCGGTCCTTCCGCAGGGTGCCCCGCAGCTTCCTCGCCCGACACAAGACATGCCCGGACTCGGCCTCGTCCTCCGGGACTTGGCTTGCGCGCAGCGCCCTCGGGGCACGGTGGTCGCCTGCACCGCCGACCTGCGCGCGCATCACTCGGGCCCGCCGTACGGCGAGGTGCCGGCGGCTCGCCGGGTCCTGCGGTACCAGTTCGGCGGGTGCGGCTCCTGCTCGAGAGGCCATCCCCTCGAGCGGAGCCCCGCTGCAGGTACGTCCTGCACCCAGGACCCACCGAGCATCGCCGCCTCCGTTCCCGCTCGGGCCACCACCACGTCGACCTGCGGTACGTCGACCTGCCGGCCTCGTGCGAGAGGGAGCCAGTCGTAGGCTGCCGTGTCGTTCGACGCATCGAGGATGAACGCGCGCGTGGACTCCGGCGAGTCCGTGACCATCGACGCCATCACGTTGACGACGACGTCGAACTGAAATGGTGACAAGGCGTCGAGGTTCGCCGTCGTGCGGTGCAGCCCGCCGCCGTGCGTGACGATGGGCACACGCTCCACGACGAGGTCCTCGCTGTCGCTGAACCACAGCTGGAAAGCCACCGGTCTGCGCGAGCTACGCAGGAGCTCCTGGAACGCCTCCACCGACGTCGGGGTGCGATTCCCCTCGTCGTCGAGGACGTCGACGAGGCCAGGACGGGTGGTCGAGGACGTGCGCAAGCCCGCGGCCAGGAGCCGACCGACCACCATCTCCGGGTCGGCGCCCTCTTCCCACCACTCGACGTACGCGTCCGACGCGCTCACCGGTCACCCCGCCGGAGATCTGAAGACGTTCTCATCGCCGAACCATTTCTTCGCAAGATTCACGGCCGTAGCGGAGTGTGACTCCTTTCCCCCGTCCACCCGTGCGCTAGCCGTTCAATTGCTCGGTGATCGCGCGAGCCGCGTCCAGCGACTGAACCAACCCACGGCGACGCGCGACTGATTCAGCCAGCGTCACCGCTCGCTCGAGGATGTCCAGGACAACGGCGTCAGCGTCGGCCGTCGCCGGACCCCGCACTGCCGCCTTGATCACAAGTGTGCGAGCCTTCCGCGAGACCGCACCGAGCTGCACGCCGTCGAAGTCCACAGGCGTGATGCCGGCGCCGACGACATAGACGACCTGCACACCCCATGGTGTGAGCTCGCGGCCGCCCAAGGCTTCGATCTGCGCCCACAACCGGCTTACTGCCGCATCCCACTCCCTGGCCCGGGCGCTCGTGTCGACAACGGAACGAACGAGCAGGACAGCAGCGCCCTCGTCCGTCATCTGGCATACCTTCCCGCGTGCGGCTCAAAGTTCCTTCAACGGACCCGGGTCGCGCTGACCCTCCTTCTTGCCGGCCTTCTCAGCCAGAGCGGAGGAAGGACCACGGGCAGGGGGGGCGCAGGGCCGCCGCGAAATCAGGGCAGAGTGCTAGCCCACGCCATTCCCTCGCCGCTTGCACGCTCTCGAAGCAGCTCCCATCCGTCAGCCGCCGATGACTCAACGGTCGCAAGATCCGCCGCGAGCCCCGCCAGGGCTGTCTGCACCAGTGGGCTTGCGAGCAGCGCGTCCTCGATCCCCGGCGAACTCATGTCCGACTCGCCCGAGGCGTCTTGCGCCGCCAGGTCCGCGGCCTCGTACACCTGGCGGGCCGCCCAGACGGCCTCCTGCGGGTCGTCCGACAGCCAGGTCCGCACGGCGTACGCGACAGCCGCAACGGCGTTCTGTCCATAGCCCATCTCGAAGACCCAGTCGCCCTCGTCCGTGGGCACCATGTCCTCGGCGACCTCCTGCCGATCGGGAAGGTCCGAGACGGTGCCGCCGCCCGCGACGAGCCATGCAGCATCCAAGACCGATCGCAGGGCCTCCGAGTCTCCTTCGCCCGTCGTCGCGACGTACCGCTCGAAGAGTGGCCAGAGCCGCTCGGCGCACGCCGCGGCAAATGCGGTCCTCTGCGCACGATCCACCGCTGCGAGGCGGGCTGTCATCTCCGACTCGTCGTAAGCCACCACGTCGGCTCCTTCCGTCAGGGCCACCGGAATTCTAGATTGCGGAACACCGTGCGGGCATCCCGCCTACCGCTCCCTACTCGCATCGGTTCGGGTTTCACCCCAGCGCCCCTCAGTCGCGGTGATTCATCTTCTCCATGGGAGATCAGGGATGCGGCACCGTGGCTCGCGGCGGCCTCAGATGATGGGTCATCCTTCTTCCACGCGGGTTTCGATCGTGCGGCCACGCGCCACCAGCTTGTTTCCCTCATACAGATCGATGTTAATGAGTCGGCGAGCCGCAGCCTCGTAGAGGCTGCCGAAGATCAATTCGATGCGGACGTTCTGCTCCTCGCCGAGCGCGATCTCCTTGCGTGCGTCGCGCGTGTGGACGATGCAGGACGTCTTGACTTCACCGAGATCCAACTGAGATCGAACACCGTCGGCTGGTGCCCGCAGCCGCCCTCCCTCCTCAGTGCGCAGGAAGCGCATCTTCGCGTCGAGGACCACAGGGGCAGGCGTCTCAGAAGACATGGTTGACTGCCCTCAGCGCGTTGTGGAAAATATCGCTTTGCGTGCCTGGCTGCACCGTGTACACGCCTCCGCGGAAGACCGAGACATCGATGTCGCGGGAGAAGTCCAACGACTTGGGTGCGTCCTTCGACACGGTAACCCGAAGAATGGCGACCCTAGAGGTGTCCCAGTCCGCATACCGGAGCGCGTCGTCGAGCGTCGTCGCGAACTGCCGTCCCTCGAGGCCTTTCGCGCCTGGTTCGAAGCGTCCGCTCGACATCACCGAATCGTACTCGCGAACGCCAATCGAAGGTGGCCAGAACATCATCCAGGAAGCGCGACACTGCGACGTGCGGGTGAACAGCCCCGTCGCCCTCCTCTGTCAACCTGTAGTACGTCGCCAGCGCGGCATCGTCCGAAGGTGTCGGCTCCTCATGCCAGAACGCCAATTCGAAGCCCATACAGCGTGGCCCCGTTCTGGTGGCTGCGCCGTCGGGCTCCAGCTGACCTCATCAGGCCCATTCGTCGGCGGCTCCGTCCCCGGCGGGTCCCGCGAAAGGTGCTGATCATCCCGCGGCGTCCCGAGCAAAGGTGGCGATGTCGTCCAGCGCGTTCTCCGCGTTCTCCCGGGCATCCGGGTCCCGTAGCAGGCTGCGCAACGCAGGAACGAGCCGCGTCTGATCGATTGCATGATGGATTCTCGCGAGATGCCCGGCCGCCAGTGCGGCTACCGACCGAACGGAGCCCTCCGAGTCGTGCATCAGCGTCATCAGTTGATCTTCGACCCAGGCACGGTCCGGGTCGCGGAGCGCTACCGCGACGATCGCCTCGCGAAGGTTCGCGATGTCCCGCTCGACCAGTGAGCGTGCGAGGTCTGCGCGCCCGAGATCTCGCGGCTCCCGATAGGTGAGCCCGTTCATCGCATCCTGCCCTTCCTGCTCACCAAACCTGCCTGGTAGAGGGCGTTCTGCATCTGCTGGTTGAGTTCATGCCACTGTCGCACGTGCCCATGGAACTCTCCCTTGCCTGGGTGTGTCTCGTCGAAGATCACGAACTCCCCGTTCTCCTTGTCGACGCCGACGCGGCGCGTCGTGTTCGGCCCGATGCTCACCGACCGGTCGAGTACGCCCTGCCCGTCGGTAGGACCGGGTGCGGCGGTGCCCCGCTGCGTAGTCCCATGCTTGGGACTGGGGACGAAGCGGGCGCTCGGCGGGGAGGCGGGGCAGGCGTTCACGTCCTGCGCGCCGGCGATGGCGTCGCGTGCGCTCCTGCCGCGTCGCGGGTCGTCGTTGTGGGTGATGACGTCGGTGCCGTCGGTGGTGGTGACGGTGTAGGTGTGGTCGGTGTCGACGGTGAGGTTGTGGACCGTCGCGGTCTGCGACCGGTGGGTGGTGGCGGCGAGGGTGACGGGGGTGCCGTCGGGGTCGACGAGCTGGTCGCCGGTCTTCAGGTCGCCGGCCGGGACCCAGTCGCCGTCGGCGGTGAGGAACAGGTGCCCGTCGGTGGCGGTGATCGTGGTGTCGCCGGGCGGTCCGCCGCCGCCGGAGCCGACCAGGGTGAGGTCGACCAGGTCCTTGGCGCCGTGGCCGGTGATGGTGGCCACGACCTGACGGTGGGCGGTGGTGCCGTCGGCGGCGACCGCCAGGACGGTGTCGCCGACCCGCACGTCGGAGATCGCCTTACTGGTGCCGTCGGCCAGCACGACCCGGGTGGCCGGGGTGAAGGAGTTGCACTCCTTCTTCTGGTTCTCCGCCTGCTTGCGGGCCTGCTGGTTGGCCCTCTTTGCGGAGTCGACCTCCTTGGACGTGCGGGCGGCGACCTGGCGTGACTCGGTGGCCGCGTTCCTCGCCTGGGAGACCGCGGTGTTCGCCTTCTGCACCGCCGCGGTGTCCGGGACCACCTTCGCGGGGGACGCCTTCGGGATGTCGTCCAGCGCCTTGCGCGCGACCCGCAGGCGCGAGTACCCCTCGAGCCGTCAACTGCGCTCTGCGCCGGGTGTCGGCGACGTTCGTAGCCCAGTTGCGTGCCCCCCGCCGTGAACGCTCGCGAGCCGACCCGCCCCCTCACCTCCTCGGATGGTCCCGCTCGCCCTGCCCGCGGCGGGAGCGACTTGGGGTCGACGCTGCTGCCCGCCGTCGCACGGTCGCCTCGCTGGACCGGCCGTGCGCGTGCGTCACACGGAGAGGCGGAGGGCCGCGGCGCACGAAGGACTGACGAGGTCGAGGACCTCCAGACACGCGTCTCGCACGTTCCTGCTACCCCTGCTGCCGATGTGCACGAGGAGCCAGCCAGCCTCCTGTGCTTTGCCGAGGCATCGTCGCCCTAGACCGTCGTCCCGGTAGTGGGCCGCATGGACGATGTGGAACACCAGATCGAGCACGCTGACCGCAGTGCTTTCCTCCACCCCGTCTGCGAGAGCCGCAAAAAGTACTGCAAGTGTCGGTTCGGCTGCCGTGAAGATGTCGTCCTGTGCGAAGACGCGGTTCTCCATCCTCGCCCAGAGGGCATGCCGTTCGACCACAGGCGCGTCGGTGACAAAGGCGGTGAGGTCGTGCCCAAACCCCTCAGCTGTTCCCTCCATGAGTTCGTACCGGCCCCAGTCGATCGACCAGATGAGCCGTTCCGCGATGGCCATGCTTCTTCTCCCTTACCGGCCCCACGCGCCGCCCGGGTCGCCCACGGTACCCTGCGGAAAACGCGTCGGCGGGTACTTCGGCTGACACTTGATGCAGACGGGAATGTGCTGCCAGGTGATGTCGCCGCTGGCCGGGTCACGGCGCCATCCGAACGGTCTGCTGAGTTGGCCGCCCGGCTCGAGTGCATCGGCGGCGTCTTCCGCGTGCACGCCACCGGGCCGGGAGCCGACGGTCTCCACCGAGCCGTCAGCCCGCCGGACGTTGACGTACACCGCGCTACTCCTGTCCCGCGCACCTGACGCGGTGTACTGCGGATCAGGGTCCGGGACCGCGCGAGGACCTCCTGCAGCAGGCTCCGGTCCCCGCCGGGGGCAGGAGTTGATGTCCTGGGCGTCGTCGAAGCTGTCGCGGATGTCGTCGTTGTGGGTGACGACGTCGGTGCCGTCGGTGGTGGTGACGGTGTAGGTGTGGTCGGTGTCGACGGTGAGGTTGTGGACCGTCGCGGTCTGCGACCGGTGGGTGGTGGCGGCGAGGGTGACGGGGGTGCCGTCGGGGTCGACGAGCTGGTCGCCGGTCTTCAGGTCGCCGGCCGGGACCCAGTCGCCGTCGGCGGTGAGGAACAGGTGCCCGTCGGTGGCGGTGATCGTGGTGTCGCCGGGCGGTCCGCCGCCGCCGGAGCCGACCAGGGTGAGGTCGACCAGGTCCTTGGCGCCGTGGCCGGTGATGGTGGCCACGACCTGACGGTGGGCGGTGGTGCCGTCGGCGGCGACCGCCAGGACGGTGTCGCCGACCCGCACGTCGGAGATCGCCTTACTGGTGCCGTCGGCCAGCACGACCCGGGTGGCCGGGGTGAAGGAGTTGCACTCCTTCTTCTGGTTCTCCGCCTGCTTGCGGGCCTGCTGGTTGGCCCTCTTTGCGGAGTCGACCTCCTTGGACGTGCGGGCGGCGACCTGGCGTGACTCGGTGGCCGCGTTCCTCGCCTGGGAGACCGCGGTGTTCGCCTTCTGCACCGCCGCGGTGTCCGGGACCACCTTCGCGGGGGACGCCTTCGGGATCTCCGACAGCGCCCGGCGGGCGGTCTTCAGCCGGGAGTACCCCTCGACCAGGCGCTTGCCCACGCCGACCGCCTTGATGGCGACCTTCGCGGCCTTGAACATCTTGCCCCAGGGCACCGCGTTCAGGGCCGTGCTGATGCAGGCCCCGACGTCGCCCTTGGTGATGCAGTTCTTGGCGTCGGTGTACCCGATCAGGTCCATGACCAGGCCGATGATCTCGTCGCCGATCTGCGCGACGAACTTCTCCGCCTCCGCGACGGCCTTCTTCGCCGCCTCGCGCTGCGACGCGAACGGGTCGTCCGCGGTCGGCAGGGTCGCGCCGCTGGCGGCGCCGTCGTCGGGACGCATGCCGGACGGGTCGGTCAGCGCCGTGGGGCGGTTGGACGCGTAGGCGTACGGCGAGATCCCCGTCGCCTGCCCTGAACCGGCCACCGGGTCGACCGAGTCGAACCGGCCCGACGACGTGTCGTAGTTGCGCGCCCGCAGCTGGTACCGGTCCGACTGCGTCTCGTCGCGGTACCCGCCGGTGAACTGCAGCGGGTTGACCGGTGCGTCGTCCGCCAGGCGCTTCCCGCCGGAGACGAGGTCGGTGCCCCGGACCCCGCCGAACGGGTCGTAGTCGTACGCCCACTGCGCGTCGCCCGTGGGCGAGACGACGGCCGACGTGCTGCCCAGCCAGTCGCGGACGTAGGAGGAGTAGTCGTCCCCGCCCTCCGCCAGGCCGAGCGGCGAGCCGTCGGGGGCGTACAGGAACGACGTCGTCTCCGTCCCGGCCGGGCCCGTGCGCGTCTCGCCGGCGATGGTCGGCAGCGGGCCGTTGACGTCCCACGTCCACGCCGTCGACTCCAGGGCGCCCTCGGCGGCCGTCGTCGCCGACGACAGGCGCAGGCCCGCCGCGTCGTACGCGTACCGCGTCTGCTCGCCATCCACCGTCGCCGTCGCCAGCGTCCGGTCGAGGTTGTACGTGTACGCCTCGTCGCCGGCCTTCGTCTGGTTGCCCTCGGCGTCGTACGCGTACTCCCGCGTGCCGGCCTGCACGTCCGGCAGGTCGGGCAGCTGCCCGGCCACGGTCGTCGTCTCGCGCGTGAGCTGGTCGCCCGCGTCGAACGTCGCCGCCGTCGTCGCCGTGCCCGTCGCCGTGGTGACCTTCTGCGACGTGCGGTTGCCGACGAGGTCGTAGCCGTAGTCGAACCGCTGCGCCGCCGGTGCACCCGGTGCGCACGAGGCGGCGCCGTAGCAGGCGGACGTCAGGCGGTGAGCCTTGTCGTACGCGTACGACGTCGCCTCGACGACCTGCGGACCGCCGGCGGTGCGGGTCGCGGTGATCCGCGTCGGGTTGCCCACCGCGTCCCGCACCACGTCGTGCGCCGAGACGACCTCGCCCCCTGCGCGGGTCGTCGCGACGCGCGTCAGGCGGCCCGCCGCGTCGTACGTGCGGCCCTCCGTCAGCCCGGTCGCCTCGGGGAACGTGATCGACGTGAGCTGGTCGGCCACGTCCCACCCGAAGCGGTACGTCGCGGCGGACCGGTCGGCGCCCTCGGCCGTGAGCGACGTCAGGCGGTCGGCGACGTCGTACGTCGCGGACACCGTCGTGCCGTCCGGGTACGTGCGCGACGTCAGGTTGTCCTGCGCGTCGTAGCCGTACGAGAACGCCTGGACGTTCCCCGCGGTGTCGGTGCGGGTGACCTTCGACAGCCGGCCCGTCGCGTCGTACGCGTGCTCGCGGACGCCGCGCGGGTCGGCCATCGACACCAGGCGGTTCTTGGCGTCGTAGCCGAACGTGAACAGCTCGCCGCGCGTGCCGAGCTGGCGCGAGACCGGCCGGTCGAGCGTGTCGTACGCCATGCGGACCGTGCGGACCTCGCGGTTCGGGTCGATCCGCGGGTCGCCCTCGACGACGCGCGCCGTGACGAGCTCCACGAGGTTGGAGTTCGCGTCGTACACGTACTCGCGGCGGCGGCCCAGCGGGTCGGTCGAGGCGACCGTCCGCCCGGCGCGGTCGTACTCGAGCTTCGTCTCGTGGCCGCGTGGGTCGCGCCGACCCGTCACCTGACCGTTCGCGTCGTAGGTGTACCGCAGCGCCTGCTGGTCGCTCGTCGCGTCCGGGCCCTGCACGCTGACGAGGCGGTCGGCGAGGTCGTACGCGTACCGGACGACCGAGCCCGCGGCGTCCGTGGTCGACGCCAGCCGGCCGACCGGGTCGTACGCCGAGCGCGTCACGTTGCCCAGCGGGTCGCGCACCTCGGTCGGGTTGCCGGCCGGGTCGTACGCGTAGCGCGTCGTGAACGCCGCCGGGTCCGCGCCCGGCAGGTGGCCGCGCGGCTCGGTGATGGCCACCGGTCGGCCGTCGTCGTCGTACTGCCACGTGATGACGCCGCCCGCGGCCGTGACCTGGCGGGTCGGGTTGCCGAGCTGGTCGTACTCGATCTGCGCGGGGGAGTCGACGCCCGTGCCGCCGGTGCGGCGGTTCGCGCGGTCGTAGGTGAGGCCGAGCGCGTCGCCGTTCTCGTCCGTCATGCCCGTGACGTTCCCGGCGTTGTCGTACGACATCCCGGTCGTCGCGCCGAGCTCGTCGACCTGCTGCACCGGGCGGCCCAGCTCGTCGAACGTCGAGTCCACCTGGACCAGCCGGCCCTGCGCGTCGGGGCGCTCGGCCCGCACGAGGTTGCCGCGGAAGTCGTAGCGGAACGTCGTCGTGTACGCGGCGCGGCGCTTCTCGAGGTCGGCGTCGGACTCGCCCGAACGGCGGGCCGCGTTGCCGAGCGGCAGCCGCTCCGTGGCGACCCGGCCCTGCGCGTCGTACGTCCACGTGGTCCGGTTGCCCTCGCCGTCGGTCACCGACGCCGTGCGCCCGGCCTTCGTGTACGTGTACTCGGTGACGTTCCCGACCGGGTCCTTGAGCGTGACCAGGCGGCTCGTGTCGTCGTAGGTGTAGCGGGACGAGTTCGCGATCTGGTCGGTGACGACGACGACGTTGCCGAGCTCGTCGTACGTCGTCCTGACCGGCTCGTTCTTGCCCGGGTCACGGCGCTCCACGAGGCGGTCCTGCGCGTCGTAGGCGTAGCGCGTGCGGTACTGGTCCTTGTTCGCGCCGGCGACCGTGCCGCGCGGGTCGACGACCGAGACGAGCCGTCCCGTGCCGTCGTACGTGAACTCGGTGCGCCGCCCGGTCGGCGTGACCTCCGCCGTCCGGTTGCCGGCTGCGTCGTACTCGTAGCGCGTGACCTTGCCGCGCGGGTCGGTGCGGGTCGCCAGCAAGCCGCGCGCGTCGTAGGAGTACCGGTAGCCGTCGGTCTGCTCCGGGTCCTTCTGGCTCGTCATCTCGTTGTGCTGGTCGTACGCGTACGACCACGTGTTGCCGCGCCCGTCGGTGTGCGAGGTGAGGTTGTTGCCCGCGTCGAACGCGTTGCGCTCGACGTAGTCGAACGGCGCGGGCGCGTGGCGCTCCACCGGGTTGCCGTTCGCGTCGTGCAGCGCGCCCGACTGGTTGCCCTCGGGGTCGACGACGAGGGACTCGTTGAGCCGCTCGTCGTAGCGGTAGGTGACGGTGTCGCCGTTGCCGTTGCGGCTCCAGAGCAGGACGTTCTCGCGGTAGCCGTCGCGCGAGACGACGCCGTCGGCGTCGGTCGTCGTCGCGACCTCCTTCTCGGCGTCCCACGCGAAGGTGGTGACCGCGCCGGTCGCGTCGGCCTGCTGCGCGACGCGGCCGTCCGCGCCGTACGTGTTCGTGACGTCGCGCTTGCCGCGGGCGTCCGTGACGTGGTCCAGGCGGCCCTGCGCGTCGTAGTGGTACTGCCAGGTGTAGCTCCGCGCGTCCTGGACCTTCGCCAGGCGGCCGGCCTCGTAGTCGAACTGGACGCTGCGGCCGTCCGGCAGGGTGAGCTTGCTGATGGCCCGGACGTCCTGGCGGTGCTCGACCCGGACGACGCGCCCGGCGGCGTCGGTGAGCTGCGACAGCAGGCCGTTGCTCGCGTACGTCAGCGTCAGGCCGTGGCCGCGCGCGTCCTTCACCGACAGCAGACGGCCCTGGGCGTCGAACTCCAGCCGGCGCTGGTCGGGCGGGGTGAGGGCCCAGCCGCCGCCCGGTCGGTCGGTGAGGACGGCGCGTACGCCCGGGGGCCGCGTCCACGAGCCGTCCGCCGCGCGGCGGTAGACGGCCTCCGCGCCGTCCTCGGCCCGCACGCGGATCGCGTCCGCACCGGCCTCGGGTGCGATCACGCGGGCGTCGTACGTCCAGGTCCAGCCCGCGCCGAACATGCCGGTGCCCGTGTTGGCGGAGGAGTAGAAGCGGACCGCCTCGAACGGGATGCCGAACGACGTCATCGTCAGGTCGCGCTCGGTACGGTTGAACGCGCCCGTGCCGGTGTTGACGAGCGCGCCGCGCAGCTCCTGGCCGTCGACCGTGCGCCCCAGGACGGTGGAGCACGCGCAGCCGGCGGCCTGGGCCGCGGGAAGCTCGGGCGGGGTGACGGTCGTGCGGGGGTGCGCGGGGGCGGAGGGGACGGAGTCCGCGGTCGTGCCGTCCTCGGCGACGAGGCTGATCGTCACCGTGTACCGCCGAGCCGGGTCGAGGGTCCACCCGTCCGCGGCACCGAAGCTGCGGCAGAACTCGCGCGGCGCGCCGCAGCGGGACAGGTCCGTGCGGCCGAGGTCGGCGGACACCTGCTGCGCGCCGCTCTCGGCGTCCGTCACGGTCGCGCGCCATGTCGCCCAGGACGTCGGGTCGCCGTCCGCGACGTCCGCGTCGAAGTAGACGACCAGCGACGTGTCGCCGAGCAGGTACCCCGGGCGGACGACGAGGTCGCGGGCGGCGTCGGCCGCGAGGGCTGCCGGGTCCGCCGCGGGGGACGTCGCCGCGCCGAGACCGGCCGCGGCCCCGAGGGCCAGGCCCGGGCGGGCGAGGCCGGGGAGCATCGGCGCCGCGACGGGAGCCTCGTCGGCGACGGGCACGGCGGGCGGTTCGACCGGGACGTCGTCGGGGTCGCCCGTCCGCACCGCGTTGCGGGGCAGGGGGCGCTCGACGGGAGCGGCGCCGTCCCGCGCGACCGGGGGCGGCGCGTCGGCGGCGGATGCCACCGTCGGTGGTCCCCACACCACGCCCGTGACGGCGACGGCGAGGACGACGACGCGCCCGACGAGTGACGTGAGCGCACGCGAGCGCGGGCGACCGGACATGCGGACCTCCGTCCGTGCGCCGCATCGCTGCCCACGCACCGTCGCGGCCGCCCCCTGCAGCGGCCGAGCCGTGCGTCACCCAAGGGGGTCGCGGCACGGGGTGACCAGCGCAGGACCGGATCGCGAGACGGCCACGGGCGGACCTGGACGGTGCCCCGGTTCGGGCACGGACGTGCCCCGGAGGAGCGTCAGCGCAGGTGGCGCCGCGTGCCCGAGTTGCGCCGTTCTGTCCGTTCCTCGGTTCCCACGGTGGCTCCCATGAGAGAACTCTCACTCGCCCAGGTCGCGCCGCGGCACGGGACGTGCTCGGTACGGTGCCCGCATGCTGCGCACCGCGGGCGGCCTCGTGCTGCCGCCGACCCTCGCGCTGCTGCTCGCGCTCGCGGGGTGCTCCCCGGCGCCCGCGACGCCCCCGGCCGCGTCGGGAACGGCCGCCCCGGCGACGCCCGCGCCCGACGCGACGGCCGTCGTGACCGCGGCCCCGGACGGCGGGGTCGCACCCGCGCCGGCCCCGAGGACGCCCGGGGCGGAGCGCGTGCGCGCCGACGGTGCGGCCGTCCCCGGCGGGGACGGCGTCGTCGCCTGGGTGCTGCCCACGGACCCCGCGGCGGAGGTCGCGGTCGAGCCCCAGGGCGACGGGTCGGCGCGCGTCACCCTGCGTACCGCGCAGGCGGCCGTGACCGGCGCCTCGCTCGCGCCCGCCGAGGGCGTCACGGCGACCGTGCTGGAGGACGGGTCGGCCGTGCTGCGCCATGGTGACGTCGTCGTCGCTGCGGTCGGCACCCCGGACGCCGCGGAGACGCCCGCGCGGTGGCTCGAGGTCGAGGGCGTGCTCGTGCTGCGCGGGCGGCCCGCAGCCGTGGTGGAGGTGCTCGTCGGCACGTCGGCGCTCGCGTCGGCCACCTGGGGCGAGGCGGAGGGCGGACGGTCGCTGGCCGTCGCGCCCGCGGCGTGGGTGCGCGGTGGCTCGCTCGCCGCCCAGGAGGCGCTCGCCGCCCAGCTCGCCGTCGCGCAACCCGAGGCGGCGACCGCGACCATGCGGGCGCAGCTCTGGTGCCACGCGCTCGGTGCCCCGGACAAGGAGACGTGGAACCTCGAGCCGTGGCGCTCCGAGGTCGGGACGGGCACGTTGCTCGCGACCCGCTGCAACCCCATCGACGACGACGTCTGACGGGGCGCCGCCGGGTGGCGTGTCAGCCCTCCTGGGCGGACCGCCGGCTCAGCACGAGCACGGTCCCGGCCACGACGGCGGCGAGCCCCAGTGCGAGGACCGGCACCGCCGAGGTGCCGGTCGCGGACAGGGCGTCCGTGCGCGCCGGGACGTCCCAGTCGAGGGCGAACGACGCGTCGGTGTCCGCGTCCTCGTGGGCCGCCAGGACCTCGGCGGTCTCGCTCGGGGCCGGGGAGGGCGCGACCGTCGGCGTCGGCGCCGCCGCCACCTCGGCTCCGGGTGCGGGAGGTGCCGCCGGCGCGGGCGACGCCGGCTCCGGAGCGGGAGCCGGGGCCGCAGGGGCGGGTGCGGGCGCCGGGGCGTCCGCCGGCGGCGCGGGGGCCGGGACCGGTGCGGGCGCGGGGACCGGCTGGGCCGCGCGGCACACCGGCGCCTGCCCGCCCTCGCCGAAGTGCTCGTCGAAACCCGCCACCTGGACCCAGTGCACGCACGCGTCGACCGGCAGCCCGAGCCGGTCCCACGTCACCGCGGAGGCGCCCACCAGGTCGTGGTAGCGCGTGCCGGGCCCCTCCAGGTGGACGTTGCGGGCGCCGGCGCCGGCCGGGGACGTCCACAGGACGTTGAGGTGGGCGTGCTCCGTGAGGACGTGGCCCTCCGGCAGCTCGACGCCCGTGCCGGTGACGCGGTACGGCGTGGGTGCGTCGGAGCCCGCGGCGGCGCCGGTGGCGGTGAGGGTGACGGCGGCGACGGACGCGGCGAGTGCCAGCGCGGCGGTGCGGGGGTGCATCGGGGTGCCTCGGTTCGGACGCGGGCGGGCGGGGGGCCCCGCGGCCCGGCGGCGGGCGGACCAGCGGCGGATCGGGGGCGTCGCGGCGGCGTACCGGGCGACGGCGGCAGCGTAACGGGAGGGAACGCGCGAACGGGGCGAAACGTGCATGACGGTTCTCTCATGCAGAACCGCTGGTCAGCGAGGGTGAGCCCTGCGCGGCCGTGTCGGACCCGCGCGCTAGCGTCCCTCGGGTGACAGGTGCAGCCAGGACGGTGACGGCGGACGAGCGGCGGGCGCGGCTCGGCCGCCGGCACGCGCTCGCCCCGGGCCACGGCGCCGCCGACCCGCTCGGCGCGGCGCGCGCGGTCGTCGCGCTGCACAGCACGGACCCGGCCTCCACCGTGCTGTCCGCGCTCGCCCGCACCCCCGGCGCGGGCCCGGCCGACGTCGAGCGCGTGCTCTACGAGGACCGCGACCTGGTGCGCGTCCTGGCGATGCGGCGCACGATCTTCGCGGTCCCGCACGACCTCGCGGCCACGGTGCTGGCGGCGGCCGGGGACACCGTGGCGGCGCGGCAGCGCCGGCTCCTGCACCAGATGCTCGTCGCCTCCGGGATCACGGAGGAGCCCGAGGCGTGGGTCGCCCGCGCCGAGCGCGCCCTGCTCGACGCCCTGGCGGCGGCCGGCCAGGCCACCGCGCCCGAGCTCGCCGCGGCCGACCCGTTGCTCGCGGCGCGGGTCGTCCTCGACCCCCGCGAGCTCGGGGCCACGCAGAGCGTCGCGAGCCGCCTGCTCACCACGCTGTCCGCCGAGGGCCGCGTGCTGCGCGGCCGGCAGGTGGGGGGCTGGGCGGCGCCGCAGTTCCGGTGGACGACGCCCGGGCACTGGCGCGAGCTCGGGCCGGTGCCCGCGACGGCGGATGCGGCGGCCCGGCTCGCCCGCCTCTGGCTGCACGCGTACGGGCCCGCCCGGCCCGCAGACCTGCAGTGGTGGGCCGGGTGGACCGTCGCCCGCACGAAGGCCGCGCTCGCCGCGCTCGACACGGTCGCCGTCGTCCTCGAGGACGGGGCGCCGGGCGTCCTGCTCGCGGAGGACGCGGACGAGGTCCCGCCTGCGGATCCGTGGGTCGCGCTGCTGCCGGCCCTCGACCCGGCCGCGATGGGCTGGCGGCACCGCGACCCGTTCGTGGGGGAGCACCGCGAGCAGGTGTACGACCGCAACGGCAACGCCGGGCCGACCGTCTGGGTCGACGGGCGCGTCGTCGGGGGGTGGGTGCAGCGCGCGGACGGCGAGGTGGCCGTGGAGCTGTTCGAGGACGTGGGGCGTGCGGCGGCCGACGCCGTGGCGGAGCGCGCCGCCGCGCTCACGGCCCAGCTCGCCGACGTGCGCCTGACGGCACGCGCGCGCGGCTGGACGCCGGTGGAGAAGCGCCTGCGCGGCTGATCCGCGGGTGCCGTGCCCCTCGGGGTCGGGCGCACGGGACGGGCCCGTGCCGAGGACCGGCGTGTGTCACCCGTGCGCGCACGAATCGATTCGGGCGACGTCCCGGGGCCCGTCGCCCTGGCGGGCGACCCGCCCGCGGCGCACCCTCGACTCCCGACGCGGCGACCGCCGTGCGTCCCCGCGACGGAGCGGGGCGCGGCGCCGCGCGCTCACCATCGAGGAGATGCATGTCCCAGCGCACCAGGGCGTTCGCCCTGCTGGCCGCGGCCCTGCTCGCGACGACGGGGATCGGCGCGACCGCCGCGCCGTCCGCGCAGGCGGCCGCCGGCTGCAGGGTCGACTACGCCGTCACGAACCAGTGGCAGGGCGGTTTCGGCGCCAACGTCACGGTGACGAACCTCGGCGACCCGCTGAACGGCTGGACCGTCGGCTGGACCTTCGCGTCCGGCCAGCGGATCACGCAGGCGTGGAACGGGACCGCGACCCAGTCGGGCGGCACGGTGACCGTGCGCGACGCCGGCTGGAACGGCTCGGTCCGCACGGGCGGCACCGCGAGCTTCGGCTTCAACGGCTCGTGGAGCGGCTCGAACCCGGTCCCCACGCAGTTCACGGTGAACGGCGTCGCGTGCACCGGCTCGGTCACGACGACGCCCACGCCGACGCCCACCCGCACGCCCACCCCCACACCCACCCCGACGACGACGCCTCCGCCGCCCACCGGGACCACCCCGGTCGCCGTGAACGGCCAGCTCCGGGTCTGCGGCGTGAACCTGTGCAACCAGTACGGCCGGCCGATCCAGCTGCGCGGCATCAGCTCGCACGGGCTGCAGTGGTTCCCCGGCTGCTACAACGCGACGTCGTTGGACGTGCTCGCGAACGACTGGAAGGCGGACGTCTTCCGCATCGCGATGTACGTCAACGAGAACGGCTACGTCACCGACCCGCCGGGCTTCACGGCACGCGTGAACTCCCTGGTGGACGAGGCCGAGAAGCGCGGCATGTACGCCATCGTCGACTTCCACACGCTCACGCCGGGCGACCCGAACGTGAACCTCGAGAACGCGAAGACGTTCTTCCGCGACGTCGCCACGCGCAACGCGGCGAAGAAGAACGTGATCTACGAGATCGCGAACGAGCCGAACGGCGTGACGTGGGAGCAGATCCGCACCTACGCGAACCAGGTGATCCCGATCATCAAGGCCGCCGACCCCGACGCCGTCATCCTCGTCGGCACGCGCGGCTGGTCGTCCCTCGGCGTCTCCAACGGCTCGAGCTCGGCGGAGATCGTGGCGAACCCGCTGGCGTTCGACAACATCATGTACACCTTCCACTTCTACGCGGCGTCGCACCTGGACAACTACCGCGCCGAGGTGCGCAGCGCGGCGCAGCGGCTCCCGCTGTTCGTCTCCGAGTGGGGCACGACCAGCGCGACCGGCGGCGGCACGGTCGACCTGGCGAGCTCCACGGCGTGGCTCGACCTGCTCGACTCCCTGAAGATCAGCCACGTCAACTGGACGTACTCCGACGCGAACGAGAGCAGTGCCGCCTTCCGGCCGGGGACCTGCTCCGGCTCGAGCTACGGCACGTCGCAGCTGACGCAGTCCGGCCAGTTCGTCCGCAGCCGGATCATGACGCCGGACAGCTTCCCGACGAGCTGACGCCGCGCGCCGCACCTGACGCTCGCCCCGGTGGGTCCCGCACCCGCCGGGGCGGGCGTCGCGCCCACGGGGCGGGACGGCGCGGTCGGGGTCGCGGTGCGCGCCGGTAGGCTGGGGGCGTCTGCCGACCCGCGGCGCGGGACTGGTGAGCGGACCCCGGTGAGGGCGACCGCCCCCGGTGCCCGGGCCCCCACCGAGGGAACCGATGACCACCGCACCTGTGCGCCACGCCGACGCGCCCACCCCGCAGCACGCGTCCGACACGGTCGAGAACGCCGCCGCGACCCCGGACCAGGTCCAGCCGTTCGCCGAGCTCGGCCTCAAGCCCGACGAGTACCAGCGCATCCGCGACATCCTCGGCCGGCGCCCCACCGCCGCCGAGCTCGCCATGTACTCGGTCATGTGGTCGGAGCACTGCTCCTACAAGTCGTCGAAGACGCACCTGCGCCAGTTCGGCGAGAAGACGACGCCGGCGATGAAGGAGCACCTGCTCGTCGGCATCGGCGAGAACGCGGGCGTCGTCGACATCGGCGACGGCTGGGCGGTCACGTTCAAGGTCGAGTCGCACAACCACCCGTCGTACGTGGAGCCGTACCAGGGCGCCGCGACGGGTGTCGGCGGCATCGTCCGCGACATCATCTCGATGGGCGCGCGGCCGGTCGCCGTGATGGACCAGCTCCGCTTCGGCGCGGTCGACCACCCGGACACGGCGCGCGTCGTGCACGGCGTCGTGTCCGGCGTCGGCGGGTACGGCAACAGCCTCGGCCTGCCGAACATCGGCGGCGAGCTCGTCTTCGACGCCTGCTACCAGGGCAACCCGCTCGTCAACGCGCTGTGCCTCGGCGTGCTGCGCCACGAGGACATCCACCTGGCCAACGCGTCGGGCGTCGGCAACAAGGTCGTGCTGTTCGGTGCGCGCACCGGCGGCGACGGCATCGGCGGAGCGTCGATCCTCGCGTCCGAGACCTTCGACGACACCAAGCCGAGCAAGCGCCCGAGCGTGCAGGTCGGCGACCCCTTCATGGAGAAGGTGCTCATCGAGTGCTGCCTCGAGCTGTACGCGGCGAAGGTCGTCGAGGGCATCCAGGACCTCGGTGCCGCGGGGATCTCGTGCGCGACGAGCGAGCTCGCGTCCAACGGTGACGGCGGCATGCACGTCGACCTCGAGAACGTGCTGCTGCGCGACCCGACGCTGACCGCCGGCGAGATCCTCATGTCGGAGTCGCAGGAGCGGATGATGGCCGTCGTCCGGCCGGAGAAGCTCGACGAGTTCCTCGCGATCACGGCGAGGTGGGACGTCGAGACGGCCGTCATCGGCGAGGTCACCGGCACGGGCCGCCTCACGATCGACCACCACGGCCAGCGCATCGTCGACGTGGACCCCCGGACGGTGGCCCACGAGGGACCGGTCTACGACCGCCCGTACGCGCGGCCCGCGTGGCAGGACGCCCTCGTCGCCGACTCCGTGAGCACCCCGGAGGGGCAGCAGCGCTACGCGCGTCCCTCCACCCCCGAGGAGCTGCGCGAGACGGTCCTGCGGCTGCTCGGCTCGCCGAACCTCGCCTCGCCGGCGTGGGTGACGGACCAGTACGACCGGTTCGTGCAGGGCAACACCGCGCTGGCGCAGCCCGACGACGCGGGCGTGGTGCGGGTCGACGAGACGACCGGCCTCGGCGTCGCGCTCGCGACGGACGCCAACGGCCGGTTCGGCAAGCTCGACCCGTACACGGGGGCGCAGCTCGCGCTCGCGGAGGCGTACCGCAACGTCGCCACGGCGGGGGCGCGCCCGCTCGCCGTCACCGACTGCCTGAACTTCGGCAGCCCCGAGCACCCGGACTCGATGTGGCAGCTCGTCGAGGCGATCCGCGGCCTCGCCGACGCCTGCCAGACCCTCGAGGTCCCGGTCACCGGCGGCAACGTGTCGCTCTACAACGGCACGGGCGAGCCGGGCCAGGTCGACTCGTCGATCCACCCGACGCCGGTCGTCGGCGTGCTCGGCGTCCTGGACGACGTCGCGAACGCCGTGCGCTCCGGCTGGACGACGCCCGGCCAGGCCGTCTACCTGCTCGGCACGACGCGCGACGAGCTCGACGGCTCCGCGTGGGCCGACGTCGTGCACCACCACCTGGGCGGGACCCCGCCGCGCGTCGACCTCGACGCCGAGCGCCGCCTCGCCCAGGTGCTCGCGACGGCCGCGCGCGACCACCTCGTCGACGCCGCGCACGACCTCTCCGAGGGCGGCCTCGCGCAGGCCCTCGTGGAGTCGAGCCTGCGGCACGGGGTCGGCGTGCAGGTCGACCTGGACGGGCTGTGCGCCCGCGACGGGATCACCCCGTTCGTGGCGCTGTTCTCGGAGTCCACGGCGCGCGCGGTCGTCGCGGTGCCGCGCTCGGAGGAGGTCCGGTTCGCCGACCTGTGCACCGCCCGGGGCGTCCCCGCGATCCGCCTCGGCGAGACCGCGGAGACCTGCTCGCCCGGTGCGGGCACGCCCGGTGCCGGTCCGGAGCACGCGCACGAGGCGGCGGTCGAGGTCGCCGGCCTGTTCACGCTGCCGCTGTCCGAGGCCCGCGAGGTCTGGGAGGGCACGCTGCCGCGCCTGTTCGGCTGACGCCGCCGGCGTCGGCACGCGACGCGACCACCAGGGGCCGCCGGGATCTCCGGCGGCCCCTGTCGTCCTCTCGGGCTGCGTGCGGCGGGTCGCGGGGCCGGAAACGCCCCCGGCCGGGCGACGCCCGCACGGGTGACGGACCGTGGACGTCCACGCACCGCCACCGGAGGGACCACCATGAAGACCACCCGCACCGTCGCGGCCCTCGTGGCCGCGGCCGCCTGCCTCGCGCTGGCCGCCACCCCCGCTGCCGCCGCACCCAACGCGCAGGACCAGCAGTTCCTCGTGGGCGCGCACCAAGCCAACCTCGCGGAGATCGCGTCGGGCCAGGCCGCGCTCGCCGAGGCGACGACGCCGGGCGTCCGCGAGATGGGGCAGCAGCTCATCACGGACCACCAGGCGCTCGACGCGCAGGTCACCGCCGTGGCGCAGCAGCTCGGCGTCACCCTGCCCGACGCCCCGACGCCCGAGCAGCAGGCCGCACTCGCGGAGGTCCAGGCCGAGGAGGGCCAGGACTTCGACACCGCCTGGCTGTACCTGCAGATCGAGTCGCACCGCGCGACGCTCGCCCTCGGCGAGCAGGAGCTCGCCGGCGGTGCCGAGCAGGCCGTCAAGGACCTCGCCACGGCGTCCGCGCCGGTGGTCCAGCGGCACCTCGACCACGCGCTGGCGCTCGCACAGGAGCTCGGCGTCGACTCCGTCCCCGCCGGGACGGGCGGGCAGGCGGCCGCGTCCGAGCGACCGCTGGGCCTGGCCCTGTCGCTCGTGGGCGGCCTGCTCCTGGCCGGGGCGGCCGGGCTCGTCGTCCGCTCCCGCCGCACCGTCGGGGCGACCACCCGACGATGAGCACGGCACCGCGGCGCCCGGCGCGGCGGCTCGCCCTCGTGGCGACCGCCGCGCTGGGTGCCGTCTGCCTCACGGCGGGCGTGCGGCTGGCGACGGCACCGCCGCGGCTCGACGTGGCGCCGGCCTCCCTGACGGGCGTCGTCCCCGACGCGCCGGGGCGGACGGGCACCGGCACGCCCGCGTCGACGCCACCCGCACCGGCCCCGCCGGACCCGGCCCCGCCCGCGGCGGCCCCACCCGTGCCCGCCCCGCCGGCACCGACCCCGCCCCCCGCCCCGGCGCCCCCCGTGCCGCCGCTGGTCCCCGCCCCCGACCGGTTGCGGGTGCCCGACGCCGCGGTGGACGTCGCCGTCGTCCCGGTCGGCGTCGGCAGAGGCGGCGCCCTCGAGCTCCCGGAGGCGCCCGACGCCGTCGGCTGGTGGCTCGCCGGCGCCACCCCCGGTGCACCCGCCGGCTCCCTCGTGCTCGCCGGCCACGTCGACACCGTCACCGGTCCCGGCGTGATGGCCGACGTCCTGGACGCACCCCTGGGCGCGGTCGTCGAGGTCGGCGACGGGCGCGGCGGCACGGTGGCGTACCGGCTCGTCGAACGCCGCGTGCTGCCCAAGTCGGCCCCGCTGCCGGACGAGCTGTTCGCCGCCGCGGGCCCGCACCGGCTCGTCCTCGTCACGTGCGGCGGCGCGTTCGACCGGCGCACGCGGCACTACAGCGAGAACGTGGTGCTCCTCGCCGACCCGGTCGGCTGAGGCGGACCCCCGGTCGCGGCCCCCCGCCGCCGCGACCGGCGGACCCGGACGACGGCGCCTAGAGTCGGCGCGTGCCCGGCCGCCCCGTCCGTCTCGCCGCCGCCCCCGCCGACGCCGCGGAGGTCGCGGCCGGCCTCGACGCCCTGCGCGCGGAGGTGGGCGTCGACGCGGCCTGGCCGGCGCCGGCGCTCGCCGAGGCCGAGCACGCCGCCCGCGCCGGTGCGGCGCCGGACGCGGCCGACCGGCCCGAGCTCGCGCAGCGGGTCGACCGGACCGACCTCCCGCTCCTGACCGTCGACCCGGCCGGCTCGACCGACCTCGACCAGGCCGTCCACGTCGCCCGGCACGGCCGCGGCTGGCGCGTGCACTACGCCATCGCGGACGTCGCCTCGTTCGTCCGGCCCGGCGGAGCGCTCGACGCCGAGACGCGCCGCCGCGGCTCCACGCTCTACGCACCCGACGGCCGCGTCCCGCTGCACCCCGAGGTGCTGTCCGAGGCCGCCGCGAGCCTCCTGCCGGACCAGGTGCGCCCGGCGGCCCTGTGGCGGGTCGACCTCGACGCGGACGGGGAGCCGACCGACGTGCACGTGGAGCGCGCCCTCGTGCGCAGCCGCGCGCAGCTGTCCTACGACGAGGCCCAGCGCGCGCTGGACGACGGCACGGCCGACGACGTCCTCGCGGGGGTGCGCGCCGTGGGCCTGCTGCGCGAGGAGCGTGAGCGCGCCCGGGGCGGGGTGTCCCTCGACGTGCCGGAGCAGGAGGTCGTGCGCGAGGGCGACGGCTGGGCCCTGCGGTTCCGCCGGACCCTGCCGGTCGAGGGCTGGAACGCGCAGGTGTCGCTGCTCACGGGAGCCGTGGCGGCCCGGATCATGCTGGAGGCGGGCGTCGGCGTGGTGCGCACGCTGCCCCCGGCGGACCCGCACGACGTGGCCCGGCTGCGGCGGACCGCCGCCGCCCTCGACATCGCCTGGGGCGAGGACGAGCCGTACGCCGCGGTGCTCGCGCGCGTCGACTCCGCGCGGCCGGCGCACGCGGCGTTCCTGCACGAGGCGACGTCGTTGTTCCGCGGCGCCGGGTACGCGACATTCGGCGGAGCCGACGGTGCGCCCGTGCCGACCGGCGACGCCGCCGAGCACGCCGCCATGCGGCTGCCGTACGCCCACGTCACCGCCCCGCTGCGCCGCCTCGTCGACCGGTACGGGACCGAGGTGTGCCTCGCCGTCGTGGCGGGCCGCGACGTGCCGCCGTGGGTGCGCGACGCGCTGCCCGCGCTGCCGGCCGTGATGGCGGAGACCGGACGGCGGGCCGGCGCGTTCGACCGCGGGGCGCTCGACCTGGTCGAGGCCGTGGTCCTCGCACCGGCGGTCGGCCGCACGTTCCGCGGCGCCGTGGTCGACGTCGACGAGCGGGGTGACGGCAGCACCCGGGGGCAGCTGCAGGTGCGTGAGCCGGCGGTCCGCGCGCGCGTCACCGCGGACGGTCCGCTGCCGCTCGGCCGCCTGGTGGACGCCCGCCTCGTGGAGGCATCGGTGCCACACCGTCGGGTGGCCTTCTCGGTCGAGCGTCCGGTTCGTCCCGGATCGCCCCTAGCATCGCCCGCGTGAACCGTCACCGTGCACGCCGGACCGTGGTGACCGCCGTCCTGGCGTCGCTCGCGGTGCTCGCCGCCGTCGTCGGCGTCGCCTGGCCGCGCGTGCACACGGCCCTGAGCGTCGGCACCGCTCTCGAGCGCACCCAGGAGCCGCGGCCCTGGTCGGCAGCGGTGGTCCCGGCGCCGGTGCCGGCGCGCACCGACGCGGCGAGCCCCACGCCGACGCCGGCCTTCGACCTGACGCGGTACTCCACGAGCGACCCGTCCTCGCCGTGGGTGGTCGTGAACAAGCAGCACCCCCTGCCGGCGGAGCACGTGCCGCCGGACCTCGTGGACGTGGAGGGCGTGCAGCTCCGTCAGGTCGCCGCCGCGGACGTCGCGGCGATGCTCGCCGCGGCCCGGGCGGAGGGTGTCGCGCTCGAGCTGCGCAGCGGCTACCGCTCCTACTCCGACCAGGCGGCGGCCCGGGCGGCGATCGAGGCGCGTCGCGGCTTCGCGCACGCGGAGCGGTACAGCGCACGTCCGGGCCACTCGGAGCACCAGACGGGCCTGGCGGTCGACGTGGACAGCGGGTCGACCCCGTCGTGCAACCTGCAGACGTGCTTCGCGACGACCCCGGAGGGGGTGTGGGTCGCGCAGCGGGCCGCCGAGTTCGGGCTGCTCGTGCGGTACACGGAGGAGAACACGGCGGTGACCGGGTACGCGCCGGAGGGGTGGCACCTGCGCTGGGTCGGCCGCGAGCTGACGGGGTGGATGACGGCGAACGGCGTGACGTCGCTCGAGGACGCGTTCGGCGTCACCGGCGGACCGGAGTACGCGGGCGGCTAACGGCCCGGGCGGCCGGCGGCCCCCGGCGGCGGGCCGGGGACAAATGCCGTGGCCGGGGCACCGGGCCCCGGCCTAGCGTCGGCCGCATGTCCTCCGACCCGTCCCGCGACGCACCGGCCGCCCCGGCCGGTGCCTGCCGCGTCGTGCGCGCGGACCGGGGCGCGGTCCTGGTCGTCCCCGCGGACGCCCCGGAGGCGCAGGCCCACCGCGTCCCGCTCGACCGCGACGGCCTCGCGCCCACCGGCGACGGCGTCCGCGTCCCGCCGACGGTCGGGGACGTCGTCGACGTCGCACCCGGGCACGACGGAGCGCCCCCGCACGTGAGCCTGCTGCACGAGCGGCGGACGGCGCTCGTCCGCGACACGGCCGGACGGACCTCGCTCGCCCAGGTGATGGCCGCGAACATCGACGTGGTGCTGGTGGTCGAGCACCTCGACCCCGACCCGGAGCCGGGCCGTGTCGAGCGGCTGCTCACGCTCGCCTGGCGCTCCGGCGCGACCCCCGTCGTCGTGCTCACGAAGGCCGACCTGGTGCCCGACCCGGCCGGGATGGCAGCCGAGATCGCCGGTGCGGCGCTCGGCGTCGACGTGCACGTCGTGAGCGTCCCCGACGGCACGGGGCTCGACCCGCTGCGCGCGCTGCTGGCCCCGGGGGTGACGCTCGTGGCCGTCGGCCCGTCGGGCGCGGGCAAGTCGACGCTCGTCAACGCGCTCGCTGGCCGCGAGGTCATGGCGACGGGGGAGCGGCGGGCCGACGGCCGCGGTCGGCACACGACCACGCACCGCGAGCTCGTGCCGCTCGGGGGCGGCGCGCTGCTCATCGACACGCCCGGCATCCGGGGCGTCGGCCTGGTGGCCGACGAGGACGCGCTCGACGCCACGTTCGCCGACGTGGTCGAGCTCGCGGCGCGCTGCCGGTTCCGCGACTGCGCGCACGCGGCGGAGCCGGGGTGCGCGGTCCGCGCGGCCGTCGAGTCGGGGGAGCTGCCGCAGCGCCGCTACGACAGCTGGCTGCGCCTCGCGCGCGAGGCGGCGTGGCAGGCACGCCGGTCCGATGCGCGGCTGGCGGCCGAGGAGCGCGCGCGCTGGCGGCGCGAGACGCGCGCCTACCACCGCGACGTGCGTCCCCGCGCCTGAGCGTCCGGGACGCCCGTCGGCGTGCCGCTTCGTGACAAAACGATTAGGGATCCGCCGTGCGCTCGCCTCGGCAGGAGCCCGTCGGGTTTGCTCAGGGGCGATCGCACGCGCCCGCCGGTCCTCGAGGACGAGGCCGGCACCGCGTGCCGCCCCCTCACCGCGCACCGCGCGGAGCCCACCTGACGGACCAGAGGAGCGCACATGTCCCCCCGCACGACGACGGGCACGACCGTCCGCCGGAGGCTGGCCGCCGCGGTCGCCGCCGCCGCGGTCGTGACCGCGGGCGTCACCGCCCTGACCACCACCGCGGCCCAGGCCGCACCCGGCTGCCGCGTCAGCTACCAGATCAGCAGCCAGTGGCCGGGCGGCTTCGGCGCCAACGTCACGATCACCAACCTCGGCGACCCGCTCAACGGCTGGGACCTGCGCTGGAACCTCGCGTCCGGCCAGCAGATCACCCAGCTCTGGAACGGCTCGCTGACCACGTCCGGCGGCCAGGCCTCCGTCCGCAACATCGGCTGGAACGGCTCGGTCCCGACGAACGGCACGGTCGCCTTCGGCTTCAACGGCACCTGGTCGGGCAGCAACCCGGTGCCGTCGCAGTTCACGCTGAACGGCACCGTCTGCACCGGCACGGTGACGCAGCCGACGGCCACGCCGAGCCCGACGCCGACCACGCCGCGTCCCACGCAGACGGCCACCCCGACGCCCACGCCCACCCCGACGCAGACCACCCCGGCCCCGCAGCCCGCCGGCTCGCTGTACGTCGACCCGACCACGCAGGCCTACCGCGCCTGGCAGGCGGCGTCCGGCACGGACAAGGCCCTGCTCGAGAAGATCGCCCTCACGCCGCAGGCGTACTGGGTCGGCAACTGGGCCGACGCGAGCCACGCCCAGCAGGAGGTCCGCGACTACACCGGACGGGCCGTCGCGGCCGGCAGGACCCCGATGCTCGTCGTGTACGCCATCCCGGGCCGTGACTGCGGCTCGCACTCCGGCGGCGGCGTCGGGGAGTCCGAGTACGCGCGCTGGATCGACACGGTCGCCCAGGGCATCCAGGGCCGCCCGATCGTCGTCCTCGAGCCCGACGCGCTCGCCCAGCTCGGCGACTGCTCCGGCCAGGGCGACCGCGTCGGCTTCCTGCGGTACGCCGCGAAGTCCCTGACCGCGGCCGGTGCCCGCGTCTACATCGACGCCGGTCACTCGGCGTGGCTGTCGGCCTCCGAGGCGGCCCGCCGCCTGCAGCTGGTCGGGTTCTCCGACGCGGTCGGCTTCTCGCTCAACGTCTCGAACTACCGCACGACGGCCGAGACGGCGGCGTACGGCCAGGAGATCTCGCGGCTGACCGGCGGGAAGACGTTCGTCATCGACACGTCGCGCAACGGCAACGGGTCCAACGGCGAGTGGTGCAACCCGCGCGGCCGCGCGCTCGGCGAGCGTCCGACCACCAGCACGGGCATCCAGGGCGCGGACGCGCTGCTGTGGATCAAGCTGCCCGGCGAGTCCGACGGCGCCTGCAACGGCGGCCCGGCGGCCGGCCAGTGGTGGCAGGAGATCGCCCTGGAGCTCGCCCGCAACGCCAGGTGGTGAGCTGACGGGCCCGGTCCCGCAGCACCGACGAGGCCGCGGACGTCCTGCGTGACGTCCGCGGCCTCGCCGCGTCCGTGCGCGCACGGCGGCCGGGCGCGGACGCGTGTCGGCGGCCGGGTCTAGCGTCACGGTCGTGCACGAGACCCCGGAGGAGATCGCCGCGCTCGACGCCCTGATGACGGCGTCCCACGCCGGCGGCACGGCGCACCTGCGCGAGATCGTCAGCGGCGAGCGCCGCATGGACGCGGCCCAGGTGGTCGCCGCGCTCACGGGCATGAAGGTGCTCACCCTCGCCACCGTCACGGCGCGCGGGGAGCCGCGCGTGAGCGCCGTCGACGGACACTTCCTGCACGGCCGCTGGACGTTCGGCACCGACGGGCGCTCGGCGAAGGCGCGGCACCTGGCGCGACGCCCCGCGGTGAGCGTCGCGCACGTGGACGGTGAGCGCCTGGGCGTCTTCTGCCACGGCACGGCCGTGCGCCTCGACCCCCAGGACCCGACCTGGGACGAGACGATCGCGCACTGGGCGCAGCACTACGGGTCCGACCCGACGACCTGGGGCGACGACGTGCGCATGTACCGGGTCGAGCCGACGTGGTTCGTCGGGTACCGGGGGTCCCCCGCGGACTGAGCCGCCTCGGCCCCGGGCAGCGCCGCGGTGCGGGCCCGTCGCGCGGCCGGGGATGATCGGGACATGCCACCGCGCCGCCGCACCGACCCCGCCGACGGCCGGGCCGCGCTCGCCGCCTGGCGGGCCGACCCCGACGCCGTCTCCGTCCGCGACCGCCGCACCGCCGTGCGGTTCACCCTCGAGGAGCTCGCCGACGTCGCCCCCGGCAACTCGGTCGAGGTGCGCGTCCCGCCGGACGGTGCCGTGCAGGCCGTCGAGGGGCCGCGGCACACGCGCGGCACGCCGCCGAACGTCGTCGAGACCGACCCCGCGACGTGGCTCGCGCTCGCCGCCGGGCGCACCACCTGGGACGAGGCGCTCGGCTCCGGTCGCGTCCGCGCCTCCGGGGAACGGGCCGACCTCTCCGAGCTCCTGCCGCTGCAGGCGGCGCGCGAGCGCTGACCTAGGATCACCGGGTGCCCGAGGCCCACGCAGACGACGACCGGCCCGCCGCGCCCACCCCCGAGCCCGGCGCCGCGCCCGTCCCCGGACCCGCCGAGCGGCCCGTGCCGGCGTCGGCCGACGAGGCGGCGTCCGAGGGCGCGGACGCGCCGCCGGCGGTGCCGTCGGAGGAGGAGCTGGTCCGGACCGCCACCCCGGCGACCGTGCGCCGCGCCCCCCGGTACCGGGCGTTCGCCACCGCGGGCGCCCTGCTCGGTGCGCTGCTCGGGCTCGTCCTCGCGCTCGTGCTCGGTCCCGACCGCGGCACGGCGGGGACGGACGTCGGCGTGCTGCCGTTCCTGGACGGGCAGAACACGGTGCGGCTCCTCGCGGCGCTCGCGGGCGCCGTGCTCGGGCTGCTCGTCGGGGCCGTGCTCGCGCTGGCGGCGGACCGCCGCAGCACCCGCGGGAGACGGTGAGCGGGCGCGGCCGCCGCCGGTGAGGTGTGCCACCATGGTGGTGTGGCTCCCCGCGCAGACGGCCGTCTGAACCACGACCTCCTCCCGAACGAGAAGGGCCCGCAGGACGCCTGTGGCGTCTTCGGCGTCTGGGCCCCGGGCGAGGAGGTCGCCAAGCTCACCTACTTCGGGCTGTACGCGTTGCAGCACCGCGGGCAGGAGTCCGCGGGCATCGCGACGTCCAACGGCCAGCAGCTGCTGGTCTACAAGGACATGGGCCTGGTCTCCCAGGTCTTCGACGAGACCGCGCTGAACGCCCTGCAGGGGCACATCGCCATCGGGCACGCGCGCTACTCGACGACCGGCAAGTCGACCTGGGAGAACGCGCAGCCGACGCTCGGCGCCACCGCGGCCGGCACCGTCGCCCTGGGCCACAACGGCAACCTGACGAACTCGGCGGAGCTGGTGCAGCTCGTCGAGGAGCGGTACGGGCCGCAGCGCCGCGGGGAGCTCGCGCGCGGCAACACGACCGACACGGCGCTCATCACGGCGCTGTTCGCCGGCGACCCGGACCACACGCTCGAGTCGACGGCCATGGAGGTGCTCCCGCGCCTGCGTGGCGCGTTCAGCCTCGTGTTCATGGACGAGCGCACGCTGTACGCCGCGCGCGACCCGCAGGGCGTGCGCCCGCTCGTGCTCGGCCGGCTCGAGCGCGGCTGGGTCGTCGCGTCCGAGATGCCGGCGCTCGACATCGTCGGGGCGTCGTTCGTGCGCGAGGTCGAGCCGGGCGAGTTCATCGCCATCGACGCGGACGGCCTGCGCTCCCAGCGGTTCGCGCCCGTCGACCGTGCCGGGTGCGTCTTCGAGTACGTCTACCTCGCGCGCCCGGACACCTCCATCAACGGCCGCTCGGTGCACGCCGCGCGTGTCGCGATGGGCCGCCGGCTCGCGCAGGAGCACCCCGTGGAGGCGGACCTCGTCATCCCCGTGCCCGAGTCCGGCACGCCCGCCGCGGTCGGCTACGCGACCGAGTCCGGCATCCCGTTCGGGCAGGGCCTGACGAAGAACGCCTACGTGGGCCGCACCTTCATCCAGCCGTCGCAGACGCTGCGCCAGCTCGGCATCCGGCTCAAGCTCAACCCGCTGCGCGACGTCATCCGCGGCAAGCGGCTCGTCGTCGTCGACGACTCGATCGTGCGCGGCAACACCCAGCGCGCGCTCGTGCGGATGCTCCGCGAGGCCGGTGCGGCCGAGGTGCACGTGCGCATCAGCTCGCCACCGGTGAAGTGGCCCTGCTTCTACGGCATCGACTTCGCCTCGCGGGCCGAGCTCATCGCCAACGGCCTCGCCGTCGAGGAGATCGGGCAGTCCCTCGGCGCCGACTCGCTCGGCTACATCTCCGAGGAGGGGCTGATCGAGGCGACCGAGCAGCCCGCCACGCAGCTGTGCACGGCCTGCTTCAGCGGCCGGTACCCGATCGAGCTGCCGTCCGCGGACCGGCTCGGCAAGAACCTCCTCGAGCAGAACGAGCTGCCCCTCGGCGCGCCCGAGGACGGCCTGCTCTCGATCGTCCCGACGTCCGGTGGCGCGACCGCGCTCGAGCACCCGTGAACGCCACCACGCAGCCCGTGACGTACGCGTCCGCGGGCGTCGACACCGAGGCCGGGGACCGCGCCGTCGAGCTCATGAAGGACGCCGTGCGGGCGACGCACGGCCCGCAGGTGCTCGGGGGCGTCGGCGGCTTCGCGGGCCTCTTCGACGCGAGCGCCCTCACCGCGTACCGGCGTCCGCTGCTGGCCACCTCGACCGACGGCGTCGGTACGAAGGTGGCGGTCGCCCAGGCCCTGGACGTGCACGACACGATCGGGTTCGACCTCGTCGGCATGGTGGTCGACGACATCGTCGTCGTGGGCGCCAGGCCCCTGTTCATGACCGACTACATCGCGTGCGGCCGCGTCGTGCCCGAGCGGATCGCGGACGTGGTGCGCGGCATCGCCGCGGCGTGCTCCGTCGCGGGCACCGCGCTGGTCGGCGGCGAGACGGCGGAGCACCCCGGCCTGCTCGGCCCGGACGAGTACGACGTCGCCGGTGCCGCCACGGGCGTCGTCGAGGCGGACGGGCTGCTCGGCCCCGAGCGGGTGCGCAGCGGGGACGTGCTCGTCGCGCTCGGCTCGTCGGGCCTGCACTCGAACGGCTACTCGCTGGTGCGGCGCGTCGTCCAGGTCGCCGGCTGGGGCCTGGAGCGGCACGTGGACGTCCTCGGCCGCACGCTGGGCGAGGAGCTGCTCGAGCCGACGCGCGTCTACGCCGCGGACTGCCTCGCGCTCGTCGAGGAGTTCGGCGCCGACCGTGTGCATGCGTTCAGCCACGTGACGGGCGGCGGCCTCGCCGCGAACGTCGCGCGGGTGCTGCCCGCGGGGCTCGTCGCGGACGTGGACCGGGCCTCCTGGGAGCTGCCGCCGGTGTTCGGCCTCGTGCAGCAGCTCGGGCAGGTGCCGTGGGGTGACCTCGAGGGGACGCTCAACCTCGGCGTCGGCATGGTCGCGATCGTCGCGCCCGACGTCGCGGACGCCGTCCAGACGGCCGCCCGCGACCGCGGTCTGCCCGCGTGGGTGCTGGGGACCGTGCGCACGCCGGGCGACGACGACGCGTCCTCGGGCGATCTCGTCGCCGGGACGAAGGGCGTCCAGGGCGGCGCCGTGCGGCTGCACGGCGCGTACCGGGCGGGCTGAGCACCGGGAGGTCGCACGCCGGGGCGACCGGCGTGCCGGCGTCCCCCGGGCACGTGCAGGACCCCGCGCGACGGGCCCGCACGGCGGCAGCCGCGCCACGTTGGCGGCGCACCCGGCAGCGCGCCGCGGCAGGCCGGCTCGACGCCCGGCGACGGCTAGGGACCCCACCGTCGGCCCCTGTCAGGGCGCGAGGACGGTCGCAGTGCCCGGACGTCGCGAGGTCGTCGGGCGCACGACACGACCGTGCGCCGTCCCGCGACGTGCGGGACGGCGCACGGAGGCAGCATCGTGTGACGCCGCCGAGCACGCTGCTCGTGACCCGGCGGTCGACCCGGGCGAGGGCCTACGGGACCGGCACCGGGGTGCCGACCGCGTCAGCGCTCGTCGTCCCCCGTGGACCAGCGGTCCCACGTGGTGGGGTCGTCGTCGTCCGTGTCCACCGCGCTGCGGCGGCTTTCCGTGACGACATCGTTGCGGCTGCGCGACGTGAGCTCCTGCTCGAGAGCCCGGTAGTTGGTGTCCGGGCTGAAGTACTTCAGCTCCCGAGCCACCTTCGTCTGCTTTGCCTTCTGACGGCCGCGCCCCATGGCATCGACCCCCTCTAACGTGGAAGCGGGGCGGCTCCGTGCTGACACGAGCGGCCCCGGGTGCTGTTGAGTCTCTTCGTGAGGCAACGGTACATGCTCGCGATCCATTCCAGCCACCTGCGGGGGCGGAGGGGGCGCACGTCACGTCGGGCGTGCCGTCCGGGGCCCGGTGGCCGCCTCGGCGCCGGCGGTGCCGGGCCGGGCGGGGTGGGCCGGCCGTGGGATGGGGAGGCGGTGCGCAGCGCCAGCGACGTGCGAGCGGCACGGGTCGCGGCGCACCGGTCTGTGACTCGCCCCCGCGGCTGGCGTGACGCGGCCTCGGCGGTCCGCTGCCACCGGGCGCTCCGTCCCACTTACTGATACGCATAAGTCGGATGTGGCGCAGCCGACTGGGTGAAAACGGTCGCACCACTGACTCGTTCGAGTGAACGATGCGCGGACCCACCTGTCCGCCTCCCCGCTGCGCCGCGTCGCCGCTGGTCAGGGGCATGAGCGGACCCGCGGACCGCCGGCCCCGGCGGCCTCCTCGCCCCGTGTGCGCAGGCGCGTCGGCGGTTCGTGCCGTGCTGGCTGGCTGTCCGGATTCGGGAGGTTTACGCTGATCTGGACAGCGCTCACCCGTGCCCGCCGCGGTGAGCGACGGGGGCGGAGCGGGCCGGCACGGGCCTCGGCGTTGTGTCCGGGAGTGCCGCATGTGTCAGATTCGTTCATGCTGAGGTGGCGCAACGACGCGACCTCACCCCAGGTCCGGATCGACGGGATCACCCGTCGTCGGGCTGCACCGACAAGGAGGGATCCATGTCCGCCGCACACTCGCCAGAGTCGGAGACCCTGCTGACCCCGTCCGAGGTGGCGACCCTGTTCCGGGTCGACCCGAAGACGGTCACGCGTTGGGCCAAGTCCGGCAAGCTCTCGTCCATCCGGACGCTCGGCGGCCACCGCCGGTACCGCGAGTCGGAGGTCCGTGACCTCCTCAACGGGGTTCCGCAGCCGCGCCAGACGGCCTGACCACCACGGGCATCGGCCACCGGCGCCGGAGCGCGCGCACCGCGGGGGAGTGCGCGACCGGGCGCCGTGGAGGGGTCTGCCCGTGACGAGGACCTGAGGCGTCGCGGGGACGCTGCGCACGCGAGAGCCGTGAGGGCCGCGTCGGCACCAGCCGACGCGGCCCTCCGTCGTTCGCGGGCGCGCCCCGCGCGCCGTGCGTGGTCCTGGCCGCTCGCCGGTCCGTGGGCAGGCAGGTCCAGGGGCACGCACAGGGGCCGCCGACCGGCGGTCGGCGGCCCCTCGTGGTCGTTGCACCGTGCCGGGCCGGCGGCGGGCGCCCGGCCGGTCGGCTAGCGGGTGACCTTGCGGACGATCCCGACGAGGACCAGCGCGGCGACCGCACCCGCCACCGCCAGGACCTTGCGCGCCCGGGCCCGGTCCTCGGGCAGGGCGGCCTCGTCGGTCGCGTCGAAGACGAGGCGCTTGCCGTCGGCGACGAGCCGGTCCTTCTGCACGCGAGGGTCCAGCCGCTCGGCGAGGGCGTCGACCGTCGAGGCCAGCTGGCCGCGGGTCAGCGTGACCTCGGCCTCGAGCTCACTGATCTTCGGCGTGGTGATCTTCGTCGCCTCGTCGTCGCTCATCCTCCGAACCCCTTCTTCACGGCCTCGACGTCCTCGTGCACGTTCTCGACGGCCCGCTCGGGCGTCGGCGGGACGCCCTTCTGCAGGCGCTTGACGCCGAGCAGCGCCAGCACGCCCGTGACCGCCAGCAGCACCACGGTCACGATGAGCGCGGCCAACCAGGCGGGCATCGCGTTCGCGAGCGCGATGATGATCGTCGCGAGGAGCGTGCCGAACGCGTACAGGCCCAGCACGCCTGCGCCGGCGAGGAGGCCCGCGCCGATGCCCGCCTGCTTCGCCTTCGCCGCCATCTCGGCCTTCGCCAGGTCGATCTCGGCGCGGACGAGGCGTGAGGCCTGCTCGCTGAGGTCGCTGACGAGCTGACCCAGCGACCTGTGGTCCTGAGGTGCGTCGGGGCGTGCGTCGCTCGCCCACCCGGAGTGCGTGACCATCACCACGACCTTCCTGCGATCTGCCCCGCTCGGGGCGGGTGCCGGAGGACTCAGTCTGCCGGTGCCTCCGCCGTCGCGCGAGGTCAGCGCCCCGCAGGGGGTGCGGGGGCGGCGCGGAGCCGGGCGGTCAGTCGACCCAGGGGTGGACGAGGTCGCCCGCGGGGTGCGTGGTGGGCGGCACGGGGATGACGGGGCCGGTGAGGCCGGTCTCGTGCCACGGGGTGCCGGGGGTGCGCGGGTCCTGCGGGCGCGGCTGCGGACGCTCGGTGGTGGTCGTCGTCACGGGACGGTCCTTCGTGGGGGGTGTGCGGTGCGCACCACGCTAGGGGCGCCGGGAGCCGTGGGGCCGGGACGTGGGTCCCGAACCGGACGTCCTGCGCGCGGTGGGGGGGTGCTCGCACTGCCGCGGCCGTGGAGGGTCTGCGGGCGGGCGGCGCCGGGGAGGGCTCTGGTGAGGGCTCGTGGCGTCCCGGGTCCGGACAGAGCGACGGCCCCGGCGGGCGTCCCGCGGGGCCGTCTGGTGTGGCTCCGACCGGCGTCGATCCGGTGACCTTTCGATTTTCAGTCGAACGCTCTACCAACTGAGCTACAGAGCCTCGAAGCGAGAGCGCCGGTCCGAAGACCGGCCCTCGCAGCGACCCCGACGGGACTTGAACCCGCGACCTCCGCCGTGACAGGGCGGCGCGCTAACCAACTGCGCTACGGGGCCTTGAAGCGGCCGTGACCGCTCCAAACCTACTGCCTACTGCTGATCCTGCTCTCGCAGGGTCCGTACCCCCAACGGGATTCGAACCCGTGCTACCGCCGTGAAAGGGCGGGGTCCTAGGCCGCTAGACGATGAGGGCGTTGTCCGCCCCGGACGTCGAGGCGTCGGAAGACCGGTGATAACCATACGGGGTGGGTGCCCGGAACTCCAAAGCGAGCCGCTGTGGTCCGCGCCACCTGCGAGGACGCGGCGCCCGGCGGGCCCGCGAGAGGATGGTCCCCGTGGTCGACATGACGCGCGAGGAGTTCGAGGACGCCGTCCGGGACGCCCTGGACGAGATCCCCCCGGAGCTGGCGGCGATGATGGACAACGTCGTCGTGCTCGTCGAGGACGACGCCCCGGCCGACGACCCCGAGCTGCTGGGCCTGTACGAGGGCACGCCGCTGACGGAGCGCGGGGAGTTCTGGGCGGCGGGTTCGCTGCCCGACCGCATCACGATCTACCGCAACCCCACGCTCGCCCTGTGCGAGGACCGCGACGACGTCGTCGAGGAGGTGGCGGTCACCGTGGTGCACGAGGTCGCCCACCACTTCGGCATCGACGACGACCGCCTGCACGCGCTCGGCTGGGGCTGACCCGGCGTGACCTGCCGACGCACGCGCGCCCCGGGACGCACGCGCGCCCCGGGGACGCGGGAGGCGTCCCGGGGCGCGGTGCGGGCGGCCGGTCAGCCCAGGACGAGCCGCAGGCCGTAGGCCTGGAGGATCTCGTTCACCGGCTGGAAGTACGTCGTGCCCCCGGTGCGGCAGTTGCCGCTGCCGCCGGACGTGACGCCCTGCGCCTGGTTGCCGGCGAGCAGCGAGCCGCCGGAGTCACCGGGCTCCGCGCAGACCGTCGTGCGGATGAGGCCGCTGACGGTGCCCTCGGCGTACCGGACCGAGGTGTTGTAGGCCTGGACGGTGCCGCAGCGCCACCCTGTCGTGCTGCCCGAGCGGCACACGTAGGCGCCGACGGCGGCCTGCTGGGAGCCGCGGACCGCGACCCGCCCGCCGGAGTAGTTGTTGACGGCGCCGATCGTCGCGTTGCCGGCGGCGACCTGGACCCACGCGTAGTCGTTGCCGGGGAAGGACGAGCCGCGGAACGTGCCGGACGGGTTGGTGGTCGTCGCACCGGTGCGGCCGCAGTGGCCGGCCGTCACGAATCCGCCCTGCACGGCGAAGCCGACGGAGCAGCGCGAGGCGTTGTTGATGTAGTACGCGTTGCCGCCGACCACGTCGAGGAACGTGCGCGGCGCCGCCGGGGTGGACTCCACGCGGACCGCGTCCGCGGGGACGCCCGCGGCCGCGACCAGGTCCGCCGCGGCCGTCGTGGCGGAGCCCACGGCCTCGACGACGACCTCGTTGGCCGGCACGTCGACGTACCAGGTGGCGACGTCCGCGGGCAGGCCCGCGGCGTCGAGGCGCGCGCCGATCGACTCGAGCTCGGCGAGGGAGCGCTCGGCCGGCACGGCGGTGACGCCCTGCGCGACGGGCCCGCGCACGCGCTGCGGCGCCGTGGACGCGACGTGCACGGTGCCCCGGGCCGGGTCCACCCACGCGCCGGCGTAGGTGTCGCCGAGGGCCTGGGACAGGGTGCGGACGCGGGTGGCGGCGTCGGACTGGAACGACAGGCGCTGCAGCGCCTTCTCGCGCGGGACGCCGAGGTCGCGCTCGAGGGCGTCGAGCATCGCGGCGGGGACGTCGGCGGCAGGGACGGCGGCGGTGCCGGCCGGGCCGCTCGACGCGGGGGCCGCGGCGCCGCTGCCGGCGGCGAGCGGGCCGAGCAGCAGGGCGAGCGCGGCGGCGCCGGAGAGCGCCGCGCGCCGGGTGCGGGTGAGGGTCATGGTGAGGGCTGCCTCTCGTGGGGGACGACCGTGCTGTGACGGTACGGAGTGACAGCCGTCAAGCGGGCATACCGATCGGGTCATACGACGCCGTCCGGGGGTCCCGCACGCCGCCCGCCGCCTCGAGCCCGTCGGCCCGCGCCGTCCGCGCCGCCGTCAGCAGGGCCGCGCGCAGCGCCTCGGGGACGCCCTCGTGCACGGCGAGCCAGGTGGACCACGCGAGCGGACGTCCGCGCAGCGCGACGGCCCGCACGCCTTCCGGTCGCGACCCGAAGGGCTGCGCCAGCCCGACGCCCGCACCGGCACGCACGAGCTCGAGCCCGGCGGACCGTTCGCACTCGCTGGGGGCCCGCGGCGTGAACCCCGCCCGGGTGCAGGAGGCCGCGAAGCACGCGGCGAAGCAGCTGTCGCCCGGCGCGGTGAACCAGCGCTCGTCCGCGAAGGTCGTCAGGTCCGCCTCGTCCGGGCTGGGGTGACCGGCCGGCACGAGCACCTGGACCGCGTCCGTCCCGACGAGGCGCCAGTGCACGCCCGGGGCCGACGGCGGGAGCGCGTCGGCGCACATGCCGGCGAGCAGGGCGTCGTGCGTCCCGGAGGCGAGCTCGGCGGTCGCGGCCGCGGCCGACCAGGCGGTGCGCAGCACGGTGCGTCCCGGGCAGGCGCCGTCGACGCGGCGCGCGAACGCCGCCGCGAGCGCGGAGCCGACGACCGCCACGCGCAGGCCGTCCGGCCCGTCGTCGCCGCGCGCCAGGCGGTGCGCGTCGAGGACGAGCGCGTCCATGGCGGGCAGCAGGGTCCGGGCGCGCTCGAGCACGAGCGTGCCCAGCGGCGTCGGGCGCACGCCGCGGTGGTCGCGGACGAACACCGCGCCGCCGAGCGTGCGGTCGATCCGGGAGAGCTGGGCGCTGAGCGCCGGTTGGGCCAGCCCCAGGGCCGCCGCCGCCTTCGTCACGCTGCCGTGCTCGGCCACCGTGGCGACCATCCGCAGGTGTCGCACCTCGAGGTCCATCCCGTCGAGGGTAGGTCGGCCGGGCGGCGGTGTCACGACCCGAGAGCACTCCGGTGCTGTGGCGCGTGACACGCGCTCCGCTAGCGTGCGGGGCGTGGTGAGGATCGGGATCGTGCTGCTGCCGCAGGAGCGCTGGTCGCGGGCGCGCGAGCGCTGGCGGCGCGCCGAGGGGCTCGGGTTCGACCATGCGTGGACCTACGACCACCTGGCCTGGCGCGACCTCGCGGACGAGCCGTGGTTCGCGACCGTGCCGCTGCTGGCCGCGGCCGCCGCCGTCACCGAGCGCATCGGGCTGGGCACCTGGGTCGCGTCCCCGAACTTCCGGCACCCCGTGCCCTTCGCCAAGGACGTGATGGGTCTCGACGACGTGTCGGGCGGCCGCTTCGTGCTCGGTGTGGGCGCGGGCGGCGAGGGGTGGGACGCGGGGGTGCTGGGACCGGCGCCGGCCCGCGGGGAGCGGACGCGGCGCTTCGCGGAGTTCGTCGAGGTCCTGGACGCCCTGCTGACACAGCCGGTGACCGACCACGCGGGGGAGTTCTACGAGGCGCACGCCGCCCGCATGGTGCCGGGCACGCTGGCACGGCCGCGGACGCCCTTCGTCGTCGCCGCGAACGGCCCGCGGGGCATGGCGCTCGCCGCGCGGCACGGGCAGGGGTGGGCGACCTACGGTCCCGGCACGGGCGTGGGTGCGGGCGACGAGGCGGACGCCCAGGAGGCGTGGTGGCAGGGGCTGGCCCGCATGGCGGAGGCGTTCGACGAGGTCGAGCGGGCGGCCGGCGTGCGGGTGCCCCGCTGGCTGAGCCTGGACGGTGCGCCCGTGTTCTCGCTGCGGGACGCCGGTCTCGCGGCCGAGGGCGTGGAGCGCGCGGCGGCGCTCGGGTTCGGCGACGTCGTCGTGCACTGGCCGCGCGAGCGCGGGGTCTACGCGGGGTCCGAGCGGGAGCTGGAGCGGTTCGCCGCGATGCTGCCCCGCCTGCAGGCGCTGGAGCCGGCGGCGCGCTGACCGCGAGGCCCGCACGGGGGCGGACCTCGCGGCCGGTCGCGTCAGGCGGCGCCGCGCCGGTGCGCCTCCCAGGCGCTCGCGACCATGTCGGCTGCGGAGTGGCGCATGCGCCACTCGAGGTCGCGCGCGGCCGCCTCGCCGGACGCGACGATCCGGGCAGGGTCGCCCGGGCGGCGCGGGGCGACCTCGGGCTCGAACGCGATGCCCGTCACCTCGGCCACCGTCGTCATGACCTGCCGCACCGAGAGCCCGTCCCCGGAGCCGAGGTTGTAGACGTGGTCCAGCGGGCGCCCCGCCGCGAGCGCGCGTGCCGCGGCGACGTGCGAGACGGCGAGGTCCGCGACGTGGACGTAGTCGCGCACGCACGTGCCGTCGGGCGTCGGGTAGTCGTCGCCGTTGATGCGCGGCGTGCGGCCGGCCGTCAGGGCGGCCAGCACCAGCGGGAACAGGTTGTGCGGGCTCGAGTCGTACAGGTCCGGGTACCCGGAGCCGACGACGTTGAAGTAGCGCAGCGACGTGTGGCGCAGGCCGGTGGCGCGGCCCTGGTCGCGCAGCAGCCACTCGCCGATGAGCTTGGACTCGCCGTACGGCGACTCGGGAGCGGTGGGCGTCTCCTCCGTCACCACGTCGACGTCGGGCGTGCCGTAGACCGCGGCGGACGACGAGAACACGATGCTCTCGACGTCCGCGTCCGCCATCGCGGCCAGCAGGTGCGCCGTGCCGGTGACGTTCTGCTCGTAGGTGTGCAGGGGGCGCTCGACGGACACCCCCGCGTACTTGAACCCCGCGAGGTGCACGACACCGCTCACGCCGTGCTCGACCAGGGCCGCGCGCACGGCCGCGGTGTCGACGACGGAGGCCTCGACGAGGGGCACACCGTCCGGCACGAAGCCGCGGTGCCCGCTCGAGAGGTCGTCGAGGACGACCGGTGCGAGCGTGGTGTCACCGGTCCGCTCCGCCGCGTCGAGGAACGCCCGCACCACGTGCGCCCCGATGTACCCCGCCCCGCCCGTCACCATCCACGTCATGCGTCGAGGGTACCGCGACCGCGGCCTATCTCAACAGGTTCAAACACTTTTCAACACTTCCCGACACGACGCATCCGGCGGCCGGGCCCGCGGGGAAGTCGGGTCGCGGCGACGCAGATGCTCAGTACGCTGAGGGATTCCGGCGGGAGGGGTGGGGGATGGACGAGCACGACGTGCAGGACGTCGGCACGGGCGTACGTCCCGGCGCACCCGGACGGGCCGTCGCGGACGGGCGCGTCGCGCTCGCGCACGCCGTCGAGCACGCCACCGCCGTGGCCGAGCGCCTGCTCGCCGAGGTCGTCGCCGACCGCGTGCAGCACGGCCGCGCCCTCGCCGCGGACCACGCGCAGCTGTGGACGGACCTCGGTGCCGGGCTGGGCGGCAAGCTCATGCGCCCGCGGCTCACCGTGACCGCGTACCTCGGGCTGGGCGGCACCGACGTCGCCGCCGTCGCCCCCGTCGCCGCCGCCCAGGAGATGCTGCACACCGCGATGCTCGTGCACGACGACCTGCTGGACCGCGACGAGGTCCGCCGCGGACGGCCCAACGTCGCCGGGGCCACGCGTGCGCGCCTCGCCGCCGAGGGCGTCGCCGGTGCCCGGCAGGACGAGCAGGTGGCCGCCGCGGCCCTGCTGGCCGGGGACACCGCGCTCGCGCAGGCGTTCGGGCTCGTCGCACGGGCCGACGTGCCGGCGCCCGTCGTCGCCGAGCTGGTCCGGCTCCTCGCCGGCGGCGTCGACACGACGGTCGCGGGCGAGCTGCTCGACGTGCGCGGGGAGGTCCGCGCGCTCGCGGACGTCGACACGCTCCTCGTCGCCGAGCTCAAGACCGCCGCCTACTCGTTCCGCGTGCCGCTCGAGTCCGGCGCCGTCGTCGCGGGCGGGACCGACGGGCAGCGCACCGCGCTCGCGCTCGTCGGCACCGCGCTCGGGATGGCCTACCAGCTGACCGACGACGAGCTCGGCGTGTTCGGCGACCCCGCCGCGACCGGCAAGTCGGTCCTGTCCGACCTGCGCTCCGGCAAGCGCACGGAGCTGCTCCGGCTCACCTGGGAGCGGGCGGACGGGGCGGGGCGGGACGTGCTGCGCGCGCACGTCGGCCGCGGCGACCTCGACGACGACGGCGCCGCCCGTGTCCGGGACGTCATGCGCGGGTCCGGGGCGCTTGACGAGGTGCGCCTGGTGACCCGACGGGCCGCCGACATCGCGCGTACCCTCGCGACGACGACGTTGCCCGAGCCGCTCGCCGGGTACCTGGCGGGCGTCGTGGACGACCTCGTCGCACGCGGGCACTGACCGGTGCACGGGCAGCAGCTGCACGCCGGGCGGACCGGCGTCGACCACGACCGCGGCGCCGGGCGCCGCGCGGCACGGAGGGACGTCACCGCGACGATGCAGGGACCCGACCAGGACACGGCCGGCGCGCGTCTGTACGACGCGACGGCCGCACGCGCGAGCGCCGTCGTGCTGCGCGCCTACTCCACGTCGTTCGGGCTGGGCACGCGCCTGCTCGGCGGGCCCCCGCGGCACGACATCGAGGCGGTGTACGCGCTCGTGCGGCTCGCCGACGAGGTCGTCGACACCTACCGCGGTCCCGACGCCGCCGCCGAGCTCGACGAGCTCGAGGCGCAGACGGCACGGGCGCTCGTGACCGGCTACTCGACCAACGTCGTGGTGCACGCGTTCGCCCGGACGGCCCGCCGCACCGGCATCGGGCACGCGGAGGTCGACCCGTTCTTCGCCTCGATGCGCGCCGACCTGACCGTGCGCACGCACGACCGGGAGAGCTACGAGCGGTACGTGTACGGGTCGGCCGAGGTCGTCGGCGTCATGTGCCTGCGCGTCTTCCTCGCCGCCGAGCGCGGTCCGGGCGACCCGCCCGTCGAGCCGTCCGCCCGCGCCGTCGCCGGTGCGCGCGCCCTGGGCGCCGCGTTCCAGAAGATCAACTTCCTGCGCGACCTCGGCGCCGACCGCGGCGACCTGGGCCGCAGCTACTTCCCGGACGTCGACCCGGAGCACCTCACCGACGCCGACGTGCGCGCGGTCCTGGACGAGGTGGCGGGCGACCTCGCGGTCGCGCGCGCCGCCCTGCCCGAGCTGCCGCCGCGGGCGCGGTGCGCCGTGGAGGCGACGCTCGCGCTGTACGCGCGGCTGCTCGACCGGCTGGCGGCCACCCCGGCCGAGGACCTCGCCGCCCGGCGCGTCCGCGTGCCCGGCCCGGAGAAGGCCGCCGTCGTCGGCGGCGTCGTGGGCCGCGCGCTCGCGGGGGCTGCCGTGCGGCGCGGACGGCCCTGGGCCGAGCGGGCCGCGGCGGTCGTGCGCGAGCGGGTGGGAGGGCGCGCGTGAGCGGGACGGGACCCGTGCGGGTCGTGGTGGTCGGCGGCGGCGTCGGCGGGCTGGCGACGGCGGCGCTGCTCGCGCGCGGCGGCGCGCACGTGACGCTGCTCGAGCGGCACGAGCGCGTCGGCGGACGCGCCGGGACGTGGGAGGTGGACGGCTTCCGGTTCGACACCGGCCCGTCCTGGTGGTTCATGCCCGAGGTCATCGAGCACACGTTCGCGCTGCTCGGGCGCCGCCTCGCGGACGAGGTCGACCTCGTGCGGCTCGACCCCGCGTACCGGCTGTTCCCGGAGCCGGGGGCGGGGGTCGAGCCGTTCGACGTCGTCGCCGACTGGGCGGCGAACGCCGACCGGTTCGACGCGCTCGAGCCGGGGGCGGGTGCGTCGATGCGGCGGTTCGTCGACGAGGCGTCGGACGCGTACCGCGTCGCGCTCGACCACTTCCTCTACACGACCTTCGAGCGGCCGGACCGGCTGCTGTCGCGCGACCTCGCGGGCCGCGGCGGCACGCTGGCGCGGCTCATGGCGCAGTCCCTCGCGGACAAGGTCGCGGCGACCGTGCAGCACCCCGTGCTGCGGCAGGTGCTCAGCTACCACGCGGTGTTCCTCGGCTCCTCGCCGTACCGGGTGCCCGCGCTGTACAGCCTCATGTCGCACCTCGACCTCGCCGACGGCGTCCACTACCCGCGCGGCGGCGTGTACCGGCTGGTCGAGGCGCTGGAGAAGGCCGCGGTCGAGGAGGGCGTCGACGTCCGCACCGGTGCGGACGTGGTGGCGATCGAGGTCGACGACGTCCCGCGGTCGCTGCGCCACCCGCGCCGCACCGGCCGGGCGCGCGGCGTGCGCCTCGCCGACGGGACGCTCGTCCCCGCGGACGTCGTCGTCTCCGGCGCCGACCGGCACCACACCGAGACCGCGCTGCTCGACCCCGCGCACGCGGACCTGCCGGCCGACGCGTGGGACGGCCGGGGGCCGGGCATCTCCGCGCTGCTGGTCATGGCGGGCGTCCGGGGCGAGCTGCCGCAGCTGCGGCACCACTCGCTGTTCTTCACGAGCGACTGGACGGCGAACTTCGACGCGATCCTCGGCACCGGCCCCTCGTCGCGTCCGCAGGACCTGCGCGTGCCGGAGGTCGCCTCGGCGTACGTCTCGCGCACGACCGCGTCCGACCCGACCGCGGCGCCGCCCGGGCACGAGAACCTGTTCGTCCTCGTGCCGTTCCCGGCGGACCCGTCGATCGGGTCGCGCCCCGGCGAGCTCGACGCGTACGCGGACCGCTACCTCGACCAGGTCGGGGCGTGGGCCGGTGTGCCGGACCTGCGCTCGCGGGTCGTGGTCCGGCGGGTCGTCGGACCGGCGGACTTCGCGCGGGACCTGCACGCGTGGCGCGGCACGGCCCTGGGGATGGAGCACACGCTGCGCCAGTCGGCGCTGTTCCGGCCGGGCGTCGCGTCGCGGCACGTGCCGAACCTGCTGCACGTCGGCGGCGGCACCGTGCCCGGCGTCGGGCTGCCGATGGTGCTCATCGGCGCGGAGCTCGTGGCCAAGCGGCTGCTGGGGGAGACGTCGGCCCGCCCGCTGCCGGCGCCGCTGCGGCCCGGGTACCTGGCGTCGGCGCTGCCGCGCGGCCTGTGGAGCGACGTCGTGCGGGGCCGCGGGTGATCGCGTTCGCGTACCTGGCGGCGCTGCTGGTCTCGCTCGGCTGCCTCGCGCTCTGCGACCACCGCTGGCGCCTGGCGTTCTGGGACGACCCGCGCCGGGCGGCGTGGACGGTGGGGATCGGCGTCGTCGCGTTCCTGCTGTGGGACGTGGCCGGGCTGCTGCTCGGCATCTTCGCCCGGGGCGACTCCCCGCACATGACGGGCCTGCTGCTCGCGCCCGAGCTGCCGGTCGAGGAGGCGTTCTTCCTCACCCTGCTCTGCTACGTCGCGCTGCTCGCGTGGCGGGGGCTGGAGCGGGTCGTCGAGGCGCGGGCGTCGCGGCGGACCGAGGGGGCGGCGCGGTGACGAACATCGTGCTCAACGTGCTCGTGCTGGCCGCGCTGCTCCTCGTCTCGTGGCCCGTGCTGCGGCGCATGCGCGGCGGGCCGGTGCTCGGCGCCGTCGCGTTCGTGTGCCTGCTCACGCTCGTGTTCGACACGCTGATGATCGACGTCGGCCTCTACGTCTTCGACCCCGACAAGATCCTCGGCGTGTATCTCTGGGGCGCGCCGCTGGAGGACTTCGCGTACGCGATCGCGGCCGCCGTCGGCATGCCGGTGCTGTGGACCGCGCTCGGGCGGACCCGGTGGGGCCGCTCGCGCCGGGCCGTCGAGACGGAGGAGGACGCGCCCCGTGCGTGAGGTGCTCGCGGCGTCGCGGCCGTTCTCGTGGATCAACACCGCCTACCCGTTCGCCGCCGGCTGGCTGCTGGCCACCGACGGGCGCGTCGACACGGCGTTCGTCGTCGGCACGCTGTTCTTCCTCGTCCCGTACAACCTGCTGATGTACGGGATCAACGACGTCTTCGACTACGCCTCCGACCTGCGCAACCCGCGCAAGGGCGGCATCGAGGGCGGGCTGGTCGACCCCGCGCGGGCACGGGCGGTGCACCGGCGGATCCTCGTCGCCTGCGTCGTGACGACCGTGCCGTTCGTCGTATGGCTGCTCGCGCTCGGCTCGGTCGCCGCCGGCGTCGTGCTCGCGGTCGTGCTCTTCGCCGTCGTCGCGTACTCGGCGCCCGGGCTGCGGTTCAAGGAGCGGCCGGTCCTCGACTCGTTCACGTCGGCGACGCACTTCGTGGGCCCGCTGCTGTACGCGCTCGTGCTCGCCGGCGCCGAGCTCGGCACGCGCACGACCTGGCCCGTGCTCGTCGCGTTCGTGCTGTGGGGCATGGCGTCGCACGCGTTCGGCGCGGTGCAGGACGTGCGCGCGGACCGCGAGGGCGGGATCGCGTCGGTGGCGACCGTGCTGGGGGCCCGGCCCACCGTCCGGGTGGCGACCGCGGCCTACGTGCTCGCGGCCCTCGTGCTGCTGGCCCTGCCGTGGCCCGGCGTGCTCGCCGCCGCGCTGCCGCTGCCGTACGCCGTGAGCACGTGGCGGTTCCGCGGCGTGACCGACGCGGACTGCGAGCGTGCGAACGCCGGGTGGCGCACGTTCCTGTGGCTCAACCTCGTCACGGGGTTCCTCGTGACGATGCTGCTGATCGCGGTCGCGCTGGGCTGACCGGCGGGCGCCCGCAGGGTCAGGCCAGCGGGCCCAGCTCCGGCAGCTCGACGTCGAGGTCCGCCACCGGTGCGCGCAGCTGCGAGACCGTCGCCCACCCCTGCGCCACCAGTCCCGCGTCGCTGTCGGGGTCCTCGTCGAGCTCGACGTCGCCGTACGTGACCGTGAGGAACCCCTCGTCCTCGTGCTGCACCTGCGCCTGCACGGCACCGATGCGCGCCAGGTGCGCGGGGCGCAGGCCCTTGACCTCGGCCAGCGGCAGGTCCGGCACGTTGACGTTGAGGACGCGCTGCTCCCCGGAGCGCACCAGCCAGTCCAGCACCGGCCGCGCGTAGGCGGCGGCGGACGCGAAGTGCGTGGGCCGGTGCCCCGTCAGGGAGACCGCGAGCGCGGGGATGTCGTGCGTCGACGCGGTCAGGCACGCGCCCACGGTGCCGGAGTGCAGCACGGCGTGACCGGTGTTCGGGCCGCGGTTGATCCCCGAGAGCACGAGGTCCGGCTTGGGCCCGAAGCCGTCGTACGCGGCGACGAACGCGATGAGACCCGGGGCGGCGCCCACGGCCCAGGCCTCCACGTCCTCGAGGTCGGGCAGCGTGCGGCGGTCCACCACGAGGCGTCCCTCCTCCTGCGCACCGAGCAGGGACGCGCTCGCACCGGAGAACTCCGAGGCGGGCGCCGCGACGACCACGTCGTGCCCGGCCTCGACCGCCACGCGTGCGAGGGCCGCGAGGCCCGGGGAGTCGATGCCGTCGTCGTTGGTCACCAGCACGCGCACAGGGGGCCTCCTCGGCGGTCGGGCCCGGGGCGCGGGCCGCGGTTCGGGGGTCCTGACCATCCGACATGGTCGCGTCCGTTCCCGCGACCCCAGGCGGGCCGCCGACGGTCGCCGCCGGCGGTGAGACCGGCGCCCCGGGGCCCTCACGTCCCCGGGACGCCGGTCTCACGCGTCGTCCGACGCGCTGCCGTCCGTTCCCAGGTCGCGGACCTCGACGCGGTCGACGAAGCGCTCGATGTGGTCGCGGTGCCCCGTGCCCAGGCCGCGGCGGGTCACGTTGAGCGCGCCCGCGGACGCGCCGAGCCGCACCGCCGCGACCAGGTCCAGGCCGCGGGCGAGGCCGACGGCGATGCCCGCCGTCATGGAGTCGCCCGCGCCCCGGTGGTCGGCCACCGTGGTCTGCGGCGCGCGGACCTCGTGCACGCCCTCGCGGGTCACCACGAGCACGCCCTCGCCCGCCCGTGAGACGACCACGGCGTCGAGCCCGTCGTCCTCGGCCGCGTCGAGCAGCCCGCGCGCGCCGCGCACCAGGGCCGGGACGTCCTCGCCGTCCGCGAAGCCGCCCTCGGCCATCTCCTCGTGACTGATCTTCAGCACGCCGCCGCCGGCCTCCGCGTACGCGCGGGCGGCGTCGCCCGACAGGTCCGCGACGAGGGTGCGACCCGCCGCGCGCAGGTCGCGAACCAGCCGGGTGAGCACCTCCGGGGGCAGCACGTGCGCCGGGTCGGCGCCCGTGAGCACCGTGACGTCGGCCTCCAGGCCCTCGACCAGGACGGTGCCGTACAGGTCGTCGAGCTCGTGCCGGTCGAGCGGGGCCGCCGGGCGCTCCGCGACGACGTCGCGCTCCCCGTCCCGCCGGTCGTGCACGTACACGCCGTTGCCGCCGCCGTACGGCACGGCCCGCAGCTCCATGCCCTCGGCCTCGGCCAGCGCGCGCAGCGCGATGCCCGCCTCCCCGCCGAACGGCCCGCAGACGACCGCGTCCGCACCGAGCGACTCGGCCATCCGCGCCACCCACAGCCCCTGGCCGCCCGGGTGGACGTGCACCTCCGGGGGAGCGGGCTGCTCGTCCCCGTCGACGGTGACCACGTGCGTCGTCGGCGCCTCGACGGTCACCGTCAGCCACGGCGTCGTCGCCATGACGCAGACCCGCTCCGCCGCGGGACGGCGGGTCGGCGTCGGGTCGTCGGTCGGGTGCGTGGGCGTGTCCTGGGCCGGCGTGCTGTCCGTGGGCTCGGGCATGGCCCGAGTGTGGCGAAGGCCGCCCGTCCGCGCGCGTCGGGCACGGGCGGGCGGCCCGGCGTCAGACCTCGCGCACCGCCTCGCCCGCGATCTCGACGCGCACCCGCTTGCCGACCAGCCATCCGCCGGTCTCGAGCGTGACGTTCCACACCAGGCCGTAGTCCTCGCGGTCGAAGTCCGTGGTGGCGGAGAAGCCGAAGATGTCGCGGCCGTAGGGGTCGCGCTTCGCGCCGCCGAAGTGCATGTCCAGCGCCACCTCGTGGGTGACGTCCCGGATGGTCAGGTCCCCGACGACCGTGAACCGGCCCCCGACGCCCACCGTCCGCTCGACGATCTCCGTCGCGACGCGCGATCGCTCCGGCAGGTGGTTGCGCAGGCGGGCCCACTGCGCGATCGCGTCGTCGGCGAGCCGCCGCTCGACCCGCCGGCTGCGGAACTCGATCGTCGGCCACCGCTCGACGTCGAGGAAGTCCGAGCTGCGCAGGTGCGTGTCCCGGTCCTCGTTCTGCGTGCTGAGCGTCGCCGTGCGGATCGTCGCCGTCACGGCCGAGTCGAGCGGGTCCTCCCCGACCCGGATCGTCGCGGCCGCGGCGGTGAACTCGCCCCGCACCTGGCTGACCATCATGTGGTGGGCGACGAAGCCCACCCGCTTGTGGGCGGCGTCGAGCACGTACGTGCCCGCCGCGGGGATCGTCATCCCCTTCCACCGCCTGGTCGCCTCCTGGCTGCCGTCGGTCATGCGTCTCCCCGCTCTCGTCGCCTCGTGCGGCCGGCCGGCGGCCCGGGTCGCCGGCCGTCCGCGGGCACGCCGGAGGTGCTGACGCTCGCGTGCGCGGGGGGACGTGCGACCCACGGAGCCCGACGGTGCCGGTGCCTCCGCGAGGCACCATCGTCGCGTCACCCGGACGCTCCTGCCAGAACGCCCGAAAGGCGGACAGAACGATACGAGCGGGGCGGGGCGGACCGGCGGCCCCGGGCCGGACAGGTGCCCGGGGCCGCCGTGGTCGTCCGCCGGGTCAGAGCGTCCAGCGCTGGTTCGCGGCGCCCGTGCAGTCCCAGACGTGCACACGCTGCCCGTCGAACACCGGGGTGCCGCCGACCGCGTCGAGGCAGCGACCCGCCTGCGGGTTGCGCAGCGCGCGCGTCGCCGCGTCGTACGTCCAGCGCTGCGCCGCCGTGCCGTTGCACGTCCACAGCTGCACGACCGTGCCGTTGGCGGTGCCGCCGCCGCTCACGTCGAGGCACTTGCCGAGCGCCCGGACCGTGCCGTCGGCGCCGCGGGTCCACTGCTGGGCCGCGTTGCCGTTGCACGTGACGACCTGGACCGGGTTGCCGTCGCGCGGGTCGGCCCACGGCACGTCGAGGCAGAGCCGGTCGTCGACCCGGATCGTGCCCGTGCCGGTGGGCAGGGACCCGCTGCCGGTGCCCCCGCCGGTGCCGCCCCCCGTCGCGCCGTTGTCGTAGACGCGGACGTAGTCGACCTTCATCTGCTGCGGGAGCTGGGTGGTGGCGTCGGGGTAGCCGGGCCACTGCCCGCCGACCGCGACGTTGAGGATGAGGAAGAACGGCTTGTCGAACACCCACGCGCGGCCGCCGAGGCTGGCGGGCGTGACGCGGTGGTAGACGTTCCCGTCGACGGACCAGGTGATCTCGCCGGGCCTCCAGTCCACCGCGAACGTGTGGAACGTGTCCGCGAAGGACCAGCCCTGCGGGTGCTGGTACGTGCCGAGCAGCCCGGCCCCGCCGGAGTAGCCGGGGCCGTGGATCGTGCCGTGCACCAGGTGCGGCTCGCGGCCGATGTTCTCCATGACGTCGATCTCGCCGCTGTTCGGCCACGCGTTCTGCGGGAAGTCGGCGCCGAGCATCCAGAACGCCGGCCAGATCCCCTGGCCGCGCGGGATCTGGATGCGCGCCTCGACGCGCCCGTACCGGATCTCGACCTTGTCGTTCGTCTGCAGGCGGGCGGACGTGTACCGGCCGTCGGCCTCGCGGCGGGCCGTGATGACGAGGTTGCCGGCACCGTCGAGCGCCGAGTTGGCGCGCGACGACGTGTACTCCTGCAGCTCGGCGTTGCCCCAGCCGCCGGCGCCCAGGTCGTAGTTCCACACCCGGCTGTCGGGGGCCGCGCCGGCCGGACCGTCGAACTCCTGCTGCCAGACGACGTCGCCCGGTGCGGCGGCGGCGGGCGGGGCGGTCACGGCCGCCACGATCGCACCGGTCGCCGCGGTGAGCACGGCGGTGAGGGCGGCGGCGAGGGGCGACGGGCGTCCGCGCCGACGCGGGGCGGAGCGGGCCGGGCCGGGTGGGACGGCGGGGGCGGGGTGGCCGGACGGTGCGGGGGCGGGGGCTGGGCGCACGGTTCCTCCTGGACGGTTCGCGGGTCGTCGTCGACCCGGCGTGCGCACCGTAAACCGGACCTGTGACGGCCGACAAGAGACCCGTGACGCGACATCGTTATCCGCTCGCCCGAGCGATCGTCGCCGTGCGCCTGGGGCGGGGACGGGGGTACGGCGGCGCGTCGGGGCGGGGGTGCGGTGGCGGGCGGGCGGCGCGTCGGGCGGGTGGATGTCGGTGGTCGGGGAGAGAGTGTCCGCATGGTCGTCGTCTCGTGCTCCTGCGGTGAGGTCTCCTACCCGTCCGGCAACCCCGTCCGCGCGCTGCCGCTCGCGCAGCGCGTCCGCCTCGCGGCCACGGCCGGCGAGCGCGGCACCGTCGTCGTCGACCTGGACGCCGACTGGCACCCCGGCGGGGAGAGCCTGCACGTCGCGTGCGTGTGGCTCGTCGCCGAGGTGACGCTCGACGCCCTCGTCGCCGGGCTCGACGCCGCCGACGCGGCCGTCGTGCGCACCGCGTGGGTGCTGCCGCGCGAGGACGCGCTCGAGGTCGCCACGCCCGCCCCCGCCGAGGAGCGCGCCGTCAGCGCCTGACCCCGGCGGGCACGCCCCGGGGACCCAGCGGGTGCCGGCTCGGGTCAGGGCTCGCGCGGCGAGGACTCCCAGGCCCCGACCTCGACGCGGTGGCCGGCGCCCCGCACCCGTGCGACGAGGTCGTCGACGACGTCGCGCACGAGCCCCTCGGCCCGGAACTCGTTCTGCCCCCGCGCCACCGTCACGCGCACCGCGCTCCCGGCGGCACCGGGCGGCCCGGCCTCGACGCGGACGACGACCGGGCCGGGCAGGGCCTGCGTGAGCAGGGTCGACCACTGGATGCGGCGGCCCTCCAGCACGGCTGCGCCGGGGGCGTGCTCCACCGCGAAGCGGCGCTCGCGCAGCGCGAGGGCCGCCGCGGCGAGCACGGCGTCGGCGGGGGCGTCGGTGCCGAGCAGGAGCGACGGGCGCAGCGTGGACAGCCCCCAGCCGGGGACGCTCACGCGCGGCCCCCGGTCTGCCGACCGAACCTGCTGCGCAGCTGCTCGAGCGCGCCGAGGGCGTCGGCGACCGACTCGGGGACCTGGTCCACTGGCTGCCCTGCGAGGGCCTCGAGACGGGCGCGGGAGCCGGCGCGGAGCGCCACGGCCTCGCGGCTCTCGTCGGTGCCGCCGAACACGGCGTCGAGCGTGGTCTCGCCGGCGTCGACGCGGCGCTGCACGGCCCGCCAGTCCGGCCCGAGGTCACCGCGACGTGCGGCCTCGGCCCGCTGGTCGCCCTCCCGCTGCTGCCGGGCCGCAACCTCCGAGCCGATCCGCTCGATCTGGGCGAGGGCGGCGCGGATGCGGGCCTCGGCGTCGGCCGCGCGGCCCCCGGGCACGTCGGAGCCCGTCACGCCGCGACCCCCGCGCGCGTCGCGAGGGCCCGCGCGAGGTCCTCGACCAGGTCGAGCGCGCCGAGCACCTGGGTCCGGGCCTCGACGAGGTCCGCGATCGCGTCGGCGATCGTCTCCAGCAGGTTGTAGACGAGGCGCACGATGCCGACGACCTTCTCGATCTTCCACCACAGCGTCGCCGCGCCGACCGCCCAGCCGGCCACGGGCACCGCAGCCTCGGCGGCCATCATCGTGAGGATCTCGGCGATGGTGCGCAGGCCCATGCCGATGCCGGCGCACGCGAGCTTCGAGACCGTCGCGACGGTCGAGACCAGGCCCGAGACGTGGTCGAACGCCGCCTGCAGGCCGACGCACGCGGCGGTGAACGTGGTCATGGTGACGCGGAAGGCGTCCCCGGCGGCGCCCTGCCAGCCGGCGACCGTCGAGCCCACGAGGCCCGCGCAGTTGCGGCCCACCGCGAAGAACGCCTCGCCGGCGAAGCCCCACGCGGCGGACGACTGCTCGATCGCGCGCCAGTCGCCGCCGAGCGGCTTGAAGACGCACTCGGCGAGGATCGACCAGCCGAGGAACTGCTCGGCGACCCAGTCCACCGAGCCGAGCAGGATGCCGGCGTTCCAGCGCAGGTCCTGCACGGGGTTCGCGCTGGCCTGCGGCGGGACGAGGTAGGACGAGGCGTCGACGACCTCGACGACGTCGGCGCGCGTGCCCCAGCTCGTCAGGTCGTCGACGAGGCCGCGGGCGTCCGTGACCGCGTCACCGAGCGTGTCGCCGATCCCCGCGGCCTTCGAGCCGAGCCAGGAGTCCACGTCCCCGTGGTCCGCGGGCGCGGACTCCTGCGCCGGGCCGATGTCGGGCACCCCGCCGGACCCGCCGGGCAGCGGCACGGGCACGCCGCCGAGCCCGGTGGAGAGGTCGGAGATCGTCGTCCCGGCCGCCTGCTCCGTCTCGGCGAACGTCCGAGCGGTGTCCCGCAGGTGGTCGGCGGTCAGCTCGGCGACGTGCGCGGCACCGCGCGCCACCTGCGCGCCCAGCTCGACTGTCGCCATGGACAGCGGGACGAGCAGGGCCAGCAGCGCCCCCGTGGAGTCCCGGACGTCCGCGTGCTGGCGCAGGTGCGGCTCGACGGCCCGCGCGTGCGCGGCCTGGCGCTCGAGCACCTGCGTGCTGCGGCCGAGGGTCGCGAAGTCGACCACGATGGCGTTCAACGTCTGTCCGCTCCCTGTGACGGCGTCGGTGGACGGTCGCACACGCTCGCCGCGCAGCGCCGCCCGGGCATGCTATCGACGGCCGACACGAATCAGCGCGACGGGGGACGGGGCCCCTGCCACGATCGCGGCATGCCGTTCACCCGTCTGTCCGACCGCCTCGTCAGCTGGGCCTCCGTCCTCGACCCCGTCACGCGGGAGCAGGCCGAGCGCACCGCGGAGCTGCCGTTCGTGCACCCGCACGTCGCGCTGATGCCGGACGCGCACCTGGGCAAGGGGGCCACGGTCGGCAGCGTCATCCCGACCGTGCGGGCGCTGATCCCGGCCGCGGTGGGCGTCGACATCGGCTGCGGCATGATCGCCGTGCGCACGCAGTGGACGGAGGACGAGCTCCGCGCCGCGCGCAAGCCGCTGCGGGCGCTGCGCGAGGACGTCGAGCGCCGCGTGCCGCTCTCGGCCGGTGCGGCCAACCGGCGGCTCACGGAGAGCGCGGCGGCACGCGTGGCGGACCTGGAGCGGGCGGCCGCGGCGATCGGGCTGCAGCCGGACGCGTACGTCGCGGGCTGGCGCCTGCAGATGGGCTCCCTGGGCTCGGGCAACCACTTCATCGAGGTGTCGGTCGACGAGACGGGCCGCGTGTGGCTGTTCCTGCACTCGGGGTCGCGCGGCGTCGGCAACCGGCTCGCGCAGCACCACATCCGGATCGCCGCCGACGTCTGCCGCCGCCGCGGGATCGACCTGCCGGACCGCGACCTCGCGTACGTGGAGGAGGGCACCGAGGAGTTCGACCACTACGTGCGCGAGCTGCGCTGGGCGCAGGACTACGCGGTGGCGAACCGCGAGGAGATGATGGACCGCGTCGTGGCCGCGCTCGCGCAGCACATGGGCGCCGACGTCGTCGAGCACGAGCGCGTCAACTGCCACCACAACTTCACCGAGCTGGAGCACCACCACGGCGAGGACGTGTGGGTGTCCCGCAAGGGCGCGATCCGTGCGCGCACCGGTGACGCCGGGCTCATCCCGGGGTCGATGGGCACGCGGTCGTACGTCGTGGTCGGGAAGGGCGAGCCGGAGTCGCTGTGCTCGAGCCCGCACGGTGCGGGGCGCGCGTACTCGCGCTCGGCGGCACGGCGTACGTTCACCCGGGCCCAGCTGCGGGAGGCGATGCAGGGCATCGAGTACCGGGACACCGACGCGTTCCTCGACGAGATCCCCGCCGCGTACAAGGACATCGACCAGGTGATGGCCGACGCTGCGGACCTCGTCGAGGTCCGGCACGTGCTGCGCCAGGTCGTCAACGTCAAGGGCGACTGAGCGTGGGCGGGACGCGACCGGCGGACGACGCCCGCTGCCCCTGCGGGTCGGGCGACACGTTCGCCGACTGCTGCGGCCGCTACCTCACGGGTGCGGCCGCAACGCCGACGGCGGAGGCCCTCATGCGCTCGCGGTACACCGCGTTCGCCACGGGCGACGCGGCCTACCTGCGCGCCACGTGGCACTCGAGCACGCGGCCCGCGCGGCTCGACCTCGACGAGGACGTGCGCTGGGTGCGGCTCGACGTGCTGGGCACGCAGGCGGGCGGACCGTTCGACGACCGCGGCGTGGTCGAGTTCGTCGCGCACCACCGCGGCCCGGACGGGCGGGGCCGGCTGCACGAGACGAGCCGGTTCGTGCGCGAGGGCGGGCGCTGGTCCTACGTGGACGGCGACGTCGGCGGCTGAGCGGCGGCGCGCGCGGCGAGGTACGCGCGCACCTGCGGGTCGGCGCTGAGCGCGGCCGCGCGCGCGTAGGCGGCCGCCGCCTCCTCGTGCCGGCCGGCCCGTGCGAGCAGGTCGGCCCGGGCGGCCCACCACGGCTGGAACGGCGGCGCCGGCTCCGGCGGCAGGGCCGCGAGCCCGGCGGCCGGCCCGTCGACCCGCCCGGTCACGGCGGCGAGCGCGACGCGTGCGCCGAGGCTGGGGGCGACCGCGTCCAGCGCCCGGTAGAGCGTGCGCAGCGCGGCCCAGTCGGTGGTGCCCGTGCGGCGGCGGTCCGCGTGCACGGCCTGGATCGCCGCCTCGAGGCGGAACCGCCCCGGCGGGGTCGGACGGTCGGCGCGGCGCAGGTACGCCTCGCCCTGGGCGAGCAGGTCCGCGTCCCAGCCGGACGGGTCCTGCTCGTCGAGCGGCACGAACGGGCCGGTGCGCCGGCGGGCGAGGGCGAGGGTGACGAGCGCGGCGAGCGCCCACGCCTCCGGCTCGTCGCCGAGCAGCGCGGCGAGCGTGACGGCCAGGTGCTGCGCCTCGCCGGCCAGGCCGTACCCGTCCTCGCGCCACGTCGCCGCGGCCGCGCCGTAGACGGCCTCGAGCACGGGCGGCAGGCGGTCGGCCAGGTCGGCGCGCCCGGGCACGGCGAACGGGATCCGCGCCGCCGCGATGCGCCGCTTGGCGCGCACGAGCCGCTGCGCCATGGCCGCGGGCGGGACCGCGAACAGCGCGGCCACGCGGGCGGCGTCGAGGCCGAGCACGGTCTGCAGCATGAGCGGTGTGCGCACGTCGGCGGCGATCGCCGGGTGCGCGCACACGAACAGCAGGGCCAGTCGCCGGTCGGGCAGGGCGTCGGGGTCGAGGTCGGCCAGCGGGTCGGCCGTGGCCGCGTCGTCCTCCAGCGGCGCCGACGTGCGGTGCGCGGCGGACCGCCACACGTCCCGCACCCGGTTGCGCGCGACCGTGAGCAGCCACGCGTCCGGGCTGCGCGGCACCCCGGCGTCCGGCCACGTGCGCAGCGCCTGCTCGAACGCGGTGGACAGCGCGTCCTCCGCCAGCGCGACGTCGCCGGCGGCCGCCGCGAGCAGCGCGAGGAGCCGGCCGTACGAGTCCCGGGCGGCGCGCTCGGCGGCCGCCCGGGCCTCCTGGGTGCTCACGCGTTCGGCACCCACGCGCCGTCGACCACGTGCACCGCACCCGGCCGCACCTCGACGGGCCCCCACGCGACCGACGGCGCCTGCCTGGCCCATGCGAGCGCGGCGTCCAGGTCCGGCACGTCCACGACGAACGTCCCGCCGAGCTGCTCCTTGGTGTCCGCGAAGGGGCCGTCCTGCACCTGCAGGACCCCGTCGACGGTGCGCAGCGTCGTGGTGGCGACCGACGGCTGCAGGACCTCCGCGGCGACGAGCACACCGGCCGCGTGCAGGGTCGCGGCGTAGGCGGTGAACGCGCGCTGCCCGTGCTCGACGCCCTCCGGGCCGAGCTCCTCGGGGCTCATCTCGGGGTAGTGCAGCAGGAGCGTGTAGCGCATGGCGTCCTCCTCGGGACGGGCGTCGACCCTCGTCGACAGGCTAGGACGCGGCGGGAGGCCGCGGCCGGGAGGGCCCCGGCACCGTCATGACGATCGAGGCGCCGCCCGGTCGACACCGTCGCGCGCCGTCGCGCGCCGCCGCGCCGGGCGGTGCCACGCTGGTGCCGCACGCGGCCGCCGGCGCCGCGGGGGAGGCGGAGGCAGCGTGACGTTCTCGCTCGTCGCCCGGGACGCCGACGGGCAGACGTTCGGCGTCGCCACGGCGTCGAAGTACCTCGCCGTGGGCGCCTCCGTCACCGCCGTGGCGGCCGGTGTCGGCGCGCTGGCGACGCAGGCGTCGACCAACGTCACGTACCGCGAGCGCGGTCTGCGCTCGCTGCGCGCCGGCCTGACGGCGGGGCGCACCGTCGACCTGCTGGTGGAGGGCGACCCCGAGCGCGAGCGCCGGCAGGTCGCGGTCCTGGCGGCGACCGGGCGCCCCGCGACGTTCACCGGGCAGCACTGCGGGGCCGTGGCGGGGGAGGTCGTCGGGGACGACTGCGTCGCCGTCGGCAACCTCCTGGTGGGGCAGGGTGTCCTCGACGCGATGGTCGCGGCGTTCGAGGCCACGCCCGGGACCCTCGCCGAGCGGCTGCTGGCCGGCCTGGCCGCGGGGGACGCCGCCGGCGGCGACCGCCGCGGGCGGCAGAGCGCCGCGCTCCTCGTCGCGTCCGGCGAGGGGCAGCTGCACCTGCGCAGCCCGGGCCGGGTCGACCTGCGGGTCGACGACGACCCCGAGCCGATCCCCGCGCTGGCGCGGGCGCTGCGGGTGCACGCGGTGCTCGTCGCCGAGCCCGACCCGGCGACGGCGGTGCCGCTGGTCGGCAGCGTCGTGCGTGAGCTGGACAGGCACCTGCGCGCCCTCGGGCGCGCCGACGGGCCGCTCCCGCTGCGGCTGGCGGCGTGGGCGGAGGACGAGAACCTCGAGCACCTGCTGCTGCCGCACGCGGTCGACCGGCTGCTGCGCGCGGAGCTGCGCCGGCACGCCGCGGCGCAGGGCGTGCCGGCCACCGTCTGACGCGTCTGCGCGGGCGCGCGCGGCGGTCGCGTGCGAGGGTCGGGGGGCACGAGGGTCCAGCGGCCTGGCCCGCCCCGGCGGAACGAGCGTGCATGTGCGGCGTGTGCGGTGAGGTGACGTTCGACGGGTCACCGGCGGACGTCCAGGCGGTCGAGCGGATGTCCAAGGTGCTGGCACCCCGGGGGCCGGACGGTGCGGGCGCGTGGGCGGACGGCCGCGTCGCGTTCGGGCACCGGCGGCTGGCGATCGTGGACCTGAGCGACGCGGGCGCGCAGCCGATGGTGGACGACGAGCTCGGGCTCGCGCTCGTCCTCAACGGGATGGTCTACAACTACCGCGACCTGCGCGAGGAGCTGCGCGGCCACGGGTACCGGTTCACCTCCACGTCGGACACGGAGGTGGTGCTCAAGGCCTACCACCGGTGGGGCACGGCGTTCGTCGACCACCTCGTCGGCATGTTCGCGGTCGTGCTGGTCGAGCTGGGCAGCGGGCGTGTCGTCCTGGCGCGGGACCGGCTGGGGATCAAGCCGCTGTACCTGAGCCGCAGGCCGGGGCGGATGCGGTTCGCGTCCAGCCTGCCCGCGCTGCTGGAGGCCGGCGACGTCGACACCACGCTCGACCCCGTCGCGCTGCACCACTACCTGTCGTTCCGGGCCGTCGGCCCGGCGCCCCGCACGCTCGTCCGCGGCGCCGAGAAGCTGCCCCCCGCGACGGTCCGCGTCGTCGAGCCCGACGGGACGCAGCGGGACCACCGGTACTGGGCGCCGCCCCACGAGCGGCGCCCGGAGCACGCGGGGTGGTCCGAGCAGGACTGGGCGGACGCCGTCCAGGACGCGCTCGCCACGGCGGTGCGGCGCCGCACCGTGGCGGACGTGCCGGTCGGCGTGCTGCTGTCGGGCGGCCTCGACTCGAGCCTCGTCGTCGCGCTGCTCGCCGAGGCGGGGCAGACGGGCCTGGCGAGCTTCTCGACCGGCTTCGACGCCCCCGGCCGCGACGGCGACGAGTTCCGTTGGTCCGACGCCGTCGCGCGGCACGTCGGCACCGAGCACCACCGCATCGTCGCGAGCGTCGACGACGTGGTGGCGGCGCTGCCGCACACGGTCGCGGCGATGTCCGAGCCGATGGTCAGCCACGACACCGTCGCGTTCGACCTGCTCTCCCAGGAGGTGGCCCGGCACGTGCGCGTCGTGCAGTCCGGGCAGGGCGCCGACGAGGTCTTCGCGGGCTACCACTGGCACGCGCCGCTGCTGGACGTGCCGCGGGAGGACCTCGCCGAGGCGTACGCGGCCCGCTACCTCGAGCGCGGGCACGCCGACATGGCGCGGGTGCTGCACCCGGCGTGGCTGCTCGACGAGGACCCGTCCCGCGCGGTCGTCGCCGAGCACCTGGCCCGGCCCGGTACGGCGACGTCGCTCGACGCGGTCCTGCGCCTCGACACCGAGGTGATGCTCGTCGACGACCCGGTCATGCGGCTGGACTCGATGGCCATGGCGTCGGGGCTGGAGGCGCGCGTGCCGTTCCTCGACCAGGACCTCGTGGAGCTCGCCGCGGCTTGCCCGCCGGAGCTGCTCGCGGCGCAGGGCGGCAAGGGCGTGCTCAAGACGATCGCGCGGCGGGTCCTGCCGCCGCACCTCGTCGACCGCCCGAAGGGGTACTTCCCCGTCCCGGCGGTCACGCACCTCGAGGGTCCGGTGCTGGATCTGGTCCGCGACGTCCTCACGTCCCGGGCCGCGCGCGACCGGGGCCTCGTGCGTCCCGGGTACGTCGCGCCGCTGCTCGAGCGTCCGGGCGAGGAGCGGGGACCCACGGGCGTCGACCGGCTCTGGCCGCTCGCCGTGCTGGAGATGTGGCTGCAGACGCACGGCGTGCGCTGAGCCCACCGCGACGAGAGGGGACCCCGGGTGCCGGTGTGGGTGGAGGCGGGCCTGTGGGGGCTCGCCGCCGGGGGAGCGCTCGTGCTGGGCGCGCTCGTCGCGTGGTTCGTGCGCGTGCCGCAGACGGTCGTCGCCGGCGTCATGGCGTTCGGGGCCGGGGTGCTCATCTCGGCGCTCGCGTTCGACCTGGTCGACGAGGCGGAGCGCACCGGCGGGCTCGCCGCGACCGCCGCCGGGTTCCTCGGCGGGGCCGTCGCCTACGTGGCGGCGAACGTCGTGCTCGCGCGGCACGGGGCGCGGCACCGCAAGCGGTCCGGCGACCAGCAGCCGCGCGAGGAGGACGACGCCGGCAGCGGTGCCGCCATCGCCGTGGGGGCGTTGCTCGACGGCGTGCCCGAGTCGGTGGTGCTGGGGCTCTCGCTCCTGGGCGGCGGAGGCGTGGGCGTCCCGGTGCTGGCCGCGATCGCGATCTCGAACCTGCCCGAGGGACTGTCGAGCGCGGCGGGCATGAAGCGCAGCGGGCGCCGGGCCGGCTACGTGTTCGGCGTGTGGGGCGGCATCGCGCTCGCGAGCGGCCTCGCGGCGGCGCTCGGGGCGCTGCTGCTGCAGGGCGCGTCGGGCACGGTCGTCGCCGTCATCACCGCCGTCGCGGCCGGGGCGATCCTCGCGATGGTGGCCGACACGATGATCCCCGAGGCGTTCGAGCGCACCCACCTCTACGCGGGACTGCTCGCGACCGTCGGCTTCCTGCTCTCGTTCGCGATCGAGCGCCTCTGACCGTCGCAGCGGGGCGCCCCGGCCGCGCGCAACCGCCGCCGGGTGCCGTCGAACCCGGAGTAGGTCAGCACGCGGAGGACGGGGTGCTGACGAAGCCCGGGGTGAGCGGGCGGGAGGCGGCGGGAGGCGGACCGGATCCCGGGGCTGGGCGTCAGCGGCGGTAGCGGTCCAGCACGGTCGGGGCGTCCTGCGGCGCGGGGTCGACGACGATCGCGTCGCCCGCCCTCACCTCGCCGCCCCGCACGACGCGCAGGTAGGCGCCCAGGCGGCCCTCGGCGCCGAACCGCTTGACCCAGCCGCGCTCGTCGGCGCCCCCGACCCAGCGGGCGAACGTCGCGCACGGCGTGCGCGGGCCCGTGACCTGGAGCACCACCCGCTCGCCGACGTGCCAGCGCTCGCCCACCCGCGCCGCGTTGGGGTCGAGGCCGGCCACGCGCAGGTTCTCGCCGAACCAGCCGGGGTGCAGCTCGCGCCCGAGCTCCCCGGCCCAGAAGTCCGCGTCGTCCTGCCCGTACGCGTACACCGCCTGCTCCAGCCCGCCGTGGTGCTTGCGGTTCGCCTGCACGTCGCCGCGCAGCCCGTACGGCCCGACCTTCACCGGCCCGTCCACGGTGCGCTTGTCGATCGCGGTGACGCCCTGCGAGCCGGCGTCGGGGCGGAGGGCGTGGACGGCGCAGACGGCGAGCAGGGTGGGCACCGCCTCAGCGTAGGTGGCCGGCACCGACGGGCGGCCCGCGCCGGCCCCGCCTAGCCTGCTGGCGTGACCACCCCGCCGTCCGTGCCCGAGCCTCCCGTGCCCGCAGGCGACGACGACGCCGTGGTCCCGCGGCACGCGCGGGCCCGGCGCACCGCCGGCACCCGCGCCGCCGGGCTGGCGGTGCTGGCGGTCGCGACCCTCGGCGCCGCGTCGCTGGTGCCGCTGACGGCCGGTGACCGCACGGGCGACGCGACGGCCGCCCCCACGTCCCCGACCGCCCCGGTCGCGACCCCGACCCCCACCCCGACGCCCAGGTGCGCACCCGCGCCCCTCGAGCAGCGGGCCGCCGCCACGCTCGTCGTCGGGCTGCCGGGCGTCCGGTCCGCCGACGACCCCCTCGCGCAGGAGGTGGTCGCGCTCGGCGTGGGCGGGGTGTTCCTGTCCGAGCCGAACGTGGACGACGCCGAGCAGGTCACGGCGCTCAGCGCCGGGCTGCGCGCGGCCGCGGGGCGCCCGCTGCTGGTGTCGACCGACGAGGAGTCCGGGCGGGTCGCCCTCATGCGCGACGTCGTGGGGGAGGGGCCGTCGCCACGCCGCATGGCGCAGCGGGAGACGCCCGAGGAGGTGCGGGCGCGTGCGGCCGTCACCGGGGAGGCACTCGCGGAGGTGGGCGTCGACCTCGACCTCGCCCCCGTGCTCGACCTGGACGACGGGCCCGCGGGCGGGGTCATCGGGGACCGGTCCTTCAGCGCGGACCCGGCGACGGCCGCCGCGTACGGGCTGGCGTACGCCCACGGCCTCGCCGACGCCGACGTCACGCCGACCGTCAAGCACTTCCCCGGGCACGGCCGCTCGACGGTCGACTCGCACCGCGAGTCCTCGCTCGTCGAGGCAGGTGTCGACGAGCTCGCGGCCACCGACCTGCTGCCCTTCCAGCAGGCGATCGACGCCGGGGTCCCCGTCGTCATGCTCAACCACCTGCAGTACGCCGCGCTCGACCCCGACCTGCCGGCGTCGCTGAGCCCGCGCGCCTACGCGCTGCTGCGGGGCATGGGCTTCGAGGGCGTCGCGATCACCGACTCCGTGGGCATGGGCGCGGTGAACCTGCGCTGGGACTTCCCCGCGGCCGCGGTGGCCGCGGTGGGTGCCGGCGCGGACGCCGTCCTCGCGACGGACGGCCGCCAGGCGGTGCGCATGCGGGACGCGCTCGTCGAGGCCGTGCGCACAGGCGCGCTGCCGGAGGACCGGCTGTCGGAGGCGGCGGCGCGGGTCACCGCGCTCGCGGGCGGGGACCCGGTGGCGATGTCGTGCCTCGACGTGGACCTGCCTGCGTTCGGGCCGGGTGCGACGGCTGAGACGGGTGCGCCGGGGGTGGACGCGGTGCCGTCCGTCCCCACGCGGACGCCCTGACCGTCCCCACGCGGACGCCCTGACCGCCGCCCGGGACGACGCCGGCGTGCACGGCTCCCGCGCCCCACCACCGGCCCGGCCGCCGTCAGGAGCGGTGCAGCGGCCACTGGGCACCCGCCGCGTAGCACCCGGCGACGAGGGCCGCGGTGACCGCCAGCACGGCGAGGTCGAGCGGCCCCAGGCGCAGCGAGCCGATCCGGATGGCGCGGCCGCGGGGGTCGATGGTCGCGAACGTGAACCCGCGGGCCTCGAGCGCCTCGACGGTCGTGCGGACGGACTTCGCCGTGTTGAGGAAGATCGGGTAGAAGGCCTTCACCGCGACGACCGCCCAGTGCACGACCACCCGCCACCCCAGCAGGCCGCGCTGCTGCGGCGGCAGCTGGCGCAGGCGGTAGCCCTCCATCACGGTGGCGAACTCCTCCACGAGGATCGGCATCATCCGGTAGCCGTACGACACCGCGAACGCGACGGCCGGCGGGAACCGCAGGGCCAGCAGCGCGTCCGAGAGCTTCTCGGGGTCGAGCGAGACGAACGCGGCCAGGCTGGCGAGCGAGAGCACGCCGAGCTTCGCCGTGACCTCGAGCAGGGCGACGACGGCGGTGAGGTCCCCGCCGAAGAGCGTCGCGGCGAGCGCGAGGTACACGAGCTCGAGGACGAGGCCGATCACGAACAGGCCGAGCACGAGCGGGCCGACGCGGGCGAGCACGACGGCCGCGGCCGCCACGACGAACAGGCACGCGACCGTGGTCAGGTTGTGCGTGAACCAGGGGGCGAGCGCCATCGCCGCGTACCAGCCGACCACCGCCCGGGGGTCCATCCCGGCGAACAGGCCGCCGCGCGTGGCGTAGGCGGTGCGGATCAGCTCGAGCTTGACCCACTCGACGGACAGGACGTCGCGCTGCACGCGGGCCACGCTCACGCGGGCACCCCCAGGGGGACGGTCGTGAAGTGCGCGGCGAGCTCCGCCACGGTGAGCGGGAGCGGGTCGAGCCCCAGCTCCGTCCCGAGCTGGGCGACCTGCGGCGGGACGAGGTGGGCGCGCGCGAGCACGTCCGGGTCGGCGAACAGGGCCCGCGGCGTGGTGTCCGCGAGCACGTGCCCGCCGTCGAGGACGACGACGCGCGTGGCCCACTCCGCCACCAGGTGCATGTCGTGCGTGGCGACGACCGTGCACGCGATCGACCCCGAGAGCTCCGCGAGCATCGCGATCACGTCGTCGCGGCTGCCGACGTCGAGGCTGGCGGTCGGCTCGTCGAGCAGCAGGAGCGCCGGCCGCATCGCCAGGCCGATCGCGAGGGTCGCCCGGCGCTGCTGCCCGCCGGAGAGGGTGCGGCCGTCCCGGTCGGCGAACGCGGTGAGCCGCACCCGGTCGAGGATGCGGTCGACCAGCGCGTCGACGTCGGGGACGCCGCGGCTGCGGGGGAACAGCTCGACGTCCTCCCGCACCGACGCCTTGAGGAACATCCGCTCGGGCCGCTGCGTCAGGTACGCGGCACGCTCGGCGAGACGGTGCGGCCGCTCCGTGCGCGTGTCGACGCCGTCGAGCACGACGGTGCCCGAGCGGGGGACCTGGATGCCGGCGAGCAGCCGCATCAGGGTCGTCTTGCCCGCGCCGTTGCCGCCGACGAGTGCGACCCGGTCCCCCTCGAGGAGCTCGAGGTGGAGGTCGTCGATCACGGGCTGGAGGTCACCGCCGACGCTGCGGTACCCGTGGCTGACGCCCCGGGCGGCCGCGACCGCCCGGGCGGGCGGCGCGGGCGTGGTGCGGGTGCGCGGCTCGGTCCGCGGGCCGGAGCGCCGGAGCGCACCCCGGCTCTCCGCGGTCCGGACCAGGGCGGCGGCCTCGGCCGGGGACCGCGGGACCCCCTCGACCCCGAGCCGGGCGAGCGCCTCGACGACCTGGGGCGCGGGGATGCCGTGCTCCGCGAGCTCGCCGGCGCGGGCCAGCGCCTCCGCCGTCGGCAGGTGCCACACGGGGGCGCCGTCGCTCATCAGGAGCACCGACGACGCGTACCGGGCGATGAACTCGGCGTGGTGCTCGATCGTGACGACCGTGACGCCGTGCTCGCGGTGCAGCTCGGAGAGCCGCTCGTACACCTCCACGGCGGCGGCGGGGTCGAGCTCGGCGACGGGCTCGTCCACCACGACCACCTCGGGTCGCAGCGCCAGCACCGACGCGAGCGCCGTCAGGTGCGCCTGCCCGCCCGACAGCTGCCACACGAACCGGTCCGCCAGGTGCGCGATGCCGGCCTTCTCCAGCGCCTCCTGGGTGCGCTCGGCGTGGTCGGCCAGGCCGAAGTTGACCGGCCCGAACGCCACCTCGTCGCGCACGGTGGGCCGCACGAGCTGGTTCTGGAAGTCCTGGTACACGTACCCGACGGAGCTCGACAGCCGCGCGACCGACGACTCCCACGTGTCGGTCCCCGCGACGTGCACGGCGCCGGCGAACTCGCCCGACCAGTAGTGCGGCACCAGCCCGTTGAACGTCTTGCACAGCGTCGTCTTGCCCGAGCCGTTGCCGCCGACCACCGCGACGAAGTCGCCCCGGCGGATCGTCAGGTCCACGTCGCGCAGCGTGTCGGCGTCGGCGCCCGGGTAGCGGAAGCTCAGGTCGACCGCCTCGACGACCGGGTCGTCCCGCACGTCGTCGCCGCTCACCGGTCGCCGCGCCGCCGCCACACGGCGAAGAGGATCGAGGCGATCGCGAGCACCGCGACGAGCGCGCCGACGGCCACCCACAGGAACCCGTCGCCGAAGCGGTCGCGGAAGTCGGCGTCGACCGTCCCCACCGACAGGTCCCACGCCTCGAGGAAGGCGAAGACGAAGGAGACCAGGGCCGCGAGCACGGCCACGACCACGAACCAGCCGGTGCGCGGCACGGACCCGGGCCGCGGCTCGCCGGGGACGCGCGGGCGCATCCCGAGCAGGGGCTCGATGCGCCCGTGCAGCGCCGGGATCAGCCACATCGCGGGGATCGCGCCGAACAGGATGCCGGACATCACGACGTCGACCCCGAACCCGATCCCCTCGAGCAGGACGATCGACTGCGGCAGGCCCTCCACGAGCTCGGCGTCCTCGACGCCCACCCACACCTTCCCGATGTCCACCGCGGCGGACAGCAGCTTGTCGACGCCGACCAGGACGACGGCACCGAGGAAGATCTGCGGCCGGCTGCGGGGGTCCCGCACGAGCGAGCCGGCGACGTAGATCGCGAGGAACATCTGGATGAAGCCCTCGATCTCCGCCAGGCCGGAGAAGTCGCCCATGAGCAGGTCGGTGAACACGATCTCGCCGAGCGGGGCGCCGAGCGCGGCCCAGAAGGGGTTGAGCAGGGCGGCGAGCGTGAGCGGGACGAACACGAAGTAGCTGACCGACACGTCGACCGGGCCGACCGTCACGTCGGGGATGATCTCGAGGATGATGTTGGCCAGGCCGAACAGCGCCATGGACAGCACGAACACCATCAGGTTCTGGGGCGTGGACGTCTGGGACGAGCCGATGCCGCGCAGCGCGCCGCGGCGCTCCCGGGTCTCGATCGTGGACATGGTGCTGTTCCCTCCAGGTGGGGTGGGGGCGGTCGGACGGGTGGGGGGCGGTCGGGTCAGGGGACGGGCACGGCGTCCGACGCCGCCATCAGCGCGACGACGTCCCCGGGGTCGGTGACGACGGCGGTGGCCAGGCCGGAGCGGAGGGCGGCGTCGAGCACCGCGTCCTCGGTGGAGCCGCCGCGCACGAGCACGCGGTGCGTGACCCCCGCCGCCCGGGCCGCGACGCAGTCGTTCTGCGGCTTGTCGCCGACGAACCACGTCGCACGCGGGTCGGCCCCGGCGATCACCAGCGCCTCGCGCACGGGCGCCGGGTCGGGCTTGCGGACGCCGATCTCGTCGGAGCACACGAAGGCGCCGACGAGGTCCGCGATGCCGTGCGCGGCGCACTCGGCGCGGACCGCGCGGCCGCTGACCGTGTTGGAGACGACGACCACCGGGGTGCCGTCCGCCCGGCAGCGCTCGAGCAGCTCGCGCACGCCGGGCCGCAGGGTGCGGCGGGACTTCGCCCGGCCGTAGCGGGACATCACCTCGTGCGCCTCGGCCGTCAGCACGGCCCGCTGACGCCCGTCCAGCGCGGCGCCGAACCAGTCGCGCCAGAACACCACCGGGTCCGCCTCCGGCAGCGAGCCGGTCCCGGCGGCGTGGCGGTGGGCGGCGGCCCGCTTCCAGTCGCGGTGCTCGGAGCGGGCGCGGGCCAGCAGGACCAGCACCGCGTCCGGGTCGGGGTGCGTCCCGCGGCCGCGCAGCAGCCCGGACAGCCACACGGCGAACGCGCGGAGGGCGTCGGGGTCGTCGCGGGAGTCCGAGACGACGCCGCCGTGGTCGAGGAGGAGCGCCGGCCGCCCCGTCGGGTGGGCGTCGGCGGCGCGAGCGGGTCCCGGGGCGCCGGGCGCGGGGGCCGCGGGCGCGCGGTGCGCGGGGGCCGGGGGCGTGCCGTGCGCGAGGGCCGCGGCCAGCGCGTCGACCAGCCCCTCGGGCGTGGCGAAGGTGGCGTCCGCCCGGTCGGCGACCGGGAAGGGCGGGTCGTCCGTGTGGTGGCTGCGGGTGAGCAGCACGGCCCCGACCCCGGCACGCCGGCCCGCGACGACGTCGCGGTCCTGCGTGTCCCCGACGTACCAGCAGCGGTCGGGGGTGGTGCCCAGGGCCTCGGCCGCCAGCCGGACGATCCCCGGGTGCGGCTTGCGGATGCCCACCTCGTCCGAGTAGCACTGCACCGCGAACCGGCCCTCGAGCCCGTGCCGCGCGAGCAGCGCGCGGTGGCTGCGGCCGGAGTGGGCGTTCGAGACGATCCCCACCGGGATGCCGTGCGCGTCCGCGAGGTCGAGGAGGTCGCGCACGCCCGGGCGCAGCCGGTGCCGCGAGAGCGTGGTGGTCACGGCGAGCAGCACGTCCGACGCCTCGGCCACGAGCAGGGCGCGCGGGGACGGCGGCAGGTCGGAGGCGAGGAAGTCCCCGACGATCTCGCGGGGGGCGAGCTCGCGCGGCTCGAGCCGACGGCTCTGCGCGTGCTTCCAGTGCTTGAGCGCGACGAGGCCGGCGTCGAGCGACCGGTGCAGAGCGTCGACGTCGACGCCGGCGCCGGCGCGGGCGAGCCGCTGGGCGAGGTCGGCGGCGAGCAGCCGCCGCCCGTCCCGCACCTTCTCGGTCTCGAAGACCACGCCGCCGAAGTCCAGGAGCAGCGCGTCTGGAACGTTCCGGAGGGCGGTCGGCGCGAGGGTCGTCGTGGAGGTCACGGCGGAGACGGTAGGGATCCGCGATGACGCCCGGCCCTCCGGTCGGTGAACGGCTCCGGAACGTTCCAGACGGCCGTGGCCGGCGACGACGGCGACCCGAGGGGGCGGTGGTAGAAACGACGCGATGCCTCGCTCCGGCCCGCCCCGCCCCACGATCGTCGACGTCGCGCGCGCGGCCGGGGTGTCGAAGTCGCTCGTCTCCGCCGCGCTGCGCGGCGACGCAGGCGTCAGCGCGGACAGCCGCCGGCGCGTCGCGGACGCCGCGCACGCCCTGGGGTACCGGCGGAACGGGTGGGCGCAGCGGCTCGTCAGCGGGCGCAGCGAGCTCCTCGGCGTCCTGCTCACCGACCTGCGCAACGGCTACCACACCGACATCGTCAACGGCCTCGAGGACGCCGCGGCCGCGGCCGGCTACGGCGTGGTCCTCGCGCACGGCCGCCAGGACCCGGCGCTCCTGCGCCGCCGTCTGGCGGACCTCGTCGGGCTCGGGGTCGACGCGGTCGTCGCCGTCACCGCCCGTCTCGACGAGCGGGACCTCGCCGACGCCGCCGCGCGCCTCCCGGTCGTGGTCGTCGGGCGGCCGCGGGCGGTCCCCGACGGGGTCGGGTGGGTGTCGAACGACGACGAGACCGGGGCGCGGCTCGCGGTGGAGCACCTGCTGGCCGCCGGTCACACGCGGATCGCGTTCCTGACCGCGTCCGACCGCCCGGCCGCCACCGCGCGCCGCGACGCCTACCGCGCCGCCGCGGGCACCACGGGGCTGGAGTTCGACGCGCGTGCCGACGGCGTCGAGCGTCTGCTGGAGGCGGTGCGGCGACCGGGCGGTCCGACGGCGGCGTTCGCCGCGAACGACCGGGTGGCGGTCGGCCTGCTCGCGGCGGCCGCCGACCGCGGCGTCGCCGTGCCCGGGGAGCTCGCGGTCGTCGGCTACGACAACACCGAGCTCGCCGAGCTCGTGCGGCCCCGGCTGACCAGCGTCGACCAGCCGCGCGCCGCGATGGGCCGCGCGGCGGCGTCGCAGGCGCTCGCCCTCCTCGACGGCGGCCCGGCGGGCCGGGAGGTCGCGGCGCCGACGCTCGTCGTCCGGGAGTCCTCGCGGCCCGCCTGCCCCCCGTCGTCGCGCTGAACGGCGGGGCCGGCACGGCGACGCACGACCGGCCGGGCCGCTGCGCGGTCCCGGCCGGTCGTGGTGCTGCGGTCAGGGGGCCGCCAGCGCGGCGACCTCCTCGGCCGTCAGCGCGCCGCGGTGCACCTGCACCTCGTCGACGGCGCCCGCGAACGGGGTGTCCCACCAGTTGACGCCGAGCGTGAACGTGCCGGTCGGCGTCGTGAGGACCTGCGGGAAGCCGCTGCCGGAGAAGCGCTCCTCACCGTCGACGTAGACGCTGATGTCGCCGCCGTCGACCGTGTACGCCAGGTGCGTCCACTCGCCGACGGGGATCTGACCGCCCGTGCTCGCGTCGTACCAGGACGTGCTGCCGGACCACACCATCGTCGTGCTGTCGGGTCCGCGCGGCACGAGGCTCACCCAGCTCTGGTCGTCCCGCGCCGCGAAGAAGGTCGTCGTGTACTGCGTGATCACGTCGGGGCGGACCCAGAGCGCGGCCGAGTACGACGGTCCGTCGACGAGCCCGGTGGGCAGCTGGACGCCGCTCGTGCCGTCGAGGTGCACGGCCTGACCGTGCACACCCGGCACGTACGTGACGGTGCCGCCCGTGGTCCCGATCCGGGGGCCCGTGACCGTCGCGGCGGGGTGGGTGCCGGACGCGTCCGCGAGGTCGCCCTCGAACGACCACGCGCCGGCCAGACCCCCCGGCGTCCGCTCGAGCACCGTCACCGTGAACGTCGCGGTCGCGGTGCGGTTCCCGTTGCGGACCGTCGCCGTGAGCGTCACCGTGGCGTCGCCCTCGCCGTGCGCGGGGCGCGTGACGCCCCCGGTCGGGGAGACGACGGCGGGGTCGCTCGACGCCCACGTGATCGTCGTGCCCTGGGTGCCGGTCGTCGGGAGGGTCAGGTCCGCGACGACCGCTGAGGTGTCGCCGAGGTCGAGGTCGGCGACGACGGCCCGGACGGCCTCGCGGGCGGTCATCGGCTCCACGGCGCTGCCCCACAGCGAGACGCCGGCGAGCGACTGGACGGTGAACGTCACCACCCACTCCTGCCGGTCGGGCTGCCACTGCCGCAGCAGGGTGCCCTCGTAGGTCGCGCCGTCGACCTCGAGCCGCAGGCGGTCGCGGCCGTCGAGCCGCCAGCGGCCCTCGCGGTCGCCGGTGACGCGGCCGTTCGCCTCCAGGCGCACGTCCACGGCGCGGGTGACGTCGGCGGAGATCGCCTTGCCGTGGTCGACCAGCGCGTAGTGGCCGACGACGTCCGCGACGCGGAACCGGTCGGGACCGCCCTGGCCGGCGAACGGCTGCGCCGGTGCGTCGCCCGCGTACCGGTGGGGCGCGACGACGGGCCAGCCCTGCGCGTTCATCCGCATCTCGTGCACGCGGACGTTGTGCGTCTCGCCCTGCCCGGGGAACCGGCTGTGGAACACCAGGAAGTGCTCACCCGTCTCCGGGTCGGTGTACGTCGAGTTGTGCCCGGGGGACACGTACCCGGTGCCCGGGCCCGTGCCGGGGTCGCCGACCTCGCGCTGGAACAGGTGGTTGCCCATGACCTTCACGCCGTAGGGCTCGATCGACGCGTCGTCGAACAGCGGCAGCGACGGGTCGGACCGGACCTCCGACATCGGGTTGCCCTCGGCGTCGACGTACGGGCCGTCGGGGTTCTGGGACCGGGCGACGCGCATGTTGTAGCCGCCGCTCGCGTCGAGGCCGCCGAACGAGAGGAACAGGTAGTAGTAGCCGGTGCCCTCGTCGAACATGATGTTCGGCGCCTCGATGCGGCTGTGGTTGCCGCCCGTCAGGTGCTTCCCGTACCCCTGACCGGGCACCGGCAGGCCGGTCTCCTCGTCCATCTCGAGGATGAAGATGCCGCCGGAGTAGGACCCGTAGACCATCCACAGGTCGCCCTCGGCGTCGTAGAACGTGTCGGGGTCGACGACGTTGGGGTGGATGCGGGCGTCGTAGGGCGTGCCGTCGTCGCTGGGCTGCTCGTGCTCCTCGTGGCCCGAGCGCAGGATGATGCCGAGGTCCTCGTAGGGCCCGTCCACGTCGTCGGCCACGGCGACGCCCATCGCGGAGCGCGGGGAGTCCCCGCGGCAGGCGTTGTAGTACATGTAGTAGCGGCCGTCGGCGAGCTGGATGACGTCCGCGGCCCAGAGCGTGTCGGTCTGCGCCCACGCGAGGGTCTCGGCGAGCTCGGTGGTGACGTCCTCGAAGATCGGGTTGTCGGGCGTGACGCCGGCCGCGACCTGGTCCCAGTGCATGAGGTCGTCCGTCCTCGCGACCTGCAGGTGCGAGCCGAACACCCAGATCTCGTCGTCGGCGACGACGACGGACGGGTCGTGCACAGTGGCGTCGGTGAACGTGGGGGCCGTCGGTGGTGCCGCGGTCGCGGCACCGACCCCGGTGGCGGCGAGCGCGGCGGCGAGGGTGGCGGCGAGCGTGGCGGCGGCGAGGGTGCGGGCGGGTCGCTGGGCGCGTGGGGTCACGGCGGTCTCCTGGTGCGGCGCTGGACACAGGGGAGGCGGCTCGACGGTGCAGGGCGAGCTTCCGCGATCGACGGTAGGCCGCCGTTGCAACGTTGTAAAGGGAGGAGTCGGGCGGATCGCGCCCGCCGCACGGGTGGGACCTGCCGTCGCGCTCGCGCGCAGGAGAGCGGTTCCCTGATGCTGGTGCGCAGCGGTCGCGACGCAGGCGTCGCACCCCGGCGCACCAGGGCCGGACCGCCGAGGATCGGAGAGCCCGTGCGACCCCCACGCCCCCACCGTCCGTCCCGCCGGACGGCACGGGTCGCCGTGCCGGTCGTCGCCGCGCTCTCCGGCGTCCTCGCCGCCGCGGCCCTGGCGTCCCCCGTCGCGGCCAGCGACGCCCCGCCGCCGCGGCCCGTCACCACGATGTGGGTCTGGGACAACTCGGTCCCGCGCGAGGTCGACGCCCGCGGCACCGGCTACGCCGCGGCCGAGCCGGCGGTCCTCGCGGCCTGGGCCCGCGACCGGGAGCTCACCACCGTGCACCTGTCCGCGCCGTGGGCCGCCGACGTCGGCGCCGTCGCCCCGTGGATGACGGCGGCGGTCGACGCCCTGCGGGCCGAGGGCGTCGAGGTCGGCGTGCTCGGCGGCGACCCGCCGTGGCTCGACGAGCCGCACCTGGCCGTGTGGTGGCTGCAGGCCGCGACGCGCGGGCGCGACGTCTCGCACGTGCAGCTCGACGTCGAGCCCTGGACGCTGCCCGGCTGGCGGACCGACCGAGCCGGGATCGTCACGCGGTGGCTGACCATGCTCGACACCGCGAAGGCGGCGCTGCCCGAGGGTGTCGGCCTGGGCGTCGACGTGCCGTACTGGCTGGCCTGGGAGCCGGCGCCCGGCGGCGGCACGGTCGCGGAGGCCGTGCTCGCGCGCGCCGACTCCGTGGGCATCGTGACGTTCGTCGACCACGCGCAGGGCCGGGACGGGATCCTCGCGCTCTCCGCCGACGCCCGCGCGCAGGCGGTCGCCGCCGGTGTGCCGTTCACGATCGGTGTCGAGACCGACACCCCCGAGGTCGCGGGCGGCGCGGAGTGGACCTTCGGCGACGACGGCACGGACGCGCTCGAGGCCGAGGTGCAGGTGGTCCACGACGCGCTCGTCAGCACCCCCGGGTACCGGGGCGTCGCCGTCCAGCACTACCGCACCTGGCGGGAGCTCGCCCCCACCGTCCCCTGACGGCCCGCCCCGGCCCTCCGCCCCCGCCCGAGGCGCGTCCGGACGCCCCGGCCCCGCCCCGACGAGACCGGCGAGGTGGCGGTTCCCCACGACCACCACGCCACTCTCGCGCGCTGCTCGCCGCTCCCCGGTGCGAGAAGGAGGGGACGTGGGGGCCGAGGGAGGGGTGGCGTCAGAGGCGGGGGTCGACCGGCTCCGACTCCAGGGCCAGCACCGCGAACACGGCCTCGTGCACGCGCCACAGCGGCTCGTCCGCCACCAGCCGGTGCAGCGCCTCGACGCCCAGCGCGTACTCGCGCAGCGCGAGGGCCCGCTTGCGGCCCAGGTTGCGGCTGCGCAGCCGCTCCAGGTTGCCCGGCTCGGTGTAGTGCGGGCCGTAGACGATCCGCAGGTACTCGCGCCCGCGCACCTTGATGCCCGGCTGCACGAGCCCGCGCCGGCCCCGGACGAGGTTCGCGAGCGGCTTGACCACCATGCCCTCGCCGCCGGCGTCCGTGAGGTCGGTCCACCACGCGACGCCCGCCGCGACGGCGTCCGCGTCGTCGAGGTCGACGACGAGCCGCCGGGTCCCCAGCAGGACGCCCCGCGCGTCGGCGGCGACGAGCGCGTCGGCGGCCGCGAGGTGCCAGGTGTGCGGACGCTCCTCGTAGGTCGCCCCGCCCGTGCGCCCGCCCGCGGCCAGCACCTGGAACGGCGCGAGCCGCACGCCCGTCAGCCCGTCCGTCGGCCAGACGTAGCGCCGGTACGCGGCCGTGAACGCCTCGGCGTCGTCCGCGCGCGAGCGGGTCCGCGCGAGCAGGTCGCCGACGTCCCGCCCCGCGCCGCCCGCCCGGGCGAGCACGTCGACCGCGGCGGGCAGCGCGGCCCGCGCGGCGGCACCGACCGCGGCGTACTGCTCGCGCAGCAGGTCCTCGGCCTTCGCCGACCACGGCAGGAGCTCGGCGTCGAGCAGCACCCACGTCGCGTCCTCGCCGTCGCGGCCGAGCTCGCCCCACAGCCCGGCGCCGGTGACGGCGTCGCGCACGACGCCCACCAGCTCCTCCGTCCGCGCGGGGTCGAGGAACGGCCGTCCCGTGCGCGTGTGGACGACGCCCGTCGCGCCGTCGGGCAGGCCGAAGCGCCCGGCGGCGGTCGCCGCGTCGCGGCACACCAGCACCACGGCACGCGACCCCATGTGCTTCTCCTCGCACACCACCTCGCGCACGCCCGCCGCGCGGTACGCCTCGAACGCCTGCGCCGGGTGCTCCAGCAGGTCGCCGTCCGCGGCGGTCGCGCACGGGCTCATCGTCGGCGGCAGGTACAGCAGCGCCCGCGGGTCGACCGCGAACCGGCTCATCACCTCGAGGGCGCCGGCGGCGTTCTCCTCCGCCACGGTCACCCGGCCCATGAGCGACGTGTCGACGACCCGCTTGCCCAGCACGTCGGTGACGTCGAGGACGTCCGGGTCCCGGCGCGTGACGCCCGTCCCGTCGGCCTCCGCGGGCGCGTCGGCCGTCGGGAAGGGTCGCGTCGGCTCGTACCAGACCCGCTCCGCGGGGACCTGCACGACCTCGCGCTCCGGGTAGCGCAGGGCCGTGAGGTGCCCACCGAAGACGCAGCCGGTGTCCAGGCACATCGTGTTGTTGACCCACTCCGGGCGGGGCGTCGGGGTGTGCCCGTACAGCACCGTGGCGCGCCCGCGGTACTCCTCCGCCCACGGGTAGCGCACCGGCAGCCCGTACTCGTCGGTCTCGCCCGTCGTGTCGCCGTACAGCGCGAAGGACCGCACGCGCCCCGACGCGCGGTTGTGGAACGACTCCTTCAGCCCGGCGTGCGCGACGACGAGCCGGCCGTCGTCGAGGACGAGGTGCGCGACCAGCCCGTCGGCGAACGTGCGCACCTGCGCGCGGAACTCCTCGGGCTCGGCCGCGAGCTGCTCGAGCGTCTCCGCGAGCCCGTGCGAGACCTGCACGGCCCGTCCGTCCAGCGCTCGGACCAGCTTGTTCTCGTGGTTGCCCGGCACGGCCAGCGCGTGGCCCGCCTCGACCATCCCCATGACGAGCCGCAGCACGCCCGGGCTGTCCGGGCCGCGGTCGACCAGGTCGCCGAGGAACACCGCCCGCCGGCCCTCGGGGTGCACCGCGTCCACCGGACGCCCGGCGTCGTCGCGGACGAGCTCCCAGCCCAGGCGCTCCAGCAGCGTCTCCAGCTCGGCGCGGCAGCCGTGCACGTCGCCGACGACGTCGAACGGGCCGTGCTCGTCGCGGCGGTCGCTGCGCAGCGGCTCGCGCACGATCGTCGCCGCCTCGACCTCCTCCACGCCGCGCAGCACGTGCACGGTCCGGAACCCCTCGCGCGTCAGCCCGCGCAGCGAGCGGCGCAGCGCGTCGCGCTGCCGCCGGACCACGTGGTCGCCGAACGCGCGGTCGCCGCGGGCGCGGTTGCGTTCCAGGCACACGTCCTCCGGCACGTCGAGCACCACCGCGACCGGCAGCACGTCGTGCGCGCGCGCCAGGTCGACCAGCGCCTTGCGCGCGTGCTGCTGCACGTTCGTCGCGTCGACCACCGTGAGCAGGCCCGCGTCGAGGCGGCGCGCGGCGATGTGCTGGAGCACGTCGAACGCGGCGTCCGTGGCGGACTGGTCGTTCGGGTCGTTCGCGACCAGGCCGCGGCAGAAGTCCGACGACAGCGTCTCGAAGGGCCCGAAGTGCCGGGCGGCGAACGTCGACTTGCCGGAGCCCGAGGCGCCGACCAGCACGACGAGGGACAGGGCGGGGACGGTCAGCGCGGTCATCGGGAGGTCTCCTGCCCGGCGGCGGCGTGGAAGACGGCCATCTGCGTGGGCGGCCCGACCTCGGGGTCGACGGGTCCGACGGGTAGCAGCTCGACCCCGTAGCCGAACCGGTCCGCCGCGGCGTGCGCCCACGCGGCGAACTGCGCGCGCGTCCACTCGAAGCGGTGGTCGTGGTGCCGCATCGTGCCCGCGGCGAGGGTCGGGTAGCGCACGTTGTGCTCGGCGTTCGGGGTGGTGACGACGAGCGTCGCCGGCGCCGCGGCACCGAGCACCGCGCGCTCGACGGCCGGCAGGCGCGGCGGGTCGACGTGCTCGATCACCTCCATCAGGACGGCGGCGTCGAACCCCGCCACGCGGGCGTCGGTGTACGTCACCGACCCCTGGACGAGCCGGACGCGCTCGCGGACCCGGTCCGGCAGGGTGTCGAGCCGCAGCCGCCGCGCGGCCGTCGCGAGCACGCGCGGGGAGACGTCGACGCCGAGCAGCCGGTCGAACCCCTCGTCGAGCAGCAGCCCGAGCAGCTCGCCCTGCCCGCAGCCCAGGTCGACGACCGAGCGCGCACCGGCCGCGCGCAGCTGGTCGAGCACCGCGCGGCGGCGCAGCTCGGCGAGCGGCGGCGTGCCCGCCGGTGCCGGCGCGGCGGCGTCGGGCAGGACGGCGACGTCGTCGTCGGTCGTGACGTCCTCCGCGGCGTCCGCGACCGCGTCGTCCACCTCCGCCAGGCGCGCGACCGCCGACTCCGCGAGGACGCGCCGGTGCGCGAGGTACCGGCGCACGATCTCGTCCCGCGCCGGGTGCGTCCCCAGCCACGACCCGCCGGCGCGCACGAGCTTGTCGACCTCGTCCGACCCGACCCAGTAGTGCTTCGCCCCGTCGAGCGTCGGCAGGAGCACGTACAGGTGCGACAGGGCGTCGGCCACCCGGTGCGTGCCGCGCAGGCGCAGGTCCACGTAGCGGGAGTCGCCCCACGCCGGCACCTGCGGGTCGAGCGGCACCGGCGTCGCCTCGACCTGCCAGCCCAGCGGGGCGAACAGCCGTGCCGCGGCGTCCGGGCCGGGGCAGGGCACCGCGGGCAGGTGCACCTCGAGCGGCCACACCCGGTCGACGAGCTCCGGCCAGGCCGCGCACCGGCCGGCGAGCGCGGACCGGAACACCCGGCCCAGCGTCACCGCGAGCATCGACGACGCGGCGTAGGGACGGTCGTTCACGTACTGGGCGAGGCTGAAGCCCGTGTCGCGGGGACCGCGTCCGCGCACGAGGCCGACCGGGTCCACCTCGAGCAGCAGCGCGACGGTGCACCGGGCGTCCGTGGCCTCCGGGTAGAGCACGTGCGCGACGCCGTAGGGCTGCTCGAACTGCTGGACGCGTCCGGGGTGCTTGTGCAGCAGATACCCGAGGTCGCTCGCGGCGTCGGTCTCGGTGGTCAGCGTCAGCAGCACCGGCACATCCTGGCAGCGGCCCGCCCCGACCGGCCCGGGTATTGCCGTCGGCGCCGTTTACACCGCACCCGGACGGGTGCATGGTGGGCGGGTCCGATCCGCGCGTTTCGTGCCGGTTTCGGCACGCCTGCGGGCGCGCGGTCCTGCCTCTCGACGAGGAGACGAGCATGGCGCGGTGGGGGAAGGCACTCGGGGCGGCGCTGGTCGCCGGGGGGCTGGTGGTCGCCGGCGGGGGACCGGCGTCGGCGCACGACGGGTTCGGTCATCCGGGGACGTCGTCGGAGGAGCTCGCGCAGCGGTGGCGGTCCGGCCACCACGGCCTGCGTCTGCCGGCGCTCGACTTCACGGGCGCCGTCGCGTCCGGGCTGGCGGGTCCGCTGGTGTTCGAGGTGGACGGCCGGGACCTGACGGTCGGGCAGGCGTTCGCCGGGCTGCTGACGGCCGTGCCGCAGGGCGGGACGCCCACGGTCCTGGCGGCGGCGGACCCGCCGGGCGGCGACGTCGCCGCGGTCTCGACGTGGCGCGGCGCGGTGACCTGGGCGGAGCGCACCGGGGACCAGACGTCCGTGACCTCGTCGCTGCTCAAGCGCCGTACGCCGGACGGGACGGTCCGGACGGTCGCCGACCTGCTCGCGTACGAGCAGGCGGAGAACCCCGACGGCGACGTCACGTACGGCGCGCAGGTCACCGACCCGTCCTGCGAGGTGCCGGAGGGCTTCGGGCCGTACACCGGCGTCGTCGACACGCACGGGTACGGCTCCGCCACGTCGCGGAGCGGCACGACCTACGTCGCCGACGCGGGGGCGAACGCCGTGCTCGCCGTCGACCGGTCCGGCGCGGTGCGGACCGTCGCCGTGCTGCCGCCGGTGCCGTGGACGATCACCGCCGAGGTCGTCGCGGCCCTCGGGCTGCCCGAGTGCCTCGTCGGTGCGACCTACCTGTTCGAGTCCGTGCCGACCGACGTCGAGCTCGGCCACGACGGCTGGCTGGTCGTCTCGACGCTGCCCGGCGGTCCGGAGGACGGCAGCACGGGCTCGCTCGGCGCCGTGCACCGCGTGCACCCGCGGACCGGGGAGGTCCGCACGCTCGCGACCGCCCTGTCCGGCGCGACCAACGTCGCCGTCGGCCCGCTCGGTTCGGTGTTCGTCGCCGAGCTGTACGCCAACGAGGTCTCCCTCGTGACGCCGTGGGGGCACGTGCGCTCGCTCGGCTCGGTGAACCAGCCCGCCGGTGTCGAGTGGGAGGACAACCGGCTGTACGTCTCGACGGACGTGTTCACCGAGAACGGGAAGGTCGTCGCCGTCCGCTGGCGCTGACGGGGCGTGCGTCCCCGGGCGGGGCCGACGCGAGCGGCGCCGGCCCCGCCCGCGTGCCTCAGTCCTGCTTGGCCGCGCCCCAGCCGTGCCAGTGGTCGACCTCGACGAGGACGCTGACGCGCGCCCGGTCGCGCACCGGGTACGGGTTGCCGCCGTAGTGCGTCGAGAGCCGGTCGATGTCGACGAGGTCGACGTCGTCGCGGATCTCCACGACGCGCCCCTGCACGCTCACGTGCGTGTACCAGTTGTCCTCCGCGAGCGCGGTGAGCGAGACGTGCGGGTTCGCGCGCAGGTGCTTGAGACGGGCGCGGCCGGCGTCGAGGTTGAGCAGCACGCGGCCGTCGTCCTCCAGCAGGTACCAGGTGGCGACGGTGACCGGGTGGCCGTCGGGGTGGATCGTCGCCATCACCGCCGGGTTCGGGCGGCGCAGCAGGTCGACGACGTCGGCGGGCAGGGGCGGCTTCGGCACGGTGGGCTCCTCGGTTCGGCAGGGCTGGCGCTGCCCGGCGCACGGTGAGTATGGCGACGTGGTCATCGGAGGTGACCAATCGCCATCCTCGCGCGCGGCGTCAGGGTGCGCGCTGCTCGCGGCGGCCGCCGCGGGCCGCGAACGCGTCGAGCGCGGACAGCACCGGGGGGGACTGCCACAGGATCGACCGGCGACGGCCGCCGACCTCCGTGAGGGCGCCGACCTCGACGAGCCGGCCGATCGCCTTCATGGCGTTCGTGTGCGAGACGCCCAGCTCGCGCTGGACGAGCGCCGTCCCGAGGACCGGCTGGCGCAGCACGAGGTCCATCAGCGGCCACACCGCCGCGTCGGCACGCGCCCGCGTGCCGGCCGCCCAGCCGGCGCGCACCTCGCGCAGGTCCGCCACGAGCTGGCGGCCGTTGACCACGGCGTCGGCCAAGGCCTGGGCCATGGTGTCCACGATCGGAGCGAGGTCGCCCTTGCTCATGGTCCGACTCGATCGCTCGATCATCCGCTAAGGATGGATAGCACGTGCGCTAGTCCATCTTTACGCCCTGCAGACCGCCGCGCGCCCCGCGGGGTCTCACCGGCGCCGCATACTCCCGGGGCGGGCCACGAGCGCGAGGCCGACGACGCCCGTGACGCCCGCCCCGACCCACCCGGCCGCGTGCAGCGGCACGTCGTCGGCCGGGACCGGGCAGGCGGCGGGTGCGGTGTCGTCCGGGCAGGACGCCCACGGCTGCAGGAGCAGCAGGGCACCGACGGCGAGGGCGAGGACGACGAGACAGGCGCCGGACCATGCCAGGACCGCGCCGCGGCGATCGCTGTGGGGCATCGTGCTCCTACCGGCGGGCGACCTGCTCGCGCCGCCCACTGCGGCAGGCAGCCGGTGGGCCCCGTGGGGATCGAACCCACAACCCGCGGATTAAAAGTCCGCTGCTCTGCCAGTTGAGCTAGAGGCCCGGGTGATGAGGGGATTCACTCGTGGAACCCGCGGGACAGCACCGGTGTCGTCCGCGAGCGGCCGGGAGGGCGCCTGCAGGCGACGGGACCGACGGTACAGCCTGGTCACGGCGGTCCGGGATCGTGACGAACCTTCCGGGGGAGGGTTTGTGAGTCGACCTGCGGGATCGGTGGAACCCTCGGGATAACGACGATGTCGTTCGCCCCCGCGGGGCGTCGCCGCGAGCGAGACTAGAAGCCGAGCGCGTGCTCGGGCCGGACGCTCGTGGGCGCCGTCGGGCGGTTGTCGGCCCGGTTGAAAGCCGTCGCCCAGGACTCCCGGCTGCGCCGCGTCCTGGACGAGCACGGCGGCCGGTGCCGTCGTGGCGGAGGTCGGTTACTCCTTCACCAAGGCCGGCGCGTCCGGGCCGTCCGCTGACCGCCTCGCGGTCCAGACCCGCACCTCGACCAAGGAGGTCGGCGTCCCGGCCGGCGCGGTCACGTCGTACTCCTACAACTCGCTCGGTCGGCTCACCAACGCCACCGAACGCACGGGCGCGACCACGAACGCGGCGTGGGGGTATGGGTACGACAAGGCCGGCAACCGCACGTCGCAGACCCGATCGGCCAACACCGGCCTGCCCGCGGGGACCACGACGTACACGTACGACACCACGCACCGTCTGACGTCATCCAGCGCGGACACCACCGCGTGGCAGTACGACGCGGTGGGC
>NZ_QXFN01000068.1 GCF_004886325.1 Cellulomonas telluris
TGCTGCTCAGCCTCTCCGCACCGCTCGTGGCGAGCTGGGCGGTCGACTTCGGCCCGCCGGAGTACGCCGCCCTCGCCCTGCTGGGCGTGCTGCTGGTCTCGACCATCGGCAGCGGCAACTCCCTCAAGGCGCTCATCGCGGCCTCCGTCGGGCTGCTCCTCGCCACGGTCGGCCAGGACCAGTTCAGCGGCGCTCAGCGCTACACGTTCGGCAGCCTCGAGCTCACCCAGGGCATCGACTTCGTCGTCGTCGCGATGGGGCTCTTCGGCGTCAGCGAGATCCTGCACAACCTCGAGGAGCGCCACGGCAAGCCGCACGTGCCGGCCAAGGTCGCCAACGTCTGGCCCTCGCGGCGCGACCTCAAGGAGGCGTCCCCGGCCATCGGGCGCGGCACCGTCATCGGCTTCTTCCTCGGTGTGCTGCCCGGCGGCGGCGCGGTGATGTCGTCGCTCGCGGCCTACGCCACCGAGAAGCGCATCTCCAGGACGCCCGAGGAGTTCGGCCGCGGGTCGATCAAGGGCGTCGCCGCCCCCGAGACGGCCAACAACGCCGCCGCCACGTCGTCG
>NZ_QXFN01000069.1 GCF_004886325.1 Cellulomonas telluris
CGGCTCGCCCCACCGTGCAGCACCACGACGACACCCTCCGGGTCGCGCGGCGTGCGGACGGGGATCAGGCGTGGCTGCGACATGGTCTGCGGCTCGTACCCAGGACCCACCGATCCATGCCGGTCACCGGCCCAGGCCCTCGACCACCTCGGCGCCGGGAAGGTCGGCCAGGAGACGTCCCGGCACGAGCAGCTTGGAACGGCGCACGCCGCTGCCGAGCACCACGACCGGCTCGTCCAGCAGCGCGTCGTGCACGAGGAGTCGCCAGTCCTCCGGCAGCCCGACGGGCGTGATCCCGCCGTGCTCCATCCCGGTCTCCTCGACCGCCCGGTCCATCGGCAGGAACGAGCACTTCCGGACGTCGAGCAGCTTGCGCACCAGCGTGTTCACGTCGGCGCGGGTGTCGGCGCGCACCACGCAGGCCGCGACCCGCTCGTCGCCGGAGCGCGCCCCGGCGACGACGACGCAGTTGCCGCTCGCGGTCAGCGGGATGTCGTAGGCCTCGCTCATCGCCGCGGTGTCGGCGAGCGCCGGGTCGATGTTGACGACCGCCACCTCGGCCGCT
>NZ_QXFN01000070.1 GCF_004886325.1 Cellulomonas telluris
AGCCGCAACGACAACGACGTGACGCCTGCGTGGCCCGAGCTCAGCGACCCGCCGCTGGGGGAGCGTGACCTCATGGTCGACGGGGAACTCATCGCGCTCAACGATCGCGGAATCCCTGACTTCAGGATGCTCGGCCGCAGAATGCATCTTCGCGACGCCAAAGAAGTGGCAAGGCTCGCACGGGAGATCCCGGCGACTTTGATGGTCTTCGACCTGCTCCGCCTCGACGGCGAGGACCTGACGGCCCGTCCATTGGAGGAGCGGCTCGCACTGCTGGAGGGACTGCCGCTCGGAGACTCGTCCTGGCAGGTGCCGGTGGCTTACGACGACGGCGGCATGCTGTTCGAAGCGACGAAGCAGCAGGGACTGGAAGGCGTGATGAGCAAGCGCCGAGGCTCGCGTTACCAGTTCGGTGTCCGGAGCAAAGACTGGGTGAAGTTGCCACATCGTGACCGCGGCTCCTACGTCGTTGGCGGCTGGCGCCCCCAGGTCGGTACGACGGACCGGCTGGCGTCGCTGCTCGTCGGCGAGCCGACCGCCGACGGCCTGCTCTACCGCGGCCGG
>NZ_QXFN01000071.1 GCF_004886325.1 Cellulomonas telluris
GTGTAGGTCTGCCCGACCACGCGGATCTCGTAGTCGTTCCACTCACCCGGCGGGTTGGCGTTGCGCGCGTCCTCGCGGTCGAAGTTGTAGACCGAGCCGGTCTTCTGCGGCTCGTCGTTGGGCTGGCCCTCCTTGATCTGGATCTCGTGGCCCTCGTCGATCGCGACGTTGGGGTCGGTCCCCGGGTCGGGGAAGCGCATGAAGACGCCGGAGTTGTCACCGTCGTCGGACAGCTTGAACTGCAGCTTGACGACGTGGTCGGCGAAGGAGCGCTCGGAGTACCAGAGCATCCCGAGCCCGCCGACGCTGGTGAGGGCGCAGTTCTCGACCGTGAAGCCGCCGGGCCCGGCCTGGGTCCAGCTGCTGAGGTCGGTGCCGTCGAAGAGAAGCTCGTAGCCCTCGTCGGGGGTCGGTGCGGTCGCGCAGGGCTGGCGGACGTTGACCTCGACGGTGCGCGACGTGGTCTTGCCCGTCGCGTCCTCCACCGTCACCGTGGCGGTGTACGTGCCGGGCTCGGCGTAGGTCCACGTGGCGGTTGCCGAGTCGGCCGTGTCGTCGTCCCCG
>NZ_QXFN01000072.1 GCF_004886325.1 Cellulomonas telluris
GCTCGTGGCGAGCACGACGGCGCGCGCCTCGAGGGTGTCACCGTCGGCGAGCTCGACGACGAACCCGTCGCCGGACCCGCTGATGTCGACGACCTCCGCGCGGCGGCGTACGAGCCGGGCGTTGCCGGGGAACTCCGTCGCAGTGGTCAGCAGGCTCTCGACGTAGCGGCCGAACGCGGCGCGCGGCGCGAAGTCGTGCGGCTGGAACGTCGGGTCGTGGTGGTCGCGCAGCCAGCGCAGGAAGTGCTCTGGATCGCGTGGGAAGGCGCTCATGCCGGAGGCGGGGACGTTGAGGAGGTGGCGGTCGTCGGTCGTGGAGTACGCCTGGCCGCGACCCGTGGTGGGGGCGGGGTCGACGAGCTCGACCCGGAAGCGCGACGACAGCGCGGTCACCAGGTGGGTGGCGACGAGGGTGCCGCCCGCCCCCGCGCCGACCACGACGACCCGACAGCCACCCTCGTTCGTTCCCATGCCGCGCTCCGTCCAATAACTAGAGTGAATTACTGTACTAAAGGTAGCAAGGCGATCGGAGTCGGAGCGAGTCGGCGCCCGGCGTGGCGGAT
>NZ_QXFN01000073.1 GCF_004886325.1 Cellulomonas telluris
GTCGTCGCGCCCGCCCGCGGCCTGGTGCCGGTCCCCGACGGCATCGACGACGAGGCCGCGAGCCAGCTGGTGTCGATGCCCTTCAGCGCGATCGCGCTGCTGGACTCGCTCGACCTGTCCGAGGGCGACTGGCTCGTCCAGAACGCCGCGAACGGCGCGGTCGGACGCCTCGTGGCGCAGCTCGCCGCCGCCCGCGGTGTCCACGTGCTCGGCCTCGTCCGGCGCGCCGACGGCGTCGAGGAGCTGCGCGCCCACGGCATCGGCGACGTCGTCGCGACCGACGACGACGGCTGGCGCGACCGGGTGGCCGCGATCGTCGGTGACGCCCCGGTCGTCGCCGGCGTCGACTCCGTCGGAGGCGCCGCGGCCGGTGACGTCGTGTCGCTGCTGGCCGAGGGCGGCGTGCTGGTCGTCTTCGGAGCGATGGACTCCCCGACGCTGGAGATCTCGTCGGGCGACGTGATCTTCAAGCAGGTGACCGTGAAGGGCTTCTGGGGCAGCAAGGTCTTCCCCGCGATGGACGCTGCCAAGCGCGCCGCCCTGATGGGCGAGCTCGTCACCGG
>NZ_QXFN01000074.1 GCF_004886325.1 Cellulomonas telluris
ATGAGGCGGTCGCGCGCGCTCGACGGGTCCTCGGTGAGCGCCTCGACGACCTCGAGGTCGAGGAAGAGGTTGCCACCGGCCGCGTAGCGGTTGATCCACAGCACGCTGACCCCGTCGAGCACGCTGCACGCGGACACGACCGAGTCGGGCATCGTGCCGTGCGACATCTCGAGGAGCACGTCGTCGACCGCGTAGCCGTCGCGCTTCTCGACGATCTCGATCGCGTCGATGTCTCCGCCCGCCTCGCCGATTGCGCTCGCGACGCGACCCAGCGACCCGGGGACATCGGGGAGCTCGACGCGCATCAGGTAGGGCACTCGACGAGGCTATCCGGGATCTGTGTCCGAGACGTTTCGACCATCCGACAGCCGGGCACGAAGTCCGCTCGCCCGCAGCGCCTGCCGCTCGATGGCCGCGCGGACCGCCGACTCCGACCCGATCACCCGGACCTTGCGCTGCGCCCGCGTCACGGCCGTGTAGAAGAGCTCGCGGGTGAGCAGCCGGGAGTCCTCGTCGGGGAGGAGCACTGTCACCTCGTCGGCCTGGCTGCCCTGCGACTTGT
>NZ_QXFN01000075.1 GCF_004886325.1 Cellulomonas telluris
CCCGCCGCGCTGGAGCGTGCGGGCTACGACTTCGAGGACGAGGACGTGCGCGAGGTGCTGGCCGCCGCGCTCTCCTGAGCAACGCCAGCGTCACGCACCTCGTCCACCTGCCACGGTCGCCCCGGCTCGCGGGTGAGCACCACCCGCCGCGTGGACGCCCGGTCCCGCGGCAGCGTCACCGGGACGGCACCCCCGACCGCCACTCCCCCGGCCACCCGGTCCGTGACGACCAGCACGAGGCGGTGCGGACCACGCTCGAGCACCTCCAGCGAGAGCACCTGCGTCGTGAGGCCCTCCACCCGCAGGCCTCGCTCCCGGTAGTGCCGGAGCAGGCGTACGTCGGCCCGACCGGTGCGTGAACCGTCGGCATAGAGCCCGGCGAGGCCCGCGCCGTCGCCCTCGGCCCACGCCTGCGATCGGCGCGCGTCCCAGGCAGCGAGGACGGCGGCCGGTGACCCTCGGTGCACCCCGCCGTCCACCCCTCGATGCGCCCCTTGATCCACCCCGCCGCGGTCTCCCCCACGCTCGCCGCCGGCCGCCGCGCCGCCCTGCTCGGAC
>NZ_QXFN01000076.1 GCF_004886325.1 Cellulomonas telluris
GGCCTCGAGGACGCCATCTCCTGGGGCGCCCCCGGCCCGACCCACGACCAGCGCAGCTGGACCTTCGACCTCGACCCGGGCGGCAAGGACCCCGTCCTGGGGATCGAGCGCCTCCAGGAGGCCTACTTCGCCCGCGAGCCCGACTACCCGCGCGGCATCACCGTCCCCGCGATCGTCGAGGTCGAGTCGGGCAAGGTCGTGACCAACGACTTCCCGCAGATCACCCACGACCTCTTCTTCGAGTGGCGCGACCACCAGCGCGACGACGTCCCGGACCTCTGGCCCGCCGACGTCCGCGAGGAGATGGAGGCCGTCATGAAGCGGGTCTTCACCGAGGTCAACAACGGCGTCTACCGCTGCGGCTTCGCCGGCTCGCAGGAGGCGTACGACGACGCCTACGCCCGGCTGTTCACCGCGCTCGACTGGCTCGAGGAGCGCCTCGCCGACCGCCGCTTCCTGATGGGCGACGCGATCACCGAGGCCGACGTCCGCCTCTTCACGGCCCTCGTCCGCTTCGACGCGGTCTACCACGGCCACTTCAAGTGCAACCGCAACAA
>NZ_QXFN01000077.1 GCF_004886325.1 Cellulomonas telluris
AGATCCTCCAGGTCCACTCGCGCGGCAAGCCGATCGCGCAGGACATCGACCTGATGAGCGTCGCGCGGCGCACGCCCGGCTTCACCGGCGCCGACCTCGCCAACGTGCTCAACGAGGCCGCGCTGCTCACCGCCCGCGGCAACGCCAAGATGATCACCGACGCCTCCCTCGACGAGGCGATCGACCGCGTCATCGCGGGCCCGCAGCGGCGTACGCGCCTGATGAGCGAGCGCGAGAAGCTGATCACCGCCTACCACGAGGGCGGCCACGCCCTGGTCGCCGCGGCGCTGCCCGGCACCGACCCCGTGCACAAGGTGACGATCCTCCCGCGCGGCCGCGCGCTGGGCTACACGATGGTGCTGCCCGACCGCGACAAGTACTCCCAGACGCGCAGCGAGATGCTCGACTCCCTCGCCTACATGCTCGGCGGCATGGCCGCCGAGGCGCTGATCTTCCACGACGTCACCTCCGGTGCCGGCAACGACATCGAGAAGGCCACCAACCTGGCCCGCGCGATGGTCACCCAGTACGGCACGACCGAGCGCCTCGGCGCTGTC
>NZ_QXFN01000078.1 GCF_004886325.1 Cellulomonas telluris
TTCTCGTCGTACGCCGCGCAGCCGGGCACCACCCGGGCGATCCGGCGCCGGATCTCGCCGTAGTCGTCGCGGAAGGCCGCCCACGGCACCGGCGAGGCGTCGCCCAGCGTGGCGATCGCGAGCGAGCAGACGATGTCGACCTCGGAGCGCAGGTGCTCGGACGCGGGCTCGAGCGGCCCGTGCGAGGCGTGCACCGCCGACATGGAGTCCTCGACCGTGACCCGCTGCACCCCGCCGCCGGTGAGGTCCTTCTCGCTGCGGCCGAGCGCCGGGAGGATGAGCGCCTCGCCGCCGTGGACGACGTGGGAGCGGTTGAGCTTCGTCGACACGTGCACCGTGAGCGCCGCCTGGCGCATCGCGGCCTCGGTCACCTCGGTGTCGGGCGCGGCGCCGACGAAGTTGCCGCCCATGGCGAAGAACACCCGGACCTTGCCGTCGCGCAAGGCCCGGATCGAGCCGACGGTGTCGAGGCCGTGCTCGCGGGGCGGCTCGAAGCCGAACTCGTCGCGGATCGCGTCGAGGAAGTGGTCGGGCAGCCGCTCCCAGACCCCC
>NZ_QXFN01000079.1 GCF_004886325.1 Cellulomonas telluris
GGTGGGGTCTGCTGTCTCGCTGCCGGTGTCGTGGCCGGTGAGGGCGAGGAACACCTCGTCGAGCGAGGGCTTCTGGACGGTGACCGACTCGATGGCGACGTCGTGGTCGCGGAGCACGACGAGCACGTCGACGGCCTGGTCGGTGCGGGTGAGCGGGATGGTGACGCGCCTGGCCTCGGGGGTGAGGGCCACGTCCTCGCCGAGCAGCCGGCGCGCCTCCCCGGCGACCAGCGTCAGGTCGGTCGGGTCGGCGACCTGGAGCTGCAGGGTGGACTGGCCGACCGACGACTTGAGCTCGTCGGCGGTGCCCTCGGCGACCTTGACGCCACGATCGATGACGGCGATGCGGTCGGCGAGCTGGTCGGCCTCGTCGAGGTACTGCGTGGTGAGGAGCACCGTGCAGCCGTCACGGACGAGGTCGCGGATGGTGGCCCACATCTGGCCGCGGGTGCGCGGGTCGAGGCCGGTGGTCGGCTCGTCGAGGAAGATCAGTGGCGGTCGGGTGAGGAGGCTGGCGGCGAGGTCGAGCCGTCGCCGCATGCCGCCGGA
>NZ_QXFN01000080.1 GCF_004886325.1 Cellulomonas telluris
TGGCAGGTCTCGGACGAGGACTTCGAGAAGGTCGTCGGCCGGATCTCGTTCTTCGTCAACGCCGGGGTCCGCTTCGTCGAGGAGACCTGCAAGATGCGCGCGTTCGTCCGGCTCTGGGACGAGATCACGCAGGAGCGCTACGGCGTGCAGGACCCGAAGATGCGCCGGTTCCGCTACGGCGTCCAGGTCAACTCGCTCGGGCTCACCGAGGCGCAGCCGGAGAACAACGTCCAGCGCATCGTCCTCGAGATGCTCGGCGTCACCCTGTCCAAGGACGCGCGGGCACGCGCCGTGCAACTGCCCGCCTGGAACGAGGCGCTCGGCCTGCCGCGGCCGTGGGACCAGCAGTGGTCCTTGCGCCTGCAGCAGGTGCTGGCCTTCGAGTCCGACCTCCTGGAGTACGACGACATCTTCGAGGGCAGCCACGTGATCGAGGCGAAGGTCGCCGAGCTCGTCGCCGGCGCGAAGGCCGAGATCGACCGCGTGCAGGCGATGGGCGGCGCGATCGCGGCGGTCGACTACATGAAGTCCGAGCTGGTCTCGTC
>NZ_QXFN01000081.1 GCF_004886325.1 Cellulomonas telluris
GGCGCCGTCGGCGAAGACCGTGGTCGAGCCGTTCGTCACCTTGATGTCGTCGACCAGGAGGCCGGACCAGCTCGTGGCCGGGTCCTGGCCCTGCACGGCACCGTCGGTCACGTAGCTGGCACGGAACCCGATCGTCTGCCCCGCGTAGGCGGACAGGTCGTAGGTGGCCGCGACGTAGCCGCTGCTCACACCGTCGATGCCCGACTCCTTGACGGGGTCGTTGTCCGGGTTGGCGTCACCGTCGGTGTCGGGATCGATCGCGGAGGTGTCGAGCGGCGTCCACGTGCCGCTTCCGGCCGGTGCCTGGACCTCGAGGTAGCCGTAGTCGTAGTCCTCCTCGATGTTCCACGCGGCCTTCAGCGACAGCGTCGTCGTACCGGTGGCGGGGACGGCGAGGTCGGCGCGCGACATGGACGCGCGGTAGTCGTCACCAGCGCCGGAGTACCACTGCTTGGTCCCCTCGGGGGGCGTCGGCAGCGTCGTGGCGACCTGCTTGTCCGGCAGGACCACCGCGACCCCCTGCGCCTTGGCCGAGTTGTACTCG
>NZ_QXFN01000082.1 GCF_004886325.1 Cellulomonas telluris
GACGACGCCGGGCGACCTGTCCGAGCCCGAGGACCCCGCCTCGGTGTTCGCCACCCGCTGCGACGAGCCCGCGGGCGGTTGGGTGCCGGTGGACGCGTCGAGGACCAGCAGGGACGCCCTCTCCGCCGCGCACCGGGCGGCGGAGGCGCTCCCCGACCACGCCCTGTCGTGGGGCGACCAGTCGATCAACCCGCGATGGGCCGACTGGCAGGAGCTCGTCGAGGGCGGCGGCTCGTCGCTCGAGGTCGAGCAGGCGATGAACGACCCCCGATGGACGATCCTCAACGTCGCCGTCACCGAGGACGTCGCGCGTGCCGAGGCCGCGGTCCGGGAGGTCTGGGGCGGGCCGCTGTGCGTCACGACCTTCGCGAACACGCACCGGGAGCTCCGCGCCGTCGCCGAGGACCTCGCCGACCTTCCGGGAGGCCTCGACCGCGCCTGGGGCTCCATCAGCAACACCGTCGAGGTCACCGTGGTCCACGACGACGGCTCGATCCAGGCCTGGGCGGACGAGGAGCACGGCACGGGCGTGGTCACGGTGACC
>NZ_QXFN01000083.1 GCF_004886325.1 Cellulomonas telluris
TGCGACGACGACCGAGATGACGCCCGAGGCGTGGATCTCCTCGGCGGCGACGAAGGCCGCGAACGGGGTGAGGAACGAGATCGCGGTGTCCATCAGCGGGTCGGTGATCCGCTTGCGGAGCCAGGCGACGAGGGCGAAGAACGCGACGCCGATGAGCACGCCTCCCCCGGCCGCGACGACGAAGTCGAGGCCGACGTCGACGACCGCGACACCGCCGGACAGGGCGGCGATCGCGGTGCGGAGCGTGACCAGCGCGGTCGCGTCGTTGAGCAGCGACTCGCCCTCGAGGATCGTGACCACCCGCCGGGGCAGTCCGATGCGTCGCGCCACCGCGGTCGCGGCGACGGCGTCGGGGGGAGCGACGACGGCGCCGATCGCGATCGCGCCGGCCCACCCGAGGCCCGGCACCAGCCACTGGACGACGGCGGCGACGGCGAAGGTGGTGACCAGGACGAGGAGGATCGAGAGTCGCAGGATCGTGCCGCGGGTGGCGTTGAAGTCGACCAGCGACGTCTGGATCGCGGCGGCGTAGAGCCGGGGCGGG
>NZ_QXFN01000084.1 GCF_004886325.1 Cellulomonas telluris
TGGCCAGCCAGGACACCGACGAGATCGTCAAGGCCGTCGAGATGATCGCGCCCGGCTTCGGCGGCATCAACCTCGAGGACATCGCCGCCCCGCGCTGCTTCGAGATCGAGGCCCGGCTGCGCGAGTCCCTCGACATCCCGGTGTTCCACGACGACCAGCACGGCACGGCCATCGTGGTCCTCGCCGCGCTGACCAACGCGCTGCGCTGCGTCGACAAGGAGCTCACGGACGTGCGCCTCGTCGTCTCCGGCGCCGGTGCCGCGGGCACCGCGATCGTCACGCTCCTGCTCGCCGCCGGCGCGAAGGACGTCGTGGTCGTCGACCGCGAGGGAGCCCTGTGCGGGGGCGACGCGGCCCTCTCCGTGGCCCACACCGAGCTCGCCGCGGCGACCAACCCGCGCCGCGCGACGGGCTCCCTGCAGGACGTCCTCGTCGACGCCGACGTCTTCATCGGCGTCTCCGCCCCGGGCATCCTCGACCCGCAGTGGATCCCGACGATGGCCGACAACCCGGTCGTCTTCGCGCTGGCCAACCCCGACCCGG
>NZ_QXFN01000085.1 GCF_004886325.1 Cellulomonas telluris
CGCCGTGGTCGCGTTCCCGCTGTTCCTCGTGCTGGCCAAGCTGGGCCTGAACGCGTCCGACCACTGAGCCCTGCCTGACGCCCGACCTGACGCCCGACCCGGCGTCGGACCCGGCGTCCGGACACTGGGCACCGACGGCGGCGCCGCTGGCGCCGGGTGAGAGGCTGGACCCATGCCTGCGACCGGTTCCGTGCTCGACGACATCGTCGCCGGCGCACGCGAGGACCTCGCCCGCCGCGAGGCCGCACTCCCGCTGCCCGACCTGCGCGCGCGCCTGGCCGACGCACCGGCGCCTCGCGACCCGATGCCGCACTTCCGGGCCCCGGGCTCGAGCGTCATCGCCGAGGTGAAGCGCAGGAGCCCCAGCAAGGGCGCGCTCGCCGACATCCCGGACCCGGCCTCGCTCGCGCAGGCCTACGCGCGCGGCGGCGCGGCCGCCATCTCGGTGCTCACCGAGGAGCGCCGCTTCGGTGGCAGCCTCGACGACCTGCGCGCCGTGCGGGCGGCGGTCGACACCCCGATCCTGCGCAAGGACTTCATCGT
>NZ_QXFN01000086.1 GCF_004886325.1 Cellulomonas telluris
GACTTGCTCGGGACGTACTCACCTGTCAGTGCCATGTCCCCCACAACACCACGGCGGTCGGTCATCTTCCACCCCCGGCCGGGCGATAGCCTCCGCAGCATGAGTGCGATCGAGGGCGTCAGCGAGATCTTCGACCCCGAGGCCTGGGACGTCGTGCCCGGCTTCGAGGACCTGACCGACCTCACCTACCACCGGGCGCGCGAGCACGGGACGGTCCGCATCGCGTTCGACCGCCCCGACGTGCTCAACGCCTTCCGCCCGCACACCGTCGACGAGCTGCTGCGCACCCTCGAGCACGCACGTACGTCCGCCGACGTCGGCTGCGTGCTCCTCACCGGCAACGGCCCGAGCCCGAAGAACGGCAAGTGGTCGTTCTGCTCCGGCGGCGACCAGAGGATCCGCGGCAAGGCCGGCTACCAGTACGAGGACGCGTCGGCCGGCGCGGGCGACACCGGCGGCGAGGAGCCGAGCCCGATCGACCGCGCCCGGCTCGCGCGGCTCCACATCCTCGAGTGCCAGCGGCTGATCCGCTTCATGCCGAA
>NZ_QXFN01000087.1 GCF_004886325.1 Cellulomonas telluris
CTACCGGGCGGAGGACCTGTCCCTGGGGCGCTTCTTCGCGACGCCCGTCCCGAAGAAGGCCGACGTGCGCGCCGTGGTGGCGGCGATGGCGTCCACCGGGAGCGACGACCCACGTGAGGTGAGCGAGGCGCTCGCCTTCGGCCCGCGCAAGGCCGCCCGGATCCTCAACCTGGTGCAGCTGGCGAGGGCGGCGGGCGAGGTGGGCGACGGTGCCCCGGTGCCTGCGGTCGTCGACGCCGTCGTGGCGCGCGCGACGTCGTACCGCCGGCTCGAGGAGTCCCGCGTCGAGATGATGCGCGCCTACGCCGAGACCGACCGCTGCCGCAGCGCCTTCATGCTCGGCTACTTCGGCGCGGAGACCGGTGACCGCTGCGGCATCTGCGACAACTGCGTCGCGGGCCTGGCGCCCGACGAGATGCAGGCGGAGGACGCGGCGTACGCCGTGCAGGACGCCGTCCGGCACGACGAGTTCGGCCTCGGCACGGTCACCGACGTCGAGGAGGACCGGGTGACGGTGCTGTTCGAGGACGTGGGCTACCA
>NZ_QXFN01000088.1 GCF_004886325.1 Cellulomonas telluris
CGCCGCCACTCGCTCGGCGAGGAGCACCGCCCGCTGATCGTCTTCACCCCCAAGTCGATGCTCAAGCGCAAGGAGGCGGCCTCGAAGCCGGACGACTTCGTCGGGACCACCACGTTCCGTCCGTTCATCGGTGACGACGTGGCGGACCCCGCACAGGTCGAGACCCTCATCATGTGCTCGGGTCGGGTGACCTGGGACCTCATGGTCGAGCGCGGCAAGCGCGAGGACGGGGCGAAGTTCGCGATCGGCCGCGTCGAGCGGCTCTACCCGAACCCGGTCGACGAGATCAAGGCCGAGATCGCGAAGTACCCGAACCTCAAGGCAGTCCGCTGGGTACAGGACGAGCCGCGCAACATGGGCCCGTGGCCGCACTACCAGCTCAACGTGTGGCCGCAGCTCGAGGTCGAGGTCGCGCCGATCACGCGTCCCGCATCGGCATCCCCGTCCGTCGGCACGGTCAAGCGCCACGTCGAGGAGCAGAAGACGCTCCTCGACGCGGCCTTCGAGTCGCCGACCGGTCGCGGCACCGACTACTGAGGC
>NZ_QXFN01000089.1 GCF_004886325.1 Cellulomonas telluris
TGGATCTTCGACGCCGAGACCACCAAGCTCATCCAGCTCTACATCGTCGGCGTCTTCGTCTCCTTCAACCTCAGCCAGCTCGGGATGATCCGCCACTGGTCCCGGCTCCTGCGCACCGAGAGCGACCCCGCGGCGCGCCGCCGGATGATGCGGTCGCGGGCGATCAACACGTTCGGGCTCGGCATGACCGCGGTCGTCCTGGTCATCGTGCTGATCACCAAGTTCCTCGCCGGCGCCTGGATCACCATCCTGGCGATGGGGTTCTTCTTCGTGGTGATGCAGGCCATCGGCCGCCACTACGCGCGCGTCGAGCTCGAGCTGGCCGCCGACGAGCAGGACAAGGTGATGCCGACGCGGGTGCACGCGATCGTGCTGGCCTCCAAGCTGCACAAGCCGACCCTGCGCGCGCTCGCCTTCGCCCGCGCCACCCGGCCCAACGTGCTCGAGGCGATCTACGTCAGCGTCGACGCCCGGGCCACCAACCGGCTGCTCGAGGAGTGGGACGACCGCCACCTCGACATCCCGCTGAAGGTGCTGCA
>NZ_QXFN01000090.1 GCF_004886325.1 Cellulomonas telluris
CGATCTCCGGACCGCCGAGGTAGGCGCTGCCCTTCCAGCCGATGCCGTCCGGCGCGAGCAGGGTGTCGTCGCCCCTGGCCAGGTTGATCCGCAGCTTCGTGCGCGCGCCGCGGTTGAGGAAGACACCGACGTACTCGTCGCGGTCGCTGCCGGTCAGGGCCAGCGAGTCCGGGGCGCCGCCCTGCAGCTCGAAGCGGGTGACCTCGCCCGTCCAAGAGAGCACCGGTGCGCCGTCCTCGGTCCAGGACCCCCGGGCCGCGTCGATGACCATGTCACCGACACCGAGTGCGGGGCGCAGCTCGGCGGAGGTGCCGACCGAGACGCGCGAGCCCGGCGCCTGGGTCCCGCTCCAGTAGACGGTGTGCCCGTCACCGGCGCGGTCCAGGACGTCGGCGTTGGCGACGTCGAGCATCCCCGACGACCACTGATCGCCGCTCTGGCTCGTGCTGCCGCCTGTCGTGGCGACGACGGTGTCGGCGTCGAGGTCGACGCGCTGACGGCCACCGGACCCGAGCTCCACGGAGTCCCGCCCGGCCGA
>NZ_QXFN01000091.1 GCF_004886325.1 Cellulomonas telluris
AACGCCGAGGTGCGCCGCACCTACGACCGCGCCCAGTTCGAGCGGATCTGGATCGCCGCGTCGGGCGGCACGGCGTACGTCATCCGCAACAGCTGAGCGGGGACCCCCGGCTCGCCCTGGGCGAGCCGGCGTTCCCCGATGTCCTCGTCCACAGGGCGGGGTGGCTCGGTGTGCGGTGCCGTTCCCGCGGGCATCGACCCGCCATGGACCTCTCCCGCGAGCTGCGCTCCCTGCTGGCCGCCCAGGACGGCGTCGTCAACCGACGACAGCTCCGGCAGGCGGGCCTGACGAAGCCACAGGTCGAGACGCTCCTGCGACGGCGGGTCCTCACGTCGGTGCACCCGGGTGTCTACCTCGACCACACCGGTCGACCGAGCCACGCGCAGCGCTGCTGGGCGGCGGTGCTGTACGCCGAGCCGGCCGCCCTCGCCGGCCGTCACGCGCTGCCCGACCCGCCGACGGGACCGGACGAGCCGATCGAGGTGGCGGTCGACTGGTCGCGCCGCGTCCGCACCCGGCAGGGCATCCGCGTGCGTCA
>NZ_QXFN01000092.1 GCF_004886325.1 Cellulomonas telluris
CCGCTCATCAGGCGGTTGTCGGTGTTGACGGTGACGCGGAAGCGGAGCCTGGTCAGCAACCCGATCGGGTGCTCGGCGAAGGACTCCGCCGCCCCGGTCTGGATGTTCGAGCTCGGGCACATCTCCAGCGGGATGCGCTGGTCGCGGACGTAGGCCGCGAGCCGGCCGAGCTCGACCGAGCCGTCCTCGCCCACCGTGATGTCGTCGATGATCCGCACGCCGTGGCCGAGCCGGTCCGCCCCGCACCACTGGATCGCCTCCCAGATCGACGGCAGCCCGAAGGCCTCGCCGGCGTGGATGGTGAAGTGCGCGTTCTCGCGCTGGAGGTACTCGAAGGCGTCGAGGTGGCGGGTGGGCGGGAAGCCTGCCTCGGCGCCGGCGATGTCGAAGCCGGCCACGCCCCGGTCGCGCCAGGCGATCGCGAGCTCGGCGATCTCCATCGAGCGCGCCTGGTGGCGCATCGCGGTCAGCAGCTGCCGTACGACGATCCTGCCGCCGCTGGCGGCCATCGCGGCGTCGAAGCCCTCCTGCACGGCGG
>NZ_QXFN01000009.1 GCF_004886325.1 Cellulomonas telluris
CTCGTCGACGCCGTCTCGACGCGGTGGACCGACCGGCGCATCATCACGACCGCCCAGAGCCTGCCGGCGGGCGAGCAGGGCGTCTTCTCCTACAGCAACACCAACTACGTCGTGGTCGGACAGATGCTGGAGCGTGCCACGGGCACGTCGGTCCGCACGCTCGTGCAGCGCAGGATCCTCCGGCCGACCGGGATGGCCGACAGCGCGTTCGCGGTCCGCAGGGACGCACCGCGGCCCGACCTCCACGAGTACGCCCGCTACCCGGGCAGCGGCACCCTGGACCTCGGCTCGTTCGAGCCGTCGCTCTTCTCCTCGGCCGGTGCCCTCGTCTCGACCGCCCACGACCTGAACCTGTTCCGGCGGTCGCTCGAGAAGGGCCGGCTCCTGCCCCGGCGCCTGGTCCGGACCATGCAGGAGCCGGTGAGCGACGGAGGCGGCCTGCCCTACGGGCTCGGCAGCTACCGGCTGCCCAGCCCCTGCGCCACCGGGCCGGGCTGGGTGCAGGGACACGACGGCGCCTCCTTCGGCACCCTCACGTTCTCGGTGGGGCTGGGCGCCAACCGCCAGGTCACGATCGCCCTGACCGGCCGCGGCTACACGGAGCGGACCGCGCTGGCCCAGGCGCGGCTCGTGCAGAAGTTCGCCTACACCGCCCTCGACGCCACCTGTGCCGCGGGCGACGCGGACGCCCCGCGCGACCTGGCGCGCGTGCCCCTGCCGCTCGACCTCGGGCTCGCGTCGCTCCCGAGGACCTGAGGCTCGCTCAGCCGGTCCGGTCGTCGCGGCCGGACCGGTTCGGCGTGCCCGGGCGGCGGGGCAGGTCGTCGGCCGGGTCGAGCACCTCGAGGACGAGCCGCACGGCGACGTCGTGCCAGGTGGCCGCACCGGTCAGCATGTAGTGGCCCAACGCCCCCATGTCCTGCAACCCGACGCTCGCGGCGACCGACGCGGCGCGCTCGACGTACGCCGTCGTCTCGCGCAGCGACGTGATCCGGTCGCGTCCGCCGTGCGCGGCCCGCAGGGCTCGTCCGGCAAGGGTGTGGACCGGGTCCTGGCCCGACCACCACGGAGCGAGGCCCACCACGCCGCGCACCGACGGGTCGTCGGCGACGTGCACCGCGACGCGGGCCCCCATCGAGTGGCCGAGCAGCACGACGGGGACGT
>NZ_QXFN01000093.1 GCF_004886325.1 Cellulomonas telluris
CCGAAGTTCGCCGGGGTGCCGAGCACGTAGCCGTCGGCGCCGAGCACGTCGTCCGCGGAGGCCTCGAGCGCGGGCCGGACGACGACCTCGACGTCGTCGATCGCGTCGTCCGACGCGCCCGCCACCACCGACTCGGTCAGCGCCGCCACCGACGCGGTCGGCGAGTGGTGGACGATCAGCAGGCGCGGCACGTGCCAGAGGCTACTCACCGGTCGGTGGCCGGGCGTACGGTCCTCGGGTGACGTTCGACGTTCCTGGCGACGCCTACGACCGCTTCATGGGCCGCTACTCGCGGCCCCTGTCGGCACGTCTCGCGGACTGGCTCGACGTCACCCACGGCCAGAGCGCCACCGACGTCGGCTGTGGGCCCGGAGCGCTGACCGAGCAGCTCGTCGCCCGGCTCGGCGCCGACAAGGTCCGCGCGATCGACCCCTCGCCGTCGTTCGTCGCCGCCTGTCGTGAGCGGTTCCCCGGTGTGGACGTCCGGCACGGAGCGGCCGGGTCGCTGCCCTTCGGCGACGCGTCCTGCGACGTGA
>NZ_QXFN01000094.1 GCF_004886325.1 Cellulomonas telluris
CGACCCCTGGTGGGGCCCGCCCCAGGACCCCGAGTGGGATCGCGACCCGACCGCGGACCAGCCGGACCGTTCCGACACGACCGCGCGCCGGTGATCGCGGGTGCTCGTCGCCGGGTCGCCGATCGTGCGGTTGCCATCATGGGACGCACGAAGCTGCTGCCGCTGCGCCTCGTCCTGGTCCCCGCCCTCGCGCTGGGCCTCGTCCTCGGGCTCGGGTCGTGCGGCGACGACCCCGACCCGGAGCAGGCCGCCGAGGACCTGGCGGCGATGAGGTCGGCCGTCGACGCCGAGCTCCGCGACATGGCGTCAGCCCTCACCGGCAGCGGCCTGACGCTCGAGCGGGCTACGGGCCGGGTCGAGAGTGAGGGCATGTCGACCTATCGGGCCCAGGACTACAAGGCGTCGGCGGTCGTCGTCGGCAAGGGTGCCGAGGGCGACCAGGTCGACCAGGCCGCGGCGGCCCTCGAGGGCGCGGGGTGGACCCGCACGGCCGGTGACGTCGACGCCTCCGAGCCGTGGGTCCAGCTCGAGCGCGA
>NZ_QXFN01000095.1 GCF_004886325.1 Cellulomonas telluris
ATCGGCTCGGTCCGCGCCAAGGAGATCAACCGCACCGCCGGCTGGCTGTCACGGCTCACCCGCGACAACGGCCTGCCGGAGAAGCTGTTCGTGGTGCACCAGTTCACCGACTCGATGGTCCCCGACATCCGCAAGGTACGCCGCCGCGACGTCCGCGCCATGGTGCAGCACGTCGACGGCTTCGGCAGCCCCGCCGACAAGCTCGCGACCTACCGCGACGTCGCCGTGCCGCGGAAGTTCACGATGGGCTTCAAGCTCTTCTACGACGAGGACGTCCCGCGGATGCGGCCGGCGCAGGTGCGGAAGTCACTGCCGGACGTGCGGTTCGTGTCGTTCCAGTAGCACCCGCTCACGGGGCGATCGCGCCCGCCAGCAGCTCGGCCACCCGCGGGTCGAGCGCGGAGCGGTCCGCCCGGTGCCACAGCAGCCGCAGCAGCACCTCGGCCCGGTCGCGTACGACGTGTGCCCCGCGCCCGGTGCCGAGCCGCACGGACGCGTCGAGGTCCGTCGCGACCAGCAGGAGGGCGGCCGGCAGC
>NZ_QXFN01000096.1 GCF_004886325.1 Cellulomonas telluris
GGTCCCGGCGTCCCGGCCGGCAGCGACCTCTACGGCCTCAACCCGGCGTTCGTCTCGCCCGGCAAGGCGCAGGTGCCCTACTCCGGCGACCAGCCGATCCGGGTCGGCGACCTCACCAACCTGGTGACCCGCACCCTCGGGCTGCCCCCGGTGCCGGGCGCGTCGATGGACCCGCAGCAGCAGTTCCAGGTCTACGACCCGCTGCTGGTCCCCGGCTCCTGACGGGTGGGGGCGCGGCCGGATCCCGCGAAGGTTGGTACGCCCTGTGGCGCCCCCGTTAGGCTTGCCCCCGCGAGCCGTACCAACCCGCTGACGGCGGCCTCGGCGCACGGCTCACCTCTCGACGAAGGCTGGCCGTGACGCACAAGGACCCCCGGACGACGAGCGGCCCGCGCTGGTCGCGCGCCGAGGTCTGGGCTCCGGTCGTCGCGCTCGTCCTGGTGGCGGCCGTCTTCTGGGCCTCGTTCTGGTCCGGTCCGACGGTCGGCGGGTCGGTCGACGACGGCGTCGGTGCTTCACAGCCGACCAGCCAGGC
>NZ_QXFN01000097.1 GCF_004886325.1 Cellulomonas telluris
ACGTCGTCCTGTGGCTCGGCGCGCGGACGCTCAGCACGGCCGACAACACCGTCCTGCTGACCTTCTTGTCGATCCTGTTCGCCGTCTACGGCGTGCTGTCCGGCGTCGCCACCGAGACCACGCGCTCGGTCGCGACGAGCATCCGCGACGACCGAAGCAACGGCCCGCCGGTCTGGGTGGCCGGCGCCGCGGTCGCGCTGGTGACCGGCGCGTTCGTGATCGTGCTGTCGCCGTGGTGGCAGCCGCACGTCCTGAACCTCAGCTCGCCCGTTCTCGTCGTCGTGCTGGCTGCAGGCGCCGTCAGCTACACCGTCCACTCCGTCGTCATCGGCTCGCTGGTCGGCAGCGGCTGGTGGCGCGAGGCGGCGGTCGTGCTGTCCGCGGACGCGCTGTGCCGCCTGGTCCTCTGCCTGCTGGTGGTGCTGGTCGTCGGCGCGTCGACGACGCTGCTCGCAGCCGCCTCCGCGGGTGGTGCCGCAGCGTGGTTGCTGGTGCTGCTCGCCATGCCCCGCGTGCGCGACGCACTGCGCCGGCG
>NZ_QXFN01000098.1 GCF_004886325.1 Cellulomonas telluris
TCTACCAGACGCCCAACGCGGCGGGGGCGACCAACTTCATGCTCCAGTCGGCGGCCAGCCTGCCGGAGGACTACGCCGTCGAGACCAAGCTGTCGGCGACCTTCACCGACGGCTACGCCCAGGGCGGCCTGCTCGCCTACGGCGACGACGACAACTACGTGAAGCTCGACGTCATCTCCGACACCGGGCAGGGCCGCATCAACCGGGTCGAGCTGCGCTCCGAGCTGGGTGGGGCCATCCAGGACCCGCAACCCCAGGTCGACCTGCCGGCCAACGTGACGTCGTACCGCCTGCGGCTGACCAAGGACGGGACGAGCTGGACCGGTGAGGTCGCTGTCGACAACGGCGACTGGCAGCCGGTGGGCACGGTCACCCACCCGACGTCCGACCTGGACCTCGGCCTGTTCGCCCTCGGCGTGCAGCAGCCCGGCCGGACCGCGTCGTTCGACTACTTCCGGCTCACCCCCGCAGCCGCGGAGAACCGGCCGCCGGTCGCCGACGACGACACCGCCACGACCTCGGCGGGGACGGC
>NZ_QXFN01000099.1 GCF_004886325.1 Cellulomonas telluris
CGACGACCAGGTCGAGACCGACCTGCCGATCGTCGGCGAGGGCGCGCTGATGGCCCAGCTGTCCCGTGCCCGGGACCGTTCGATGCACTCGATCGTCGCGACCATCCAGGCCGAGCAGGACAAGGCCATCCGCGCGCCCGGCAAGGGCGTCGTGTCGATCTCCGGCGGCCCCGGCACCGGCAAGACCGTCGTGGCGTTGCACCGTGCCGCCTTCCTGCTCTACTCCGACCGTCGGCGCTACGAGGGCGGCGGCGTGCTGGTCGTCGGTCCGAGCGGCGTGTTCATGCGCTACATCGAGCGCGTCCTGCCCAGCCTCGGCGAGACCGCCGTCGCGCTGCGCTCGCTCGGCGAGGTCGTCGGGGGCGTCCGCGCCACCCGCCACGACGAGCCGGCCGTGGCCGACGTCAAGGGCGCGACCAGGATGGCCGAGCTGCTGCGCCGCACCGCGCGCCAGCACGCGCCGGGCGCCCCGACGAGCTTCCGCATCTACTGGCGCGACGAGACCATCGTGCTCGACCCCGGCCTCCTCGGC
>NZ_QXFN01000100.1 GCF_004886325.1 Cellulomonas telluris
CTAGATACGTGTATCTAGCTGAATGTACTGGAAGAATAAGGATCGGCTAACTCCGTGCCAGCAGCCGCGGTAATACGGAGGATCCGAGCGTTATCCGGATTTATTGGGTTTAAAGGGTGCGTAGGCGGCCTATTAAGTCAGGGGTGAAATACGGTGGCTCAACCATCGCAGTGCCTTTGATACTGATGGGCTTGAATCCATTTGAAGTGGGCGGAATAAGACAAGTAGCGGTGAAATGCATAGATATGTCTTAGAACTCCGATTGCGAAGGCAGCTCACTAAGCTGGTATTGACGCTGATGCACGAAAGCGTGGGGATCGAACAGGATTAGATACCCTGGTAGTCCACGCCCTAAACGATGATAACTCGATGTTGGCGATAGACAGCCAGCGTCCCAGCGAAAGCGTTAAGTTATCCACCTGGGGAGTACGCCCGCAAGGGTGAAACTCAAAGGAATTGACGGGGGCCCGCACAAGCGGAGGAGCATGTGGTTTAATTCGATGATACGCGAGGAACCTTACCCGGGCTTGA
>NZ_QXFN01000101.1 GCF_004886325.1 Cellulomonas telluris
TGCTCGTGCTGGTCCCGGGCGACCGGCAGATCTCGTGGCCCAAGCTGCGGGCGCTGCTCGGGGTCAACCGGATCTCGATGCCCGACGCCGGGGCCGCCCGCGAGGTGACCGGCTACGAGCGCGGCACCATCACGCCGTTCGGCGCGGCGGGCGACCTGCCCGTCGTCGCCGACGAGCGCCTGGTGGGGCGCACCATCTCGATCGGCGCCGGCGCGCACGGGGTGGCCGCGACCATGGCCGCCGACGACGTCGCGGCGCACTTCGGCGCGACCGTCGCGGACGTCACCGACCCCGCGTAGGGCCGATCCGATGCTGCTGCACACCGCACCGCTCGGTGGCCCCGAGTCGCTGGAGCTCGCGCTCGCCCACGCGCTCCTGCGCCGCGCGGGTGACGGCGAGCTCGACGAGGCGCTGCGGGTCTACGTGCCGGCGCGCCCGGCGGTCGTGTTCGGGCGCCGCGACACCCGCCTGCCCGGGTACGCCGCCGCCGTCGAGGCGGCTCGTGCGGCGGGGTTCGACACGGCCGTGCGC
>NZ_QXFN01000102.1 GCF_004886325.1 Cellulomonas telluris
CGCCGCCTGCTGGGGCACCGGGTTCCTGGTCGGGTCGGCCGGCATCGCGAGCAGCCAGCTCTGGCTGCTCTACCTGGGGTACGGCGTCATCGGCGGCATCGGTCTCGGCATCGGCTACATCTCCCCCGTGTCGACCCTCATCAAGTGGTTCCCGGACCGTCCGGGCCTCGCGACGGGCATGGCGATCATGGGCTTCGGTGGCGGCGCGCTCATCGCCTCGCCGCTGTCCAACTCGTTGATGGCCCTCTTCGACGGTGACTTCGTCGCGACGGAGCCCGGCGCCGTCGCGTCCGGCTCCGCGCTCGCCCGCACCTTCTTGACCCTCGGCGTCGTCTACACGGTCTTCATGCTGATCGGCGCGGCCCTGGTGCGCGTGCCGCCCGGCCACGGCGACGACGCGACCGCCGAGCACTCCCCCGGCACCAACGGCGCGCTCGTCCGGGCCAACCAGGCGATCCGGACCCCCCAGTTCTGGTTCCTGTGGGTCGTGCTGTTCTGCAACGTGACGGCCGGCATCGGCATCCTCGAGC
>NZ_QXFN01000103.1 GCF_004886325.1 Cellulomonas telluris
CCAGTCGAGGCCATCCGGGCTCGCCTGCAGGATCTCCAGGGTGTCGAGGCCGGTCCGGATCTCGGGCTTCACGTCGTCCGGGATGTGCGCCTCGGAGACGTCCCAGAGCCGCGGTCCACCCTCCTCGACGAGCAGCGACGACGCACCGCCGACGTAGCCGAAGCGGGTCGGCGTGCCGGACAGGCGGGCGACCAGGTCCTCCACGACCCCCTCGAGCCGGCCGGCCATGTCGCCGCGCGGGGAGAGCGCGCTCACCACCACGTCGGCTCCCTGGACCGCCGTGCCGAGCACGTCCGGATCGAGCACCGAGCCCTCGACGTAGGACACCCCGTCGACCGGGGCGTCCGGGCGGGACCGGCTCACAGCGGTGACGTCGTGGCCTCGCTTGCGGGCCTCGGCGACGAGGGCGGCGCCGGCATAGCCGGTGCCGCCGAGAACGGTGATGCGTGCCATCTGATGTGCTCCTTCTGGTGGAGGGGTGGTCTCAGCGCCAGCCGAGGTCGGGCGCGACGTCGGTGAGCACCA
>NZ_QXFN01000104.1 GCF_004886325.1 Cellulomonas telluris
ACCTCGCCCTCTGGGCGGGACTCGCCACGGCACTCACGGCGATCAACCTGCGCACCGCGGTCACCGGCTTCAGCCCCCTGCTGGAGATCATCGGCTCCGACCTCGGTTTCGGGCTCGCGCTGGCCGGCCTGCTGGGCACGGTCCCGGCTGCGGCGTTCGGTGTCTTCGGCTTCATGGCGCCGGTCGTGACCCGCAGGTACGGCCTCGAGCGCACCGCCGCGGTCGCCCTCGGCCTGTCGGCCGTGGCGCTCGCCCTGCGAGCCTTCGCCACCTCGCCCGCGCTCCTCGTCATGGCCACCGTCCTCGCGCTGGCGGGGATCGGCGCGACGAACGTCGTGATCGTCCCGCTCATCAAGGCCTGGTTCCCCGACCACATCGCGGCCTGGACCTCGTCGTACCTCCTGCTCCTTCAGACCGGACAGTTCGTCGCCCCCCTCCTGGCGGTCCCGGTGGCCGAGGCCGCCGGCTGGCGCGTGTCGATCGGCGTGTGGGCCGTGCCCGCCGTGCTGGCCGCCGCGGTGTG
>NZ_QXFN01000105.1 GCF_004886325.1 Cellulomonas telluris
CAGATCGGCACGTCGGACCGCAGCAGCGCCAGCCGGTCGCGGGTGAGCCCGTAGCCCACGGTGTACTCCCGTGCGCTCGGGAAGAACGCGCCCGACATCCGCTCGCGCTGCACCCGCAGCATCATCACCGCGTCCACGTCTCCCCGGCCACCGGCCCCGCGCAGCACCTCGTCCAGGTCGTACGACGTCTCGAAGCCCGCCGACGCCGACCATGCGCCGATGCCGCTCGGCATCAGCGTGGGCGGTGCGACGACGGTGACCCGAGCGCCCAGGCGGGTCAGGCACTGGACGTTGGAGCGGAACACCCGGCTGTGGGTGAGGTCGCCGACGATCGCGACGTGCCGGCCCTCGAGGCTGCCGAGGTGGCGCTGCAGGGTGTAGGCGTCGAGCAGCGCCTGGGTCGGGTGCTCGTGCATCCCGTCACCGGCGTTGACGATCGAGGCGTCGACCCACTGGCTCACCTGGAGGGCGTCTCCGCTGGCGGGGTGGCGGATCACCAGGCCGTCGACGCCCATCGCGCAA
>NZ_QXFN01000106.1 GCF_004886325.1 Cellulomonas telluris
CGCGGACCACCTGCGCGCCCAGGCCGCGAGCACCGCCCAGGCCACCCTGCCCCACGCCCAGGAGCGCGCGGCCGAGGCCGACGCCCAGGCCGAGCCGGCCCGGGCCGCCGCCGAGCGCGCCGAGGCCGAGGCCGAGGCGGTGCGGCTCGAGGCCGCCCGCGAGGAGGCCGCCCACGAGGCGCAGGTCCGCGCCGCCGACCGGCTCGACCCGCGCGTCGACGACCGGTCCGACGACTACGCGCCGCAGGTGGGCGACGCCGAGCCGCAGGGCCCCGCGTCGCCGTCCGAGGTGAGCGCCGAGGAGCCGATGCCCGCGGCCGAGCCCGCCCAGCCGACCGAGCCCGCCCAGCCGACCGAGCCCGCCGCGGGCGGCACACGCCCGCTCCCGCGTCGTACGCCCGGCGCCCAGGACATGCCGGGTCGTCCGATCGAGAAGACCGACGAGGGCGGCGGCTGGTTCAGCGAGAAGGACCCGAGCTCCTGAGGTGAGCCAGGTCCCGGCCGCCACCCGGGCCCTGCGGG
>NZ_QXFN01000107.1 GCF_004886325.1 Cellulomonas telluris
CGAAGCGCGTGCCGGCGTCCGCGAGCACGGCGACGCCGACCAGTCCGTCGTCGACCGGCGTCACGTAGGCCTCGGCCCGCCGCGACCAGTGCACCTCGACGAAGTCGCTCCACGGTGCCTGCGCCACGTGGCACCGCTGGCCGAACCTGCGCCGGGCGGCGGGGGGCGCGTCGAGCCCGACGAGGCGGCGTACGGACGAGTGCAGGCCGTCGGCGGCGAGGAGGTGCCGGACGGGGTCGCCGTCGACCAGCACGTGGTCCCCGGCGACCTCGACCCGTGTGACGGGGCGAGGGTCGACCCGGATGCCCGCTGCGGCGACCCGCTCCGACAGCGCGTCGTGCAGCACCGTGCGGCGCACGCCGCGCCCGGGGCCGGAGGCGAACCGCGCGGCCGGCCCGCGACCGCTGGCGTCGAGGTAGCGGATGCCGGACAGGTCGCGCCCCCGGGGGTCGACGCCGAGCCGGTCCAGCTCGGCGACGGCGCCGGGCATCAGGCCCTCGCCGCAGGCCTTGTCGATGGGGC
>NZ_QXFN01000108.1 GCF_004886325.1 Cellulomonas telluris
CCACCCTGCCAGTACGGAACCCGCCGCGAGCCGACCATCACCTTGCGGATGTCGGGCTCGGCCCCGGCGCGGACCCGCTGGACGTCGAGGGCGCAGGCCGGCACGTCGCGCTGGGCGCCACCGGGCGGCGTCCAGGGCACGTCGGCGACCGACATGCCGTGGCGCGGGTCGAAGAAGCACGGGGGACGGCGCTGCGGGAGCGGCTCGCCCGCCACCCGGGCCCGCACGCACGCCATGGCGTAGCGGCCGTCCTCGAGGATCTCGGTGACGTGCTTGACGTCCTCGGGCTTCGTCAGTGCGGCGGCGGCGGTCTTCGCCGACTCATAGGAGTCGAGCGCGCGCTGGTAGTCGGCGTTGGCACCCGCGTCGAGCGGTTCGCCGGCGAGGTCGATGTCGAGGTCCTGGAGCTCCACGCCGAGCGCCGTGACGTCCTCCTCGGCGAGCTTCTTCACCGGCGCCACCTCGGCCTCGACCCGCTGCAGCTCGCGCTTCTTGCCCGTCCTGCCCGCGGCCACCGCGA
>NZ_QXFN01000109.1 GCF_004886325.1 Cellulomonas telluris
CATGCAGGTCCTGCACGAGGAGGTCAACGAGGAGCAGGGGGCGCGCGAGGCGATGGTCGGGGTCGGCGACTCCGGCTCGTGCATCCAGCTCCTGGCGCCGCTCACCCCGGAGTCGACGATCGCGAAGTTCCTCGACCGCAACGGCCAGGGCATCCAGCAGCTCGCGTTCCGCGTGGACGACGTCGAGCACGTCGCCGCGGTCCTGCGCGAGCGCGGGCTGCGCCTGCTCTACGACGCCCCGAGGCGCGGCACGTCCGACAGCCGGGTCAACTTCATCCACCCCAAGGACGCCGGCGGCGTCCTGGTCGAGCTCGTCGAGCCCGCCGCGGACCACTGACCCTCACGGGACCAGCCTCACGGGACCAGCCTCACGGGACCAGCCTCACGGGACCAGCCTCACGGGACCAGCCTCACGGCACCAGCCTCACGGGACCAGGTAGTCGCTGTCCCGGGCGTCGGTGACCAGCATGTGCCCCGGGGCGTGCGCGATCGCCAGCGGCGGCCGCGACTCCATCACC
>NZ_QXFN01000110.1 GCF_004886325.1 Cellulomonas telluris
TGCCCGCGGGCGGGCGGCGTACCCGGGCGGTGGTGGACATGCTCGGCGACCACTTCTCCTCACCGGTCTTCGCCGCGGCCCTCGAGCTGTGGGTCGCCGCCCGCACCGACGAGGCCCTCCTGGCCGCGGTGGCGCCGCTCGAGCAGCGGGTCGGGCGCGAGACGCACCGGATGACGGTCGCGGCCCTCGGCGTGGACGAGTCGCGACCCGGGGTGCGCGAGCTGGTGCAGGCCACCCTCGACCTCGTCCGCGGACTGGGACTCGCCTCGACGATCACCGACGACTCCGCTCGCCGGCGCCGCATCCTCCACCAGTGGGCCGACGTGCTCGAGCAGGAGATCGAGAAGGAGATCACCACATGACCGACGTCCTCGCCCAGGTGCTCGCCGACCTCGCCGCCGAGGGCGAGCGGCTCGAGGAGCTCGTCGCCGGGCTCGACGACGACGGCTGGCGCACGCCGACCCCCGCGCCCGGCTGGGACGTCGCCACCCAGGTGGCCCACCTCGCCTGGACCGAC
>NZ_QXFN01000111.1 GCF_004886325.1 Cellulomonas telluris
CGCTCTGGCCGCCAGTGAGCTCGAAGGGCAGCCGCGCGTCGAAGGCGGCGAGCAGGCCGTCGTCGCGGCGTACGCGCGCGCGGGCGCCCTGGGCGCGGTGCACGGCCCGCCGGCGGGCGAGCACCAGCTGCAGCACCAGCGCCTCCTCGAAGCGGAAGCGCTTCTGCGCCGCACCGAGCTGGCTCCAGTCGTCGGGTCCGTGGATCCAGCGCAACGCCTGCATCACGCCGAGCACGTCGAAGCGCTCGCGGAGCTCGGGGGTGAAGACGTCGGGGACGTCGCTCACCAGGTCGAGCGCCGCGGTCACGACCTTCTGGAGGTCCCAGGTGTAGAGCTTGGCGGTCAGCGGGTAGACCGGGATCAGCTTGCTCAGCATCGCGCCCTCCTCGCCGTCGATGGCGAAGCCGTGGGCCTGCTCGAGCTGCCAGCCGCCGCGGAACTGCTTGGCCCTGCCGGTGAACAGCGCCCGGCTCCCCGTGCCGAACTCGGCCTCGTGCCGGTCGGCGAGGTTCTTGTA
>NZ_QXFN01000112.1 GCF_004886325.1 Cellulomonas telluris
TTTTTATTGAACTCTCAAAACTAAACGAAAACGAAACACGGAAACTTATATTGATAAGCAGCGCTTATCAATTCTCCATAGAAAGGAGGTGATCCAGCCGCACCTTCCGATACGGCTACCTTGTTACGACTTCACCCCAATCATCTGTCCCACCTTAGGCGGCTGGCTCCAAAAAGGTTACCCCACCGACTTCGGGTGTTACAAACTCTCGTGGTGTGACGGGCGGTGTGTACAAGGCCCGGGAACGTATTCACCGCGGCATGCTGATCCGCGATTACTAGCGATTCCAGCTTCATGTAGGCGAGTTGCAGCCTACAATCCGAACTGAGAACGGTTTTATGAGATTAGCTCCACCTCGCGGTCTTGCAGCTCTTTGTACCGTCCATTGTAGCACGTGTGTAGCCCAGGTCATAAGGGGCATGATGATTTGACGTCATCCCCACCTTCCTCCGGTTTGTCACCGGCAGTCACCTTAGAGTGCCCAACTTAATGATGGCAACTAAGATCAAGGGTTGCG
>NZ_QXFN01000113.1 GCF_004886325.1 Cellulomonas telluris
GTCGACGAGGTCGTCACCTACGTCGCCCCGATGCTGCTCGGCGCCGGCACCAGCGCGGTCGGCGACCTCGGCATCACCACCATCGCCGACGCCCTGCACCTGCAGGTCCGCGACGTGACCGTGCTGCAGGGCCGCGACGGCGAGGACACCAACGTCCGTCTGACCATGCGTCCACAACCGAGGGAGAAGTAGATGTTCACCGGCATCGTCGAGGAGCTCGGCACCATCGCGGAGGTCACCGACCAGGGCGACGCCATCCGGCTGACCGTCGAGGCGAGCACGGTGCTCGAGGGCACCGGGCTGGGAGACTCCATCTCCGTCAACGGGTGTTGCCTCACCGTCGCCGAGCTCGGCGACGGACGTTGGACCGCGGACCTCATGCAGGAGACGCTCGACAAGACCTCGCTGCGCGGAGCCGCCCCGGGCGACCGGGTCAACCTCGAGCGCGCGGTCACCGTCGACAAGCGGCTCGGCGGCCACATCGTGCAGGGGCACGTCGACGGCGTCGGCGAGATC
>NZ_QXFN01000114.1 GCF_004886325.1 Cellulomonas telluris
TCGCCGCGCTGGTGGAGCGGCTCCACGTCGCCGACCCGATCCTGGCCCACGTCCGCGAGGTCGGCGTGGCGATCCGCGAGGACCGGCGGGTGCGGCTCGGCGCCAGCACCCGAGGTCTCCGCGCGCTCGTGCGGGCCGTCCAGGCCTACGCCGCCTCGTGCGGTCGGCACTACGCGATCCCCGACGACGTCCGCCGCCTGGCCGAGCCGGTCCTGGCCCACCGCACGGTGCTGACCCGCGAGGCGCTGCTCGAGGGCCACACCGGCGCCGCGGTCGTACGACAGGCGCTGGAGGACGTCGCGCCTCCCCAGCCGGACCGCCCGTGACGCCCTGGCGCGCGACGACACCGCGGGGCCGCTGGGTCCTGGTCACCGGCCTGGCCCTCGCCGCGGCGGGAGTGCTGCTGCGCTACCCGGTGGTGGCGGCGCTGGGCGTCGTGCTGGTCACGCTGGTCGCCGCCGAGGTAGTCCTGGTGCTGCGGCGCCCGCCGGTGCAGGTGCGGCGCACGGTCGACC
>NZ_QXFN01000115.1 GCF_004886325.1 Cellulomonas telluris
AACGGGTTCGGCGGTTCGTGGCCGTAGTGCCACGTCGGTATCCCGAGCGACTCGCGCCCGCCGGACGTCGCGGACAGCACCTCGAACGCGGCCCGCGCCCACGCGCCGACGTCCGGTCGGAAGGACGGGACCTCGGCGACCGTGGCGACGGCTCCGTCGAGGTCGCCGGGGACGTGGGCTCCCAGGTTCGCTGCCTCCATGGCTCCGGGCCCGCCACCCGTGGCGACCGTCAGCCGGCCGCCGAGCGCGTGCCCGAGCCGTGCGGCGTCCGCGTACGCCGCGCTGCCGCGCTCGAGGGCGTGCCCACCCATCACGCCGACGATCCTGCGTCCGCCGACCCAGGCGGCGAGCGCGGCGTCGATGCTGTGGTCGTGCAGCGACTTCGCGAGCGCGTCGTCGGGACTGCTCCCGCGCCGCGACCAGGCGTAGGCGCGGGCGTCGAGGGTCGCCTCGGAGGGCGAGGTGTCGTAGAGGTCGCCGGGGGAGTAGAGCGTCGAGCGGTAGGGGTCGACCG
>NZ_QXFN01000116.1 GCF_004886325.1 Cellulomonas telluris
AGACGTCGTCGTGTCCACCGTCCACCGAGCCAAAGGCCTCGAGTTCGACAACGTCGCCGTTCTCGACTTCCCACAGCGCCACGCGCCTGAACGCCCCGTCGAGGACGCGCGCCGTACCCAATTCGTCGCGCTGACGAGGGCACGCAATCATCTCGTTCGGGCCGATGGCCCAGACGATCGGGCACTTCGCACCATCGCGACCCGCGGATCGCAGCGAGCCCGCTGGTACATCGGGGCCCACAAGCCATGGATGACGCTCGGAATCGAGATCCAGGTCGGCGACATCGAACCGATTCACGAGGACCCGAACGCGAGTCAGGCCACGCTCTTGTCCGCAGTCGCGCCGGGGGACGCTCTGACCCTCGACCTCGACGTCGACGCCTCCACGCTCACGCTGCCGGTGTACTCGGTCGCACACGACGGGAACCCGGTGGGACGCACGTCGCACTCGTTCGGAGATGCCCTGGCCTCGCGCATCGGCAACCTCGAGAGCCGGCGCAACACCTGGCCGAC
>NZ_QXFN01000117.1 GCF_004886325.1 Cellulomonas telluris
CTGCGGCGTCGACTGGCCCGCGAACATGAGGGCGAGCTCGTCGTTCATCGCGCCTCCGATCGACTCACCGAAGGCCGTGTCGAAGTAGAGCTGCACGTAGGGCGCGTCGTCGCGGACCTGGATCAGGTCGGCGAGGACCGGGTCGCTGACGGCATCGGTCGCGGCGGGCAGGGTCGGCAGGCCCATGTCGTTCTCGGCGAAGCCGCGCTGCACCTCCTCGCTCAGCAGGTAGGTCACCAGGTCGACGGCAGCGTCGGGCGCCTCCTGCGAGACCGCCCACGCGTCGCCGCCGCCGAGGGCCGCCGTCGGGTCGCCCGCGCCGCCCTCGACCTCGGGGAACGGGAACCAGCCGGTGCGCTCGCCGAGGCCCTTGCCGTCATCGGTCAGGCCCTGCATGACACCGGGCTCCCAGTGGCCCTGCATCTCGCTGGCCACCTTGCCGGTCGCGAGCAGGCCGGACGCGGAGGTCGCACCCTCCTGCGCCGGGGTCGCGAGGAAGCCCTTGTTGAACG
>NZ_QXFN01000118.1 GCF_004886325.1 Cellulomonas telluris
GTCGTCGGCCGCGAGCGGGGTGCCGTCGGCCGCGTAGACCGCGAGGACCGTGTCGAGACCGGCCGGCGAGCCCTCGGTGTTGGCGATGATCGACTGGCCCGCGGCCACGTTGATCGCGTAGAAGTCGAAGTCGTTGCTGCCGTCACCGGTCGCGCTGCCGTGCGGGCCGTCGCCGATCGTCGAGGTCGTGCGCACCGCGCCCGAGCCCTCGATGCCGGTGTCGGTCGCCAGGTCGATCGCCCCCTGGTCCTCGGCGGTGGTGATGGTGCGCGGGGCGGCGGCCGCGAGGTCGGCGAGCGCGCCCAGGATCCGCACGCGCGGGTTCTTCGCGGCGCCCGTGCCCAGCTCGGGGACCGGTTCGGCGTTGGGCGCCGTGTCGTTGGAGCCGGCTGTGCCGGCGGGCTCCTCCTCGTCGTGCACGACGGCCGGCGGCAGGACGGCCGTGGCGGCCTGGCGGGGCGCTGCCAGCGTGGAGGACGAGGCCCGCTGCCCGGCCGCGTCGTGCATCCGCT
>NZ_QXFN01000119.1 GCF_004886325.1 Cellulomonas telluris
TCGTAGCGCTCCCACCCGACATAGGTCGCACCGCCGCCGCGATTGTCGTGGATCCAGGCGCTGAGGCTGCCGAAGCTGCCCTGGAACCGGTCGTCACCGACCGACACCTCGACGAGCACGACGTTGAGGTCGGCACGATCAGTGGCCGCGACGGCGGCCTCGATGCGTGCCTCGTCGTCGGCGGTGATGCCGTGGCTGCTGGCGAACGCAGGATCGATCCATACACCGTCGCCGTCGAGCTCCTGCTCGATCTCGGCGATCGTCTCGTCGCTGATCTGCTCGCTGCTCATCAGGAGACCTTCCGTCGTCGTGACCCGACGTACCACCGCAGCAGGGCGAACAGCGGCAGCACGACGAACGTGCCGAACATGGCGCCGGCCGCGATGCCGCCGCCCACGCCACCCCAGGAGTCGGAGTCGCTGGGCTCGGCCGGCGCCGTCGGGAGCGGCTCGGCCTCCCACGCAGCCATCTCGGCCGCGATGCGGACCAGCGCCGGACCGGGCTGGCCGTC
>NZ_QXFN01000120.1 GCF_004886325.1 Cellulomonas telluris
GAAGGAGCTGGCCGCCTCGCGTGCTGCGGCGGCCATCGCCTCGGGCAGCTCTGCGGCCGACCGGACGACCCGCATGCCCTTGCCGCCGCCGCCGGCCGCGGCCTTGACGAGCACCGGATAGCTGAAGGTCGCCGGCTCGTCCTCGAGGGAGTACGACGGCACGACCGGCACGCCTGCCGCCACCGCGACCTCCCGGGCGGCGTCCTTGCGCCCCATCGCGTCCATCACCTCGGCCGAGGGGCCGACGAGGGTGATGCCCGCCTCGGCCAGCGCTCGTGCAAAGGGCGCGCGCTCGGAGAGGAAGCCGTAGCCGGGGTGCACGAAGCCCGCTCCCGACTCGCTCGCGGCCGCGACGACGGCGTCGATGTCGAGGTAGGACTCGACCCGCACCGCATCGTCCGCCGCGCGCACGTGGGGCGCGTCGGCATCGAGGTCGGTGTGGATCGCGACCGTGCCCCAGCCGAGGCGCTGGGCGGTGCGCATCACGCGCAGGGCGATCTCGCCGCGGTT
>NZ_QXFN01000121.1 GCF_004886325.1 Cellulomonas telluris
CGCATGGACATCACCGGATCCACCGCCATCGTCACCGGCGGCGCCAGCGGCATCGGTGCCGCCGTCGCCCGCGCGCTCGCCGCGAAGGGCGCCGTGGTCGTGGTCGCCGACCTGAACGCCGAGAAGGGCGAGGCCCTCGCGTCCGAGATCGGCGGCGTCTTCGCCTCCGTCGACGTGACCCGGACCGAGCAGGTCGCCGCCGCCGTCGAGGCCGCGGCCGAGATCGCCCCGCTGCGCGCGTGCGTCAACTCCGCCGGAATCGGCTGGGCCCAGCGCACCATCGGTCGCGACGGGCTGCTGGAGCAGGCGCACGACCTCGACGCCTTCCGCAAGGTGGTCGAGATCAACCTCATCGGCACCTTCGACATGACCCGCCAGGCCGCCACCGTGATGAGCCGCAACGAGCCCGACGTCGACGGCCAGCGCGGAGCGATCGCCCACCCCGCGTCGGTCGCGGCCTTCGACGGCCAGATCGGCCAGGCGTCGTACTCCGCCTCCAAGCGCGGCGC
>NZ_QXFN01000122.1 GCF_004886325.1 Cellulomonas telluris
CCCGCCTGGCGTCCCCGGGGACGGAGCGGGTGCCGGCCCTCCTCCTCGGGGGATCGCCAGGGCTCCGCGACGACCCGAGCCTGAGGTGGCAGGACACGAGCATCCCGCTGGAGGTCGTCGGCGCGGCGCCGGACGTCGGCGCGACCGGTGACCCGGTCGTCGTGGTCGACCTCGAGGCCGTCACGGCCGCGGGGCTGCCGGCGGAGCCCGTCACGCTCTGGGCCGTCGGTCCCGGGGCCGCCGCCGCACTCGACGCTGCCGCGGACGCGGCTCCCGGGGGCGTCGTGCTCACCTATCCGGTCGAGCTGGAGCGACGACGCGGCGCCGCCCTCCCGGCGGCGGTGGGCGGGCTGGCGGCAGCGGCGTGCGTGCTGCTCCCCGCCCTCGCCCTGCTCGGGACGGCGCTGGCGACGGCGGCCGGGTCCCCGCAGCGGCGTACGTCGCTGGGCCGGCTGCGCGCCCTCGGCTCCTCCGAGCGGGACCTGCGGGGGGTGCTGGTGGGCGAGCTT
>NZ_QXFN01000123.1 GCF_004886325.1 Cellulomonas telluris
CAGTACCCCCACCAGACCGGTGTGCGCACCAACACCTCGAACAAGGGCACCTCGCGGCTCGGCGGCTGGCCGGCCTACGACACCAACGGCAACCCCGAGCGCGCGTTCAACGTGCGGCTCCAGCAGGCGGGCTACCGCACCGGGTTCGTCGGCAAGTTCCTCAACGAGTACGAGTGGGCGCCCGGCCGCTCGCTGCCACCGGTGGTGCCGGGATGGACCACCTTCGAGACGGTCTTCGGCTCGGCCTACGACGGCTGGGACTTCGCCAGCACCCGGCTCGTCGACCAGCGGCTCCAGCTGGTGCAGCACCCGGCGCCTCCCGCGAGCGCGAGCAACGCGGCCAAGGACCGGGCCTACGCCGGCGCGGTGATCGGCGACCGCGCGATGGACCTCATCGCGGACGGCGAGTCGTCGGACACGCCCTACTTCCTCGAGGTGGCGCTCTACGCGCCGCACAACCGGGTGAACCCCGAGGGGCACTACGCCGGCGACCCCCTCTTCCCGCCGA
>NZ_QXFN01000124.1 GCF_004886325.1 Cellulomonas telluris
CGGAGGTAGGCCAGTGCCGAGTCGTCGTCCGGGTCGTCGCTGGAGAACGGGGTGCGGCACTCGAGGAGGGTGTAGAGGGTGGAACCCAGCGACCAGATGTCGTCGGCCTGGGTCGGCGGGTGCCCGTCGAGGATCTGGGGCGAGGCGTGCCGATAGGTGAACGCCTCGACCGAGGCGGTGTAGTCGGCGTCGACGAGTCGGGCGATGCCGAAGTCGGCGAGCACCCAGGAGGTCGGCAGCACGAGGACGTTCTGCGGCTTGACGTCACGGTGAAGGAAGCCCTGGGCGTGCGCGAACGCGAGCGCGTCGGACAGCACCAGCCCGATGCGTACGACCTCCTCGGCGGGGAACGGGCCGCGCTCGCGGAGCTGGTCGTTGAGCGTGCCGCCGTCGTAGTACTCCATCACGATGGCGGGCCGGCCGGACGCGGTCGTGCCGGTGGCCAGCACCGTCACGATGTTGGGGTGCTGGCGGCCCAGGCCGACGGTGATCTCGATCTCGCGGGCGA
>NZ_QXFN01000125.1 GCF_004886325.1 Cellulomonas telluris
TGGCGCTGCGGAGCGTCCAGCCGTCCTCGTCGGTGACCAGCTCGTCCGTGTCGGCCATGATCCACGGCTCGAGGGCGAGGAGCAGGCCCGGGCGCAGCTTGTAGCCGCGGCCGGGGCGGCCGTCGTTGGAGACGTGCGGGTCCTGGTGCATCGTGGTGCCGATGCCGTGGCCGCCGAACTGCATGTTGATCGGGTAGCCCGCCTCGCCGAGGACGGCGCCGATCGCGTGGGACAGGTCGCCGATCCGCGCACCCGGGCCGGCAGCGGCGATGCCGGCTGCCAGCGCGCGCTCGGTGGTCTCGATCAGGCGGACGCTCTCGGCCGCCCGGGTCTCACCCACCACGAAGCTGATCGCGGAGTCGGCGGCGATGCCGTCGAGCCGGACCGCCAGGTCCAGGGTGAGCAGGTCACCGTCCTCGAGCCGCTGGTCGCGCGGGCGGCCGTGGAGCACGGCGTCGTTGACGGCGGTGCAGACGTAGTGGCCGAACGGCCCACGCCCGAACGACGG
>NZ_QXFN01000126.1 GCF_004886325.1 Cellulomonas telluris
ACCCGGCCCTGCGTGGGGCGGTACTCGCGGAGCACGAGACGCAGGAAGGTCGACTTGCCCGAGCCCGAGGACCCCACGAGGAAGACGAACTCCCCCTTCTCGACATCGACGGAGATGTTGTCGAGCGCCGGGTGGGGGTGGCCGGGATAGGTCTTGGTGACCTTCTCGAAGCGAATCACGGCGTCGAGGCTACGTGAGGGGTGGACGCGATCGACGAATCCCGGGGCCGCGGAGCGACATCAGAGGGGCATCGCCTCCACGGCGTCCTTGGCCTCCTTGAGGCCGACGCCGGTGCGCTCGCGGTAGACCTTGATCGCGTGGATGGTCTTCCCGGCGCTGCGCAGGGCCCGCACCTCGCCCATCCAGTCCTCGGTGGCGGTGGTGGCGACGGCCGCCGCCACCGCACCGCCGGGGGTGGCCGTCAGCTGGGCGAGCTGTGCCTCGAGCCGCGCCACCCGTTGCTCGAGCTCGGCGATGCGCGACCGGTCGCCGTCACTGGAGCCGCCG
>NZ_QXFN01000127.1 GCF_004886325.1 Cellulomonas telluris
GGGGGCCGGGCACGACGGCCGGCAGTAGATGCCGGTGGTGCGCACCGCGGTGTAGAACACGCCGTCGAAGCGCCGGTCCCGGCTCTGGACGGCGCGGTAGCAGGCCTCCGCGTCGAGGTGGCCGGTCGGTGTCATGGGATCAGTCTGACCCCTGACACCGACCGCCACCAGCGGAAAACGGACACGGCCGTCCCGGTCAGCCCTGCACCTGCGCCTGCATCTACTCCTGCACGGTGATCTCGGTGGTGCGGCGGGTCCGCGGCTGCCGCGCCGGACCGTGGAGCAGGAAGCGGACCCGGACGGCGCCGTCGGGGAACGCCGCGGCGACCTCCCGCTCGACGTCGGTGGCCGCCTGGACGAGCGCGGCGGCCTCGGCCTCGACCTCCACATGACCGCTCAGCTCGACGACCTCGGGTGCGTCCGGCAGGACGCGGCCGCGCGGTCCGGTCACCGGCGCGAGGCTGCCCCAGCGATCGGCCAGCGTCGAGGCCAGGGACGAGCGGTC
>NZ_QXFN01000128.1 GCF_004886325.1 Cellulomonas telluris
GTCTCGGCGACGACGAGGTCGGCCGCGATCTCGGTGTTGGTGAGGCCGCGGGCGATCAGGGTCAGCACCTCGACCTCGCGCTCGGTCAGCAGCGCCAGCCGGTCGTCCGGTGTCGAGGGGCCGGCCGGGTCGGGGAGTGCGGCGAAGTGGTCGAGCAACCGTCGGGTGGTGCTCGGCGCGACGACCGCGTCCCCCGCCCGCACGGCCCGGATCGCACCGAGCAGGTCGGGCGGGGCCGCGTCCTTGAGCAGGAAGGCGGACGCGCCGGCGCGGATCGCGGCGAAGGCGTACTCGTCGAGGTCGAAGGTCGTCAGCACGATCACCCGGGGTGCGTCGTCGGTGGCGAGCAACCTCCGGGTCGTCTCGACGCCGTCGAGGCGCGGCATCCGGACGTCCATCAGCACGACGTCGGCCGAGGTGACCCCGAGCCGCTCCAGCGCCTCGCCGCCGTCACCGGCCTCACCCACGACGACCATGTCGTCCTGGCTGTCGACCAGCATCCGG
>NZ_QXFN01000129.1 GCF_004886325.1 Cellulomonas telluris
CGACCGCGCCGAGGCGTCGCGACCCTCGGCGGCGGAGGCCACGAACCCGTCCGCGGCGCTGGCGGCGCTGCGCGAGGCCATCGAGTCCGGCACCACCGTCGTCATCGGCTACGTCGACAACCACGGCGCCACCGGCGAGCGCGTGGTCGACCCGCGACGCCTCGACGGCGGCCGGCTGTCGGCCTTCGACCACCGCTCCGACGACGTGCGCGAGTTCGCCGTCCACCGCATCACCGGCGTACGACGGGCCGAGCTGCTGTAAGGGGCACGTCCGTAGAATGCTCGGATGGACTTCATCCGGTACGCCGAGCGCTCCGCGGCGCTCGTCAACGCCGAGCTCCCCGACGTGGCGGCGCTCCGCGAGCACCTCGCAGACCGCTCGTGGCTGCACCGATCGATCGCCGAGGACGACCTGGCGGCGCTGCGGGCGTTCCGCGGCGAGCTGCGCCCGGTGTTCGAGGCGTCCGACGCCGACGACGTCCCGCAGGTGGTGAGCGCGCTCAA
>NZ_QXFN01000130.1 GCF_004886325.1 Cellulomonas telluris
GGGTCGACGAGGTGCGCGACCTTGTGGGTGCCGAAGGTGACCGTCAGGTCCGCGTCGACGTGGGGTCCGTCGACCCGACCGGTGTCGACGTCGAGGCCCGACGGCACGTCGACCGCGACGACCGGCACGCCGTCGTAGGCCTCGAGCGCGGCGACCGCCGCGGGGCGCAGGCCGGGCCGTCCGCCGATCCCGACGATGCCGTCGACGAGCACGTCGGGGGCCGGGTCGAGGTCGTCGAGGTCGCGCGTCGCGTGCCCACCGGCCGACCGCAGCGCGGCCAGGCCGGCCTCGTGCACGCGCTCGGCGAGCAGGAGCGCCTCGACCCGCACACCGCGGGCGGCGAGGCGCGCACCTGCCCAGAGGGCGTCACCACCGTTGTCGCCGGGCCCGACGAGCAGCAGCACGCGGCGGCCGTAGCCGCCACCCAGCAGGTCGAGCACGGCCGCGGCCAGCCCGGCCGCGGCGCGCTGCATCAGCGCGCCCCCGGGCAGGCGCGCCATCAC
>NZ_QXFN01000131.1 GCF_004886325.1 Cellulomonas telluris
GTTGCCGTGGCCCGGGAGAGCGGCATGTGGACCCTGATGGACGACGTCGAGGACTGTGTCGTGCCCGATGACCTCGCCGCCGCGTTCGACCGCTTCCCCGGCGCCCGGGACCACTGGGAGTCCTGGTCGGCGTCGGCGCAGAAGCTGATCCTGACCTGGATCGTGCTGGCCAAACGGCCCGAGACCCGGGCGACGCGGGTGACGACGACGGCCGAGAAGGCTGCGCGCGGGGAGAAGTCGCAGTAGCCCTGGGTCAGATCGCGCAGCCGTCGGGCCCACAGGCCTCGCCGGTGTCGCCGGTCGCCAGGACCTCGATCTTCGGGTGCGCCTCCGACCATGCCTTCTCGAGCACCTGCGTGAAGACCTCCGTCGGCTGGGCGCCCGAGACGCCGTACTTCTCGTCGACGACGAAGAACGGGACGCCGCTCGCGCCGTAGGCCTGGGCCTGGGCGACGTCCGCGTGCACGTCCTCGGTGAACTCGGTGCCGGACAGCACCTCGTCG
>NZ_QXFN01000132.1 GCF_004886325.1 Cellulomonas telluris
GTCCAGCGTGACCAGAGCGTCGAGTGGGTCGTGGCCATCGACTTCAGCGGCAAGGGTGGCGACACCTGGGCCGACATCACCGGCGCGGCCGCGTGCAACCCGTCCGGCGACCCCAAGCGCCGGATCGCGATCGTCCTCGACGGCGAGATCATCTCCTCGCCCGAGGTCAACACCGGTGTCGGCTGCGACGTCGGCATCCGCGGCGGCTCGACCGACATCACCGGCAGCTTCACCTCCGAGGACGCCAAGGACCTCGCGTCCCTCATCGAGGGCGGTGCGCTGCCCCTCGAGCTGACCGCGATCTCCGACCGCCTCGTCGGTCCCTCGCTGGGCGAGGCCGCGATCGACGCCTCGATCGAGGCCGGCATCATCGGCATCGCCCTGACCGGCCTGTTCATCATCATCGTCTACCGGCTCGTCGGCTTCGCGGCGACCATCGCGCTCGCGTCGTACGCCCTGCTCGCCTACGCCATGCTCGTCGGGCTCGGCTCGACGCTGACGCT
>NZ_QXFN01000133.1 GCF_004886325.1 Cellulomonas telluris
GCACCGCGAAGAAGGCGCCGGTGATGCCGAAGAGGGTGCCCCCCAGCGTGACCGCGAGCAGGACGACGGCCGCGTGCAGGTCCATCGACTTGGACTGCAGGACGGGGGACAGCACGTTCCCCTCGATCTGCTGCACCACGACGATGAGGGCCAGGACGAGCAGGGCCCCGGTCACACCGTTGGACACCAGTGCGACCAGCACCGCGACGATGCCGGCCACGAACGCTCCCGCGATCGGGACGAAGCCCGCGACGAACGTGAGGACGGCGAGTGGCAGGGCCAACGGGACGCCGATCACGACCAGGCCGACGCCGATGAGCACCGCGTCGATGAACGAGACGAGCGCCTGCGTCCGGATGAACCCGCTGAGCGTGTCCCACGAGCGCTGCCCCACCTCCTGGAGGTGGCCGCCCGCGGTGGGCCCGGCGAGGCGGCCCACCCACGGCAGGAAACGCGCGCCGTCCTTGAGGAAGAGGAAGCTCAGGATGAGCACCAGGACGAGG
>NZ_QXFN01000134.1 GCF_004886325.1 Cellulomonas telluris
GTTCCAGTGCCCGAGCGCGACGGCGTAGCGGTAGAACGGCACGGACCACGCGGCGCCGAGGTCGTCGGCGATCGCGAGGCCCTGCCGCAGCGTCTCGGCCGCCGCGGTCGAGTCGCCGGCGCTCTCCAGCGCGAGCCCGTGGAACAGCCGTGGCGCCATCCGGTGCGCGGCGCCGTGCGCGCTGTCGTCGGCCAGGCGTACGGCGGTGGCGGCGGGCTCGACGGCGTCGGCGTGGTAGCCGCGCAGGTTCAGGACCCAGGCCTGCACGCTCCAGGCGAGCACCTCCGCGAAACGGTCCGGGTGGGCCTTGCAGGCGGTGAGCGCGGCCGTCGCCCGCGTCCGGGCCTCGGCGAGCTCGAGGGCGAACATCGCCATCGCCGCGGTGAGCGCCTCGGTCCAGGCGAGGCTGGCCGGCTCTCGGGGCATGGCCCGCGCGCGGTCCAGCGCCTCGGCCGGTCGCCCGAGGATCGTCAGGCAGCGGACCGCGGTCTCGTCGGCCGCC
>NZ_QXFN01000135.1 GCF_004886325.1 Cellulomonas telluris
GCGCCCCGCGCGGCCGCGGCCCGGGCTAGGGCGTAGCCCTGGAGCCCCGACGAGCGGTTGCCGAGGAAGCGCACCGGGTCGAGGTACTCCCGGGTGCCGCCCGCGGAGACGACGACCTTGCGGCCGGCGAGGTCCTGGCCGCTCCCCGCTCCGGTCCAGGATCCCGTGCCCCGGTCGAGCACCCCGCGGACCAGCTCGAAGATCTCTCCGGGCTCCGGGAGCCGGCCCTTGCCGGTGTCGGCCCCGGTGAGGCGGCCGACGGCGGGCTCGATGACGACCGCGCCGCGCTGCCGCAAGGTGGCGACGTTGGCCTGGGTGGCGGGGTGCTCCCACATCTCGGTGTGCATCGCCGGGGCGAACACCACCGGGCAGCGCGCGGTGAGCAGGGTGTTGGTGAGGAGGTCGTCCGCCAGTCCGTGGGCGGCCTTGGCCAGCACGTCGGCGGTCGCCGGGGCGACCACGACGACGTCGGCGGCCTGCCCGATCCGGACGTGGGGCACCA
>NZ_QXFN01000136.1 GCF_004886325.1 Cellulomonas telluris
CTCGCAACACACCGCAAACTCGCAGGCTCATTCTTCAAAAGGCACGCCGTCACCCCTGCACAAGGCAAGAGCTCCGACGGATTGTAGGCACACGGTTTCAGGTACTATTTCACTCCCCGCCAGGGGTACTTTTCACCTTTCCCTCACGGTACTTGTCCGCTATCGGTCATCAAGGAGTATTTAGGCTTAACGGGTGGTCCCGCCAGATTCACACGGAATTTCAGGGGTTCCGTGTTACTTGGGATGATGCTCGGAAGCCTGTGCTTGACGTCTACGGGCCTATCACCCTCTACGGTACGGCTTTCCAACCGGCTTCGACTTCCACACAGGTTTCTTACTTCCTCCACGCACGGCAGCACGTGATGAGCAGTCCCACGACCCCGTCCCTGCAACCCCTGCCGGGTATCACACAGAAACGGTTTAGCCTCATCCGATTTCGCTCGCCACTACTCTCGGAATCACTGTTGTTTTCTCTTCCTGTCGGTACTGAGATGTTTCACTT
>NZ_QXFN01000137.1 GCF_004886325.1 Cellulomonas telluris
TGGGATGCGCCTCGAGGTGGGCGACGTAGCGATCACGCAGCCGCGCCTGCCCGGGCGTCGGCGCCCGCCACGCCGCCAAGGTGCGGAGGGCGCCGGCGTGCTGGTCGCTCACTCCGCAGGACGGGGACCGTCGGACCCGCCGTCGAGCAGGTCGCGCAGCCCGGCGTCGAACTCCTCCTCGGACAGCTCGCCGACGGCGACGGAGTCCTCGCGGAAGCCCAGCGGGTCGTCGAGGTCCTGCGCGGTGGGCAGCAGGTGCGGCGACATCCACACGCCGTCGCGGGCCTCGGTGCCCTGCCGGGTGCGCAACGAGCCCCACAGGGTGGAGGCGTCGCGGAGCCGTCGGGGCCGCAGCTCGAGGCCGACGAGGGTCGCGAAGGTCTGCTCGGCCGGACCGCCGGCGGCGCGGCGGCGGCGTACGGTCTCCTGCAGCTTGGCAGCGGCCGGCATCCGTTCGGCGGTGGCCTGGCCGACGACCTCGTCGACCCACCCCTCGACGAGC
>NZ_QXFN01000138.1 GCF_004886325.1 Cellulomonas telluris
GGCAGATCCGAAGGCCTAAGCGGCGCTGCTGGGATCGACTCCAAGAAGGCGTACGAGTCCGCTCCGTTCAGCGTCACGCTGCTCAACGTAGATGACGAAGGTCTGGTCTGACCGCGCCGTGTTCCCGGCCCAATCGAGGACCTCCTCCACGTCGGCTACGTCGCTCAACCGGTACTCGTCGCAATGCCACATCACGTGCTCTTGCGCGACGCCAGCCGGCGCGGGCGGCTGATGCCAGAAGTAGACGCGGTAGACCGGCCAGTCGACTTCCCACTGGGTGTCCCGAGGATCTACGCTTTCAATGATCACGCGGACGACCCTATGGGCAGGGTCGTCCGCTCATCGGCAGATCCGCGAGCTCATCGCGGCAGATGCGGATGTTCTCTCAACGTGATGTCAGGACCTGTCCCTGCCGCACATGGTCGCGGGACAACCCATCGCCGATTCCCAACGTCAGTGACTTGGTTGGTACGGGAACCTGACCGGGCGCACAGACAAACT
>NZ_QXFN01000139.1 GCF_004886325.1 Cellulomonas telluris
GGAGCCGCAGTGCAGTGGTTGCGTGACGGACTCCAGATCGTCGGCAGCGCGGCCGAGACCGCCGCCGTCGCGTCGACGGTCGACGACACCGACGGGGTGTTCTTCGTCCCCGCCCTGACCGGGCTGGGCGCGCCGCACTGGGACCCCCACGCCCGCGGCACGATCATCGGGATCACGCGCGGCACCACCCGCGCCCACCTCGTGCGCGCCACGCTGGAGGCGATCGCCTTCGAGGTGCGCGACGTCCTGGAGACGCTGCCCGAGCTGTCCACGCTGCGCGTCGACGGCGGCGCGGCGGCCAACGACCTGCTGTGCCAGCTCCAGGCCGACCAGGTTGGGCGCGCCGTCGAGCGACCGGAGATCCTGGAGACGACCGCGCTCGGTGCGGCGTTCCTGGCCGGTCTCGGCACCGGGGTGTGGGCGTCGACCGACGACCTGCGCGACACGTGGGCCCTCGACCGCCGCTTCGAGCCCGGCGGCGACCGGGAGGCGCTGGACGCG
>NZ_QXFN01000140.1 GCF_004886325.1 Cellulomonas telluris
CACCGACCACGACGAGGCCGAGGCCACCACCGTGACGCTGTCCGGCACGACGGCCGAGACCGACGACGACGCCGTCACCGTCGCGGACGGCACCGTGACGATCACGGCCGCGGGGACGTACGTCCTCACCGGCGACCTCACCGGGCAGGTGGTCGTCGACAGCACCGGGGACGGTGTCGTGCGGCTGGTGCTCGACGACGCGTCGATCACCTCGGAGAGCAGTGCCGCGATCGACGTCGTCGACGCCCAGTCCGTCGTGGTCGTCCTCGCCGACGGCAGCACCAACGCGCTCGCGGACGCTGCGACGTACGACGACACGTCCGAGGACGCGCCGACCGGGACGCTCTACTCCACCGCCGACCTCACCATCGGCGGCACCGGGTCGCTGACCGTGACCGGCAACAGCAACAACGGCATCGTCGGCAAGGACGGCCTGGTCATCTCCGGCGGCACCATCGACGTGACGTCGGTCGACGACGGCATCCTCGGCAAGGACTACCA
>NZ_QXFN01000141.1 GCF_004886325.1 Cellulomonas telluris
AGCCGGAGGCCTCGAAGCCCTTGGTGATCTGGTCCTGGGTGGCCTTGGCCAGCGGGTCGACCTCGTAGTAGACCATCGTGATCGGGTACGGCGTCTCGACACCGGCCTCCTCGAGCAGGGCCTTGGCCTTCTCCGGGTCGTAGGTGATCTGCTCACCGTCGACCTGGAAGTCCTTCTTGCCCGCCATGCCGGGAGGCATGACCGAGTTGGCGGGGACACGGGTCACGCCCGGGACCTCGCCGCCGGCGATCCACACGTCCTCGTAGGGGTACGCGTAGGCGAGCGCCTTGCGGACCTCGATCTCGGGGATCTGCTCGTAGTCCGGCGTCAGCGTGGAGACACACTGCGACGTCTGCTGCACGAGGCGCTCACCGAGCTGGCCGTTGGCGTCGTTGTACTTGTCCGAACCGAGCGAGGTCGAGACGGCGGTCTGGCTGTCGGCGTTGTCCGAGAGCATGATCTCGTCGACCTTGGCCTGGTCCTGGTTGAACTTGAAGACGA
>NZ_QXFN01000142.1 GCF_004886325.1 Cellulomonas telluris
GGCGCCGACGTCGTCCACGCTGGCCGCGGCGATCCGGGCGAGTGCGGCGACGTCGTCGAGGAGGGCGAACAGTCCGCCGGCCATGGGTGATCCTTCAGGTCGTGGGTCGGGTCGTGCCGAGCCTATCGGCGTGGGCTCCCGCACTCACCTGCGCCGTGGTGCACGGCGTGCGAGGATGCCGCCCATGTCGGGGGACGTGAGGCGCCGGACGTACGCGTGGGCGGGCTCGGTGCTCGTCGCTGCGCTGGCCGTCGGCTGCTCGTCGGGCCCGGTCGAGCCGGTGACGACCCAGCCGTGGGTCGAGGGCGGCCTGCCCGAGTACTGCGGCGGTCGCGGCGGCGAGCTCGCGTCGTTCTGGGAGCTCGTCCACGCGTCCTGCGCGGTCGCCCAGGACGGCGACGTGCGTCAGGGCAGGGCGCTCGAGGAGGTCCTCTCCCGCCTGCCCGCGGACCGGAAGGCGGAGTTCCGTCGCACCTTCCGCCGGCTGAGCAACGAGCTCGT
>NZ_QXFN01000143.1 GCF_004886325.1 Cellulomonas telluris
GCGCAGGGTCGTGCGGGCGGCGCGTGAGCCCTCCTGCGCGCGCGGCTCGATCTGGCTGCGGCGCGCGGCGAGCAGCGCGAACTCGGCGCCGACGAAGAACGCGTTGAGGGCGAGCAGGACGACGGCCAGGGCCACGCCGAAGAGGTCGCCGTTCATCGCACGGCCTCCTTGGTCGCGGTGGCGGGCGCGGCGTCGGACCCTGGCTCCTGCTCGGGATCCGGCGTGAGAAGTCGCAGCTCGATCCGGTCGATGCGCAGTCCGTCCATCCGCTCGACCGTCAGCATGACGAGCCGCTCGCGCCGCTCGTGGAGCTCGCTGCGGTCGGGGACCGGGATCTCGACGCGGTCACCGGGAGCGGGGATCTTGCCGAGCTCTCGCATCACCAGGCCGGCGACGGTGTCGTAGTCCTCGTGGTCGGGGAGCTCGATCTCGGTGGCGTCCTCGACCTCGTCCGGTCGCAGCAGGCCGGACAGGGTCCAGCTGCCGTCACGACGCTGGCG
>NZ_QXFN01000144.1 GCF_004886325.1 Cellulomonas telluris
ATACATTAATTATTCTTATTATTATTATTTATTTAATTATTATAATAATTATAAAAATATTCTTTTTATAATTATTATAATAATTAAATAAATAATAATAATAAGAATAATTAATGTATAATTTTTTTATAAATATTATATATTTTTATATTAATAGTTCCGGGGCCCGGCCACGGGAGCCGGAACCCCGAAAGGAGAAATATTAATAAAATAAAATAAAATTATAATATAATTAAATTATAAGAATTATATTTACTCCTTTTATAATTTATATTTATAATATAATATAATATAAAATAAATATAATATAATATAAAATAAATATAATGTAATAGGTATTCACTCCTCTTTGGGGTTCCGATCCCCCATACGGATACGGATACGGATACGAATACGGATACGGATACGGATACGGGGGGCCGTCCCCCAGAACTTAATATTATATCTTAAATAATTAATATAAATATAATATATTATTTAATAATAATAATAAATAAATA
>NZ_QXFN01000145.1 GCF_004886325.1 Cellulomonas telluris
CACTCCGAGGTGGTCACGAGTCGCTTCGACCGGGAGACCCACGAGGGCGTCACGACCTTCCAGCGCCGGCGTGGCTTGACCGCGGACGGCGTCGTCGACGAGCGCACCTGGCTGAAGATCGCCTCGATCACGGTCGAGCCGACGACTGAGGCGCTGCACAACGTCTACACCCCCGGCCGGCCGCTGCTGCAGCGCGGCGACAGGGGCATGAGGGTGCGCCAGGTGCAGGCCCGCCTCCGGCAGGTGCGCGCCTACGACGCGAAGGTGACGGGTCGCTACACCCGCAGGACCGTCGAGGCGGTGGAGGGCTTCCAGGCGAAGCAGAAGATCCCGGTCACCGGTCAGGTCGACCGCCGTACTCTCACCCGGCTCACCGACGCGACCCGCACGCCGACCAGGGCCGAGCTGTTCAACATCGTGGCGACCGGGCCGCCGCTCGACCCGCGCTGCAGGACCGGGCGGGCGATGTGCGTCGACAAGACGTCGCGCACGCTGCGATG
>NZ_QXFN01000146.1 GCF_004886325.1 Cellulomonas telluris
TGCAGGTCGACTTCGACACCGCGTCGCGCATCGAGAGCCGCTACTTCACGAACCTGGTGGTCAACCAGCAGGCCAAGAACATGATCCAGGCCTTCTTCTTCGACCTCCAGGCGATCAACTCCGGATCGCTGCGACCGGCCGGGGTCGAGCGCTGGCAGGCCACGAAGGTCGCCGTCCTCGGTGCCGGGATGATGGGCGCCGGCATCGCGTACTCCTGCGCCCGCGCCGGCATGCAGGTCGTGCTCAAGGACGTGACGCTCGAGGCGGCGGAGCGCGGCAAGGCCTACACCGAGAAGCTCAACGCCAAGGGCGTCGCGCGCGGCAAGATCAGCCAGGAGAAGGCCGACGCGCTGCTGGGCCGGATCACGCCGACCGCCGACGCGGCCGAGCTCGCGGGCTGCGACCTCGTCATCGAGGCCGTCTTCGAGGACCCGTCGCTCAAGGCGAAGGTGTTCGCCGAGGTGGCGCCGTACGTCGACGCCGACGCGCTGCTCTGCTCG
>NZ_QXFN01000002.1 GCF_004886325.1 Cellulomonas telluris
GCCCACCGCGTCGTACTGCCACGCGGTGGTGTCCGCGCTGGATGACGTCAGACGGTGCGTGGTGTCGTACGCGTACGTCGTGGTCCCCGCGGGCAGCCCGGTGTTGGCCGATCGGGTCTGCGACGTGCGGTTGCCGGCCTTGTCATACCCATACCCCCACGCCGCGTTCGTGGTCGAGCCCGTGCGTTCGGTGGCGTTGGTGAGCCGACCGAGCGAGTCGTAGGAGTACGACGTGACCGCGCCGGCCGGGACGCCGACCTCCTTGGTCGAGGTGCGGGTCTGGACCGCGAGGCGGTCAGCGGACGGCCCGGACGCGCCGGCCTTGGTGAAGGAGTAACCGACCTCCGCCACGACGGCACCGGCCGCGTTCGTGGCACGGATCAGGGTGGGCCGCCCGGACCGGTCGTACGTCGTGGCGACCTTCGCCCCGCCGGGGAAGGTCCGGGAGGTCTGGTTCCCGTTGTTGTCGTACCCGAACGCGATGCATCCGCTGGACGGCGCCGGCGTGCCCGAGCCACACGTGCCACCGGGCTCGATGACGTGCGTGAGCTGGTTGGCCGCGTCCCACCGGTACGTCGTGGTGCCGTTCGCGTCGGTGTACGTCTCGACGTTGCCGACCTTGTCGTACGCGTAGCTCTGGTCCGCACCGTACGGCCCGACCTGCTTGATCAGCCGCCCGAGCGTGTCGTACGTGAAGTCCTTCGCGCCACCGGCCAGGTCCAGGATCTTCGTCGGCAGGCCCATCTCGTTGTGCTGGGTGGTGACCGACGCGGCACCGGGGTACGTGGCCTCGATGATGTCGTCACGCACGTTGTACCGGTAGGCGACGGTCTGATTGTTCCCGTCCCTCGCGGTCGCGATCCGCCCCGCGGCGTCGTGGGTGAAGACCGTGGCCCCCAGCGGGGCGGGCGGCGTGATCGACACCAGGTTCCCAGCGACGTCGTAGGCGTACCTGGTGACACCGCCCAGCGCGTTCTTCGTCGAGCAGACCTGCCCGGCGAAGCCACCGCACACCGACCGGCTCGAGTTCTCGTAGGTGCGCTCCTCCGCAGCGGCTCCACCACTGGCGCTCGTGTCGACGACCTTCGTGAGGTTCCCCGCGGCGTCGTAGTCGAATTGCTTGCCGTTGCCCGCGTCGTCCTTCGTGCACTTCGGCAGGTACGGGTTGCCCGATCCGGCACCCGGGCATGCCGTGCCCTGCGCGTACGTCGCCGACGCGGCCGCGCCCGTGGGGTAGGAGATGCCCGTCGCGTTGTAGAGCTGGTCGTAGGAGTACGTCGTGACGTTGCCCGGGGTGGACCCCGAGCCCAGAGCGTCGGTGGTGGTCGCCACGTCGCTGTTAGGCGACCACGTCTGAGAACGGGTGCGCCCCAGAGCGTCCTTCGCCGACGTGACGCGCCCCTGGGAGTCGTACGTGAACGTCGCAGCGTTCCCACGCCCGTCGGTGACCTTGGTCGTGCCGGCCGAGTACGTGTAGGTGCGCTTGGCGATCGCCGTGTCCGGCGACGTCGCCTTGGCCTGCACGATCGACGCCACGCGGCGGGAGGTGTCGTACGTGAACGTCACCCGCTGGCGCGAGGCGGCACCGTCAGGGCCCGGGACCTCGATCGTGGCCAGGCGCCCGACCGAGTCGTAGGTGTAGTTCTCGACCGTGCCGTCGGGGTTCGTGACGGTCGTGAGGTTCCCCGAGCCGTCGCGACCGTAGGTGGTGCGCCGCCCGGCGGAGTCGGTGACGGCTGTGATCGTCGTGGACGTCGGGTTGAGCCACTCGACGTGCAGCGCGCGGCCGCTGACGTTCGCGACGCGGTTCACTTGCCCGCTGTGTACTCGTAGGTGTTCCCGATGCTGTTGCGGTCCACGTGGGAGGTCAGGTAACCGCCGGCGGCGAAGGTCAGCGTCTCGCCGGACTGGTTGTACTTCAGGACGTACCGCTTCTGCTCAGAGGCGCCGTCCTCGGTCAGGGTCGCGTTGAACCCAGCCTGCGGGCTCCACGTCGAGCCGGACTTGGTGAACTTCACCGAGAAGCCGTTCGACCCGCGGTACGTCGCGGTCGCACCCGAGACCTGCAGGCCGGAGTCCACGTGGCTCAGCGACGAGGACCACCCGCCGCCGAGCGAGCCGGTCGCCGTGGACAGCCCGTTGTAGAACCGGTCGCTGCGCAACGCGGGCCCCACACCGTTCATCAGGGAGTCCGACGCGGTCAGCAGCAGGTTGCCGTTCGCGACGTTGACGCGCGCCACGATGTCCAACGAGATCTCGGTCTCGTCGAAGCCGAACCAGGGGAGCGCTCCCAGCCCGGGTGCACCGGCGGCCGTTCCGGCCGGAGCCTTCTGGATGGTCGACGAGCGGTCCTGCTGACGCGGCTTCTGGCCCGCCGCTCTCGGCTCATCGGTAGGGGCGACCCAGCCGCTCGTGGGTGCGCCGGGTTCGCCGGCGGGAGCGTCGTCGGTCGTCTCCGGCGGCGTCCAGACGGTGTTCCAGGGGGCCGCGTCCTCGGATGCGGAAGGTGAGGCGCCCGCGGGCGCTGCAGCGGCGTGGGGAGCCGCCGACAAGATGACAGCGATCGAGGCGATCGAGGCGATCGAGGCGCGCGTGTGCGAAGTTCCCATGTGCTGCCCTTCACTGGGAGGAATGGACGAAGACGCCCGGAATGAGAGTGGCAGTGGGTGATATCTCGCGCACGTCGAGAGCCGGTGACTTCTGGCGGGACGCCGTGCGGCGCGTGCCGGGGGTGGGGCGTACCGCAGCGTTCTGCTGGCCGCGCCCTGGCGCGCCGCGGTGACGGGGCATCGACATCCGGGTCGCTCAGGTCGAGGCGGGGCGCAGCAGCCCGCAGGGGCCCGCTCCGACCACCACCCCGAAGCCCATGTGGCTCGGCAATGGCGCTGCGCCCGCTGCTGGGCGGCTACGTGCGGTAGGCGTCGCGGCGATGAGCGATCGTCAGCACGGTCACGGTGACCACACGCGCGTTGATCGTGTAGATGACGCGGTACTCACCACGTCGTGCCGACCACTTGCCCTCGAGCTCGTTCCGTAGGGGCTTGCCGACGCGGAACGGCGCCTCCGCCAGAGGACCAGAGAGGAACTCGATCACCGCCGCGGCCACCGCCGGAGGCAACCCGCCGGCCAGGGCGCGCCGCGCCGGAGGAGCGAGCTGGACCTCGTACCTCACGCGTTCGCAGCGCGGGCCCGCAAGACGTCTGCCAGCGGGGTGACGTCACCGCGGGCGACTGCGGCGTCAGCCTCTCGGACCTCGGCCATGACTGCGGCGTCCGACAGGACGGCGATCGTCTCCTCAAGGGACGCGAGGTCGTCGGGCGACATCAGGACCGCCGCCGGCTCGCCGTTGCGGGTGATGGTCACGCGCTCGTGCGTGTCGTGGACGGAGTCGACGAAGCGAGACAGGTGTGCCTTGACGTTCGCCAACGATGTCGTCGTCATGACCCGAATCATAGTCATGAGGGTTCCGAGTGGGAAGGGGGCAGGGAGGCGCCGGTCGAAGGCGCCCGCCGAACCGACCCCTCCGAGCGAACCCCCTACGCGGGATCGGCCAGCAGCGCTGGAAGGGTCCCGAGCGCGTCGCGGGCACTCAGTCCGATGCCGCGCAGCCGCGCGTACGCCGTTGCTGTCGCGGTGCCCTGGTCGCCGAGCCACGTGTCGTTGGCGGCCAGCAGGTGAGCGGTGTCGATGGTGGTGTGCGAGCGTCCCAGCGGACCGCTGGCCGGCATCGCGTGAACCTCGTCCGTGCCCGAGGGCACCATGACGATCGCGAACGGCCCCACGTGAACCAGCGGCGCGGCGCATGTCGTCTCGCGGGTCGGCGGCCAGCTCGTCGAGCTCGGCCAGGCAGCGGGTGGCGCGCTCGGGGTCCCATTCGTGGAGCAGGCGCGCGACCAGGGGACGCCCGGCCAGCACGCTGTGGGTGCGCGCACCCTCAGCTCGTCGAGGGGCGAGCACCTCGAGCAACTGACGCGCGATGGGCCCGGCGAGCCGGTCCGGTCCGCCCAGTGCTGCGTCGAGGTAGGACGTCAGTGGCTGACCGGGGTCCGGCGCCGGGACGCACCGCACGGCGCCGCCGACGTGCACCGCCAGTGCGCCGTCGAACGTGGTGTGCATGAACCGGTCCCGCAGCGGATCGTCGTCCGGGGCCGGGCCGTCGTTGGCGGTGGCGACTGCGTCGCGCAAAGCCCGGTCGGCAGCGGCGCGATCGGGGCAATCCACCGACGACTACGCCCGGCACGTCGACATTTTGACGGCATGGGGAGCACCGCACGGGCTGAGCGCGTCCGAGGTCGAGGAGCGCATCTTCGGACTCATCCCGCCACGACGACGCCGGACGCCGCGCCCTCGCACACCGCAGTGACCACGCGGCTCGACGACAGGGGCGACATGGTTGAGATCCGCGAGTGGACGCTCCAGGGTTTGCGCGACGCGGGCCTGGCGGGGTTCGCGCCATTTGCTCGGCTGCCCGATGCGCACGTGCCGACACACCTTGGTGTGTATGTCGTCGTTTGGGACTCGTCGGAGCCCGCCGTGTTCCTCGAGTCGAGCGTGGCGGGATGGTTCAAGGCCAAGAACCCGTCGGTCGAGCTCAACCGCCTGACTGACGCGTGGGTGGCCAGCGCGATCGTGCTCTACATCGGCAAGGCCGGCGGCGGGTCGAAGGGGGCGCGAGGGTTGCGGAAGCGGCTCGACGAGTACCGACGCCATGGCGTGGGGCAACCCGTCGGGCACTGGGGCGGTCGCTACATCTGGCAGCTAGCCGATGCCGACGATCTGCTGGTCGCGTGGTTGCCCACCCCGCAGACGGATCCGGAGGACGTCGAAGCCGCACTGCTGACTCAGTTCGCGGCGCACTACGGACGCCGCCCCTTCGCGAACCGCAAGATGGGCCGTGCGACGCGTCCGTGATCGCGTCCGATCCAGCTCGCGGCAGCGTCCACGCGGGATCGCGCGTTCTTGCAGTTCAGCGCGTTGCGGTGTGAGCGTTGAGACCGAAGTCGTGTGACTGCATGTCCCCGCGGGCTCCCGGACGCGCAGGTCAAGGCAGTTGTGTCACGATCCCGCTCGATCGAAGGGCCCCGACCGCATCGACCTGCGGATCCGGGGCCCTTCGTCGTTCCCTACCCGCCATCTGCTCCCCACCTTCGCTCTCGGCGGCCGCCTCGGAAGCCGTCTGCTGGATCGGCTGATCGATGACGATGCGGGCGTCCGGGGCGACGTGGATCCGCTGCGCGTGAATCGGGTCGACCTGGATGCCGCCGCCCCGATGCTCACGGTGACGGGACCGGTCGTGCGGGCCGACGGCGTGCCGATCCGCCCGTCGAAGCCCGAGTCGGACTCGTCGCGGCGCACGATCACGTCGCCGTACAGCGCTACGCACCCGGATCCGCCCGTCGTGTCACAGGACCGATGCGGCGAGGGGTTGCCGGACACCTGATGAAGGGTGACCCTCGTCACATCGGGCGTCTCGAGCCGGCCTCGCACGGACCAGCGAGGCCCGTCGTCCTCGAGATCACCGCAGCTCCGCGACGCTCCCTCCCCGTACCGGAAGGCACCTCGTTCCACCAGCGAAAGGAACGACCTGTGGACGCGCTCACCGTCCTGCGACCCGGTCATGAAGCGACTCGTCGACAACGCTAGGAACCCGCCGTGCTCACCGTTCACGCAGCGCGGTCCTCACGGCAGCACTCGGGTCGCCGCACCCACCGTCACCCGTTCACGGCCGCCGCTCCCACGATGCTCCTGCGTCGACGGCAGCCGACGCAGCGCTCGACCTGCCTGGCGGTGCCACCCACCGTGGACGGCCCCGATCACCCGGCGCAGCGGCAACACGGTGGGTGGGCGCCTCCACCGAGGATGTCACCGGGGTCGACCTGAGTGCCGCAGGAGCGGTCCGGGCGACCCCACCCCCTGCGTCACCAGCGCCGGCCTCACGCACCTCTCGGGCCTCGCGACGCTCACGATCCCGTGAAGACGGACCGGTGGTCCTTCGGCCACCGCTGGACCCCATGCTTCCCGCTCGATACCGCGCCGTTCCGGGACCGGTCCTCGCCGGTCACGTCGTCGGAGCCGAAAGGGGGTCAGGCTTCACGGCACTCCAGCGCCTGTGGGGTGCCACGTCACGCGGCGACCTCGACGTCGCCAGAAGCACTCACTCATGTGGAGTCTTGATGCACACCAACCTCATCCCCAGCCAGCCGGTCGATGATGCGCGTGTCCCGCTGCGGCGCCGCGTGCTCGCTGCGTTCGCCACCCTGGTCCTGGCCGGAACTGCTGGCACCGTGGCTGCTGCACCGGCGAGTGCGACGGGCGACGCGCCGGCCACCGCCGAGGCCGCCCTGACCCTGGTCACATGCAGCGGCCAGGAGAGCACGACCTACAGCCCCGGCATCACGAACACCGCTGCGCTGGTCACCATCACCACGTCCGCGACGTACGGCCCCTGCTTGCACGTCAACGGCCTGCAGATCGCGACCTGGTCGGGTTCGTCCTACAGCCAGGGCCAGACCGTGGCCGGGTGCACCGAGCTCGAACTGCCCGAGGACGAGACCAGCACGAGCGTCATCCAGTGGTCCAACGGCCAGACCAGCACCTGGGAATACACCGCGATCACGCAGAACGTGGCCGGGAACTTCGTCATCGTCGGCGTCGGCGAGATCACCGACGGCCTGTACGAGGGAGCGATCGCCCAACGCGAACTCGTCCTGCCCGGCCTCGTCGAAGCGCTCCAGGCCTGCGCCACTCCCACAGGACTGACAGGAGTATCCGGACTCTTCACGTTCACCGTCACCGCGATCTAGTGGGTCAGCGCCTGCCGAGCTGACGACGTCCCGTGCCCGCGTGGTCAGAGACAGGATCAACGAGGCAGGCCGCGTCCACGGGCTACGACCCGAGCCCACCGCAACCGCCGGTCGAAGGGCCCCGCATCCGCAGCACCCCGCGGATACGGGGCCCTTCGTCGTCCCCGGCTCCGGGCGGATCCGTCACCCCTTTCGCGAGTTGTCCGACCCACCCGCGAGCGGCTGCTGAAACGGTTCTCTCCCTGTCTGCGCGGCCCGCCGGTCCGTACGTTCGGTCGGACCATCCAGGTCCGATCCGCTCCCGGTCGAGGTGACCCCACCATGAGTTCACACGCTCTTCCCCGTGCCCCCCGATCAGCCGCCGCGCGGCTGCTCCTGGCCGCCCTGACGGTGCTCGGGCTGACCGTCGCGCTGCTCACCGCCCTGCCCGCACCGTCCGCCCAGGCGCACGGGTGGATCTCCGACCCGCCCAGCCGGCAGGACCTCTGCTACACCGGCGCGGTGAAGGACTGCGGTCCGGTCCAGTACGAGCCGTGGAGCGTGGAGGCCCGGAAGGGCTCGATGCTGTGCTCCGGCGGCGGCCGCTTCACCGAGCTCGACAACGAGTCGCGAGCGTGGCCGCGTCAGGCGCTGAAGACCAACCAGACGTTCACCTGGGACATCGTCGCGAACCACTCCACGTCGACGTGGGAGTACTTCGTCGACGGCCGTCTGCACACCACGATCAACGACAACGGCGCGCTGCCGCCCAAGCGGTTCACGCACCAGATCAACAACCTGCCCGAGGGCAACCACAAGATCTTCGTCCGGTGGAACATCGCCGACACGGTGAACGCGTTCTACCAGTGCATCGACGCGTACATCACGCCGGGCGGTAACCCGGCGCCGCAGCCCACCGCGACGACGCCGGCACCGCAGCCGACGTCGACGACCCCGGCACCGCAGCCGGGCACCGGCTCCTGCACCGCCACGGTGCGGGCGGCCAACTCCTGGGGCAACGGCTTCCAGGGTGAGGTCACGGTGAAGGCGGGCAGCGCGGCGATCAAGGGCTGGAAGGTCACCGTGAACGGCGCCACGATCACGCAGGCCTGGAGCTCCACGCTCAGCGGCACCAACACGCTCGCCAACGCGGGCTGGAACGGCAGCCTCGGAGCCGGCGCCTCGACGACCGCGGGCTTCATCGCCAGCGGGAGCGCCAGCGGCCTGAGCGCCACCTGCACGGCCAGCTGACCGGTACCACCCGCGCTGCGGCAGCCCGGACCCGACCAGGGTCCGGGCTGTCGGCGTGCCGGGGGCGCCCGGGACTCAGGGAGCCGGCGCCGTCGACTCCCGGACCGTGAGCGCCGTGACGAGCTGGACCTGGCGGGACGCCGGCTCGACGCCGTCGGCCATGGCGAGCACGGTCTCGACGGCCATCCGTCCCATGCCGGCGAGCGGCTGGTGGACGGACGTCAGGCCGGGGGTGGTCCAGACCGCCTGCGGGGTGTCGTCGAAGCCGACGACGCTGAGGCGCTCCGGCACGGGGACGCCGGCCTCGCGCGCGGCGGCGAGGACGCCGACGGCGATCTCGTCGTCGCCGCACACCACGCCGGTGGGCGGGTCGTCGAGGCGCAGCAGCGAGCGCCCGTGCGCACGCCCGGCCTCGAGGGAGAACGGGCCCTCGCGCACGAGCCGGCGGTCCACGGGCAGGCCCGCGGAGGCCAGGGCGGCGCTGTACCCGTGGAACCGCTCGGTCGACGCGGTGGAGGTCTCCGGTCCGCCGACCCACGCGATGCGCCGGTGGCCGAGGTCGAGCAGGTGCTGGGTGGCGGTGCGGCCGCCCGCCCAGTTGGTGGAGCCGATGCTGACGACGCCGGTGTGGCGGACGTCGACCGGGTCGACCATGACGAACGGCAGGCCCGCCTGGGCGGCGGCCCCGAGCATCGCGTTCGGCTCGCCGAGGGTGAGGCCGATGACGCCGACGACCCCCGCTGCCTGCTGCTCGGCAACCCAGTCCCGGGCCACGGTGGTGGTGCTGCGCACCCGGCGGTCGGGCGCCAGGCGCAGGAGGAGGTCGGTGCCGGCCGCGGTGGCGCCCGCGAGGACGCCCTGCAGCACGCTCGCGATGTAGGGGGAGTCGAGCCCGTCGAAGACGGCGGCGAGCGCGCGCCGGTGCGGCTCCGCGCCGTCGGTGCTGGGGCGGTAGCCGAGCTCCGCGACGGCGTCGAGCACGCGCCGGCGGGTGTCCTCGGCGACGTCGCTGCGGTGGTTGAGCGCCTTCGACACCGTGGCCTTCGAGACGCCCGCGCGCGCGGCGACGTGCGACAGCGTCACGCGCCCCGACGGTCTGCCGACCATGTGCCCTCCTGACCTCGAAACGGTTTCGAGGATAGGAGGTGGCAAACTGCATGGCAATACGCGTCGCGCCGAGGAAGCCTGCGTTGACGCACCACGGCGCGCTGGCTAACGTCGCTCGCGCATCAACGGGATGCGAAACGGTTTCGACGATGAGGTCCGATGCCCGACAGCTCTCCTGCCCCGCAGCCCCTGCGCGTGGACGGTCGCGTGCCCGACGAGCGGCCGCTCCGCCACGTCTGGAACGCCTGCCTCGGCGCCGGGCGCGCCAACGAGGCGCTGCGCGCCGACTGGCAGGCGCACTTCCGCGAGGCCGTGGACGTGCTGGGCGCGCGCACCGTCCGGTTCCACGGCCTCTTCCACGACGACATGTTCGTGTACCGGGCGACGTACGGCGGCGGCTTCGGGCCCGACGAGGTGCTGGCCGAGCCCGTGCTCACGTTCTCCTACGTCGACAAGGTCATGGACTTCGTCCTCGACGCCGGCGCCCGGCCGTTCGTCGAGCTCGGGTTCATGCCGCGCGCGCTCGCGACGCAGACCGAGACGCTCTTCTGGTGGAAGGCGCACTGCAGCCCGCCCACGGACATGGCCGCGTGGGCGGACCTGGTGCGCGGGACCGTGCAGCACTGGGTCGACCGCTACGGCCTCGACGAGGTGCGGCAGTGGCGCTTCGAGGTGTGGAACGAGCCGAACCTCGTGCCGCACTTCTGGACCGGCACGCGCACCCAGTACTTCGAGCTGTACGAGGCGACGGCTCGCGCCGTGAGGTCGGTCGACGAGCGTCTGCTCGTCGGCGGCCCGTCCACCAGCGTCTTCGTCCCCGACGACCGCTACGCCGGCGAGGTCGAGGACCCGACCCGCACCCACGCCACCGCCGCCGCCGAGGACGTCGACGCGCTGGACTGGCGGCCCGTCTGGGTCGAGGAGTTCATCGCCTGGTGCGCGGAGCACGAGGTGCCCGTCGACTTCCTCACCACGCACCTGTACCCGACCGACTTCGCGTTCGGCGCGAACGGCGAGGTGCGGCACATCCGCCGGCACGTCGACGCCACGTCGGACGACCTGATGCGGATGCAGGAGATCATCGCGGCGAGCCCCTACCCGGACGCCGAGCTGCACATCACCGAGTGGTCGACGTCGCCCTCGAGCCGCGACCGCATGCACGACACGCTGTTCGCGGCCACGTACGTCACGCGCGCGTTCCTGCGCTGCGCCGACCTGACCGACTCGCTCGCGTACTGGACGTTCACCGACGTCTTCGAGGAGGGCGGCGCCGGGCTCGGGCCCTTCCACGGCGGGTTCGGCCTGGTCAACGAGCAGGGGCTGCACAAGCCGACGTTCCACGCGTTCGCGATGCTCGCGCGCCTGGGCGACCGGGTCCTGCTCGACACCGGGCACGGTGTGGTCACGCAGGACAGCGCGACCGGCGCGGTGTCCGCGGTGTTCTTCAACTACCCCGCGGACATGGGGCGGCGCCCGGTCGGGTCGGCCGACTCGTACGCCGAGACGCGCGCACTCGCGCAGGTGGGCCCGGCGCGGCGCGTGCGGCACGTCGTCGAGGGCCTGCCGCCCGGCGCGCGCTTCGCGGTCGAGCGGGTCGACTGGGAGCACGGCAACGTCGCGGAGGCGTGGCACGCGATGGGGGAGCCGCTCAACCTCACGCGGGAGCAGACCGCCCGCCTGCGCGAGGTCGCGGACGACCTGTGGCGCACGGAGCTGGTGGTCGACGCGGACGGCGTGCTGGAGATCGACCTGGACCTGCCGCCGTGGGCGGTGGTGTCGGTGGCCCCGGCGGCGTGAGGCGTCGGGCCGCGCGGTCCGCGACAGGGGCGTGCTCATGGTGGTCGCGTTCCACCCGTGAGGCTCGTCCCGCTGTCGCCGTGGCACGCCGGGGCACGCCGGGGCGCGGCGCCGGCGCTGCCGCAGGGCGTCGCGGTCCAGCTCGAGGTGGCCTCGCACGCCCACGCCGACGACGCGGTCACCCCGCGCGTCCGGGCGTGACGGGGCGTCCGCCGGGCTGAGGTCGCCGGGTGCGTCCGCCGGGCGTGGGGCGGGGGAGGATGTCGCGGTGCCGGCCGCCGCGCCGGCGGACCGGTGGGAGGAGACGGCGTGCCGTCGTACCGCGTGACGTCGACGGTCGGGCTGCTGCGCCCGGGGACCGCACCGCAGGACGTGCTGCCTGAGGCGGTCGCCGTGGCGCGGGCGATGACGACGGTCGAGGCGCACGACGTCGGGGTGGTGCGGGGCGCGGCACGCGTCACCGTCCGTTTCGAGGCCGCCGGCGACGGCGAGGCGCGGCGCATCGCGTGGGCCGTGCTCAGCCGCCTCGACGAGCTCGCGGAGACGTCCGACGGCCACCTGACCCGCCGGTACGGCAACCGCTGGCTCCCGCCCCGCCGCCGCCCGGCGGACTGACGGGGCCGGCAGCACGCAGGCGAGACCGGCGCCCCGCCGCCCACCGGGCCCGCCGCCCCGTCGTCCCCCCGGGGCGGTCGAACCCGGAGTTGCCGGTGCCGGCAGGCTCGTCGGCGCGGGGAAGTCCCGGTTCGTCGGGCGGACCTGCGACCCCGGTGGTCCGGTGGACCGGTCTCCGGTGGCCGGAGGGCGGGCCGCGTGGCAGTGCCGGGGTGTCGCGAGGGACCGGGTCCGGCAGGCTGGGGGCCGTGGTCAGCCTGAACGAGGTGGTCGACGACCTGTACGGCGGGTCGCTCGCGGACTTCGTCGCGCGCCGGGACGCCGCCGTCCGCCAGGCGCGCGCCGCGAAGGACCGCGACCTGGCGCGCGAGATCGCGGCGCTGCGCAAGCCGACCCTCGCCGCGTGGGCCGTCAACCTGCTGGTGCGGGACGACCCGGGCCTCGCCGAGCAGATCCGCGCCGTCGGGGAGGGGCTGCAGGAGGCGGAGCGGACGCTCGACGGGCCGGCGCTGCGCGAGCTGACGACGCAGCGGCGCAAGCTCGTCGCCGGACTCGTGCACCGGGCCCGCCGGATCGCGGCGGCCGCCGGGCAGAAGGTGTCCGAGGCGGCGGCCCAGGAGGTCGACCGCACGCTCAACGCCGCCCTGCTCGACCCGCGGGTGGCGGAGGCGGTCACCAGCGGCACGCTCACGCACGGGCAGGAGTACGTCGGTTTCGGCTCGGCGGACGCGGACGACGAGGCCCCGGACGCGCAGGCTCGGGACGCGGAGGCCCCGGACGCGGTCGTGACGCCGTTCCCGGTGGGCGGCCGGGCGGGGCGGGACCGGGCGCGGCGGTCCGCGGGCGGGGGCACGGGCTCGGGCGACGACAGCGGGACGGACGACGGTGCCGGCGGCCGGCGCGGCGCGAGGGGTGACGACGACGGCGCCGGGGGCGACGGCGACGCGGGAGGTGGCGGCTCCCGCCGCGGCTCCCGTGCCGGGGGGACGACCACGCGCGCGAGCGGGGGACGCGCCCGGTCGGCGGCGCACGACGACGGGGGCGCCGGGCGCTCCACCCGCGGACGCGGTGCGTCACGGCGGGCCTCCGGGGACGACGACGAGGCGGCCCGGGCCGCCGAGGCCGAGCGGGCCGCCGAGGAGGAGCGGGCGCGAGCGGAGGCCGCCGAGCGGGAGCGGCGGGCCGCGCAGGAGCGCGCCCGGCGGGAGCGGGAGCGGCTGCGTCGCCGGCACGAGCAGGCCGTGGCGGTGCGCGAGGAGGCGGAGGCGGAGCTCGCGCGCGTGCAGCAGCGCCACGACGACGCGTCCCGGGCGGAGCACGACGCCGCGAGCGCGCTCGAGGAGGCCGAGGAGGCGTCCGCCGAGGCGTACCGGACCGAGGAGGAGCTGGTCCGGCAGCTCGCGGAGGTGCGGCGACGGCTCGCCGAGGCCCGCTCGGCGCTGCCCCGCGCCGACGAGGCGGTCATGGCGGCGCGGACGGCCGCCCACGAGCGCGAGAAGGCCCTGCGGGCGGTGCACCGGGAGCTCGAGCGTGCGCGCGGCGCGGCCGAGCGGGCGCACGCCGTCGAGGAGGACGCCGCCGACGCCCTCGCCTCGGCCCCCGACTGATCTGCCGTCCGACGGGTGGACGTGCGCCGTCGCGACCCGCGCATCCGTCGGGTCGGGGACCCCGGAGGGGCGACGGACGCGCGGGTCGACGCCGGGGCGTCCCGAGGGGTGGGATCCCGCCGGCCGATCGTGCCTGCCGCCGTGCCTACCGCCGCCGTGCCCACTGCCGCCGTGCCCGCCGCCCCCCGGGTCCCTCGTCCCGCCTCGTCGACCCTCGCCCCGCCATGATGGCTCCGTGCCCACCGGACCCGACGACGCCGAGCTCGAGCTCATCCGACGCTCCGGCGCGGTGCTGCGCGTCGGGCGGCTGAGCCTGTCGGCCGGCACCGGCTCGTACCGCGTCAAGGCGTCGATGGCGCGGGTGGCACGGGCGCTCGGCGTCGACCGGCACCAGGCGCACGTGACGCTCACCGAGATCACCACGACGTCGCACCAGGGCCGCTCGTTCCGCACCGAGGTCACCGAGGTGCGCAGCGTCGGCGTGAACACCGACCGCCTGAACGAGCTCGAGCGGCTGGGGCAGCGCCTGGAGGCGCACGCTCCCGTCGCCGTCGAGGAGGTCGAGGCCGAGGTCGAGCGCATCGTCACGAAGCCGCCGCTCTACCCGACCTGGCTGAACGCGCTCTGGGCGGCCGTCGCGTGCGCGGCGTTCGCGTTCCTCAACGACGGCGGACCGGTCGAGGTCGTCGGGGCGTTCCTCGGCGCCGGGCTGGGCCAGGGGCTGCGCCGCACGATGCTGCACCGCGGCTACAAACAGTTCGGCGTCACGATGCTCGCGGCGGCGCTCGCGGCGACGGGCTACCTCGGCTTCGTCGCGCTGCTCGAGGCGGCGGGCGTCGCCGGCGGTGCGCACGAGTCGGGGTACGTGGCGGCCGCGCTGTTCCTCGTGCCGGGGTTCCCGCTCGTCACGGGCGCGCTGGACCTCGCGCGGCTGGACCTGTCCGCGGGGGTGGCGCGGCTGACGTGGGCGTTGATGATCTTCGTGTCCGCCGCGTTCGCGGTGTGGGCCGTGTCGATCGTCGTCGGGCTGAGCCCGGACCCGCCGGACGCCGTCGCGCTCGACCCCGCCGCGCACCAGGGGCTGCGGCTGGTGGCGTCGTTCGTCGGCGTGCTCGGGTTCGCGCTGATGTTCAACAGCCCGTGGTCGATGGCCCTCGTCGCCGCCGGCGTCGCCGCGGTGCCGAACGTGCTGCGGATCGGCGCGGTCGAGCAGCTCGGCTGGCCGCCGCAGGCCGCCGCGGCCGTCGCCGCGTTCCTCGTCGGGCTGCTCGCCGCGTGGGCGGCGCCGCGGCTGAACATCCCGCGGGTCACCGTGTACGTGCCCGCCGTGACGATCATGGTCCCCGGCGTCGGTGCGTACCGGGCGGTGTACCACCTGAGCAACGGCGAGGTGACGCAGGCCCTGGAGCACGGGGTCCCCGCGGCGCTCGTCGTCACGGCGCTCGCGGTGGGCCTCGCCGTCGCGCGCATGGTGACGGACCGCGAGTGGGGCTTCGAGCACTGAGGCGGCGCGGCCCCCGCGGGACGGTCGGCGCGCGGGCGCTTTGGCGCCGGGACGAGCGCCGGGTAGCCTGTGCTCGTCTTGGAGACGTCGCATAGCCAGGTCTAGTGCGCGGCCCTGCTAAGGCCGTGAAGGGGTCAACCCTTCCGTGGGTTCAAATCCCACCGTCTCCGCCGTCCCGGTCCCGCACCGGACGAGAGCCCGGACCGCCACGGTCCGGGCTCTCGTGCTTTCGGGGACGAGCGCGCCCGGGAGGGGGACGGGGCGTGACGTCCGTCGCACCCTGCCCCGAACCGGCGGATCCGGTTTGGGGCCAGCGGCCCGGACCTGTAATGTTCTCTGCGGCCCGCAAGGGCCACGCGCCCGTAGCTCAACGGATAGAGCATCTGACTACGGATCAGAAGGTTGGGGGTTCGAGTCCCTCCGGGCGCGCAGGACGCGAGGCGCGGCACCCACCGGGTGCCGCGCCTCTCGCATGTCCGGCCCCGCGGCGGCGCCCGCGGCGAGCGCACCGCCGGTCCGACGAGCGCGCCCGTCGTGTCCGGTGCGCTCGTCCGGTGTCCGGTGCGCTCGTCCGGTGTCCGCCGCGCTCGCCGGGTGGTGCACGGCGCGCTGCTCCGTTCGGGGCACGTGGGGCCCGTCCGGACCGTCTCCGTTTGCCGTCCGTGCACCGGCGGCCGACGCTGAGGGGGACCGGGCCCCGCCCGGCACGAGGCGCAGCAGGGGGGCAGGTGACGACGACCGAGCCGACCCCGGCGGTCCCGCGGCCCCCGGTGCCGGTCCCCGTACGGGTGGCGTTCGCCGCCGGGGCCGTCGCGCTCGTGCTCGCCGCCGTGACCGTGTCGGTCCGCGGGGACGACGGACGGCCGGTCGTCGTCGCGGTGCACCTGGCGGTCGAGGTGCTCGCGGCGCTGCTCGTGCTGACCCGCGCCGCGACGGTGCGCACCGAGCGACGGGCGTGGGCGCTCATGGCCGCGGCGCTGCTGCTGCACCCGGCGGGGGAGGTCGCCGCGGACCTCGGCGCGGACGCCCCCACCGAGGGGGTCGCCGCGCTGGCCGCGGTCGCGCTGCCCATCGGGTACTACGCGCTCGCGGTCGCCTCCGTGGTCGTGGTGGTCTCGACGCGGCTGGTGGTGCGGCGGCCCGTCGTGTGGCTGGACACGGCGATCGCGGCGTGCGGGCTGTTCGCGGTCGGGGCGCTCGTGCTCGTGCCCAGCGCGGAGGGCAGGGCGACGCCGTGGCTGGCGCTCGTGCACCTGGTGGGGCCGCTGCTCGTGCTGTCCGCGTACGTCGGCGCCCTCATCGCGCTCGCGGCCTGGCCCTCGCGGTCGTGGTGGACGCTCGTCGCCGGGTTCGCGCTCGTCGCGACGTCGTCGATCCTCGGGCCGTCGGAGCAGACCGAGGCGCCGCCGGGCGACCCCGCGGCCCTGCTCGCCGCGGGCGGCCTGCTCGTCGTCGCCGGCGGCGTGTGGCTGTCGTGGCCGCCCGCCGCCGGCACGGTGCGCCGCCTGCCGCGGCTCGGGGTGCCGATGGTCTTCCTCGTCGCCGCCCTCGGCGTCGACGCGCTGACGCTGGTCGTGCCGGTGCCGACGCTCGCCGCGGCGGCCGCGACCGCCACGCTCGCGGCCGGGACCGGGCGGCTCGTCCTGGCGCTGCGTGCGGCCGAGCGGCTGGGCCGCAAGGAGCGGGCGCTGAACCGGGAGCTGGTCCGGGCGCACGAGGCGTCCATGGCGGCGTCCGCGGAGAAGAGCGCGTTCGTGGCGAACATGAGCCACGAGATCCGCACGCCCATGAACGCGGTGATCGGCATGACGGACCTGCTGCTCGCGACCGACCTGGACGCCGAGCAGCGCGAGTACGCGGACACGGTGCGCCGCTCGGGCAACCTGCTGCTCGACCTCATCAACAACGTCCTCGACCTGTCGAAGATCGAGTCGGGCAACCTCGTGCTCGAGGACCACCCGTTCGACCTGACGGCCGCCGTGGACGACTCGGTGAGCCTCCTCGCGCACCAGGCCGAGACGCAGGAGGTCGCGCTCGTCGTCGACGTCGACCCGGCGTGCCCGGCGTGGGTGCGCGGTGACGTGACGCGGCTGCGGCAGGTGCTGGTGAACCTGGTCGGCAACGCGGTGAAGTTCACGCAGGCCGGGGACGTGCTCGTGCGGGTGGCGCCCGACGCCGCGCGGCCCGGTGCCCTGCGGTTCGCGGTCGTGGACGAGGGCATCGGCATCCCCGCCGACCGCATGGACCGGTTGTTCCGCACGTTCAGCCAGGTGGACGCCTCCACGACCCGCCGGTACGGCGGGACGGGGCTGGGGCTGGCGATCAGCCACGCGGTCGTCGCGCGGATGGGCGGGGAGCTGACCGCCGAGTCGCAGGTGGGACGCGGCTCGACGTTCGCGTTCTCGGTCGTGCTGCCCGAGGTGCCCGCGCCGACGCCCGCCGCCCCCGGTGCGGCCGCCCTGCGGGGGCGGCGTGCGCTGGTCGTGGAGGACGACGACACGAACCGGCGGATCCTGGTGGCGCAGCTCGGGCGCTGGGGCGTCACGTGCGACACGTACCGCGCGGCGGAGGACCTGCTGGACGCGCTCGGCACCACGGCGGCGCCCGACCTCGTGGTGCTCGACATGCGGCTGCCCGGTGCGAGCGGCGCCGACGCGGCCGCGCGGCTGCGCGCGCACCCCGGGTGGGCGCAGGTGCCCCTCGTGCTGCTCAGCAGCCTGGGCGAGGTGCTCGCGGCGCGCGAGCGGGCACCGTTCGCCGCGGTGCTCACCAAGCCGGTGCGGGCCGCCGAGCTGCGTCGCGTCGTGACGCGCGCACTCACGGGCGCCCCGACCGCCCCGGTGCCCGCACCGGCGTCGTCCCCGGCCGCCGGGCCCGCGCCGGACTCCCTGCGCCTGCGCGTGCTCGTCGCCGAGGACGACCCGGTGAACCGGCGGATGGCGCAGCGCCTGCTCGCACGGCTGGGGCACGAGGTCGAGACGGCGGCGGACGGTGCGCAGGCGGTGGCCCTGACCGAGCAGGAGCGTTTCGACGCGGTGCTCATGGACATCCACATGCCGGTGCTCGACGGGCTCGACGCGGCCCGCGCGATCCGGGCGCGGGGCGCGGACGCGCACCAGCCGGTCATCCTCGCGCTCACGGCGAGCTCGACGGTGCAGGACCAGCGGGCGAGCGCGGCGGCGGGCATGGACGGGTTCCTCGGCAAGCCGTTCCGCTCGCAGGACCTGCAGGACGCGCTCCTGCGGGCCGTGCGCGGCGGCGGTGCCGGGCCGGACCGCGCGGTCGCGCCGGTGCGGCCCGCGGAGGCGCGTCCCGCGGTCGACGCGCGCCTGCTCGCGCTGGCTCGCGAGGTCGACGCGGGCTCGGACGAGCCGCTGCTGGCGACGTTCCTCGGCGAGTGCGAGCGGGGCGCCGCTGCGCTCGGCGAGGCGGCGCGCGCGGGCGACGCGGCCCAGGTGGCGTCGGTGGCGCACCGCTGGCTCGGCGGCTGCAGCGCGGTGGGCGCCCTGCGCCTCGTGGACCTGCTGCGGTCGGTCGAGCGGGCGGCGCGCGACGGCCGGGTGCCGGACGAGGACGTGCTGGCGGCGGTGGGCACCGAGGCGCGCGCGGTGGTGGCGGCGGTGCGCGCCGGCTGACGGTCGCGCGGCCGGGCCGGGCGGCTCAGCCCGCTGGTTCCGCGTCCGCCCCCGGCCGGGGGACGACCTCCAGCCGGTGCCAGCCCCACCACAGCGCGAGCACGGTCGCCGCGGAGCCGGCGGCGGCGATGCTCTGCAGCGCGAGGAACGCCACCCAGTCGGACTCCGCGGACCGGTCGAGCAGGGCCGGCGCGGCCGCGAGCAGGAAGGCCCCGAGCCCGCCGGACACGACGAGCACCGCCGCGAGCGGCACGGCGACGAGGACGACCCGAGCGCGGCGCGCGGGCCCGTCGACGGTGCGCACGAGGCCGCGCCGGTGCAGCCACAGCGCCGCGAGCGACGCGACCACGAGCGTGACGCCCGCGGCGCCGAGCGTGTCGCTCAGCCGGTGCCACTTCGCGGCCAGCGTGTAGCCGGCGATCCCGACGGCCCACGGCGCGACGACGAGCAGCACGACGCCCCGGGCGCGCCACGTCGCGACGAGCAGGGCCGCCGCGAGGACGGTGAGCGCGATCGTCGTGTGCCCGCTCGGGAAGCTGTTGCCGGTGTAGTCGGCAGACGCCTCGACGAGCGCCGGCCGGGGCAGGACGTACCGCTTGAGGCCCTGGGTGACCACCTGCCCGGCGACGACGGTGCCGACCGCGGCCGCCGCGAGCGGCCACGACCGGCGCAGCAGCCCGACGAGCGCGACCACCGCGCACGCGACGCCGAGGCTCACGAGCGTGATGGTGTGCAGGCCGTCGTCCGCCTCGGCGACGCTGCGGGCGTCGAGCTGGTCGGCCCCGCGCAGCGCGGCGTTCTCGAGCGCCTGCCCGGTCGTCGTGAGCACGAGGCCGGCGTACGACGCGACGAGCACCGCGAGGCCGGCGACCGCGAGGAGGCGCCAGCGCGCGGCCGGGTCGCGGCCGGGCGCGTGCGTGGGCCGGGCGGGCGCGGGGGCGAGGGGCTCGCTCACGCGTCCATCGTGGCCGCGCCCGTCGACGGCGGCACGCCGGCGGTCGTCGTCGCGACCAGGCCGGCCACGCAGCGCGGGGCGTCAGTCCGGGTCGTCGGCGCGGCGGCGCTCGAGCAGCAGCACGTCCCGCCACGTCCCGGCGCGCGGGCCGTGGGACATGCGCCCGAGCCGCTCGCGGCGCCCGACGACACGGAAGCCGGCGCCCGTGTGCAGGGCGAGGCTCGCGGCGTTCTCGGGGAAGACGCCGGCCTGCACGGTCCACACGCCGCCCCGGTCGGTCGAGTCGAGCAGCGCCGCCAGCAGCGACCGCCCGACGCCGCGTCCGTGCGCGTCGGGGTGCACGTACACGGACACCTCCACCACGCCGGCGTACACGGCGCGCTCGGACGTGGGAGCGACGGCCACCCACCCGAGGACGCGTCCGTCGTCGTCGAGCGCGACGAACCGGTGCTCGGGCAGCTTGGCCGCGTCGAACCGGTCCCAGTCCGGCGGCTCGGGCTCGAGCGTGGCCTCGCCGGTCGCGATGCCGAGCGCGTACACCTCGCGCACGCCGGGCCAGTGCTCGGCGGTCAGGGGGACGACGCGGACGTCCGGCGCGGGACGCCCGGGGGTGGGGGCGGTCACCCGCGCCATGCTGCCGCAGGTCCGGCGCGGAGGCCCGGCCTGGCCGTCAGTACACGTTTCGCTGTACCGTCACGCCGTGGAGACCGTGACGCTCACGCACACCGCCGCGCTCGCGCGGCTCGGGCACGCGCTGTCGGACGAGACCCGCGCACGCGTCCTGCTCGTGCTGCGCGAGGCGCCGGCCTACCCGTCGGACCTCGCCGAGGCGCTCGGCGTCTCGCGCCAGGCCATGTCGAACCACCTCGCGTGCCTGCGCGGCTGCGGGCTCGTCGAGGCCGTCCCCGACGGCCGGCGCACCTGGTACCGGCTCGCCGACCCGCTCCTCGCGCCCGCGCTCGGCGACCTGCTGCGCCTCGTCCTGGCCGTCGACCCGGCCTGCTGCTCCGGTGAGGGGTGCACCTGCGCATGACCACGCTGCCCCTGCCGCGCCCGTCCCTGCCCGCCGCCCGGCGCGCCGTCCTCGAGCGGCGCGTGCGCCTCGTCGTGGCGGCGACCATCACCTGGAACGTCGTCGAGGCGGTCGTCGCGATCACCGCGGGCCGCGCCGCGTCGTCGAGCGCGTTGATCGGCTTCGGCCTCGACTCGGTCGTCGAGGTGCTGTCCGCCGCGGCCGTCGCGTGGCAGTTCGCCGCGCCGGACCCCGAGCGGCGCGAGCGGGCCGCCATGCGCCTCATCGCCGTGTCGTTCTGGGGCCTGGCGGTGCTCGTCGGCGTCGACGCGCTGCGGTCGCTGCTCGGCGGCGGCGAGGCCGACGCGTCCCCGGTGGGCATCGTGCTCGCGGCGCTGAGCCTGGCGGTGATGCCGTTCCTGTCGTGGTCCGAGCGGCGCACCGGCCGCGAGCTCGGTTCGGCCTCCGCGGTCGCCGACTCCCGTCAGACGCTGCTGTGCGCGTGGCTGTCCGCGGTCCTGCTGGTCGGCCTGGTGCTCAGCGCCGGCCCGGGGTGGACGTGGGCCGACCCGCTGGCCGCCCTCGTCATCGCCGCCGTCGCCGTCCGGGAGGGCGTCGAGGCGTGGCGCGGGGACGCGTGCTGCGCCCCCGCGGGGCTGCGCCGGGAGGCGGCGGCCGGCCCGGCGCAGGGATGCGCCGACGGCTGCTGCGGCGGCTGATCCCGCCGGACGGACGCACCACGGGCGGCGGCGCGGACCTGCACCGCCGCCCGTCGACGTCCGGGTCCGCGCGTCAGACCCGGACGACGACCTTGCCGCGCACGTGCCCGCCCGCGCTCGCCTCGTGCGCGGCGGCGGCGTCCGCGAGGTCGAACACCTCCGCCACGTCGACGCGCAGCTGCCCGGCGTCCGCGAGCGCGCTCAGCGCGTCCAGGTCGGCGGTGCTGGGCCGGACCCACACGTAGTGCCCGCCCAGCTCGTCCCGCGCCGCGGCGTCGACGATCGACGCGACCGTGCCGCCCTCGGCGAGGACGGCGCGCGTGGTCGGCACCAGGTCGTCGGAGCCGTAGTCGAGGACGACGTCCACGCCCTGCGGGGCGAGCGCACGCACGCGGTCGGCGAGGCCGTCGCCGTAGACGACCGGCTCCGCACCGAGCGAGCGCAGGTGGTCGTGGTTCCGCTCCGACGCGGTCCCGATGACCCGGGCGCCCCGCGCGGCCGCGATCTGGACCGCGAACTGCCCGACCCCGCCGGCCGCCGCGTGCACGAGCACGGTCTGCCCCGCGCGCACGCCCGCGCGCTCGATGCTCTGGTACGCCGTCAGGCCCGCCAGCGGCACCGCGGCCGCCTCCTCGAACGACAGCGACGCCGGCTTGCGGGCCAGCGTGCGCACGGGGGCGGCGACCAGCTCGGCGAACGTGCCGCCCTGCACCCAGTCCTTGCGCACGTACCCGTAGACCTCGTCGCCGACCTGCAGCTCGGGGGTGTCGAGGCCGACCCGCTCGACGACGCCGGCGACGTCCCAGCCGGGCACGACGGGGAACGTCACGTCCATGACCTGGTCGAGGTACCCGGCGCGCAGCTTCCAGTCCACCGGGTTGACCGACGCGGCGCGCACGCGCACGAGCACGCTGTCGGGCCCGACCTTGGGGGTGGGCTGCTCGGTGAGCTCGAGGACGTCGGGGCCGCCGTAGCGGGAGTAGGTGATGGCTCGCATACCGGTGGCAACCGCGGCCCGGCGTACCCTCTTCCCGCCCGCGGGACGGGGGGACGGGCAACCCCGCGGGCGTGCCCCTCAGCCCGTCCTCAGGTCCCGTCCCGCAGCGTGGGACCCCATGAGCGTCACCGACCCGGTGCGCCGGTGGCGCGCCCGCGCCGGCACGGCGCTGTTCCTGCGCGTCGCCGGCCCGCACGGGGAGCGCAGCCGGCACCGCATCCACCACCGTCCCGGCCCGCGGTGGTTCGCGCCCGACGCCGCGATCCGGGAGGTGCACGGCGACGCGTCGATGTTCGTCGGCGGCCTGCGCTCGCTGCTGCTGCAGTCGCTGCACCCCGCCGCGATGGCCGCCGTGGCCGACCACTCCGGCTACCGCGCGGACCCCTGGGGGCGGCTGTCGCGCACCAGCACGTTCCTCGCCGTCACGGTGTTCGGCACGGCCGACGACGCGCAGGCGGCCGTCGACGCGGTCCGGTCGATCCACGCGCGCATCCGCGGCGTCACCGACGACGGCACGCCGTACGCCGCCGACGACCCCGACCTGCTGCGCTGGGTGCACGTCGCCGAGATCGAGTCGTTCCTCGACGCGCACCGCCGCTACGGGGTGCGACCGCTGACGCCCGCGCGCGCCGACGAGTACGTCGCGCAGGCCGCGCGCGTCGGCCGGGCCCTCGGCGCCGTCGACCTGCCCGAGACCGTCGCCGGCCTCGAGGCCGCCCTCGAGGGGTACCGGCCGGTGCTGCGCGCCACGCCGGCCGCGCTCGACGCCGCGCACTTCCTGCTGCGCGAGCCGCCCGTGCCGCCGGTGCTGCGGGTCGGGTACGGCGCGCTCGCCGGCGCCGCCGTCGCGAGCCTGCCGGCGTGGGCGGTCGACGGGCTCGGGCTGCGCCCCGTGCGCGGGGTCCGCGAGGGCGCCGCGCACTGGGCGGGCCGGCAGGCGACGCGCACCGTGCGCTGGCTGCTGGCGGGCCAGCAGACGGCCTCGGGGCAGGCCGCCGGGACCGCCGCCTGACGCTGCCGGGCACCCGTCCAGGGCGGCACGCCGACACCCCCCTGCTCGCCGCGCGCGGACGGCCCGCGCCGCCTAACGTGAGTGCGCGCGTGAGACCACACGCACCACACCCCTGAGGAGTCCCGTGAGCGAGCAGCGCACAGACGGCCCAGCCGACGTGGACGGCGGTCTGCGGACGTCCCGGCCGCCGGAGGGGTTCGAGCCGGTCCGCACGTGGACCCTCGACTCCACCTCGGAGCTGTCCCGCCTGCGGCACGAGGTGTCCCAGGCGACGGGCGGGGTCGCGGACGCGCTCGACCCGGTGGGCGAGCGGATGGTCCTCATCGCGAGCGAGCTGGCGACCAACGCGCTCGTGCACGGCATCCCGCCGACGGTGGTGACGCTGCTGCGGCGCGACCACCAGCTCCTGCTGGACGTGGCCGACCACGGGCTGGGGACGACCCCGGAGATCGCGGAGCAGCGGGGCGTCGGCATGGGCGGGTTCGGCCTGCAGATCGCCCGCCGCCTCTCGCAGGACGTCGGCTGGTACGCGGACGAGGAGACCAAGCACGTGTGGGCTCTGCTCGACGTGCAGGCCCCCTGACACCCGGCGGCGGACACACGACGGCGGCGCGGACCCGGTGGGTCCGCGCCGCCGTCGCGTGCGGGTGCGGTGCGTGGCCGGTCAGGCCACCGCCACCGGCGTGCGTGCCGCCAGCCACCCGGCCAGCCGGTCGGGCCGGTCGGTGATGATCGCGTCGACGCCCAGGGCGACCGCGGCCGCCCAGTGCTCCGGCTCGTCGAGCGTCCAGACCATGACCTGCAGGCCGGCCGCGTGCAGCCGGTCCACCAGGCCCGGGTCGGCCGCCACGAGGCCGCCGTACGGGTTGCACGTCATGACGCCGAGCTCGGCGCACAGGTCGAGCAGGTCGTCGCGGACCTCGAACACCAGCAGGCCGCGGCGCAGGCCCGGCGCCGCGTCGCGCAGCGCCGCGACCGTCTCCGGCCAGAAGCTCTGCACGACCACGCGGTCGGCGAGACCGGCGGCGAGCACCGGCTCGGTGACCGCCCGGACCTCGTCGACGGTCCACGCCCCCTTGACCTCGAGCAGCAGGTCGATGCCGGGCCGGCGCAGCAGCAGGTCGACGACCTCGGCGAACGTCGGCACGCGCTGCCCCGCGTACGCGGGCGCGAACCACGCGCCCGCGTCGAGGGACCGCACGCGGGCCAGCTCGGTCGCGCCCACGGCGCCCGTGCCGTCCGTCGTCGCGTCGAGCGTGTCGTCGTGGATGACGACGACCTGCCCGTCGGCCGTGCGCTGCACGTCGATCTCGATGGACCCGGCACCCGCCCGCCACGCCGCCTCGAACGCCGCGAGGGTGTTCTGCGGCGCGACGGACGAGTTGCCGCGGTGCGCGACGACGAGCGTCACAGGTAGGGCTCCACGTTCTCGCGGTACGCGGTCTCGATCTTCGGGGTGATCGCCTCGAAGGCCTCCGCCGGGTCGGTGCCGCGCAGGACGATCTGCTCGATGCCCTCGGTGAGGATCGCGTCGGCGCCGGGCACGAACACGCGGATCCAGTCCTGCGAGCGTGCCTTGTCGGCGAGCTGGTCCACCGCGGTGCGGAACTGCGGCGCCTGCTCGTAGACGGCCTCCATCGTGTCGGACTCGACCGCGGACGTGCGGACCGGCATGTAGCCGGTGTTCTGCGAGAAGTACGCCGTCTGGTCGGTGCCGGTGAGGAAGTCGAGGAACATCGCGGCCGCGAGCTGCTGCTCGGGCGTCCGCGAGGACGGGATGGCCAGGCCGGTGCCGCCCGTGGGGGTGCCGCCGCCGTCGGGGCCGTCGGGCAGGTACGCCGTGCCGACCTCGAACGTCGCCGCGTCGAGGATGCCCTTGAGCGAGCCCGTCGAGCCGATCGTCGCCGCGACCGTGCCGGAGGAGAAGTCGACCGTCGCGTCCTCGGAGACCGTCGCGAGCGGCGCGTCGCCGTGGAACAGGCCGCGCAGGAACTCGCCCGCCTCGAGCGCCTCCGGCGTGTCGAGCGTCGTCTCCCACTCGTCGGAGTACTGGCCGCCGTGGCCCCAGATCATGTTCTCGAACCACCAGGCGGCCCACGAGGTGCCGAGCGACATGCCGAGCGGCGCCGAGTCGGCGGGCAGCTGCGGCTGGAGCTGACCCGTCCAGGAGGCGAACTCCTCCCACGTCTCCGGGCCGCGGTCGGGCAGGCCGGCGGCCGCCCACATGTCCTTGTTGTAGTAGAAGAGCGGCGTCGAGCGGGCGTACGGCGCGGCCCAGTGCTGCCCGTCGTACTCGTAGTCGCCGTACAGCGCCGGGACGAAGTCGTCGGTGTCGGAGCCCAGGTGCTCGAACACGTCGTCCAGCGGCATGATCTGGTCGTTCAGGTGGTAGCGGAACCACCACACGTCGGAGGCGATGACGAGGTCGGGCAGCTCGTCCGTCTGCGAGGCGGCCTGGAAGCGCTGGGCGACCTCGTCGTAGTTGGCGCCCGCCGTGACGAGGTTGACCGAGATCTCCGGGTGCTCGGCCTCGAAGCGTTCGATGAGCTCCTCCTCGACCGCCTTCGAGGCGCCGGGGTGGTTGCTCCACCAGGTGATCTCGGACGCGGGCTCGACCTGCGACCAGTCGACGTCCGCCGCGGCCTCGCCGGACGCGGACGGGTCGTCACCCGCGACGCTGGGGGCCGTGCAGGCGGTGAGGGCCAGGGCGCCGACGGCGGCGAGCGCGCCGAGGGCGAGGGTGGACGGACGACGGTTCCGCGCGGTGCGGTGGAACACGGGGTCTCCTCGGGGGGGTGTGCAGCAGGGGTGCTGAGCGCGGGCCGGACGGCGCGCGCGGGGGACCGGACCGGGTGGTCCGGTGGCGGGGGGTGGGTGCCGGGCGCGGTGCGCGCGGCGAGCGGGGTCAGCCGGTGACGGCGCCCGTGGTGAGGCCGGCGACGAGCCGGCGCTGCAGGAGCAGGAAGACGAGCAGCACGGGGAGCGTCACGACGACCGTGGCGGCCAGCAGCACGCCCCAGTTCGACATGCCGTCGACGTTCTGCAGGAGCGTGAGGCCCACGGGGAGCGTCATCTTGTCGGGCTTGTCGACGACGAGGAACGGCCACAGGTAGTCGTTCCACTCGGTGACCACGGCGACGAGGCCGACGGCCGCGACGGTGGGCAGCGACATCGGCACGACGAACCGCCACAGCCGCCGCCAGTGCCCGGCGCCGTCGAGCTGCGCCGCCTCGAGCACCGACGCGGGCAGCGTGAGGAAGTGCTGGCGGAACAGGAACGTGCCGAACGCGCTGGCCAGGCCGGGCACGAGGATGCCCTGGTACGTGTTGAGCCAGCCGAGGCTCGCGACGAACGTGTAGTTGGGGATGATCGTGATCTGCGGCGGGATCATCAGCGCCGCGATGACGACGAGGAACACCGTCCGCCGGAACGGCACGTCGAGGAAGACGAGCGCGTACGCGCAGCACAGGCCGAGGACGACCTTGAGCCCGGCGCCCGCGACGGTCAGGCCGACGCTGTTCGCGAACAGGGTGCCGAGGGGGATCGTGTCGGCGGCCTGCGCGTAGTTGGCGAGGTCGAACCGCTCCGGCAGCCACTGCAGCGGCACCTGGTACAGCTCGTCGGGCCGCTTGAGGCTGGCCAGCGCCATCCACAGCAGCGGCATGCCGAGCACGACGGCCGCGACGACCATCGCCAGGACGCCACCGCCGTCGAGCAGCAGGGCCTTCGGTGAGCGGCCGCGGCGGGCGGCGGGAGCGGGCGGTGCGGCCGGCGGCGGGCCGGCCGGCGCCGGGGCGGCCGGGCGAGGGGGCGTCTGGACGCTCATGCGTAGTGGACCTTCTGCTCGACGTAGCGCAGCTGGACCGCGGTGACCGCGAGCAGGAGGAGGAACAGGATCGTCGCGCCGGCGGACGCGTACCCGGCCCGGCCGTTGACGAAGCCCTCCTGGTAGATCTGGTACATCAGCGTCGTCGTGCTGCCGAGGGGCCCGCCCTGCGTCATCGCCTTGATGATGTCGAAGGACTGCAGCGAGGCCAGCAGCATCGTGACGAGCAGGAAGAACGTGGTCGGCGCGAGCAGCGGCAGCACGATCGAGCGCAGCGTGCGGGCGGGCGTGGCGCCGTCGAGCGCGGCCGCGTCCCTGAGGTCCTGCGGCACGGCCTGCAGGCCGGCCAGGTAGATGAGCGCGACGTACCCGAGGTTCTTCCACAGGTAGACGACGACCACCATGACGAGCGGCCACGGCGGGCTCGTGTACCACTGGGGCGACGTCGCGCCGAACCACCCGAGCACGGTCGACATCAGGCCGTAGCGGGGGTCGAAGATGAACAGCCAGAGGATGCCGACCGCGTAGCCGGACAGCACGTACGGCGCGAACGCGACCGTGCGGGCCAGGCCGCGGCCGGGCAGGCGCCGGTTCAGCAGGAGCGCGAGGCCGAGGCCCAGCGCGAGCGCGCCGCCGACCGTCGCGAGCGTGAAGACCGCGGTCGTGGTGAGGACGCGGATCGTGGAGTCGGCGGTGAACCACTCGACGTAGTTGCCGAGGCCGACGAACCGCGCGACCGGGGAGCCGAGGTTCCACTGCATCGTGGACAGGTAGAAGCTCTCGACGAGCGGGCGGTACACGAACAGGACGAGCAGCACCACGTTGGGGCCGGCCAGCAGCGCGAACCACCCGAGCGCGCGGCGGCGACGGGCGGCGCCGGCACGGCGGACGGTCGGTGCGGGCGGGCGGGGTCCGGCGGGGTCCGGTCCGGTGCGGTCGGCCCCGGGCGGGGCGAGCACGGCAGCCATGGGTCTCCAGGCACGAGGGGGCGGTGCGACGCCCGCGCGGCCCGCGGCGGCGCGACGGCCGGCGGTGCCCGCGGGGGCGGCGGGGGGCGGCGTCCCGGGTGGGGCGCCGGGCCCGACCTCGGCCGGACCGCGGACCACGCTAGGCAGCGCGGATACCGCAAAACGGACGCGACCGCGACCGTTGCGGGCGCGTTGGGGGAACGTTCACGCAGGTCAGCGGGCGTTCCATCGTGCGACGCCCGCGCGCGGGCCAGCGTTCACCGCGCGGTCCCGCCTCGTTCCCGCGGCGCGCGGCAGCGCGGCTCATCCGGGAGGAGGACACGCTCCGTCCGCTTCCCGGAGGAGCGTGGGAGCACGGCACAGGGCCGGTGACGGAGGGAGCAGCCATGCTGCACGGAGTCGCGACCATCTCGATCTACGCCGAGGACCACGCGGCGGCGTCCGCCTGGTACACGCAGGTGCTGGGGCTCGAGCCGTACTACCGGGTGCCCGGGTACCACGAGTGGCGCGTCGGCGACCTCGAGCACGAGCTCGGGCTGATCGACGCCGCCTACGCGCCCCCGCACGCGCTGGGCGACCCCGGCGGTGCCGTCGTGCTGTGGCACGTGGACGACCTCGAGGCCGCGCACGAGCGGCTCCTCGCCCTCGGCGCCACGGCGCGCGAGCCGGTCACCGAGCGGGGCGAGGGCTTCCGCACCGCCGTCGTCGTCGACCCCTTCGGCAACCTGCTGGGGATCATGCAGAACCCGCACTACGTCGAGGTCGTGGGACGCCGGCCCGTCGGCGACGGGGCCTGAGGCACCTGCGGCCTCGCCGTGCGGGCCCGCAGGTCCCCGACGAGCATGGGGACGACCCTGGCGGGCGGCGCCGTCGCGCCGCCCGCCCGCACCGAGCGGGAGGAGATGCGCGTGAGCGAGGAACCGGGCAACCAGACGCCGGACACGCCCGACGTCAGCGAGACGGAGCTGCGCGGGAAGAGCGTCGACGAGCTGCGCGAGCTCGCGAAGGAGCACGAGGTCTCCGGCAGCTCCGGCATGAAGAAGGACGAGCTCGTGCAGGCGCTCGCCGAGACGCTGCAGGGCCTGGCCTCGGGTGAGGGCGGCGGTGCCGGCGGCGGGGGCGAGGACGCGGACGACGTCGGCCCCGGCCCGGACGGCGGGCACGTGCGCACGGGTCCGGACACGTCGAGGTCCCTGAAGTACTCGCAGGAGGTCACGTCGCCCGACGACGAGCCCGAGCGCGCCGGCCGCAGCCTCGTGACGACGAGCCACGAGGTCATCAAGCAGTGGGCCGAGGACCGCGGCGGGCGCCCGGCGACGGTCGAGGGCACCGAGCACGACGACCACCTCGGCGTGCTGCGGCTCGACTTCGGCGACCAGGACGACCGGCTCACGCCCGTGACGTGGGACGAGTGGTTCGAGACGTTCGACGCGCGGCGCCTGAACTTCATCTACCAGGAGGAGCGCAAGGACGGGAAGCAGAGCAACTTCTTCCGGCTGGAGAGCCCGGACCGCGAGGACGGCTGACGCCCGCGCGCGCCGGCCGCGACCGTCAGCGGTCGGCGCGCGCCCGGTCGTTCGGTGCGTCCGCGTCCAGCACGACGTCGAACGCGTCGACGTCCCGCTGCTCGACCGTCGTCGGCGCCTCCAGGTGCACGGCACCGCTCGGCAGCAGCCCCGCGCCGCCGAACCGCTCCATGACGCGCCACTGGACGGCGACGTCCTCGCCCGCGTGGTCGGCGGGCAGCCGGTCCCAGAACCCGAACCCGCCCACGTCGAGCAGCGCCGTGCGCCGGTACAGCACGCACGCCCCCACCCACGCGACCTTGTAGGGCAGCCAGCCGCCCTCGGGCACGCCGACCTCGGCGGCGAGGTGCACGAGGTTCGCCGCGTTGTGCAGCGTCCACCGGTCGAAGCCCGGCTCGCCGCGGCGCACCCGCTCGGGGCGCACGCCGTCGCGCCACGGCTCGAACGGGCTGCGCTCGTGCGGGCGGTCGTCGTCGAGGTAGCTCAGGCCCTGCACGGCCGCACCGACGAACCCGCAGCCGAGCGTGGTCAGGGCGTCGTGCAGCCGCGCGAGCATCCCCGGCTCGAGCCAGACGTCGTCGTCGAGGAACAGCACGGCGTCCGCCCGCGCCTGGTCGAGCAGGAACTGCCGGTGCTCCGCGAGGCCGCGCCGCGGCAGGTGACGCAGCACCTCCACCGGGCGGCCCTGCGCGCGCAGCACCCGGACCATCGCCTGCACCGCGGGGTCGTCCGTGCCGGGCTCGCCGGGGGACTGGTCGCTGACGACGACCCGGAAGTCGGGACCGTCCTGCGCCGCGAGCCCGGCGAGCGTGACGGCGAGCACGCTGGCGCGCCCGGACGTGGGGACGAGCACGTCGACCGCCGGGGCGGGCGGCTCGGCCGGCAGCGGCCGCGCCCAGTCCCCGGACCAGCGGCGCGTCACGACGCGCCCGCGCCGCGCTCGGCCGGCTGCGGCGCCTCCCAGCGGATGCGCTCGACCATCGCGGTCGTCGAGTGGTGCGCGACGTAGTCGAGCATCGCCAGCTCGCCGCCGTACGCGCGCACGGCCTCCGCCTCGGCGAGCATCTCGGGCGTGTAGTCCCCGCCCTTGGCGTAGACGTCGGGGCGGATCCGCTCGATGAGCGGGATGGGGGTGTCGGTGCCGAAGACCGTCACGTAGTCGACGCACGCCAGCGCGCCGATGACGGCCGCACGGTCCTCGGCGCCGTTGATCGGCCGCTCGGGGCCCTTGAGCCGGCGGACGCTGTCGTCGTCGTTGAGCGCCACGACGAGCACGTCCCCGAGCTGCTTGGCCTGCTCCAGGTAGGTGGTGTGCCCGCGGTGCAGCACGTCGAAGCAGCCGTTGGTGAACACGATGCGGCGCCCGGCGCGGCGGTCGGCGTCGAGGCGCGCGAGCAGCTCGTCGGGCGGCAGGACGGGCCCCGACCGCGGGCGGCCGGTGCGGGCGGCGAGGCGCTCGACGAGGTCCGCGACCCCGCACACCGACGTGCCGAACTGCTGCACGACGACGTCCGCGGCCGCCTGCGCGACCTCCTGGCACACCGGCAGCGGCAGGCCCGCGGCACGGGCGACCGTGAGCGCGGCGACGAACGTGTCACCCGCGCCCGACGCCTGCTTCTCCGTCGCGGGCTCGGCGACCGTGCGGTGCGGCTCCTCGCCGGGTGCGACGAGCACGGTGCCGGCGGCGTCGAGGGTGACGACCGCCGCCGCCGCGCCGGACGCGGCGAGGACCGCGTCGCGCTGCGCGAGCACGGCTGCCGCCCGGTCGCCGCCGCGGGCGGCCAGGTGCGGCACGTCGAGGAGGGCCGCGACCTCGGCGGCGTTGGGCGTCACGAGGTCGGGCCGCAGGTCCGCCCAGCGCCGCAGGTCGTGCGCGTCGACGACCGTGAGGGCCGGACGTGCCGCGGGGGACAGGACGGCGTCGCGGACCGGGCCCTCGAGCATGCCGACGCCGTAGTCGCAGACGACGAGCGCCCGCCCGTCACCCGGTCCGGGCGTCGCTCGCCGCACCGCCGCCGCGACGTCCTCGAGGACCGGGGCGGGGTACGGCTCGGACTGCTGCTCGTCCACCCGGACGAGCACCTGGTCGGCCGCGAGGATGCGGTTCTTCGCCGTCGTGCGCACCCGCCCGCTGACCACGACGCCGCCGGTGTCGACACCTGCGTCGGCGAGCAGGTCGAGCAGCCGGCGCCCATCCGCGTCGTCGCCGACGAGTCCGACGAGCCGCACCCGCGCGCCGAGCGCCGCGAGGTTCGCGGCCGTGTTCGCGGCACCGCCCGGCACGTAGCACCGCTCGGCGACGTCGACGACGGGCGCCGGGGCCTCCCGCGTGACGCGGTCGACCGTGCCGGTCCACCACCCGTCGAGCACGAGGTCGCCGACGACGGTGACCTCGGGCGCGGCACCGCGCAGGCGCGTCAGCAGGTCAGCGGTCACGACGGACATGCAGGCCCTCCCGGTGGGGTCGACGGTGGTGCCAGAGAAGCACGCGAACCGGGCACCTGCTCGTCGAGCGCTCCTCCGATTGCCGCACCCCGGCCCGGGCACTAGGAAGGCAGCGGACCTCGCAGCGTCGCAGGCCCTCGTCCCCGACCGACCGAAGGAGCCCCGCCCGTGGTCCTGCCGAGCCCGTCCGCCCCGCTGCCCGCCGTCGGCCCCCTCGGCGAGCGGTTCGCCGACGTGCGGCGCATCGCGGTGCTGCGCGGCGGCGGCCTGGGCGACCTGCTCTTCGCGATGCCGGCGGTCGAGGCCCTCGCGCACGCGTACCCGGACGCCGAGATCACGCTGCTCGGCAGCCCGATGCACGCCGCGCTGCTCACCGGGCGGCCCGGGCCGGTGCACGACGTCGAGGTGCTGCCCGTCGCCCCCGGCGTGCGGGAGGCGCGTGGCCAGGAGGAGGACCCCGCCGCGACCGAGGACTTCGTGCGGCGCATGCGGGACCGCCGGTTCGACCTCGCCGTCCAGGTGCACGGGGGCGGGCGCAACTCCAACCCGTTCCTGCTGCGGCTCGGCGCCCGGCACACCGTCGGCACCCGCACCCCGGACGCCGTCCCGCTCGAGCGGTCGCTGCCGTACGTGTACTACCAGCACGAGATGCTGCGGGCCCTGGAGGTCGTCGGCCTGACCGGCGCCCCGGCGGTCGTGCTCGAGCCCCGCCTGGCCGTGACCGACGAGGAGCGCGACCGGGCCCGGCGGCACGTCGGCGGCGGTGACCGGCTCGTCGTCGTCCACCCCGGTGCCACCGACCCGCGCCGGCGCTGGCCCGCCGAGCGCTTCGGGGACGTCGCCGCCGCCGTCGCGGCCGACGGCGCACAGGTGCTCGTCGTCGGGGACGCGACGGACGTGGAGAACGCCGGCGTGGTCGTCGCGCGGGCGCAGGCCGGGCTCCCGCCCGCGGCGCGCGGACGCGTCGCGTCGCTCGCGGACCGTCTCGACCTGGGCGAGCTCGCGGGGCTGCTGAGCCTCGCGGACGTCGTCGTCGCCAACGACTCCGGCCCGCGCCACCTCGCCCGCGCGGTCGGCGCGCCGACGGTCGGCATCTTCTGGTTCGGCAACGCGGTCAACGCCGGCCCGCTGGGGCGCTCGCAGGACCGCATGCAGATGTCCTGGACGTCGCACTGCCCCGAGTGCGGCATCGACTGCACGCAGGTCGGCTGGACCGCGCCGCGGTGCGAGCACGACCCGTCGTTCGTCGCCGGCGTCGAGGTCGCCCCCGTGCTCGAGGACGTCCGCGAGCTGCTGGGCACCGCCGCGCACGAGGCGGTCGCGTGAGCCTCGTCCGCCGCTTCGGCCCCCGCCCCGACGCGCCCGAGCTGCTCGCGCTGCGCGCGCTCAAGCTCGGCGACCTGCTCGTCGCCGTCCCGGCCGTCCGCGCGCTGCGGCGCGCCCACCCGGAGCACGAGCTCGTCCTCGCCGTGCCCGAGTGGCTCGAGCCCGTGGTCGCGCTCGTCGGGGGCGTCGACGTGCTGCTGCCCACGCGCGGTCTCGACGACCCGCTGCCGGTCGAGCCGGGACGCGTCGACGTCGCGGTCAACCTGCACGGCAGCGGTCCCGAGAGCCGCGGGCTGATCGCGCGGCTGGGGGCCCGGCGCGAGATCGTCCACCACGTCGACGGCTGGGAGGGCGGCACGCCGTGGGTGCACGGCATCCTCGAGCGGGAGCGGTGGACGCGGCTGCTCGCCGACCACGCCATCCCCGCCGACCCGGACGACGTCGGGCTGCTCGTGCCCCCGGTCGAGCCCGTCGCGCGGGGCGCCGCCGTCGTGCACGTCGGGGCCTTCTACGGGTCCCGGCAGTGGCCCGTGGACCGGTTCGCGCGGGTCGCGCGGGCGCTCGCCGACGAGGGGCGCGCGGTGCTGCTGACCGGCAGCGCCGCCGAGCGGGCGCGTGCGCTCGAGGTCGCGGCGGGCGCGGGGCTGCCGGAGGCGGCGGTCGTCGCGGGCGAGCTGGGGCTGACGGAGTTCGCGGCGCTCGTCGCCGCGGCGTCGCTCGTCGTCTCCGCGGACACCGGCGCGGCGCACCTGGCGTCGGCGTACGGGATCCCGTCCGTCGTGCTGTTCGGCCCCGCACCGCCGGAGGAGTGGGGCCCGCCCCCCGGCCCGCACGTCGTGCTCACCGACGCCTCCGTCCGCCGCGGCGAGACCTTCGCCGCCGACCCCGACCCGGCGCTGCTGGCCGTCACGGTCGAGGACGTGCTCGCGGCGGTCCGGTCGCTCGACGGCGTCGCGCCGCGTCGGCCGGCGGTGGACCTCGCACCGGCCGCGCCCGCCGCCGTGCCGGCCCCGTGACGCAGCCCGCCGCGGGGGGTGGGCGCGGTCCGGTCCGGCTGCTGGTCGTCCGCCACGGCCCCACCGCCTGGAACCTCGAGTCCCGGTACACGAGCCGCACCGACCTGCCGCTGCACGCGTCGGCGGCCGGCGCGCTCGCACCGGTGCGGGAGCGGCTGCGCGGCGCGGGCGTCGCGCGCGTCCTGGTGAGCCCGCTCCGCCGCGCCCGGGAGACGGTCGACCTGCTGGTGGCCGGCACCGACGCCGCGGCCCTGCCCGTCGAGGTGCGCGACGACCTGCGCGAGGTCGACTTCGGCGACTTCGAGGGCCGCACGAAGGACGACCTGCGCACCGGCGACCTCGCGGGCCCGTTCGCGGCCTGGTTCACGCCCCAGCACGACCTGGTCGCCGCCCCGGGCGGGGAGACGTGGGCGTCGGCGCAGGAACGCGCCCGCCGCGTGCTGGGCGACGTGCTGGCGGACGGCCGCACCGCGCTGGCCGTCTCGCACGGGTACCTGCTCAAGGTCCTCGTCGTCACGGCCGTGCCGGAGGTCCCGCTCACGATGGTCCGCGGCGGGCACCTGCCCAACGGCGGCGTGACCGAGCTCGTGCACGACGGCGAGGCCTGGCACCTGCGCTCGGCGGGCTGGACGGCGGCCGCCTGACCCGTCGTGACCGTCGTCACCGCACGGCGGCGGAACACCTCCCCGGCGCACCCGGTTGAGACGGGTGCCGCCCCGGTTCATGACCCCGGGCTCCAACATCAGCCGCTACGAGCGGCCACGCGCCGTGAGGCGTCTGTCGGGGCGGTCGCGGCGGGCCGGTGGGTGATCCCACCGGCCCGTCGTCGTCCCGGACCCTGTCGTCCCGGGCTCCGTCGTCCCGGCCCTCGTCGTCCCGGGTCCCGCACCGCCGGCGGGCCTAGGGTCGGGAGCATGTGGACGTTCGCGACGGCGGGACGGGTCGTGGCCGGCGCGGGGGCGTCGGAGGGTGTCGCCGACCTGGTCGCCGGGCTCGGGCGGCGCGTGCTGGTCGTGGCCGGCGGGCACGCGGACGTGGACGCGCTCGCGGGCGGCGACGAGGTGACCGTCTGGCGGCACCGCGGCGAGCCGACGGTCGAGGACGTGCGCGCCGGCGTGGCCCGTGCCCGCGAGGTGCGGCCCGACGTCGTGGTGGGCTGGGGCGGCGGGTCCGTCGTCGACACCGCGAAGGCCGTCGCGGCGCTGTGCCGGGGCGACGGCGACGTGCTCGACCACCTCGAGGTCGTCGGCGCCGGGCGCCCCCTGCCCGCGGACGCGCCGCCCGTCGTCGCGGTGCCCACCACGGCGGGGACGGGCGCCGAGGTCACCGCCAACGCACCCGTCCGCGTCCGGGAGCACGGCGTCAAGGCGAGCCTGCGCGGGCGCACGCTGCAGCCGGCCGTCGCGGTCGTCGACCCCGTCCTGACGCTGGGCTGCCCACCGGACGTCACCGCCTCCTCCGGCGCCGACGCGCTGACCCAGTGCCTCGAGGCGTTCACGACGCCGCGCGCGACGCCGCTGACCGACCCGCTCGCGCGCGAGGGCCTGCGCCGGGCCGCGCGGAGCCTCGTGCGGGCGCACTCGCACGGCGACGACCTCGACGCCCGCACGGACATGAGCGTCGCGGCGCTGCTGTCCGGCATGGCGCTGGCCAACGCCGGGCTCGGGGCGGTGCACGGGCTCGCGGCGGCACTCGGCGGGCGGCTGGGCGCGCCGCACGGCGAGGTCTGCGCGGCCGTGCTGGCCGCCACCACGGAGGCCAACGTGCGCGCCCTGCGCCGCACCGACCCCGACGGTGCCGGGCTGCGCCGCTACGCCGAGGCGGCGGCGGTGCTCACCGGCCGGGCGTCGGCGCGGCCCGAGGACGCCGTGGCGTGGCTCCGCGACGCGGCCGCGGCGCTCGGCCTGCGGGGTCTGACCGCGCTGGGCCTCGCCGGGGCCGACGTGCCGGAGGCGGCGCGTGCGGCGCTCGCGGCGTCGAGCACGCGCGCGAACCCGGTCGCCCTGGAGCAGGGCGAGCTGGAGGACGTGCTCCGCGCGTCGGCCTGACGTCTCCCCGGGCCGGTCGGTCCGGGTGTCGGTGGGCGGGTGCAGCATGGGACGGACCGGGACGAACCAGGGCGCCGCGCTCGCCGACCCGACGAGTCGCGGCGACGGCGCGGGTCCGTACCGCCGTGGCGCGCGGGCGGGGTCCGGGCGCGGGGACGGGCGACGAGGCACGGAGGGCACGCATGACGACGGCGACGATCACGGCCCGCGGGCTGGTGAAGCGGTACGGGCAGGTCGAGGCCCTGCGGGGGCTCGACCTGGAGGTGCCGCAGGGCACGGTGCTGGCGCTGCTCGGCCCGAACGGGGCGGGCAAGACGACGGCCGTCCGCATCCTGACGACCCTGCTGCGCCCCGACGGCGGCTCGGCGAGCGTCGCGGGGGCGGACGTCCTGCACGCCCCCGAGGAGGTGCGCCGGCGCATCGGCCTGTCCGGGCAGTCGGCCGCGGTCGACGAGAACCTCACGGGCGCGGAGAACCTCGAGATGATCGGCCGGCTCTACGGCTTCCGGCGCCGCCGGGCGGTCGACCGGGCGCGCGAGCTGCTCGCGGGGTTCGACCTCGCCGACGCCGGGGACCGCCCCGCCAAGACGTACTCGGGCGGCATGCACCGCCGCCTCGACCTCGCGTGCGCGCTGGTCGCGGAGCCGCCCGTCGTGGTGCTCGACGAGCCGACGACCGGGCTCGACCCGCGCAGCCGCCTGCAGATGTGGGAGGTGATCCAGGGGCTCGTCCGCGCGGGCACGACGCTGCTGCTGACGACGCAGTACCTGGAGGAGGCCGACCGCCTCGCGGACGACATCGTCGTCATCGACCACGGCCGCGCCATCGCGCAGGGCACGGCCGACCAGCTCAAGGCGCAGGTCGGCGGCGAGCGCATCGAGCTCGTCATCGCCGACGCCGCCGACCGGCCGGCCGCGCGCGCCGCCCTGGCCGCCGTCGCCGCCGGCGACGAGGTCCACCACGGCAGCACCGAGCGGTCCCTGTCCGTCGCGGTGCGGGAGGGGGCGCGCTCGCTGCGCGTCGTGCTCGACCGGCTGGAGGCGGACGGCGTCGCCGTGCTCGACGTCGGCCTGCGCCGGCCCACGCTCGACGACGTGTTCCTCACGCTGACCGGCCGCACCGCGGAGGAGGAGGCCGAGCCCGCGGGCGGCACCGCCTCCCGCGACGGCCGCGGCCGTCACGCGCAGGAGCGCGACGCCGTCCCCGCCCGTCCCGACGTCACCCCGGAGGTGACCCGATGAGCACCCTGACCCGCACCGTCGCGGACACGCAGGTCGTCGCCAAGCGCAACCTGATCAAGATCGTGCGCGTCCCCGAGATCCTCGTCGCGGTCCTCATCTCGCCGATCATGTTCGTCCTGCTGTTCGCGTACGTGTTCGGCGGGGCGATCGACCCGGGGGAGGGCGTGTCCTACCGGGAGTTCCTCATCCCCGGGATCTTCGCCCAGACGGTCGTGTTCGGGGCGACCTTCACCGGTGCCGGCATCGCTGAGGACATGCAGAAGGGGATCATCGACCGGTTCCGCTCGCTGCCGATGTCGCAGTCGGCCGTGCTGGCGGGTCGCACGCTGTCGGACGTCGTCTACAACGTGCTGTCGCTCGCGATCATGGCGCTGACCGGGCTGGTCGTCGGGTGGCGCGTGCGCGGGTCCCTGCTGGACGCGGCGGCCGCGTTCGCGCTGCTGCTCGTGTTCGCCTACGCGGTCAGCTGGATCATGGCGCTGGTGGGTGTGCTCGTGCCCAGCGTGGAGGTCATCAACAACGCGTCGTTCATCGTCATCATGCCGCTGACGTTCGTCTCGAACGCGTTCGTGCCGCTGGAGTCGTTCCCGTCGGCGCTGCGCGTGTTCGTGGAGTGGAACCCGGTGTCGACGCTGACGCAGGCGTGCCGCGAGCTGTTCGGCAACACGAACCCGGCGGCGGCGGCGTCCGACGCGTGGTCCATGCAGAACCCGGCCCTCTACACGCTGATCTGCGTCGCGCTGATCCTCGTGGTGTTCGCACCGCTCGCGATCGCGCGCTACCGGCAGACCTCGCGCTGACGGATGCCGGTGCGGCGTCGGGCGGGGTCAGTCCTGCACCCCTCCGACGGCGTCCACCACGAGCTGGGCGGCGCGGCGGATCTCGTCCACCTGTGCCGGCGTCACGCCCAGCCGCTCGACCATCGTCGCCGGGATGTGCTCGGCGCGGTCGCGCAGCGCCCGGCCGGCGTCGGTGAGCTCGATCGCAAGCGTGCGCTCGTCACCCGCCGCGCGCGAGCGCACGACGAGGCCCATCGCCGCGAGCCGCTTGACGATGGGGGAGGTCGTGGCCGGCTCGAGGTGCAGCAGGTCGGCGAGGGCCCGCAGGGACAGCGGGCCGTGCTGCCAGAGCGCGAGCATCGCGAGGTACTGCGGGTGCGTCAGCCCGAGCGGCTCGAGCAGCGGCCGGTAGAACGCGACGAGCGAGCGGGCGGCGGCCGACAGCGTCAGGCAGACCTGGGCCTCGACGGCCAGGGGGTCCGTGGTGGGGGTGCTCGTCACGACCCGATCCTAGCGCCCTCGTTCGTGCGCATATGATGAGGGCACTCACGATTCGGGAGGGGGCGGCATGGCGCGGGGACGACGCTTCGACATGACCGACTGGCTCGCGCGCTACCTGCTCGGGCCCGCGTCGGTCGCGCACCCGCGCCGCGCGGGCCGCAGCGCGACGGAGGAGGAGCGCCGCCGTGACAGCGCGCTGCGCGACGAGTTCGTCCGCGTGCGCGACGCGAGCGGCCGCGTCTACCTGGTCGACCGGGCCACCGCGGAGGCGACCGGCGCGACGCCGGTGGACGACGCCGGCCGCGGCTGAGCGCGCTCCTCGTCCCTCGGGGCAGGCACCGGGCTCAGCCGAGGAGGGCGGAGGCGAGCGCGACGCCGACGGCCGCCGCGGCCACGCAGACCACGAGCATCCCGGCCGCGTGCGCGGCCGCGACCCGGAGCCGGCCGTCCTGCGCGAGCCGGACCGTGTCGACCGCGGCCGTCGAGAACGTGGTGAAGCCGCCGCAGAACCCCGTGCCCGCCACCAGGAGCGCGTCCGGCCCGAGCACCCCGGCGGCGTGGGCGCCGACGAGCAGGCCGAGCAGCAGCGACCCGGTCACGTTGACCAGCACCGTCCCCCAGGGGAAGGCGTCCCCGGTGCGCGCACGCACCAGCCCGTCGACGACGAACCGGGCGGCGGCGCCGAGGCCGCCGGCCAGCGCGAGGAGCAGGACCGTCACGGTGCGGCCTCCGGGGCGTCCGCGGCGTCCCGGTCGCGCGGGGACCGCCCCCCGGTGCGCCCGCCGCCGACCACCACCCCAGCCAGTGCCGCGAGCACGCCCGCCACGACGCTCACGACGCCGTACGCGACGCCGAGCAGCGGCTCACCGCCCGCGGCGAGCCGCTGCACCTCCACCGCGAGCGCGCTGTACGTCGTGTAGCCGCCCAGCACGCCGGTGCCGAGCGCGAGCCGCGCGGCCCGCACGCGCGGGGTCTCGGTCCGACGCCCCAGCACGCCGAGCAGCAGGCCGAGCGCCGCGGCCCCGGTGAGGTTCTCGACCGTGGTCGCGAGGGGCCAGGCGGTCCCGGCGCCGACCGCCGCGGTGACGCCGGACCGGGCCAGCGTGCCCAGGGCCCCGCCCGCCGCGACGAGCGCCACGGCTCCCGGCCGCAGGTGCACGGGGCGGGGCGAGGCTCCCCGCTCCGTCCGCGCGCGCACATGACAACCCTCTCATCCGCCTGTCACGAGGGCCCCACGCGCGCCCGGTCGGATGGCTGCCATGACGACGACCGACCGTGTGCTCCTCGGCCCCGCCGCCGGCGACGTGCTGGCCGCGGTGCTCGAGCCCGCGGGCCTGCGCGTGGAGCGGTGGCAGCGCGACACGGTGCACGCCCGTCCCGGTGCCGAGACGAGCGTGGGCTACGCCGTGACGACCCGTGCGGTCGCCGCGCCGGCGGCGCCCCCGGTGCACCACCACCTCGTCGTCACGACGGCCGACGTCGCCGGCCCCGGGGTGGCGCACGTGCGGGTCGGCGACGAACCGCTCGCGGTGTGGGCCCACCCGGACGACCCGGCGCTGCCGGCGCTGCGCACCGCGAGCACGCCGGAGCTGCTCGCGGGCACGCTCGCCGCCGCGGGTGACGCGACACGCGTCACGTCGCTGCGCACGGTCGCGTACCGGCCGCTGCGGCGCGCGGTGCTCGCCGCGCGCACGGACGCCGGGGACCGCTGGGCGAAGGTGGTGCGGGCCGACCGGTCCGCGGGCCTGGTCGAGCGCCTGCGCCTGCTGCGCGCGGCGGACGTGCCGGTGCCGGCCACGGTCGCGCACGCGCCGGGGCTCGTCGTGCTCGGCCCGGCCGCCGGACGTCCGCTCGCCGACCGCCTCCTGGCCGCCGACGCCCCGGACCCCGGCGTCGTGCTCGAGCTCCTCGGCCGCCTCGGCACCGTCCCGGCCGACGCGCTGCCGCCGCGCCCGCCCTGGAGCGCGCGGCTCGACGCGTACGTCGCCGCCCTCGTCGACGACGCGCCGGACCTCGCGGAGGTCGTCCGCTGGACGGCCGCGCGGGTGCACGCGGTGGTGGCCGGCAGCGACCCCGGCCCGGCGACCGTCACCCACGGCGACCTGCACCCCGCCAACCTGTGGTGGGACGACGCGACGGGCGCGGGCCTCGTCGACGTCGACACCGTCGGGCCCGGCCTGCTGGTGGACGACCTCGCGTGCCTGCTCGCGCACACGACCGTCCTGCCGACCCTCGACCCCGGGTACCGCGCGGTGCCCGGCTGGCGCGACGCGCTGCTGCGCGAGGCCGACCGGGTTGTCGACCCGGACGGCCTGCGGGCGCGCGCCGCCGCCGTCCTGCTCTCGCTGGCCGCGAGCCGGCCGGCGGAGCACCTGGTCCGTGCGTGGGCGCTGCTCGCGCGGGACCTCGTCCCCCGCCCCGTCCGGGGCGTCCCGGTGCCGGCCACCGGCACCACCGAGAGGAGAGCATCGTGAACAGGAAGACCGCCGTCTGGCTCGTGTCCGGCGCCATCGGGATCGGCGGCGTGGCCGTCGCGTCCGCCGCCGCGGCCTCCGGGGGCGACGACACGTCGCTGCCCGGTGTGACGATCACGCCGTCGGGTGCTCCGACGGGTGCGGCGGTGGCCGGCTCGGCCGCGACGCCGTCCCCGGCACCCGTGGCGCCCTCGCCGAGCACGCCTGCGCCCGCCGCCCCGGAGCCGGCGCCGCCGGCCCCGGCCGTCGCACCGCCCGCCGACCCGACCAACGTCGTGCCGGGCAGCCAGGTCACCACGGTGACGGCGGTCAGCGCACCGTCGCCGCAGACGCCGCCCACGCCGGACAGCCCCGCGAGCGCGGCCAGCCCCGCGAGCCCGGCCAGCCCGGCCAGCCCCGTCAGCCCGCACACGCCGCCGAGCCCGGCCAGCGCGCCGTCGGCGCCCTCCGCCGGCTGACCGACCCGGACCGCACGCGCGCCGCCCGACCCCCCGCGGGCGGCGCGCGTGCCCGGCGTCAGACCCGGGCGTCCTGGTCGGCGGGCGTCCCGGCGTCCGCGTCGGCCTCCGCCATCGCCCGCCGTCCGGACGGCAGCCCGACGGCCACGGCCACGACCAGCAGCAGCGCCACGCCCGCCGCGACGAGCAGCGACTCGACGCTGTAGCGGTCGGCGAGCGGCCCGAACACCGACATGCCGAGCGGCATCGCGACGGCCATGACGATGCCGACGAAGCCGAACACCCGGCCCTGCCGCTCGGGCTCGACCTTCTCCTGCAGCACGGTCATGGTCGGCGTCGAGAAGAACGGGACGCCGAGGCCGATGAGGAACATGAAGGCGAAGAACACCCAGAGGTTCGTCGAGACGCCGAGGCCGATGTTGAACAGCGCGAACAGCACGGTCACGCCGACGACCATCGCGATGCGGTTACGCAGCCCGCCCCAGGCGGCCACGACGATGCCGCCGAGCATCATGCCGACGCTGAACGCGAGCTCGTTCACGGTCAGCTTCCACACCTCGTCGCCGAACGTGCGCACGACCATGAGCGGGGTGAGGAACGACGGCGCGACGATGAGCACGAACACGACGCCCCACAGCAGCAGGACCCACCGCACGAAGGCGTGCGTCGCGACGTACCGGACGCCGCCGACGAGGTCCGCGACGTAGCCCCGGACGCCCGCGACCTGGTCGGTGCGCACCAGCCGCTGGACGGGCACGAGGGCGAGCAGGGCGATGCCGATCAGCGCGGTCACGACGTCGACGAAGAAGATCGTCTCGATCGACGCGGACGCGTACAGCCCGGCGGCCACGGCCGGGGCGACGAGCATCATGGCGGACTGGATCGTCTGGTTGATGCCGTTGACGCGCATGAGCTTCTCGGTCGGCACCACCTGCGGCAGCAGCGACGACACGGCCGGCGTCTGGATGCCCGCGCCCGCGGACCGGATGGCCGCGACGAGGTAGAGCAGCCACAGCTCGTCGTAGCCCGACAGCATGAGCAGGGCCAGCACGAGGGTGCTCGCGGCGATGGTCGCGTCGGCGCCGATGATGAGCTTCTTGCGGTCGTGCCGGTCGGCCCAGACGCCGCCGAACACCGAGACGACGGCCTGCGGCAGGAACCCGAAGACGGCGTACAGCGCCATGACGGCGCCGGACCGCGTCTCGAGCGTGAGGTGCCACATGATCGCGTACTGCACGAGCATCGAGCCGAACAGCGACGACGTCTGACCGGCGAGGAACACGCTGACGTCGCGGCGCCACCGCGGCCGCTCGGCTTCCGTCAGCGGGGCGTCGGCGAGTGCGACGTCCGGGTCGTGCGGGCCGCTCGGCGCGGCGTCGGGCCCGGGGGAGCCCTGCGTCGACGGGTCCGGCTCGGGCGAGGTGGGGGCAGACATGGCGGGTCCTCCGCGGGGTACGAGGGCTGTCGGTGGTGCAGACCGTCGCCGCGCGCCAACTCATCGGGGTCGCGGGTGTCGGACCCACCCTCGCGGCGCCGGGCGGCCGGTGTCACGGGCATTGCGGTGCGCGGGGCGCGCGGGCGGTGGGCCGATCGGGTGGCCGACTCATGTGCCGGCCGGGGACGACCGACGAGCGCAGCAGGACCCGGAGGAGGGGGACCGTGCCGCGACCACTGCCCGTCGACCGCGCCGCGTACCTGCGGCTGCGCTGGCGCGCGCGCGCCACGAGCGCGCTGGCGGTCCTGCTGGCCCTCCCGCTGGCCGCGAACCTCGTCGTGGCCGCGCGGTCGGACGACGAGCTGCTGCACAAGTCCGGCGCCTGGTGGTTCTTCCAGCTGGGGCTCTACCTCGTGGTGGCGGTGTGGGTGGTCACGCGCGCGTGGCTGCGCAGCCTGGCGGCTCGTCCACGGACGCAGCAGCTCGACGAGCTCGGCCGCGCGCAGGCGACCGGCGCGCAGAGCGGGGTGCCCGAGCTCGACGAGCCCTCCGGCGCGCACGTCGGCCTCGCGGGCGCGGTGGAGCCGCCGCGGCGGTGGTGACCGCGCCCGCTCAGCGCGCGGGCAGCCGGTAGCCCATGCCGCGGACGGTCTCGACGCGGGCGGCGCCGACCTTGCCGCGCAGGTAGCGCACGTACACGTCGACGACGTTGGACGACGGGTCGAAGTCGTAGCCCCACACCTGGGACAGCAGCTGCTCGCGGCTGAGCACCTGTCCGGGGTGGCGCAGGAACGCCTCGAGCAGGCCGAACTCGCGGGCGGACAGGTCCACCTCGCGGTCGCCGACGCCGGCCCGACGCGTCTTCAGGTCGAGCGACAGGTCGCCGGCGCGCAGCACCGTCGGCTCGTCGGCGGGGTCGGTGCGCAGCCGCACGCGGATGCGCGCGAGCAGCTCCTCGAACGTGAACGGCTTGGCCATGTAGTCGTCGGCGCCCTCGTCGAGCCCCGCCACGACGTCCCGGACCGTCGACCGCGCGGTGAGGATGATCACCGGCATGCGGCTGCCGTGCTCGCGCAGGCGGCGCAGCACGGCGAGGCCGTCGCCGCCCTTGAGGCCGAGGTCGAGCACGAGCAGGTCGAACTCGCCGCTCGCCGCGAGGTCGAGTGCCTCGCGTGCGGTCGCGACGGTGGTGCTGCCGTACCCGGCGGCCTTGAGGCCCTTCGCGACGAAGCGGGCGATGCGGGTCTCGTCCTCGGCCACGAGGATCTGGGTCACGACGCGCCTCCTGCGGTGGGTGCGGGGACGGGGGCGGGCTCGGGGGGCGGGCCGGCCAGCGGTACCCGGACCGTGAAGGTCGAGCCGCGGCCGGGTGCGGAGACGACGTCGACGTCGCCGCCGTGGGCGTGCGCGATGGCCGCGACGATGGCGAGGCCGAGGCCGGCGCCGGGTCGTTCGTCGTCCTCGTCGGCGCGGGCGAACCGCTCGAACACGCGGTCCAGGTCCTCAGGAGCGATGCCGACGCCCTCGTCGGTCACCCACAGCTCGAGCCGGTCGCCGACGACGCGGGACCCGAGCAGGACCGTCGAGCCCTCGTCGGAGAACTTCACCGCGTTCGCCGCGAGCTGCAGCCACGCCTGCGTCAGGCGCTGCGCGTCGACCAGCGCGGTGCCCTCGGCGCGCGCCTCCACGCCCCAGCGGCGCGGGCCGAGCGGACGGACGTTGCCGGTGACGGTGTCCGTCAGCGCGCCGACGTCGTGCGGCGCGAACCGCACGAAGTCGGGGCTGCCGACGGTGGCGAGCGTGAGCAGGTCGTCCATGAGCCGGCCCATCCGGTCGAGCTCGTCGAGCACGAGCTCGCGCGTCTCCGCCGCGTCCGCCGGGTCCGCGGTGTCCATGAGCTCGACGTGCCCCCGCACGACCGTGAGCGGGGTGCGCAGCTCGTGGCCGACGTCGTCCAGCAGCGCCCGCTGCGCGCCGACGGCGGTCTGGATGCGGTCGAGCATCGCGTTGAAGGCGCGGGTCAGCTCCGCCACGTCGTCGTTGCCGCGGACGGGCAGGCGGGCCGACAGGTCGGTGTCCGTGATGCTGCGCGCCGTGCGGCCCAGCAGCCGCACGGGCCGCAGCAGCCGCCCGGCCACGACCCAGCCGACGACCGCGACGAGCGCGGCCGCGACGGTGGCGACCGCGGCGTAGGTGCGGAAGATGCCGACGAACGCGTCCCGCTCGGCGGTGCGGTCGTAGGCCAGGACGAGCACGGTCGTGCCGTCGCCGGCCGCGTCGGGCACGTCGGCGGTGCGGACGGGGATCACGGCGGCCCGCCAGTCGGTGACCGCGGTCCGGACGCTGACCAGGCGCGCACCCGTGCGCAGCGCGGGGTCGGCCAGCCGCGCGACGAGCTCGGGGTCCTCCTCGGGGCGCAGCGCGACGGAGTCCGCGGCGACGACCGTCACGGCGCCGTCCTCGAGCGCGAGCATGCCCTCGGTGCGTGCGGGCACCGTGCGCGACATCGCCGTGAGGACGAGCTCGTGGGCGGACGCGAACGGGCCGCCGGTCTGGGGGTCGACGCCGTCGGCCGCGAGCAGGCGCACCTGCTCCGCCCCGCGGCGCAGGTCGTCGTCGATGCGCGTGTCGACCCGCGCGCCGGCGAGCAGCGCCGCGACCCAGCCCGACACCGCGAGGGCCGCGACCGTGGCGGCGAGGACCGCGGCGAGCACCCGCACGCGCACGGTGACGACGCGACGCTCGGGCTCGGCGGGCGGCCGGGGCTCGACGGGTGCGGCGGGGGTGTCGTCGACGGGGGGCGGCGGGACGGCCTGCGGGTCGCGCCGCGGCACCAGGGCGGGCGGCCGCCGCTCGGTCGCGTCAGTCATCGTCGCCGCCGTCGTCGCTGTCGCCGTCCCCGGCGTCGTCGCCGTCGTCGTCCCCGTCGTCGTCCGCGTCGCCGTCGTCGTCCCCGTCGTCGTCCGCGGGCGCCGGCTGCGGGGGAGCGGGGGCGACCGCGGTGGGGGCGGGGGCGGGCGGTGCGGGCGTGGCCTGGTCCGTGGGCGGCGCGGCGGGCTGCGTCGCCGCGGGGCCGGTCGCTGCGGGGCCGGTCGGTGCCGGGTCGGTCGGTGCCGGGCCGGGCGCCGGGGGCGTCCCGGGCACGGGCGTCGCGGTCATGACGACCACGTCGCCGAGGCCGACGTCCCCGCGCGGTGCGGCCGCGGCGCGCGAGACGAGCCATGCCGCGAGCAGGAGCACGACGACGCCGACGAGCGCGCCCGCGCCGCGTCGGCCCATCCCCGTCCCTCCCTCGTCCCCGGCCCGCGCCCGCGGTCCGGCCGGCACGAGGATGCCGGGGCCGGATGAGACGCGGATGAGAGTCTCGTCCACGACCGGGCCCGGGGGGCTCCGTAGGCCGGACGGCCTGGCCCATCCGCCCCACGCCGTCTAGCGTTGCGCAAGTGACTGAGAACCGTGTCAACGGCACCGTGCACGTGACGGCCCCCCAGCACTCCGTGGAGGGGTTCGTGCAGGCGTTCCTGCGCGAGCTCCACTTCGGCCAGGGGGTGACCGTCGCCCGCTCCAACGTCAACGACCAGTACCTCGCGCTCGCGCGGACGGTCCGCCAGTACCTCATGGCGCGCTGGATGGAGACCGTGCGCGGCCAGTTCGAGGCGCAGTCGAAGGCGGTCGCGTACCTGTCGGCGGAGTACCTGCTCGGGCGGCAGCTCGACAACGCGCTCATCTCGACCGACATGGCGGAGATCGTCGACGAGGGTCTCGCCTCGCTCGGCATCGACCTCGCCACGCTGCGCGAGCAGGAGGTCGAGCCCGGCCTCGGCAACGGCGGCCTCGGCCGGCTCGCGGCGTGCTTCGTGGACTCGCTCGCGACGATGAGCGTCCCCTGCATCGGCTACGGCATCCGCTACGAGTACGGCATCTTCCGCCAGACGTTCGTCGACGGCTGGCAGGTGGAGCAGCCCGACACGTGGCTCGAGCTCGGCGCGCCGTGGGAGTTCCCGCACCCGGAGCACGCGGTCACCGTGCACTTCGGCGGGTCGACCGAGACGTACACGGACGAGGACGGCGTCGAGCGCACGCGCTGGAACCCGGCGTGGGACGTGCTGGGCGTGCCGTACAACTACATGGTCCCCGGCTACCAGAACGGCCGGGTCAACACGCTGCGCCTGTGGAGCGCGCGCGCGACCAAGGCGTTCGACCTGCAGATCTTCAACTCCGGCGACTACGCCGAGGCGGTGCGCGCGCAGACGTTCGCCGAGAACATCTCCAAGGTCCTGTACCCCGAGGACTCGACGCCGCAGGGCAAGGAGCTGCGCCTGCAGCAGCAGTACTTCTTCGTCGCCTGCTCGATCCGGGACTTCGTCGACAACGTCCTGCCCGACGGGTTCGACCTGCGCCGGCTGCCCGAGCGCATCGTGTTCCAGCTCAACGACACGCACCCCGTGATCGCCGTGCCGGAGCTCATGCGCATCCTCGTCGACGAGAAGAAGCTCGCGTGGGACGAGGCCTGGGCCATCACGCAGCAGTGCTTCGCGTACACGTGCCACACGCTGCTGCCCGAGGCGCTCGAGGTGTGGTCCGTCGACCTGCTCGGCCGGCTGCTGCCGCGCCACCTCGAGATCATCTACCGGATCAACGAGGAGTTCCTCGCGCAGGTCCGCGAGCGGTTCCCGAACGACGAGCCCCGCCTGCGCCGCATGTCGATCATCGCCGAGCACCCCCAGCGGTCGGTCCGCATGGCGTACCTCGCCACCATCGCCGGCGCGAAGGTCAACGGCGTCGCCGAGCTGCACTCGCAGCTGCTGCGCGACAACGTCCTGCCGGACTTCAACGAGCTCTGGCCCGACAAGTTCACGAACGTGACCAACGGCGTCACGCCGCGCCGCTTCATCCGCCTCGCCAACCCCGCGCTGTCCGACCTCGTCACCGAGGCCATCGGCCCCGGCTGGCTCACGGACCTCGAGCGCCTGCGCGAGATGGAGCCGCTCGCGGACGACCCCGAGTTCCGGGCCCGGTTCCGCGCGGTCAAGGCCGCGAACAAGGAGCGCCTGGCCGACGTGCTCGCCCGCCGCGACGGCATCGAGCTGCGGACCGACGCGATGCTCGACGTCATGGTCAAGCGCCTGCACGAGTACAAGCGCCAGACCCTCAAGCTGCTGCACATCGTGTCCCTCTACGAGCGGATCACGACCGGCGAGCTCGACCCCGCGGCGATGCAGCCGCGCGTCTTCGCGTTCGGCGCCAAGGCCGCGCCGGGCTACACGATGGCGAAGCAGATCATCGGGCTCATCAACCACGTCGGGTCCACCGTCAACGCGGACCCGCGCGTGCAGGGCGCGCTGACGGTCGTCTTCCCGCCGAACTACAACGTGACGCTCGCCGAGAAGCTCATCCCCGCCGCCGACCTGTCCGAGCAGATCTCGCTCGCCGGCAAGGAGGCGTCCGGCACCGGCAACATGAAGTTCGCGCTCAACGGCGCCCTGACGATCGGTACGGACGACGGCGCGAACGTCGAGATCCGCCGGCTCGTGGGCGACGACAACTTCTTCCTCTTCGGGCTCACCGAGCCCCAGGTGGAGGAGGTCCAGGCGGCCGGGTACCAGCCGTCGCGGTACTACGAGGAGAACCCGACGCTGCGCCGCGCGATCGACCTCATCGCGTCGGGCGCGTTCGCGGACGGCGACCCGCAGTGCTTCGCGCCGGTGGTGTCGAACCTGCTGACGGAGGACCGCTTCCTCGTCCTCGCGGACTTCGCGTCGTACCTCGAGGCGCAGGACCGCGTCGACGCCGCCTACCGGGACCCGGAGGCGTGGACGCGCTCGGCGATCCTCAACGTCGCGCGCTCCGGCTTCTTCTCGTCCGACCGCTCGATGTGGGACTACATCGACCGCATCTGGCACACGCAGCCGCTCGTCGCGCGCTGACGGCACACGCACGGGCCCCCGCCGACCTCTCGGTCGGCGGGGGCCCGTCGTCGTCGGGAGCCGTGCCCGTCAGCCGCGCAGCGCCAGCACCGACTCGTGCAGGCGGTCGGCCGTGGTCCGCAGCTCGTCGGCCGCGCCGCGGATCGTGGCGATGCTGCCCAGCGACCGGCGCTGGGCCTCCTCCACGACGCCGACGCCCTGCTCGATGTCGCGCCCCTCGGTGGCCGCCTCGGCGACGGCCGCCGCCATGGACGCCGTCGTCACGGACTGCTCCTCGACCGCGCCCGCGATGGTCGTCTGGTGGTCCTCGACGCGGCGCACGGCGTCCCCGATGCGCGCGATCTCGTCGACCGCCCGCCCCACGGCGTCCTGGATCGCCTCGACCTGGCCCGCGATCTCGCCCGTGGCCCGCGCCGTCTCCTGCGCCAGCTCCTTGACCTCGCCGGCGACGACCGCGAAGCCGCGGCCCGACTCGCCGGCCCGCGCGGCCTCGATCGTCGCGTTGAGCGCCAGCAGGTTCGTCTGCTCGGCGATGCCGCTGATCACCTTCACGACCGAGCCGATGCGCGCCGAGGACGCGCCCAGCTCCTCGACCGTCCGCGCGGTCCGGTCCGCCACCTGCACGGCCTCCCGCACCACGGCCGACACCTCGGTCGCGTTGCGCGAGATCTCCCCGATGGACGCGTCCATCTGGTGCGCCCCCGCCGCGACCGCGTCGATGCGGTCGGCGGCCTGCCGGGCGCTGGACACGACCTGCCGCGTCTGGGCGGCCGAGTCCTGCACGTCCTCCGAGAGCGACTCGCTCGACCCCAGCAGGGTGCTCACGGCCCCGGTGACGGCCTCCGCGGAGGCGCTGACCTCGCTCGTCGCCGCCGCGGTGCGGTCGAGCGTCGCGTTGAGGGCGGCCGCCAGCCGGTCGAGCTCGGTGCGGCCGCTGCCCGTGTCGAGCCGCGCGTGCAGGTCGCCCGACGCGAGCGCGTCCGTCGCGCGGCGCAGCGGACGCGTGATGGACCGGGACACGGCCAGGCCGAGGACGGTGAGCAGCACGAGCGCGGGGAGCGCGACGAGCACGATCGGCACCGTGTCCGCGACCGCCGCCGCGCGCACGTCGTCCACGTAGATGCCGGAGCCGACGACCCAGCCCCACGGCTCGTACCCGGCGACGTACGACACCTTGGGCTGCGGCTCCTCCATCCCGGGCTTCGGCCACTGGTAGCGGACCGTGCCGGCGCCGTCGGCCTCGACCACCTCGACCATCCGCACGAACAGGCGCAGCCCGTCGGGGTCCTCGTGCTCCGTCAGGTCCTGGCCGTCCAGCTCGGGCTTGAACGGGTGCATGAGCATCGTCGGGTGCATGTCGTTGACCCAGAAGTACTCCTCGCCCGCGTACCGCATGCCGCCGAGGGCCTCGAGCGCGTGCGCCTGCGCCTGCTCGGTGGTGAGGTCGCCGCGCGACGCGAGGGTGCCGTAGTGCTCCACGACCCCCAGGGCGGACTCGACGACGTGCTGGGTCGCGGTCGTGCGTTCGGCGGTGATGCGTCTCTCGACGCCGGCCACCGCCACGACGGTCAGGAGCGCGAGCGCCAGCGCGGTCAGCACGACGAGGGCGATCATCCGCAGACGGATGGGTAGGGCCTTGAGGCGCAGCACGGGATCCTCCATTGGGTCGGCGTGCGGGTCCGTGCCCTCCGGTCGGCTGCGGACGCCCGGTCCTGAGAGGTCCGCGGCCGCCGACGGCCGCCGACGGGGCGTCGTCACCCGGTCGGGCGTGCCGGTCGCGTCCGTGCGTGGTGACGGTCAGCGCGCGCGACGTCCACGGCCGCGGGCGGGACGCGCGTCGCGGGCGCCGGGGCGCGGCGTCCGCGGGGACGCGCCCCGGCCGGCGACCGCCGGCGCGGGCGGCGCCGGCGGTGCGGCGACGTCGCCGCGCGAGCTGCCCGCCGTGCGGCCGCGCACGATGCCGACGAGCTCCTGCACGAGCGGGTGCTCGGCGTCCCGGTGCCACACGAGCGCGACACGCGACCCCGGCACCTCCGGCACGTCCCGGACGGCGAACCGCTTGTCGCCGTGCTCGCGCGCGAGCGCGTGGGGGAGGACGACGACGCCCGCGCCGGACGCGACGAGGTCGAGCGCCGTGGGCGTGTCCGGCACCTCCGTGACCTCGTCCGCGGCGACGGCGGCCTCCGCCCCGAGCACGTCGTCGCCCGGGACGAGCAGCGGCTCCGCGCGCAGGTCGTCGAGGTCGACGGCCTCGACGACCGTGAAGAGGTGCTCACGCGGCACGACGACGACCGCGCGGTCCTCCCACAGCGGCACGACCGCCCACCCGTCGCGCGTGCTCGGCGCCGGCGAGGGCAGGCCGGGCGGCGGCAGGTCGGGCGGCGCGCCGGCGGGGGCCGGGTCCGGGGGCAGCCGCAGCACCGCCGCGTCCACCTCCCCGGCGAGCACCGCGGCGGCCGCGCCGGCGGGTGCCGCGCGCACGACGTCGAGCGGCTCGTCGGGCACCCGCTCCGCCCACACGCGCACCCAGCGGTCCGGCGAGACCCCGGGCACGAGGAGCAGCCTCATCGCACGCGCCGCACGACGAGGTCGGTGACCTCGTGGCCGAGGTCGAGGCCGCGCTGCTCGAAGCGCGTGACGGGGCGGTGCGCCGGGCGCGGCACCACGCCGCCCTCGAGCGCCGGGTCGGCGGCGAGGACCTCCGCCGCCTGCGCGGCGTAGTCCGCCCAGTCGGTCGCGACGTGGAACGTGCCGCCGACGCGGAGCCGGTCGCGCACCAGGTCGACGTGCACCGGCTGGACCAGCCGGCGCTTGTGGTGCCGCGCCTTGGGCCACGGGTCGGGGAAGAACGCGTGCACCGCGTCGAGCGAGCCGGGGGCGACGGACGCGCGCAGCAGGCGCAGCGCGTCGCCGTGCGCGACGCGCACGTTCGTCAGCCCCTCCCGCTCCACCAGGACCAGCAGCGCGGCGACGCCCGGCAGGTGCGCCTCGACGGCGAGCCAGTCGCGGTCCGGGTCGGCGGCGGCCATCGCGGCCGTGGCGTCCCCCATGCCGGAGCCGATCTCGAGCACGAGCGGCGCGGTGCGCCCGAACAGCGCGGCGGTGTCGAGCAGGCCGTCGGCGGTCCGCGGCGGCGCCGCCCGCTCGTCGTCGACGGAGAAGCCCCAGCGGGGGAACAGCCGGTCGAGCGCGTCCGTGCGGTCGCGGCCGAGCGCGGCGCGGCGCGGGTGGAACGTGCGCAGGGGCTCGTGCGCCCGCGACGCGCGGTGCGTGAACACGTCCTCCGCCTGGCGCACGGTCACCAGGCTACGCGGCGCCGCGGCGGAGCCCGCCGCCGCGGGTGTCAGGCGACGACCTCCGGCGGCGCCTGCTCGAGCAGCGCGACGACCTCGCCGGCGGGTCCCTGCGCCAGCACGAGCCGGCCGTACGGGGTGTCCTCCGGGCCGCTGACGACGGTGCCGCCGACCTCCGGCACGCGCCGCGCGGCGTCCTCGGCGTCCGTCACCGCGACGTACCAGGTCCACGCCGCCGGCACGTCCGCGCCGACGCCGGCGCCGTAGCCGCCCACGCCGACGGCCGGGGTCCCGCCGACGGCGAGCGAGGTGTACGTGAAGTCCGGGGCGCTCATGTCGGTCGCCTCGTACCCGAACAGGTCGACGTAGAAGCGCCGCGACAGGTCCGGCTGCTGCGACATCTGCTCGGCCCACACGAACGCGCCCGGCACGTCGGTGACGTCCCAGCCCGTGTGCGTGCCGGACTGCCACAGCCCGAACACCGCCCCGGCGGGGTCCGCCAGCACCGCGATGTCGCCGAGGCCGAGCACCGTCATCGGCCCCGCGAGCAGCTGCGCGCCGGCGGCGACCGCGTGCCCCGTCGCGAGCGTGACGTCCTCGACCCCGAGGTAGACGCACCAGGCGGCGGGGGCGTCCGCCGCGGCGCCGTCCGCCGGCAGCAGGCCCGCGACGCGGCGCCCGTCGACCGACGCCGTCACGTACCCGCCCGTCTCCGGGCGTCCCTGCGTGAACTCCCACCCGAGCAGCCCGCCGTAGAACCGCTGCGCCGCGGCGAGGTCGGGCACCGTGATGTCGGCCCACGCCGGCACGCCCTCCGGCCAGGGGCTGTCGTTCACCGTCATGACCAGTGCCGCCTCTCGTCCACGCGCCCGTCCCTCGCCGGGCCGGGCCGCGGGACAGCCAACCATCTCGGACGCCCGTCCGCATCCGGCCCCCCGCCGGGCAGACGTGCCCTCGGCGTCCCCGGGGCGCGCCCTCCGGGCCGCTGTGCTAGTCCGGGACCATGACCGCCACGCCCGAGCCGGGCCCCGCCACCGCGACCGGCGCCGCACCCGCCGCGCGGCTCGGCCCCGACGCGTGGGAGGGGCTGGCCGGCGACGACGGGTCCGGCGGCGGGGAGTCGCTGCTCACCGTCGTCCTCGCCCTCGTCGCGAACGTCCTCATCGCCGTCGCGAAGTCGGTCGCCGCCGTCGTCACGGGCGCGGCGTCCATGCTGGCCGAGGCCGCGCACTCGTGGGCCGACGCGGGCAACGAGGTCCTGCTGCTCGTCGCGCACCGGCGCGGCGAGCGCCCCGCCGACCCGTCCCACCCGCTGGGGTACGGGCGGGAGGTCTACGTGTGGTCGATGTTCGCCGCGATCGGCCTGTTCGGCGTCGGGGCCGGGGTGTCGGTGACGCACGGGATCCAGGAGCTCGTGCACCCCGAGCCGGCGGGGTCGTTCGTCGTCGCGTACGTCGTGCTCGGCATCGCGTTCGTGCTCGAGGGCGTGTCGTTCCTGCAGGCGTGGCGGCAGTCGCGCGGGGACGCCCGCCGCCGGCACCGCGGCCTGGTCGAGCAGGTGCTCGCGACGTCGGACCCGACGGTGCGGGCCGTGTTCTTCGAGGACGCCGCCGCGCTGATCGGCATCCTCATCGCCGCCGGCGGCATCGCGGCGCACGAGGTCACCGGCTCCGCCGTGCCCGACGCCGTCGGCTCGATCCTCGTCGGGCTGCTGCTGGCGGTCGTCGCGGTCGTGCTCATCACGCGCAACCTGCGGTTCCTCGTGGGGGAGGCGGTGGACCCGGGCCTGCGGGACGCCGCCCTGCGCCGTCTGCTGGCGATGCCGGAGGTCGCCCGGGTGACCAGCCTGCGGATCGAGTTCGTCGGGGCGCGGCGGGTGTTCCTCGTGGGTGCCGTGGACCTCGTGGGCAACCCCGACGAGGACGCGGCGTCGCACCGGCTGGCGCTGGTGGAGCGACGGGTGCGCGACATCCCGGGGGTGGTCGGTGCCGTGCTGTCGCTGTCCGAGCCGGAGGAGCAGGAGCTGCTGCCGGCGGACGGCTGACCCCGCTCAGCCGGCCCCGAGGCGCGCGTCGAGGAACCGCAGCACCTCCTCGAGGTACCGCTCGCGGGCCGGCGCCGGCGACAGCGCGAGGTCGTGCGCACCCCCGGGCACCTGGACGAACGTGACGTCGGGGCCGAGCAGCGGCGCCCGGGCGGCGATCTGTGCGGGGTCCAGCACCGAGTCGGTCGTCAGCAGGGCCTCGTGCCAGCGGTCGTCGGGGCCGGCGGCGTCGGAGGCGAGGACGAGCACCGGGCAGTCGACGGCCAGGCCGCGCGCGACGCGCGCGTGCCCGCGGCGCACGGTCCGCGCGAACCCGGCGCGTGCCTCGAACGTGTGCGGCTTCCAGGCCACGTCGTAGTCCCACTCGCCGCCCGTCGCCGCGTGCAGCGCCTCGCCGTAGTGCCGGGCCGTGCGCGACACCACGAGGCGCGGCGCCACCCGGCCGACCACGTCGATCGCCCGCGTCAGCACGGTGCGCTCGAACGCGTTCCCGCGCAGCTCGAGCCACGGGGAGTTGAGGACGAGCGCGTCGACGAGACCACGGCCGCGGCGGGCGTCCGCCCACAGCGCCGCCGTGAGCCCGCCCGTCGAGTGCGCCATCACGACGAGCCGCTCGTGCGAGGCGCGCAGCAGGCGCACCGCCGTGTCGATCTCCTCGTCGTACGTCGCGAGGTCCGTGATCTCGTTGGCGGGGCGGCCGGGCCGGATCGAGCGGCCGTAGTCGCGCAGGTCGAGGGCCCACAGGTCGTAGCCGGCGCGTGCGAGCCCGTCCGCGACGTGCGGGTGGAAGAAGTAGTCGACGAACCCGTGCAGGTACAGCACCGCGGTGCGCGGGCGCGGCGGTGCGAGGTCGGCGGACGGCGGGGTGGCGGGGGCGCCGGCGGGAGCCGCGGCGTCGTCCGGGCGTCGGTGGACGAGCGTCGCGACGGGGTCGGGCGCGCCGCGGCGCGACAGGGCGTCGGGGCGCAGCGGCAGCGTGCGCGCGACCCATCCGGGTCCCAGCACGTCGTCGGTCTCGGCAGGCCCCACGGCGTCGTCCGTCACGGCCGTGATGCTGCCACGCCCGCGTCGTCCCGCCCGCGACCCACCGCCGCCCGCGCCGCGCGACCACCCCCACCCCCGCCGAGTGCGGTGGATGCGCGTCGAGCGCGGTGGACTCGACTACCGCACTCGTGCCGCATCCACCGCGCTCGACGCGGTCGGGCGGGGTGGGGCGGGGCGGGTCAGGCGACCGAGGGGACCGGGGTCGGCTGCGTCATGGGGCGTGCGGCGACGTGACCCTGGCCGGCGACGTCGAGCGCGAGCTGCGTGATGCTGGCGGTGCCGTCGGGCTCGACCTCGACCGTCGACACCGACGCGTTCGGCAGCGGCACGAGGCCCACCGGGTCGACGGTCGCGAGGTACGCGCCGAGCGCGAGCCCGTGGCCGACGACGAGGACGTCCCCCTCGGGGTGCTCGGCGGCGATGCGCGCGAACACGGCGCGCGTGCGGCCCATGAAGTCGGCCGCGTGCTCCCCGCCCGGCAGGCCGGGGTGCGTGCCGGCGAGCACGTCGGTGACGAGGTCGGACCACGCGACGACGCCGTCGAGCGTCGACTCGGGCTTCTGCTCGTAGACGCCGAAGTGGTACTCGCGCAGGTCGGGGTCGGTGCGCAGCGGCACGTCGGGGTGGTGCCGCAGCAGCTCGACGGCCGTCGTCACGGCGCGCCCGGACGGCGACGCCCAGGCGGCGGTGAACGGCACGTCCGCGAGGTGCTGCGCGGTCACGCGCACGCCCTCGCGCCCGGGCCGGGTCAGGGGCGAGTCGCAGCGTCCCTGCAGGATGCGCCGCGCGTTGAAGTGGGTCCGCCCGTGCCGGACGAGCGTCAGCGTGAGGGTCATCGGTGCCCTTCCTCTCCGTGGTGTCACGGCGACGCTAGGCAGGGCGGGTGTCGTCCGGGCGACGCCGGCACGACGGTCCGATGACGGGTGGACGTCGTCGGCCGCGGCACCTCAGGGCGCGGGTGTGCAGAGGCGCAGGCGGTTGCCGAACGGGTCGAGCACCTCCGCGGTCGGGCCGCCGGGCGCGTCGAGGTCGACCGCCGGGCGCTGCCGCCCACCGGTCCGCTCCCGCACCTGCGCGACGAGCGCGGCGACGTCCGCGACGGGGACCCACAGGACCGCGCCGTAGCCGCCGTCGCCGGGGTGCTCGGACAGGTGCAGGCGCAGGTCGCCGCGCGTCACCTGCGCGTACACCGGCAGCCCCGGCTCGAACCGGTGCTCCCAGTCGAGCCGGCAGCCGAGCACGTCGAGGTAGAACGCGTACGCCGTCGGGGCGTCGGCCACGCGGAGGACGGGGACGGCCGGGCCGACGCCCGCGGGCCCCCCGGGCGGCGGCACGGCCCCGGTCGCGGCCACCGGCCCGGCGGCGGCGAGCGCGTTCCAGTCGCGCAGCCCGTACGCGTGCGCGACGAGCTCGAGCGCGCGGGAGTGGGTGACGGCCAGGCCGTCCGCGGCGAGGTCGGCGCGCAGCGCGCGCGCCATGGCCTTGGCCCGGTCGGGCGTGGGGAGCGGGTGCGTGGTCACGGTTGCCTCCGTCGACGGGACGCCCGACCGGTGCTCGCGTTGCCGGTGCCGTCCCGTCGTTCGTCGACGCGCCGTGGCAGGTGCTCCTCGCGGCACGTTCACCGTCCCCGTCGGGGTGCGAGCGGCGGGCCGTGCCCGGCCCTGCACCCAACGCTAGACCGCGCGCCGACGAGAGCCCAGCCCGAGCAGCGCACCGAAGTTGAGCGGAATAGACTCAAGTCTGCGATCCGTTGAGGACGTCAGGAGAATCGACGACGTGCGGGCGGTCCCGCACAGGGAGGTCACGTGGACGCGAAGTTCACCACGCGGTCGCAGGAGGCACTCGGCGACGCGATCCAGCAGGCGAGCGCGGCCGGCAACCCGCAGCTCGAGCCGGCGCACGTCCTCAACGCGCTGCTGCAGCAGGAGGGCGGTGTCGCGAACGGGCTGCTCGACGCCGTCGGCGCCGACCGCACCGCGCTCGGCCGCGCCGTGCGCGGCATCCTCGTCAACCTGCCGTCGTCCAGCGGCTCGACCGTGGCACAGCCGACCGCGTCGCGGCAGACGGCCGCCGCGCTCGAGGCCGCGAACGCGGAGGCGCGCAGCCTGGGCGACGACTACGTCTCGACCGAGCACCTGCTCATCGGCCTGGCCGCCGGGCAGTCCGGCGTCGCCGACGCGCTGCGTGCCGCCGGGGCGTCGCGCGACGCGCTCGTCGCGGCCCTGCCGTCCGTGCGCGGCAGCGCCCGGGTCACCACGCCGAACCCCGAGGGCACGTACAAGGCGCTCGAGCAGTACGGCGTCGACCTGACGCAGCGGGCACGCGAGGGCAGGCTCGACCCGGTCATCGGCCGCGACGCGGAGATCCGCCGCGTCATCCAGGTGCTGTCGCGGCGCACCAAGAACAACCCTGTGCTCATCGGCGAGCCGGGCGTCGGCAAGACGGCCGTCGTCGAGGGGCTCGCGCAGCGGATCGTCGCCGGCGACGTGCCGGAGTCGCTGCGCGACAAGACGCTCGTCTCGCTCGACCTCGCGTCGATGGTCGCGGGCGCCAAGTACCGCGGCGAGTTCGAGGAGCGCCTCAAGGCCGTGCTCGCCGAGATCACGGCGTCCGAGGGGCAGGTCGTCACGTTCATCGACGAGCTGCACACGGTCGTCGGCGCGGGCGCCGGCGGCGAGGGCGCCATGGACGCGGGCAACATGCTCAAGCCCATGCTCGCCCGCGGCGAGCTGCGCCTGGTCGGTGCGACGACGCTCGACGAGTACCGCGAGCGCATCGAGAAGGACCCGGCGCTCGAGCGGCGGTTCCAGCAGGTGTTCGTCGGCGAGCCGTCCGTGGAGGACACCGTCGCGATCCTGCGTGGGCTGCGCGAGCGGTACGCGGCGCACCACCGTGTCGAGATCTCCGACGGCGCGATCGTCGCCGCGGCGACGCTGTCGGACCGGTACATCACCGGCCGCCAGCTGCCCGACAAGGCGATCGACCTGATCGACGAGGCCGCCTCGCGCCTGCGCATGGAGCTCGACTCGTCCCCGGTGGAGATCGACGAGCTGCAGCGCGCCGTCACGCGCCTGGAGATGGAGGAGCAGTTCCTCGCCACGGCCGACGACCCGGCGTCGCAGGACCGCCTCGCACGGCTGCGCGCCGACCTGGCGGACCGCCGCGAGGAGCTCGCCGCGCTCAACGCGCGCTGGGAGAAGGAGAAGGGCGGCCGCAACCGGGTCGGCGACCTGCGGGTGCGCCTCGACCAGCTGCGCGCCGACGCCGACCGCGCCCAGCGCGAGGGCGACCTCGCCACGGCCGGCCGCCTGCTCTACGGCGAGATCCCCACCGTCGAGAAGGAGATCGCCGCGGCGGAGGCGTCGGAGGCGGAGGAGACCGCCGAGGCGCCGATGATCGCGGAGAAGGTCGGCCCGGACGAGGTCGCGGAGGTCGTCGCGGCGTGGACCGGCATCCCCGCCGGCCGGCTGCTCGAGGGGGAGACCCAGAAGCTGCTGCGCATGGAGGAGGTGATCGGCGAGCGCCTGATCGGCCAGCAGGCCGCGGTCGCCGCCGTGTCCGACGCGGTGCGCCGTGCGCGGGCCGGCGTCTCCGACCCGGACCGCCCGACCGGCTCGTTCCTGTTCCTCGGCCCCACCGGCGTCGGCAAGACCGAGCTCGCGAAGGCGCTCGCGGACTTCCTGTTCGACGACGAGCGCGCCATGGTCCGCATCGACATGAGCGAGTACGGCGAGAAGCACTCCGTCGCCCGGCTCGTCGGCGCGCCCCCGGGGTACGTCGGCTACGAGGAGGGCGGCCAGCTCACCGAGGCCGTGCGGCGCCGGCCGTACTCGGTCGTGCTGCTCGACGAGGTCGAGAAGGCGCACCCCGAGGTGTTCGACGTGCTGCTGCAGGTGCTGGACGACGGCCGCCTGACCGACGGGCAGGGCCGCACGGTCGACTTCCGCAACGTCATCCTCGTGCTGACGTCGAACCTGGGGTCGCAGTTCCTGGTCGACCCGCTGCTCGACCAGCCGGCCAAGCGGGACGCCGTCATGGGCGCGGTGCGCGAGGCGTTCAAGCCGGAGTTCCTCAACCGGCTCGACGACGTCGTCATCTTCGACCCGCTGAGCCTGGAGCAGATCGGCTCGATCGTCGACCTGCAGGTCGGGCTGCTGGCCCGCCGCCTGGCCGACCGTCGCCTCACGCTCGACGTCACGCCGGGCGCCCGCGAGTGGCTGGCGATCGAGGGCTACGACCCGGCGTACGGCGCGCGGCCGCTGCGCCGGCTCGTGCAGAAGGAGATCGGCGACCGGCTGGCGCGTGCGCTGCTCGGGGGGGAGATCCACGACGGCGACACGGTCCACGTCGACCTCGGCGACGGCGGCCTGACGCTCAAGGCCACCCGCTGACACCGGGCCGGGCCCCGCTCGCCGCGCGCGCGGGGCCCGGCCTCGGCAGCCTGGGGGCATGGCGACGACGGACGACGTGGAGCGGCCGGGCGCGCAGCACTGGGTGCCCGAGGGCGGCGACGTGGACGCGCTGCGGGACGCCGCACCGGCGTGCCGCGGCTGCGAGCTGTGGGCGCCGGCGACGCAGGTCGTGTTCTCCGAGGGGCCCGCGGACGCGGCCGTGATGCTCGTCGGCGAGCAGCCCGGGGACAAGGAGGACCTGGCGGGGGAGCCGTTCGTCGGACCCGCCGGGCGCGTGCTGCACGAGGCGCTCGCCGCCGCGGGGCTGGACCCCGAGCAGGTGTACGTGACGAACGCGGTCAAGCACTTCCGGTTCGAGCAGCGCGGCAAGCGGCGCCTCCACCGGACGCCGCTGGTCACGCACCTGCGCGCGTGCGTGCCGTGGCTCGAGGCCGAGCTCGCGGCCGTGCGGCCCCGCGTCGTCGTGGCGCTCGGGGCGACGGCCGCGCGCGGTGTCCTCGGCCGCACCGTCGCCGTCGGCAAGGAGCGCGGGCAGGTCCTCGACGCCGGGGGGCGCGCCGTCGTCGTCACCGCCCACCCGTCCTCGGTGCTGCGGCTGCGTGAGCGGATCGAGCGGGAGGCCGCCACGGCGGCGATCGTCGACGACCTGCGCGTCGCGGCGCACGTCGTCGCCACCGGCTGAGCGCGTCCGCGGGGCCACGCCGTCGACAGCGCCCTCCCGATCCGGGGGAGATCCCACGGGCGGACGCCCGGGGCTGCATGGCAGCATCGTCGCGATGTCTCCCCACGCCGCCCTCGCCGCCGTCCCGCCCCCCGTGCTCGCCGCGTCCGGCGGTGCCGAGCTGACCGGCCTGGCCGGCTGGGTGGTGAGCGTGATCGAGTCGATGGGGCCGCTGGGCGTCGGGCTGCTCGTCGCGCTGGAGAACCTGTTCCCGCCGATCCCGTCCGAGGTGATCCTCCCGGTCGCGGGCTACGTCGCGTCCCAGGGCGACATGCCGCTCGGGTGGGCGGTCGCCGCGGCCGTCATCGGTGCGGTCGTCGGTGCCTGGGTGCTCTACGGGCTCGGGTACTGGGTGGGCCGCGACCGCATCCGGCGCTGGATGCAGAAGATCCCGCTCATGGAGGCGTCCGACCTCGACAAGGCGGAGGGCTGGTTCGAGCGGCACGGCGGTGCGGCCGTGCTGATCGGCCGGTGCGTGCCGGTCGTGCGCAGCCTCATCTCGATCCCGGCGGGTGTCGAGCGCATGCCGTTCTGGAAGTTCACGCTGTTCACGCTGCTGGGGTCGACGGTGTGGAACGGTGGCCTCGTGCTCGCGGGCTTCCTGCTCGGCGAGCAGTGGGAGGACGTGGGCCGGTACAGCGACTGGCTCAACTACGCGGTGTACGCGGCGATCGTCCTCGTCGTCGGCAAGTTCGTCTGGGACCGCACCGGCGTCCGCGGCGAGCGCCGCCGGCAGGCCGGTGAGGGGCACCTCTGACGTACCGGGTCCGTCAGCCCTCCGGCGGCACGGCGAGGCACAGACCCTCGCGGTCGCCGTCGCGCCAGCCCTCCTCCGTCGGGGCCCACGTCACGACACGCACCCCGGCGGCCGTCTCCTCGTCGCTGAGCGTGCAGGACCGCGCGACGCGGGCGTGCGCACCCTCCTGACCGGGCCACACCGCGTCCTGCGCGAACGCGTACTGCCCGATGACCTGCGCGGCGTGCTCGTCCGCGCACGGCACCACCCGGACGCGCTCGACCGGCCCGTCCGGCGGCAGCTCGGCCAGGCAGGAGCCGGTGACGAGCTGGACCGCCCAGGCCTCGACCGGCGCGGTCACGTCGGCGGGCAGCGGCTGCTCCCGGGCGGTCCGCACCCGGTCGGCGACGAGCACCCCCCCGCCGGCGACCACGGCCGCGGCGACGACGGCCGCCCCGACGACGAGCGGCACGCGGCTGCGCCGTCGCGGTGCGACGTCCCAGCCGTCCGCGTAGTACGTGGGCGGGTTCGGGTCCTCGATCGGGCCGTCGAGGTCGTCCGGGCGGTCGGCGGCCACGTGCCTCAGTCCGCGATCTCGAGGACCACGGGCACGTGGTCCGACGGCTGCTTGCCCTTGCGCTCGTCCCGCACGAACGTCACGTCGGTGACCCGGGCCGCGAGCGCCGGGGTGGTGATCGCGTGGTCGATCCGCATGCCCTCGTTCCGGGGGAAGCGCAGCTGCTGGTAGTCCCAGTACGTGTACGTGTGCTCGGCGGGCACGTGCGTGCGCGTCACCTCGGTCCACCCGGCCTCGGCGAACGCGCGGAAGGCGTCGCGCTCGGCCGGCGTCACGTGCGTGCGGCCGGCGAAGCGCTCGATGTCCCACACGTCGGTGTCGAGCGGGGCGATGTTCCAGTCGCCCACGAGCGCGGTCTGCGCGGCCGGGTCGTCGACGAGCCACTTCTGCGCCGCGTCGCGCAGGGCCGCGAGCCACTCGAGCTTGTACGTGTAGTGCGGGTCGCCGATCTCGCGGCCGTTCGGCACGTACAGGCTCCACACCCGCACCCCGCCGCAGGTCGCGCCGAGCGCGCGCGCCTCGATGACGGGCGGGTCGCCCCACGCGGGCTGCCCGGGGAACCCGGTCTCGACGTCGGCGATCCCCACGCGGGACACGATGGCCACGCCGTTCCACTGCGAGTACCCGTGCGTGACGACCTCGTACCCGAGGGCCTCGAACGGCTCCCGTGGGAACGCCTCGTCCTTGACCTTCGTCTCCTGCAGCGCGAGCACGTCGACGCCCGACCGCTCGAGGAAGGCCACGGCCCGCTCGCACCGCGCCCGCACCGAGTTGATGTTCCAGGAAGCCACCCGCACGGGACGGAACGCTACCGGCGCCGGGTGACAGCCCCGGCGCCGGCAGCGGTCGCCCGGCCGCTGCCGGCGCGAGCCGTCAGGGACGGCGCCAGTCGTCCGACGTCATGTGCGAGCCCGCCATCGGGCCCATCCGCAGCATCCCGCCGTCGACCGGCCAGGACGCCCCGGTGACGTACCCCGCCTCGGGCCCGCACAGGAAGCGCACGACGGCGGCGATCTCGCGCGCGTCACCCGGACGCGCCACGGGGATGCCGGGCCGGTGCTTGCCCTCCAGGGGCGTCTCGTCCTCCTGGCCGGTCATGGGGGTCGCGATCTCGCCGGGCGCGACGGCGTTGACGGTGATGCCGTGCTCGGCGAGCTCGAGCGCCGCGACCTGCACGAGCAGCCCGAGGCCGCCCTTGGCGGCGCAGTACGCGCCGGACCCGACGCGCGGCGCGTGCTCGTGCACGCTCGTGATCGCGACGACCCGTCCGCCGGTGCCCTGCTCGACCATGTGCCGCGCCGCGGCCTGCAGGCAGACGAACGCGCCGTCGAGGTCGACCGACAGCACGTGCCGCCAGTCCTCGAACGTCGTGTCCAGCAGCAGCGTCGACGTGCCCGTGCCCGCGTTGAGCACCGCCGCGTCGATCCCGCCCATCGCCCGGATCGCCTCGTCCACGACGGGCGCGGCGGCCTGCGGGTCGCCGAGGTCGAGGTGCACCACGTGCGCCTGCGCGCCGGCGGCCTCGACCTCCTGCGCGGTCGCGCGCGCCCCGTCCTCGTCCTCGTGCCACGTGATCGTCACGTGCTCGGCGCCGTCGGCGAGGGCGACCGCGGTGGCCTTGCCGATGCCCGAGTCCGAGCCGGTGACGAGGACGCGCCGCGGGCGCCCGCCCTCGGTCGCGTCGGGCTGCGCGCTCACGCGTCACCGACCGACTGGTCCGGCGCCATCTCGGGGTCGTCGCCCTGCTGGTCGCGCCGGCCGCCGCCCTCGGGCGGGATCGGGGCGCCCGAGCGGTCGAACGTCGTGTCGTCGCCCTTGGGGCCCTGCGGGTCCTCCGCCGCGCCGTCGGTGTCGTCCAGCTCGGCGGCCAGCGTCGAGCCCGGTCCGGCCCCCTCGGTCTCCGCCGGGTCCTGCTCCGTCGCGCCCGTCCCCGTCACGTCCCTGCTCATGCCGCTCCTTCTCGTCCGTGCCGTCCTGGTGCCACCGCGGCCCGGGCGGGGCGGGCGTCGCGCCCGGCCCCGCCCGGCCGGCTCACTGGTCGCCGATCTTCTTGTCCGCGGCCGACTGCGCCTTGTCGAGCTGCTCGTCGTGCTTGCCGCCGGTCGCCGACGACGCGGCGTCGGAGCCCTTCTCGAGCGCGGCGTCGCTCGCCTGCTCGCCCTTCTCGCCCTGCATCGCGTCGGACGCCTTGCCCTTGAGGTCGTCGATGCCCATGCGTGTCACCCCTCGTGGTTCGTCGGTCGGTGCCGTTCCATGCTGCGGCCCTCCCGCCGGGGCCGCACCCGCACCCGGCATCCGCGTCGGCCGTGCCGGTGCGCACGCCTCAGCCCTCGCCCCGGTCGAGCGCCGCGAGCCGGTCGGGGTGCTGCTCGTGGGCGAGGACGAGGGCGGCGAGCCCGGGGTCCTCGGGGAGCCGGGGGTCGCGGACGTACCGCAGGGGTTCCGCGGCGATGGCCGCGGCCTGCACCCGCATCGCCTGGTCCCGCGTCACGACCTCGCGTGCCCGCTCGAGCGCGGGCGCGAGCACGAACGACGTGAGGTCCTGCTCCTGCAGCGCCGCCGCCTTCCGCAGCAGCGCGAGCCCGTCCTCGGTCAGCCGCATGTGCAGCCGCGCCGTGCGCAGCGGGATCACCTCGCCCCAGACCATGGGCGCGCACGCTACGAGCCCCGTGTGGCCACCCGCTCGGGCCCTCCACAGCGGCGCCCGCGAGCCGTCCACAGAGATGCCGCGAGCCGTCCGCAGCGGCGGGTGGGCGAGGGGAGCGCGGAGGTCGCCGCCGCGGCGTGCCGGCGCCCCGGGGGGACGTCGTCTCGCGCAGCGTGCGCACGGTGTGCGTACGGGGTGCGTACGCGTGCGGACGAGGTACCTCCTCTGCTGCGACGACACCAGCGGCGGGTGGGCGAGGGGAGCGCGGAGGTCGTCGCCGCGGCGCGCCGGCGCCCCGAGGGGACGTCCTCTCGAGGTCGTGCGCACGGTGTGCGTACGGGTGCGGGAGAGGTACCTCTCCCGCCGGGACGACCGCGCGTCGCGCCGCGGGCGCACCGGAGGCCCGGCAGGGGGATCGGCGTCCCTGCCGGGCCGGTCCGGTGGCGCACGGGGTCACGGGGCCCGTCGCGGCTCCACGGAGCGGGTGGTGAGCGTGAGGCCGCCGCGCTCGCCGCGGTCGCTGGTGTGCACGGCCGAGACCGCGAGCGGCACGTCCGAGATCACGTCCAGGGTGGCGACCAGCAGCCCGTCGACCCGGCCGACGACCTCCCGCAGGGCGCAGCAGTCGTCCATCGTCGCCTGGTGGGGGCCCAGCTCGATCCGGGCGAAGAGGCGGCCGTCCTGGACGTCGGGCTCGCGCCCGATCACCTCCCCCTCGACCACGAGCAGGGCGAGGTGCTTCTCGATCGTGGCCGTGCAGGTGGTCGGGTTGGTGATCGTCACGGTGGTCGCGTACCGGCCGGGCACGACCGGGTGGCAGTCCTCCCGGTCCTCCTTCTCGACGCCGCACAGCATCTCGACGACGTAGTGGTACCGGCAGGGCGGGACGGTCACGCGGACGCTCTTCGCCGCGACCACGACGCCGTCGGCGACCACGTCGAGCGTGCCGGTGAACACCTGCTCGCGCTCGAGGCACGCCCGCACGCCGAGCCACGTCACCTCGAACTGCAGGACGTGCTCCTCGTCTCCCGGCAGCGGGCCGTACGCCGGCGGCGTGATCGACTCGACGAACACCGCCGCGTCCCCGGTGGGGACGAGCGAGACGGAACCGGTCGACGCGACGGCCGCGGCGACGAGGTCGCCGAGCGTGGTCGCGATCGTGTCGGTGTCGATGCCGCTGGTGTGCGTGCCGCCGGTGGCCGCCGTGATGCGGGTCGCCTGCCCCGGCGTGCCCCCCGCCGCGCAGGTGCCGTAGTCGGAGGACCCGAGCGTCGGGTCGCCGTCGAGCGCGTCCGGGGCGCCGGACATCGTGCTGACGGCGACGACCGTGATGCCGGCAGCCTGCAGCGCGGCCGTGACGGACGCCTCGGTGACCGCCGACGGCAGCCCGGAGAGCTCGGGGCAGATCGGGTCGTGCCCGGGGGCGTCGCCGAACCACACGACGATGCGCCGGCTGTCGGCCCGCCACCCGATGCCCGGGTCGACCGCGAGCCGGTCGAGCGCGAAGAGCTGTCCCTCGGGCAGGTCGAAGCCCTCGTCCGCAGCCCACGCCGCGATCGCGGTGTCCGCGTCGGCGTGCACGGTCGTCGGCGCGAGCTGGTGCGCGAACGCGTAGGAGCTGAACCCCGCGCCCACGGGGAAGTCGCGGTAGTTGCCGATGCCCCACGCGACGTCGAACCCCGCGAGGCCGGGGTGGTTGAGGATGCCGCTCGCGCCGGCCTGCACGGCGGCGAGGATGCCGGCCATGCTGCCCGTGGTGTCGGCGAGCAGGTACACGTCCGCCTTCGGCGTCGCGCCCGTGGGCGGGATCGTGACCGTGACGGTCTCGACGGCGCGCTGACAGCGGTCGAGCCGCCAGTCGTTGGTACGGGGCTCGATGCGCACGGGCTCGCGCCGCACGTCCGGGCGGATGTGCCCGGGCGTCAGGTCCGGCACGAAGAGGCGTCGCCCGGCGAGCCGCTCGACCTCCTCGACGGGCCGGATGTCGCCGGCGTCGGTGAAGGTCAGCCGGCGCACCACGTTCGGTGCGCCGGGGGCGGCTGCGTCGACGACCCGGACGGCCTCCCCGGAGGGCAGGCGCGCCTCGGTCGCGGCGAGGAGGGTGACGTCGGTGCTGCCGAGGTCGGCGGCGAGGCGCGCACGCACCTCGTCGGGGACGCGGTCGGTCGGGAACGGCTGTGGCATGGCGGTGCCCCTGGTGCTCGTGTCGGGAGGTGCCGATCCGCCCGGTCCGTCCAGGTACCTCTGGTGGTGAGGGGCGTGCGCGTCACGCGGTGATACACCGCCGCCCGGGCACGGCGAGGGCCGGGCGCCTCCCCGCACCCGGCCCTCGCCACCCGGTGGTCGCGGCGTCCCCTCTCGACGCCGCGCTCACCCGTCCTCAGCGCACGTCGTCGTCGACCCAGTCGAACGTGCGGGTGACCGCCTTCTTCCAGAGGCGGTACTGGCGGTCGCGCTCGTCGACGTCCATGGACGGCTCCCAGCGCTTGTCCTCGGCCCAGTTGTCCACGACGTCCTGCTCGCCGGACCAGAAGCCCACGGCGATGCCCGCGGCGTACGCGGCGCCGAGCGCGGTCGTCTCGGCGACCTGGGGCCGGATCACCGGCACGCCGAGGATGTCCGCCTGGAACTGCATGAGCGCGTCGTTCGCGACCATGCCGCCGTCGACCTTGAGCTCGGTGAGGTCGACGCCGGAGTCGGCGTTCATGGCGTCCAGCACCTCGCGCGTCTGGAAGGCCGTCGCCTCCAGGGCGGCGCGGGCGATGTGCCCCTTGTTCACGTACCGCGTCAGGCCGACCAGCGCACCGCGTGCGTCGGAGCGCCAGTACGGCGCGAACAGGCCCGAGAACGCCGGCACGAAGTACGCGCCGCCGTTGTCCTCGACCGTCGAGGCGAGCCGCTCGATCTCCGGCGCGGACGAGATGATGCCCAGGTTGTCGCGCAGCCACTGCACGAGCGACCCCGTCACGGCGATCGACCCCTCGAGCGCGTACACCGCGTCCCGGTCGCCGATCTTGTACGCGACGGTGGTCAGCAGGCCGTTCTTGCTCGGCACCGGCTGCGTGCCGGTGTTGATGAGCATGAAGTTGCCGGTGCCGTACGTGTTCTTCGCGTTGCCGACGTCGAAGCACGCCTGGCCGAACGTCGCGGCCTGCTGGTCGCCGAGGATGCCCGCGATCGGCACGCCCGGCACCATGCCGCCCTGGCGACCGGTCCCGTACACCTCGGACGACGAGCGGATCTCCGGCAGCATCGAGACGGGGATCCCCATCTCGGCGGCGATCTCCTCGTTCCAGGTGAGCGAGTCGACGTTCATGAGCATCGTGCGCGACGCGTTCGTCACGTCCGTGACGTGCACGCCGCCGTCGGTGCCGCCCGTCATGTTCCACAGCAGCCACGCGTCGGTGTTGCCGAACGCGAGTCGGCCCGCCTCCGCCTTCTCGCGAGCGCCCTCGACGTTGTCGAGGATCCAGCGGATCTTCGGGCCGGAGAAGTACGTGGCCAGCGGCAGGCCGACGCGGTCCTTGTACCGCTCGGCACCCCCGCCGAGCGCGGCCAGCTCGTCGCAGATCTTCTGCGTGCGGGTGTCCTGCCAGACGATCGCGTTGTGCACCGGCTCGCCGGTCTCGCGGTCCCACACGACCGCGGTCTCGCGCTGGTTCGTGATGCCCACCGCGGCGATGTCGCGGTAGGTGAGGTTCGCGCGGGTGAGCGCGAGGGCGACGACCTCGCGCGTGTTCGTCCAGATCTCCGCCGCGTCGTGCTCGACCCACCCGGCCCTCGGGAAGATCTGCTCGTGCTCCTTCTGGCCGCTCGAGACGATCTGGCCGGAGTGGTCGAAGACGATGGCGCGCGTGCTCGTCGTGCCCTGGTCGATCGCGATGACGTACTGCTCGGACATGCGGGGTCCCTCCTGAGGGGCGTCGTCGGGGAGTCGGTGGGCGGGCTGCGTCAGCCGATGTAGGCCTGCGCGAGCAGGCCGGCGAGGACGCCACCGACCAGGGGGCCGGCGACCGGCACCCACGCGTAGGACCAGTCGCTGCTGCCCTTGCCGCGGATCGGCAGCACGGCGTGCGCGATGCGCGGGCCGAGGTCACGGGCCGGGTTGATGGCGTAGCCCGTGGGGCCGCCGAGGCTGGCGCCGATGCCGACCACGAGGAGCGCCACGGCCAGCGGGCCGAGCTCGGACGGCGTGCTGCCGAACGCCAGGACGATGAACACGAGCACGAACGTGCCGAGGACCTCGGTGACGAAGTTCCACGAGTACGACCGCAGCTCGGGGCCGGTGGAGAACACGCCCAGCTTCACCGCCGGGTCCGCGTCCATGTCGAAGTGCTTCTTGTACGCGAGGAAGGCGAGCGTGGCGCCGAGGAACGCGCCGATCAGCTGCGCCACGACGTACAGCAGGGCGTTCCCGGCGTTCGCCTCGACCCCCGGCGCGAACTCGTCGGCCCCGCTGGTCCACAGGCCGACCGTCACCGCCGGGTTCAGGTGGGCGCCCGACTTGAACGCCGCGAAGACGCCCGCGAACACCGCGAGGCCCCACCCGAAGTTGATCAGCAGCCAGCCCCCGCCGAAGCCCTTCGTGCGCGGCAGGATCACGTTCGCGACCACACCGGCACCGAGCAGGAGGAGCATCCCCGTCCCGATGATCTCGGAGACGAACGCCTCCGCCATCGTGTACTCGACTGTCTCCACTGGCAGACCTCTCTCTGTGACGTCGTTGTCGCGTGCGGGTCACGCCCTGCGGCGTGGCCCGGGCCGTGCGTGCGGCGGTGCCGCGGGTGGTGCTGGTGCCCGCCTGCCGGGGGACGGGCGGTGCCCGCTCCCCGGCAGCGGGACGTCAGGTGCCGTATGGCGCGGCGGTGCCCCGTCCGGACGGGGAGCCCGGCTTCGTGCCCGGGTCGACCTCGCCGCCGACCGGCAGGAGCGGCGTGATGTCCTCCGCGGCGAGCCGCACGCGCTCGGCGGACTCGTCGTCCGCCTCGGCGGCGGCAGCGTCCTCCGCCGCCGCGCGCGCCCGGTACGCCGCGATCTCGCGCTCGCGGGTCGCGTCGTCCCAGCCGAGGACGGGACCGATGAGGTCGGCGATCTCCTCCAGCGCGCCGACACCCTTGTCCGCCTGCTCGTAGTTGAGCCGTGTGCGGTGCATGAGCACGTCGTCGAGGTGCAGCGCGCCCTCGTGCGTGACCGCGTACAGGACCTCCGCACCGATGTACGCCGGGGCGTTGCGCAGCGGCTCCGCCAGCTCGGGACGCTCGTCGATCATGTCGGTGAGCTCGTGCAGCAGGGACCCGTACCGGTGCAGCAGGTGGTCCATGCGCGGGCGGTCCCAGCCGTAGCGGGCGGCGATCGCGCGCGCCTGGCGCTGCACGACGCGCAGCCCCTCCGCGCCGACGAGCGGCACGTCGTCCGTGATCGACGGCAGCGTCGTGGCGCGCGAGCCGATCGCGAAGTCGACGGCGTCCTTCGCCATGACCCGGTAGGTGGTGAGCTTGCCGCCCGCGATGACGGTCAGGCCGGGGGTGGGGGACGCGACGGTGTGCTCGCGCGACACCTTCGCCGACGACGTGCCCTCCTTCGTCCCCGGCTGCAGCAGCGGACGCAGGCCGGCCCACGTGCCGATGACGTCCTCGCGCGAGATCGGCCGCGCGAGCACCTGGTTGGCGTGCTCGATCACGTAGTCGATGTCGGCGCTCGTCGCGACGGGGTGCGTGAGGTCCTGCTCGTACGGGGTGTCCGTCGTGCCGATCACCCAGTAGCGGGACCACGGGATGATGAACAGGACCGACTTCTCGGTCTGCAGGATCAGCCCCGTGTTGCCCTCGATGCGCTTGCGCGGCACCACGATGTGGATGCCCTTCGACGCGAGCACGCGCAGGCCGCCCTCGGTCTCGGCGAGGGCCTCGGTCTTCTCCGTCCACACGCCGGTGGCGTTGATGACGTTGCGCGCCCGGACGTCGAAGTGCTCGCCCGTCTCCAGGTCGACCAGCTCGGCGCCCGTGACCGCGCCGCCGCTGGTGGTGTGCAGGCGCACGAGCTGGGTGCGCGAGGCGGCGTGCGCCCCGTACGAGACGGCCGTGCGCACCAGCGTCTCGACCAGGCGCGCGTCGTCGACGCTCGCGTCCCAGTACCGGACCGCGCCGACCGCGGCGTCGTGCCGCAGGTCGGGGAACAGGCGCTCCATGCCCTTGCGCGTCAGGTGCCGGTGGATCGGCATCGCGCGGCGGCGTCCTCCCGAGACGGACGCGAGGGTGTCGTACAGCGCGACGCCCGCGCCCACGTACGCCCGCTCCCAGACGCGGTTCTCCAGCGGGTACAGGAAGCTCACGGGCTTCACGAGGTGCGGGGCCAGGCGCGTGATGAGCAGGTCGCGCTCGGTCAGCGCCTCGCGCACGAGGTGGAAGTCCAGCATCTGCAGGTAGCGCAGGCCGCCGTGGACGAGCTTGCTCGAGCGGCTCGACGTGCCGCTCGCCCAGTCCTGGGCCTCCACGATGCCCGTGGACAGGCCGCGCGTGACCGCGTCGAGCGCGATGCCCGCACCGGTCACGCCGCCGCCGATCACCAGCACGTCGAGCTCGCCGTCCCGCTCGTCGGTGCGCCGCAGCGCGTCGAGGGCGTCCTGCCGTGCCTGCACCGTCAGGGGTGCGGTTCTCATGTGCGGGTCCTCCCCGGAGCCGTCGCGCGGCGTCGGTCGTTCGTCGGCTCCCAGCGCGAGCGGCCCCCTCGCTCGCCGGTTTCGTCGCGGCTATCGTCATCACGTCCAGAACGGACGCGCAACCGGACTGCACGAACGTGCAGCGGTTGACCCGCACATGACGCACGCAGGGGGCGGTGCTGGATGTACGTGGAGCGGGAGCAGGACGTGCTGCGCGCAGCGTCGATGTACTACCTGCAGGACCTCAAGATGGAGGTCATCGCCCGGCACCTGGGCACGTCCCGGTCGACCGTGTCGCGGCTCATCAAGCGCGCCCGCGAGACCGGGCTGGTGGAGATCACGCTGCGCCCCGCGAGCACCCGTGCACCGGGGCTCGGCCGGTCGATCGCGTCGACGTTCGGCATCGAGACGTACGTCGTCCCCGTGCCGGACTCCGCCGGGACGGTCGAGCGCCTCGACCAGGTCGCGATGACGGCCGCCCGCCTGCTCGCGTCGTGGTTCGACTCGGACATGGTCATGGGCGTCGCCTGGGGCACGACCATCGCGGCCGTGTCCCGCTACCTCGCGCCCAAGCCCACGCGCGGGTCGGCGGTCGTGCAGCTCAACGGCGCGGCGAACATGCGCACGTCCGGCGTCGAGTACGCGAGCGACCTCATCTCCTCCTTCGGGTCCGCGTTCGGCGCGGCCGTCCACCACTTCTCCGTGCCCGCGTTCTTCGACTACCCCGACACCAAGGCCGCCATGTGGCGCGAGCGCTCCGTGCGCCGGGTGCTCGACATGCAACGACGTGCGGACATCGCCGTCTTCTCCGCCGGCGCCGTCGCCGGCGCGGTGCCGTCCCACGTGTACTCCGCCGGGTACCTCGACGACTCCGACGTGCGGCTCCTGCACGACGAGGGCGTCGTCGGCGACGTCTGCACCGTGTTCCTGCGCGCCGACGGGTCCTGGCAGGACGTCTCCCTGAACGAACGTGCGACCGGCCCCAGCCCGGACGAGCTGCAGCGCATCCCGCGGCGCGTGTGCGTCGTCGCGGGGGACAACAAGGTGGCCCCGCTGCTCGCGGCGCTGCGCGCGAGGGTCGTGACCGACCTCGTCGTCGACGAGGTCACCGCCACGGCGCTCGTCGACGCGGTCACGGCCCGGCACGGCGGGCGCGCCCGGCGCGGCTGACCCGCCGCGTGGACGCGCGCGCGGACGGGGCCGCACGCGTGCGTAGGTTGGGTGCGTGAGCACCCCCGAGGTCGTCGTCCGGCCCGCGCTGCCCGCGGACGTGCGGGCCATCCGCGCGCTGGTCGAGCCCTACGCGGCGCAGCGGATCCTCCTCGCCAAGGAGTGGGTCGGCTACTACGAGTCCGTGCAGGAGTTCGTCGTGGCCGAGGCCGGCGACGAGGTCGTCGGCTGCGGTGCGTTGCACGTCATGTGGGAGGACCTCGCGGAGATCCGCACCCTCGCGGTGGACGAGCGCTGGCGCGGCCGCGCGGTCGGCCACGCGCTGCTCGACACGCTCGTGGACCGCGCTCGGGGGCTCGGCCTGCGGCGCGTGTTCTGCCTGACGTTCGAGGTCGACTTCTTCCGCCGGCACGGGTTCCGCGCCATCGACGGGACGCCCGTCGCGCAGGAGGTCTACGCCGAGCTGCTGCGCTCGCACGACGACGGCGTCGCCGAGTTCCTCGACCTCGCGCGCGTGAAGCCGAACACCCTGGGCAACACCCGCATGCTGCTCGACCTGGAGCCGGGCGCCGGGTGAGGCGGCCGCCGCCCCGCCGCGGTCAGTGCGGCAGGCGGTACGTCGGCGGGTCGTCCACCGACGCCGGCTCCACCCGGACCACGAGCCCGTCCGCGACCAGCGCGTCGAGGCAGCGCGCGAGCTGGGGTGCGTCGGGCCACACCGCGTCGACCGCGCTCGCGCGCGCGGGACCGAGCGCCTCGCGCAGCAGCGCCATGACGCGCCCGCGCACCTGGCGGTCGGTGCCCGCGAAACCCTGCGTCCGGCGACGGTGCGCGTGCACGTCGTCCGGCCGCCCGACGGCCACCCACCGGCACACGTCGCGCACGGGGCACGCGTCGCAGCGCGGCGAGCGGGCCGTGCAGACCAGGGCACCGAGCTCCATCGACGCCGCCGCCCAGCGCGCGGCCGTCGCGTCGTCGTCCGGGACGTAGGACGCCGCGATCCGGGTCTCGGCCACCGTCTGCGTGGGCGCCGGCAGCGCCTCACCCGCCACCGTGCGGGCCAGCACCCGACGCACGTTGGTGTCGAGGACGACCGACCGCCGCCCGAACGCGAAGGCCAGCACGGCCGCCGCCGTGTACGCGCCGACCCCCGGCAGCGCGCGCAGCAGCGCCTCGTCCGCGGGCAGCTCCCCGTCGTGGCGCTCGACGACCGCGCGGGCGCACTCCTGCAGCCGCAGCGCCCGCCGGGGGTACCCGAGCCGGTCCCACGCCCGCAGCACGTCGCCCGTCGGTGCCGCCGCCAGCTCGGCGGGGCCGGGCCAGCGCGCCATCCAGGCGCGCCACGCCGGCTCCACGCGCACGACCGGCGTCTGCTGCAGCATCACCTCGCTCACCAGGACGCCCCACGGCGTGCGGTCCGGCGCCCGCCACGGCAGGTCGCGCGCGTGCCGGTCGAACCACGCGAGCACCGGTGCGCGCAGGTCCTCGGGGGCGGGGGCGGGGGCGTGCACGCGGCCATGCTCCGGCACGGCGCCGCGCCGCCCCAAACCGCGCCCGCGGACCGCGCCGCGCGCCGCCCGACGGGGCGCGGGCCGACCCGCCGACACGTCCGGGCGACACGGGCGCGTCGGGCGGGCGTCACCCGTCCGGCCTCGTACCGTGGGGGCGAGGCGCGGCGACCCGCGGCCGGACCGCACGGAGGACCACCCATGACCGACCGGAACGTCCCTCGACGCCTGCCCGCCCGCGTCTACTGGGTGCGCAGGTTCGTCGTCCTGGGGCTGCCGCTGCTGCTGGTCGTGCTGCTCGTGTGGTGGCTCACCGGCCGGGGCGGCGACGACGCCCGCGCCGCCGCGCCGTCCGCGTCGCCGACGGCCGGTCAGGAGGCGCCCGCGGCCGCGCCGACGACCCCCGCGGCGCAGGCGGCCGACGGGCTGCCGCCCGAGTGCGCGCCCGAGCAGCTCGGTCTCGCCGTCTCCCCCGGCGGCGAGACGTTCACCGACGGCGCGGAGCCGACCTTCGAGGTGAGCATCGAGAACACCGGCACCGAGCCGTGCCTGGTCGACGCCGGCGACGCGAGCCGGGAGGTCCTGGTCACGTCCGGCTCCGACCGGGTCTGGTCGAGCCGCGACTGCCTGCCGGCGGAGGTGCCGGAGCGCACGCTGCTGCTGGCCGGCGGCCAGGCGGACGTCACGCAGCTCGCCTGGCCGCGCGTGCGGTCCGCCGAGGGCTGCCCCGACGGTCTGCCGGCGCCCGGGGACGGGACCTACTCCGCGACGGTCACGGTCGGCGGTGCGACGTCCCCGGCGGCCGTGTTCGGCCTCGGCTGAGCGTCAGACGTAGCGCTCGAGGATGCTCGACTCCGCGAGCCGGGACAGGCCCTCGCGGATCGAGCGGGCTCGCTGCTCGCCGACGCCGTCCACGGCCATGAGGTCCTCGATCGTCGCCGCGAGGAGCTTCTGCAGGCCGCCGAAGTGCGCGACGAGCCGGTCGACCACGGGCGCGGGGAGCCGCGGCACCTTCGACAGCAGGCGGTGACCGCGCGGGCCGACGGCGGCGTCGAGCGCCTCGCCGCCGCCGGGCAGGCCGAGCACGCGGCCGATCTGCGCGATGTCGATCAGGTCGGTCGAGCCGAGCTCCGCGAGCTCGTCGAGGACCGACTCCACCGAGCGCCGGCTGGTGTCGACGTAGTCGCGGATGACCAGCTCGCGCTCGGTGCCCACCCCGCCGACCAGCTCGTCGAGCTGGAGCGTCAGCAGGCGGCCGTCGCTGCCGAGCTCGACGACGTACCCGGCGATCTCGTCCGCGATGCGGCGCACCATCTCGAGACGCTGGACGACGGCGGACACGTCGCGGACCGTGACGAGGTCCTCGATCTCGAGGGCCGAGAGGGTGCCGCTCACCTCGTCGAGGCGAGCCTTGTACCGCTCGAGCGTCGCGAGGGCCTGGTTCGCGCGCGACAGGATCGCGGTGGAGTCCTCGAGCACGTGCCGGGAGCTACCCACCCAGAGGGCGATGATGTGCATCGACGCCGACACGGAGATGACCGGCAGGCCGGTCTGCTTCGCGACGCGCTCGGCCGTGCGGTGCCGGGTCCCGGACTCGCTGGTCTCGATGCCCGGGTCGGGCAGCAGCTGGACGGCGGCGCGCACGATGCGCCCGCGCTCGGGGTCGATGACGACGGCGCCGTCCATCTTGGCGAGCTCGCGCAGCCGCGTGGCGGAGAACTCGACGTCGAGCACGAAGCCGCCCGAGCAGAGCTGCTCGACCGTCTGGTCCATGCCGAGGACGATCAGTGCGCCGGTCCGCCCGCGCAGGATGCGCTCGAGACCGTCGCGCAGCTCCGAGCCCGGGGCGACGGCGGCGAGCGTGGACCGGAGCAGGTCCTCCTGCGGGGTCTGGTGGGGCACGGCGGAATCGTATCGGGGGCGCGGCGCGAGGGCTCGGACGGCGCTCACGCGTCGCGTGCCGGGGCGTCGCCGTCGGTCGGCGCGAGACCCGCGAGGACGGCCGCGGCGAGGTCCGCGACCTCGAGGACGCGCAGCCCCTCGGGCACCGCCACCTCGCCCAGCGTGCCGAGCGGCACGACCGCCCGCGCGCAGCCGAGCCGTGCCGCCTCGGCGAGCCGGCGGCCCACGCCCGACACGGGGCGGATCTCGCCCGCGAGCCCGACCTCGCCGACCGCCACCAGTCCGGGGTGCACCGGGACGTTCTCGCGGGCGCTGACGGCGGCCAGCGCGAGCGCCAGGTCGGCGGCGGGCTCGACCACGCGCGCCCCGCCCACCGTCGACAGGTACACGTCCTGGTCCGCGAGCCGCGCGCCGAGCCGGCGCTGCAGGACCGCGAGGACCATCGCGAGCCGGCTGCCGTCGACCCCGCTCGTCGTCCGGCGCGGGTTGGGCACGACGCTCGGGGCGACGAGTGCCTGCACCTCCGCCGCCAGGGGGCGGCGTCCCTCGAGCGTGACGGTCAGGCACGTACCCGGCACGTCGGTCGCCAGCCGGGACGTGAACAGCCCCGACGGGTCGGCGAGGCCGACGATCCCGTGCTCGGACAGGTCGAAGCAGCCGACCTCGTCGGTGGGTCCGAACCGGTTCTTCGTCGCCCGCAGCAGGCGCAGGCGCGCGTGCCGGTCGCCCTCGAACTGGCAGACCACGTCCACCAGGTGCTCCAAGGTGCGCGGACCCGCGACGGAGCCGTCCTTGGTCACGTGGCCGACGAGCACGACGGGCATGCCGCGGGACTTCGCCGCCGCGATGAGCGCGCCCGTCACCTCGCGCACCTGAGCCACCCCGCCCGCGGTGCCCTCGACCTGCGCCGACGCCACCGTCTGCACCGAGTCGAGCACGAGCAGCTCGGGGTCGACCTGCTCGACGTGCCCGAGGACCGTGGCGAGGTCGGTCTCGTCGGCGAGCAGCAGGTGGGGGTCGAGCGCGCGGATGCGGCCCGCACGCAGCCGCACCTGCGCCGCCGACTCCTCACCCGTGACGTACAGGACGCGCCGGCCGCTGCGGGCCGTGCGGGCGGCGACGTCGAGCAGCAGCGTCGACTTGCCCACGCCCGGCTCGCCCGCGAGCAGCACGACGGCCCCCGGCACGAGCCCGCCGCCGAGGACGCGGTCGAGCTCGGCCACGCCGGTCGGCCGGGCCGCGGCCGCCTCGACGTCGATCTCGTGGATCGGGCGCGCGGGGTTGCGGGCGGGCGACACCGCGACGGTGCGGGGAGCGCCGCCGCCCGGGCCCACGTCCTCCGCGACCGTGCCCCAGGCCTGGCACTCGCCGCAGCGGCCCACCCACTTGGACGTGCCCCAGCCGCACTCCGAGCAGCGGAAGGCGGGTCGGGCGTCGGCGGCGCGGTCGGCGCGTCGGGTGGTCGCGGGGCTCACCGGAGGCACGCTACGGCGCGCCACCGACACCCGGTCGCCGGTGACCGGCGCCCCCGGAGCGCCCCGCCGCTCACGGGCCCCTGCCCGGGCGCGGCCGGGTGCGTCGGTAGGCTGCCGGGGGCTCGGCGCGCGCCGGGCAGCGACACGAGGGGGAGCCCGCCCGATGAGCGACACCGGACGTCCCGGACCGACCGGCCCCGGGGACCAGCCGAGCCGGCCGGCCTGGGCGCAGCACGCGCCGTCGTCGCCCGCGGAGCCGCCCGCGGACGGGCCGTCCGACCGCCGCCGCCCCCGGTGGCTCCTGCCCGTGGCGGTCGGCGTGGCGGTGCTCGTCGTGGCGGGTGTCGTGACGGGCGTGCTCCTCTCGCGCGACGGCGAGCGGACCCCGGCGGCCACCGCGTCCACGGTCCTGCTGCCGTCCCCGACGCCCACCGTGGCACCGTCGCCGCGCGCCGCGACGACGGCGTTCGCGTCCGCCCTGCCGGCGTCGGTGCTGCAGTACGCGCTGGCCACCTCCGAGGAGGACGCCGAGGCGGTCGGGGCCGGTGCGCTCGAGGCGTGGACGGAGACCTACACCGACGGCGGCGACGGCACCCTGACGGTGCGCGCCGCACAGTTCGAGACCCCGGAGGAGGCGGCCGCGTACGCCGCGTCCCTCGTCGGTGCGCTGCCCACCGCGGCACCGAGCCCGTCCGCCACGTCGCAGGACGGGCCCGCGCTGCCCGCCACCGGCGAGGTGCAGGCCGACGGCGCCGCCGTCGGGTCCTACACGATCGCGGACGCGGGCGACGGCACCGGTGTCGCGGTGTGGCAGAACGGCACGGCCGTGCTGCGGCTGACGGCACCCGTGGGGGACGTCGCCGACGCGTACGCCGCCTTCCCGCTCTGACGTCCCCCGGGGACGGCACGCCCCGCCGGGGCAGGATGGGCGCGTGCGCCTCCTCCTCGTCCGGCACGGCCAGACGTCCTCGAACGTCGGGCACCACCTCGACACCGCCGAGCCCGGCGCGGACCTGACGCCCCTCGGCCGCCGCCAGGCCGAGGCGCTCGTGCCGGCGCTGGCCGGCCGCGGGGTCGACGCCCTGTACGCCTCGACGCTCGTGCGCACGCAGCAGACCGCGGCGCCGCTGGCCGCCGCGCTGGGCCTCGACGTGCGCGTGCGCGCCGGGCTGCGCGAGGTCGCCGCGGGCGAGCTCGAGATGGCCTCGGACCACGCCTCCGTCATGGCCTACCTCCGGGCGGTCCTGCGGTGGGGGACCGGCGACCTCGCCGCCCGCGTGCCGGGCGGCGAGGACGGCACGCAGGCGCTCGGCCGCTTCGACGAGGTCGTCGAGGAGGTGGCGGCGGCGGGCGAGACCGTCGTGGTCGTCAGCCACGGCGCGATCATCCGCGCGTGGGTCGCCGCCCGCTGCCCGGACGTCGGCCCCGAGGCCGCGGCCACCAACGAGCTGTCCAACACGGGCGCGGTGACGCTCGACGGCGGACCCGGCCGGTGGCGGCTGGAGGAGTGGCACACGGGGGCGCTCGGCGGCGTGGACGACCTCGCGGACGACGGCGCGGCCGCGGACACCGTGCCGCCCGCCGCCGTGCGGGGGCCGCGCGCCCGCTGACCGCCGGGCCGGCACGGCCCGGACGCGAGGACGACGTGCGCGGCCCGGGCGGTCCGTGTGAGGAGTCGGGGCGGTGCGTGCACGTGCACCCGGTCGTCGCCCGGACGGGCGCACGCGTGTCCTACGGTGTGCTCCGTGCACGAGCGCCCGTCCGTCCCGCCCGGCCGGGCTGCGGCGCCCGCCGCGGCCCCCGCCACCCACCGGCCCCGCAGGCGCGCCACCGTCGCCCTCTGGTCCGCCGTCGTGGCGGTCGCGTCCGCGCTCGCGGTGGGGGTGCTGGCGCGCCTCTTCGTCGAGACCTGGGCGGGGCAGCGCGTCGAGGACGCCGCCCTCGACGGGGCACGGTTCGGGCAGGGACGGCTGTGGACCGTCGCCGAGCCGGTGCTCGACGTCGTGTCCGTCGGGTTCGTCGCGGCCGTGCTGCTCGCCGCGGTGCTCATCGCCGTCGTGCGGCGGCGCTGGTCGCTGGCGGTGCAGGTCGCGGTGCTGGTCGGGGGCGCGAACCTCACGACCCAGGCGGTCAAGCGGCTGATGGACCGCCCCGACCTCGGCGTGGGCGCCGACTACGGCAACACGCTGCCGAGCGGGCACACCACCGTGGCGGCGTCGGTCTCGGCCGCGCTGCTGCTCGTCGTCCCGCCGCGGGCCCGCCCGGCGGTGGCCGTGGTCGGCGCCGCGTACACCGCGGCCACGGGCGTCTCGACGCTCGTCGGGCAGTGGCACCGCCCCTCGGACGTGGTGGCGGCGGCGTTCGTCGTGCTCGCGTGGGCCGCGGTCGTGTGCGGTGCGATGGCGCTGGCCCCGGCGCCGTCGACGACGACCGCCGCGCTGGCGCGGGTCGAGGGCGGCGACCGCTGGTGGCGGCGCACCCGCGGGACGGCCGTGACGCTCGTCGTGGTCGCGGTCGGTACGGGCACGTTCGCCGCGGTGCTGCTCGGACGGACCTGGGCGGGGCGCGGCGGCGTGCCCAGCGGGCGTGCCGAGCTCGCCGCGTACGCGGGCGGCGTGACGGCCGTCGTCGCCGCGTCGTGCCTGACCTTCGCGGCGATGCTCGTCCTGCGGCACGCCGCGGGGTCGCGGGACGAGACGGCCGCCGCACGCGCTTGACGCAGGCACGTAGAGTCCCCGGGGTAACCCACCCCCTCCACCCCTCTCGCCCCACCCGTACGGCACGGAAGGCCGGTCAGATGTCAGCAGGGCGCAAGCTCGTCATCGTCGAGTCACCCGCGAAGGCACGCACCATCGCCGGGTACCTCGGCGAGGGCTACGACGTCGAGGCGTCCGTCGGCCACATCCGCGACCTGCCGCAGCCGTCGGAGCTGCCGGCGGAGATGAAGAAGGGCCCGTACGGGAAGTTCGCGGTCGACGTGGAGCACGGGTTCCAGCCGTACTACGTCGTCGACGCGGACAAGAAGAAGAAGGTCGCCGAGCTCAAGAAGCTCCTCAAGGAGTCCGACGAGCTCTACCTCGCCACCGACGAGGACCGCGAGGGGGAGGCCATCGCCTGGCACCTGCTCGCGGAGCTCAAGCCCAAGGTGCCGGTCAAGCGGATGGTCTTCCACGAGATCACGCGCGAGGCGATCACGCGGGCCCTGCAGAACACGCGCGAGCTCGACGAGCGGCTCGTCGACGCGCAGGAGACGCGGCGCATCCTCGACCGGCTGTACGGCTACGAGGTCAGCCCGGTGCTGTGGCGCAAGGTCCGCCAGGGGCTGTCGGCGGGGCGCGTGCAGTCCGTCGCCACCCGGCTCGTCGTCGAGCGCGAGCGCGAGCGCATGGCGTTCGTCGCCGCCGACTACTGGGACGTCGTCGGGACGTTCGCCGTGCAGGACGCCGGGGAGCCCCGGTTCAGCGCCCGCCTCACCGGCGTGGGCGGGCAGCGGGTGGCCAGCGGGCGCGACTTCGACGACCGCGGGCAGCTGCGCACGCGGGACGCCGTCGCGCTCGACGAGGAGCGGGCGCACGCGCTCGTCGCCGGGCTCGCCGACGCGGACTTCACCGTCCGCTCGCTCGAGACCAAGCCGTACACGCGCCGCCCGGCCGCCCCGTTCACCACGTCGACGCTCCAGCAGGAGGCGTCCCGCAAGCTGCGGATGAGCTCGCGGCAGACGATGCGCACGGCGCAGTCGCTGTACGAGAACGGCTACATCACCTACATGCGGACCGACTCGCCGACGCTGTCGACGCAGGCGGTGGACGCCGCGCGCCGGCAGGCCGCCGAGCTGTACGGCGCCGAGTACGTGCCGGACGCGCCGCGCGTGTACGCCTCGAAGGCCAAGGGCGCGCAGGAGGCGCACGAGGCCATCCGCCCCGCCGGCGACCACTTCCGCACGCCGGCGCAGGTCGCGAAGCAGCTCTCGGGCGACCAGTTCCGCCTGTACGAGCTGATCTGGAAGCGCACGGTCGCGTCGCAGATGGCGGACGCGCGCGGACAGACCGCGTCGGTGCGCCTCGCGGCGACCGCCGCGCCGGCCGGCGCCGAGCCGGTCGAGACCCTGTTCTCCGCGTCCGGCACGGTCATCACGTTCCGCGGGTTCCTCGCCGCGTACGAGGAGGGGCGCGACGTCGGCCGCTACGACGACGCCGAGGCGTCCGAGGACGGCGCACGCCCCGAGAAGGACGCCCGCCTGCCGCGCATGGCGGAGGGCGACCCGCTGACCGCGAGCGACCTCGCCGCCGACGGGCACCGCACGTCCCCGCCGCCGCGCTACACCGAGGCGTCGCTGGTCAAGGCGCTCGAGGAGCGCGGGATCGGCCGGCCGTCGACGTACGCCGCGACGATCGGCGTCATCCAGGACCGCGGGTACGTGACGAACCGTGGCCAGGCGCTCGTGCCGTCGTGGCTCGCGTTCGCCGTGACGCGGCTGCTCGAGGAGAACTTCGACCGGCTCGTGGACTACTCGTTCACCGCCGAGATGGAGGAGGACCTCGACGCGATCGCCGCCGGGCAGAAGGACCGCGTCGACTGGTTGACGGAGTTCTACTTCGGCGACCGGTCGGACTCCCCGGAGCGCGGCGGCCTGCGCGGCATCCTGGAGAACCTCGGCGACATCGACGCGCGCGACGTCAACTCGATCGACATCGGCGACGGCGTCGTCCTGCGCGTGGGGCGCTACGGCCCGTACCTCGAGGTGCCCGGTGACGGCCCCGACGACGAGCCGCGCCGCGCGTCCGTCCCCGACGACCTCGCGCCCGACGAGCTCACGCCGGCCAAGGCGCGCGAGCTGCTGGAGACGCAGCCGGACGGCGACCAGGTGCTCGGCACGGACCCGTCCACCGGCACGCAGATCGTGGCGCGCAACGGCCGCTACGGCCCGTACGTCACCGAGGTGCTGCCGGAGCCCGAGCTCGACCCGAACCTGTCCGCGGCCGCCCGCAAGAAGGCGCTCGCCGCGCAGCCGAAGCCGCGGACGGCGTCGCTGTTCAAGTCGATGTCGCTGGCCACGGTGACGCTCGAGGACGCGCTGAGGCTCATGTCGCTGCCGCGCGTGGTCGGCGTCGACCCGGAGTCGGGCGCGGAGATCACCGCCCAGAACGGGCGGTACGGGCCGTACCTGAAGAAGGGCACCGACTCGCGGACCCTCGCGTCGGAGGAGCAGCTCTTCACGGTCACGCTCGAGGAGGCGCTCGCGATCTACGCGCAGCCCAAGCGTGGCCGCGGGCAGACCGCCACGCCGCCCCTGCGCGAGCTGGGCACCGACCCGACGAGCGGCAAGCCGATCGTCGTCAAGGACGGCCGCTTCGGCGCGTACGTCACCGACGGCGAGACGAACCGCACCCTGCCCAAGGACGTGACGCCCGAGTCGATCACGCCCGAGCAGGCCGTCGAGCTGCTCGCGGAGAAGCGGGCGGCCGGCCCCGCGAAGAAGCGCACCACCGCCCGCAAGACCACCACGACGCGCAAGAAGGCGGCGACGAAGGGCTGACGCCGCCCGCTCCGCACCCGCCGACGGGCGGGCACCGCACGCCGGTGCCCGCCCGTCCGCGTCTCCGGGTCGGTCGGGGGGATCTGCCGGACCGGCGCAGGCCCGCCGACCCCGTCCGGTCCCGAGCGGTGGGACGACGCGGGGCCGAGGCGCGTGTCCCGCACGTCCGGGCGCCCGGTGGGCGCACGAACGCGCGGGTGGTCGTGCGTCCGGGCCGGGTCAGCCCTCGTGCGCGACCAGGCCGGGTCAGCCCTCGTACGCGACCGCGACGTCGAGCACCCACGTCACGCCGAAGCGGTCGACGAGCATCCCGTACAGCGGCGCCCAGCCGGCCGGGCCGAGGTTCTGCACGACGGTCGCGCCGTCCGCGAGCGCGTTCCAGTACCGGGTGATCTCCTCCGCGTCGCTGCCGCGGACGGACACGAAGAACGGGTTGGCGCCCCGCTCGTAGGGCAGGCGGCCCGGCACGTCGTACGCCATGACGTGGAAGCCGTCGGGGGAGACGACCTGCCCCCACATGACCTGGTCGGCCTCGGCCGGGTCCTGGGCGGCGTGCGCGTCGGCGTAGGTGACGACGGTGACGTCGCCGCCGAACACGTCGCGGTACAGCGCGAGGGCGGCGCGGGCGTCGCCGCGGAAGTTGAGGTGCGTGGTCGTGGTGACGGACATGGGTCTCTCCTCGGGTCGGACGGCCGTGGCCGTCGGTGTCGCGACGACCGTAGGAAGGATCGGTGCCAGTTCCTGACCGCGATGACGGGCACACTCGGCGCATGGCCGTCACGAGCTCGCGGACCCTGCGCCTGCTGTCGCTGCTCCAGCAGCGCCGGCACTGGTCGGGCACCGACCTCGCCGACCGGCTGGGCGTCTCCCTGCGCACGCTGCGCCGCGACGTCGAGCGGCTGCGCGAGCTCGGCTACCCGGTGGACGCGCAGCCCGGCGTCGCCGGCGGGTACGCGCTCGCCCCGGGCGCCGCGCTGCCGCCGCTCGTCCTCGACGACGAGGAGGCGGTCGCGCTCGCCGTCGGGCTGGGCGCCGCGGCGTCGACCGGGGTGGCGGGCCTCGCCGAGCCGTCGGTGCGGGCGCTCGCCAAGGTGGTGCCTGTCATGCCGGCACGCCTGCGCCGGCGGGTCGACGCGCTCCGGGCCGTGACGGTGCCCGGGACGTGGGGCGCGGGCGGCGGTGGCGCCGGTGCGGCGGCCGACGTGCTCACGGCCGTCGCCCTCGCCTGCCGCGACGGCGAGCGCCTCGCGTTCACCTACACCGCTGCGGACGGCGTCCGCACGGACCGCACCGTGGACCCCTACCGGCTGGTGCCGCTCGGCTCCGCCTGGTACCTCGTCGCCTGGGACCCGGACCGCGCCGACTGGCGCGTGTTCCGCCTCGACCGCGCGGACGCCCCGCGCGGGACCGGACGCCCGTTCGCGCCGCGGCCCCTGCCGGCCGACGACGTCGCCGCGTGGGTGCGCGAGCGCGTCAGCGGCGGGCCGCAGCGGTGGCGCGTCGAGGCCGTCGTCGAGGCGTCCGCCGCCCAGGCGCGCCGGCGCGTCCCGTGGTGGCTGTCGGTCGAGGACGAGCCGGGCGGGCGCTGCCGCGTCCGACTCGACGTCGACGACCTGCTGTGGGCGGCGACCGCGCTCGGCCTGGTCGGCGCGCGGTTCACGGTCGTCTCGCCGCCGGAGCTCGTGGCGACGCTCGAGGAGGTGGCCGGCCGGTTCGCGGCGGCGGGACGCGCCGGTGCGGCGGCGGCGCCCGACCCGGCGTGACGCAGGCGCGGGAGGACGAGACGCGGGGGAGCGCCCGCTGGCGCGGCCGTCAGGGTGCCGCCGGACGCCAGAGCGGCTCACCGCCGCGGTCGCGCCCCATCTCCCAGCGTCGTCCCGGCGTCGCGGCCGGCTCGACGTCCGTCAGCCAGTACGTCCGGTCCGGGTCCCACCCGGCCAGCACGGTCGCGAGGTCGTCGTCCACGGGCACGGCCCGGCCGGCGGTCGTGAGGTACCCCGCCACCGTGACGTGCACCGCGTCCGCCTCCTGCGCGACGCGCGACCAGTCCGGCAGGCACCAGCGCCCGTCGCGGCCGGTCACGCGGAACCAGTCGTGACGGCGCCCGGCCGTGACCTCGAGCGGGTGGCGCCGGCACAGGTCGGCCCACGCGTCGGGGCCGTCGACCTCCAGCACGCGCGCCCCCGTCGGCACCACCACCCGGCGCACGTGCGCCTCCTCCCACCCCGCCCCGTCCTCGACGCACCACAGGCCGAGCGGGCCGTCCGCGCCGAGCGCCCGCGTCGTCGTCGTGAGCCGCGCGAACGCGGGGACCGACCACCACGAGCCGGTGTGCGGGGCGCGGACGTCGGACGGTCGGTCCCCGCGGGCGCGCTCCTCGTCGGCGACCTCGTCCGCACGCCACCGCGCCAGCCAGGCGGCCGCGTCGCCCTCGACCGGCGGCGCCGGCGACGCGTGCGGGAGGTCGACCACCCACTGGTCGTCCCGCGGAGCCGGCGACGACCACCACGCCGTCGCCGGGTCCGTGACCAGCTGCGCCGCGACCCGACGCAGCGCGTCGCGCACCGGCGGCGTCGCCGCGAGGACGTCCTCGCCGTCCGGCTCCTGCCAGTACCGGGCGTGGTCGACCGCGTGGACGAGCGCGAGGAGCAGCGTGCGCGCGTCGAGCCCGGTGAGCGGGACCTCGTCGAGGAGCGCGGCGACCGCGGCGGGCGACGGGTGCGGCAGCTCGGCCTCGTCCACCCGGCCGGCCGACCACATCCGGACGAGCGAGCGGCCGGCGCCTGGGTCGAGGTGGTAGCCGGCGTGGAACAGGGCGTCGCGCAGGGGCTGCGCGTCGTGCCCGGGGTCGAGCTCGGCGGCGGCCCGCGCGACCGCCAGGCACAGCCGACGCCCGCGCGGGCCGGCGAGCAGCGCGTCGGGGTCGAGGTCCATCCCGCCACCCTAGGGATGCCGCCGACGACGGGTGCCGGCCGGGTCCCCCTCGTCCCGGGTGCCGGCGCCTACCCTGGCCGCGTGCCGCTGCCCGCCCCGTACCGTCTGGTCGAGGGGCCGCCCGACGTCGCGTCCTACCTCGACCTGCGCCGCCTCTCGGGCCTGACGCCCCGCACCCCCGAGCAGGCCGCCGCCGCGCTGCCCGGCGGGTGGGCGGCCGTGCACGTGGTGGACGGCGGGGGCCGTCCCGTCGGCATGGGCCGCGTGATCGGCGACGGCGGCTGGTACTTCCACGTCGTCGACATGGCGGTCCTGCCCGAGCACCAGCGCCGCGGCCTGGGCGACGCGGTCCTCACATGGCTGCTCGACCGCATCCGCACGTCGGCCCCGCCGGGGGCGTACATCACGCTCCTCGCCGACGAGCCGGGCCGCCGCCTCTACACCCGCCACGGCTTCGTGGAGACGGCCCCGACGACGATCGGCATGTGGCTCCCGCCTCCGACGCCCTGACGCCGGCCCTCGCCCAAGGCCGCCCCGCCGGCGGCAGGCGCCCGCCCGGTGCCTGGACGACCGACACCTCCGGCCGTCACGTCCCGTACCCCGAGATGCGCACGCGGCGAGCCGCGCGACGGTGCGACCTCACGGCCGGCAGGCCCCACGAAGGCGCGGCGCGTCACCTGGGCGTCCCGCGCTGTGGGACCAGGAGTGGGACCAGGAGATGTTCCCGGAGGTGCCGTGGGTGACGGGGCGGCCAGCGGGTGACGGGGTCGGCCGGCGGGTCGGTCAGCGAGCCGTCCCCGGCCCCGCCGGGCCGCACCTGTGTCCCGAGATCCGGCACGTTCCGGTTCGCGCCGGCACGCCGCCGCGGTGCGATGCGCTCGTGCCCGCTCCCGCTCCGTTGCCCCCGACGCTCCTGCGGCTCGCGCGCACCCAGGAGTGGCTCCTCTCCGCCGGGCAGTGCGACGCGGCGGGCGTGGGTGCCGGTCGACGGGCCGCGCTGCGACGGGCGGGGGCGCTCGCGGTCTCCGTGCGCGGGGTCGACCAGGTGCTCCGGCTCGCCGACGGTGCACCGGTGCCGGTCGCCGGAGGCGACGAGACGGCCGCGCGGCGGCGACGCACGGCCTGGTCCGCCCTGCTCGCGGCCGGTGTCGAGCGCGCTGTCGCGACAGGCTGCTGCGCGCTCGCGCTGCACGGGGTCGACGGCCTGCCGGTCGACGTCGTCAGGGAGGTGGCCACGCTCCCCGGCGCGTCGCACCGGCTGCGCGGGGGCACCCGTGTGCGCACGCTCGCCGCGTCCGAGCGCGCACGGGTCGGGACCGTCGGCGCCGCGCGCGTGGTCGACCCCGTCACCGCACTCGCGCAGGCGGTGCCGGAGCTGACGCGCGAGCACGCCGTGGCGGTCCTCGACTCGGCGCTGCAGCGCGGGCTCGTGCGCGAGGACGAGCTCGCGGACGTCCGGGCGGTGGTGCGTGGACGACGGGGCGCCGCACGCAGCGCGTCGTGGTGGGACCTCGTCGACGGACGCGCCCAGTCGCCGCTGGAGACGTGGGCGCGGCTCCAGTGCCGGGACGCGGGCGTGCCGCCGCACGACCTCCAGGTCGCCGTGCGCGACGCGACCGGACGGACGATCGCGCGGGGCGACCTCGGGTGGTCGCTGCCGGACGGGCGGCTCCTCGTGCTCGAGGTCGACGGCGCCGGACCGCACAGCGCGCCGCGAGCGCTCTTCCGGGACCGGGAGCGGCAGAACGCCGTGGTCGCGACAGGCGCCCTGGTGCTGCGGGTCGCGGCACGCGAGGTGCACGCCGGGGCGGTCCCCTCCCTGGTGGTGCCCCACCTCGGCGCGGCGCCCGCCATGCGGGACGGCGCCGGCACGAGACGCAGGTCCGTGCGGCCCGCGGCGCGTCACCCGCACCGGACGGGCGGTTCGTGAGGCGCCCGTACCGGCATGCGGACGCGCCCCACCGCGCCGTCACCGACGTGCGGCGTCACCCGGACGTGCGTCCGTGCGGGCCGCTAGGTTGGCGCCATGGCTCGTACCGAGGACCCTCGTTCCGCACCGTCGATCCGCTGGGGCATCCTCGGCGCCGGCAACATCGCCTCGACGTTCGTCCACTCCGTCCGGGAGTTCACTCGCGCACAGGTCGTGGCCGTCGGGTCGCGGCACCGCGACCGGGCGGAGCGGTTCGCCACGGCGCACGGCGTGCCGACGACGCACGTCGGCTACCGGGAGCTCGTCGAGGACCGGCAGGTCGACGCGGTGTACGTCGCGACCCCGCACTCCGAGCACCGCGAGCACGCGCTGCTCGCGATCAGGGCCGGCAAGCACGTGCTCGTCGAGAAGTCCTTCACGCGCAACGCCGCCGAGGCGGAGGAGGTCTTCGCCGCGGCGGAGGCCGCCGGGGTGTTCGTCATGGAGGCGATGTGGACGCGCTTCCTCCCGCACGTCGCCGCGCTGCACCAGGTGATCGAGGCCGGCGAGATCGGCGACATCGTCAACATCCGCGCCGACCACGGGCAGTACTTCCCGTTCGACGCGAGCAGCCGGCTGTACGCGCCCGAGCTCGCCGGCGGCGCGCTGCTCGACCTCGGCGTCTACCCGGTGTCGTGGGCGCACGACTTCCTGGGCGTGCCGACGGGGGTGCACGCGTTCGGGCAGCTCACGTCGACCGGCGTCGACGGCCAGATCTCGATGGTGCTCGAGTACGGCGACCAGGTGCAGGCGACGCTGCACACCACGATGTGGTCGAAGACGCCGACGACCTCGTCGATCTCCGGGACGGAGGGGTACATCCGCGTCGCGGGCAGCTTCTACGGGCCGACGCAGTTCCGCGTCGCGCGGCGTGACGGGCGCGAGTGGACGTTCGAGCAGCCGTACGCGCGCGGGCTGCAGTACGAGGCCGCCGAGGTCGCCCGGCGGGTCGCCGCCGGGGACACCGAGAGCCCGCGGATGTCGTGGCAGGGCACGCTCGAGGTGATGCGGACGATGGACGAGGTCCGCCGCCAGATCGGCGTCGTCTACCCGGGCGAGGACACGGCCTGACCCGTCGGCGGCACGTCACCACGCCCCGGCGCCCCCACGGGTGCCGGGGCGTACGTGCGCCCCGGGGCGACGGACGGGAGTGTCCGGGGCGGGCGCTAGCCTGACGCGGTGACCCAGCAGCCCGTCCCCGGCGCACCCGTCGGGGTGTTCGTCTCGTTCGAGGGCGGCGACGGCGCCGGCAAGTCCACGCAGGTCGCGCTGCTCGGGCACCACCTCGCCGAGCTCGGCCGCGAGGTCGTCGTGACGCGCGAGCCGGGCGGCACCCCGCTGGGCCGTGAGCTGCGCCAGGCGATCCTGCACGGCGAGGACCTCGACCCGCGCACCGAGGCACTCCTGTACGCGGCCGACCGCGCGCACCACGTGGCGAGCCTCGTCCGTCCGGCCCTGGAGCGGGGGGCGGTCGTCCTCACCGACCGGTACCTCGACTCGTCGGTGGCGTACCAGGGCACGGGGCGCGGTCTCGGTGCGGCGGAGGTCGAGGAGCTCTCCCTCTGGGCGACGTACGGGCTGCTGCCGCACGTCACGGTGCTGCTGGACCTCGACCCGGCCGTCGGGCTCGCGCGCCTGACGGGCGACCCGGACCGACTCGAGTCCGCCGGCGACGCGTTCCACCGCCGCACGCGGCAGGCCTTCCTCGACCGCGCCGCGGCCGACCCCGGTCGCTGGCTCGTGCTCGACGCGACGCAGCCGGCGGACGTCGTCGCCGCGGCGGTGCGCGAGCGGGTGGTCCCGCTGGTCGAGGGCACGGTCCCGGAGCGCCCGGCGGCGGTGGCGCCGGCCGCCGGGGGAGGGGCGGGCGCGTGAGCGTCTGGGACGACCTGGTCGGGCAGGAGCCCGCGGTCGCAGTGCTGCGCCACGCCGTCGAGGACCCGTCGGCGATGACCCACGCGTGGCTGCTCACCGGCCCGCCGGGGTCGGGGCGGTCCAACGCGGCGCGCGCGTTCGCGGCCGCGCTGCAGTGCGAGGCCGGCGGGTGCGGCACGTGCCACGCGTGCACGACGGTGATGGGGGGCACGCACCCCGACGTGACGCTCGTCGCCACCGAGGGCGTCTTCATCCGCGTCGACACCACCCGGCCCCTCGTGGAGCTCGCGCAGCGGGCGCCGTCGCAGGGCCGCTGGCGCGTGATCGTCGTCGAGGACGCGGACCGGTTCAACGAGCAGAGCGCGAACGTGCTGCTCAAGGCGGTCGAGGAGCCGCCGGAGCGGACGGTGTGGCTGCTGTGCGCACCCGGTCCGGAGGACGTGCTCGTCACGATCCGCAGCCGCAGCCGGTCCGTCGCGCTGCGCGTGCCCCCGGTCGAGGCGGTCGCGGAGCTGCTCGTCCGGCGGGACGGCGTCGACCACCGCACCGCGGTCGTGGCCGCGCGCGCCGCCCAGAGCCACGTCGGGATCGCGCGACGCCTGGCCCGCGACCCGCAGGCGCGCGAGCGGCGAGCCGCCGTGCTCGGCATCGCGACCCGCGTGCGCGGCGTCGGGGACGCGGTGCTGGCCGCCGGCGAGCTCGTCGAGACGGCGCAGGCCGACGCCAAGGCCGCGACCGAGGAGCGGGACGCCGCCGAGAAGAACGCGCTGCTGCGCTCGCTCGGCGCCGAGGGGGCGACGACCGTCCCGCCCGCGCTGCGCGGACAGCTCAAGGCGCTCGAGGAGGAGCAGAAGCGGCGGGCGACGCGCGCGCAGCGTGACGTGCTCGACCGCGCCATGGTGGACCTGCTGTCGCTGTACCGCGACGTGCTCGTGGTGCAGCTCGGCGCGGGGGTCGACCTCGTCAACGTCGAGCAGGAGGACGCCGTCCGCACGCTCGCGGCCGGCTCGACGCCCGAGCAGACGCTGCGGCGCATGGACGCCGTCGGGCAGGCGCGCACGCGCCTGGCGGGCAACGTCGCGCCGCTGCTGGCGGTCGAGGCGATGGCGATCGCGCTGCGCCCGCAGGGCTGACCGCCGCCCCACGGACGGGCGGCGGACGTCCCGTGACGACCGCGCGGGGGGCTCGTGCGGACGGGCGACCGCACGGGCGAGGGCGTCCGTGGTGCGGGATACCGTAGGCGCCATGCCGACGCCCTCCTCGCTGCGCCGGTCCGCCCTCGTCGTCCTGGTCGCCCTCGTGCTGGCCGCGTGCACGCCGGCGCCGCGGCACCAGGCCACCGCCCCCACGTCCGGCGCCGCCTCGGCGAGCGAGGGCGTCGACCCCGCGCTCGCCCCGTTCTACGAGCAGCAGCTCGAGTGGAAGGTGTGCGGGTCGCAGCAGTGCGCGGAGGCGACGGCGCCGCTGGACTGGTCGCAGCCGGAGGGCGAGACGATCACGCTGGCGCTGCGCCGCGTCCCGGCCACGGGTGACCACGTCGGGTCGCTGCTGCTCAACCCGGGCGGGCCGGGCCACTCGGCGATCGACTTCCTGCCGAGCTTCCAGCAGCTCGTGAGCGCGCAGGTGCGGGCCGCGTACGACCTGGTGGCGTTCGACCCGCGCGGCGTGGGCGCGTCGTCCCCCGTCACGTGCGTCGAGCCGGCCGAGCTCGACGCCCTCACCGCGTGGGTGCCCGACTTCGGCACGGACGAGGGCATCGCGGAGGCGGTGCGGCGCAACGCCGAGTTCGGGCGGGCGTGCCTGGAGCGGACGGGGCCGCTGCTCGGTCACGTCGACACCGTGAGCGCGGCCCGCGACATGGACGTCCTGCGCGCGGTGCTGGGCGACGACGCCCTGACGTACCTCGGCTACTCCTACGGCACCGACCTCGGCGCGACGTACGCGGCGCTGTTCCCGCAGCGGGTGGGCCGGCTCGTGCTCGACGGCGCGCTCGACCCGACCCTCGACTCCGGGGAGGTCGCCGCCGGGCAGGCGGCCGGTTTCGAGAGCGCGCTGCGGGCGTACGTCGCGGACTGCCAGGCGGCCTCCGGGTGCCCGTTGCGCGGCGACGTCGACGACGGCCTGGCGCAGATCTCCGAGCTGTTCGACAAGATCCGCGCCAACCCGATGCGCACGCAGACGGACCGCGAGCTGACCGTCTCGCTCGCCTTCAGCGGCGTGGCGACGCCGCTGTACGCGCAGCAGTCGTGGCCGGTGCTGACGCAGGCGCTGACGTCGGCGTTCGCGGGCGACGGCACGGCGCTGCTGCAGCTGGCCGACCAGTACTACAACCGTCAGCCCGACGGCACGTACGCCACCAACCAGAACGAGGCGTTCACCGCGATCCTCTGCCTCGACGACCGCGCACCCGCCGAGCCCGAGGCGATGCGCGCGGAGGCGGAGCAGATCGCCGCGGTGGCGCCGACGGTGGGCGAGTTCTTCTCCTACGGCGGGGCGGCCTGCGCCGACTGGCCGGTCCCCGAGGTCGGCGCGCTCGACTCGTACGCCGCCGAGGGTGCCGCCCCGATCCTCGTCGTGGGGACGACGAACGACCCGGCGACGCCGTACGCGTGGTCGCAGGCGCTGGCGGACCTGCTGTCGTCCGGCGTGCTGCTCACCTACGAGGGCGAGGGGCACACCGCGTACGGCCGGGCGGGGTCGTGCGTGCAGGAGACGGTCGACGCGTACCTGCTCACGGGTGCGGTCCCCGAGGAGGGCGCGCGCTGCTGAGCCGGGCCCGGGCCGGCGACCGTGGTCCGCGCCACCCCGCACGGAGTTGGGAGTCGGGCGGGGGGCCGGGTACAGTGGGCGCGCTCGCCGTTGCGGTGCGGCCCTCGGGCCCGTCGTCACGTCGGCGCCGCCTTAGCTCAGTCGGCAGAGCGTCTCACTCGTAATGAGAAGGTCTGGGGTTCGATTCCCCAAGGCGGCTCGCGCACGAAGGCCCCGCACCGGATCACCGGGCGGGGCCTTCGCCGTCCCGTGGACGACGCGCGCCCGCCGGCGCCGTCAGCCGCCGGTCAGCACCACCAGCTGCCGGGTCGCGCGGGTCATGGCGACGTACCGGTCGACCGCGCCCTGCACCCCGCCGCCCCACGACGCCGGGTCGACGAGGACCACCAGGTCGAACTCGAGCCCCTTGACGAGCTCCGGCGGCAGCGAGCGCACCCGCCCGTCCGGCCCCGCGTACCCCGGCGCGCCGACGACGCACGCCGTCCCCTCGGCGTGCTCGGCGAGCCAGCCGGCGACGACGGCGTCGAGCTCCGCGACCGGCCCGTGGACGACCGGCGGGCCGCTGCGCACCGACGTCGGCACCGTGACGTCGGGCAGCACCGCGCGCACCTCCCGCTCGGCCTCGGCCATCACCGGTGCGGGCGTGCGGTAGCCGACGGTGAGCGTCGCGACGCGGACGCGGTCCAGGCCGACGCGCGCGAGCCGCTCCTGCCAGGTGCCGGTGAACCCGTGCCGCGCCTGCGCGCGGTCGCCGACGACGGTGAGGCTGCGCGACGGGCAGCGGGCCAGCAGCATCAGCCACTCGGCGTCGGTGAGCTCCTGCGCCTCGTCCACGACGACGTGCGCGAAGGGCCCGGCGAGCGGGTCGGGGTCCGCGGCGCTCCCGCGCGCCCCCGTGAGCAGCGCCGACTCGAGGTCCGCGCCGCGCAGCATCGACATGACCTGCATCTCGGTGCCGTCGCTCGCGACGAGGTCCGCGACGACGTCCGCGCGGCGTGCGCGTTCCGCCTCGACGGCCGCCGCCTCCCGGCGCGCACGCCGGGACGCCTCCGGGTCGCCGAGGCGGTGACGGGCCGCGTCGAGCAGCGGCAGGTCCGACACCGTCCAGGCGCGCGGGTCGGGGCGCTGCAGCAGCCGCACCTGCTCGGGCGTCAGCCACGGGGCGCACAGGCGCAGGTACGCGGGGACCGACCAGAGGTCGGCGACGAGGTCGGTGGCGTCGAGGAGGGGCCACGAGGACCCGAGCGTGCGCAGCAGGTCCCGGTCCCGGCCCAGCGCGCGCCGCAGCGGGGCGGCGGGCACGTCGTCGCCGTCGGCGTACCGGTCGACGAGGGCGTCCAGCAGGGCGTCGAGGACCTGGTCGCGCGCCTCGTTGTGCGGCGTCCCGGGCTCGACGGCGTCGAACGCCTCCGCCCAGTCGGCCGCTCCGACGGGGACGTCGGCCCACGGCGTCCCGACGAGGAGCCGCGTCGTCGGGGGACGCTCGGAGAACCGGACGGCCGGCTCGACCGCCCGCACCATCTCCGCCGACGCCTTGAGCGCCGCGACCTGCGGGTCCGGCTCCTCGACCGCCGTCGTGCCCTCCGGCACGAGGTCCCGCAGGGTGCAGGTGCGGACGCCCTCCTCACCGAGGCTCGGCAGCACGTCGGCGACGTACGCGAGGTACGGCTCGTGCGGCCCGACGACGAGCACGCCGCCGCGGCGGTGCCCCAGGCGGGGGTCGGAGTGCAGCAGGTAGGCGGTGCGGTGCAGCGCCACGACGGTCTTGCCGGTGCCCGGTCCGCCGTCCACCACGAGCGCGCCGTCGGACCCGGCCCGGACGATCGCGTCCTGGTCGGCCTGCAGCGTCCCGAGGACGTCGCGCATGCGCGGGGAGCGGGCGGCGGCGAGCTCGGCGAGGAACGCGGACTGGTCGTCCAGCGCGGCGTGCCCCTCGAGCCCCTCGGGCGTGAACACCTCGTCCCAGTAGTCGCGCACGCGCCCGCCCGCCCACCGGTAGCGGCGCCGGCTGACCAGCCCCATGGGTTCGGCGTGCGTCGCCCCGAAGAACGGCTCGGCGGCGGCGGACCGCCAGTCCACGAGCAGCCGCCGGCCCTCGCGGTCCGTCAGCCCGAGCCGACCCACGTACACCGGCGCGGACCCGTCCGCGGGGACCATGCGGCCGAGGCAGAGGTCCGCCCCGAAGCGGCGCAGCGTGCGCAGCCGGGCGCCCAGCCGGCGCACCTCCTGGTCGCGCTCGACCGCCTGCCCACCGGGGCCGGCGGGGGCGCGGCGCGCGGCGGCGAGGCGGTCGGACAGGTCCGCGACCGACTGCGCGACCGCGTCGGCCACGGCGGCGAGGTGCTCCTCGTCCTGCGCGACGAGGGCCGGGCCGGCCTTGGGGGCCAGCCGGTCGGGAAGAGCGAAGACGCTGGTCAGGGGGTGCATGGCGGCGCTCCGATCGGGTCGAGGCCGGCCATCCTCGACCACGGCGGGGGCCTTGCCGCAAGACCCCCGCTGCGCTATACGTTGAGAGTGGCGAGGAGACGTGGTCTCCTCGCCGTCGTCGTCCCCGGGGCCGTGCGCCCGCGAGCGGCGTCACCCCCCGACGTACGCCAGCGACTCCGCGACGAACCCGCGCCAGACCTCCGGGTCGTCCGACGCGATCCGCACCCACTCGCGCATGGGCGGCCGGGCCTCGGGGAAGGACAGCCCCGCACCGGACGCGACGAGCGCCGCCACCCGCTCCCGCGGGAGCTTCACCACGAGGTGGTCGGACGGCGTCATGGCCACGATCCGGCCGTGCACGCGCAGCGTCGCCGTGCCGAAGTGCCGCCGCCCGGCCTCGGGCAGGACGACGCCCGGCACGTCGGCGAACGCGGCCGCCACCGCGTGCAGGCGCGCCTCGGCGGCGGAGCGCTCGCGCTCGGGCACCGCGGGCCCCGCCGGCGTCAGGAGGGGTTGGCGCCGCCCGGCAGGGGCAGGTCGTCCGGGTCCGGCGCGTCCGGGACGGCGGGCGGCGGGTCGTCGCTCGGCAGCGGCTGCTCCTCGCGCGGGTCGTCCGGCTGGGCGTCGTCGCCGGGCACGTCGGTGAACTGCGGCTCGTCGGGCACGGCACCCGGGTCGGGGATGGGGCTGCTCATGGTGCACCTCCACGTCGCGACGGCCGCTCGGGACGGGCGGCGGACGAGGACACGCTAGGGCGCGGCGCGCGCCGGCGCGCGCGGGACCTCGGGCGGGCGGGGGACCGGTGGCGTCAGAGCACCGGTGCGGACTGCCCCACGACCTCCGGCCCGCCGACCTCGCGCCCGCCGTCCGCGTCGTGGGCGAACGCGTGCGCGACGCGCATGCCGGGCACACCGGCGGCGGAGGCGTCCACGACGACCCGCGGGTAGGGCCGAACGTCGTCCGCGGGCGACGTCCACCCGACCGCGGCGGCGGCCAGGCGGCAGCGGCGTGCGTGCTCCCGCGCGTCGGCCACGCCCTCGCTGCCGTGGGCGAAGGACGTCACACGGAACCCGTCGTCGTCCTGCACCAGGACGAACGGCGCCACGCCGCGCGGGTCCGCGAGCGCCTGCTCGAGCGCGTGCTCCAGCGCCCGCAGGGCGAGGTCCTGCACGCGCGGGCTCGGCCGGTGCGGCAGGTCCTCCGGCGTGAGCGTCGAGGCCGGCGGCACCGTCGGGGTGGACGCCGTGACGACGTCCGCCTCGGGCGGGACCGCGTCCGGCCGGTCGGCTGCGGGAGGGGACGCCTCCGACCGGTCGGACGTGGTGAGAGGCGCGTCGGTCGGGGGGACGAGGTCCTCCCAGGGCGCCGACGCGGGCGCGGCGGGGGCGGGCGACCCCGCGTCGGCCGCGGTGCGGCGTCCCCGGCTGGGCAGCGCGGCACCGTGCGCGGTCGGCAGCTGCACGGGCTCCCACCCGGACGGGGTGGCCGCGCGGGCTGCGTGGCGTCCCGGGTGCGGCGTGGCGTCGGGGGCCTGCGACGGGCCGGCGGGCGCGGGCAACGCGGGGGCGGGCGTCGTCAGGTGGGCGGTCGCGCGCCGCACGTAGTCGACCGTCCACACGGGCGTGCGCAGCCGGCACCGGGCGTGCGCGTCCAGCACCGTCAGCACCGGCATGTGCACGCGTCCGCCGGCGACGACGCCGGGCGTCGCGCCGTCGGGGCCGGGGCACATCATCCAGACCGCGCCCGGCACGGCGTGCACCAGCAGGTCGCCGACCGCGATCCCGATCGCCGCCGTGACGCCCGCGGGTGCGGGCGCGTCGGCGGGGTGGGTGCCGAGGAGGCGGGCCCAGCGGGCGTCCAGCGCGCCGGCGTCGTGCACGTCGACGCCGTCGTCCTGCAGCCACAGCCGCAGGCGGTCGAGGTGGGCGGCCTCGGCAGGCAGGAGCGGGCGGGCGAGGACGGGGCCGGCACCCGGAGGGGCAGCCGGTGCGGTCCCCGCCGGGAGGGTCGGCGAGGCGGTCTGCATGCCCGGAGCATCGGCGCGTGCACGCCGCCTCTTGAGCCACGGATGTGTGACGGAGGTGTGACAGGACGGCGGGGGTGGCGGTTACCGTGGTGGGCGCCGACCGCGCTCGGCCCCGCCCCTCGCCCGTCCGCTCCCGGAGGTCGACATCCGCCGCGTCGCCGTCGCCGTCGTGACCGCCGCCTCGCTCGCCCTGGGCACCGCGGCGGGTGGCTGGGCGTGGACCGCCGACCGGCGCGCGGACGCCCGGGCGGAGCGCGCGGCCGCCGAGGAGCGGGTCGCCGCGGTGGTGGACGCCGCCGATACGGACCGGGCGGCCGCGGCCGCCGCGCAGGCCGCGCTCACCGCCGTCGGCACGTCGGCCGTCCTCACCGGCCCCCGTGCGGCGCTCGACGGCGCGCTGGCGCAGGCGCGGGCGACGCTCGCGGAGTCGGCCGAGCGCGTCGCCGACGACGCCGTGCGCCAGGCGCTCGCGGCGACGCTCGAGGCGGCGGAGGCCGAGGCACCGGCCGCGTCCGCGGTGCGCCTGCGGGCGCTGGCCGCCGACGTCGCCGCCGCGGAGCACGGCGTGCGCGAGGCCGTCGCCGCGCGGGACGCCGCCGAGGCCGAGGCCGGCCGGGCAGCCGCCGCAGCGGCAGCGGCAACCGCGCCCCGCCGGCCCTCGACGTCCGCTCCGGCACCGTCCGCGGACCGCTCGTGCGCCACGACGTACTCGGGCCCGGCGTTCTACACCTCCCCGCCGACCGAGGGCGGCGACGGGAGCAACGGGCGGCTGCCCGCCTCGGCGCTGACCGCCGTGTCGTGGGCGCGGGACTCCCGCGGCACCCCGTTCTACCTGCGGCACGACGCGGCCGCGGCCCTGGAGCGGCTCAACGCGGCGTTCCGTGCGGCGCTCGGGCACGACCTCGCGCTCGACCTGACCTACCGGGACTACGACACGCAGGTCGCGATGCGCGCGGCGCTGGGCTCGGTGGCCGCGACGCCGGGCACCTCGTCGCACGGCACCGGCCTCGCCGTCGACGTCCCCGAGCTGCCGTGCGAGTACGGCTGGGACAGCGCCGCCCGGGCGTGGCTCGTCGAGCACGGCCCGTCGTACGGGTGGGTCTCCCCGGCGTGGGCGCGGCAGGACGGGTCGAACCCCGAGTACTGGCACTACGAGTACCGCGGCTGAGCCGTCCAGCGCGGTGGTGCAGGTGGCGATCAGGCGCTCACGGCGGTGAAGCCCTCTCAGCAGGAGGAGAGCTCGTCCTGGAAGTACCGAGAGTGAGTCCGCTTGATCGTCGCCAGCGAATCGCTCACGAGCGAGACCACCTCAACATCCGGATCCGCACTGCCTTCAATACGGAGTCGGCGCTCGAAAGCCTCGCGATATCCACCAGGACCCGCGTACTCCTCCACCTTCCGCTCGCCGGTGCGGCGGTTGTACGCGATCACGAAGGCGGTCATGGTCGAGCACCGTACGCCGCCGAGCGCCAAGAAGCGAGGTCGGACTCGATCTGCCGAAGGTTCTGCAAGACAGTGCCTTCATGCTCCGGGATGGTGGAGAGGTCAGCCTCGACGTCGGCGGAGAGCGCAGAGCGAGGCGCGCCCGCGGCGTCGAGTTGCGAGTTCCGGAGATCCGCCGCGACCTGCTTCGCTGCTTCCAGCTGGGCGATGCTCGTGAGTGACAGCTCCTGCACCGTATGCATGAGTGCACGACCGTCGGCCGTTTGCGGCTCCGCCCCGTACCGGATCTCGCGGCCGAGAACGTCCGCCAGTCGCTCGTAGACGTTGGCCCAAGCGCCTTGTAGATGCGTCCGGACCTGAACTTCAGCTCGGCCCTGCGGCAGTCGGAGCCACACGTGGACCGCCCGGTACCCGGCGTGCTGACCGTCGCGCAGGTCGCGGATGGCCTCGAGACCGTGATCGAAGGCCGCGGCGAGAGCCTGCGCCACCACGTCCTGCTCCTCGAGCGTCATCTCACACTCGAACCGAACACCCGCGATGTCCTGGATGTTGCCCAGCGGCGTGCCCGGGTCCCTGCGGAGCTTGTCTCGCAGAGTCGCCACGGTCTTCGCGCGGCTGGTGATCTCAGGCGCGGAACGGTCGGGCACGAGGCTGGTCCAGTCGAGGCTGCGGATTGACTCCTGCGTTCTCGTGGCGAGCTCGTTGTAGTGGCTCATGACCTCGGCGTAGCTCGGACCACCAGAGGGCGCACTCACTCCCTCGCGGATGGCACGGCCGAGCCGCCGTAGTTGGCCGGCGGTCCATGGCATCGCCCGAAGATGCCCGACCGGTGGTTCGTCCTGAAGGCCCACGTGCCGGACGCTATCGCCCGCCAACGACATCAGCGCAAGGCGCGTGCGGAGGAGACGCGCCGGGCGGCGTCACTAGCGCCGGGGGGAGGGGGGACCAGTGCGGCCGCGTGCGGGCCGGTCGACGACACCACCACCCTCTCTGAGAAGGCGGTGCATGCAGGCGGCGATTGGGTCAGCGCGGGCGGTCGCGGTCCTTGCTCGGCTGCACGCGCTTCGGCTCACCGGGCATCTTCGGGTACTCCGGCGGGTACGGCAGGTCGCCGTGGCCCTCGTCGCGCTCCTGCCGGTCGGCGAGCTCGAGCAGCGAGTCGAGCCGGTACCGCGGGGACGCGTGCGCGACGAGCGGCGCGAACAGGTCGCCCGCCTCCGCGAACCGCTGCGGCATCGTCAGCACGTCGAAGTCGTCGGGGTGCACGTCCCCGATCTCGTCCCAGCGCAGCGGCGCGGACACGGTCGCGCGGACGTTCGAGCGGATCGAGTACGCGGAGGCGATGGTGCGGTCGCGGGCCATCTGGTTGTAGTCGACGAAGATCTTCTGCCCCCGCTCCTCCTTCCACCACTTCATCGTCACCTCGTCGGGCAGGCGCCGTTCGAGCTCGCGGCCGAACGCGATCGTGGCGCGGCGGGCGTCCGTGAACGACCACTCGGGCTCGATCGGCACGAAGACGTGGATGCCGCGGCCGCCCGACGTCTTCGGCACGCCCTCCAGGCCGTGCTCGGCGAGGAGCTCGCGCACGTGCGGCGCGACGCGTGCGGCGTCGTCGAAGTCCGTGCCCGGCTGCGGGTCGAGGTCGATGCGCACCTGGTCGGGCCGGTCGACGTCGTCGCGGACGACCGGCCACGGGTGGAAGGTCAGCGTGCCCATGTTCGCCGCCCACGCGACGACCGCGAGCTCGGTGGGCGCGACCTCGTCGGCCGTGCGCCCGCTGGGGAAGGCGATGCGCGCCGTCTCGACGTAGTCCGGCGCACCCTGCGGCACCCGCTTCTGGTAGAACGCGTCGCCGCTGTTGTCCTGCCGCGTCGACATGCGGGCGCCCTCGAAGACGCCCTTCGGCCACCGCTCCAGCGTCGTCGGGCGGTGCAGCAGCGCGCCGAGGATGCCGTCGCCGACGGCGACGAAGTACTGCACGACGTCGAGCTTCGTCAGCCCGCGCGCCGGGAAGACCACCCGGTCCGGGCTCGTCACGCGGACGGTCCGCCCGTCCACCTCCAGCTCGACCGCGGGTGCCTTCTGTGCCATGGGTCACACCGTAGGGCCGGACGCCGACATCAGCGACGTCGCGGCAGGTCGCAGCCCTGCGGCCGGCCTCACGGCACCGCCGTGAGCAGGCCCCGGCGGTGCGCGACGGCGACCGCCTCGGCGCGGCCGGACGCCCCGAGCTTGGCCAGCAGGTTCGACACGTGCACCGACACGGTCTTGCCCGAGATGAACAGCCGCTCGCCGATCTGCCGGTTCGACAGCCCCTGCGCGACGAGCGCCAGCACCTCCGCCTCCCGTGCGGTCAGCACGTCGGTCGTGGGGGCGCGCACGCCGTCGACGTCGAGCCGGCCGCGGCGCACGAGGTCGCGGACGGCCGAGGCCAGCGGCACCGCCCCCATCCGCTCCGCCTCCGCGAGCGCGACCGACGCCTGCTCCGACGCGCCCGCGCGGTCGCCCGCGGCCAGCAGCGCCTCCGCCCAGCGCCACCGCGACCGCGCCTGCTCGTACACGTGCCCGTACCCGAACTCCTCGACCGCGACCGCCCACGCGTCGGGGTCCGCCCTGCCGTGCGCGCGTGCGTGCTCGGCGCGCACCCGGGCCAGCCACGCCCGCCCCTCGGGCCCGATGCCGCCCGAGCGCGGCCGGCGCCCCTGCGCCGTGCGCTCGGCCCGCTCGAGCCGCGCGTCCGCGTCGGCGAGCAGCGCGGTCACGTCGCCGCCGGTGAGCCGGAGGGTCGCGGCCTCGTCCGCGACGGCGGCGAGTGCGAGCGCCATCATCCGGATCCCGCCCGTGTACATCTCGGGCCACACCGAGCGCATGTGCGCGTCGACGCGGTCGAGCAGCGCCCGCGCCTCGGCCGGCCGGCCCTGCCACGTCAGCGCGTCCACCGCGTTCCCGCCCGCGAGCAGCGCGACGAGCGCGTCGCGGTCCCACCACGGCTCCAGCGCCGCGGCCCACGCCACCGTCCCGTCGTCACCGCGCGCGACCGCCGCCCACAGCTGCGCCGCCCCGACGAGCGCGGCGGCGAGCCCCGGCACGTCGCCGCCGCCCGCCGGGGTGGCCGCCGGCGGTGCGAGGTCCCCGCGCGCGAAGCGCACCGTCGCGTCGAGCGCGTGCAGCTCCATGCCGTGCGGCGCCCACGTCATGCCGAGCGCGCGGGCCCGCGCGACCCCCTCGGCGGACGCCGCCGCGGCGGCCTCCAGGTCGCCCACGTCGTAGTGCGCCGAGGCGAGGTTGTAGCGGATGCGCAGCTCCGTGGCCCGGTCCGCGGCGGCGACGGCCCGTTCCAGCGCCTCCGTCAGCAGACCGGTGGAGTGCGCGTGGTCGAGCCGTTCCGCGACCGCGAGGGTCGCCAGCGCGTCCGACTCGGCGGCCGCGTCGTCCACCGCGCGCGCGACCTCGACCGCGCGGGCGGCGAGCTGCTCCGCCTCGTCCTCCCGGCCGGCGTTCACCGCGGCGCGCGCGTACGTCGCCAGCGCCCACGCCCGCGCCGGCGTGGGCGTGTCCGGCAGCTCCGCCACCGCCCGCGTCGCCTCCGCGAGGGCCGCGGGCACGTCGTCCACCCCGAGCAGGTGCCGGGCCAGCGCGGTGCGCACGACCGGCACCTCGTCCGGCGGCGTGCCCGGGTCGTCCAGCGCGGACCGGGCGAGCTGCACGGCACGGTCCGCCGCGCCCGCCCGGCTCGCCGCGCCGGCGGCCCGCAGCAGCACGCCCACGTGGCGCTCGGGCAGCCGCGCGGCCTCCTCGGGGACCGCCTCCCACAGCCGCAGGACGACCTCGAAGTGGCGCAGCTCCTCCGTCGGGGCGAGCACGCGGTGCGCCTGCACGGCGGCGTCCCACGACGCGCGCAGCGCCACCGGCAGGTCGGGTGCGCGGACCGCGTGCGCGGCCCGCTGCGCCGCCGTCCCCAGCTGCGGGTCGGCGTCGAGCGCCCGCAGGTAGGCGCGGTGCACGCCGCTGAGCTCGCCCGGCAGCAGGTCCGTGTAGACCGCCTCGGCCAGCAGCGCGTGCCGGAACGCGATGCGCCCGTCCTCGACGACGAGCACGTGCTGCGCGACCGCCTCCCGCAGCGCACGGTCCACGGCGCCGGGCTCGCGCAGGACCGGGTCGTCGTCGGCGCGCGCCGCGGCCCGCAGCAGCGGCTCGTCCACCCGCCGCCCGGCCGCCGACGCGAGCTGCACGAGCCGAAGCGGCGCCGCCTCGAGCTGCTCGACGCGGGTGCGCAGCACGTCGCCGAGCGACCACGGCAGCTCGTCGCCGTCCGCGCCCGCCTCCAGCAGCTCCTCCGTGAAGTACGCGTTGCCCTCGGCGCGCTCGCGGACGCGGCGCAGCAGCGGGTCGGGCAGGGGCGCGCCCGCGACCGCCGCGGTGAACAGGCGCAGCTCGTCCTCCGTGAACGGCTCGAGCGGCAGGTGCTCGGTGCGCGGGTGCCGCGCGAGCTCGGCCGCGACCGACCGCCACGGGTGGCGCCGGTGCAGGTCGTCCGTGCGGTACGTCGCGACGACGAGCAGGTGCTGGTTGGTCAGCCGCGAGACGAGGAAGCGCAGCAGGTCACGGCTCGACGCGTCGGCCCAGTGCAGGTCCTCCAGCACGAGCAGCAGCGGGTGCGCGGGCGTCGCGCAGGCGGCGAGCGCCTCCGCGACGCCCTCGAAGAGCTGGAGACGGTCCGCCACGCCGTCGCCGGACGCCCCGCCGGCCCCGGTGCCGGCGAGCCGTCCCAGCGCCGGCCGGGCCGCGACGACCGCCCCCACGGCGTCCGGGTCGAGCGCGTGCAGCGCGCCCAGGGCCTCCGCGAACGGCAGGTACGGCAGCCCGATCTCGCCGAGGTCCACGCAGTGTCCGAGGGCGACCCGGGCGCCGCCGGCCTCGGCCCGCGCCGCGACCTCGCGCACCAGCCGGGTCTTGCCGACGCCGGCGTCCGCTCCCAGCAGCACGAGCGCGGGCGCCCCGGCGCGCGCACGGTCCAGGGCCTCGGTCAGGCGGGCGACCTGGTCCGCGCGCGCGACGAACGGGGTGCTCATCGGGCCACGTGCCATGCCCCCGATCCTGGCAGCACCCACCGACGCCGTGCGGCACGGTCGGCGCCGCGTCGGACGGCGGCGCGCCGGGCACGGCGCACCCCCGTGCCGCCGGCCGGCCGGCCGGAGAACGCCTCGCGCACGCGCTCGCGCCGGTAGGCGAGCTCGGCGTCGAGCGCCGGTCCCCACGTCATGCTGTTCATGTCGCACTCCTTCGTCGTCCCCCGCGGGCCGTGCGGCCACGGCACCGACGGTGCTCGTGAGGCGCACGGCACCGCATCGGGCGGTCGACCGGTCCGCGGGCGCGGGGTGAGGGGCAGGCGGGTCTGAGGCGGCCGGTGCGGCGTCTGAGGTACCTCAGGACCGGGAGGTCGGACGGGACCGGGCCCGTCGGGCGACCCCGACGGGGACGACGGTCGGTTCGGGGTCGGGTCCGGGTCCGTCCCGGAGGCGGCGCGGCGCGCCGCGCGCCAGGCTCGGGTGACGGGTGCGGACGGTCCGCACCGGGACGGAGGACCTCGATGGACGGGATCCGCGGCGCGTTCGCACGCGCCGGGCTGGTGCGGCCCTACGCCGGACGGCTGCTCGCGGGGGTCTGCGCGGGCGTGGCGGCGCGGGCCGGTGTCGACGCCTGGCTGGTGCGCCTCGTGCTCCTGCTGCTGCTCGTGCTGCCCGGCAGCCCGTTCCTCATCTACGCCGTGCTGTGGATCTGCATGCCGGCGCAGGGCTGGGTGCCGCCGGCCCGGACCACGACCTGACCTGCGGCGGCACCGGTGGCGGCGACGGGCTCGGCGCCGGGAACGGTGCCGGACGCGTGTGCCGGACGGGTGTCCGGCACGCGGGCCGACCGGCGCGACGGCCGTCTCTCGGGCACCCTGGGGGGCGTGGGTGACGTCCGGGACCTCCGCAGCGGCCGGCGCCGTGGTGCGCCGCCACCCCTCCTCGACGACGAGCTGGTCGTGATCGCCGAGCGCAGCGCCTCCCGTCAGGCGCGGCACTGGGTGATGCGGTCGGTCGCCGGGGTGGGCGTCGGCGGCGCGGCGAACCAGGTCATCGAGCTGCTCGCGGGCGAGCTCGTCTCGAACGCCGTCGTGCACGGCCCCGCGGGCGAGCCGGTGCACGTCGCCGTGCGCGTCGACGGCCCGCTCGTGCGCGTGGCGGTGACCGACCGCGGCGGCGGCACGCCGCGCGTGCGCCACCCGGAGCCGACGGCCCCGAGCGGTCGCGGCATGGCGCTGGTCGAGGCGCTGTCGACGGCGTGGGGCTCCGCGCGCCAGCCCGACGGCGGCACCACGGTCTGGTTCGAGGTCGACACCGACGCCTGACGTCCCCGGGCCTCCGCCCGGGCCCCCGCGCTGCCCGTTGTGCGCACATGGCGCAGGAGGGATACGTTCGTCCAGGATTTCAGGGCGGACGGACCCCGGCGCGCCACCTGCGGGGCGCCGTGGGCCGGCGGACGGAGGGGACCGATGACGGACAGCGGCGGCGACGTGGCGACGCGCGAGACCACGACGACCGGGGCGCTGCCCCACATCGTCGCCGAGGTGCGCGAGGACGGCACCGGGGAGATCTCGGTCGACGGGGTGCTCGAGCGCATCGCCGCCGCCGACCTCGCGGAGGCGGGCGCGCAGATGACGTCGCGCATCGCGGCCCTCGCGCAGGAGGCGGGACGGGCCCTGCCCGTCGAGGTGCGCGACCCCGACGGGCTGTGGGCGCTGCTCATCCACCCCGACGGGCGCGTCGACGAGGCGCCGGAGAGCGACGCGGACGAGGCGGCGCCGCTCAGCGGTGCGGTGCCCGCCGTCGACGGCGCGCCGGCCGCCCCGGCGCCGGTGCCCGCCCCCGGCACGCCGGCCCCCGTGCCGGCGTCCGCGACGACGGCCGCAACGGACGCCCCGACGACCACCGCGACCGCCGAGCCCGCGGCTCCCGCGACCCGCCGGGGCGGACCGGCGACGGGCGCCACGCCCGCGGTCGGCACGCGCCGCGGCGGCCCGGCGACCGGGTCGACGCCCGCCGTGGGCGGCGCCTCGCTGCCCACGCTGGACGACCTCCTCGCCGCGCGGCACCCCGCGCACAGCGGCCCGGCCGAGCAGGGCTGGCAGCGCACGGTGCGCAGGCTGACGTTCGGTGCGGTCGCGCCCGCGCCGGGACGCGCCGAGCGCCTGCGCCGCTCCCAGGTCGAGGCGGTGCGCCGCACGTTCGACGGCCCTCGCACGGTGGTCGTGGTCAACCCGAAGGGCGGCGCCCACAAGACCACCGCCACGATGCTGCTCGCCGCCACGTTCGGCCTGCACCGCGGCGGGTACACCCTCGCGTGGGACAACAACGAGACGCGCGGCACCCTCGGCTGGCGGTCCTCGCACGCCGACCACACCCGCACGGCCGTCGACCTGCTGCACGCGCTGCCCGACCTGACCGGCCGCGGCACGCTGCGGATCGGCGACCTGGACTCGTACGTGCGCACCCAGCAGGACGAGCAGTTCGACGTGCTCGCGTCCGACGAGAACGCCGCCTCGGTGTCGAGCGTGGACGCGCAGTCGTTCCGCTCGCTGCACTCGGTGCTCGCGCAGTTCTACCGCGTGCTCGTCGTCGACACGGGCAACAACATGCGCGCCTCCAACTGGCGTGCCGCGGTCGACACGGCCGACCAGCTCGTCGTCGTCTCCACGCTCCGTGAGGACACGGCGCAGTCGGCCGCGTGGGCGCTGGACGCGCTGCGGGCGACCGGTCACGAGGAGCTCGTGCGGCAGGCGGTGACGATCCTGTCGTTCCCCGAGCCGAAGGTCGACAAGGACCTGCGCCAGCGCCTGCGGTCCCACTTCGGGGCGCTCACGCGCGCCGTGGTCGAGGTGCCGCACGACCGCGCGCTCGTCGCGGGCGGCCCGATCCGGCACTCGGCGCTGCGTCCCTCGACGCGGGACGCCTGGCTGCGGGCGACCGCCGTGGTGGCCGACGGGCTCTGACGCGCCCGGCCGGCGGGACGTCGGCGGGTCCGTGCAAGATCGGCGGACCCTGCGACACCAGGGGGTGAGGGCGTCGCGCGCACGCGTGCCGTCCGCCGTCCGCGCCGACCAGACCCGCCGGGAGCCGCAGTGCCGTCGCACCCTCCGCACCTCGACGTCGTCGCCGACGGGCCGGGCCGTGGCGCCGGGCCCGCCGCCGGGCCCGCCGCCGGCGTGCCCGCTCCCGCGCACGACGCCGCCTGGTACGAGGCGCTCGTGCGCGAGCACGCCACGGCCGTGCACCGCTACGTGGCGCGGCGCGCCGGTGGCGGCGAGGCGGAGGACCTGACCGCGGACGTCCTGACCGTCGCGTGGCGGCGGCGGGACGACGTGCCGGACGGCGCCGAGCTGCCGTGGCTGTACCGGACGGCGGCGTTCGTCGTGGCGAACCACCGGCGCAAGGGACGTCCCGTGCCCGTCGCGGACGTCCCCGACACCCCCGACGCGGACGACCCGGCCCTGCTCGCGGTCCGCGACGAGACCGTGCGCACCGTGCTCGCCGGGCTGTCGCCGCGGGACCGGGAGGTCCTGCTCCTGCACGCCTGGGAGGGGCTGACCGGCGAGGCGCTCGCGACGGTGCTGGGCACGGGGCGCGGCGGTGCCGACGCCGCCCTGTCCCGCGCCCGCTCGCGGCTGCGCGCCGCCTTCGCCGCCGTCGACGCCTGACGGACCCGCCGCCCGCTGCAAGTCCTGCGGGCACGACGACACAGACGGGGCAGGAGAGCGTCGCCGGCCGGTCGGCCGCGACCGCCGCACCGTCCCGAGGAGGACACCATGGACGACCCCCGCGACCCCCGGCACGACGCGGCCACGGGCGACCCGACCGGCGACCCGCGCCGTGCGGCCGACCCCGCTGCCGACCCCGCTGCCGGCACCGCACCCGACGCCGGCACGCGCGACGACGGCCCCGCCGCGGCGGAGGACGCCGCCGTGGCCCGGGTGCGCGCGGCCGACCCCGCCGCCGATGCCGCGCCCGACCTGCCCCGCCTGACGGCGCGCCTGTCGGACGCGACGGGCGTCCCGCTCGCGGCCGGGTCCGGCACGCCCGCGACCGGGACCGACGAGCTCGCCGCCGCCCGCGACCGGCGCCGCCGCCCGGCGCGCTGGCTGCAGGTCGCGGCCGTCGGGACGGGCGCGCTGCTGCTCGGCGGGGGCGGCTACGCCCTCGGCGCGACGGCGTCGGACGACCCGGCCGCGCCGGCGATCGCGCTGCAGCAGGCGGACGCCCTCACGGAGGCCGGGACGCCGGCGGTCGGGGCCGCGACGGACGCGCGCAGCATGATCGCGCCCGGCTTCGGCGGGCGGACGACGTTCTCCGGCGAGGGGCTGCCGACGGAGGCGGGCGAGGCGCGCGCGTGGGCGTACGACGCGACGGCGGTCGCGACCGCCGACGCAGCCCGCCGCGTCGCGGAGGCGTTCGGGGTGTCCGGCGAGCCGCGCGCGGAGTGGGGGCAGTGGGTGGTCGGCCCCAACGACGGGACGGCCCCGACCGTGACCGTGTCCGGCGACGGCCTGGGGAACGTCTGGTTCCACGACCCGACGCGCGACCCCGGGATGTGCGGCGCAGCCCCGGACGCCGGCACGTCGGACGGCACCACGTCGGACGGCTCCGCGGCCGTCGGCACGCCCGAGCCGGCCGTCGAGCCGGGCCTCGCGCCGTCGGTGCCCGCCCCGGCGGCGCCCGAGGCGGCCGCGCCCGAGCCGGCGGATCCCAGCGTGTGCGACGCCGGGTCGACGCCGACCGGGGACGCGGCCGTCGCGGCGGCCCGGGCGCTCGTCGAGCGGGTCGGTGTGGACGTCTCCGGCTACGAGCTCACGGTCCTGGAGGACTCGGGGCTGCCCGGGCTCGTGCAGGTGCAGGCCGCGCAGGTCGTCGACGGCACGCAGACCGGTGCGGCGTGGTCGGTCGGGCTCGTGGGCGACGGCGTGCAGTCGGCGTCGGGGCCGCTCGCGTCCCTCGTCGAGCTCGGCACGTACGACGTGGTCAGCGCGGCGGAGGCGGTGGACCGGCTCAACGACACGCGGTTCGGCGCGTCCTTCGGCGGCGTGATGCCCCTGGCGCGCGCGGCCGGCGCCGCCGAGAGCGCCGTCGGGATCATGCCCGTCGAGCCCGAGCGCACCGAGCCGACCGTCCCGCCGGTCCCGGCGCCCGGCTCGCCCATCGCCTGGCCGGTGCAGCGCGTGACGCTCGTCGACGCCCGCCTCGGCGTCACGCTGCTGACCGCGCCCGACGGCGCCGCGGTGCTCGTGCCGGCGTGGGAGCTCACCGACGCCGACGACCAGACCTGGAGCGTCGTCGCGGTGGCCGAGGAGCAGCTGGACCTGAGCCCGGTCGGCTGACCGGGCACGGCCGGCCGCCGCAGCCGCGGCGGCCACCCGGGGGCGGGGGAGGGCCCGCACCCGGTCCGGGCCGGCCGGCGTCGGAGGGGCGCCGGCCGGCCCGCTCACACGCCGCGGCGCCCCGCGGGCGGCGCCGTCGGTGGGCCTCGATAGCCTTCGCCCCATGCCCGCCGGACGACTGCTGCTCCTCGACACCGCGTCGCTGTACTTCCGTGCGTACTTCGGCGTGCCCGACTCGGTGAAGGCGCCCGACGGCACCCCGGTCAACGCCGTCCGCGGTCTGCTCGACATGATCGCGCGCCTGGTCACGGACCGGCGGCCCACCCGCCTCGTCGCGTGCTGGGACGACGACTGGCGTCCCGCGTTCCGCGTCGAGGCCATCCCCTCCTACAAGGCGCACCGGGTCGCGCAGGAGGTGCCGGGCACGACCGGCGTCGAGGAGGTGCCGGACACCCTCTCGCCGCAGGTGCCGGTGATCGTCGAGGTGCTCGCCGCGCTCGGCGTCCCGCGGCTCGGCGCGCCGGGGTTCGAGGCGGACGACGTCATCGGCACGCTCGTCGCGCGGGAGACGGCCCGGCCCGCGGGTGAGCGGGACGCCGTGGACGTCGTGACGGGCGACCGCGACCTGTTCCAGCTCGTCGACGACGAGGTCCCGGTCCGCGTGCTGTACACGGTCAAGGGCATCAAGGACCTGCTCGTCGTCGACCAGGCCCAGCTGCGCGAGCGGTACGGCGTGGCCACCGGCCGCGCGTACGCGGACATGGCGACCCTGCGCGGCGACACGAGCGACGGCCTGCCCGGCGTCGCCGGCATCGGGGAGAAGACGGCCGCCGCGCTCGTCCACCGGTACGGCACGCTCGAGGCCGTCCTCGCCGCCCGGGACGCCGGTGACCCCGGGCTGACGGCCACGCAGCGGCGCCGCCTCACCGAGGCGGCCGACTACCTGGCGGTCGCGCCCCGGGTCGTGCGCGTCGCCGCCGACGCGCCTGTCGCCGCCGTCGACGACCGCCTGCCGGCGACGCCCGCCGACCCCGACGCGCTCGTGGAGCTCGCGCAGCGGTGGGGCCTGGCGTCGAGCGTCCGGCGCGTCGTGGACGCGCTCGCGGCCGCGCACTGACGCCCGGCGCCGCCCGGGCCGGGTGCGCCCGGGACGGGGTCAGCCCGCGGCGGGCAGCGCGCTGCGCACCGTCTGGACGAGCCGCTCCACCTGCTCGGCGAACCAGCCGGGCCGGGCGTCCTCCCAGTACTGCGCGACCGACGCCAGCGGGTAGACGAGCACCTCGGGCTGCCCGTGCGCGAGGACGATCTCGGTGCCGAACCGGTCGCTCACGGCGGCCCAGCGCATCGCGGGCGCACGGGCCACGACGAGGTCGCCGAGGGCGACGCCGAACGCGTCGGCGAGCGGGCGGTGGTCCGGGCGCTCGGCGGCCTGCGCCCACTGGGTGCGCACCCGGTCGAACAGCGCCGCGACGGCCGCCCCGTCCGTGGGGTCGTCGCACAGGTCGGCCACGAGGGCGCGCTGCTGCGCGAGCCAGATGCGCTCGGCCGGGTTGAGCTCGTCGACGGTGTGGCCGAGGTCGGCGGGTGCCGGACCGTCGTGCGGCTCCGCAGCGGTGCCCGGCTCCGGGCCGTCGCCCGGCTCCGCAGCGGCGCCCGGCTCCGGCCCGTCGCCCGGCTCCGCCTGCTCGGGGGCGGCGTCCCGGGGGGCGAGGTTGGCCGGGACGAGCGGCACGAGCGGCTCGTCGTCCGCCGCCGCGGACGTGTCCCGCGGGCCACCGGGACGGGCGGGCCACACGGGGGTGAGGACGAGGTCGTCCTCGTCGTCCGGCAGGTCGGCGTCGTCGTGCTCCGGCTCCTCGGCGGCCAGGGGCGTCTCGGCGGGGCCGTGCGGCGTCGGCAGCACGGGGCCCTGCGGCGGCGTCCGTCGGTCGAAGAGGCCCATGACGTCCCATCGGCGCGGGCGGGAGGTCCCTTGACGCACCGGGGGCCGGTGTCGCCCGGACGGACGTCCGTGGCGGCACCGGCCCCCGGTGGGGTCGTGCGGTCCTCAGCGCACGCGGACCACCTGCGCGGCCGCACCCGGCAGGTAGCCGTCGTCGCCGCCGTAGACCACGGTGACGACGTTGGTGTGCCGCAGGGCCGGCAGCGTGACCGTGGCGGTCCCGTCCGTCAGCGGCACGACGCCGAGCAGCCGCAGCCCGAGCAGTACCCGGACCGAGCCGGTGCCGGCGGGGGCGCCCTCCTGCGTGCCGCCGACGGTGACGGTCACCTCCGGCTTGCTGCCGCGCGGCACGTCCCACGTGTCGGCCGAGAGCGTCACGCGGGGTGCCGCGCGCGTCACCCGGAGCTCGGCGCGACCCTGCGACGCGGTGACGTCCGCGCTGCCGGCGTACACCGCGACGAGGCGGTGGCGACCGGCGGCGAGGTCCCGCGGCAGCTCGACCGTGGCCGTGCCGACGAGGCCCTCGACGGCGAGCTCACCGCTGGCGAGCACCTCGTCGCCCTCGCGGATCTCGACCGTGCCGGACGGCGCCCAGCTCCGGCCGGTCACGGTGACCGTCGCGGTGACGGGCGACCCGTACCGCACCGAGGTGGGCGACAGCGTGAGCGTCGTGGCCGAGGCGGACGCCCCGATCTCGACCTCCACGACGTCCGAGGTCGAGCCCTCGTACGCGCCGCCGGCGGGGACGAACTCGGCCCGCAGGGCGTGCGTGCCGGCCGCGAGCGCCGTCGTCGTGAGCGTCGCCGTGCCGTCCACGACCTCGGCCTCGCCGAGCACCGTCTCGCCGTCGAGGAACCGGACGGTGCCGGTCGCCTCGGCGGGCTCGACGGACGCGGTGAGCACCGTCTCCTCGCCGGCCGCCTCCGCGGCCTCGACGTCGAGCGTCGTCGTCGTCGCGACCGGTGCGGGCACCGTCACGTCGACGAGCTGCGCCCGGTCGCCGGGGGCGTTGAGGTGGTGCAGCGCGAGGATCCGGGCGTCGTCGGCGCCGGGGCCCTTGTGCACGTCGACCGTCGCGCCGTCGAACGCCGCGGAGACGAACTCCGCGCCGATGTTCGACTCGAACCACAGCGGCGGGTCGTACGGGTCGACCGTGAACGGACCGACCTGGTCGACCACGCCGTCCGCGGGGAACGCGTACGAGCTGTACATCGCGGCCCACACGCCGACCTGCGTGCCCGGCTCCACCCCGAGGGCCGCGAGCGGCACGGGGACGGTGAGGACGTTGTTGTCGAACGCCCCGGCCTCGACCTCGCCCGCGAACGGGAAGGCGAGCTCCGGCCCGGCGAGCAGGTCGCCGCTGGCGAGGTCGTACGTCTCGACGACCGTGTAGTCCGCGTCGGCGATCTTCGACACGATGCTCACGACGTCGGGCTCGGCGTCGCCGTCGGTGTCGACGAGCACGCGGGGCTGCAGCGCGTGGCCGACCACGGCCCAGTCCGCGTCCGTCGCGATGCCGACGCCGAGGTAGCCGTCGGCGGTCGGGTCGCCCCCGTCGGCCTCGACGGCCGGGGCGGTCGACGCCCAGCCCACGTGCCGGATGTCACCGGCGGCGAGCGTGGACGGCGAGGTCTCCGCGCCCGCGGGCAGCGCCTCCAGGCGGGGGCTGTCCGCGGCGTGCACGAGCGGCGTCACCAGGCCGTACCAGCCGTCGGCGACGACGTCGCGACCGCTGAGCACGAGCTCGGCCGTCTCGGCGCCCGCGTCGGCGAACTGCACCGGCGCGGCCTCGAGGTCCGTCGTGGGCCGCGGCGCGGCCTGGACGGGCAGACGCCACTCCTGGTCGCCCGACGTGAGCACGAGGCGGCCGGACACCTGCGAGACGAACTCGCGCGCGAGGCCCTCGACCTGCTCGACCTCCTGCGTCGGGTCGATCTCCCGCGCCAGCGTCGCGGGGTCGGCGGTGAACGTCAGGGTGACGATCCCCGTGCCGCCCGCGGGCACGCGCAGCGACGCGGGGCTCGCGGTGATGCGCGCCTCGCCCGACGTGGTGCTCTCGGTGACCTGCGTCGCGTACGTGCGGGCCGTGCTGCCCAGGTTCTGCACGGTGACGGCCTTGCGGACCGTCACCGGCTCGGCGGCCAGGTGCACGACGCCGAAGCTCACCGACGTCTGCTGCGGGCGCTCCGCGTTGTACAGGAGCGTGTCGTTGGTGACCGCCGACAGGGCGTCGACCCGGCCGGAGCCGACGCGGGCGGGGCCGTAGGCGAGGTCGCCGCCGGGCTCGACCGTCACGTCGTGCGTCGCGGTGTTCATGATCCCGGCCTTGACCTGCGCGGCCGACCAGCCCGGGCGGGCCTCCTTCACGAGCGCGGCGATGCCGGCCACGTGCGGCGCCGCCATGGACGTGCCGTTGCTCGTCGCGCCGCCGTTGCCGGAGCCGACGCCGGCGGACACGATCTGCTGGCCCGGCGCGGCGACGTCGGGCTTGGCCCAGCCGAGCGAGCCGTGGGCGCCGCGCGAGGACGACGCGCTGAGGGTGTCGGCGCCGACGTCCTGCCGCGCGGACAGGGCCATCGAGGGGCCGATGCGCGCGACGAGGGTGCCCGCCTCGATCTCCGGCAGGAGGGCGTCCGTCGTGGGCGCGGTCATCTGGAAGCCGGGGATCGCGGCGTTGCCGGCGATGCCCGCGGGGAAGATGCGCTCCTCGGTGGGCAGCAGGACGCCGACCGCACCGGCGGCCGCGGCGTTGTTGAAGCGGGCGCCGGAGCCGCACGCGCGGGTGGCGTCGTCGTCGTTCCACCACAGGTACGCGATCTTCCCCGCGACCGCGGCGGCCTGCTCGGGCGTGAACGGCGTGCAGCCCTCGAAGGTGTCGCCGAGGTGCACGACGGGCGCCGTGACGTCCTCACCCGTGTAGTTCACCGAGTTCTGACCGGCGTGCCGGCCGACGAGCGCCGGGTCGGACGCCTCGACGACCTCCATGGCGTCGAACGCGAGGTCCTTGCCGATCGACCAGGCGACCGTCAGGCCGGCGGGGCCGTTGCCGGGGGAGCCGCCGATGTCCTCGACGTCGCCCTCGTTGCCCGCGGACAGCACGACGACCGTGCCGAGCGCCGTCAGCTCGGCGACCTGGAGCGACTCCGGGTCGTCCGCGGGCGCACCCGCGGCACCGAGCGAGAGGTTGAGCACGTCGAGACGGTCGGAGAAGTCGCCGTCGCCGTTCGGGTCGGCCGCGTGGTCGAACGCGAGCGGGGTGAGGTTGGTCGAGCCGGCGACGTCGCCGAAGACCTTGAGCGCGTAGAGCTGCGCGGCGGGCGCGGTGCCGGGGCCGACCGGCCAGTCGGCGACCGACTCGAGGGCGCTGTAGTCGCCGCGGAACGTGGTGCCGTCGGGCGTCACGCCGTAGCCGGCGGCCGTGCCGGCGACGTGCGTGCCGTGCCCGTGCACGTCGATGGGGTTCTCGTCGGGGACCGGCACCAGCTCGGCGCCCTCGCCGCCGGCGTTGTAGATCTCGCCCGCGAAGTCGATGCCGCCGAGGAACTTCTCGGGGTCGTAGGAGCCCTCCGGGATCGGGCCCGAGCCGTCGACGCCGTACGCGGCCTCGTACGCCTCGACCGTGCCGGGGCCGCCGAAGTCGGCGTGGGTGTAGTCGATGCCGGTGTCGACGATGCCGACGGTCACGTCGGTGCCGAGCACGCCCGTGTCCTGCCACGTCGCGAGGGCCCGGGTGAACTCGACCTGCGCGGCGTTGTCCAGCGTGCGCTCGGCGACGAGGCGGACGGACACGACGTCGGGCCGGTCGGCCAGCGTGCGCAGCTGCGCGGCGTCGCCGACGACGAGCGCGCCGGAGACCAGGTTCGTGAGGGTGGCGATGCGGGTCGGCTCGGCGGCGAGCGTGCGGGCCTCGCCCGCCTCGGCCGGCACGACCTCGGACGCCTTGGCCTCGGTCGCCTCGGCGGCGGCGAGGACCTCGGCCGGGGCGCCGCCCTCCTGGGCGACCTCCACGCCGGCGGGGGTGTCGAGCTCGACGAACGCCGTGACGGTGCCCTCCGCGGCGGCGAGCGCGGTGCCGACGCCGTCCTCCACGTCCGAGCCGGAGGGCGGGACGGGGACGGCGGGGTCGGTGACGAGCAGGCCGGACAGCTCGTCCGGCGGTGGGGCGGCGCTGGCCGCCGGGGCGAGCAGCGCGGTGGTGAGGACGACGGACGCGGCAGCGATGCCGGCGAGTGCGCGACGTGGCATGGGCTCATCCCGGGTGTCGGATGGTGCTGGGCACGGCGGACGCGGAGGACGGGCGTCCCCGCGTCATCACCCGGTATGGCCCCTGTCACAGATCCCCCCGGGCACGTGCACGCTACTCACCGGTAGGCGATTCGTCACCCCTCTGTCGGAATCCACGGTGCGTCCGGGTCCGTCGGGTCCGCCGGGTTCCGCAGCGACCTGACCGCGGCGCGCCTCAGCGCAGCGGGACGAACGTGTACGAACCGTGCGTCGACACCTCGGGCGGCCCGTCCGGGCGCCGGCGGACGCGGTGCATGGTGTGCCGCACGGGCACCACGAGGACGCCCCCGGGCGCCAGCTGCTCGACCAGGGCGTCGGGGAGCCGGGACGCGGCGGCCGAGACGAGGACGCGGTCCCAGCCGCCGGGCCGGGGCCGGCCGAGCGTGCCCGGTGCCGCCGGCTCGAGGCGCGCCCACGGCATGCCGGCCGCGGCGACGTTGTCCGCACCCCACACGGCGACCGCCGGCTCGAGCTCGAGCCCGAGCACCTCGCCCGTGGGGCCCACGAGGCGCGCGAGGAGGGCGGTCGTCCACCCGGACCCGGCGCCGACGTCGAGCACGTGCGCGCCGACGGGGACGTCGAGCAGGCGCAGCATCGCGGCCACCGTGCTCGGCTGGGACCCGGTCGAGCCGTGCCCGAGCGGCAGCGCGCGGTCCTCGCGGGCGTGCCGCCGCTGGTCGGGTGGCAGGAAGGCGGCGCGGTCGAGCGAGCGCAGGGCCTCGGTGACGGCGTCCGGCGCGTGCGCCGGCGCGGGCCGGCCGTCGTCGTCCGGCCCCGGGGCGGCACGCGGCGTCCGGTGCGCCATCCCGGCAGCGTACGTCCGCGGTCCGCGGGCGGCGCGCCGGGGGTCGGTCAGGGGGTGGGCGGCGCGTCCGGGTGCGGCCACGTGGCCTTCGGGGACACGACCGGGACCTGGCCGGTGAGCGTCGGGGGACCGGCCGCGTGCCGGCCCCTGCGCACCACGGGGACCTGACCGGTCGCGGAGGCCACCGGGACCACCGGGATCTGCCCGGTCGCCGCGGCGACGGGCGCGACGACCGGGATCTGACCCGTGACGGCCGCGACGGGCGCGACGACGGGGACCTGGCCCGTCACGGCGGCGACCGCGGCGACCGCCGCGGTCCGTGCGGCGGGCTCGACGACGGGGATCTGACCGGTCATGGGGCCGGTGCGGGGCACGTCGGCGGCCGCAGGGGCGGCGCTGAACCGGGGCTTGCGTCCGGGGCGGCGGCGGAACCGGCGCTCCTCGACCCCTTCCAGCGTGGTGGCGCGCCACACGGCGCCGCCGTTGAGGCGGCCGTCGGGCGGGGGCAGCCACGGCACCTTGCGCGAGAGCCACACGCGGATCGTCGCGTGCTCGACGTCGAGGCGCCGCGCGAGCCGGGCGATGTCGTAGAGGTCGTCGAGGCCGCCGCCGTCGCCGTGCGGGGTCGACGACGCGCGGTCCGGGCTCGGGGCCGGGGGAGTCGACGGCGCGTCCAGGTCGGGCACGGGAGGAAGCGTAGTGCCCCGTGCCCGGCGCCCGTGTGACGGTCGCGTAACAGGATGTGCACACGATCTTTTCACCCGATGTGGGCTCAAGGTCCTAGGACAGCCGTCCGACTCACCTAACGTGTTGCGCGTGAGTGACAGATTGCCGAGCCGTCGGCGTCGGTCGGGCGGCAGGCATGTCGCTCCGCGCCGTCAGCCGACCCCCCTCCGCCTCCCGACCCGGTGGAGCACCCCCCTCCCCGCCCGCCTCGCGCAGGGCGCGGTCGCCGTGGGCCTCGTGCTGAGCACGGGCGCCGTCGTGGTGACCGCGACCGCCGAGGAGCCCCCCGCGCGCCAGCTCGCCGGCGCCCAGGACGAGCCCGAGGCCCAGCCCGCCGAGGACCGCGCCGCCCTCGCCCGGACCGAGCAGCTGCGGTCCGAGGCCGTCGAGGTCGCGTCCGACGCGATCGAGCAGGCCTCCGCCGTGCGTGCCGAGGCCGAGCAGGCCGCCGTGGCGCCCGAGGTCCTCGCCGAGCTCGACGCCGCCACGGCCGAGCTGCAGGCCGCGATCACCCAGGTCGACGTCGCGCCGCTGACGCCCACGGACGCGCTGCCCGACCGTGAGCGCGCCGCGTCGCGCTCGTCGGTCGACCGCGAGGAGAGCGCGCTGGCGGACGAGGACGGCGGGAGCGCGGCCACGCCGTCGCCCGGGTCGTCGTCGGCCCCGTCGGCCGACCCGAGCGCGCTGCCGACCGACCCCGAGGCCGCCGACGCGACCCCGACCGCCGAGCCCGAGGGTCCCGAGGCCGCCGAGGCCGCCGAGGCCGCCGACGGCGAGACGACCACCGTCCCCGACTCCGGCGACCCGGCGACCGCACCGCTGCGCGAGGCGCTCGACCGCGTGACCCGCGCCGCCGACGCCGCCCGTGCGTCCGCGGACCAGAAGCGCGCGGAGGCCGCCGCCGCGGCGGCCGCCGCCCAGGCCGCCGCTGACGAGGCCGCACGCGTCGAGGCCGAGAAGGCCGCGCAGCGCGCCGCCTGGAAGGCGTCCCTCCAGGGGTTCGCGAACGGCCGCGTGCCCGACTCCGCGCTGTGCGGCGTCGGCTTCGACTCCTCCGTCCGCCTGCGCTGCGACGCCGCCGAGGCCCTCGAGGCCCTCGACGCCGCGTTCACGGCGCGCTTCGGGCACCACCTCGACGTCACCGACTCGTACCGCTCCTACGCGGCGCAGGTGGCGTGCCGCGCGAACAAGGGCTCGCTGTGCGCCCGGCCCGGCACCTCGAACCACGGCATGGGGATCGCGGTGGACGTCGCCGGCGACGTGCAGTCGTTCGGTACCGCCGAGCACCAGTGGATGCGCGAGAACGCCCCGGCCTACGACTGGACGCTGCCCGAGTGGGCGCGCGCCGGTGGCAGCAAGCCGGAGCCGTGGCACTGGGAGTACGTGGGCTGAGCAGGGAGGTCGTCGCGCGCCGGTCCTACGATCGCACCTATGAGCGCGACCTCCCCGCCCGGCCGGGACGAGCCGCTGGTCGGGCGGGCGGGCGAGCTCGACGACCTCGACGCGCTGCTCGCCGGGGCGACGAGCGGCGAGGGCGTCACCGTCCTGCTCGAGGGGGAGCCGGGCGTGGGTCGCACCCGCCTGGTCGAGGCGCTGCAGCGGACCGCCGACCTGCTCGGCCTGGAGGTCCGCACCGGACGGGCGGTCGGCCCGTCCGCGCCGCCGTACGCGCTGCTCGGTGACGCCCTGCTGGGGCCCGCGCACGGACGCGGCGCCGGCGCCGGCGACGCCCACGGGCCGGTCGTCGCCGAGCTCGCCGACCTGCTCGGGCTGCTCCCGCCCGACCGCGCGGACGCCGCCGCCCGGTACGCCCGCGCCGACGAGCTGTTCGCGGCCCTCGTGCGCCGCAACGGGGAGCACGGACCGTGGGTGCTCGTGCTCGAGGACCTGCACCTCGCGGACGCGTGCTCGCTGCGGCTGCTCGCGGAGCTCGCCGGCGAGGGCACCCTGCCGCACGCGCTCACGGTGATGACCACGCGCGCGGTGCCGCACCGCCCGGAGCTGGGCGCGCTCGTGGCCGCCTGGACCCGCGCCGGCGCCCGCTACCTCGAGCTGCGCCCGCTCGGCAGCGCCGCGACCGTCGAGCTCGCGCAGTCCCTGCTCGGTGCCCGCGTGGGGCCGCGGCTGCGCGGCGTGCTCGCCACGACCGGCGGCAACCCGCGCCTCGTCGTCGAGGTCGTGCGGACCGCGCAGGCGTGCGGCGTGCTCGAGCAGCGCGAGGGCGTGATCGAGGCGGTCGGGACCGGGTGGCTCGACGACCTCGACCAGGTGGGGCGCGCCCACGTGGAGCACCTCGGGCCGGACGTGCTGGCCCTGCTCGGCCGGGCGTCGGTGCTCGGCTCGTCCTTCGTCGTCGGGGACCTGGCCGCGCTCGCGGGCGAGCCCGTCACCGACTGCTGGCGGACGCTGCGCCACGGGCTCGCGGCGGGGGTGGTGCACGCGCGCGGCGACCGGCTCGTCTTCCGCCACGACCTGGTGCGTGCGGCGCTGTACGCGGGCCTGGAGCAGGAGGAGCGCCGCGCCCTGCACGCGCGTGCCGCGTGGGCCCTGCGCGAGGCGGGCGCCCCGTCGCACGTCGTGTCCGCGCACCTCGAACGGGCTCGCTGACCCCTCGCGCGGCCGGCCGCCGGCTCCTAGGTTGGGTGGCGGGGCGCGCGCCGCGCGTCCCGCGGCGCCGGCCGCAGGGCGGGCGCCCCGCACACCCCGGTACACCGAGGAGTCCCATGCCCACGCGCACCGCACGCACCGCCTGGAACGGATCCCTGCAGGAGGGCAGCGGCCAGGTCGAGCTGTCCAGCTCCCGCGTCGGCACGTACGACGTGTCGTTCCCGAAGCGGGCCGCGGACGAGGCCGGCGGCACGACGAGCCCCGAGGAGCTCATCGCCGCGGCGCACTCGTCCTGCTTCGCGATGCAGCTCTCGGCGCTGCTCGGCGAGAAGGGCCACACGCCGGAGTCGCTCGAGGTGACGGCCGACGTCACGCTCGAGCCCGACCCGGCCGGCGGCTTCCACATCTCCGGCATCGCGCTGAAGGTCCGCGGCGAGGTGCCCGGCATCGACGAGGCCGGGTTCCGCGAGGCCGCCGACGGCGCCAAGGTCGGCTGCCCCGTGAGCAAGGCGCTGACCGGCACGACCATCACGCTGGACGCGCAGCTGGAGTCCTGAGGCCCGCCCGCGGTGGGGGCCTGCGCCGGACGCCCGACGCAGGTCCCCACCGCGGGGTGGGACACTGCCCCCCGTGGCTGTGACGACCGAGAGGCCCGGTGCGGACGTCCGGGACGTGGTGCACGCGCTGACGGGCGTCGTCCGCGGGGTGGTGGACGACAGCACGCGCCGGCGCGCCGAGTACTCCACCGACGCGTCGAACTACCGGGTCGTCCCGCGGGTCGTGGTGTTCCCCCGGGACACCGACGACGTGCTCGCGACCCTGCACGTCGCGCGGGAGACCGGCACGCCCGTGACGTCGCGCGGCGGCGGCACGTCCGTGGCCGGGAACGCCGTCGGGACGGGGATCGTCCTCGACTTCTCCCGGCACGTGAACCGCGTGCTGGAGATCGACCCCGAGGCCCGCACGGCGCGCGTCGAGCCGGGCGTCGTCATGTCGGCTCTGCAGCTCGCGGCCGCACCGCACGGCCTGCGCTTCGGCCCCGACCCGTCGACGCAGGCGCGCGCCACGCTCGGCGGGATGATCGGCAACAACGCGTGCGGCCCCCGCGCGGTGGCGTTCGGGCGGACCGCGGACAACGTGGTCGACCTCGACGTCGTCGACGGCACGGGCCGGCGCTTCACCGCGCGCTCCGGCGCCGGCGCCCTGGACGTCGTGCCGGGGCTGGACGGCCTGGTGCGCGGCGGCCTGGACGTCATCCGCACCGAGCTCGGCCGGTTCACGCGGCAGGTGTCGGGGTACTCGCTCGAGCACCTGCTGCCGGAGAACGGCACCGACCTGGCCAAGGCGCTGGTCGGCACCGAGGGCACGCTCGTCACGCTGCTCGGCGCGACCGTGCGGCTCGTGCCGGTGCCGTCCGCGCCCGTGCTCGTCGTGCTCGGCTACCCGGACATGCCGTCGGCCGCCGACGCCGTCCCCGCGCTGCTCGCCCACCGGCCGCTCGCCGTGGAGGGCATGGACGCCCGGCTCGTCGACGTCGTGCGGCGGGTCCGGGGCGCGGCGGCCGTGCCCGACCTGCCGCCGGGTGCCGGCTGGATGATGGTCGAGGTCGGCGGCGAGACCCTCGACGAGGCGATGGCGACCGCCCGCGCGCTCGCGGCCGACGCGGGCACCGACGCGGTCGGCATCTTCCCGCCCGGGCCGCAGGCCGCGGCGATGTGGCGGATCCGCGAGGACGGCGCCGGCCTCGGCGGGCGCACGCCGTCGGGGGAGCAGGCGTGGCCGGGCTTCGAGGACTCCGCGGTGCCGCCGGAGCGGCTCGGGGCGTACCTGCGCGAGCTCGAGGCCCTCATGGCCTCCCACCGGGTGGACGGGCTCGCGTACGGGCACTTCGGCGACGGGTGCGTGCACCTGCGCATCGACATGCCGCTGGTGGAGTCCGGGCAGCCGCTGCGCGCGTTCATGGAGGACGCGGCGGCGCTGGTCGCCGCGCACGGCGGCTCGCTGTCGGGCGAGCACGGCGACGGCCGCGCCCGCTCCGAGCTGCTGCCGGTCATGTACTCCGAGCGCGCGATCGGCCTGTTCGGCGCCGTCAAGGACCTGTTCGACCCGCGCGACCTGCTCAACCCGGGCGTGCTCGTGCGCCCGAACGCCCTCGACGCGGACCTGCGCCGCCCGTCCGCCCGCCCGCTGCTCGCGGGCTCCGGCGGGTTCTCCTTCGCGCACGACGGCGGCGACATGACGACGGCCGTGCACCGCTGCGTCGGCGTCGGCAAGTGCCGCGCGGACAACCGGGCGGCCGGCGGCTTCATGTGCCCGTCGTACCTGGCCACCAAGGACGAGCGGGACTCGACGCGCGGCCGCGCGCGCGTGCTGCAGGAGATGGCGAACGGCACGCTCGTGACGAAGGGCTGGTCGTCGCCCGAGGTGCACGACGTCCTCGACCTGTGCCTGTCCTGCAAGGCGTGCTCGTCCGACTGCCCCGCGGGCGTCGACATGGCGCAGTACAAGTCGGAGGTCCTGCACCGCACGTACCGCGGCAGGCTGCGGCCGGTGAACCACTACGCGCTGGGCTGGCTGCCCCGGTGGACGCGGCTGGTCACCGGGCTGCCGGGGCTCGCGTCGCTCGCGAACGCCGTGCTGCGCGTGCGGCCCCTCGCGAAGGCCGTGCTCGCGGCGGGCGGCATGGACACGCGCCGGAAGATGGTGACGTTCGCGTCCGTGCCGTTCCGCGCGTGGTCGCGGACGGCCGGCGCCCGGTCCGGCGACGTGCGCGTGGTGGGGTCGGCGGCGGCCGAGGGCCTGCCGACGGTGCCCGAGGGTGCGTCGGAGGGCGGGCGGCGTCCGCCCGTCGTGCTGTGGACCGACTCGTTCAGCGACACCCTCGCGCCGTCCGTCCCGCACGCGGCCGTGCGCGTCCTGCGGGACGCCGGCTACGAGGTGCTGGTCCCGGACCACGACGCGTGCTGCGGCCTCACGTGGATCAGCACCGGGCAGCTCGACGGCGCGCGCAAGCGCCTGTCGCACCTGCTGGAGGTGCTGGGCCCGTTCGCCGTCAACGGCGTGCCGATCGTCGGCCTGGAGCCGTCCTGCACGGCGGTCCTGCGCAGCGACCTGCTCGACCTGCTCCCCGACGACCCGCGCGCGAAGGCCGTCGCCCGCGAGACGCGCACGCTCGCGGAGCTGCTCATGGCCCCCGCGCCCGTGGGACCGGGGGACCGCTGGACGCTGCCGGACCTGTCCGACGTCACGGCCGTCGTCCAGCCGCACTGCCACCACCACTCCGTCATGACGTACACCGCGGACCGCCGCCTGCTCACGCAGGCGGGCGCGCAGTTCTCGGCGCTGGCCGGCTGCTGCGGGCTCGCGGGCAACTTCGGCATGGAGAAGGGGCACTACGACGTGTCGGTCGCGGTGGCGGAGGCGTCGCTGCTGCCGGCGCTGCGGGACGCGCAGCCGGGCGACGTGTTCCTCGCCGACGGCTACTCGTGCCGCACGCAGGCCGACCACCTCGCGGGCGTGCAGGGCGTGCACCTCGCCGAGCTGCTGGCGGCGCACCTGCCGGAGCGGTCGGCGACGGCCTGACCGTGCGGCTCAGCCGCCGAGGCCCTGCGCCGCCATCCACGCGGGGTCCGGCTCGACGGGCTGGACGAGCTCGACCACCAGCCCGTCCGGGCCGGCCGCCTGGAACCGGCGCTGCCCCCAGGGCTCGGTGACGAGCTCCTTGAGCACGGTGACGCCCGCGGCGGTCATGCGCGCGTGCTGCCCGTCGACGTCCGTCACGACCAGCGCGAGCATGGCCCCGCCGACCCCGGCGGCCGGTGCCGGCCAGGTCGCGTGGTCGCCGCGGACGAAGTCGACGCGGACCTCCTCGCGGTCCGGGTGCTGCGTGCTGACGTACCAGCCGAGGTCGACCAGCGTGCGGAAGCCGAGGTGCTCGGCCAGCCAGGCGCCGGCGGCGGTCGGGTCCGTGGCGGCGTAGGCGACGCCGATCTGCTGCACGTGCACGTGTCCTCCTGGGGCCGGGGCTGCGGGCGGGGGCGAGTCTGCCGCAACCCGGCGGCTCGGGGCGGCGGACGGGTGCCGCGGGGTCAGTCGCCGCCGGCGACCCGGTCGAGCACCTGGGCGACCACGCGGCCGTCGAGGGCGGCGTCGCCGGAGCCGAGCAGCGCGTGGAGGAACAGCCCGTCGCCGACGAGCTGCACGAGCCGGGAGAGCACCGGGTCGTCGATCGTCCGGCGCAGGCCCGCGGCCCAGCCGTCCAGGTAGGCCGCCATGCGCTCCTGGGCGGGCGGGTACGTGCCGAGCAGCCGCAGCGCCGCGAGCATCGTGCGCTCCTCGGGCCCCTCGGCGGTCTGCGAGCCGTCGAGGAACCAGCGCGCGGCGCGGACGGGGTCCGTCGGGGTGGCGGCGTCGGCGGCGGCGGCCCCCGCGGTGAGGCGGTCGAGCAGCCCGGCGAACAGGTCGTCCTTGGAGCGGAAGTGGTAGAGCAGCCCGCCCTTGGAGACGCCCGCGCGCTGGGCGACGACGTCGAGCGTCGCGCCCGCCGGGCCGCCCTCGAGCAGCACGTCCTGCAGCGCGTCGAGGATGCGGTCGCGCGTCGAGGCCATGCGGGGAGCGTAGTGCGGTCCGTCACGGTGCACCGTCCGGACGGTCGGTGCTACTGTACCGGCTGGACGGTATAGCCACGTGGCGCGCTCAGCGCTGCCGCGTCCGGTACGGGGCAGGGACCCGCACCGCGCGCCCGTCCCCCGGGGCCCCGCCCGGTCACGCGGGAGACCACGACAGGAACCACCGTGCCCACGCACACGACCGCACCCACGCCCCGGGCCGCCGCGACGACACCCCGCGCCGGCGCCCGCGAGTGGCTCGCCCTCGCCGTCCTCATGCTCCCCGTGCTGCTGGTGAGCATCGACACGACGGTGCTCTCGTTCGCGCTGCCGCAGATCTCGCTCGCGCTCACGCCGTCCGCCGACCAGCTCCTGTGGATCGTCGACGTCTACCCGCTCATGCTCGCCGGCCTGCTCGTCACCATGGGTACCCTCGGCGACCGCGTCGGGCGCCGGCGCCTGCTGCTGATCGGCTCCGCCGGCTTCGGGCTCGTCAGCCTGCTCGCCGCCTGGTCGAGCGACGCGACCCACCTCGTCGCCGCCCGCGCGCTGCTCGGCGTCTTCGGCGCGACCCTCATGCCCTCGACCCTGTCGCTGCTGCGCAACGTCTTCCTCGACGACGCCCAGCGGCGCCTGGCCATCGCGATCTGGGCGTCCGGGTTCGCGGGCGGCTCCGTGCTGGGCCCCGTGGTCGGCGGCTGGCTGCTCGAGCACTTCTGGTGGGGCTCGATCTTCCTGCTCAACGTGCCGGTGCTGCTCGTGCTGCTCGTCGTGGCGCCGTTCGTCCTGCCGGAGTCGCGCAACCCCTCCGCGGCCCGCCTCGACGTGCCGAGCGTCGTGCTCGCCACCGTCGGCATGCTGCCGCTCGTCTACGGCATCAAGACCACCGCCGGCCACGGCGTCGGCGCCCTCGGGCTCGGCGCGCTCGCGGTCGGGGCCGCGCTCGTCACCGTGTTCGTGCGCCGGCAGGTGCGCCTGGCGGACCCGCTGCTCGACGTCGCGCTGTTCCGGCGGCCGGTGTTCGCCGCGTCGGTCGGTGCCAACTTCACGGCGTCGTTCGCGCTCGCCGGGCTCGTGCTCGTCGTCTCGCAGGTGCTGCAGCTCGTCGTCGGGCTGTCGCCGCGCGAGGCCGGGACGGCGCTGCTGCCGGGGGCGGTCGCGTCGATCGTGTCGGGGCTCGTCGCCGTGCGGCTCGCGCGCGTGGCGCCGCGCTGGGCGCTCGTGCCCGGCGGGATGCTGCTCGCCGTCGCGGGCTACGCGCTCGGGGCCGTGGTGGCGCAGGACGTCGGCACGGGCGGGATCGTCGCGGTCTTCTGCCTGGTCGGCGCGGGCGTCGGCCTCGCCGAGACGCTGACCAACGACGCGATCCTCGCCTCCGTGCCGCCCGAGCGCGCCGGTGCCGCGTCCGGCATCTCCGAGACGTCGTACGAGCTCGGCGCGTCGCTCGGGGTCGCCGTGCTGGGATCGGTGCTGAACGCCGTGTACCGCGCGGACCTCGTCCTGCCCGCGGCGGTGGCGGGCCCCGACGCGGACGCCGCGCGCCAGACGCTCGGCGGCGCGGTCGCCGTCGCCGACGCCCTGCCCGGACCGGTCGGTGCGCAGGTGCGCACGGTCGCCGAGGCCGCGTTCACGCACGGCGTCGCCGTGACGTCCGCCGTGGCGGCCGTCGCGCTCGCCCTCGTCGGCCTCGCGGTCGGCGCCGTCCTGCGCCGCGCGGGCCTGGGCCGCACCCTCGACACCTGACCCCCACCCCCCGCCCCTTGCCGTCGACCGCGGTAGATACGGCACGAGCGCGGGTGTGACGACTACCGCGCTCGTCGCGCATCTACCGCGCTCGACGGGAGGGGGCGGGCGTGCGCCGGGCGCCGCGGTGGGGGCGGGCCGGCAGGCATGGCGGGGCCGGCTGGGTGGATGTCGGCACGGGGGCGCGTCAGGGTGGGGGCATGCTCGTCGCCTTCTCCGTCGCCCCGCTCGGTGCGGGCGAGTCCGTGTCCGAGGCCGTCGCCGACGCGCTGCGCGTCGTGCGGGCCTCCGGTCTGCCGCACCGCACCGACGCCATGTTCACCACGCTCGAGGGGGAGTGGGACGAGGTGATGGACGTCGTGAAGCGCGCGACCGAGGCGGTCGGGCGCCACGGCGACCGGGTGAGCCTCGTGCTCAAGGCCGACATCCGTCCGGGGCGCACCGGGGAGCTGCAGGCCAAGGTCGACCGCGTCGAGGCCCTGCTCGCGGACGACTGACGGGTCCGCCGCGACACCTGCCCGCCGGGCGACCGACGTCACCTCTCCGAGGGGTCCCGACGGGCTGACGCGGCGTGTCCCGGCATGGGACAGTGGGGGCCCGCGAGGCGCGCGCGGATGACGCGCGCCCACGGCGACGGTGCACGGCCCCGGCGCGGGCGCGTGCCCAGAAGGGGCCCGGACGCGACATGCCGATCTTCGAGCTCGACGAGGGGCGCCCCCGCCTCGTCCAGCCGATGCAGCCGCTCGCCGGGTCGTTCGCGCAGGAGGTCGGCGCGCTCGTCACGCACCACCTCGCCGCGATCGCCGGGGAGCCCCTGTTCGTCGTCCGGTCGCGCGCCGGTGCGGCCGACCGCGGCGACCTGCCCGAGCTGCTCGCGCTCGACGCCGCGGGCCGGCCGGTCGTCGTCGAGGTCGCGCAGGTGCTCGACGACGACGCGATCGTCGCCGCCCTGCGCCGCGGCGGCGCCGCCGGCCGCATGACGACGTCGGACCTCGCCCGCGCCTACCACGCCGACCCCGGCCGGTTCGCCGTGGACTTCGCGGCGTTCCGCGAGCACGTGCCGGTCGGTGCGCAGACGAACCGGCGGGACGGCGTCCGGCTGCTGCTGCTCTGCTCGGAGGTCGCCGCGGAGGCGGCGGACACGCTCGCCTTCCTGCGGGGGCCCGCCCGGCAGGTCGAGGTGCTGCAGGTCGGTGTCGTGCGCGGGGACGAGCGCCGCCTGCTCGACGTCTCCCCGCTCGCGCTGCACGAGGGCTCGCGCCGCTCGGTCGAGCCGACCGCGCTGCGCCTCGTCCGGTCGAGCGAGGGCTACACGTCCGTCGCCTACGAGGACCAGCAGCGCGGGCCCGGCGGCCCCGTGCGCAAGGCCCCGCCGACGGGCGAGCTGCGTGCCGTCACGCCGCCCGTGCGGCCGGAGCCGCCCGCCCCGGTGCCCATCGGACGCCGCGGCTCCGTCACCGAGCCGACGCCGTTGCCGTTCCGCACGGCGGGCCCGACGCCGGAGACCCCGACGCCGCGCAGCGACGAGCCCTACGACGGCCGCGGCCGCCCGGACCGGGAAGGCGGCGACCACGCCACGCGGGCCGACGCCCCGACGCTCACGCCGGTCGCCGGTCTGCGTCGCGCCGTCCCCGCGGGGACCTCGGCCGACGAGGACGCCACCGCCGACACCGCGCCGACACCGGTGGTCCGGGCCGCCGCGACGGGTACGCCGGACCGTCCCGCCCCCGCCCGCGAGGGGTGGCCCTACCCGCAGCTCGCGACGCTCGCCAAGCGCCGGCGCGCCGTGACGACGCTCGTGTGGGTGCGCGAGCGTCGCGGTCAGCGGTTCACGGCGCTGCTCATGCCCGACGGCATGATCGAGCTGCCCGACGGGACGCGCGTGGCGTCCCCGGACGAGGCGGCGACGCTCGCCGCGGGCGTGGAGGCCGTGGACGGGTGGCGCGCGTGGCGGCTCGGTGACGGCGGGCCGACGCTCGCGGAGGCCGCGGGCGCGCTCTGACGGCCCCGGCGGCGAGCGGTGCCGTCAGCCCCACCCGTACGCGGTCAACCAGCGGGTGACCTCGGCGTAGAACCGCTCGCGCGCGGGCCGCGCCGACAGGGTCAGGTCGTGCATGCCGCCGGGGACGCGCACGAGCGTGCTGACGGGGCCGAGGTGGATCGTGCGCCGGGCGATCGCCTCGGTGTCGAGGACGATGTCCGCCGAGCGCATGTCGTCGGTCCAGCGCGGGCTGATGAGGGTGCGCGAGGACAGGGCCGTGAGCACCGGGACGTCGATGCCGAGGCCGCGCGCGACGGTCGCGTGCCCCGCGATGACGGCCCGCAGCCACCCGGCGCGCACGGGGAACGACGGCGTGGGGCGCCACCGCTCGTCGACGGTCCACTCGCCGCCCGTCGCGGCCGCGATCGTGCGCGCGTAGTACCCGGGGTCGATGTTGGGCAGCGGTGCGCGCGGCTGGAAGCGCGCGATCTGGTGGATCGCCGGCGCGCTGACGTGCCGGACGATCGCGGACCCCTGCAGCTCGAGCCACGGGCTGTTGAGCACGAGGCCGCTGACGCGGCCGCGGTGCCGGGCGGCCCACAGCGACAGCGTGAGCCCGCCCGTGGAGTGGCCCATGAGCAGGATCCGCGCGACCGGCCCGAGCTCGGCGCGCAGCCGGTCGAGCGCGAGGCCGATCTCCTCGTCGTACGTGCGCAGGTCGTCCACGTACCCGGGGGTCTGGTGGGGGCGCAGCGAGCGTCCGTACTTGCGCAGGTCGAGGGCGTAGAAGGCGGCACCGAGACCGTGCCAGTACTGCGCGAGGGGCGTCTGGAAGAAGTAGTCCGACCATCCGTGCACGTACAGCACGGCGCGCGCGGGTCGCAGCGCCGGGTCGGGGCGGTAGCGCACGAGCGTCGCGACGCACTCGCCCTCGTCGTCGTCCGCGAGCGGCAGCAGGCGCGCCTCGAAGCCCTCGCCCAGCAGGTCCGGACCCCACGCGTCGGCGCGCAGGCCGTCGGACGTCCACGCGGGTGGTGCGGTCGCGGCGGGGACGTCGGGGGCGGCGGGCGTGACGACCGGCGACGACGGGCCGCCGGGCGTCCCGCTGCCCGTCGTCGGCTGCACGTGCCCTCCTCCCCGCCCGGCGGTGGCGCCGGTCAGACCTCCAGGACGATCTTGCCGAACTGCTCCCCGCGCCACATCCGGCCGAGCGCGTCACCGGCCCGCGCGAGCGGGAACGTGGAGTCGACGAGCGGGCGCACGCCCGTGCGGGCGAGGAACGCGAGCACCTGCGCGAGCTCGTCGCGCGTGCCCATCGTCGCGCCGACCACGCTGATCTCCTGGAAGAAGACCCGCGTGAGCGACGCGGGCGCGGGGTCGCCGGAGGTGAGGCCCGCGACGACGACCCGCCCGCCGGGCTTCACGGAGCGGACCGAGTGCTCCCACGTCGCGCGCCCCACGCTGTCGAGCACCACGTCGACGCGCCCGACCCGCGCCCCCGGCTCGACGGCGGCGGCGGCGCCGAGCGCGAGCGCCCGCTCCCGACGCCCGGGGTCCCGCCCGGTCACGACCATCTCGAGCCCGGCCGCCGCACCGAGCTGGACGGCGGCCACCGCGAGCCCGCCGCCCGCGCCCTGCACGAGCACGCGCTGCCCGGGCACGGCCGCGCCGGAGCGGAACAGCATCCGGTAGGCGGTCAGGTACGCGGTCGGCACGCACGCGGCCTCGACCCAGCCGAGCTCGGCGGGCTTCGGGACGAGGTTCCACGCGGGCACCGCCACCCGCTCCGCGAGCGTGCCCGGGTAGCGCTCCGACAGCAGCGAGCGGGGCTCGTCGGCGGCCACGCCGCGACCGTCGGGCCCGCCGACGACCGCGTGCACGACGACTTCCCGCCCGTCCGGCGTCACGCCCGCCGCGTCGGTGCCGAGCACCATCGGCAGCCGGTCCGCGCCGAGCCCGACGCCCCGCAGCGACCACAGGTCGTGGTGGTTGAGCGACGCGGCGCGCACCTCGACGGTCGTCCACCCGGCCGGCGGGTCGGTCACGACCTCGGGCTCGGGGGCGTCGCCGACCTCGAGCCCCGACAGGGGGTCGTCGGTGGAGAAGGACGTGACGCGCGCGCTCAGCATGCGGCTCACGCTAGCCGGGTGCGGTGCGGGACCGTCCGGTCACAGCAGCGGCAGCATCCGCCCGAGGTCCGGCACCGCGTCGGACGTGTAGCGCGGGTGCAGGGCGTCGGCGAGGACGTCGACGTCGTACGGCACGCGCCCGGCGGCCAGCCGCACCCACGTGCGCGCGTCGGCGACCTCGAGGTCCCAGCCGCCGCGCGCGACGACGATCGCGAGCAGCTCGTCGGCGACGAGGCGCAGGGCGCCGGGGTGCACCGGGTCCGGCACGGTGTCGGTGCCGTGCGCGCGCCGCACGGACAGCAGCAGGTCGTCGGCGTGGACGACGAGCTCGACGACCCGCGAGACGACCATGGTCGAGAGCCGGACGGGTCCGCGGCGGGCCTGCACGACCGGGTCGCCGGGGCCGAGCTCGTCCAGCCGCGCGAACGCGGCCCGCGCGCTGCGGTCGACGGCGCCGACCGGGTCGGCGGCCTGCTCCGCCGCGAGGCGGCGGGTCGTCTCCGCGATCTCGGCCGCGCCCGCGGCGTACGAGCCCAGGTACTCGCGCAGGGACAGGGGGGCCGCGTCCGCCGGCGCCGGCGTGCAGACCGTCAGGGCCTCCAGCGCCCGGCCCAGGTGCGCCCACAGCTCGCCGACCGTCCAGCCGTCCAGCACGGACGGCGCCGCGGCGAGCTCGGCGTCCCCGACCTGGTCGACCCAGCGGCGCAGCGCGTCCCACTGCTCGTGCAGGGCCGCCCGCGCGGCGGTGACGTCGGCTCCGGTGCGCATCGGCCCATCGTGCCGCGTGCGCGCGCCGCCCGGCATCACCCGGGCGTGCGGCTCGTCAGCGCCGCGCGCCCTCGCGCAGGAAGTCCGTGACCAGCGCGCCCACCTGGTCCTCCTCGATGAGGAAGCCGTCGTGCCCGTACGGCGAGCGCACGTACCGCACGGGGCCCGCGCCGGGCACGCCCGCAGCGATGCGCTCGGACTGCGCGGGGGTGAACAGGCGGTCGGAGTCGACCGCGACGACGAGGCCACGCGCCGTGACCTGCGCGAGCGCTGCCTCCACGCCGCCGCGGTCGCGCCCGAGGTCGTGGGTGATCATCGACCGCGTCAGCGTGACGTACGTGTTCGCGTCGAACCGCCGGGCCAGCTTGTCGCCGTGGTGGTCCAGGTACGACTGCACGGCGAAGCGGCCGCCCTCGAGCGGGTCCTCCGCGCCCTGCGGGATGCGACCGAACCGCTCGTCGAGCTCCGCCGCGGACCGGTAGGTCTGGTGCGCGATCTGCCGGGCGATGCCGAGGCCCACGTGGGGCCCGTCGCCGTCGGCGGCGTCGTAGTAGTCGCCGTCGCGGTACCGCGGGTCGGCGAGGATCGCACCGAGCTGGGTGTGGAAGCCCGCGATCTGGTCGCCGCCCGTCTGCGCGCACGTCGCGATGGCCGCGAACGCCTCGACGCGGTCGGGCGCCGACGCCGCCCACTCGAGGACGCGCAGCCCGCCCATGGACGCCCCGATGACGAGCGCCCACTGGTCGATGCCGAGCAGGTCCGCGAGGCGCACCTCCGCGGCGACCTGGTCGCGGACGGTCAGCAGCGGGAAGCGGCTGCCCCAGGGGCGGCCGTCCGGCGCCGTCGACGCGGGACCCGTGGACCCCTGGCACCCGCCGAGCACGTTCGGGGCGACGACGAACCAGCGGTCGGTGTCGATCGGTGCGCCGGGCCCGACCATCGACTGCCACCAGCCGGCGGTCGGGTGCCCGTCGCCGGCGGGGCCGGTCACGTGCGAGTCGCCCGTGAGCGCGTGCAGGACGAGCACCGCGTTGCCGCCGTCCTCGTCGAGCTCGCCCCACGTCTCGTACGCGAGCCGGACGGCGGGCAGCCGCCCGCCCGACTCGAGGGCGAACGGTCCGAGGTCGGCGAACTGCCGGCGCCCGACGGGGTCGCCGTCGCGCCACGCCGCGCTCGCGGGCACCGGGCCGTGGTCGGGCCGCTGGTGGCGCGTGCCGAGGGTCGCGCCGCGGCGGGTGCGCCGCCCGACGGCGGGGACGTCGCCCGCCCCCGCGCCCGGCATCGCGCGTCCCCGCACGACCCGTCCGTCGGACGTGTCGTGGGGCGCGGGGGTGCCGGGGCGGGGGTGGGGCGTCGTCATGCGGCGGGGCTCCTCGGTGGGTGACGGCTCAGGCGCCCTTGGCGGCCCGGAAGCCGGCGTCCAGGTCGGCCAGGATGTCGTCGACGTGCTCGATGCCGACGGCGAGGCGCACGAGGCCCGGCGTCACGCCGGACAGCTCCTGCTCCTGCGGCGTCAGCTGGCTGTGCGTGGTCGACGCCGGGTGGATGACGAGCGAGCGGACGTCGCCGATGTTCGCGACGTTCGAGTGCAGCTCGAGCGCCGAGACGAACGCCTGCCCGGCCTCCGACCCGCCCTCGAGCTCGAACGCGAGCACCGCGCCGGCACCCCGGGGAGCGTACTTCAGCTGGTTCGCGTGCCACGGGCTCGACTCCAGCCCGGCGTAGTGCACGCGCACGACGTCGTCGCGGGCCTCGAGCCACTCGGCGACCTTCTGCGCGTTGGCGACGTGCCGCTCGAGCCGCAGCGACAGCGTCTCGATGCCCTGCGCGATGAGGAACGCGTTGAAGGGGCTGATCGCCGCGCCGAGGTCGCGCAGCAGCTGCACGCGCGCCTTGAGGATGTAGGAGAGGTTCACGCCGAAGGCGCCGCCGACACCGAGGTCCCGCGCGAACACGAGCCCGTGGTACGAGGGGTCGGGCTGGTTGAAGTTCGGGAACCGCTCGGGGTGCTGGGCGTAGTCGAAGGTGCCGCCGTCGACGATCGCGCCGCCGATCGCGGTGCCGTGCCCGCCGAGGTACTTGGTCGCCGAGTGCACGACGACGTCGGCGCCCCACTGCAGCGGGTTGACGAGGTACGGCGTCGCGACCGTGTTGTCGACCACGAGCGGGACCCCGACCTCGTGCGCGACGCCCGCCACCGACTCGATGTCGAGGACGTCGGACTTCGGGTTCGGGATCGTCTCGGCGAAGAACAGCTTCGTGTTCGGGCGGACCGCGTCGCGCCACGCCTGGGGGTCGTGCGGGTCGGAGACGAACGTCGTCTCGATGCCCAGCTTCGGCAGCGTGTAGTGCAGGAGGTTGTACGTGCCGCCGTACAGGGACGGGCTCGCGACGACGTGGTCGCCGGCCTCGGCGACGTTGAGGATCGCCAACGTCTCCGCCGCCTGCCCCGACGCGACGAGCAGCGCGCCGACGCCGCCCTCGAGGTCCGCGATGCGGTTCTCGACGACCTCCTGCGTGGGGTTGCCGATGCGCGTGTAGATCGGGCCGAGCTCGGCGAGCGCGAACCGGTCCGCGGCCTGCTTGGCGGAGTCGAAGACGAAGGACGTCGTCTGGTAGATCGGCAGGGCGCGGGCGCCGGTGGCGGCGTCGGCGGTCTGGCCCGCGTGGATCTGGCGGGTCTCGAAGCTCCAGCTCTCGTTGCTCATGTCGTGCTCCTGGGGGCGGCGCCGGCGGTGCGGCGGGGGGGCGGGGGACACCCGAGGAGCGCGCTGCCGTCGCCCGCCCCGCGGGGGGTGTGGTGCGCACGGGACGAGCCGGGGCTCGGCGGCGGCCGCGAGGGGCGACCGGCCGCGGGTACGGCCGAGCGTGCGCGGTCAGCGACACATTCGGCGGGACATGTGACCGAGAGTACGTGCGCCGTCCCGAGCATCGGTACGCGCGTCTCACCCACCGAGACACGTCGGTCCGTGCGCCCCGTGGGCGGTCGGCGCCGGCGGCGCGCGCCGTCCGGACCTCACCTTCGCCTGCGGGGCTGTCGATGCGGTCGGGAGGCGCGCCGGCGCGCTCGGTGCGCGGCGCCGCGGCGGCAGTGGCGGGAGGAGGAGTCGTGAGCCCGACGGGGTCTCCGAGCCCCGTCACCCGGTCGGCCCAGAAGGTCTGTCCGGGTTCGTCCCGAACGACATCGATGTGACTTCTGGGACCTGTGTGACAGGTGTTCATTCCTGGGAACGACGCAGGTAGCGTCGCCGACGTGCGTGACGAGCAGCAGCGGGCGACGACCCGCGCCGACCGGCCGGCGGGCCCCCGTGACGGTGCCCTCCCGACCTCCGGCGACCCCCGTGCGACGGGGGCGCGGCGACGCACCTCCGCCTGGGTGCGGCACCGCCGCCTGCTCGCCGTGGCGCCGGTCGGCCTGCTGACCCTCGGGCTCGTCGCGCCGCCGGCCGGGGCCGCCCCGAGCGACCGCGACGTGCGCGACGCACGCGCGGCCGTCGGGCAGGCGCAGCGCTCGGTCGCGCAGATGGAGGTGCGGCTCGCCGAGCTCGCCGCCTCCGCCGACGCCGCCGAGGTCGCCGTCCAGGGCGCCGGCGAGGACTACGCCCAGGCGCTCGCGGACGCGGACGCCGCCGAGGCCCGCGCGCAGGAGGCCGCCGCGCGGTCCGAGGAGGCCGGGGCGCAGGCCGAGGAGGCGCGGCAGCGGCTCGTCGCGGTCGCCCGGCAGCTGGCCCGCTCGGGCGGCTCGGTCGAGGCGCTCGAGGCCGTGCTGTCCGCGGACGGCTTCCAGGACGTCGCGCGCCGCTCGACCGCCCTCAACCGCGCGACCGGCAAGGCCGACGAGGCCGTCCAGGAGTTCCGGGCCGCCCTGCTGGTCGCCGAGACGATGCAGAAGCGGTCGACGCAGGCGGCCGCCGAGGCCGAGACCGCGGCGGCCGACGCCGAGGACGCGCTCGCGGCGGCCGAGGACGCGCAGTCGGACGCGGACGCCTCCCTCGCGGCCGGCCAGGCCGAGCGTGAGAGCCTGATCGCCGCCCTCGCGGCCGCCCGCCAGACGAGCGCCGAGGTGGAGCGCGCGCGCCAGGACGCCCTGGACGCCGAGCGCCGTGCCCGTGCCGAGGCGGCCGCTCAGGCCGAGCGGCTGCGCCCGGTGACGGCACCCTCGGCACCGGCGGGCGGCGCCCCGGCCCCGTCGCGCCCGGCGCCCGCGAACCCGGCTCCGGCGAACCCGGCTCCGGCGAACCCGGCACCCGCGAACCCGGCACCGGCGAACCCGGCTCCGGCGAACCCGGCTCCGGCCAACCCGGCGCCCGCCCCCGCCCCCGCCCCCGCGCCGGCGCCCGCCCCGGCACCGGCCCCCGCGCCCGCCCCGGCCCCGGCCCCGGCGCCCGCCCCGAGTGCTCCCTACGGCCTCGGCACCGGCACCTCCCGCGGCTCGGCCGCGGCCGGCGCGGCGGCGGTCGCGTGGGCGCAGAGCAAGATCGGCCTGCCCTACGTCTGGGGCGGCACGGGCCCGAACGGGTACGACTGCTCGGGCCTGACGTCGGGCGCGTGGCGCTCCGCGGGCGTGAACCTCAACCGCACGTCACGGGACCAGTACAAGCAGGTCCTGAAGATCTCGTACGACCAGCTGCGTCCGGGCGACCTGGTGTTCTGGGGCAGGAACCCCAACAACCCCGACTCGATCACCCACGTCGCGATCTACGCCGGCAACGGGCAGATCGTCGAGGCGTCGAAGCCGGGCGTGCCGCTGCGCCAGGTGCCGATGCGCTGGTCGGGCACGATGCCGTTCGCCGGCCGCCCCTGACGGGACGCCGCCCGAGGCTCGTCCCCGCCGGCCTGCCCGGACCCCGGGACGGTGCGTCGACGAGCCGCGCGTCCGTGCCCGCCCGAGCGCCGCAGGGCGCACCGACCCGCGGTCGGTCCGCCCGCACGTCCACCTGCCGGTCGCGCGCACGCGCCCGGACGCGACGACGCCCGGCACCCCTCCTGCGAGGGGGCCGGGCGTCGTGCCGCGACGGGGCGGGGCGTCAGTGGCCGGTGTCGTACCCCGTGTCGATGGCGCGCTGGCGCGACCGCTCGATCTCGGCCTCCGCCTCGGCGCGCCCCACCCAGTGGGCGCCCTCGACGGACTTGCCCGGCTCGAGGTCCTTGTAGACCTCGAAGAAGTGCTGGATCTCCAGACGGTGGAAGTCGGAGACGTCGTCGATGTCCTGCCGCCAGGCGGCGCGCTGGTCGCCCGTCGGGACGCACAGCACCTTGTCGTCACCGCCGGCCTCGTCCCGCATGCGGAACATGCCGAGCGCGCGGCAGCGGATCAGGCAGCCGGGGAACGTGGGCTCCTCCAGCAGGACGAGCGCGTCGAGCGGGTCGCCGTCCTCACCGAGCGTGCCCTCGATGAAGCCGTAGTCGTCGGGGTACCGCGTCGAGGTGAAGAGCATGCGGTCCAGGCGGATGCGCCCGGTCGCGTGGTCCACCTCGTACTTGTTGCGCTGCCCCTTGGGGATCTCGATCGTGACGTCGAACTCCACTGTGCTTCCTCCACGCGTCCCCACCCGCCGGCCCTCGGTGCGGACTCAGGTGACCTTGGGCGCGTCGTCTCCCCGGGCGCCGTTGTCTCGGACAGTAGTGTGGCGCACCGGCGGGGCGGTACCGGAAGCCCGCAGGAGCAGGACGGGTGACGATGACCACAGCGGCGCGCGCGGCGGGCACCGCCGTGCTGGTCCTCGTTCTCGGCGCGGGGGCGTACGCGACCGCCGACGCCTACGACGTCGTCCCCGGCCTCGTGACGCTGGCCCCGCCCGTGCCGGACCCGTCGCCGTTCCCCACCGCGCCCGGCGCGACCGAGCCCACGCCCGTCGCCCGTGCGCTCGCCGACCTCGACCCGCAGGTGCCGCTGCCGTCGTCGGCGGCCGTGCAGGCGCTCGTCGACGGTCTCGTCGCCGACCCGCGGCTGGGCCCCTCGGTGGGCGTCGTCGTCGCGGACCAGCTGACGGGTGACGTCCTGGCGGCCCACCAGCCCGACGCGGGCCGCGTGCCGGCCTCCACGGCGAAGCTGCTCACCGGCGTCGCCGCGCTGTCCCGGCTGGACCCCGAGGCGACGCTGGCGACGCGCGTGGTCGCGCTCGAGGGCGACCGGATCGCGCTGGTCGGCGGCGGGGACGTGCTGCTCGCCGCGGGGGAGGGCGACCCCGACGCGGTGCTCGGGCACGCCGGCATGGCCGACCTCGCGCGGGCCACGGCGAGCGCCCTCACGCTGCGTGGGACGACGACGGTGGAGCTCGTCGTCGACGACTCGCTGTTCAGCGGACCCACCGAGCACCCCGTCTGGGACCCCGACTACGTCGACATGGGCTTCACGGCGCCGATCACCGCGCTCGCGGTGGACCTCGCGAAGCTGCGCCCCGGCGAGTACCCGCCGCGCGCGGCGGACCCGTCGCTCGCCGCGGCGGAGATCTTCGCGCAGCGCCTGGCCGAGGCGGGCGTGACGGTGCAGGGGCGGCCGTCGCGCGCCGGCTCGCCGGTCGAGGGGACCGAGCTCGCGCGCGTCGAGTCGGCCACGGTCGCGGACGTCACGCACTACTTCCTCGACACGTCCGACAACACCGTCACCGAGGTGGTGGCCCGTCTCGTGGCGGTCGACGCCGGCCTGCCCGGCAGCTTCGAGGGTGGGACGCAGGCCGTGCTGCGCGCCGTCGCCTCGCTGGGCGTCGACGTGTCCGGCGCGCGCCTGGTCGACGCGTCGGGCCTGGCGACGACGTCGTCGCTGTCGCCCGCGCTGCTCGTCGACCTCGTCCGCCTCACGACGGACCCCGCCCACCCCGCCCTGCGCGACGTCGCCACCGGCATGCCGGTCGCGGGCCTCACCGGCACGCTGCACGACCGGTTCACCGGCTCGCCGGCGCGCGGCCTGGTCCGGGCGAAGACGGGCAGCCTCCCGGCGGTGACGTCGCTGGCCGGCACGGTCCTCGACGCCCAGGGCCGCCAGCTCGCGTTCGTCGTGATGGCGGACCAGACCCCGCCCGGCGGCCAGTGGGCGCCGCGGCAGGCCGTGGACGGCTTCGTCACCGCGCTCGCCGCCTGCGGCTGCCGCTGACGTCGCCCGGGGCCGGTCCGGACCCCGTCGCCCACCCCGCCGGACCGCCGCGGGGTTACCGTGACCCGATGGACCCCGCCACCGCCGGACCCGTCGACTGGCACGCGGCCGCCCGCGTCGCCGGACGCCTCGCGGCCCCCGGGCCCGTCGCCGGCCGGGACGAGCTCACCGCGCTGGTCGCCGAGCTGCGCACCTCGGCGGCGGTCGCCGCACGGCACGTCGTGGACGCGACGGGGATGGTGCCCGCGGACGGGCGCACCGCCGACGCGCTGGCCCGCGTGCACGTGGTCGACCGGCCACGCTGGGCGCAGGCCAACGCCGAGATGTTCTCGGTCATGGCGGCACCGCTCGCGACGCGCAGCGACGGCACGCCGGTCGAGGTCCCGGACGCCGCGCGCCTGGCCGCGGCCGCGCAGGCGGGCGGCGTGCTCGCGCTGCTGGCGGGCAAGGTCCTGGGGCAGTTCGACCCGTTCACGGCGGACGCCGGGCAGCCCGGGCGGCTGCTGCTGGTGGCCCCGAACGTGCTGCAGGTCGAGCGGGCGCTCGGCGTCGACCCGCACGACTTCCGGCTCTGGGTCTCGCTGCACGAGCAGACGCACGCGCTGCAGTTCGCCGCGGCGCCGTGGCTCGCCGCGCACCTGCGGGAGCGGTCCGCGGAGCTGCTGTCCGACCTCGCCGACCTCGCGCCGCGGCCCGACGGGCGTCGCGACCGCGACGCACGGCCCGCCGGCCCGCGCCTGGAGGACCTGCTGTCCGCGCTCGTGCGGTCCCTCACGGGCCCCGAGGGGTCGGGCGGGGTGCTGCAGGTCCTGACGCCGCGGCAGCGCGTCGTGTTCGACGAGGTCAGCGCCGTCATGGCGCTGCTCGAGGGGCACGCCGACGTCATGATGGACGAGGTCGGGCCGCGGGTCGTGCCGACCGTGCGGGCGATCCGCCGCGCGTTCGAGCGCCGCCGCGACCAGGCGGCGCGCGCCGGCGGCCTCGAGCGGGCCCTGCGCCGGCTGCTGGGCCTCGACCTCAAGCTCGCGCAGTACCGCGACGGTGCGGCGTTCGTGCGCGCGGTGCGCAGCGCGGTGGGCCCGGAGGGGTTCAACGCGGTCTGGTCGGGCGCGGCGGCGCTGCCCACGCCCGCGGAGGTCGCGGACCCGGCCGCCTGGGTCCGCCGCGTGCACGGGTGAGCGGTCCGCACCCCGCCGTCGCCGCGGTGCGGACGGCCGTGCGGCGCGCGCTCGCGGACGTCCCGGCCGGGGCCGTCGTGCTCGTCGCGTGCTCGGGCGGTGCCGACTCCCTCGCGCTCGCCGCGGGCCTCGCGCACGAGGCCGGGCGCCGGGCGCGCACCGGTGCCGGGCTCGCGGCCGGCGCCGTCGTGGTGGACCACGGCCTGCAGGAGGGCTCCGACGCGTTGGCGGCCGCTGCGGCCGGCACCTGCCGGGAGCTCGGCCTCGACCCCGTGCACGTCGTGCGTGCGCACGTGACCGGTCCGGGCGGGCCGGAGGCTGCGGCGCGCGACGCACGGTACGCGGCGCTGCGGGAGGTCGCCGCGGGCACGGGCGCGGCGGCGGTGCTGCTGGGCCACACCCTCGACGACCAGGCCGAGGGCGTCCTGCTGGCGCTCGCGCGCGGGTCGGGGGAGCGCGCGCTCGCGGGCATGCGGCCGGTGCGCGGCGTGCTGCGCCGCCCGCTGCTCGGCCTGCGCCGGACCGACACGGAGGCCGCGTGCGCCGCCCAGGGCCTCACGCCCTGGCACGACCCGACCAACGGGCGGGATCCCGGCGCGACGGCCGCCGCGCCCGACCTGCCCCTGCGCAGCCGCGTGCGCCGCGACGTGCTGCCGCTGCTCGAGGAGGTCCTCGGCCCCGGCGTCGCGGCGTCGCTGGCACGCACGGCGGACGCCCTCGCGGAGTCGGCCGACGCGCTGGACGGGCTCGCGGCGGACCTGCTGGCGGACGCCCTGGTCCCGGACGCCCTGGTCCCGGACGCCCTGCTCCCGGACGGGCACGACGCCGTCGTCCTGGACGTCGCGGTGCTGGCGGGCGCCCCGACGGCGGTCCGCCGCCGCGCCCTGCACGCCGCCGCCGTCCGCGCCGGCGTGCCGGCGGGCTCCCTCGCGCGGACCCACGTGCTGGCCGTCGACGCGCTCGTCACGGACTGGCGCGGGCAGGGCGACGCGCACCTGCCCGGCGGGCGGGTCGGCCGCCGCTCGTGTGGCAGGCTCTACCTCGGCCGGCCGGGTGCCACGGCGCCCGGGGCGGCGGCACGCGCGCGGCCGCGTGACGACGACCAGCACGACGGGTGGGAGTGGGACGTGGACGCGGCGGACATGGGCGACGACCTCGAGCGGGTGCTGCTGAGCGAGGAGCAGCTGCACACGCGGCTGGACGAGATGGCCGCGCAGATCGACGCGGACTACGCGGGCCGCGAGGTGCTGCTCGTCGGCGTCCTCAAGGGCGCGGTCATGGTCATGGCGGACCTCGCGCGGCGCCTGCACGTGCCGATGGCGATGGACTGGATGGCGGTGTCGTCCTACGGCTCGGGCACCAAGTCGTCCGGCGTCGTGCGGATCCTCAAGGACCTCGACACGGACCTGACCGGCCGCCACGTGCTCATCGTCGAGGACATCATCGACTCGGGCCTGACGCTGAGCTGGCTGCTGTCCAACCTGCGCTCGCGCGGGCCGGCCTCGGTCGAGATCGCGACGATGCTGCGCAAGCCCGACGCCGCCAAGGTCGAGGTGCCGGTGCGCTACGTCGGCTTCGACATCGCGAACGAGTTCGTCGTGGGCTACGGCCTGGACTACGCCGAGCGGTACCGGAACCTGCCGTTCGTGGGCACGCTCGCGCCCCACGTCTACGGCGACTGAGAGGGCCGGCCGCGGCCGGCCCGGACGGGGTGTGCCCTGGGCGAACACCCAGGGAACGTCCAGCGCCGCCGTGTAACGTCGGGGCCCGGTGTCCCTGCGAGCGGAGGATGAGGGGCCAGCGCCCCGATCGCCCATGAACCTCAAGCGTCTCGTCCGCGGCCCCCTCCTGTGGGTCGCACTGGCCGTCGTCCTCACGGTGGTCGCCTTCAGCATGCTGCGCGTGCCCACCGTCCAGCAGGTCGACACGTCCACGGGCCTCGAGCTGCTCGAGGACGGCAAGGTCGAGCAGGTCCTCATCACCGAGGGCACGCAGCGGGTCGACCTGACCCTCACCGAGGCGTACCAGCCGGACGAGGAGACGGACCTCGGCACGCAGGTCTTCTTCTTCTACGTCACCCCCCAGGGCGAGCAGGTCGTCGACGCGGTCACCGCGGCCGACCCCGCCGAGGGCTTCACGTCGAAGGTCCCGCAGCCGTCCTGGTGGGGCAGCCTGCTCGGCATCCTCCTGCCGTTCGTCATCATCCTGGGCCTGTTCTGGTTCCTGATGTCGAACATGCAGGGCGGCGGCTCGCGCGTCATGAGCTTCGGCAAGTCCCGCGCCAAGCTCGTGAGCAAGGAGTCGCCCAAGGTGACGTTCGCGGACGTCGCGGGCGTCGACGAGGCGGTCGAGGAGCTCCAGGAGATCAAGGAGTTCCTCGCGGAGCCGGCCAAGTTCCAGGCCGTCGGCGCGAAGATCCCCAAGGGCGTCCTGCTCTACGGCCCGCCCGGGACCGGCAAGACGCTGCTCGCGCGCGCCGTCGCGGGCGAGGCGGGCGTGCCGTTCTACTCGATCTCCGGCTCGGACTTCGTCGAGATGTTCGTCGGCGTCGGCGCGAGCCGCGTGCGCGACCTGTTCCAGCAGGCCAAGGAGAACTCGCCGGCGATCATCTTCGTCGACGAGATCGACGCGGTCGGCCGCCACCGCGGCGCCGGGCTCGGCGGCGGGCACGACGAGCGCGAGCAGACGCTCAACCAGATGCTCGTCGAGATGGACGGCTTCGACGTCAAGACGAACGTCATCCTCATCGCCGCCACGAACCGCCCCGACATCCTCGACCCGGCGCTGCTGCGCCCCGGCCGCTTCGACCGCCAGGTCGCGGTGGAGCCGCCGGACCTCAAGGGCCGCGAGCACATCCTCAAGGTGCACGCGCAGGGCAAGCCGATGGCGCCGGGCGTCGACCTCGCGGTCGTCGCGCGCCGCACGCCCGGCTTCAGCGGCGCCGACCTCGCGAACGTCCTCAACGAGGCCGCGCTGCTCACCGCACGCCGCAGCGCCCAGGTCATCGACGACGCCGCGCTGGACGAGGCGATCGACCGCGTCATCGCCGGCCCGCAGAAGCGGACGCGCGTGATGAACGTCAAGGAGCTCAAGATCACCGCGTACCACGAGGGCGGGCACGCCCTGGTGGCGGCCGCGATGCGGTACACCGACCCGGTGACGAAGGTGACGATCCTGCCGCGCGGGCGCGCCCTCGGCTACACGATGGTCATGCCGATGGAGGACAAGTACTCCACGACCCGCAACGAGCTGCTCGACCAGCTCGCCTACGCCATGGGCGGCCGGGTCGCCGAGGAGCTCGTGTTCCACGACCCCACGACGGGTGCGAGCAACGACATCGAGAAGGCCACGCAGACGGCACGCAAGATGGTCACGCAGTACGGCATGAGCTCGCGCATCGGCGCGATCAAGCTGGGCCAGGAGTCGAGCGAGATGTTCCTCGGCCGCGACGTCGGCCACCAGCGCGACTACTCCGAGGACGTGGCCGCCGCGATCGACCTCGAGGTGCGCCAGCTCATCGAGCGGGCCCACGACGAGGCGCGCGAGGTCCTCGTGGAGTACCGCGACGTGCTCGACCACCTCGTGCTCGAGCTGCTCGAGAAGGAGACGCTCAACGGCGACCAGCTGGCGGAGATCTTCGCGCCCGTCACGAAGCGTCCGCCCCGCGAGGTGTGGATCTCCGGCGACGACCGGTCCGTCAGCGAGCGCGGCCCCGTCATGACGCCGGCCGAGAAGGCGGCGCAGAACGGTCACCCGGTCGTCCCGCAGGACGAGGCCGCCGCGGCGAGCGACGAGCGCCCGCCGACCGCCGTCGTCGAGGTGCCGCCGGGGCAGACGCCGGACACGGGCGGGCAGCACTGACGTGACCGGGCGGACGGAGGCCGACGTGACCGCGCAGGACGTGACCGGGCAGGACGTGACGGGGCAGGACGGGAGCCGGCGCGACGGGTCCGGCCAGGACCCCGACTCGGTGATCGTGCCGATCGGCGCGACGGGTCGTGGCGCCGGACTGGCGGTGGGGACGTTCGACGAGGCGCGCGCGGAGCGCGCCGTGCGCGAGCTGCTGCTCGCCGTCGGCGAGGACCCGGACCGCGAGGGCCTGCGCGAGACGCCGGGGCGCGTCGCGCGCGCCTACCGGGAGATCTTCGCGGGCCTGTACCAGGAGCCGCGGGACGTCCTGACGACGACCTTCGACCTCGGCCACGAGGAGATGGTCCTCGTGCGCGACATCGAGGTGTACTCGACCTGCGAGCACCACCTGGTGCCGTTCCACGGGGTCGCGCACGTCGGCTACATCCCCGGCGAGGACGGCCGCATCACGGGGCTGTCCAAGCTGGCGCGGCTCGTCGACGTGTACGCCCGGCGCCCCCAGGTGCAGGAGCGCCTGACGTCGCAGGTCGCGGACGCCCTGGTCGACGTGCTGCAGCCGCGGGGCGTCCTCGTGGTCGTCGAGTGCGAGCACCTGTGCATGTCGATGCGCGGCGTCCGCAAGCCGGGGTCCCGGACCGTGACGTCCGCCGTGCGGGGGCAGATGCGCGACGTCGCGACGCGCGCCGAGGCGATGAGCCTCGTCGCCGGGCGCTGAGCGCGGGCGGGGTGCCCGTGACGGCGCAGGAGCGGCTGAGCGCGCTGCCGGAGGCGCTGCGGGCCCCCGCGCGCACGCTCGTCATGGGCGTCGTCAACGTCACGCCCGACTCGTTCTCCGACGGCGGCCGCTGGTTCGACCCCGACGCGGCGGTCGCGCACGGCCTCGAGCTCGCCGCCCAGGGGGCGGACCTGCTCGACGTGGGCGGCGAGTCGACCCGGCCCGGCGCCGCCCGCGTCCCCGTCGACGAGGAGCTCGCGCGCGTGCTGCCCGTGGTGCGTCGCCTGGCCGCCGAGGGGGCGGCCGTGAGCGTCGACACCACGCGCGCCTCGGTGGCGCAGGCCGCGGTCGAGGCGGGCGCGGTGCTGGTCAACGACGTCTCCGGCGGCATGGCCGACCCCGAGATGCCGGCGGTCGTCGCAGGCACGGGGGCCGCGTACGTCGCGATGCACTGGCGCGGGCACGCCGACGTCATGGACGCCCACGACCTGTACGACGACGTGGTCGCGGACGTGCGCCGCGAGCTGGCGGAGCGCGTCGACGCGCTGCGCGCGGCCGGGGTGCGCGACGAGCAGGTGGTGCTCGACCCGGGCCTCGGCTTCGCGAAGACCGGCACCAGCAACTGGCCGCTGCTCGCGCACCTGCCGGCGCTCGTGGCCGACGGCTTCCCCGTGCTCGTCGGCGCGAGCCGCAAGCGGTTCCTCGGCCACCTGCTGGCCGACCGCGACGGCCGGCCGGCACCGCCGGCCGCGCGCGACCACGCGACCGCTGCCGTGACCGCCCTCGCGGCGGCCGCCGGCGTGTGGGCGGTCCGCGTGCACGAGGTGGCGGCGTCGGCGGACGCCGTGCGGGTCGCCGCCGCGTGGCGGGCGGCCCGGGGCGTCACGGACGACGGGGCGGACGACAGGGCGGACGACGACGGGGTCGGCACGCGGCGGGAGGGGCGCGCGACGGGGCGCGTCGGGCATGCTGCGGTGCGGACGCCCGGACCGGAGGGAGTGCGGTGAGCGCGCAGGACGACGTGCAGGACGGCGAGGGCCGTCGGCTCGACCAGATCAGGCTCGAGGGGATCCGGGCGACCGGGTACCACGGGGTCTTCGCGCACGAGCGCCGCGAGGGGCAGACGTTCGTCGCCGACGTCGTCGTGCACCTCGACACGCGTCGCGCCGCGGCCACCGACGACCTCGCGCACACGGTGAACTACGGCGTGCTCGCCGAGCACGTCGCGGCGGTGCTCGCCGGCGACCCGGCGGACCTCGTCGAGACGGTGGCCGAGCGCATCGCGGCGACGGTGCTGGCCCAGCCGCACGTGCAGGCGGTCGACGTGGCGGTGCACAAGCCGCAGGCGCCGATCACCGTCCCCTTCGGCGACGTCGTCGTGACGATCCGCCGGGACCGCACGAAGCTGCCCGCGGCGGAGCCGTACCGCCCGGGCTCCGGCGAGGCGCGCCGGCCCGATCCCGCGCCCCGTCCGGTGGCGCGCCCGGAGACCGCCCCGCTGCCCGTGACCCCCGCGCCCGGCGTCGCGGTGACCGCGGAGGCGGCGCACCTGCCCCACGACCCCGCCGAGCTGCCCGCGGAGCTGCCCGCGCCCGACCTCGGGCCGGACGGCAGCGCCCCGCTCGTGGTCGGGCCCGCCCCCACGGGCGCCGTCCCGACGGGCGTGCTCCCGGCCGTGGCGGCCGGCGCCGCGTCCGGCGGCGACGCCCCCTCCGGTGCGCACGCCCTCGGCCCCGGGCCCGACCTGCGCTACCACGCGCCCCGTCACGAGCCCGACCACGCCGGGGCCGGCGAGGGCGGCGTGGCCGGTGACCCGTTCGGCGGCGAGCGGACCCAGCTCATGCCGCCCGTGCGGGACGACGACGTCGTGGAGGGCGAGGTGCTCACCGACGAGCTGGACCGCGCGCCCGACGCGCCCGTCCAGACGGTCCTCGCGCTCGGCGCGAACCTCGGGCCGGCGCAGGAGACCCTGCGCCAGGCGGTCGCGGACCTCGCGGGGGTCGCCGGTCTGGAGGTGCTCGCCGTGTCCCCGCTCGCGCGGACCGCGTCGGTGGGCGGGCCGGAGCAGCCCGACTACCTCAACGCGGTGGTCGTCGCCCGCACGACCCTCGCCCCCCGCGCGCTGCTGCGCGAGGTGCACGCGATCGAGCAGCGCCACGGCCGCGAGCGGCTCGAGCACTGGGGGCCGCGGACCCTCGACATCGACATCGTCGTCCACGGCACCACGCTCGCCGTGACCGACGACCTCGAGCTGCCGCACCCGCGGGCGCACGAGCGCGCGTTCGTGCTGGAGCCGTGGGCGCAGGTGGACCCCGAGGCCGTCCTGCCCGGTCTCGGCGGGGGGCCGGTCGCCCAGCTCGCGGCCACGGCGCCGGACCGGGACGGCGTGCGCTGGATGGCGCTCGACTGGCTCACCGCGCCGGTGCCCGCCGCGAGCCCCGAGCCCGCACCGGCCGAGCCGATGACGCCGGAGCGCGGGTACGGCGACGGGCGCGGGCACGAGGACGCGCACCCGCAGACGCACCGGTCCGGGCCGTTCGACCCGGTCGGCTCCGTGGACCCGTCGGCACCGCCCGAGGGCCCGCGTCCGTTCCTCCCCGTCACGGGCACCACGCCGGCCGCGCCGCCGCCCGCACCCGGTGCGTGGGCGGGCGAGGCGCACGGGGACGCGCAGCGGCCGTGACCGCGACCCGTCGGCGCACCCTCGTCCTGCTCGCGGCCGCGGCCACGGCGGTCACCTGGTCGATCATGCGCGTGACCGTCGGACGCGGCGCCTCGCAGCCCCCGGAGGTGCCGTGGCTCGTCGTCGCGGTCGAGCTCGTCATCGCCGGCGTCGTGCTCGCCCTCGGGTGGGCGGTGCGGCAGTACCAGCAGGGCAAGCGGCCCACGCTGAACCCGCTGCGCGCCGCCCGCACGGCCGTGCTCGCGAAGGCCTCCTGCTACACCGGCGCCCTCCTCGTCGGCTGGTACGGCGGTCAGGCGCTGTCGCTGCTGACCGACAGCGACGTCCCGGGCAACCCGGCGCGCGCCGCCGCGGCGGGGCTGGCGGCGCTCGGCGCGCTCGTGCTCGCCGTCGTGGGGCTCGTGGTGGAGCACTTCTGCCGCATCCCGCCGCCGGACGCCGAGGCGGAGGGCCGGCGCGAGCCGGACGTCGACCCGACCGCGGGCTGAGGGCCGTCGGCCCGGCGAACCGTCCTCGCGACGGAGCCGCGCCGGTGCCGCCGGTGCCAGGATGAGGGCATGACCACCGACAGCCCGGGGCACGCGCCCGCGCCCACCGCCGGTCCGTTCGACCCGGCCGACGTCGCGTGGACGCCCGTCTCGTCGCGCCTGGCCACCGTGCGCCTGCTCATGATCGCGCTCTGGGGCGGCGGGCTCGTCGTCGTCACCGCCGTGGTCGCCGCGCTCGTGGGCTACGCCTGGCTCTGGGGCGTGCCGGCGGTGCTCGCCGCGCTGTTCCTGTGGGGTGCGCTGCTGGTGCGCCGGCAGGTGCGGGCGCTCGCGTACGCCGAGCGCGCCGACGACCTGCTCATCCGCCGCGGCATCCTGTTCCGCGAGCTGGTCGTGGTGCCCTACGGGCGCATGCAGTACGTCGACGTCAGCGCCGGCCCCGTGCAGCGGCGGTTCGGCATCGCGACGGTGCAGCTGCACACCGCCGCCCCGGGCACGGACGCGACGATCCCGGGCCTGCCGCCGCAGGAGGCCGCACGGCTGCGCGACCGCCTGGCCTCGCGCGGCGAGGCACGGCTGGCGGGGCTGTGAGCGATCCGGTCCGTCCCGTGCCCGAGCAGGCGCCGGAGGACGCGTACGACTGGCGGCGCATGCACCCGGTGACGCCGGCGCTGCGCGGCTGGAAGGTGCTCGCGGCGGTCGTCGCGGCCATCGGCTTCCAGCTGAGCGACGACGTCGGCAGCCTCGTGGAGCGGTTCGGGCCGGGCCGCGCGTGGCTGGTGCTGCTGGGCCTGCTCGCGCTGGTCGCGCTGGTCGGGTTCGCGTACTCGGCACTCGCGTGGCGCGTCACGCGGTACGCGGTGACGGACGAGGCGGTGCACCTGCGCCAGGGGCTCCTCTTCCGCCAGCAGCGCCAGGCGCGGCTGGACCGGCTGCAGGCCGTCGACGTCGTGCAGCCGCTGCTCGCGCGGCTGTTCGGCCTGGCCCAGCTGAACCTGGAGGTCGCCGGCGGGACGGGGTCCGCCGTGCAGCTCGCGTTCCTGCGGGAGGCGGACGCGGAGGCGCTGCGCGCGCAGATCCTCGCGCTCGCGGCGGGGCTGCGCCCGGGTGCGCCGTCGCCGGCGACCGGCGAGGACGCGGTCCCCGGCGGGCCGGCGGGCGAGGGTGCGCCGTCGTCCGCCGACGCCGTGGCACCGGGCCTGCCCGCGGACGCGGCCCTCGCCGGTCAGCCCGCCCCGGCAGGTGCCGCCGGCGGCACCCGCCCGGCGGTCCCCGCGTTCGAGGCCGCCCCCGAGCAGGTGGTGTACGAGCTGCCGATGCCGCGGCTCGTGCGCTCGATCGTCCGGTCGACGGCGCCGTGGGTGTTCCTCGCGGCGGTGGTCGGCGCGCTCGTCGCGGTCGTGGTCACCCGCGAGGTCGGGCCGCTGTTCCTCGTCGGGCCCGGCGCCCTCGGCGTCGGCGGGTACGTGTGGGGCCGGCTCAACGGCGCGGCGACGTTCCGTGCGGCGACGTCCCCGGACGGGATCCGGCTGCGGCACGGCCTGACGGAGAAGCGGACGCAGACCGTGCCGCCGGGCCGTGTGCAGGCGGTGCGGCTGACGCAGGGCCCGCTGTGGCGGGGCCCGGACTGGTGGCGCGTGGAGATGAACGTCGCCGGGTACGGCCCCGAGGCGTCGAACGCGTCGGTGCTGCACCCCGTCGCGACGCGTCAGGAGGCGGCGGTCGCGCTGTGGCTCGTGCTGCCCGACCTCGGCACGGACGACCCGCTGGGCGCGCTCGACGCGGCGTGCCGGGGCACGGTCGACGACGGCGGCTTCACACCGGCGCCGCGGCGGGCGCGCTGGCTCGACCCGCTGGGCTGGCGGCGGCACGGCGTCCTCGTGACGCGGACGGCGCTGCTCATGCGCTCCGGGCGGTGGTGGCGCACCGTGGTGGTCGTGCCGCACGAGCGCACCCAGAGCCTCGCGGTGACGCAGGGGCCGGTGCAGCGGCGGCTGGCGCTCGCGACGTTCGTCGCGCACTCCACCCCCGGCCCCGTCTCCCCGCAGGTGGCGCACCTCGACGCCGCCGTGGCCGGCGCCCTGCTGGGCGAGCAGTCGGAGCGGGCGCGGCACGCGCGAGCCGTCGCCGGGCCCGAGCTGTGGATGCGCGCGGCGGAGGCACCGCACGCGCCGGCGTCGATCGGCTCGGCCGCGGGCGCACCGGGCGCCGGCACGCCGACCGCCGGGCCCGAGCTCGGCACGTCGCCCACCGCCGCGGGGACCGGCACGACGTCGCCCTCCGCCCCGGGGGACGCCCCGTGAGCGCCGACCCCGCCGCCCGCCCGGGCCGCCTCGGGGTCGGCGTCGTCGGCGCCGGCCGCGTGGGTGCCGTGCTCGGCAGCGCGCTCGCGGGCGCCGGGCACCCGGTGGTGGCGGTGAGCGCGGTGTCGCAGGAGTCGCGCGAGCGTGCCGCGGCCCTGCTGCCGGGCGTCCCCGTGGTCGACGTGCCCGAGGTGGTGCGCCGCGCCGAGCTCGTGCTGCTGGCCGTCCCGGACGACGCCCTGCCGGGGCTCGTCCGGGGGCTGGCGGAGACCGGCGGCTGGCAGCCCGGCCAGATCGTCGTGCACACGTCGGGACGGTTCGGCGTCGACGTGCTCGCGCCCGCGCGTGCCGCCGGCGTCATCCCGCTCGCGCTGCACCCGGCCATGACGTTCACGGGCACGTCGCTGGACCTGGCGCGCCTCGCAGGCTGTGCCTTCGCGGTGACGGCGCCGGCGCCGGTGCTGCCGATCGGCCAGGCGCTCGTGGTGGAGATCGGCGGGGAGCCCGTGGTGCTGCCCGAGGAGGCGCGCGGCCTGTACCACGCGGGTCTCGCGCACGCCGCGAACCACCTCGTCGTGCTCGTCGCGCAGGCGTCCGAGGCGCTGCGTGCGGCCGGGGTGCCGGAGCCGGGACGGGTCCTGCGGCCGCTGCTGGACGCCGCGCTCGACGGCGCCCTGCGCGCGGAGGACGCGTCGGGCCCGGACGGGCCGGGCGCGATCGCGGCCCTCACCGGGCCCGTGCGGCGCGGCGACGCCGGCACGGTCGGCGAGCACGCTGTGACGCTGGCCGCACTGGGCACCCGCACGGGCGCGGTGGACGTGCCGAACGGGTACGGTGCCCTGGCCCGCGCGGCGACGTCGCGGGCGCTCGCGGCCGGGCTGCTCGGTGCGGCCGACGCCCAGCGCGTCCTCGACGCGCTGACGGGCATCAACCCGGGCACCGGCGCGTTGGACACATCGGACGGCCCGGGGCCGGCCCCGGGGCCCGACGGGCAGGACGACGGCGGCACGGCGCCGCAGGAGGACGCATGACGACCAGTCCCGTGCTGGTGCAGGACCGCGCGGCGCTCGACGCCGCGCTCGACGCGCAGGACGAGGCGGCCCTCGAGTCCGCCGACGCCGCCGACTCCGGGCGGCCGTACCTGCGCGCGGTCGTGATGACGATGGGCGCGCTGCACGAGGGCCACCTCGAGCTGGTCCGCCGTGCGCGCGAGCTCGCCGACGCCGTGGTCGTGACGATCTTCGTCAACCCGCTGCAGTTCGGGCCGGCGGAGGACCTCGACCGCTACCCGCGCGACCTCGAGGGCGACCTGCGCCTGCTGACGGGGCCGGGGCTGCTGGGCGAGGGCGACGTCGTGTTCGCCCCGACGCCCGACGTCGTGTACCCCGACGGGGACCCGGTGGTGCGCGTCTGCGCGGGACGCATCGGGGACGTGCTCGAGGGCGCATCGCGGCCGGGGCACCTCGACGGGGTCCTCACGGTGGTGCTCAAGCTCCTGCACCTGACGCGTCCCGACGCCGCGGTGTTCGGCCAGAAGGACGCCCAGCAGCTCGCGGCCGTGCGCCGCATGGTGCGCGACCTCGACGTCCCGGTCGAGGTCGTCGCGCACCCGACGGTCCGGGAGGACGACGGGCTGGCGCGCTCGAGCCGCAACGCCTACCTGTCGGCCGACGAGCGCGCCCGGGCGCTCGCGCTGTCGGCCGCGCTGCGCGCCGGTGCCGCGGCGGCGGACGCGGGGGAGGGCGCCGAGGCCGTGCGGGCGGCGGCCCGGCGCGTGCTGGACGACGCGCTGACGGACGGGGACGCGGTGGACTACGTCGCCCTCGTCGACCCCGCGACGTTCGCCGACGCCGACACCACCACGACCGACGCGCTGCTGCTGCTCGCCGCGCGCATCGGCGCCACCCGCCTCATCGACAACGCGCCCGTCACCCTGCGGGCCGACGCCACGACCCCCGCCGCGGCCCACGAGGTGCACGGCGACCGCACGGCCGGAGGTGCCGCGTGACCACGCTCCAGCGCACGATGATGACCGGCAAGATCCACCGCGCCACCGTGACCGCGGCGGACCTGCACTACGTCGGCTCGATCACCGTGGACGCCGACCTGCTCGCGGCGGCGGACGTGCTGCCGGGTCAGCAGGTCGACGTCGTCGACGTGACGAACGGGTCGCGGCTGACGACGTACGCGATCGCGGGCGAGCCCGGGTCGGGGCAGGTCTGCGTCAACGGCGCGGCCGCGCACCTGGTGCACCCGGGGGACGTCGTCATCGTCATCGCGTACGGGACGATGTCGGACGCCGAGGCGCGCACCTACGCTCCGCACGTCGTGCTCGTCGACGCCGAGAACCGCATGGTCGCCCTCGACGACGACCCCGGTCAGGTGCCGAGCGAGTGGACCGCCGAGGCGGGCCTGGTGCCGAGCGGGCTGCCGCTGGCCGAGGGACGCGCCGCGGTCGCCGCCGGTCCCCACGCGCCGGCCGCCCTCGGGGCGCCGGCGCAGGTGCCCTCGCCGCACGCGCCCGCGCAGCCGGGCAGCGGCGCCACCACCCCCCGGTGACGCGGCTCGCGACCCGCCTGGCGGCGCCGGCCCCGGGCTGGACCGTCCACGCCGACGCGGTGGTGGTCGGCTCGGGCATCGCGGGGCTGACCGCGGCCCTGGAGCTGCGCGCCCGGGTGGGTCGCGTGCTGCTGGTGACGAAGGACGTGCTCTCGTCGGGGTCGACGGTGTGGGCGCAGGGCGGCATCGCGGCCGCGCTGGACCCCGCGGACTCCCCGGCCGCGCACCTGCAGGACACGCTCGTCGCCGGGGCGGGCCTGTGCGACCCGCGGGCCGTGGAGATGCTGGTGACGGAGGGGCCGGCGCGGGTGCGCGAGCTCGTCGCGCGCGGCGCGGTGTTCGACACGGGCCCCGACGGCACGCTGAGCCTCACCCGCGAGGGCGGGCACCTCGCGGACCGCATCGCGCACGCGGGCGGCGACGCGACGGGCGCGGAGATCTCGCGGGCGCTCGTCGCGCAGATCGAGGCCGTGCGCGACGACCCGGGCATCGAGGTGGTCGAGCACGCGCTCGTGCTCGACGTGCTCACGGGGGAACCCGGCCCCGACGGCGCCCCGGGGCCGGTGCGGGGCGTGACGCTGCACGTGATCGGCGAGGGGTCGCGCGACGGCGTCGGGGCAGCGCTGGCGCCCGCGGTCGTCCTGGCCACCGGGGGCATCGGGCAGGTGTACCGCTCGTCGACGAACCCGGCGCTCGCGACGGGTGACGGCATCGCGGCGGCGCTGCGCGCGGGGGCGCGGCTGGGCGACCTCGAGTTCGTGCAGTTCCACCCGACGGTGCTGTGGCTCGGCTCGGGGGTGAAGGGGCAGCTGACGCTCGTCTCGGAGGCGGTGCGGGGCGAGGGCGCGTACCTGCTGGACACGGACGGCGTGCGGTTCATGCCCGACGTGCACCCGCTCGCCGAGCTCGCGCCGCGCGACGTCGTCGCCCACGCGATCGTGCGGCGCACCGCGGCGACCGGGGCCGACCACGTGTGGCTGGACGCGCGGCACCTGGGGGCGGACTTCCTGCGGCGCCGCTTCCCGACGATCCACGCGCGGCTGCTCGACCACGGCATCGACCTCACGACGGACCTCGTGCCCGTCGCGCCCGCCCAGCACTACCACTCGGGCGGCGTGGTCACGGACCTCGACGGACGGGCGTCGGTGCCCGGGCTGTACGCGGTCGGCGAGGTCGCGTGCACGGGCGTGCACGGGGCGAACCGGCTGGCGTCGAACTCGCTGCTGGAGGGCCTGGTCTTCGCGCACCGGGCGGCGCGCGACGTGGCCGCCCGCCTGGAGGGCGGCTTCCTCACCCCGGGCGACCCCGTGGAGCGGCCGGGGGAGGCCGCCCTCGTGGCGGCGGCCGCGCGCTCGCGCGTGCAGCGGGCGGCGACGGACGGCCCGGGCGTGCTGCGCTCGGGGGAGGGGCTGCGCCGTGCCGCGCAGACCCTGGCGGCGGTACCCACGGACGCGCACCTGCGGCACGACGACGGCCGCGCCCTGGCGGCCCCGCAGACCGCGGAGTGGGAGACGACGAACGTCCACCAGGTGGCGACGGTGCTCACCCGGGCGGCGCTGGCGCGCGAGGAGTCGCGCGGCGGGCACGCACGGACGGACTTCCCCCGCACGAGGGACGCGTGGCGGGGCCGCGTCGAGCTGGCGCTCGACGGGGACGGCTCCGTGCGCGTGTCGGGGCCCTCCGGCGCCTGATCCGACCGAAACTTTCCGGTCTCAGTTTCGCATCGCCGTTCGGGCGAACCTTCCCTCGGACACTGGTCCGACTTCATCATCGTCCCGTAGTTTCCAGCAGCACTGCCATCTTTTCGCGCAAGGGAGCGTCGATGCATCGGATGCGGAGGACCCGTAGGGTCCTCGAAACTATCGAGATGGGAGCGGCGGTGATCGGGCAGCAGCCCCCGTCGCGGAGGAAGAGGACGTACCGACCGGGGACCGCGAGCCGCTGGGCCGCCGTCCGCACGACCCTGGCCAGCCGCGACGGCCGGCGGGGAGCCGTCGCCACGGCCGCCGTGGGCGCGCTCGTCGCGGGCGTCGTCGCGCCCCTCATGGCGACGGCCGCCCCGGGCGACGTCGTCGTGGTGGCGGAGGACTTCCAGTCCGCCACGCCGGCCGCCCCGCAGGGCGTGCTCGTGCAGAGCGGCAACCCGACCCTCGCGCAGGTGACCGAGGGGACGAACCACGTCCTCGGCGTCACCGACCGCGCGAACAGCTACGACTCCGTGTCGACGGCCACCGGCCTGTTCGAGGCCGGCGTGCAGTACACGCTCACCGCCAAGGTCAAGCTCGTGCAGCCGGTCGCGTCCGCGTCCGCGCGGCTCGTCGCCTTCGACGGCGCGAACGCCTACGACTGGGTCGGCAACACCGCGGTGGACGCCGCCGGGTGGACGACGATCACCGGGACGCACACGTTCCCGGCCACGATCGTCCCCTCGGCCGCGAAGGTCACCGTCGAGGTCTCCGCCGGCAGCGCGTTCCCGAGCTTCCTCCTCGACGACCTGAGCATCACGAAGCCGGGCCCGACGGGTCCGCAGGCTGTCCTGAGCAGCGACTTCGAGCAGGGCACGAGCCCGTGGGAGGCGCGCGGCGCCGCGGTCCTCACGCAGTCGGACGACGCGCGCACGGGCTCGTCGAGCCTGTCCGTGACCGGCCGAACCGCCGGCTGGCACGGTCCCGCGGTCGACGTCTCGGGACTCATGGTCTCGGGCGACTACACCGTCTCCGCGTGGGTCAAGCTCCCCGCGGGCGCGACCGGCACCCAGGAGATCAACCTGGGCGTGAACCAGCCGGGCGCCGAGAACGAGTACCCGTGGCTCGGCAGCCGCGTCGCGGTGGGCGCCGACACGTGGGTCGAGCTCACCGGCACGTACACGGTCGACCCGGCGACCCCGCCGGCCCTCCTGTACGTCGAGTCGGCGGACGCGACCACGCCGTTCCTCGTCGACGACGTCGTCGTCACCGGCACGCCGGCCACGGGTGGCCCGACGGACCCGTCCGTCGTGCCCGGTGGCGCGGTGAACCCGACGACCACGCCCGTCACGGCGGCGCGCGGCACCGGTGACGTCGCGGCGCTGACGTTCGACGACGGCCCGAACCCGGGCGAGACCGAGGAGCTCCTCGACTACCTGCAGGAGAACGGCGTCACGGCGACGTTCTGCGTCATCGGCCAGAACGTGCAGGCCGCCGGCGGTGCTGCGCTGGTCCGGCGGATGGTCGCCGAGGGGCACACCCTCTGCAACCACTCGACGAGCTACGAGTCGATGCAGTCCCTCACGGTCGAGCAGGCCGAGGAGCGGATGGCCGAGAACCTGCGGATCATCCGCGAGGCGGCCGGCGACCCGAACCTGCCGGTGCCGTACTTCCGGGCGCCGAACGGCCAGTGGGGCAGCACGCCCGCCGCGGCCGTCAGCCTCGGCATGCAGCCGCTCGGGCTCGGCAACATGATCAACGACTGGGACGAGACGCAGCCCTCGGTCGACACGCTGGTCACCAACCTGCGCAACGCGATCGAGCCGGGCGCGGTCGTGCTCGTGCACGACGGCGGCGGCGACCGCGCCAACGGCGTCGCCGCCGTGAAGCAGGTCGTCACCGAGCACCTCGCGGACGGCTGGAGCTTCACGCTGCCGCAGGGCGGTGCCCCGGAGCAGCCGACCGGAGCCTCGATCGTCGCCGACTTCGAGGACGGGACCACGCAGGGCTGGGGTCCGCGTGACGACGGCCAGGGCCCCCCGACCGTCGAGGTCGTGTCCCCGGGTCGTGACAGCGACCACGCGCTGCGCGTGAGCGACCGCGTCTCGCAGGGCCAGGGTGCCCAGATCCCCGTCGCGGGCGTGCTCGTGCCGGGCAAGGGCTACGACCTGAGCGCGTGGATCAAGTTCGACTCCGCCCCGGGCGACATGACGCTCAGCGTGCACACCCGCACGGGCGAGACGGACGGGTACAGCAACCTCGTCCAGCTCACGGGCCTGTCGACCGGCTGGACGCACGTCACCGGCAAGTTCTCGCTCCCGACGGGGGCGCAGGAGATCTACTTCGAGACCCGGTGGGCGAACGGCGAGGCGGGCAACACCTCGACGTTCCTGCTCGACGACATCGCGATCACGCCGACGCCCGAGGGGACGGTGCAGGACCTGCCGCCGCTCAAGGGCACGGTGGACTTCCCGCTCGGCGTCGCCATCGACAGCCGTGAGACGTCGGGTGCGCCCGGCCGGCTCACCGAGCTGCACTTCGGGCAGGTCTCCGCCGAGAACCACATGAAGCCCGAGGCCTGGTACACGGGGAGGACCTTCACCCCGCACCCCGAGGCGGACGCGATCATGCGGTTCGCGCAGGAGAACGACCTGCGCGTGTACGGGCACGTGCTGACGTGGCACAGCCAGACCCCGGCCTGGTTCTTCCAGGACGAGGAGGGCAAGCCGCTGCCGGCGACGAACGAGGGCAAGCAGGTCCTGCGCGACCGCCTGCGCACGCACATCCACGCCGTCGCGGAGTACCTGCACGACGAGTACGGGGACTTCGGCTCCGACAGCAACCCGCTCGTCGCGTGGGACGTCGTCAACGAGGTCATCTCGGACGGCGCCGAGTTCGAGGACGGCATGCGCCGCTCGGAGTGGTACCGGATCCTCGGGGAGGAGTTCGTCGACCTCTCCTTCCGGTACGCGGACGAGTACTTCAACGGTGAGTTCGCGGCGCCGGGCACCGACCGCCCGGTCACCCTGTTCATCAACGACTACAACACCGAGCAGGCCGGCAAGCAGCAGCGGTACTACGACCTGGTCGAGCGCCTGATCGACCGCGACGTGCCGATCGACGGCGTGGGCCACCAGTTCCACGTCAGCCTCGCGATGCCGGTGTCGGCGCTCGAGGGCGCGATCGTCAAGTTCTCCGACCTCGGCCTCACGCAGGCCGTGACGGAGCTCGACGTGACGACGGGCACGCCGGAGAGCGAGGCCAAGTTCATCGAGCAGGGCTACTACTACCGGGACGCGTTCCGCGCCTTCCGGGAGCACGCCGACCAGCTGTACTCGGTGACGGTCTGGGGTCTGACGGACGGGCGCAGCTGGCGCGACTCGTCCGGCGGTCCGCTCCTGTTCGACGACGACCTGACGGCCAAGCCCGCCTACTACGGCGCCGCCGACGCCGAGCTGCCGGCGCGTCTGCGCACGGCGGACGTGTTCGCGGGTGACGTGCCGCTCGACGAGGACGCCACGTCCTCGCCGCAGTGGGACCGCCTGCCGCTGCACGAGGTGGACGACGTGGCCGCGTTCCAGCTGCGCTGGGCGCCGGACCACCTGACGGCCTACGTGACCGTCGCGGACACCACCGAGCAGGGCACCGACGCGCTGACGTTCGTCGTCGGCGACGAGGAGCACACGTTCGGACGGGACGGCGCGGGCGACGTCGACGGCGTCGTCACCGAGTCGGAGGGCGGCTGGACGGCCGTCGTCCACCTGCCGGTCGCCGGTGCGGAGGAGGGGGACACCCTCGACTTCGACCTGCAGGTGACGGACGGGTCGAGCACGGCGGGCTGGAACACGCCCGGCGCCCTCGGCACCCTCTCGCTCGTCGAGGCGCTGTCGTACGTCGAGGTCGTCGAGGCCGCTGCCACGCCGTCCGTCGACGGCCAGGTGGACGACCTGTGGGAGGCCGCGAACGTCGTGACCACCGAGAAGCAGGTCCAGGGCACGGGCGGCGCCGTCGCCGAGGTGCGCACGCTGTGGCGCGGCAGCGTCCTGTACGTGCTCGCCGAGGTGGCTGACCCGGTCGTGGACGTCTCGGGCTCCGACCCGTGGGTGCAGGACTCGGTGGAGATCTACGTCGACGCCGGGAACTACAAGAACTCGTCCTACCGCTACGACGACACGCAGATCCGCATCAGCGCGGACAACGTGGTGTCGTTCGGCACCGGCGACGTCCCCTTCCAGCAGGCGCGTCTCGTCTCCGCGACGGAGCGCACCGAGGGGGGCTACCGCGTCGAGGCGGCGATCAGCCTGCTCGAGGAGGGCGGCCTGGGGACGTTCCACGGCCTGGACTTCCAGGTCAACGACGCCGCCGACGGCTCGCGCAGCTCGATCCGCAACTGGGCGGACCCGACGGGTGCGGGCTACCAGACGCCGGCCCGCTGGGGTGTCGGGCAGCTGGTGGCGGCGCCGGAGGAGCCGGAGCCGACGCCGACCCCGACGCCGACGCCGACCGTGACGCCCACGCCGGCCGCCGTGACCCTCGAGTGGGGCTGGGGCGCGGAGTGCGTCGCCGGCGAGCCGGTCGGGTTCGTCGCCTGGGAGGAGCCGCTGCCCGAGGGCATCGAGTCCGTCGAGCTGCGCAGCAACGGCGCGGGGGACCTGTACGGCAACGGCGAGGACCTCCCGCTGGGCGAGTACTACCTGGGGATCGTCGTCGCCGAGGGCTACGTCCTCGGCAACGAGGAGGCCGTGGGCGGCACCGGCGGGAGCTACGCCATCGAGGTGACCGTCGAGACGTCGGAGGAGTGCACGGGGGCGACCCCGACGCCGACGCCGACGGGTGAGCCCACGACGTCGCCGAGCCCCACGACGTCGCCGAGCCCGACGGTCCCGTCCGACGGCAAGCCGACCATCACGCTCGGTGCGCAGCAGGTGCGTGCCGGCGGGCAGGTCGACGTCAAGCTCGCCGGGTTCGAGGCGGGCCAGAAGGTGACCGTCTCCCTCGGTGCCGGCGCGACCGCTCGCCAGGGTGCGGCGCTCGCCGCTCCCGCGGGGAGCACCGCGCTCGGCACGGTGACGGTCGCGGCCGACGGCACGGCGACCCTGCGGGTCACGGTGCCGGCGAGCACGACGCCGGGCGTGTACGTCCTGCAGGCCTCGGACGGCGGCACGGTGCTCGCGAGCACCGGGCTGACGGTCCTGGCCGCGCAGGCGGCGGCCGGTGGCGGCCTGGCGGTCACGGGCACGGGCATCGGGATCGGCGTCCTCGCCGTCCTGGTGCTGGCGGCGGGCGTCGCGCTCGTCGTCGCCCGCAAGCGGGGCCTGCTCACGCGGCCCTGACGACGTGACCCGGTCGCGGCGCCTGCCGCGGCCGGGTCCGACGTCACCGACCTCCCCGGAGGTCGATGGCGACGAGCCCCACGGGCCGGTCCCCCCCGGCGGCCCGTGGGGCTTCGTCGTGCCCGGGCGCGGCGCGACGGGCACGGACGGTCGCGGGCCGGCCGTCTCGTCCGCGCTAGCGTGACGCCCCGTGACGACGCCCACGGATCCCCGACTGCCCGGCGACCCGGGCCCCGACGCCGCCGCGGTCGCCCGGGTGGTCGCGGCCGCGCTCGACGAGGACCTCGGCACGGCGCCCGGGCGTGACGTCACGACGCAGGCCACCGTCGGGGCGGGGACGACCGGCACGGCCGACCTCGCGGCACGCGCCGAGGGCGTCGTCGCAGGCCTGGTCGTCGTCCCCGAGGTCCTCGCCCAGGTCGCCGAGCGGCTCGGTCTGCCCACCCCCGCCGCGCGGTGGGTCGTGCCCGACGGCGCGCCGGCTCGCGCGGGGGACGTCGTCGCGCGGCTCGAGGGCCCGGTCCAGGTGCTCCTCGTCGCCGAGCGCACGCTGCTCAACCTCGTCAGCCGCGCGTCCGGCGTCGCGACGCACACCCGCCGCTGGGCCGACGCGCTCGAGGGCACCGGCGCCCAGGTGCTGGACACGCGCAAGACGACGCCCGGGCTGCGCGCGCTCGAGAAGTACGCGGTGCGGTGCGGCGGGGGCACGAACAAGCGCATGGGCCTGCACGACGTCGCGATGGTGAAGGACAACCACGTCGTCGCGGCCGGTTCGGTCGCCGCCGCCGTGGCGGCCGTGCGCGCGGCCTTCCCCGACGTGCCCGTGCAGGTCGAGGTCGACCGCCCGGAGCAGGCCGACGAGGCGCTCGACGCGGGGGCCGACTTCCTGCTGCTCGACAACATGGACGACGCGACCCTGCGTGCCACCGTGACCCGCGTGCGGGCCCGCGAGGGGGAGACGGGGCACGTGGACCTCGAGGCGACCGGCAACCTGACCCTCGACCGTGCGCGGGCCGTCGCACGGACCGGCGTCGACTTCCTCTCCGTCGGGGCGCTCACGCACTCCTCGCCGATCCTCGACCTGGCGCTCGACCTGCACGCCGAGGGCTGAGCCCGCGAGGTGGACGTGGTGGGCGGCACGTCCCCGGCAGCGGGGTGGCCTCCGCGGCGCCCGTAGGATCGGAGGGTGACCGACACGCCCGCGACGACCCCCGCCGCCGACGACGTCCCCGAGCAGATCCAGGTGCGCCGGGCCAAGCGCGAGCGCCTGCTCGCCGCGGGCGTCGCGCCGTACCCGGTGGGCGTGCCGCGCACGACCACGATCGCCGACGTCCGCGCCGCGCACCCCGACCTGGAGCCGGGTGCGGAGACCGACGACGTCGTGGGCGTGGCCGGCCGCGTGGTGTTCCTGCGCGTCACCGGCCGCCTGGCGTTCGCGACCCTGCAGGACGGTGCCGGCAACCGGCTGCAGGCGATGCTGAGCGAGAAGGAGGTCGGCGCCGAGGCGCTCACGTCGTTCAAGTCGGACGTCGACCTCGGCGACCACGTGTTCGTCCACGGGCGCGTGATCGCGTCCCGCCGGGGCGAGCTCAGCGTGATGGCCGACGAGTGGCGCATGGCCGCCAAGGCGATCCGCCCGCTGCCGAACCTCTACGAGGGCGCCGACCTGTCGGAGGAGGCGCGGGTCCGGCAGCGCTACGTCGACCTCATCGTGCGCCCGGGTGCGCGGGACATGGTCCGCCTGCGCGCGGCGGTCGTGCGTTCCCTGCGGGAGAACTTCTGGCGGCGCGGTTATCTCGAGGTGGAGACCCCGATGCTGCAGGTGCGCCCCGAGGGCGCGGCGGCGCGGCAGTTCGAGACGCACATGAACGCCTTCGACATCGACCTGTACCTGCGGATCGCGCCCGAGCTCTTCCTCAAGCGGGCCGCCGTCGGGGGCGTCGAGAAGGTCTTCGAGATCAACCGGAACTTCCGCAACGAGGGCGTCGACGCGACGCATTCCCCCGAGTTCGCGATGCTCGAGGCGTACGAGGCCTACGGCGACTACGACACGATGGCGGCGCTCACGCAGGACCTCGTGCAGACGGCCGCGCGCGACGCGCTCGGCACGACCGTCGTGACCCTCGCCGACGGTTCCGAGTACGACCTCGGCGGCGAGTGGACGTCGCTGACGATGTACGGGTCGCTGTCCGAGGCGCTCGGCGAGGAGATCACCCACGACACCTCCGAGGAGCACCTGCTGGCGCTGCTGGAGAAGGCCGAGATCGAGCTGGCACCGGCGCAGCGCAACCACGGCAAGATGGTCGAGGAGCTGTGGGAGCACCACGTCGGCTCGACACTGTGGGCGCCGACGTTCGTGCGCGACTTCCCCGTGGAGACGTCCCCGCTGACGCGTGACCACCGCACCGAGCGCGGCCTGGTCGAGAAGTGGGACCTGTACGTGCGCGGCATGGAGCTGGCGACGGCGTACTCCGAGCTCGTGGACCCGGTGGTCCAGCGGCAGCGCTTCGAGGCGCAGGCGCTGCTGGCGGCCCGCGGCGACGACGAGGCGATGCGCATCGACGAGGACTTCCTCGCCGCGATGGAGCACGCGATGCCGCCGTCGGGCGGCATGGGGATGGGCGTCGACCGGCTGCTCATCGCCATGACCGGTCAGGGCATCCGTGACACGATCCTTTTCCCGCTCGTGAAGCCGCAGGGCTGACGCTGTCATTGCGCCGGAGGTAGCCGTGGACAACTGGGGTGGCGTTCTCGCCGCATTGCTGCCGTCGGTCGGCGTCGGCGTGATCTTCTGGTTCTCGATCCGCGCGATCGTGAACGCGGACCGGCGCGAACGGCAGGAGCTCGCGCGCCTGGAGGCGCAGGCACCGGGCGCGGCGCCCGAGCGCGCAGGGGATTCCTGAGCCAATTTCTGCGACCGTTTGACGTGCCGGAATGTGCGGTGCGACGCTGTGCCCGTCAGCACGTCGAACAATTGCCTCGGGAGATCTCCATGGCGCAGAAGGTCCAGGTCCTGCTCGTCGACGACGTCGACGGCGGCACCGCCGACGAGACCGTCACGTTCGGTCTCGACGGTGTGACGTACGAGATCGACCTGACGGCCGAGAACGCCGCGAAGCTCCGCGACGCCCTGGCCCCGTGGGTCGGTCACGGCCGCCGCGTCGGCGGTCGCTCCTCCTCCGGCCGCTCCTCCTCGGGGCGCTCCTCCTCGGGCTCGTCGTCGTCGCGCAGCGCGCGCGCCAACGAGGCGCAGGAGATCCGCGAGTGGGCGAAGGAGAACGGCTACCAGGTGTCCGAGCGCGGGCGCATCTCCGCGGAGGTGCGCCAGGCGTACGACGCCGCGCACTGAGCGCGTCGCCACGCACGACGAGGGCCCGGCACCGTACGGTGCCGGGCCCTCGTGCGTCCGCGGGGATCAGGCCGGGCGGTCGACCGTCAGCTCGCGGGCCGCGGCGTACTGCGCGCGCACGTGCGGCTCGGCCGGTGCGCTGACGACCTCGGCGTCCGAGGCGGCCGACCACGCCGGCGGGGTGTCGGAGCCGGACAGCACCCAGGCCGCCTGGCGCGCGGCACCGTCGGCGACGTACTCGCCCGGCGTAGGCACCTGGACGTCCACCCCCATGATCGACGGGATGATCCTCCGCACGGCCTCGGACTGCGCACCGCCCCCGATGAGGAACACACGCTCGACCGGCACGCCCACGGCGCGCATCGCGTCGATGCCGTCGGCGAGCGAGCAGAGCATGCCCTCGACCGCAGCCCGCGCGACGTGTGCCGGTGTGGTGTTGGCCATGCGCATGCCGTGCAGCGCCCCGGTGGACAGCGGCTTGTTGGGGGTGCGCTCGCCCTCCAGGTACGGGATGTGCACGAGGCCGTCGGCGCCCGCGGGAGCCGAGAGCGCGAGCCGCGACAGGCCCGGGTGGTCGACACCGAGCATCCGGCAGGCGGTGTCGAGCACGCGCGACGCGTTGAGCGTCACCGCGAGCGGCAGGTACGAGCCGGTCGCGTCGGCGAAGCCCGTGACCAGGCCGGTGCCGTCGGCGATCGGCGCGGACGAGATCGCCGACACCACGCCCGACGTCCCGAGGGACACCGCGACGTCGCCGGGCAGCAGGCCCAGCGCGAGGGCGGCCGCGGCGTTGTCGCCGGCACCCGGGCCGAGGACGGGCTTCAGCGCGAACCCGGGCGCCACGGGACCGGCCTCGTTCGCCCCGAGCACGCGCGGCAGGCGTGGGACGCTGCCGAGCGCGCGCTCCAGCAGGTCGGTGCGGTAGTCCTCGGTGAACGGCGACCAGTAACCCGTGCCGGACGCGTCCGAGCGGTCCGTGACCAGCCCGTCGAAGCCGACCCCGGCCATGCCGCCGGCGAGCTTCCACGTCAGCCAGTCGTGGGGGAGGGCCACCGCGGCGACGCGCGCGGCGTTCTCCGGCTCGTTGTCGCGCAGCCAGCGCAGCTTGGTGACGGTCAGCGACGCGACGGGCACGGACCCGATCGCGTCGGCCCACGCCTGCGCCCCGGCGGCGGCGTCGCCCTCGCCGAGCTCGGCGATGAGGTCGACCGCTGCCTGCGCGGAGCGCGTGTCGTTCCACAGCAGCGCCTCGCGGATCACCTCGCCGTCGGCGTCGAGCACCACCATGCCGTGCTGCTGCCCGCCGACGCTGATCGCGGCGACGTCGTCGAGCCCGCCCGCGTCCGCGATGGCCTCCTGCAGCGCGTCCCACCAGTGGTGGGGGTGGACCTCGGTGCCGTCCGGGTGCTTGGCGCGGCCCTGCCGCACCAGCTCACCGGTCTCCGCGTCGCGGATCACCACCTTGCACGACTGCGTGGACGAGTCCACACCTGCCACGAGCGTCATCGCCTGTGCTCCCTTGCCGACGTGCCCGGCTCTGCCCGGGCGCTGGGTGTCCGAGGGGTGGGTCCCCGGCCGCTCGGACGTCGGTCCCCGGGGACGGCCGACGCCCGGGGAGCGCGAGGCTCCCCGGGCGTCGGGTGGTGCTGAGGTCAGCCGCGGGCGCCGAGCGCGTGCTCGAGCGCGAGCTGGTTGAGGCGCACGAAGCCGAAGCCGTGCGCGCCCACCTCGTCGGCGTCGAAGTCCTCGAACGCCGAGCGGTCGTTGAGCAGGTCGGCGATGGTCTCGCCCTCGGCGAGCGTCGGCTCGGCGAGCGAGAGGACGCCGGCGGCCTCGAGGGCCTCCTGGACCTCGGGGTCGGCGCGGAACGCCTGCGCGCGCTCCTTGAGCAGGATGTACGTCGACATGTTCGCCGCCGCCGAGTCCCACACGCCCTGGAAGTCCTCGGTGCGCGAGGGCTTGTAGTCGAAGTGGATCGGGCCGGTGTACTTCGGGCCGCCGCTCGGGAAGCCGTTCTCGAGCAGGTCCACCGTGGCGAACGCCGAGAACAGGTCGCCGTGGCCGAAGACGAGGTCCTGGTCGTACTTGATGGACCGCTGGCCGTTGAGGTCGATGTGGAAGAGCTTGCCCTGCCACAGCGCCTGCGCGATGCCGGTGGTGAAGTTCAGGCCGGCCATCTGCTCGTGCCCGACCTCGGGGTTCAGGCCGACGATGTCGCCGTTCTCCAGCGTCGAGATGAGGGCGATCGCGTGGCCGATCGTCGGCAGGAGGATGTCGCCGCGGGGCTCGTTCGGCTTCGGCTCGAGCGCGATGCGCAGGCCGTAGCCCTTCTCCTTGATGTACGCGGCGACGGTGTCGATGCCCTCGGCGTAGCGGTCGTGCGCGGCCTTGAGGTCCTTGGCCGAGTCGTACTCGGCGCCCTCGCGGCCACCCCACATGACGAACGTGTCGGCGCCGAGGTCGGCGGCGAGGTCGACGTTGCGCAGGACCTTGCGCAGGCCGAAGCGGCGCACGCGGCGGTCGTTCGACGTGAACGCGCCGTCCTTGAACACCGGGTGGCTGAACGTGTTGGTCGTGACCATCTCGACCGTGATGCCGGTCTCGGCCAGGGCGCCCTTGAAGCGCTCGAGGATCTTGTCGCGCTCGGAGGCCGAGGAGCCGAAGGGCACCACGTCGTCGTCGTGGAACGTCACGTGCGCGGCGCCGAGCTCGGCGAGCTTGTGCACGGACTCGACCGGGTCGAGCCACGGGCGGGTGTTCGAGCCGAACTGGTCCTGGGCGTTCCAGCCCACGGTCCAGAGGCCGAACGAGAACCTGTCTTCGGGGGTGGGCTTGCGCACCATGGCTAATCTCTCCACGTCGAGGGGTGGGTGCCGGGCGACCGCCCGGCGGATTTGTTCTCGCGATGAATTTATCCACGGATCTCGGCTAGGGTCAACCCATGGCCGAGGCTCCCGAGGACGTGCGCGGCGCGGTGCCGGCGCGTGCGTCCGGCGCGACCGCCGACGACCACGACGCCTCCCCGCGCACCCGCCACGGCCGCGCCGCCGAGCGCGTGCCCGACCCGGTGCGGGCGCGGCGCCAGGAGCACCTGCGCGAGCACAACCTGTCGGTGACCCTGGCCCACGTCGTCGACGCCACCTCCCCACCGTCGCGCGCCCAGATCGCCGCGTCCACCGGGCTGGCCCGCGGCACGGTCACGGGCCTGGTCGACGTGCTCATCGAGGCGGGTCTCGTGCGCGAGCTCGACCCCGTCGCCGCCGCGCGCGCCGGGCGCCCCGCGGTGCCGCTGGCGCCCGCACCCGGGCGGATCGCCGGCGTGGGCATGGAGGTCAACGTCGACTACCTCGGCGTGCGCGCCGTCGACCTCGCCGGCGGCGTCCTCGCCGAGTGCGTCGAGCAGGTCGACCTGCGCGGCGCCGACCCCGGCGACGTCCTCGACCGGCTCGCCGCGCTCGCCGGACCCCTGCTCGCCGGCCTGCAGGCCGACGGCGTCCGCGTGGCGGGCACCGCGCTGGCGCTGCCCGGCCTGGTCGACCGCGTCACCGGGCCGCTGCGCGTCGCGCCGAACCTCGGCTGGCGGGACGTCGACGTCGTCGCCCGGCTCGCCGCCGACCCCGTCCTCGCGGCCTTCCCGCCACGCGTCGCGAACGAGGCCAACCTGGCCGCCCGGGCCGAGGCGCACGCGCGTCGCGGTGCGGAGGCGCCGTCGTTCCTGTACGTGTCGGGCGAGGTCGGCGTCGGTGGCGCGCTCGTGCTCGACGGCGAGATCTTCCTCGGCCGGCACGGCTGGAGCGGCGAGATCGGGCACGTGGTCGTCGACGGCTCCGCGCCCGACGGGCCCGGCACGCTCGAGCGCCTCGCCGGCCAGGACGCGATCGCGGCGGCCGCGGGCCTCCCGGCCGGCAGCCGGTTCGCCGACCTGCTCGCCGCCGTCGAGGCGGACGACGCCGCCGCGGTGGCCGCGGTGCGGGCGGCCGCGCGCTGGCTCGGCCTGGCCGTCGCCACGGTCGCGAACGTCGTGGACGTCGGTGCCGTGGTGCTCGGCGGCACGTTCGGGCAGCTGTACCGGCACGTCGAGGAGCCCGTGCGCGAGGCCCTCGACGCGCACGTCATCTTCGCCCCGTGGTCGACGCTCGACGTCTCGCGCGCCCGCGCGGGGGAGTACCCGGCGATGACGGGCGGCGCCCTGGCCGTCCTGCGCCAGGTCGTGGCGGAGCCCTCCGTCTGGCTCACCCCCACCCCCTGACCCCCGCCGGCCCCGCACGCCCCGCCCCCGCCCCCGCCCCACGTCCCCACCCGCCCCGCCCGCCTCCCCTCGCCGAGTTCGGCAGCTCTGCTCGAGTTCGGCAGTCGCAGGTCACGAGCTCGGCACCGAAGTGCCGAAGTCGGCAGCGGAGTGCCGAGCTCGGCACCGGGGCGGCGGAGTCGGCGGTGGGCGGGACGCGGGGAGCGGGGAGGCGGTCGCGTCCGTAGGGTCGTCGCCGTGGACGACCTGACGACGCAGCCCGCACCCGCCACCGACGCCGAGACGCTCGCCCACGGCCCCGTGCCGCTGTGGGTCGGCACCTACCCGCACGCCGGCATCGGCACCGAGGCCGGTCTCGGGGAGGGGATCTGGCGCGTCGACCTCGACCCCGCGACGGGCGCGCTCGGCGAGCCGCGCCTGGTGGTCGAGACGCCGGCGCCGTCGTTCGTCGTCGCGCACCCGTCCGGTGCGGTGGTCCACGCGGTCGCCGAGGACGCCCCCGGCACGGTCACGGCGTTCGCCGTGCAGGAGGACGGCGGCCTCGCGCCTACGGTCACCGTGCCCGTCGGCGGCACCCACCCGTGCCACCTGCTGCTCGCCGACGACGTCCTGCACGTCGCGTGCTACACCGACGGCGTCCTCGCCGTGCTGCCGCTCGCACCCGACGGCACGTACGCCACCGAGGTGCTCGAGACCGGCACCCCGGCGCAGGTGTTCCGGCACGAGGGGTCCGGGCCGGTGACCGACCGGCAGGAGGGGCCGCACGCGCACTTCGTCGCCGTGACGCCCGACCGCCGGCACGTCCTCGTGGCCGACCTCGGCACCGACGAGCTGCGGCGCTACGCCCGCGCCGCCGACGGCACCCTGACGGCCGACGGCGTCGCCGCGTCCCTCCCGCCCGGCACCGGCCCCCGGCACCTCGCGTTCGCCCCGGACGCGCGGCACCTGTACGTCGTGGGCGAGCTCGACGCGGCCGTGCACGTGCTGGCCTGGGACGCCGCCGCGGCGACCGGCGCTCCCGTCGCCGCGGTCCCCGCGGTCGACGCCGCGCTCGCGGGCGGCGCGGCGCCGTCGCCCTCGCACGTGCTGCTCGAGGGGGACCGCCTCGTGCTCGGCGTGCGTGGCGCCGACGTCCTCACGGCGTACCCCGTGGCGGCGGACGGCTCGCTGGGCGCGGGGGCCTCCGCCCGGCTGCGCGGCAGGACGCCGCGGCACCACGAGGTCGTCGCCGACTGGACGGTCGTCGCGCTGCAGGAGTCGCACGCGGTCGTCGTCGTCGACCACGACGGCACGGAGGTCGGCCGCGCGAGCATCCCGTCGCCCGCGTGCGTGGCGCGCGTGCGCTGAGGCCGCGGCCGACCCGGCCCGGACGGCCCGCGGCGTGCACCCCTGGTGCGCCGGGCGACAATGGAGCACGTGACGGTCGAGCGAGCACCCCGGGTGGCCATGCTCTCGGTGCACACGTCGCCGCTCGACCAGCCCGGGACGGGCGACGCGGGCGGCATGAACGTGTACGTGCTGGAGCTCTCGCGCGCGCTCGCGGCCCGCGGCGCCCGCGTCGAGATCTTCACGCGCGCCACGTCGTCGGACCTGCCCGAGACGGTGGTGCTGGACGGCAGCACGGCGGACGGCCGCACCCTCGCGGGGGCCGAGGCGCGCGACGTCCTGCTCGCGCCGGACGTGCCGGCGGGCGTCGTCCCGCCCGTCCTGGTGCACCACGTGCCCGCGGGCCCGTTCGAGGCGCTGGACAAGAACGACCTGCCCGGCGTGCTGTGCGGCATGGCGGCCGGCGTGCTGCGGTCCGAGGCCGCCCGCCGGCCCGGCTGGTACGACGTGGTCCACTCCCACTACTGGCTGTCCGGGCAGGTCGGGGCGCTCGCGGCGCAGCGGTGGGAGGTGCCGCTCGTGCACACCGCGCACACGCTCGCGCGCGTGAAGAACGCGAGCCTCGGCCCCGGCGACTCCCCGGAGCCGACCGTGCGGGTCGTGGGGGAGGAGCAGGTCGTCGCCGAGGCGGACGCACTCGTGGCGTCCACCGGCGTCGAGGCGCGCGAGCTGGTCGACCTGTACGGCGCGGACCCGCAGCGCGTGCACGTCGTCGAGCCGGGCGTCGACCTGGACCGGTTCGCGCCCGCACCGCCCGGCGGGCGCGAGGCCGCACGGCGAGCCCTCGGCCTGCCGACCGACCGGCAGGTCGTGCTGTTCGCCGGGCGCGTGCAGCCGCTCAAGGCCCCCGACGTGCTCGTCCGTGCGCTCGGCGTCCTCAAGGCGTCGGGCCGGCCCGTCCCGCTGCTCGTCGTGCTCGGCGGGCCCAGCGGGCGGCCGACGGCGGTGCGCGAGCTGCTCGCGCTCGCGGCCACGGTGGGCGTCGCGGACGACGTCGTGGTGCGCCCCCCGGCGCCGCGCGACGAGCTCGCACGCTGGTACCACGCGGCCGACGTCGTCGCGATGCCCTCCCGCTCGGAGTCGTTCGGCCTCGTCGCCGCCGAGGCCCAGGCGAGCGGCGTCCCCGTGCTGGCGGCGGCGGTCGGGGGCCTGCGCACGGTCGTCGACGACGGCGTGTCGGGCCGCCTGGTACGCGGCCACGACCCGGCGCGCTGGGCGGACGTCGTCGCCGACGCGCTCGCGGACGACGCGCGGCGCGCCGCGTGGGCCGGTGCGGCCCGTGGCGTGGCCGAGCGGTTCGGCTGGGACGCCGCGGCGGACCAGCTGCTCAAGGTCTACTCGGTCGCCGCCGAGCAGCGCGGCTGAGCAGCCGGCCCGCCGCGCCCGTCAGGGGGCGCCCGCCCCGACCGCGAGCGCCGCGCGCAGCTCGGCCCGCGCCCGCTGGTAGCGGCTGCGCACGGTCGACGCGGGGACACCGGTCAGCTCGGCGGCCTCCGCCAGGGTGAACCCGTCCCAGTGCACGAGCCGCACCAGCTCCGCCAGGTCGGGGGCGAGCCGGGCGACGGCGTCCCGCACGTCCGCGCCCGCGTCGGCCGCGGGTGCCGTCGCCCCGCCGGCGGCGAGCGCCTCGCGCACCCGGTCCGCGAGCCGGCGCCGGCGCACCTCGCCGCGGTGGTGGTTGAGCAGGGTTCTCCGCGCGACGCCGAACAGCCACATCCGCGCCCGCTCGGGCTCGACCGGCAGGTCGTCGACGCGCCGCCACGCCGCGACCATCGCGTCGCGAGCAGGTCGGCGGCGTCGGCCGGGCCGACGCGCCGCGTCAGGTAGGCGAGCAGGTCGCCGCAGGACGCGTCGAGCGCGACCGTCAACCGCTCGTCCGGCGTGGGGCGGCGCCTCACCACTGCGCGCCCGGGCAGGAGATCTGGCCGCTGCGCTCCATCTGGACCTGCTCGAGGTCGAAACCCTGCCGGACCAGCTCGGCGTCGATCGCCTCGCCGACGGCACGGCCCACGGCCATCGAGTAGTGCAGGTCGGCGTTCCAGTGCGGGGTGCCGTAGTGGCCCGGCACCTCCTGGCCGTCCGCGTCGAGCGCCACGACGTCCAGGTCCGCCTTCATCCGCGCGTACACGCCCTCGACGTCCGCGACCGCCAGCACGTCGACGCTCGCCAGCCACTCCTGCGCGGCCCGCGTCGCGGCCGCGTCCTGCGCGACGAAGTTCCCGATCCGCTCCTCGCAGACCGCGCCGCTGGGCAGCGTGTAGGTGTAGGTCGCGGCCGGGGTGCGCGCCCACGGCGACCAGAGGTCCGACGTGGCGGCGGCCGCGCCGGCGCCCCCGGCGAGCAGCACGGCGGCCGCGGTGACGGCGGCGGCGCGGGGGACCCGGCGCACGGCCACGGAGGGGCGGGCGACGCGTCGGGCGTCCCGCGCCATCGTCGCGAGCTCGCCGCGCAGCCGGTCGGACGACGGCGGGACGGCGGGGGCCGATGCGTCGAGGAGGTCGTCGAGCGCGTCGCGCCCGTGGTCGAGGGACATGTCCACTCCTGGGTCGTGGGGAGCCTGCACCCCGTACGTGTCCGGCAGGTGGCCGGACGTCCACGGTCCGCGACCACCCGACCGCGGGACGGACGTCCCTGCGCCCCGCCTGCGACGCTGCGGCAGGATGGGACGCATGACCTACACCCTCGTGCTGCTCCGCCACGGCGAGAGCGAGTGGAACGCGAAGAACCTCTTCACCGGCTGGGTCGACGTCCCGCTGTCGGAGAAGGGCGTCGAGGAGGCCAAGCGCGGCGGCACGCTGCTGACGGACGCCGGCGTGCTGCCGGACGTCGTGCACACGTCGCTGCTGCGCCGTGCGATCACGACGGCGAACTACGCGCTCGACGCGGCCGACCGCCTGTGGATCCCGGTCAAGCGCTCGTGGCGCCTGAACGAGCGCCACTACGGCGCGCTGCAGGGCAAGAACAAGAAGCAGACGCTGGAGGAGTACGGCGAGGAGCAGTTCATGCTCTGGCGCCGCTCGTACGACGTCCCGCCGCCGGAGATCGAGCTGGGCAGCGAGTTCTCGCAGGACCAGGACCCGCGCTACGCCGGCGAGCCGATCCCGCGCACCGAGGCCCTCGCGCAGGTGCTGGTCCGCGCGCTGCCGTACTGGGAGTCCGAGATCGTGCCGGACCTGAAGGCGCGCAAGACGGTCCTCGTCGCGGCGCACGGCAACTCGATCCGCGCGCTGGTCAAGCACCTGGACGACGTCGACGAGCAGACGATCGCCGGCATCAACATCCCCACCGGCATCCCGCTGCTGTACGAGCTCGACGAGGAGACGCTGAAGCCCACGGTCGCGGGCGGCACGTACCTCGACCCGGAGGCCGCCAAGGCCGCGATCGCCGCGGTCGCGAACCAGGGCCGCTGACCAGGCTCGCACGACGGAGCCGCCGGCACCCCGGGGTGCCGGCGGCTCCGCCACGGCCCCCCCGGGCAGGTGCCCGGCCCCGAGCGCAACGTGGTGCACGTGTGCGGCCGTCCGGGCGAGCGCCACGTTGCGTTCACGAGCTGGACCAGCGGCGACACGACGAGGCGCCCGCCCCCTCCCCGGGACGGGCGCCTCGCGTGCGAGCCGGGGTCGCCGGCTCGGTGGTCGTCGGCGCGCCGGAGGTGTCCGGGCCGACGAGGAAGGGTGCCGGCTCAGGCCGGACGGAGCGCTGCGGGGTCCTGCACGTGCGCGGTGTCCCCGGTGACGAGGTAGACGACGCGACGGGCGACGGAGACGGCGTGGTCGCCGAACCGCTCGTAGTAGCGGCCGAGCAGCGTGACGTCGATCGTCTCCTGCACGTCGTACGACCACGAGCCGGAGAGCATCGCCGTGAAGGTGTCCGTGTGCAGCTGGTCGAGCAGGTCGTCGTCCTGCTCGATGCTCTCGGCGAGCGCCATGTCACGCGTCTCGAGCAGCGTCGTCGTGCGGCGGGCGACGCGCACGGCGGCGTCCTGCATCTGCGTGAACACGGCGGTGCACTCGTCCGGCACGGCGACGCGCGGGTAGCGCGCACGGGCGACCTGGGCGACGTGCCGGGCGAGGTCGCCCATGCGCTCCAGGGACGCGCTCATGCGCAGCGCCGAGACGACGACCCGCAGGTCGGTGGCGACGGGCTGCTGCTGCGCGAGCAGCCGGACGCAGCGGTCGTCCAGGTCCCGCTCGAGCGCGTCGATCGCGAGGTCGTCGGCGATGACGGACTCCGCGAGCCGCAGGTCGGCCGTCAGCAGGGCGACCCCCGCGTTGCTCACGGCCTGCTCGACCCGGCCGCTCATGGCCACCAGGTCCTCGCCGAGCTGCTTGAGCTCGGCCTCGAAGATGTCCCGCATGTGCTCCCTCTCTGCGCGCAGGTGCGCGGTGCGGCCCACACCGTCGCACGGCCCGGTGAACGTCTGCCACCGCAGAGGTGAACAGCCGGAGGCCGTCGGGCGTCCGCGGTCGGGCGTGGCCGGATCGTCCCCGGGCGTCGGCCTACTGTGGGCGCGTGGAGTGGATGGACGGCCTCGCGCCGCTGGTGGCCGGGGCGCTGGGGGTGCTCGTCGGCGCGTTCGCCGTGGGTGCGTTTCGCTGGAGCGAGCGTGTGCAGCACTCCGTGCCGCCGCAACCGGAGCCGGAGCTCGACGACGGCCTGGTCCGCACGCTCGCGGTGCTCCGGTCGGCCGCGATCGTGCTCGACCCGGGGGACCACGTCGTGCGGGCGAGCCCGCCGGCGCACGCCCTGGGGCTGGTGCGGGAGGGGCGCCTGGTGCACGCCGCGATGCGGGACCTCGTCGCGGCGGTGCGCCGCGACGGCGTGATCCGTGACGAGGAGGTCGACGTGCCGCGCGGGCCCGTGGGCCCGGGGCGCCTGCTCGTGCAGGTCCGCGTCGCGCAGGTGACGCCGGAGCACGTGGTGCTGCTCGCGGAGGACCTGACGCAGGCGCGTCGTCTGGAGGCGATCCGCCGGGACTTCGTCGTCAACGTCTCGCACGAGCTGAAGACCCCGATCGGCGCGCTGTCGCTGCTGGCCGAGACGGTGCAGGACGCGGCGGACGACCCCGACGCGGTGCGCCGGTTCGCGGGCCGGATGCAGGCGGAGGCGCAGCGCCTGTCCGCGCTCGTGCACGAGATCATCGAGCTCTCCCGCCTGCAGGCGACCGGTGCGCTCGAGGAGCTCGCGCCGGTGCGCGTCGACGACGTCGTGGCCGAGGCGCTGGACCGGGCCCGCACGGGCGCGGACGCCAAGCACGTGCGGCTGTCCGCCGGCGGTGCGAGCGGGGTCCTGGTCTTCGGCGACCACAACCTGCTCGTCACCGCGGTCCGCAACCTGCTGGACAACGCCGTCGCGTACTCGCCGGAGGGCACGCACGTGGGCGTCGGCGTCGAGCGCCGCGGCGAGCTCGTCGAGATCGCGGTGGTCGACGAGGGGATCGGCATCGACCCCGCCGACCAGGAGCGCGTGTTCGAGCGGTTCTACCGTGTCGACCCCGCGCGCTCGCGCGACACCGGCGGCACCGGCCTCGGCCTGTCGATCGTCAAGCACGTCGCGGCGGACCACGGCGGGGACGTCTCCGTCTGGTCCCAGCCCGGCCGCGGCTCCACGTTCACCCTGCGCCTGCCGGTCGCGGACGACCGCGCCGGCGAGGCGACCCCTGTCCCCACCCCGCCGGCCGTGCCGGCGACCCCGCCGGACGGCACGCCCGCCCGGCCGACGCCCAGGAGCACCCCGTGACCCGCATCCTGCTCGTGGAGGACGAGGAGTCCTACCGCGACCCCCTCGCCTACCAGCTGACCCGCGAGGGCTACGACGTCGTCACCGCCGCCACCGGCCCCGCCGCGCTCGAGCGCTTCGCCGAGGGCGGGGCCGACCTCGTGCTGCTCGACCTCATGCTGCCGGGGCTGCCCGGCACCGAGGTGTGCCGCCGGCTGCGGCTGGAGTCCGACGTGCCGGTGATCATGCTGACCGCGAAGGACGACGAGATCGACAAGGTCGTGGGCCTCGAGCTCGGCGCCGACGACTACGTGACGAAGCCGTACTCGTCGCGCGAGCTGCTCGCCCGCATCCGCGCCGTCCTGCGCCGCCGCGAGACGGCGCGTCCCGCCGTGGACGGGGAGGAGGGCGGCGACGACGGCGTGCTCGAGCTCGCCGGGGTCCGCATGGACGTCGACCGGCACACGGTGCACGTGGACGGGACGCTCGTGCCGTTCCCGCTCAAGGAGTTCGAGCTGCTCGAGCTGCTGCTGCGCAACCCCGGCCGCGTCCTCACGCGCGGTCAGCTCATCGACCGGGTGTGGGGGTCGGACTACGTCGGCGACACCAAGACCCTCGACGTCCACGTCAAGCGCATCCGCGCCAAGATCGAGCCCGACCCGTCCGCGCCGACGCTGCTGACGACCGTGCGCGGCCTGGGCTACAAGCTGTCGGACACGCCGGACGAGTGAGCAGCGCGCCGGCGCCCGCGCCGGCCGGGCCGGGCGCCGGCGTGGCCCGCGTCACGGTGACGCCCGTCCGGTACGTGACCCGCGTCTCGTGCGCATCCTGGACGGTCGTTCGGTCGACCAGCGTTCATCCGGGGTTCACCGAGCACCGCCGTCTCGGTCACCTCGCGTCCCTACCGTCGGCATCGGCCGCGCACCGACCGGTGCGCGCGGATCGACAGGATGGGTCACAGTGAAGCTCTCCCCTCGCAACCGTCTCGGTGCCGTCGCCCTCACCGGCGCTCTGGCGCTGACCCTGGCCGCGTGCAGCTCCGGTGGCAACGCCGAGGAGCCCGCGGGCACCGCGGGTTCCGGTGACGAGGCTCCCGCCGAGCTGAGCGGTTCGCTCGCCGGCGCCGGGGCGTCGTCCCAGGAGAAGGCCGTCGCCGGCTGGATCGCCGGCTTCAACGAGCAGTACCCCGACGTCTCCGTCAGCTACGACGCGGTGGGCTCCGGCGGTGGCCGTGAGCAGTTCCTCGCCGGTGCCGTGCAGTTCGCGGGCTCGGACGCCGCGCTGAAGGAGGAGGAGCTCACGCAGGCCGAGGAGCGCTGCGTCGGCGGCGAGGCCGTCGAGCTCCCGCTCTACATCTCGCCGATCGCCGTCGTCTACAACCTCCCCGACGTCGACGCCGAGAACATCAACATGTCGGCGGCCACGATCGCCAAGGTCTTCAACCGCGAGATCACGACGTGGAACGACCCGGCGATCGCCGCGGAGAACCCCGACGTCGAGCTGCCCGCGATCGACATCATCCCGGTCAACCGCTCGGACGAGTCCGGCACGACCGAGAACTTCACCGAGTACCTCGCCGCCGCGTCCGAGGGCGCGTGGCCGCACGAGCCGAGCGGCGACTGGCCGATCTCGGGCGGGCAGTCCGGCCAGGGCACGCAGGGCGTCATCGACACGGTGACGGGTGCCGAGGGTGCGATCGGCTACGCCGACGCCTCCCGCGCCGGTGACCTCGGCACGGTCGCGCTGAAGGTCGGCGAGGAGTACGTGCCGTTCTCCGCCGAGGCCGCCGCGAAGGTCGTCGACGCGTCGCCGCGCGCCGAGGGCGCCACGGAGAACCGCCTCGTGGTCGAGCTCGACCGCACCACGACCGAGGCCGGCGCCTACCCGCTGGTCCTCATCTCGTACCACATCGCCTGCTCGGTGTACGAGGACCAGGCCGACGCCGACAACGTGAAGGCCTACCTCTCCTACGTCGCCAGCGAGGCGGGCCAGGAGCGCGCCGCCGACCCGAGCGTCGCCGGTGCCGCCCCGATCTCGGAGGACCTGCGCGCCGAGGTCCAGACCGCGATCGACAGCATCACCGCGGGCTGACACGAGCCCCACGCATGACCACGACGGTCGGGAGCCGCCCCGGGACGCACGGTCCCGGGGCGGCTCCCGCCCTGCGTGCCGAGGCGGCCGGCGCCTGACGCCGGAGCCCCTCGCCCCACCCTCCCCACCCTCCCCACCCACCGGAGAACCCGTGGCTCTCACCACCACTCCCCGCCGGTCCGGGACCTCCCCCGACGGCGAGCAGGTCGACGCCGGCGCGGCCGTCCGCGCGGCGTCGACCGGGCGCGTCGGCAGCCGTGTCTTCGCCGGCCTGTCGACCGGCGCCGGCGTCCTGATCCTCCTGACGCTCGCCGCCGTCGCGGTCTTCCTGGTCATCCGGGCCTGGCCGGCGCTCACGGCGTCGTCCGAGGAGCTCGGCGACATCTCGTGGTTCAACGGCGACTCCGTCGCCGAGTACGTCGGGCCCCTGATCTTCGGCACGCTGCTCGCCTCGGTGCTGGCCCTGCTCATAGCCGTGCCGGTCTCGGTCGGCATCGCGCTGTTCATCTCGCACTACGCACCCCGCCGGCTCGCGCAGAGCCTGGGCTACCTGATCGACCTGCTGGCGGCGATCCCGTCGGTGGTCTACGGCCTGTGGGGCGCGCTGTGGCTGCTCGGTGTCGTCGACCCGTTCTTCGAGTGGCTCTCCGGCGCGCTCGGGTTCATCCCGCTGTTCGCGGACTACCAGGCGCCGGCCAAGAACATCCTGTCGGCCTCGATCGTGCTGGCCGTGATGATCCTGCCGATCATCACGGCGGTCTCGCGCGAGGTCTTCCTCCAGACGCCGCGCCTGCACGAGGAGGCCTCGCTGGCCCTCGGCGCCACCCGCTGGGAGATGGTCCGCCAGGCCGTCCTGCCGTTCGGGCGCTCGGGCGTCATCAGCGCCTCGATGCTCGGTCTCGGCCGCGCGCTCGGTGAGACGATGGCGGTGCTCATGGTCATCTCGCCCGGGTTCCTCTACTCGTTCCACCTGCTCCAGCCGGGGCAGCACCAGACCATCGCCGCGAACATCGCCTCGAAGTTCCCCGAGGCGAGCGGGCTGTCGGTGAGCGCGCTCATCGCGACGGGCCTCGCGCTGTTCGTCATCACGTTCGCGGTCAACTTCGTCGCGCGCTGGATCATCGCGCGCCGCGCCGAGTTCTCGGGAGCCAACTGATGGCCGTCGACACCGCTCCGGCCCCCGCCACCTCCCTCGTCGACCCGGCCCAGGGCCGGCTGCCGCGCTGGGCCACGTGGGCGTTCCTCGCGGGCGGCGTGGTCGCCGCGTTCCTCCTGCTGCTGGTCCTCGGCAACCCCACGGTCGCCGGCGTCGTCGGGCTGGGTGCGGTCCTCTACGCGGTCGGGGCCACGGTCGCGTCGTTCGTCGTCGAGGGCCGCCGCCGCGCGGTGGACCGCCTCGCCACGACGCTCGTGACCGGCGCGTTCCTGCTCGCGCTCATCCCGCTGGTCTCGCTCGTGCTGCTCGTCGTCACGCGCGGCATGACGTCGTTCAGCTGGACGTTCCTCACCACGGACATGGTGGGGATCTTCGGCGACATGACCGAGGGCGGCATCGCGCACGCGATCGTCGGGACGCTGCTCATCACGTTCGCGGCGGCGGTCATCTCGGTGCCGATCGGCCTGCTCACGGCGATCTACCTCGTCGAGTACGGGCGCGGCCCGCTGGCGCGCGCGATCACCTTCCTCGTGGACGTCATGACGGGCATCCCGTCGATCGTCGCCGGCCTGTTCGGCTTCGCGGTGTTCACGCTCGCCCTCGGGCCGGCGTTCCGCGCGGGCATCATGGGCGCCGTCGCGCTGTCGCTGCTCATGACGCCCGTCGTCATCCGCTCGGTCGAGGAGATGCTGCGACTCGTCCCGAACGAGCTGCGCGAGGCGTCGTACGCGCTCGGCGTGCCGAAGTGGCTGACGATCGTCAAGGTCGTGCTCCGCACCGCCGCTGCCGGCATCGTCACGGGCGTCATGCTCGCCGTGGCCCGCATCATCGGCGAGACCGCGCCCCTGCTCCTGACCGTCGGCCTCGTCACGCAGATGAACACGAGCCTGTTCGAGGGCCGCATGGCCACGCTGCCGGTCTTCGCGTTCCGCCAGTACGAGCAGGGCGGGACCGGCATCGACCGTGCCTGGGCCGCGGCGCTCACGCTCATCCTCATCGTCATGCTGCTCAACCTGCTCGCGCGGCTGATCAGCCGCTGGTTCGCCCCCAAGGGCGCCCGCTGACCCGCCGGCCCTCCCCGGACCACGAAAGGACCCTCCCCATGTCCAAGCGGATCGACGTCTCGGACCTCGACGTCTACTACGGCGACTTCCTCGCGGTCGAGGGCGTCACGATGGCCATCGAGGCCCGCCAGGCGACCGCGCTCATCGGCCCGTCGGGCTGCGGCAAGTCGACGTTCCTGCGCACGCTCAACCGCATGCACGAGGTCATCCCGGGTGCGCGCGTCACCGGCAAGGCGCTCATGGACGGCCAGGACCTCTACGGGTCGGACGTCGACCCCGTGACGGTCCGCCGCCAGATCGGCATGGTCTTCCAGCGCCCGAACCCGTTCCCGACGATGTCGATCGCCGACAACGTCCTCGCGGGCGTCCGGCTGAACAACCGCCGCATGTCGAAGGGCGAGCAGCAGGATCTCGTCGAGCAGTCGCTGCGCGGCGCGAACCTGTGGAACGAGGTCAAGGACCGCCTCGAGCGCCCCGGGTCGAGCCTGTCGGGCGGTCAGCAGCAGCGCCTCTGCATCGCGCGCGCCATCGCGGTCAAGCCGCAGGTGCTCCTCATGGACGAGCCCTGCTCCGCGCTCGACCCGATCTCCACGCTCGCGATCGAGGACCTCATCGCCGAGCTGAAGAGCGACTACACGATCGTCATCGTCACCCACAACATGCAGCAGGCGGCGCGCGTCTCGGACAGGACGGCGTTCTTCAACATCGCCGGCACCGGCAAGCCCGGCAAGCTCATCGAGATGGACGACACCGCCACCATGTTCTCCTCGCCGCGCGAGCAGGCGACCGAGGACTACATCTCCGGCCGCTTCGGCTGACCGGCGCCGCGCGCCGCCCGCAGGAGGCTCGCGGGCGGCCGCACGGTCCGCAGGACGCACGAGGGGCGCCCGCCGTACGGCGGGCGCCCCTCGTCGTGCGCTCGGTGCGCGGGGGGTCAGCCCTCGTCGCCGGTGCCCTCGGTCTGCTCGGGGCCCTGGGCGCCCTCGCCCTCGGGGTCGGAGTCCTGGCCCTGCTCGGGCTCGGAGGCCTCCTGGGTCTGCCCGGGCGTGGGCAGCCCGGTGGGGGTGGCCGACGGGGTGGGGGTCTGCCCGACCGCCTCGAGCAGCGGCGCGTACTCGGCGAGCGTCCCGTCCATGACGGGCACCTGCACCTCGGCGCTGCCGCCCGCGGGGGTGGAGACGGTGAGCGTGGTCAGCCCGCCGGGGATGGCCGAGACCTGGGCGACCGGGACCTCGACGGTCTGGTAGCGCCCAGGGGCCCCTGCCGCGCCCATGAGCACCGTGCCCGAGCTCGGGACGTCGACGTTCACGGCCTGCGCGCCCTCGACGGCGAGCGTGACGCTCGTGTCCTCGCCGGAGTTGTTGGCGAGCGCGCCGACCAGGATGCCCGGGCCGCCCTCCTCCTCGGCGAGGACGAGCAGGTTGAGCGCGCGCACCTCGTCGACGGTGATCGCGACGCCGTCGGACGGCGGGTAGTCGTCGATCGTCGTGATCTGGTTCGTGGCGGAGCAGCCGGCGAGCGCGGCGGCGGACGCGAGCGCGAGGGCGGCGGCGGCCGTCCGGCGGGCCGTGCGGACGGCACGAGGGCGAGGCGTGGTCACGGTGTCTCCTGCTCGACTGTCGCGCCCGAGGCGTCCGGCGGGTCGCCGGGCTGCCGGCGACCCGCCGCGCACGGGCGCGGGGGACTCGTGGCCAGCCTACCGGGGGTGCAGGAGGCGGCGAGCCCAGCCCGCGCGGACCGCACCGCTGGTCGCCCACGCGACGTCCGCCGGACGCCGGCCGGTCGCCTGCACGCCTCTGACCTGCGGTTTCATGATCCGGACGGGCGCCCGACGCCGGGTTCGGGGGGAAATGGGCGTGATACCATACACGTCTGCGAAAGGGGACACCGGCAGATGACTTTCACTGTTGGGGAGACCGTCGTCTACCCGCACCACGGTGCAGCCAAGATCGAAGAGATCAAGACCCGCACGATCCGCGGCGAGGACAAGATCTACCTCAAGCTCAAGGTCGCGCACGGTGACCTCACCATCGAGGTGCCCGCCGAGAACGTCGACCTGGTCGGCGTCCGCGACGTGGTCGGCCAGGAGGGCCTCGACCGCGTGTTCGAGGTGCTGCGCGCCCCGTACACGGAGGAGCCCACCAACTGGTCCCGCCGGTACAAGGCGAACCTCGAGAAGCTCCAGTCCGGCGACGTCATCAAGGTCGCGGAGGTCGTCCGCGACCTCTCGCGTCGTGACGCCGACCGCGGCCTGTCGGCCGGCGAGAAGCGCATGCTCGCCAAGGCCCGGCAGATCCTCGTCTCGGAGCTCGCGCTCGCCGAGCACACCGAGGAGGAGAAGGCCGAGGCCATCCTGGACGAGGTCCTGGCGTCCTGAGGACGCTGCGGGAGGTCCGGGTGCGCGTGTCGCACCCGGACCTCCTGCTGTCCGCACGACGCACGGACCGCACCGCATGACCGTCGCCGCCGTCCTCACCGCCGCCGGCAGCGGCTCCCGCCTTGGGCACGTGCTGCCCAAGGCGCTCGTCCCGGTCGCGGGCGCGCCCCTGGTCGCGCACGCCGCCCGCGCGCTGCTCGACGCCCGCGCCGCCGACGGCGCCCGCGTCAGGGCACTCGTCGTGACGGCCCCGGCCGAGCACCTCGCGGCCGTCGCCGACGCGCTCGCCCACCTGGCCCCCGCGGACGTGCCCGTCACGGTCGTCCCCGGCGGCGCCACCCGGCAGGCGTCCGTCGCCGCCGGCCTCGCCGCGCTGCCGGCCGACGTGGACGTCGTGCTCGTGCACGACGCGGCCCGTGCGTTCGCGCCGCCGGAGCTCGTCGCCCGCGTGGTCGACGCCGTCCGCGCCGGCCACGACGCGGTCGTGCCCGGGCTGGCCGTGGTCGACACCGTCAAGCGCGTCGCGTCGTGGGACGCGACCGGCGGGCCGGTCCTCGACACCCCGCCGCGCGACGTCCTGCGCGCCGTGCAGACGCCGCAGGGCTTCGCGCGGGACGTGCTCCTGCGCGCCCACGCGGCCGGTGCCGGGCGCGCCGGTGACGAGCGGACCGCGGCCTCGGACGACGCGGGGCTGGTCGAGGCGGACGGCGGCCGGGTCTGGGTGGTGCCGGGCGACGAGCGCGCCGCGAAGATCACCACCGTGCGCGACGTCGTGCTCGCCGAGGCGCTGCACGCGGCGCCCGTCCCCGGAGGTGCCCCGTGAACCTGCGCACCGGCATCGGCGTGGACGTCCACGCCTTCGACCCCGACCCCGCTCCCGACGCGGTCCTGCACCTCGCGGGCCTGGAGTGGCCGGGGGAGACCCCGCTCGCGGGCCACTCCGACGCCGACGTGGCGGCGCACGCGGCGGCCGACGCCCTGCTGTCCGCCGCCGGGCTGGGCGACCTGGGTGCGCAGTTCGGCACGAGCGACCCCCGCTGGGCGGGCGCCTCGGGCGCCGCGATCCTCGCGGAGACCGCCCGCCGGGTCCGCCGCGCGGGGTTCACCATCGGCAACGTCGCGGTCCAGGTGATCGGCAACCGCCCCAAGCTCGGCCCGCGGCGCGTGGAGGCGCAGGCGGTGCTGTCCATGGCCTGCGGGGCGTCCGTCACGGTGACCGCGACGACGACGGACGGGCTGGGGCTCACGGGGCGTGGCGAGGGCGTCGCGGCGATCGCGACCGCGCTGGTCACCGCGCCGGAGGGCTGACCTCCACCCGACCGGGCACCTCGCCGCCGGTGGCGCGTTGCGCCGCCACGCTGCCCAGCAGGACGCCGCCGACCACGAGCGTCCCGAGCAGCAGCTCGACCGGCTCGGTCGGCTCGCCGAGGACGAGCCACGACGACCCGATGCCGACGACGGGCACGAGCATCGAGAACGGCGCCACCACGCTCGACGGGTGGTGCGACATGAGCCAGGTCCACACGCCGGAGCCCACGAGGGTCGCGACCAGGACCGTGAACAGCAGCCCGCCGACCGCGGCGAGCCCGGTCGGCGTCGTCAGGCCGGTGAGCGACGCCCGGATCCGTCCGGGGCCCTCGAGCGCGAACGCCAGGCCCAGCATCGGCAGCGGCGGCACGACGGACATCCACAACATCAGCCGGAACGGCGAGTCCGGCCGCGCCTGCCGGTTGCACAGGTTGCCGAACGCCCAGCCCAGCCCGCCGCACAGCGTCAGCACCACCGGCAGCAGGGTGGCGCCGCCCTCGAGCCCGGCGCGGTGCACCGCGATACCGCCGAGCCCGGCGACCGCGACCGCGACGCCGAGCGCCTGGCGGGCCGTGAGGCGCTCGCGCAGGAGCACGGCCGCGAGCAGGACCGTGAACGGGGCCGAGGACTGGAGCACGAGGGACGCCAGCCCGGTGGGCATGCCGGTGTCCATCGCGAGGTAGAGGAAGACGAACTGCAGGACGCCGAACCCGAGGCCGTAGCCCACGAGCCACCGCCAGGCGACCTGCGGACGCGGCACGAGGACCAGGGTCGGCACGGCGATGAGCGTCCAGCGCAGCGCGACGAGGAAGAACGGCGGGAACTGCTCGAGCGAGAGGTGGATCGCCGGGAAGTTCAGGCCCCACGTGACGGCGACGAGCACGGCGAGCAGACGGTGGCGCAGGGGCACCGGACGAGTGTCCTCCGCCCCGGGCGGTGCCCACCAGCAGGACGGGCCGGGAGCCCGCCCGGCGCGGTCGGGCAGGAGCCGCCAGCCGGACGGACGTCGCGATCCGGGCGAATCGCCGGTACCGTTCCGCGGCGTGACGAGCCCCACCACCGACGAGCGCGACGGCGCGCCGGCTGCGGGCACCCACGCCCCGCCCACGGCCCTGCCGCGTCGCACCCCGGCCCTGCCGGTCCGGCAGCGCAACCGCGTCCCGCTCGAGACGCTCGAGGCGGCCTTCACGGGTCTGCAGCAGGTGGACGAGCGCGCGAAGCCCGCCGCACCCCTGGCGCCACCGCCCGACGTCGTGCTGCCCTGGCTGGAGCGCTGACCGTCCCGGCTCCGACGGCGGGGTGCCGCGTCAGTGCACGGGCTCGTGGTCGCCCGTCGCCTGCGCCGCGTCGGTGACGAGCACGAGCTTGCCGCCGGCGTGCCCGGCGCGGGACCGCTCGTGCGCACGAGCGGCGTCCTCGAGCGCGTAGGCGCCCGTGACGAGCACGTCGAGGGTGCCGTCAGCGGCGAGCGCCGTCAGCTGGCTGCGCGCCGCCTCCCGCACGTCCGTGCCCGGCTCGGCGCCGGGACCGTGCCCCAGCGCGCGGACGCCGAGCCCCGGCGCCCGGTCGAGGGCGACGAGCGTCGCGACCCGCCGCCGGTCGGGGACGAGGCCGACGGACACGTCCAGCGCCTCCGGCGTGCCGACGGCGTCGATCGCGGCGACGACCTTGCCCAGTCCCGCCGCGGCCGCCTCGACGCGCTCGCGCAGCCCGGGGCCGTGGGCGACGGGGACGGCACCCAGGCGTGCGAGGCAGCTGTGCCACGCCGGCGACGCGGTGGCCACGACGTGCGCACCGCGCAGCACCGCGAGCTGGACCGCCATCCGTCCGACCCCGCCGGACGCCCCGTGCACGAGCACGACCTCGTCGGCGTCCACCTCCGTGGCGACGACGGCGTGCAGCGCCGCGGCGCCGGCCGACAGCAGCCCGGCCGCGGCCGTGACGGCGAGCGAGGCGGGTCGGCGCACGAGCACCTCCTGGCGCACGGTGACCAGGTCGGCGTAGCCGCCGCGCACCGGCCACGCCACCACCTCGTCGCCGGGCGAGAACCAGCGCACCCCGGACCCGACGGCCCGGACGACCCCGGCCACCTCGAGCCCGAGCGGGACCGGCGGCCGGGCGCCGGAGCCGGGCGCGTAGCTCTTCCAGTCCCACGGGTTGACGCCCGCGGCGGCGACCTCGACCACGACCTCGCCGGGCCCGGGCGCTGGGATCTGCCGCGCCACCACGCGCAGCACCTCCGGCCCCCCGAGCGACGCGGCCACGACTGCACGACCAGAGAACGTCACGACCGACAGCCTGACGCGCCCGTCCCGCACCACCAAGCGGCGCGTCATCACCCGTTCGTAGGAACGTCATCGATCCGTCACCCGGTCGAGGGGTCCCGGCCACCGCGGCTGTGACTGGTGGCCGGGGAGGGGTCGTCCGTGGGACGGGCCGCGCGACGACGCTCGGGGTGCCCGCAGGTGCGCCCGCGGGTCGCGCGGCGCGGAGGCCGCCGGCACCGGTCCCGGCGAGCCGGGCGGCGCCGGTCGCCCCGTCGTCGTGCCGTTCTGCGCGCAGCGCCGGCCCGCAGGTGGGACCCTCGACCCGGGGGTCACGCCGGCCCCGTCGCGGCCGCAGCACCGGACGGGTGGCGTCCTGACGGGTGGTCCTGACCGGCCGTCCAGGACAAGTGCGTGAAATGCTTGACTATCGTCACGCGGATCGATGAGATGGTCCGCAGGGCGTACAGCGGGGCCGGGGGGGTCGCCGCACGCCGCCGCGAGGAGGAACCATGAACCGACTGCCCGTCGCCGAGCGCCGCGAGCAGCTCATCGAGGCCGCGCTGACCGTCGCGAGCCGCGACGGCGTCGACGGCACGACCGTCCGTGCGGTCGCCGCCGAGGCCGGCGTGTCCCTCGGTGTCGTCCACTACTGCTTCCGTGACAAGGACGAGCTCCTGCGTGCGATGGCGCACGCCATCACGGAGCGCAACACGGCCCGCGCCATGGCGGAGATGCCGGACCAGGCGCCGGTGCTCGACCTCATCCTCGGCGTCCTCGACGGCCTCTGGGCCAACATCCTCGCGACGCGGGGCCCGCAGCTCCTGACGTACGAGCTGACGACGACGTCGCTGCGCCACCCGGAGCTGCGCCAGGTCGGCGTCGACCAGTACGTCAACAGCTGGGCCGCGGCGGAGCACTTCCTCGAGGAGGTCGAGCGCGTCGGCGGCGTCACGTGGCTCGTGCCGCGTCACCTCGTGGCCCGCTCGATCATCGCCGCCATCGACGGCTTCTCGCTGGCCTGGCTCGTCGACGGCGACGCCCAGGCGGGGTACGAGGGGCTGCGCCTGTTCGCCGAGCACCTCGCGCGGCTGGCCTCGCCGACGCCGCGGCTCGAGGCGGTCGTCGACGACCCGAGCGTCGACGAGCCGGCCGACGCGACCGCCGACGGCCTCGAGGGCGCCGGTGACGCGGAGGAGACCCACCACGGCGAGACCGCCTCGGCGGACGTGCACCGGCTGGCGGCCCAGACCGCCCCGAACCTCACCGCCCTGGCCTGAGACGTGCCGGGCGTCGGCGACCCTCAGGGGGCGGGTCGCCGGCGCCCGGCACGGCGGCCGGGGCGCGTCCGCCCCGGTAGCCTGGGCCGGTGACCCTGCGGCTGTTCGACAGCGGCACCCAGACGGTGCGCGACTTCGTCCCCCTCGTCGAGGGTGAGGTCGGCGTCTACCTGTGCGGTGCCACCGTGCAGGCGCCCCCGCACGTCGGTCACGTCCGGTCCGGCGTCGCGTTCGACGTGCTGGTCCGCTGGCTGCGGCGCTCCGGCGCCCGCGTCACGCTGGTCCGCAACGTCACCGACATCGACGACAAGATCCTCGCGAAGGCCGCCGACGCCGGTGAGCCCTGGTGGGCGTGGGCGCTGACGAACGAGCGCGCCTTCACCGCCGCGTACGACGCGCTGGGCGTGCTCCCGCCCGCGTACGAGCCGCGCGCGACCGGGCACGTCCCCGCGATGCTCGAGCTCATGGCGCGCCTCGTGGAGCGCGGCCACGCCTACGTCGCGGGACCGGGGGACGTCTACTTCGACGTGCGCTCCTGGCCCGCCTACGGGGAGCTGACCAACCAGCGCCTCGAGGACATGGTGGACTCCCCGGACGAGGGCCGTGCCGGGGGCAAGCGCGACCCGCACGACTTCGCGCTGTGGAAGGCCGCCAAGGCGGGGGAGCCGGTGACGGCGTCGTGGGACACCCCCTACGGGCGCGGCCGCCCGGGATGGCACCTCGAGTGCTCGGCCATGGCCCACCGGTACCTCGGTGAGACGTTCGACATCCACGGCGGCGGGCTGGACCTGCGGTTCCCGCACCACGAGAACGAGCAGGCGCAGTCGCACGCCGCGGGGTACGGCTTCGCGCGGTACTGGCTGCACAACGGCTGGGTCACCCAGGGCGGCGCCAAGATGAGCAAGTCGCTCGGCAACGGGCTGCTCGTCTCGGCGGTGCTCGAGAAGGTCCGCCCCGTCGTCGTGCGGTACGCGCTGACGGTCGTGCACTACCGCTCCATGCTCGAGTGGACCGACGAGACGCTCCGCGAGGCCGAGGCGACCTGGGACCGGCTCGCCGGCTTCGTCGAGCGCGCGAGCGAGCGGGTCGGGGCGGTGCCGGCGGAGGCCGTCGCGACCGCCGACCTGCCCGAGGAGTTCGTCGCCGCGATGGACGACGACCTGAACGTGCCCCGCGCCATGGCGGTGGTGCACGAGTGGCTGCGCGACGGCAACTCCGCGCTCGCGGCGGGCGACCTCGACGAGGCGACGCGCTCGCTCGTGGGGCTCCGTGCGATGCTGGACGTCCTGGGGCTCGACCCGGGCAGCCCGCAGTGGGCGTCCCACGGGGACGACGACCGCCTCGCGCGCGCGCTCGACGCGCTCGTGACCGCGCAGCTCGAGGCCCGTGCCCAGGCGCGGGCGGCCCGCGACTTCGCGGCCGCCGACGCGATCCGCGACCGCCTCACGGCGGCGGGGGTCGTGGTCGAGGACTCGCCGACCGGCGCCCGCTGGTCGCTGCGTCCGAACGCCTGACCCCGCCCGGCGCGCCCCACGGGGCGCCCCACCCACCCGTTCCCGCCACGACACACCCGGAGGGCTTCCATGGCCGGCAACTCCTCGCGCCGCGGCGCGACCCGCAAGGCGGGATCCAAGAAGGGCGCCACCGTCGGCAGCGGCGGCCAGCGGCGCCGCGCGCTCGAGGGCAAGGGCCCCACGCCCAAGGCCGAGGACCGCGTCTACCACCCGGCGCACAAGCGCAAGGTCGCCGCCGAGAAGCGAACGACCACGTCCGGACGGCCCACCGCCGGTGCGTCCCGCAGCGCGGCCGGCACCCGCGGCGGCCGGACGAGCTCCACGCACGAGATGGTCGCGGGCCGCAACTCCGTCCTCGAGGCCCTGCGCGCCGGCATCCCGGTGACGACGGTCTACCTGGCGTCGCGGCTCGAGGCGGACGACCGCACGCGCGAGATCGTCGCGACCGCCGCCGAGGCGGGCTACCCGCTCCTCGAGGTGGGCCGGGCGGAGCTGGACCGGCTCACCGACGGCGCCGTGCACCAGGGCGTCGCGCTCCAGGTGCCGCCGTACGCGTACGCGGAGCCCGACGACCTGCTGGACGCCGCCGACGTCGCGGGTGCCGCGCCTCTGGTCGTGGCGCTCGACGGCGTGACGGACCCGCGCAACCTCGGCGCGGTGCTGCGCTCGGCCGGGGCGTTCGGCGCGCACGGGGTGCTCGTGCCCGAGCGGCGGTCGGCGGGGGTGACCGCCGCCGCGTGGAAGGTCTCCGCCGGGGCGGCGGCGCGGGTGCCCGTGGCGCGGGCCACCAACCTCACGCGCGCGCTGCAGGCGTACCGGCAGGCGGGGCTGTTCGTCGTCGGGCTCGACGCCGGCGGCGACGTCCCGCTCGGCGAGCTGCCGTACGCGAACGACCCGCTCGTGCTCGTCGTCGGCTCCGAGGGCAAGGGGCTGTCCCGCCTCGTGCGCGAGCAGTGCGACGCGATCGCGTCGATCCCGATCGCGTCCGCCGTGGAGTCGCTCAACGCGGGCGTGGCGGCCGGCATCGCCCTGTACGAGGTGGCGCGGCAGCGCACCGCCTGACGCGTCCGGCGCCGGGCCCGTCCGCGGGCGTCAGCCGATGAGCTGGTCGAGGTCGTCGCCGCCACCGCGCGGCGCGTCCCCCGCGTCGGCGTCGCGCAGGTCCTCCACGCGGGTGCCCAGCACGGCCTGCTCGTCGGGCCGGCTGGGCAGGATGTTCTTGACGTAGCTCTTCACGACCTCGCTCATCGGCACGTCGCGGTGCTGCTGCTGCGACAGGTACCACCGGTGGTCGAGCAGCTCGTGGTACACCTGCGCCGGCTCGAGCTTCGTGCGCAGGTCGCGGGGCACGCTGCGCACGGCGGGCTCGAAGACGTCCGTCAGCCAGTCGTGCGCCACGAAGGACTCGTCCTCGGCCTGCCGGTCCGTCGCGGCCCGGAACTCGTCGAGGTCGTTGAGCAGGCGCCGGGCCTGGTTCTCCTGCACGTCCAGGCCCGTCAGGCGCATGAGGCGGCGCGAGTGGTGGCCCGCGTCGACGACCTTCGGCTGGATCCGCACGGTGGTGCCGTCGACGTCCGTGGTGATGTCGAGCTCGCCCACGTCGAAGCCGAGGTCGTTGAGCCGGTCGATGCGGGCCTGCACGCGCCAGCGCTCGCCGTAGCCGAACGACTCGACCTCCGTGAGCGCCTTCCACAGCTCCTGGTACCGCTCCGCGAGGGCGTCGCCGATGGCGACCGCGTCGGCGTCCTCGTCGAGGAACTCCCCGGCCTGCAGGTCCATGAGCTCGCCGATGATGTTGACCCGCGCGACCTCGAGGTCGTAGCTGCGCTGGCCCACCGACAGCCGGTCGTGCAGGTCGCCCGTCTCGGCGTCGACGAGGTACGCCGCGAACGTCTCGGCGTCGCGGCGGAAGAGGGTGTTCGACAGCGACACGTCGCCCCAGTAGAAGCCCGCGAGGTGCAGGCGGACCATGAGCACCGCGAGCGCGTCGATGAGGCGGGTCGCGGTGTCCGGCCGCAGGGACTGGCTGAACAGCGCGCGGTACGGCAGCGAGAACGACAGGTGCTGCGTGATGAGCACCGCCTCGAGCGGCTCCCCGTCGGGGGCACGGCGGCCGGTGATGACGCCCACCGGCTCGACGCTCGGCACGTCGAGCTTGCGCAGCTGGCGCAGCAGCTCGTACTCGCGGTGCGCGACGGTCTCGCCGATCTCCTTGATCGCGATCACCCGGCCGGACAGCCGCGCGAACCGCACGACGTGCCGCGAGATGCCGCGGGGGAGCGCGGCGAGGTGCTCGGTCGGCCACTCCTCGAGCGGGATGTGCCACGGCAGGTCGAGCAGCGCCGGGTCCGGGCTCGTCGCGGTGATCTGCAGACGCTGGGCCGTACCGGTCATGCGTCGATCCTCTCAGGTCGCGGCAGACACGACGAGGCGGGCCCGGTCAGGGACCGGACCCGCCTCGTCGTGGTGGTGCGTGGTGCGTCAGGCGGAGAGGCGCTCGCCCGAGCCCGCGTGGAACAGGTGCTGCTCGTTCGGGCGGATCCGCACGTAGATCGACTCGCCCTTGGCCGGCACCTGGCGGGGGTCGACGCGCACGATGACCTGCGCGTCGCCGGCGCCCGAGTGGACCTGGCTCGCCTGGCCGAACTCGTCCGTGAGCGAGCCGTAGACGAAGGCGTCCGAGCCGAGCTCCTCGACGATGTTGACGACCACCGGGAACGCGTCCGGCGTGCCGTTCGGCACGACGTCGAGCGACTCGGGGCGGAAGCCGACCGTGATGTGGCCCTTGTCGTCGTCCGCGATGCGGCCGATGACGTCGCGCGGGAGCGCGAGGCGCGACTGGCCGACCGACGCGGCGCCGTCGAGCACCGGGAAGGTCCCGATGTTCATGGCGGGCGAGCCGATGAAGCCGGCGACGAAGACGTTGGCGGGCGTGTCGTACATCTCCCGCGGCGTGCCGACCTGCTGCAGGATGCCGTCCTTGAGGACCGCGATGCGGTCACCCATCGTCAGGGCCTCGGTCTGGTCGTGCGTGACGTAGACCGTCGTGACGCCGAGACGGCGCTGCAGCGACGCGATCTGCGTACGCGTCTGGACGCGGAGCTTGGCGTCGAGGTTCGACAGCGGCTCGTCCATGAGGAAGACCTGCGGCTGGCGCACGATCGCGCGGCCCATGGCGACACGCTGACGCTGACCGCCGGAGAGCGCCTTCGGCTTGCGGTCGAGGTACTGCGTGAGGTCGAGGATCTTGGCGGCCTCCTCGACGCGGGTGCGGATCTCCGCCTTCGGGGTGCCGGCGATCTTGAGCGCGAAGCCCATGTTGTCGGCGACCGTCATGTGCGGGTACAGCGCGTAGTTCTGGAACACCATCGCGATGTCCCGGTCCTTCGGCTGGACGTCGGTGACGTCGCGGTCGCCGATGAGGATGCGGCCGGCGTTGACGTCCTCCAGGCCGGCGAGCATGCGCAGCGAGGTCGACTTGCCGCAGCCCGAGGGGCCGACGAGGACGAGGAACTCGCCGTCCTCGATGTGGAGGTTGAGCGCGTCCACCGCGGGACGCTCGGTGCCCGGGTAGATCCGGGTCGCGTTGTCGAAAGTGACCGTGGCCATGAGCCGTCATTTCCCTTCACCGGCAGGTACGTGCCGGACGATCCGTCGTGAAGAGTGTCAACGCGTGGTCCCAGGTGGCACCCCGCTGAGCTCGGTGTCTCCGCTGACACAGGTCGGGGGTGGTCGGGACGACCCCCCTCGGCCGGCGCCAGTATGGCATACGCCACGTCCGGGCTGTCCGGGTCGTCCGGACCTGGCGGAGGCCGCCCCCCGGACGCACGCCGGCGCCCACCCGTCCGGTGGACGCGCCGCCCGCGCTGGTCAGCGCGTCGCGCGCTCGACCGCGGCGAGCACCGCGACGACGTCCTCCGGGCCCGGGACCCGGTAGCGCGCGGCCGTCGCCCCGGCGCCGACCTTGACCGTGAGGTCGTCCGCGTCGAGCGCGGCGAAGGCGTGCTCGTCGGTCACGTCGTCGCCGCCGTAGAGCACCACGGGTGCGCCGATCTCGTGCCGCAGCGCCTGCAGCGCGCTGCCCTTGTCGGCCGGCAGCACCGTCAGCTCGACGACGTCCTTGCCGTGCAGCGTGCCGGTGCCCAGCTCGGCGCCGAGCGCGAGGGCCTCCTGCTCGGCGGCGGCCGCGACGTCGCGCTCCGCGAGCCGCGTGTGCACCACGACCGCGGTCGGCTTCGTCTCCACCCACACGCCGTCGCGGCCGCGGGCGACGGCCGCGGCCCGCGCCCCGAGCGCCGCCAGCCGGTCCGCCTGCTCGGCGGTGAGCTCCACGACGTCGCGGTCCAGCCCGTGCGGCGTCACGCGGGCGCGCTCCGCGCCGTGGCTGCCCACCAGGTAGGTGCCCGGCGGCACCTCGGCCAGCGCGTGCAGGTCCGCCATCGCCCGGCCGGACACCAGGGCGAGGGCGACGCCCGGCCGGCCGGCCAGCGCGGCGAGCACCTCGACCCCGGCCGGGAGGATCGCCGACGTCATCGGGTCGTCGACGAGCGGGGCGAGCGTGCCGTCGAAGTCGAGCGCGAGCAGCAGCGGGCGCCGCGCCGGGTCGGCGAGGACGGCCCCGAGGCGCCCGGTGAGCGCGTCGGCGTCCTGCGGGCCGGTCGCGGACCCGGTCGTGGTCGTCGGCTCAGGCATCACGGTCCGCCTCGTCGTAGGGGTCGCCGTGGCGCTGCGCGTCCTGGTACTGCGGGGCGGGGCCGGGCGCCGTGGCCCCACCGCCGTCCTGGTCCCGGTCGCGCGGCTCGACGCGTCCGGCGGCGTCGCGGACCGGCACCGCGGTCAGCGCGGAGAGGAACTGCTGGGACCACGCTGCGACGTCGTGGCCGAGCACGCGGCGGCGCAGGCGGCGCATGCGCTTGCGGGACTCGCGGGGCTCCATGTGCACGGCGTACGTGATCGCGTCCTTCATGCCCGCGATGTCGTGCGGGTTCACCAGCACGGCGCCCACCAGCTCGTCCGCCGCACCCGTGAACTCGCTGAGCACGAGGGCGCCCCGGTCGTCGGAGCGTGCGGCCACGTACTCCTTGGCGACGAGGTTCATGCCGTCGCGCAGCGCGGTGACGAGCATGACGTCGGCGGCCAGGTAGAGCGCCGCCATCTCCTCCATCGGGAAGGACTGGTGCAGGTACTGCACCGGCGCGTGGCCCACCGTGCCGTGGTCGCCGTTGATGCGGCCCACGAGCAGCTCGACCTCGTCGCGCAGCTGCTGGTACGCGCCGACGTTCTCCCGGCTCGGGCTGGCGACCTGGACGAGCACGGTGTCGCTCGCCGACAGGCGGCCGTCCTCGAGCAGCTCGCCGTACGCCTTGATGCGGTGCCGGATGCCCTTGGTGTAGTCGAGCCGGTCGACGCCGAGGAGCAGGTGCTGCGGGTCGCCGAGCTCGGCGCGGATCTCCTTCGCGCGCGCCTGCACCTCGGGGGTGCGGGCGAGCGCGTCGAACGCGGCCGAGTCGATCGAGATCGGGAACGCCGCGGCGCGCACGTGCCGCTGCTGCGGCGTCCCCTCGGCGGTGGTCACGACCTGCCCGCGCGTCGTCAGGTCCGTCAGGCGCCGCACGACGCGCACGAAGTTCGACGCGTCGCCCGCGCGCTGGAAGCCGACGAGGTCCGCGCCGAGCAGGCCCTCGACCACCTGCTTGCGCCACGGCAGCTGGGCGAAGATCTCGAGCGGGGGGAACGGGATGTGGTGGAAGTACCCGATCCGCAGGTCCGGCCGCAGCTCGCGCAGGTACGCCGGCACGAGCTGGAGCTGGTAGTCGTGCACCCACACCGTGCCGCCGCGCGCGGCCTGACCGGCCGCCGCCTCCGCGAACCGCCGGTTCACCCGCTGGTAGGCGTCCCACCACTGCCGGTGGAACGTCGGCGGCGCGATGACGTCGTGGTACAGCGGCCACAGCGTGTCGTTCGCGAAGCCCTCGTAGTAGCGCTCGACATCCGTCTCGGACAGCGCGACCGGCACCAGGAGCGTGCCGTCGACGACGAACGGGTCGAGCTCGAGGCCGGGGGAGCCGCCCCAGCCGACCCACGCCCCCTCGTCGCCGGCGCCCGTCATGACGGGCGCGAGCGCCGTCACGAGACCGCCGGGGGACCGCGTCCAGGTGGGCTCGCCGGACTCGTCCAGGGTGACGTCGACCGGCAGGCGGTTGGCCACGACGACCAGGTCGTAGCCGTCCTCGGGCACGTCGGAGGGCACGCGCATCAACTCCTCGGGATCGGTGCCGACCCTAGCCGTGCACGGGGTCCCCCGCCCGGGCTGCGGCGCGCGTGTGGCGTCCCCCACGTGCGGGGACGCTCCCGCTAGCGTGCGGCAGATGGAGCGGATCGGCCTGACGCCGGGGTCGGAGATCGGCGGGTACACCGTCGTCGCCCCCCTCGGGTCCGGGGGCATGGGCACGGTGTACCGGGCGGTCGACGGCGGCGGCACCGCCGTCGCCCTCAAGCTGCTGCACCCGCACGTCGGCGCCGACGCGGCCGTGCGCGCCCGGCTGCTGCGCGAGGTCGCCGCGCTGCAGCGGCTGCGGCACCCGTCGGTGGCCGCGGTGCTCGACGCCGAGGCGGACTCCACCGAGGCGTTCATCGTCACCGAGCTCGTCCCCGGCGCGACCCTGACCGAGCGCGTGCGCGCCGACGGCCCGCTCGACGCCGACGAGCTGCTCGCGCTCGCGGAGGGGCTGCGCTCCGCACTCGCGGCGGTCCACGCGGCGGGCGTCGTGCACCGCGACCTCAAGCCGTCGAACGTGCTGCTCACCGACGACGGACCCGTCCTGATCGACTTCGGGCTCGCGCAGGGCCTGGACGACGACGCCACCCTGACGACCGCTGGCTTCGTGCTCGGCACCCCCGGCTACCTCGCACCCGAGCTGCTCGACGGCGGGGAGCCCGGCCCGGCGACGGACCTGTGGGGCTGGGCGGCGCTGCTCGCGTACGCCGCGACCGGGCGCGACCCCTTCGGCTCCCGGCCGGTCGAGGCGGTGCTCGCACGTGCCCGGTCGGGCGAGGTGGACCTGGCCGGCGTCGGCCCGCTCACGGCGGAGGCGGTCTCCGCCGCGCTGCGGCCCGTGCCCGCCGAGCGGCTCGCGCCCGAGGACGTCGTCGCCGCGCTGCGGGTCGTGGCCGACGAGGGCGAGCTCCCGGCCGGGTCGGACGCGGCGGCGGTGCTGGCGGCGCTCGCGGGCGGTGCGGCCGCCGTCGGCGCGGACAACCGGGACGACGACGGCGAGGACGACGACGGCGAGGGTGACGCGCCGGACGGCGAGGACGCCGACGACGTCGCGACCGCGCTGGTCGGGCGCGACGACGTGGCGACGACGGCGGTGCCCGCGGACGCGCCGGACGTCGTCCCCACGACGGCCCTCGCGGCGGGCGGCGCCGACGCGGCCGCGACGACCGTCCTGCCCGCCGGCCCGGTCACGCAGGACGACGACCTCGACACGGACGGGCCCGACGGCGACGGGCCGGACGACGACGGGCCCGACGCCGACCTCGACGACGGACGCGCCGACGACCCGGACGGGCCGGACGCGGCGGCGACGACGGTCCTGCCCGCCCGCACGGCCGGCACGACCGCCGTCGGCCCGCCCGTGCCGCCCGTGCACGACGGCCGCACCGTCGCCGTGCCGCTCGGCGCGGGCCGCGACGACCGCACCGCGGTCCTCACCGCGGACCGCTCGGGAGACGAGGACGGCGGGCACGACGACGGCGGGCACGACGACGGGTGGGACGACGGCGGGGACGGGTGGTCGGACCGGCCCGACGACGGCGACGGGGTCGGCTGGCTGGAGGACGACCTCGAGCGGTCGGAGGGCCCGGCCGCCGAGGGGTCCGGGTACGTGCGCCCGCCCGCACGCCGGCGGTGGGGGACGCTGCTCGCGCTCGCGCTCCTCGTCGGCCTCGCCGGGGCGCTCCGCCCCGCGGTGACCCTCGCGGTGGTGCTGGTGCTCCTGGTGCTGGTCCGGACCGTCGGGTCGGCCGTGGAGTCGATGCACGGACGGCGGGAGCGCGCCGGGGTGCGCCGCTCGGACGTGCCGCTCGCGCTCGTCGCGTCGCCGTGGCACCTGCTGCGCGCGGTCCTCGGGCTCCTGCCGTCGGTCCTGGTCGCCGCGAGCGTCGCGGTGATCGTCGCCGGGGTGGCGTGGTGGCTGCTCGCGTCCGGCCGGTGGGTGCTCGGCGACGTGGTCGCCGGCGAGCCGCCCGGCGGGCCGGAGGGCGCGGCCGCCGTGGGGACGCTCGTCCTGCTCGTCGTCCTCGTCCTGTGGTTCGGACCGCTCTCCCGCCTGACCCGCACCGGTGCGCGGCGCGTCCTCGCGGGCGTGGCGCCCGGCTGGGTCGGGGCCCTCGTCGTCGTCGTGCTCGCGCTCGTCGCCGCCGCCGTCCTCGCGCACCAGGTCCTGCAGGGCGCCGACATCGGGTGGGCCCCGCTGCCCGTGCCACGCGTCCCCGGGCCCTGAGCGCACCGGCGCACCCCGCCGCCGCAGGAAGGGGCGGAGGGCCCTCGGCACGGGCGCCCGCAGCGCCTACCCTGGGCGCGTGCGAGCGCGTCGTGGACCCGGGCTGCGGCACGCGCGCGCCCGCGCCGTGACGCTCGCCGGCGCCCTGCTGGCCGTCACGCCGCTGCTCGTCGCCGCGCAGGGGCGCGTCCTGGTGCACCGGTGCGTCCCCGCGGACGGGCCGGCCGCCGCCCTCGGCCTGCGCCTCGAGGTGCTCGCCTCGGCCGCCCACTGCCCGCAGGGCGCCTACGCGCTCGGGGACACCGCGCAGGGCGCCGTGCTGCTGCTCACGGTGACCGTGCCCGTGCTCGTGGCCCACGTGCTGCTCGCGGCCGCCGGTCTGGGCCTCGGCGTCGTCCTGCGCCGCGCCGGCAGTGTCGTCCGGGCGCTCGCCGCGGCCGCCGTCGTCCGCCGGCCCACCGCGGCCGTCCAGCCAGCCGTCCCGCAGGTCCGCCTCACCGCCCCCGTCCTGCCCGTGCTCGTGCGGCACGACCGGGGCCTCGTGCTCGTCCGTCCGCGCCGGGGGCCGCCCGTGGCGTGCTGACCGGTCCGCCGGTCGCGCGTCCGCACGTCCCGCCGGCAGCGCCGGCACCCGCAGACCAGGAGCACCCATGCCCACCAACGACCCTCGTCCCACCAAGGCGGCGCGGCGCGAGGACGCCCGCGCCAAGGCGCAGGCCATGCGCCAGGAGCAGGAGCGCCGCGCCAAGCGCAACCGCCTGCTCGCCATCGGCGGCCTGCTCGCCGCCGTCGCGGTCCTCGCCGTCGTGATCGTCGCGATCGTGCGCCAGGGCGCCGAGCGAGCCGAGGCGTACGGCACCGTGCAGTACGGCGGCGGCGAGGAGACGGTCGTCGCGCCGACGCTCGACGACGTCGAGGCCCCGTCCACCGCCGCCGGCGGCGGCATCCCCGTCAGCGCGGCCGGCGTCGGCGAGACCGGCGAGGACGACACCACCGTCGAGGTCTACTTCGACTTCATGTGCCCCTACTGCGGCCAGTTCGACGAGGCCAACGCCGCGGACCTCGAGGCGCTCTCCGCCGAGGAGGGCATCACCGTCGTCTACAAGCCGATCTCGTTCCTCGACGGGACCTCGCAGGGCACGTTCTTCTCGACCCGCGCCGCCAACGCGCTCGCGGTCGTCGCCGACCAGTCGCCGGAGCACGTCGCGGACTTCATCACGGCGATGTACGACAACCAGCCGGAGGAGGGCTCCTCGGGCCTGACCGACGCGGAGATCGGCGAGATCGCCGAGGGCGTCGGCGTCCCGGCGGACGTCGTCGAGCAGTTCACCGCGACCGTCGACGGCACGTACGAGATCGCCACGGACGACGGCAACGAGGAGCGCGACGGCACGTGGCGCACCTTCTCGCCGTGGGTCGTCGCCGCGACCGAGCAGGCGAACACCGACCTCGGCGGCATCAGCACGCCGTCGGTCCGCATCAACGGGCAGAAGTGGCCCGCGAGCCAGAACGAGCAGGGGCTGCTCTACCAGCCGGGCCCGCTGGCCGAGGCCGTGCGCGCCGCGGCCGCCGAGCAGGGCTGACCCGCGCGGCGTCCCGCGGGCGCCCGTCCCCACGGGGGCGGGCGCCCGCGGAGCGCCGGGTGCCGGCCGGTAGGCTGGCGCCACTCGCCTCCTTAGCTCAGCTGGCCAGAGCAGCTGTCTTGTAAACAGCAGGTCGTCGGTTCGAATCCGACAGGGGGCTCCACCACGCGCCGTCCCGGTGGACGGCCCACGGCGGCGGGTGCAGCCCGGTGCGGCGAGACTGGCCCGGATGTCCCACGACGACGCCCGGCCCACCGCGCGCGGCGGGTTCCTGTCCCGCACCGCGGTGCTCGGCGTGTACCTGCCCGCGCTCGTGTTCGAGCTCGGCATCGGCGCGGTCGTGCCGGTCGTGGCGGTGCGCGCCGTCGAGCTCGGTGCGGACCTCGCGACCGCGGGCGTGCTCGCGGCGCTCCTGGGCGTCGGGCAGCTGCTCGCCGACCTGCCCGCCGGCGCCCTCGCCGCCCGCATCGGCGACCGCGCGGCGATGCTCGTGGCGTCGGCCGTGTCCGTCGTCGCGCTCGTCGGGTGCGCGCTGGCCGACCGGGTCGCGCTGCTCGCCGTCGGCGTGCTCGCGCTCGGCGCCGCGAACGCCGTGTTCCTGCTCGCGCGGCAGTCGTACGTCACGGGCATCACGCCCGTCCTCTACCGCGCCCGCGCCCTCTCCACGCTCGGCGGCGTCGGCCGGATCGGCGTGTTCCTCGGCCCGTTCCTCGGCGCCGCGGTCGTGCACCTGACCGCCACGCCCGCGGCGTTCTGGCTCGCGGTGGCGACCACCGCGCTCGCGGTGGTCGTGCTCGTCGCCGTGCCGGACGTCGAGGGCCCGGAGCGCGTGCGCGGGGCGCGGGCCTCGGTGCTCGCCGTCGCGCGCGACCACCGCCACGTGCTGGTGACGCTCGGCGGCGCGGTGCTGCTCGTGGGCGCCGTGCGCGGCGCCCGTCAGCAGGTGGTGCCGCTGTGGGGCGAGCACCTGGGCCTGGCCCCGGCGACGACCAGCCTGCTCTTCGGCGTCGCCGGCGCGCTCGACGTGCTGCTGTTCTACCCCGCCGGCCGGGTCATGGACCGGCGGGGGAGGCTGGCCGTCGCGGTCCCGTCGATGCTGCTCATGGCGGCCGCGATGCTCGTGCTCCCGACCACGACGACGGCCGCCGGCCTCGCGGCGGTCGCCATGCTGCTGGGCGCGGGCAACGGCGTGAGCTCCGGCCTGCTCATGACCCTCGGGTCGGACGTCGCGCCGCCCGACCGGCGGTCGGCGTTCCTCGGCGTGTGGCGCCTGCTGCAGGACTCCGGCGTGGCGGCCGGCCCGCTCGTCGTGTCCGCCGGCGCCGCGCTCGGCAGCCTCGCGGCGGGCGTGCTGGCGACGGGTGCGATCGGCGTCGCGGCGGCCGGCGCGCTCGCGCGCACCGTGCCGCGCTGGTCGGTGCACGCGTCGCGGCGGACGCGCGTGGCGGCCGGGCTGCGCCCGGACGGGCGCCCCGCCGCTCCCGACGGCAGCGCGCCGGGGCCCTGAGCGGCGCGGCGGGCCTCAGAGCGCCGGGCCGGTCTCCTCGAGCAGCCGCAGGGCCGCGCTCACGCGCGGGTTGCGGGCCGGGTCCGTGTCGATGCCCAGCGTCGCGTAGACCGCGTACACGTGGTTCTGCACCGACTTCTCGGTGATGCCGAGCCGTTCGGCGATCCCGGCGTTCGACAGCCCCTGCGCGAGCAGCCGCAGCACCGCGAACTGCCGCTTGGTCAGCCGTGCCACCGACGAGCCGAGGCGCGGCGTCATCTGCTCGAGCAGGGCCGGGTCGAGCACGGTGCGTCCCGCCGCGGCGGCACGCACCGCGTCCAGGAGGCCCGCCTCGTCGGTCATGCTCGTCTTCGACAGGTACCCCCACCCGTGCGCCACGTCCTGCGGCAGGTCCAGGAGCAGGTCCATCGCGTCGTGCGCGGACAGCAGCAGCACGCCGAGGTCGGGCTGCTCGCGCCGCAGCTGCACGCCGAGGGCGATGCCGTTGCCGTCCGGCAGGTCGATGTCCATGACGACGACGTCGACGACCCCGGGCCGCAGGACGCGGCGGGCCTCGCCCGTCGACTCGAGCGTCGCGACGACCTCCAGGTCGTCCGCCACCTCGAGCGTGCGGCGCAGCATGGCGCGGAAGAGCGGCTGGTCCTCCACGACGGCGACGCGGAGCCGGCGGTCGTCGGGTGCTGTCATCGCGGCCAGTATGGTCGTCGCGCGCCCATCGTGCGCGCGGGCACGGCGGGGGTCGGGAGCGGGATGACGGGCGGGACCGGGGGCACGTCCCCCGCGGCGAGGCGCAGCGACGCCGCCGCCGACCGGCGTGTGCTGGTCGGCGTGTCGGCGCTGGTGGCCCTCGGGTACGGGGTCGGAGCCTCCCTGCAGAGCGCGTACATCTACGCCCAGCTCGTGCCCGCGTGGGCGCACGTGGACCTCGTCCAGCGGCTCGCGGCCAACGCGGTGGCCGTCGCGACGCTCGCCCTGGCGCTCGCGGTGCTGCAGGTGCACGCCGCCCGGGGCGCGTGGGGCGTGGGGCGCCGCGTGGTGCTCGCCGCCGCGCTCACCGCGGCCGCCCGCGTGGCCGCGCAGCTCGTCGCCGGCGTGTACGCGCGCGACGACGTCGCCTCCCAGCAGGCCGAGCTGCTGGGCGGGTTCGTCGCCACCCTGGTGTCCGCCGGCATCGGGGCGTGGGCCATGCTCTGGCTGCGCGGCGCGCGCGCCCGCACCCGGGCGGCGGAACGGGCGGCCGTCGCGGTCGAGCTCGCGGTGCGCGCGCTCGAGAACGAGGAGATCCGCGTCCGGCGCCAGGTCGCCGAGGGCCTGCACGGCACGCTCCAGCAGCGCCTGGTCCTCGTCGAGACGCGCGTCGCCGAGCTGCTGCGCCGCCGGCCCGGCTGCGAGGAGGCCGCCGACGACCTCGCGTGGGTGCGCGACCAGCTCGCGGAGGCGCGTGACGCGGACGTGCGCCGCATGAGCCGGCTGCTGTACCCCGACCGGCTGGAGCTGGGCCTGGTCCCCGCGGTCCGTGCCCTGCTGAGCCGCCTGCCCGCGACGATCGCCACCAGCCTGCGGGCGAGCGCCGCGGTGCGCGAGCGCGACGACCCGACGCGGGAGGACCTCGTCGTCTCCGACCGCCTGCTGGCGCTGCGGGTCGTCGAGGAGGCGGTGACGAACGCGCTGAAGAACGGGCCGCCGCGCCGCGTCGACGTCGTGCTCGACCTCGTCGACGACGTGCTCCTCATCGAGGTGGTGAACGACGGGGACCTGTACGCGCCCCGGCGCGTCGACCCCGCCTCCGGCACGTCCCGGCTCGCGGAGCGCCTGGCGGTCGTGGGCGGGCGGCTGGCGGTGGGCCCCGGGCCCACCACGGGTGCGCGTGTGGAGGCCCGGCTGCCCCTGGCACCTGCGGAGGACGGACGGCGGACCGCCCCGACACCCGGGTGACCTGCGTCTCATGGGCCGTCACGGGCGGCTGTCACAAGGAGCCGAGACAGCGTGTCCGGTTCCTCCGGACCAGTCCGGGACGTCTGCTCCCGTTCAGGTGAAAGACACCGCTCGACGTGCAGGGGTGGGTGCGGCCACCTAGACGTACGTCCAGGAAGCACGGGCGGCCGCCTACGGTCACCCGAGCACCCCCTCAGCCCACCCGTCCAGGAGTCGCCATGTCCAGCAGCCGTTCGTCCCGCACCCGCAAGGTCCTCGCCGTCTCGCTCGCCGTCGTCGGCGTGGCCGGCCTGTCCCTCGCCTCCGCGTCGCAGCTCTCCTTCAGCTCGCCCCAGCCGCAGATGCAGGCGGGCGTCCAGGTCGCCGGCGCGTGCCAGACCGCTCCGCTCACCGTCGCGTTCGCCGACCCGACCCTCTCGGAGGGGAAGTTCCGCTCGAGCACGGTCACGGTCAGCGGCTTCGACGCCACGTGCAACGGCGAGTCGGTCAAGGTCGCCCTCCTCGACGCCTCCGGCGCCCAGATCGGCACCACGCACACCGTCGCGACGCTCGCCAACGGCGGGCCCGTCACCGCGCCGATCGCCGGCGACGCGCAGGCCATCGCCTCCGTGGCCGTCACCATCTACTGACGCACCGACCCGATCGGTGACCCCGCAGCAGCACACCGCACCCGACGCCCCTCGCGGGCGTCGGGTGCTGCGTGCTGCCGGGAACGCGGTCGTGTACGCGCTGGCCCTCGTGGCCGGCGTCCTGCTGTGGCCGACCAGCCTCGGCGGCTGCACGAGCCTGACCGTGGTCTCGGGTCACTCGATGGAGCCCACCTACTACACGGGCGACCTCGTGCTCTCCCGCTGCGGCACGCCGCAGGTGGGGGACGTCGTCGTCTACACCCCCGAGGGCTACGGGGACGCGCGCATCATCCACCGCGTCGTCGGGCGCGACGCCGACGGCCTCGTCGTCCAGGGCGACAACAACCCCGAGGTCGACCCGTTCGTGCCGACCGACGAGGACGTCGTGGGGATCGCCCGGGTGCACGTGCCCGCGGTGGGGCGCGTCGGGCTGCTGGTCACGAACCCGTGGGTCTGGGTCAGCCTCGTCGTCGTCGGCCTCGGCATCCTGCTCTGGCCCGGCCGCGCGGAGGAGGACGAGGAGCAGGACAGGGACGCCGACGAGGACGCCGACCCGGACGAGGACGCCGACCCGGACGAGGACCGGGCCGCGGGCCAGGACGCGGAGCAGGACGCCGACCGGGCGGACGCCGGCACCCGCGGCCCCGCCGGCGCGCGGGCGGCGACGAGCGGCGCGGCCGGGTCGCAGCCGTGACCGGCGGGCCCGTGCGTCCCGCCGTGGCGCGTGCCCGTGCGGCCGTGGTCACGGTGCTCGTGGCCGTCACGGCGCTCCTGGCGGGCGTGGGCGGCGCGAGCGCCGCGACGCTGCCGATCGCGCCGGTGACCCGCGTGTGGGCGACCACGTCCACCGGCTGCGCGACCGGCACCGCCGTCGTCACGCCCGCCGCCCGCACGGACGCGAGCAGCGTCGCCGTGAGCGGTCTCGACGTGTCCCGCTGCCCCGGCACCGCACGGCTCGAGGTCTGGGTCGTCACCAGCACCGGCGCCACGCGCACGCTCGTCGGCACCGTCGCCGGACGTGCGAGCGTGCCCGCGAACCCCCCGGTCACGGTCGCACCCGGGACGGCGGTGTCGGTGCGCGTCGCCGGCTGGGTGCGGCCCGCGACCCTCGCCGTCCTCGCCGCGCCCGGTGACGACGCCGTCGTCGAGGCCGCACAGGGCATCGTCATCACCGACCGCCGCTGGACGATCGGCGACGACGACCGGCAGGCGTGCGTGGCGGTGACGGTGCGCGCGACGTCCGCCCAGCCCGTCGAGTGGCGCCTCGAGGTGATGCAGCAGGCGGCGCCCTGGTACGGGGACACCGTCGCCGAGCACTACGTGCTGGAGGGCGACGGCGAGACCGCGCAGATGCTGCGCGACACCCCGACGCGGGGACGGCTGCAGATCGCGGGCCGGCTGCGGGACTGGGGCGACTTCCGGTACCTGTCCACTGCGGCGGGCGACCCGTACCCCACCGAGCGGACCCTGACGCTCTGCAACCGCCAGCTGCCGCTGCAGCCGGACGTCCGCTCCGCGTACTCGGTCACGGTGACGCAGACCCGCTGGGACGCGCCGCCGAGCACGTGGAGCGGCCAGGTGGACGTCTGCTACGCCGTCCTGGTGCGCGGCAACGGGACCAGCCCCTTCAACGTCGGCTGGACCGCGAGCGTCGACCTGGCGGCCGCCCTGGCGCACGTCCGCTCGTACCCCGGGGGCACGGCGCGCGTGAGCGTCTCCCTCTCGGACAGCCAGCGCACCGTCACGACGTCGGGCTCGGTCGTCACGATGCGCAACGGCACGTACGGCGCGCTGAAGGGCACCGAGAGCCTCGAGATGGCGGCCTGCGTCTCGCGCTGGTGAGCGCCCCTGCTGCGCCCGGGTGAACCGCGCGGCGACCTCTCAGGACCGCGGCCGGCCTGCCGACATGGGCCCGCCGGCGCCGCCGTCAGCCCGCTGCTCCGCCCGGGTGGAAGGCGCCGCCCGGGCCCTCGCGGCGTGGCCCCCCGCCCCCGCCGGACGTAGCGTGACGCCATCGCGCAAGGACGCGCGAGCACCCTCCCACGGACGGGAGGGCGCACCCACCCACGGACGGGAGGGGCTGTGGTCGCACGCCACGTCCTCGTACGGCCGACCCCGCGCAGGATGCGCTGGGCGGCAGCCCTCGGCGCGCTCGGCGCCGCCGGGCTCTGGTCCTCCGCGCAGGCGGCGGACCACCTGCCGGCCGCGGACCAGGCGGTGTGCACGGCGGCCGACGTCGTGTGGGGGTACGAGGTCGCCCTCGGCGACGACGGCAGCGGGTTCGGCGTCAGCGGGGTGCGCTTCGAGCAGGTGCCCGCCGACTGCGACGGGGTCCGGGCCGTCGTCACGTACGTCGACGCGCGCGGCGACCTCGTCCACCGGTCCGCCGTCGGGCTGGGCGCCGGCACGGTGCACGTGCTGCCCGACGACGTGCCGGGGCCGGTGGCGGCGGCGCGCTGGGTCCTCGCCCCGGGCTGAGCCGGCGCGGCGGGGCCGCTCAGACGAGCGGCGTCGGGTCCGGCCGCTTCGGCCGCAGCCGGTCGCCCGACGACCGCCCCTGCAGCCGCCGGCGCGCCCACGGGTACGCGTGCTCGCGCAGCCAGCGGGCGTCCGCGAGCACCCGGTCCCGCCGGGGCGCGGGCGGCAGCGGGGCCAGCGGGTCGTCCCAGTCGTCCCGCTCGGGGGGCAGGCCGAGCGCGACGAGCGCCGCCTGCGCCACCCGCGTGTGGCCGTCGGTGGTGAGGTGGATCCGGTCCTCGGCCCACATCCGCCAGTCGGCGAGGCTGCGCATGCCCCACAGGTCGAGCACGTACGCGCCGTGCCGCCGCGCGATCGACCACACGTGGGTGTTGTAGACGGCGACCCGCGCCCGCGTCGCCCGCACGAGCGGGCTGTCCCGCACGTCGAACCCGGTGCCGAGCAGGACGTCGGCACCGGTGGCGCGCACGCGCACGACCGTGCGCTCGAGCTCGTCCGCGAGCCCGTCCACGTCGACCGACGGCCGCAGCATGTCGTTGCCGCCGCCGATCACGCTGACCAGGTCCGGCTCGAGCGCGAGGGCGGCCGGCACCTGGTCCCGCAGGATCGGGCGCAGGAGGCGGCCGCGGACGGCGAGGTTCGCGTACTCCAGCGGCGCGAGGCCCGCGGCCGTGCGCCGCAGCGACAGGTGCGACGCGAGCTGGTCGGCCCAGCCGCGCTGGGGTGCGTCGCGGCCGTCCGGGTCGTCCCACAGCCCCTCGGAGAAGGAGTCGCCGACGGCGACGTAGCGGGTCCAGCGGGGTGCGGTCGTGGTCTCGTCGGGCCGGTCGGTGACGCTCACGCGTCCACTATGCCCGCTCCCGCCGACAGGTCCGCACCGGCCTCAGGGGAGCGTCCAGTCGACCGGCTCGGCCCCCTGCGCGACGAGCAGCTCGTTCACGCGGGAGAACGGGCGCGAGCCGAAGAAGCCGCGGCTCGCGGACAGCGGGCTGGGGTGCGGGCTCGCGACGACCGGCACGTCGCCGAGCGCGGGACGCAGCTGCTGGGCGTCGCGGCCCCAGAGCACGGCGACGAGCGGGCCGCCGCGCTCCACGAGGGCCGCGATGGCCCGGTCGGTCAGCTGCTCCCAGCCCTTGCCGCGGTGCGAGGCGGGCGCGCCGGGCCGCACCGTCAGCACGCGGTTGAGCAGCATGACGCCCTGGTCGGCCCACGGCGTCAGGTCGCCCGTCGACGGGGGCGGGGTGCCGACGTCGGCCACCAGCTCGGTGAAGACGTTGGCGAGCGAGCGGGGGAGCGGGCGCACGTCCGGCTGGACCGAGAACGACAGACCCATCGGGTGGCCCGGGGTCGGGTAGGGGTCCTGGCCGACGACGAGCACGCGCACGTCGGCCAGCGGGCGGCGGAACGCGTGCAGCACGGCGTCGCCGGCCGGCAGGTACCCGCGCCCCGCGGCGACCTCGGCGCGCAGGAACTCGCCCGCTGCGCGCAGCGCGGGCTCCGCGGGCGCGAGCGCGCGCGCCCAGTCGGGTGCGACGAGCCGGTCGAGGGGTGCGGGGACCACGGCGGGGAAGGCTACCGGCGTCCCGCCGGGGGTGGTACGTCGCCGCGCGGCGAATGACACCCGTGTGGTTCGGCCCGTAGCATGGCCGGGCCGTCCGCGAGGGCGGCGCACGTGCCGGCGTCCCCGGCGCGTGGGCGAGGCACCCGACGGACCGGAGGCACCAATGGACGCCACGGCGAGCAGCGCGACCGCGACCCTCGACGAGACCCGTCCGGCCGACCCCCGTCCCGCCGACGGCGCGGCGCTCTCCGAGCGGGACCAGGCGGTGCTGGCGTTCGAGCGCCAGTGGTGGAAGTACGCCGGCGCCAAGGAGCAGGCGATCCGCGAGCTGTTCGACATGTCGGCCACGCGGTACTACCAGCTGCTCAACGCGCTGATCGACGACCCGGCCGCGCTCGCGCACGACCCGATGCTCGTCAAGCGCCTGCGCCGGATGCGGTCCTCGCGCCAGCGCGCCCGCACCGCCCGCCGCCTCGGCGCCGACGGCTGAGCGAGCCCCGGCCCTCGCGGGGCGCGCACGGACACCGGCACGGTGCCCGTGCGGCGGTCCCCGGTGCGCACCGGCGCACCGGTTAGCCTTGCCGCCGTGAGCAAGGCGGACTACCCCTACCCGGACGACGAGTTCGACGTCGTGCCGCCCGACGGCCCCCGCGGCGTGCACCGCGCCCCGCGCTCGGCCTGGAGCCGCTGGTGGCCGTTCCTCGTCGTCCTGCTGGTGGTGCCGGTGCTCGCGTACGGCGTCGTGTCGTACCTGTCCCGGACCGGCGACCTGCCGGTCGTCGGCGGCGGCAGCGCCCCGGCGGCGGAGGAGGAGACCCCCGCGCCCGAGGACCCCGCCGCCTCGGCGCCCCCGGCCGAGGGCGAGGGCGGGGCGGAGCCCGAGGCGAGCGCGCCGGCCCCCGAGGTGCCCGCCCCGTCGCCCGTCCTGTCGACCCCGGTCGAGGTGCTCAACGGCGCCCGCGTCCCCGGGCTCGCGGGGCGCGTCGCCGACGGCCTGCGCGCGGCGGGCTTCACGTCCGTCACGCCCGACAACGCGACGGACGAGCTGCCGGACGAGTCGACCGTCTACATCGCGTCCGAGGACCAGCGCGCCACCGCGGACCTCGTGGCGTCCACGACGGGGGTCCCGACGATCGCGGTCGACCCGGCGAGGGCGGGCGCGGGCATCGTCGTCCTGCTCGTCTCCGACCCCGAGGGCTGACCGCACGACGGCCTCGGCGGCCGGGCGAACCCCCTGGTCGCGCGCACAGGGCGCCACTAGGCTCCACGCACCGGGGCGACGGCGGAGCGTCCCGGCCCACGGAGGGCGAGGAGCACGGCATGGCGCAGGGCACGGTCAAGTGGTTCAACGCGGAGAAGGGGTACGGCTTCATCACGCCGGACGGCGGCGGCCAGGACCTCTTCGTCCACTACAGCGCGATCCAGAGCTCGGGGTACCGCTCCCTCGAGGAGGGGCAGGCGGTGGACTTCGAGGTCGGCCAGGGCACCAAGGGCCCGCAGGCCGAGCAGGTCCGCCCCCTCTGACGCACCGCGGGCCCTGCGCCCGCACCGAGCACCGCGGGTGCCCCGCCCGCACCGAACGGCCCGGTCGCGCACGCGCGCGACCGGGCCGTCGTCGTCCACGGGCGGGGTCGGTGCTGCTTGCACTCGCAGGGGTCGAGTGCTAACCATTGACTTAGCACTCTCCGGTGGAGAGTGACAGCAGCACCACGGCCGTCAGGTGAGGGCGATCGCGCGCGCGACAGGAGCGTGCGCGGTCGTCCGTCCGTCGCGGGCACCGACCGGCCGACCCACGAACCGGAAGAAGGATCACAGCCCCATGGCCAAGATCATCGCCTTCAACGAGGAGGCCCGGCGGAGCATGGAGCGCGGGCTCAACACCCTCGCCGACACCGTCAAGGTCACCCTCGGCCCGAAGGGCCGCAACGTCGTGCTCGACAAGAAGTGGGGCGCGCCGACGATCACCAACGACGGCGTCTCCATCGCCAAGGAGATCGAGCTCGAGGACCCGTACGAGAAGATCGGTGCGGAGCTCGTCAAGGAGGTCGCCAAGAAGACGGACGACGTCGCCGGTGACGGCACCACGACGGCCACCGTCCTCGCCCAGGCGCTCGTCCGGGAGGGTCTGCGCAACGTCGCCGCCGGCGCCAACCCGATCGCCCTGAAGAAGGGCATCGAGAAGGCCGTCGAGGCGGTCACGGCGCAGCTGCTCAACCAGGCCAAGGAGATCGAGACCAAGGAGGAGATCGCCGCCACGGCCGCCATCTCCGCCGCGGACACCCAGATCGGCGAGCTCATCGCCGAGGCCCTCGACAAGGTGGGCAAGGAGGGTGTCATCACCGTCGAGGAGTCCTCGGGCCTCGGCCTCGAGCTCGAGCTCACCGAGGGCATGCGCTTCGACAAGGGCTACCTGTCGGCGTACTTCGTGACGGACCCGGAGCGCCAGGAGGCGGTCCTCGAGGACGCGTACGTCCTGCTCGTCGAGTCGAAGATCTCGAACGTCAAGGACCTGCTGCCGCTGCTGGAGAAGGTCATCCAGGCCGGCAAGCCGCTCTTCATCGTCGCCGAGGACGTCGAGGGCGAGGCCCTGGCCACGCTCGTCGTCAACAAGATCCGCGGCACGTTCAAGTCCGTCGCCGTCAAGGCCCCGGGCTTCGGCGACCGCCGCAAGGCGATGCTGCAGGACATGGCGGTCCTCACGGGCGGTCAGGTCGTCTCCGAGACCGTCGGCCTCAAGCTCGACACCGTGGGCCTCGAGGTCCTCGGCCAGGCGCGCAAGGTCGTCGTCACCAAGGACGAGACCACGATCGTCGAGGGTGCGGGCGACGCGGCGCAGATCCAGGGCCGCGTGAACCAGATCCGCGCCGAGATCGAGAACTCGGACTCGGACTACGACCGCGAGAAGCTGCAGGAGCGCCTCGCCAAGCTCGCGGGCGGCGTCGCCGTCATCAAGGCGGGTGCGGCGACCGAGGTCGAGCTCAAGGAGCGCAAGCACCGCATCGAGGACGCCGTGCGCAACGCGAAGGCGGCCGTCGAGGAGGGCATCGTCGCCGGTGGTGGCGTCGCGCTCATCCAGGCCGGCAAGCTCGCGTTCGAGAAGCTCGAGCTCGAGGGCGACGAGGCGACGGGTGCGCAGATCGTGAAGGTCGCGATCGAGGCCCCGCTCAAGCAGATCGCGATCAACGCCGGTCTCGAGGGCGGCGTCGTGGCGGAGAAGGTGCGCAACCTCCCCTCCGGCCAGGGCCTCAACGCCGCGACCGGCGAGTACGAGGACCTGCTCGCCGCGGGCGTCAACGACCCGGTCAAGGTGACCCGCTCGGCGCTGCAGAACGCCGCGTCGATCGCCGGTCTGTTCCTCACCACCGAGGCCGTCGTGGCCGACAAGCCGGAGAAGGCCCCCGCGGCCCCGGCCGGTGGCGGCGAGGACTTCGGCGGCGGCTTCTGAGCCTGAGCCGGTCCACGACCGACTGAACGGCCCGAGGGCCGGTCACCCCCACGGGGTGGCCGGCCCTCGGCATGTCCCGCGCGCCGGACGTGCGGGTGCGGGACGGGGACGTCGGGTGCGGGTCAGCGCGGTGCGGCCGGCGGGTCCCACGGGTTCGCCGGCGGCTGCGCCTCGGCCGCGCCGGGCGCCGAGGGGATCTCCGGCGACGGGGTGGCGGACTGCTGCTCGCCGGCGGGGGCGCCGTACGCGGGGGCGCCGTAGGCGGGCGCGTCCTGCACGGGGACGCCGTACGCCGGTGCGGCGCCGACGGGCGCGCCGTACGCGGGGGCCGCCGGGGTGGGGGCGCCGTACGCGGGGGCGCCGTAGCCGGTGACGGGAGCGGCCGCGCCGTACCCGGCGGCACCGTACGCGTACGGGTCGCTGCCGCCGGGCGCGAGGCCCGCGCGCGCCTCGAGCTCGCGCACGCGACGCTCGATCGGCCACTCCGTGAAGGCGAACATGATGAGGAAGACGAGGTTCGCGACCGGCACCAGGACGAGCAGGCCGTGCCAGAGCGTCCAGCCGGCCTTCCGGGCGACGCGCATGTAGAGGTACACGCCGAACGCGATCGCGGCGAGGTAGAGCAGGCCCAGGAAGATCATCCCGACGACGGCGCCGGTGGCGGCGCCGGAGTCGTAGGAGTCGTACGAGGCGAGGAGCACAGGGGCCTCCGGAGGCAGAGCGGGGACGGTGCGGCCGCCGCTCAGGCGGCCGCGGCGAGGTTACTGGCCAGCGCGAGTGCGCGCGGCACCGCGTCCAGGTAGGCGTGGGCGACCTCGTACTCGTCGAGACCGGTCGCGCGCACGCCGTCCGCGTCGTTCGCCTCGTGCGCGAGCACTGCGGCGAGCACCGGGCCGTAGCGTCCGGTGCGGTGCAGGAGGGCGTCCGCGACGTCCGACGACACGCCCGTGTCCGCCACGACGTTGGCCGCCGGCACCCGCAGGTAGGACGACACCGCGGACAGCAGGCCGACCGTGTACCCGACGTCGTCGCCGGCGAGCCCGCCGCACGCGGACGCGCGGGTGAGCAGGTACCACAGCGCCTCCATCGAGGCCGGCGTCGCGCCGACGAGGGACGCCGTGGCCAGCGCGCCGAGGTGGCGCGGACCCAGCAGGACGACGGCCTGGCGCACCGAGTCGACCTTGTTGCGCACGCCCATCGCGGAGGAGTTGACCAGGTGCAGCACCCGCACGGTGAGCACCGGGTCGGTCTGGACGACCCGGATCACCTCCCGCTGGTCGACCGCGTCCTCCGACAGCAGCCGGAGCAGCTCGAGGCACTGGATCTCGCTGACGCCCCACGCGCGGTCGGCCGCGGTCGGGCCGTTGTTGAGCACCAGGGGGCCCTGCAGCAGCTCCGCGCCGACGTCGAGGGCGACCTGGACCCGCTCGCGCGTCGTCGCGCGCTCGGCGATGACGACGGTCCCGGACTGCACGGCACGCGCCACGAGGTCGGCGAGCACCGCCGGGTCGGCGGCGGCGTCGACCTTGACGAGCTGGACGTGCGGCAGCAGCGCGTCCTGCTCGGGCGAGGCGGTGTAGTCGGCGAGGGCCACCCGCACGTCGGCCTCGGCGAGGGCGCCGAGGCGCGCGCGCACGTCCGCCTCGGCCACGAGCGTGGGCGGGAGCTCCAGCGTCAGGCCGTGCGGGGCGCCGAGGAACGGCGTCGGGTCGGCGAGGAGGCGGCGGGTCGCGCGCACCACGAGCGGGCGCGTCCCGGCGACGAGGTCGGGGTCGATGAGGGAGTAGGCGGCGTCGACCAGGTGCTCGGCCGACGCCTCGGGCAGCGGCACGCCGTCCGGCCCCAGGACGCGTCCCCGCACGGCGTAGGCGAACACGCTGCGGTCGGGGTGCACGATCGGCTGGCGGTGGATGCTCGCCCCGGCACGCGCGGTCGAGGTCGTCTCCGGCACAAAGTCCTCCCCAGGTGTGGTTCCGCCACCCCATCGGCCGCGGCGCCGCGTACCTGAGTGCTAGCACCCACCCGCGCGCGGACGGGTGCCGGCGCGGACGGTCAGCCGAGCGGTGCGCGCAGGGGGAGGTCGGCGTCGAGGACGACCTGACGGGCCCAGCCGCGGTGCGGCTCGACGACGACCGGCGCCAGCAGGTTCACCGAGTGGTGGGTGCGGTCGTCGTCGGCGGGGTGGACCACGGCGAGGAGCACGGGGTGGGCGCCGTCGGCCTGCGGGTCGAGCGTCCGCACGACGTCGTCGTCCAGCGCCGGGTCGTAGTCCGCGAAGAAGACGTGCGGCGCGACGACGAACAGCCGGACGGGACGCGGGCCCTGCGGCGTGCTGCGCAGCGCGAACAGCACGCCCTCGTCGTCGAGGGCCTCGAGCGCGAACTCCGAGTGGCCCGGCAGGCCGGGGAGCTCGGCGACGAGCCGGAGCGTGGACGGGACGTCGCGCGGCCCGTCGGGGGTGCTGACCGCGACGCGGGAGACGACGGCGGTCATCGCAGGAAGTCCAGGAGCGTGGGCTGCAGGACCTTCGCGGTGGCGGCGAGGGCGCCCTGGTAGGCCACCTCCTGCGCCTGCAGGTCGAGCACGGCCTGCGCGAGGTCCACGTCCTCGATCGCGGAGAGCTGGCTCGCGAGCGTGACCTTCTCGTCCGCGAGGCCGGCGGTCGCGCTCTTCACCTGGTTGTGCCGGGCGCCGACCGACGCGACCTCGCGGAGCATGGCCGACATGCGGGCGTCGATCCCGTCGATGCCGGCGGAGAGGTCGCCGCCGGCCCGGATCGTCGCCGCCAGGTCGTCGAGGAGCGCGAACGCCGAGCCGGCGCCGGTGCCGAACACGGCGGCCCCGTCGGAGTCCACGCGGACGGCCGTCTCGGGCCCGACCTGACGCGTGACCGCCGCGCCGGTCGCACCGCCGTGCGCGTACGCCGGGGCGGGGCCGAAGGCGGGGCCGGACGCCGTCCCGGCGAAGACGGACCGGCCGGCGTACTGCGTGTTCGCCTGCCCGCGCAGCTGCACGCCGAGCGCCTCCATCTCCGCCGCGAGGGCCTCGCGGGACTCGGCGCCCATCGCGCCCGAGCCGGCGCGCACCGCGAGGTCGCGGGCCTTGCGGACGATCGCGAGGGACTCCTGCAGCGCGCTGTCGACCGTGGTGAGCCACGCGTCGCCGTCGGTCGCGTTGCGCTGGTGCTGCACGTTGGCCCGCTGGTCCGCCCGCAGGCGCAGCAGGTCGGCGGCGCCCGCGGGGTCGTCGGAGGGGACCGTGATCTTGGTGCCCGCCGACATGCGGGCCTGGAGCTCCGCGCTGCGCTGGAGGTTCGCCTGCAGGTTCGCGAGGGTCGAGCGCTGGACGGTCTGGTGGGTGACGCGGCCGATGGTCATCGTCGTCACCGCCCCACGACGCCGGTGCGGTTGATCAGGGTGTCGAGCATCTCGTCGATCGCGGTGAGCACGCGGGCCGCGCCCTCGTACGCACGCTGGTACGCGAGCATGTTCACGGTCTCCTCGTCGACGTCGACGCTCGCGTTCGCGAGCTGCTGCTGCTCGGCCGTGGTGAGCGCGACGGCGGCCACCTGGGCCCGGGACGTCGCGCTGGCGGTGCGCACCCCGATGTCGGTGACGGTCCGGCGCCACAGGGCGTCCGGCCCGGCGGCGTCCGCCCCCAGCCGCGCGATCGCCGCGGCCACCGAGCCGTCGTAGGCACCGAGGTCCGGGCCGGCGGCGGCGATCTCGGCGACGTCCGTCACGGCGACGCGCAGCCCGAGCGCGAGGGGCTGCCCCGGCTCGAAGCGGAAGAAATCCCCGCCCGGGTCCCCGTCGCGGGTGCGTCCCGTGCGGTGCAGCTCGTTGACCTGGTCCGCGATCGTGCGGGCCAGCTCGTCGTAGCCGGCCGCGGCCTCGGTGAGCAGGCCGCCGTTGCCGCCGGCGGGCGGGGCCAGGACGGTCAGCAGGCCCGCGACGCGCCCGTCGGCGAGCCCGACGGGCTGGTCCGGCTTGGCGGCCCAGACGACCGACACCGGCTGCCCGCTCGTGGCGGCCGAGAACGCGCTCGCGCCGCGGACCTCGAGCGCGGCGACCTTGTCGCCGCGCACGAGGGCGTTGCCGCCGACGAACAGGTCGACCTGGCCGTCCTCGCGCACGCGGGCCGTGGCGCCGACCAGGCCCGCGAGCTCGGTGACGAGCTGGTCGCGCTGGTCGGCGAGCTCGTGCGCCTGGGCGCCGGAGTTCGTGATGGCGAGGATGCGCTCGTTGAGGTCGGCGACCTGGGCGGCGGCGACGTTGGTGCGCTCGACCTGCGCGGTCACCTCGGTGCGCGCCTGCTCCCACTGCGTGCCGGCGGCGGAGTACAGCGTGTGCAGGCGGTCCGTGACGGCGACGGCCCGCTCGAGCAGCACGGCGCGGGCGGCGTCCTGGTCGCTGGAGTTCGCGACGTCGGACCAGCCGGCCCACAGGTCGGACAGCTGCGCGGCGAGGGCCGTCTTGGCGGGTTCGCCGATGCCCTTCTCCAGCCGTGCGTGCGCGTCCGCGACCACGTCGAGGCGGCCCGCCCCGGCGGCCGCGGTGCGCACGCGGTTGTCGAGGAAGACGTCCCCGAGGCGCTGGACGCCCGACGCGGTGGTGCCCAGGCCGATCCCGTCCGACGTCGAGAACATCGACGGGACCGTGGAGGCGGGCAGCGACGACAGCACGGCGCGCTGGCGTGTGTAGCCGACGGTGTTGGCGTTCGCGACGTTGTTGGCGGAGACGTCGAGGGCGACGCGCTGCGCGATCAGCGAGCTGAGCGCGGTGCCGAGGCCGGAGAAGGTGCTCATGCGTGCGGGGTCCCTCAGATCGACCGGTCGAGGAGCTGGGCGGAACGGGCCTCGCTGGCGCGCTGGCCCTGGCCGTCGTACGTGTCGACGGTGTCCTGCAGGGACAGCAGGGTCTCCTGCGCGGCCCGGTGCGAGACGGCGAGCAGCTCGCGGTTGCCGTCGGCGAGGGCGGAGATCTCGGACGTGAGCCCGGCGAAGGCGTCGCGGTGCGCGCGCATGATCTCGTCCCACGGGGTGGGGGCGCTCTCGGCGAGCATCGCGAGGCTGGCGCCGGGCTCGAGACCGAGCTCCGCGGCGGCGGCGTCCACCTCGACGGCGCGGCCGACCTCGGCCGTGCGGATCTCGTCGAGCACGGACTCCACCTCGCGGGTCGCGTGGCCGAGCCAGCGCGTGCGGCCGGCGGTGAGGACGAGCTGCTCCTCCTCCAGCTTGAAGAGCAGGAGCTCGAGCAGGTGCCGCTCGCGCCAGAGCACCTCCGAGAGGCGCTCGAGGGCGGGGCTGCGCGTCACAGTGTCACCTCCGTGCCGGATCGGTCCGCCGTGTCCGGCGTCCGCACGCCCTATCGGCCGCGGTGCGTCGCACGTGATGCGTCTGGGGGGACTTTTCGTGCGGGGTGCCGGCGTGGGCCTGTGCGCCCTCGCCGGACGGTCCCCGACCGGCCGCTGCGCCTGCGGATCGTCCGTGCACCCGTGGTCCTGAGTGTGATCTGCGTCACAACGCCGCCCGGCGGACGGGGTCCGCTCGTCACCAACCGACGCATCGGTCCGGTTTGCCGCCGCCCGAGGTGTGGCGGTCGGACCGGTTCGAATCGTTTCGGTCCCATTCCGCTGTGGTCGCGTTCCCACTTCAAGGTCGCCGTCCAGGTGACCGACGCGGCCTGTGTGAGCGCGAACACGATCGACGAGCTGGTCCGGGAGCACCTGCCGCTCGTCGGCTACAACGTCAACGAGATGCTGCACCGCGTGCCGCCCAGCGTGTCGCGCGACGAGCTGACCTCGGCGGGGTCGCTCGCACTGGTGCTGGCGGCGAGGGCCTACGACCCGTCGACCAACGTGCCGTTCGCCCGGTACGCGTCCCTGCGCATCAAGGGCGCGCTGATCGACGAGCTGCGGTCCATGGACTGGGCGAGCCGGGGCGCCCGCCGGCGCGGCCGCGAGCTCGCGACCGCCGTCGAGCAGCTGCGCAGCGCGCTCGGCCGCACGCCGACGCGTGAGGAGACGGCCGCCGCCATGGGCGTCGACGTCGCCGCCGTCGACGCGGCCCGGGCCGACGCCGAGCGCCGTGTGCTGTCGCTCGACCTGCCCGAGGGCAACGTCGCCGACACCGTGCGCGACGAGTCCGACGGCCCCGAGGACGCCCTGCTCGCCGCCGAGCGCGTGCACTGGCTGCGCGCCGCGGTCGCCGAGCTGCCGGACCGGCTGCGCGCCGTCGTCGTCGGCCTCTACCTCGAGGACCGCAGCGTCGCCGAGGTCGCCGCCGACCTCGGCGTCACCCAGTCCCGCGTCAGCCAGCTGCGCACCGAGGCGCTCGCGCTCATGCGCGACGGCCTCAACACCGCGTTCGAGCCGGGCCTCGTCGCGGCCGCGGAGCGCCCGCAGGGCGTGGCCGCCCGCCGCCGGCAGGGCTACTTCGCCGCCATCGCCGCGCGGGCCGCCCTCGCGCCGGCCGTCCGCATCGACACCCGCGTCGACGTGGTGCCCACCCAGCGCGAGCCCCTCGGGCAGAAGACCGACCTGGTCGGCTGACGGCACCACCGGCCGCACCACCCGCCGCACCCCCCGCAGCACCACCCGCCAAGTCCGCCGCCTCCGCGCCGAGTCCGCCGCCTGCACGCGTCGGACCCGGCACCGGAGCGGCGGACTCGGCGTCGTTCGTTCGTGCGTGGGCGCGTCCCGGCGGGCGGGGGAGGGGCGGGCCGCGACCGGGAGCAGGGCGGCCGAGGAAAAAGTTCTGCGGAGTCCTCAGGCCGGCCGCCGACGGGTCGATGGGGGTGACGTGCCCACGGATGGGCTGTCCTGACCCGACTCAAGGAGGAAGAGAACCATGGGTCTCTCGATCAACACCAACCTCGCGGCGATGAACTCGTACCGCAACCTCTCGGCGACGCAGGGCGACCTGTCGTCCTCGCTCGAGAAGCTGTCGTCGGGTCTGCGGATCAACCGTGCGGCCGACGACGCGGCCGGTCTGGCCATCTCCGAGGGCCTGCGCGCCCAGATCGGTGGCACCAAGCAGGCCGTCCGCAACGCCCAGGACGGCATCTCCGTCGTCCAGACGGCGGAGGGTGCGCTCACCGAGACGCACTCGATCCTGCAGCGCATGCGCACGCTCGCGGTGCAGGCGTCGAACGACGGCGGTCTGTCCACGGACGCCAAGAGCAACATCCAGGACGAGATGGACCAGCTCAAGACGGAGCTGACCCGTATCGCCGACACCACGCAGTTCAACGGCGCCAAGCTGCTGGACGGCAACTACAACGGCACGTTCCAGGTCGGCGCGAACAACTCGTCCTCGGACCAGATCGCCGTCAACCTGGTGCGGCCCAACGGCATGAGCGCTCAGGGTCTGAACGTCGACGGTGTCGACGTCACCGCCGCAGCGAGCAACGCCACGACTGCGGACCTCACCACGGCCGCCGCCGCCGGCGAGGCGGCCGTGCTGACGGTCGGCACCGGCGACTTCACGGACGCCAACACGACGGACCTCTCCGCGAAGTACGCGGGTCTGAACGGCACGATCTCGATCGGCTCCAAGTCGCTCGACCTCGCGTCCGTGGACTTCTCGGCGGCGACCGACGAGGACAGCAGCGTGGCGGCGATCCAGGCGAAGGCGGACGAGGTGTTCGGCGCCGGCGCGGTGACGGTCGCCGCCTCGACGACGGGCCTCACGTTCACCGGTGCGACGCCGGGTGCGACGGCAAGCGCCACGGAGGCTGCCGCTACGGAGCCCAAGTTCACGCAGGCGTCGGGTGCGAACGAGGCGATCGACCTCATCAACACGGCCATCACGACGGTGTCGTCGGTCCGCTCGGAGCTCGGTGCCGTGCAGAACCGGTTCGACCACACCATCAACAACCTCAACGTCGCGGTGGAGAACCTGTCCGCGTCGGAGAGCCGCATCCGTGACACGGACATGGCCGAGGAGATGGTGTCGTTCACGCGGGCGCAGATCCTGTCGCAGGCGGGCACGGCGATGCTCGCGCAGGCGAAGTCGCTTCCGCAGTCCGTCCTGCAGCTCCTGCAGTGACGTCCCCGGTCACCGTGAGGTGACCGGTACGAAAGCAGCACCGACCGGCGGTGGGCGGCCCCCGCCCACCGCCGGTCGTCGTAGCGGGCCGGGAGCACCGGCCGGCCGGCACGGGACACGGAGGACCACCAGCGATGGCAGCGATCGACGGCCTCGTCAGCGGCATCAAGACCGCCGAGCTGATCGACAGCCTCCTGTACCTCGAGGCGGGCAACCAGCGGCAGCTCGCGACGAAGAAGGCGACCGCGCAGCAGCTCGCGACGGCGCTGCAGTCGCTCACCACGAAGGTCTCCTCGCTGGCCGAGTCGGCGACGACGGCCTCGAAGCCGGAGTCGTGGCGGGCCGTCACGGCGAAGGTGGACCAGCCGGGCGCGGCCACCGGCGCCGCGCCGGCCGCGACCGCCGTCGCGGGGGCGACCGCCACGGCGGGCACCCTGACCTTCCGCGTCGGGGCGGTCGCGCAGTCCCAGGCCTCTCTCGTCACCCTGCCCGCTGGGGACGCCTACGCCGGCGAGAAGCCGACGTTCACGCTGACCCGCGACGGCGAGACCACGACGGTCACCGCCAAGAGCGCCGCGGTCCCGGACCTCGTCGACGCGTTCAACGCGTCCGGCACCGGCGTGCGCGCCACCGCCGTCAAGGTCGCCGTGCTCGACGCGGAGGGCAAGCCGACGGGCGAGAGCACGTACCGGCTGCAGCTGACAGGCACGGAGACGGGCGGGGACAACGCCTTCACCCTGTCCTACCGAGGGGCGGACGGTGACGTCGCCGTCGGTCTGCAGACGATCCGCGCGGCGCAGGACGCGCGCGTCACGCTGTTCCCGGGCTCGGGCGCCGAGCAGGTGCTCACCTCGTCCTCCAACACGTTCGAGGGCGTCATGACGGGCGTGGACCTGACGGTCACCGCCGTCACCGCTGCGGACGCGCAGCCGCTCACCCTCACGGTCGCGCGCGACGAGGCCGCGGTGAAGAAGCTCGCGTCCGGGCTCGTCGCGAACCTCAACACGGTGCTGTCCGAGATCTCGTCGCGCAGCAAGCCGAGCACGACCACCGAGGCGGACGGCCGAACGGTCGTCAGCGGCGGCCTCTTCGCCGGCGACACCCGCATCCGCCTCCTGCAGCAGCAGGTGCTCTCCGAGGCGTCGATGCCGGTGGGCGGCGTCGCCCCGGCTGACGTGGGCATCGTGATCTCCCGTAACGGGGACTTCACGTTCGACGACGCGGTGTTCACCGCCGCGCTCGCCAAGGACCCCGACCAGGTGCAGAAGGTTGTGGCCGGTGTCGCCGAGCGGCTGGCGAAGACCGCGACGCTCGCGTCGCGCAGCGGCGACGGCACCCTCACGCTCGCCGTCGAGGCGCAGCAGTCCACCGTGCGCGACCTCGGCGACCGGATCTCCGACTGGGACGACCGGCTCGCGATGCGGCGCACGTCGCTCGAGCGCACGTACGCCGCGCTGGAGACCACCCTGTCGCGGCTCTCGTCGCAGTCGAGCTACCTCGCCAGCCAGATCGCCGCGCTGAACGCGCAGCCGACGAAGTAAGCAGGAGGCCTCATGTACGACGCCCGCAGCCGCTACGTCGCGGCCTCGGTCGAGACCGCGAGCCCGGCACGCCTGCTGACGATGCTGTGCGACCGGCTGCTGCTCGACGTGCAGCGTGCCGCGCACGCGCTCGGCGCGGGGCAGCGCCCGCAGGCCACGCAGCACCTCGCGCACGCGCAGGAGATCGTCGCCGAGCTCATCGCGAGCCTCGACGTGGACGCGTGGGAGGGCGGGCCGCGCCTGCTGTCGATCTACACGTGGCTGCACGGCGAGCTGCTGTCGGCGGCGGCGTCGGGCGACGCCGAGCGCGTCGACGCGTGCGCGCGCGTGGTCGAGCCGCTCGCGCGGACCTGGCACGAGGCGGCGGACGCCGTCGCGCGCACGGCCGCACCCGCCGTCCCGGCCCCGGTCGCCGCATACGCCGCCACCGCCGCCCCCGGCGCGGGCCTGCTCGGGGTCGGCTGAGATGACCCCGGCACCCCCGGTCGGCGGTGCCGACGAGGCCGGCGCCTGGGACGGGCGCTGGGAGCAGGCGCTGCGCGAGCTCGAGCTCGACGTCGCCGCCGCCGAGCGGCTGCTCGCGGCGGCGCACCTGCCCGACGTCGACGAGGTCACCGCGCGCCGGTGGCGTCCGCCGGCCGGTCTCGGGCCGCTGCCCGCACCCCTGCGCGAGCGCGCGCAGGCACTGCTCGACCACCAGCTCGACCTCGCCCGCCGCGCCGCCGAGGCGATGACGCTCGCGCGGCGCCAGCTCGCCGCGGCGGACGCGCTGCGCACCCGCCCGGCCGCCGTGCCGGTCTTCGTCGACACGCAGGCCTGAGACGCGCTCCGGGACGATCAGGACGTCCTGACCAGCACGTACGGCCGACCGGGTGAAGGTCGGGTCGAACCGCATCGACGTCTCACACGCCCGCCCGCGCGGCCGATGGGGCAGGCGCAAGCACGGATGCTGCACACAGCCAGGCCACGGATAGGCCGACCCCGCACTCGTCGTCGTCGGTGAGGTGGCCCCCGCATGGGCATGTTCGACTCCGTGAGCTCCGTGGCGCTCTCCAGCGCCCTGGACGGGCTCGCGCTGCGCCAGCGCGTCATCGCGGACAACGTCGCGAACCTGCAGACCCCCGGGTACCAGGCGAAGCGCGTCGCGTTCGAGGGGGCGCTCGCCGCCGCGGTGCGCCGCGGCGAGGGCGCGGCCGAGGCGACGGTCTCCCGCTCGCTCGAGCCGACCCGCGAGGACGGCAACAACGTCAACCTCGACGCGGAGACGCTGCTGCACGTCGACACGCAGCTGCGCTACCAGCTCGCCACGCAGGCGATGTCCGGCACGTTCTCGTCCGTCCGCACCGCGATGAGGACGAGCTGATGACGATCTTCGGCGCCATCGGCATCGCGAGCACCGGGCTCACCGTCCACCGCAAGTGGCTCGACGCGGTCAGCGACAACATCGCGAACGTCAGCACCGTGCGCGGCACCGACGAGGAGGCGTTCCGCGCCCGCTACGTCGTCGCGCAGGAGATGGCCGAGGGCGGCGTGCAGGTCGCCGGGGTCGTGCTCGGCGACGCCGAGGGCCGCGTGGTGCACGACCCCGACCACCCCCTCGCCGACGCGCAGGGCTACGTGCGCATGCCCGACGTCGACATGTCCTCCCAGATGACGCAGCTCGTCATGGCGCAGCGTGGCTACCAGGCGAACGCCGCCGTGGTGGACCGCGCGAAGGCGTCGTACGAGGCCGCCCTGCAGATCGGACGCAGCTGATGGTCACCTCCGTCGCCCCCGTCACCGGTGTCGCCGGCGTGCTGCCGGCCGCCGTCCCCGCCGCCCCGACGGCCCCCGACCCGGCCGCCGGCGCCGCGTTCGCGGGCGTGCTCGGCTCCGTCGAGCAGCTCCAGCAGATGCAGTCGACGTCGCAGCAGCTCGCCGTCCGCGCCGTCACCGGCGACCTCGACGACGTGCACGACTACACCGTCGCCTCCGCCCAGGCCTCCCTCGCGCTCGAGCTCACCGCCGCCGTGCGCAACAAGGCCGTCGAGGCGTTCACCGAGATCATGAGGATGCAGGTCTGATGCCCGCCCAGGTGCAGGACGCGTTCGGCCGCCTGGCGGCCGCCGTCAAGCAGTTCTCCCTCGCGCAGCGCACGCTCGCGCTCATCGGCCTCGCCGTGCTCGTGCTCGGCGCGGTCGCGCTGTCGAGCTGGATGTCGCGGCCGACCCTCGCGCCGCTGTTCTCCGGCCTGTCCGGGGCCGACGCGAGCGCGGTCGTCGACCAGCTCGCGTCCGCGGGCGTCGAGTACCAGCTCGCCGACGGGGGCAGCACCGTCATGGTGCCGCGCGACCAGGTGTACGAGCAGCGCGTCGCGATGGCCGCCGCGGGCCTGCCGTCCGACGCGGACGGCGCCGGCTACTCGCTGCTCGACGCGATGCCGATGACCGCGTCGGAGTTCCAGCAGGAGAAGACGTACCAGCGCGCGCTGGAGGGGGAGCTCGCGAAGACCGTCGCGGCGATCGACGGCGTCGAGGCCGCCACGGTGCGCCTGGCCATCCCCGAGGAGACCGTGTTCGTCGCGGAGCGCGCGAACCCGACCGCGTCGGTGTTCGTCCGCAGCCGCACCGGCACGAGCCTCGCCGGCGAGCAGGTGCAGGCGATCGTCCACCTGGTGTCCGCGGGCGTCGACGGCATGGAGCCGACGGACGTCGCGGTCGTCGACGCGGACGGCCGCGTGCTGTCCGCCGTGGGGGAGGGCGCCGCGTCCGGCGGGCTCGCCGACTCGCGCACCGCCGAGCACGAGGCGCGCGTGCAGGCCGCCGTGCAGGCGCTGCTCGACCCGCTCGTCGGCCCGGGCAACGCCACGGTCAGCGTCAACGCCGAGCTCGACCTGTCGCAGACCGAGCGGACGACCGAGGAGTTCTCGGCCACGCCGGAGACGCCGCCGCTGGGCAGCTCCACGAGGACCGAGGAGTACACGGGCACCGGTGGCGCCGCGACGGGCGTGCTCGGCCCCGACAACATCGCCGTCCCGCAGGGCGCCGACGGCGCCGGCACGTACTCGACGACGAGCGAGGACGTGACGAACGCGGTGAACAAGAGCACCGAGGTCGTCCGCCAGTCCCCGGGCTCGCTGCAGCGCCAGTCCGTGTCGGTCATGGTCGACGAGGCCGCCGCCGGCGCCGTGAACATGGCCGACCTGAGCGCGGCCGTCGCCGCGGCCGCCGGCATCGACGAGGAGCGCGGCGACACGCTGTCGGTCCAGCGGATGCCGTTCGACACGACGTCCGCGGAGGCCGCCCAGGAGGCGCTCGCCGCCGCGGACGCGCGCGCCGAGCAGGAGGCGCAGTCGCGGCTGGTCCGGGACCTCGCGATCGCCGGCACCGTGCTGCTCGCCCTCGTCGTCCTCGTCGTCGTCCTCGCCCGCCGCGGGCGCCGGGCCCGGCGCGAGGCGCTCGACCTCGGCCAGATCGACGCCGCGACGACCGCCGTGCTGCCGCCGATCGGCATCGACCCCGACGCGCTGCCCGTGCTGCCGCCGCCGCCGCCCGCCCCGGTGGTGCCGCCGCCGGTCGAGCGCAAGCGCGCCGAGATCGCCGCCCTCGCCGACGAGCAGCCCGACCAGGTCGCCGACCTGCTGCGCGGCTGGCTCGCGACCCCGAGCGGGCGCCGGTGATGCTCACCGGGCGGCAGAAGGCCGCCCTCCTGCTGCTGCAGCTCGGCCGCGAGCGGGCCGCGCGCGTCATGGCGCAGCTCGACGTGCAGGAGATGGAGGACCTGACCGCCGAGATCCTGCGGCTCGAGCGCGTCGACCAGAAGCTGGCCGACGAGGTGCTCGAGGAGTTCTACGACGCCAGCGAGATGGGCCCGGGCCTCGGCGGGGGCGTCGGGTACGCGCAGCACCTGCTCGAGGCGACCCTCGGGCGCGAGCAGGCCGAGACGATGATCGAGCGCCTGCAGACGTCGCTGGCGGGGCACTCCTTCGAGTTCCTGCAGCAGGCCGACGCCCGTCAGGTCGCCTCGCTGCTGGACGGCGAGCACCCGCAGACCGTCGCGCTCGTGCTGGCGCACCTGCGCCCCGAGCACGCCTCCGCGATCCTCGCGGGCCTGCCCACCGACGTGCGCGGCGACGTCGCGCACCGCATCGCCCTCATGGAGCGGGCGTCCCCGGACGTCGTGACGGTCGTCGCGGAGTCGCTGCAGCGCAAGGCGTCGACCGTCCTCGCGCCGCGCGAGCTCGCCGCGATCGGCGGCGTCAAGCCGCTCGTCGAGATCATCAACCGCGCCGACCCCACGACCGAGAAGTCGATCCTCGAGGGGCTGTCCGAGCGGGACGAGTCCCTCGCCGAGGCCGTGCGCGCCCTCATGTTCACGTTCGGCGACGTCGTGCTGCTCGAGGACCGCGCCGTGCAGCTCGTGCTGCGCCAGGTCGAGTCGGCGGCGCTGTCGCAGGCGCTCAAGGGCGCCAGCGCCGAGGTCCGGGACAAGATCCTGCGGAACATGTCCGACCGGGCGCGCGAGAACCTCGTCGAGGAGATGGAGATGCTCGGCCCCGTCCGCCTGTCGCAGGTGGAGGAGGCCCGCGCCGAGATCGTCCAGGTGATCCGCGGCCTCGAGGAGAGCGGGCAGATCGTCGTCCGCCGCGACGGGGAGGACGAGCTCGTTGCCTGACCTCTCCTTCGTGCCGGCACCGCGCCCGGCCCCCGCCACGGTGCCGGCCGCGACGGCCGCGCCCCGGCCCGTCGTCGCGACCGCCGCCCCGGCGCGGGCCGTCACGTTCGTGCCGCTCGGCGGGGCCCGGACGGCCGAGGCCGCCGAGCGCGGCGCCGGGTACGCCGCGGGCTACGCCGCCGGGTACGCCGCGGGCGCACGGCGCGCCGCGGAGGAGGCGGCCCACGAGGCGGACCGGCAGCGGACCCTCGCCGCCGCCGAGCGCGAGGCGCGCGCCGCCGAGCACGAGCGGGCCGCGCAGGTGCTGGAGCGGGCGGCGCAGGCCATGCACGCGGTGCGCGCGCCGGTCCTCGAGAGCGCGCTGGACGCCGTGCGCGCCGGGGCGCTCGAGCTGGCCGTCGCCCTGCTCGGGCACGAGCTCGCGGACCCGAGCGCCGCCGCCCGTGCCGCCCTGACCCGCGTCCTGGGTGCGTCCGACCTGCCCGACGAGGTCGTCGTCCGGCTGCACCCGCGCGACCTGGACGCTCTTGCAACGGACGACCGCGCGACGCTGCCGCCCGGGCTGCGGCTCGTCGCCGACCCCGGCCTCGCGCCGGGCGACGCCGTCGCGGAGCACGCCGACGGCGAGCTCGACGCCCGCGTGACCTCCGCCGTGGAGCGGGTCCGCACGGCGCTGGGGGCGGCGTGACCGCCGCCGTGCTGCACCGCGCCCCCGCGGACGCGCCCTGGGACGCCGCCCTGCGCGCGGCGCGCCCCGAGGCCGTCGGCCGGGTGCGCGCCGTCGTCGGGCTGTCCGTCGAGACGGTCGGCACCGGTTCCGCCGTCGGGGACCTCGTCTCCATCGGCGACGGGCCGGACCCGCTCGTGGCGGAGGTCGTCGCGACCGCCGGCGGCTCCGCGCGCTGCATGCCGCTCGGTGCGACGACCGGCCTGCAGGCCGGGATGCCCGTGCGCGGGCACGGCACCGGGCTGCGCGTGCCCGTGGGCAGGGGCCTGCTCGGCCGCGTCCTGGACGGCCTCGGCCGACCGATCGACGGTAGCGGGCCGCTCGCGGCCGACGCGTGGGTGCCGCTCGACGGCGCCGCGCCGCACCCGCTCGACCGGGCGCGCGTCGACACCCCGCTCGAGCTGGGCGTGCGCGTGCTCGACACGCTCGTCACCGCCGGCCGCGGCCAGCGACTCGGCCTGTTCGCCGGGTCGGGCGTCGGGAAGTCCAGCCTCCTGTCGATGATCGCGCGCGGCACGGAGGCCGAGGTCTCCGTGATCGCCCTCGTCGGGGAGCGCGGGCGCGAGGTGCGCGAGTTCCTCGAGGACGACCTGGGGCCCGAGGGGCTCGCACGGTCCGTCGTGGTCGTCGCGACCTCCGACCAGCCGCCGCTCGTGCGGCTGCGCTCGGCGTTCGTCGCCACCCGCATCGCCGAGCACCTGCGCGACGGCGGTGCGCACGCGGTGCTCATGATGGACTCGCTCACCCGCGTGGCCATGGCGCAGCGCGAGATCGGCCTGTCCGTGGGCGAGCCGCCCGCGACGCGCGGCTACCCGCCCAGCACGTTCGCCCTGCTGGCGCAGCTGCTTGAGCGCGCGGGCACGGGCCCGACCGGGTCGGTGACCGGCCTGTACACCGTCCTCGTCGACGGCGACGACCACAACGAGCCGGTCGCGGACGCGGCACGGTCGATCCTCGACGGGCACGTGGTGCTCGACCGCCGCCTCGCCGTCGCGGGGCACTTCCCGTCGGTCGACGCGCTCGGCTCGGTGAGCCGGGTCGCGTCCCGCGTGACGAGCCTGCAGCAGCGCGCCGACGCGACGCGCCTGCGCGCGGTCATGGCGGCGCGGCGGCAGGCGCAGGACCTGCTGGACGTGGGCGCGTACGTGGCGGGCTCGAACCCGCTCGTCGACACGGCCGTGGCGCACGCCGGGGCGGTCGACGCCTTCCTGCGGCAGGGCATGGACGAGAGCGCGCCGGCCGCGCAGTCGTGGCAGCGGCTGCGCGCGCTCGTCGCATCGATGGGGGAGTCATGAGCCGACGGTTCCCGCTGGGCGGCCTGCTGCGGGTGCGCGGCATGGCCGAGGACCGCGCCGCGGGGGACCTCGCGGCGGCGCGCCGCGAGCAGCTCGCGGCGCAGGAGCGGGCGCGCGCGACGGCGGAGATGCTCGGCACCACCGACCTGCCCGGCGCGCACGACGTCCTCACGTGGCAGGCGACCGTCGCCGGCCGCCTCGCGCTGCAGGCGCTGCTGGTCGAGCGCACCGAGCAGGTGCGCGTGGCGCAGCAGCACGTCGAGGCGCGTCAGGACGAGTGGTCCCGCGCCCGCACGGCGACGCGCACGGTGGAGAAGCTGCGCGACGCGCACGCCGCCCAGGTGCGCACCGAGGACGAGCGCGCCGAGCAGCGCGTGCTGGACGAGGTCGCCGGGCGCCCCCGCGCCGCCGGGACCTCGGCCGGGGGCGTGGCCGGGACCGGGCACGAGGAGGAGAGCCGATGACCACCGCCACGGTGACCGCCGTCGCACCCGCGCCGCGCCCGCCCGCGCCCGCGGCGGGCGCCGGCGCGCGCACGACCGGACGCGCGTTCGAGGACGCGCTCGCCGCGGCCGGGGCGGACCGCCCCGAGCCGGCGACCGCACGGGCCGACCGCTCGCACGCGGACCGCTCGCACGCCGACCGGGCCCGCGCCGACCGGTCTGACCGGCCCCGGACCGACGAGCCCGTGCGCGACGCCCGCACCGGGTCCGCGCCCGGGCAGCCGGGCGACGCGCCGGCCGGTGCGGCCGCGGAGGCCGCGGCCGCACCCGACGGCACGGCCGCACCCGACGCCACGGCGGCGCCGGACGGCACGGCGGTCCCCGGCAGCCCGTCGGACGGCGCGACGCCCGACGGCGTGGTCGGCCCGGGCGCGGCCGTGCCCGCGGAGCTCCTCGCCCTGCTCGTCCCGGCGGCGCCGACGGCACCGGGCGCACCCGGCGAGGCCGCGGCTCCGGTGGCGGCGCCTCCCACGGCCGCCGTCGCCGCCGGCGCTGCCGCACCCGTGGCCGCGACGCCCGCCGTCGCCCCGTCCGTGGCGCCGGTGCCGGCCGCGGCCCCCGGGGGCACGGCCACCGGTCCCGCCCCGGACGCCGCCGCGTCCGCCCCCACGGCCGTGCCGGCGCCCGCACCCGCCGGCGCCGCGGCACCGGCGGCGCCCGCCGGGCCGACCAGGCCCGCGCTCGGCGACGCCCCCGTCGCCACCCCCGCCACGCCGGCGGAGCCCGCCGTGCTCGGCGCCGCCGCCGAGCACGCCGCCGGCCCCACCCGCCCCGAGGCGGGCGGCGCCACAGCCCCGGCCGCGCCCGCCGCGGGCGCGCCGACGGCGTCCGCGCCGCACTCGGCACCGGCAGGCGCGGTGCCCGCGCCGACCGCGCCCGCCGCACCCGCCGCGCCCGCGCCCGCACCGGCCGCGGACCCGCGGCCCGGCGGCGCCCCCGAGCCGCCGACCGTCGCCGAGCAGCTCGGCGCACGCGTGCGCAGCCTCGGGGCCGGCCGGCACGTGCTGTCGGTCGCGCTGGACCCCGAGCACCTCGGCGCCGCGCGCGTCGTCGCCCACATCGCGGGCGACACCGTCCGGGTGGACCTGGCCGGTGCGACCGAGGTGACGCGGGAGGCGCTGCGCGCGAGCCTCGCCGAGCTGCGCCGCGACCTGCAGCAGGCGGGGCTCCAGGTCGACGTCGGCCTGTCCGGCGACGACCGGCAGCAGGCCTCGGGCCGTCCCGACGCGCGCGGCGAGCAGGGCGCCGCCCCGGCCGCCGGTGCGCGCTCCGGCGCCGCCGCCCCCGCCACGTCCCCGTCCGCTCCCGCCGTGCCCACGCACGACGGCACCCTCGACCTCGTCGTCTGACCGGAGGCCCCATGAGCATCGACGTGTCCTACCTGACGGGCCCCCGCACGCCCGACCCGTCGGCCGCCGGCGCCACGGCGTCCAACGGCGAGCTCGACAAGCAGGCGTTCCTCGAGCTGCTCGTCACGCAGCTGCGCTACCAGGACCCGAGCAGCCCCATGGACGCCTCCGCCCTCATGGCGCAGACGACCCAGCTCACCACCATGGAGCGGCTCGTCGAGCTGTCGGACACGCAGCGCGAGGCCTTCGCGCTGCAGATGCGCCAGACGGCGGCGGGGCTCGTCGGCCAGGACGTGACCTGGACGGAGGGCGACGTGACCCGATCCGGCCGCGTCGAGTCCGTGTCCTACGCCGGCACCGTCCCGACCGTCCGCGTCGGGGACGTCGACGTCCCGCTCGACGCGGTCTCCGCCGTCACCGCCCCGACCGCCCCCGCCGCGCCCGGCACCCCCGCCGCACCGCCCGCGGCGCCCACGACCTCCGCCTGACGCGGACCACCCCGAAGGGAACCGACCATGCTCCGCTCGCTCTTCTCCGGCATCAGCGGTCTGCGCAGCCACCAGACCATGCTCGACGTCACGGGCAACAACATCGCGAACGTCAACACGACGGGCTTCAAGTCCTCGCAGATCCAGTTCCAGGACACCCTCAGCCAGGTCGTGCAGAACGCCGGCGGCGCCCAGCCGGGGACCGGTGGCACGAACCCCGCGCAGGTCGGCCTCGGCGTGCGGGTCGCCGGCATCACGACGAGCTTCACGCAGGGCGCGTCGCAGCTCACGGGCCGCAGCACCGACATGATGATCCAGGGCGACGGGTTCTTCGTCGTGCGCAAGGGCGCCGAGCAGTTCTACACGCGCGCCGGCTCGTTCGACTTCGACGCGACGGGCCAGATGGTCCTGCCCGGCGAGGGTGCGCTCGTGCAGGGCTGGGCGGCCGTCAACGGCGTCGTCGACACGAACGGACCGCTCACGGACCTGCGCGTGCCTGCGGGCGCGATCATGGACGCGGTCGCGTCGACCACGGCGACGTACTCCGGCAACCTGGACGCGTCGGCCGCGGACGGCACCGCGCTCACCCGGGCGATCACGGTGTACGACGCCACGGGCGTCGAGCGCGAGCTCGAGCTCACGTTCACGAAGTCGGCGGCGGGCTGGTCCGTCTCGGCGACGGACGGCACGGCGACCGTCGCCGACCAGGCCATGACGTTCGACGCGGCGGGCGCCCTGACCACGCCGACCACGCTCACGGTCGGCGGCGTCGCGGTCGACATCTCGACGATCACGGGCTTCGCCGGCCTGGAGAACGTGACCGCCAAGTCGCAGGACGGGCAGGCCGCGGGCGTGCTGCAGTCGTTCGCGCTGAACCCCGACGGCACGATCGTCGGCTCGTTCTCCAACTCGCTCAAGCAGGTCGTCGGGCGCATCGCGCTCGGGGCGTTCACGAACCCCGCGGGCCTGGAGAAGGCCGGGGGCTCGCTGTTCCGCACGACCGTCAACTCCGGCGAGCCGCAGCTCGGCGCCGCGGGCCAGGGCGGGCGCGGCACGCTCGCCGGCGGCGCGCTCGAGATGTCGAACGTCGACCTGTCGAGCGAGTTCACCAGCCTGATCGTCGCGCAGCGCGGCTTCCAGGCGAACTCGCGCGTCATCACGACGTCGGACGAGCTGCTGCAGGAGCTCGTCAACCTCAAGCGGTGAGTCCCGTGGAGGGCGTCGCCGCGCTCGCCGCGCGGGTCGCCGAGATCCGTCAGGTCGTCGAGGGGCGCGCGGCGTCGCGCCCCTCGACGGCGGACCCCTCGGCCGGGTTCGCCGCGGTGCTCGCGGCCGAGCTCGGCGCGTCGGGCGGGTCCGGCGTCGCCGCCTCCCTGGGTCCGGTGCTGGGCACCCTCGCGTCGTCGTCGTCGGCGTCGGCGGGCGCCGGCGTGCCGGCCGTCGGGGCCGCGGCCGCGGCGGCGCCGGCCGTCGCCGGGCCGGACCTCGCGCCGTCGTCGGTGCGTCGCGTCAACGGCGACCCGCTGCCCGCCGCGCTCGCGTCGTACCAGAACGGCCGCGTGCCCGAGGCCGCGCTCAGCCCCGTCGGGACGGGCGGCCACCGCCTGTTCGCGCCGGCGGCGCAGGCGCTGACCTCGCTGATCGACGCCGCCGCGAGCGACGGCGTGACGATCGGCATCACCGACACGTACCGCACGTACGACACGCAGGTGGACCTCGTGCGGCGCAAGGGCCTGTACTCGCAGGGCGGCCTGGCCGCCACGCCCGGCACGTCGGACCACGGCTGGGGCCTGGCTGCCGACCTGCGGCTCGACGACCGGGCGCTCGCGTGGATGCGCACGAACGCCGGCCGCTTCGGGTTCGCCGAGGACACGCCGCGCGAGCCGTGGCACTGGGCGTACCAGACGTGACGGGGGCTCCGGCGCGCAGGCCGCGCGCCGGAGTCCTCACACCCCACGGCGACCGGCCGATGGGAGGGGCGGTGACGACCCACGGACGGGTCGGCCGACGGCCGCCGCGGCGGCCGCAGCAGCTTGGTGACCAGGGACGGGATGCACCGTGATCGTCGTGACGCGCCTGACCGGAGCGCAGTTCGGGGTGAACCCCGACCTGATCCAGCGGGTCGAGTGCGCCCCCGACACGATCCTCACGCTCGTCGACGGCACCAAGTTCATCGTCCGCGAGTCGCTGGACGAGGTCATCGCCCTGGTCCACGAGCACCGTGCCTCGCTGCTGGCGCGCTCCCGGGAGCTCGAGGCGCGCGGACCGCTCGGCGCGGTCCCCGACCAGCCCGACGAGCCCGACGAGCACGAGGACGAGCGCACCGTGTCCCCGCCCGTGCCCCTGCGTCCGAGGAGGCGCTGATGGACCCCGCCGGCCTCATCGGCCTCGTCGTCGCCTTCGGCGCCATCTTCGGGGCGCTGCTCCTCGAGGGCGCCGACCCGATGTCGATCTTCCTGCCCGCGCCGCTGCTGCTCGTCTGGGTGGGCACGCTCGGCGTCGGGCTCGCCGGGCACACCATGAAGGACGCCCTGGGCGCGTTCGCGGCCGTGCCGCGCGCGCTGCGCAGCAAGGCGCCGGAGCCCGACGCGACGGTCGACGTGGTCGTCCAGCTCGCCGAGCGCGCGCGCCGGGAGGGCCTGCTCGCGCTCGAGGACGCGGCGCGCGAGATCGAGGACCCCTTCCTGCGGGACGGCCTGCGGTCGGCCATCGACGGCACCGACCCCGAGGACCTGCGCCTCATGCTCGAGGACCGGATCGCGAGCAAGCGGGCGACCGAGCGCACGCACGCCAAGTACTTCCAGGACATGGGCGGGTACGCGCCGACGGTCGGCATCATCGGCACCGTCATCAGCCTCGTGCACGTGCTGGAGAACCTGTCGGACCCGGCGAGCCTGGGGCACTCGATCGCCGCGGCGTTCGTCGCGACGCTGTGGGGCATCCTGTCCGCGAACGTCGTGTGGCTGCCGATCGGCAACCGCATCCGCCGCATCTCCGACCTCGAGTGCCAGCAGATGGAGGTCACCCTCGAGGGCCTGCTCGCCGTGCAGGCCGGGGCCAACCCGCGCCTGGTCGGGCAGCGCCTGCGCTCGCTCGTGCCGGAGCAGCAGGGCCGCAAGGGCAAGGAGAAGGACAAGGACAAGGCGGCCGCATGAGCGCGGCGACCCGCGCGCACCGTCCGGGCGGCCGGCGCACCCGGCACGTCGAGGAGGAGCACGTCAACCACGAGCGCTGGCTGGTCTCCTACTCGGACATGATCACCGTGCTCATGGCGCTGTTCATCGTGCTGTTCGCCATCAGCCAGGTCGACCAGGAGAAGTACGTCGCGCTGCGCGCGTCCCTCGCCGCGGGCTTCGGTGAGCAGAGCATGCAGGAGTCGGTGCTCACGGGCAGCGACGGCGTGCTGGACGGGCTGAGCGCCTCGGGCACGCAGCAGGCCGACCCGTCCGGCACCGCGGGGATCGTCGACGCCGACGCGGGCCTCGGCGACCAGGCCGCGCAGCCCGTGCCGGCGCAGCAGGCGTCGGTGGACCCGGAGGTGCTCGCGGCCGCGCAGGCCGAGGCCGAGCACCTGCAGGAGATCGCCGCGCACATCCGCGCGGCCCTCGCCGGGCGGGGCCTGGACCGCGTCGTCCAGATGCGGGTCGACGAGCGCGGGCTCGTGCTCGGCCTCGTCGCCGACGACGTGTTCTTCGCGCCCGCGTCGGCCGAGCTCACGCCCACCGCGCGCAGCGTGCTCGACGCGGCCGGGCCGACGCTCGTGGCGATCCAGGAGGCGGTCCGCGTCGAGGGGCACGCGAACGTGCTGCCCGTCGGCGGCCGGTACGCGACGAACTGGGAGCTGTCCGCGGACCGCGCGACCCAGGTGCTGCGGCACCTGGTCGAGGCCGACGGGATGCCGCCCACGCGCATCGAGGCCGTCGGCTTCGGCGACGCCCGCCCGCTCGTGCAGGGCATGGACGAGGCCGCGCTCGCGGCGAACCGGCGCGTCGACCTGGTCGTGCTGTCCGGCGCGCCGGAGCAGGTCCGCGCGCTGCTGCCGGCGGTGACCGCGCCGTGAGCCACCCGACCGTGAGCCACCCGACCGTGACCGACCCGACCGTGACCGACCCGACCCCGGGGGAGGAGTGACCATGTCACCCGTCGAGCAGCGAGTCGTGTCCTCGCAGAAGATCGGCGCCCGCCCGCAGCGGCCCATCGGCGCGTCCGCGCCGCCGCCGCCCGCGGAGGAGCCGAAGCCGACCGGCAGGCGCAAGCGCCTGCTGCTGGTGCTCGGCGTCGTCGTCGTGCTGCTGGTCGCCGCCGCGGCCGTGTGGTTCCTCGTCCTGCGTCCGCAGGGCGGCGAGGCGGCGCACGCCCCCGAGCCCGCGCCCGAGCGGGGCGAGGTCGTGCAGGTCGAGCCCGTGAGCCTCAACCTCGCCGACGGCCACTACCTGCGCATCGGGCTGGGTCTGCAGCTGACCGCGGACGCGCACGGCGCGCCCGACCCGTCCCGCGCCGTCGACGCCGCGATCGCCCTGTACTCGGGCCGCAGCGTCGCCGAGGTGCAGGACCCCGCGACCCGCGACGCGCTCAAGGCCGAGCTCGCCGCCACCCTCGCCGACGTGTACGAGGGCGAGGTGATGGACGTCTACCTGACGAGCTACGTCACGCAGTGACGTGACCTGCCGGGCGCCACGGACGGCGCCCCCGTCGCTCCCTGCGCCGCCGCCCCGCGTCGGCCGCGCGACCGCACCCAGGACGGGTCGGGGGAGATTCACCCGCGCGGGATGGCTCACATCGCCCGGGCGGCGGTCGATGGGCCGGACGTGACAGCCGCCCCGACGACACCCGCGCGCGCCGTCGTGCCCGCGCGCCGCCGGTCCCGCACGACCGATCCGGTGCCGTACGACTTCCGCCGCCCCCTCACGCTCTCCCGCGAGCACGCGCGCCACCTCGAGATGGCGTTCCAGCGGTTCGCCCGCCTGTGGGGCACGCAGCTCACCGCGCGGCTGCGTGCGCTGTCCCAGGTGACGTTCGAGGACCTCGCCCTCATGCCGTACGACGAGTACGTCGGCGGCCTGCCCACCCCGACCGGGCTGTTCCTGTGCACGGTCGAGGCGCCGCGCGGCACCGCGCTGCTGCAGGTCCCCGTGCCCGGCACGCTCGTGTGGGTCGACTACCTGTTCGGCGGCACCGGCCGCGGCGACGACCGCGAGGACCGCGAGCTCACCGAGATCGAGACGACCGTCGTGCGCGAGGTCCTCGACCACGCGCTCGGCGACCTCGGCTACGCGTTCGCGGCGATCATGCCGCTCGCGCTGTCCGTGCGGTCCGTGCAGTACAACCCCCAGTTCGTGCAGGCGGTCGCCGCCTCCGACGCCGTGCTCGTCGCGACGTTCGGCCTGCGGGTCGGGGACCGCCTCGACACGGCGACGCTCATGCTCCCGGCCGACCCGCTCATGAACGCGCTGCGCGCCCCCGACCAGGGGCCGTCGGGCGACGACGGCGCCGCGGCCGCCGCCCGCACGGCGCGCGCCGACCTCGAGCGGGCGACGCTCGAGGTGCCGGTCGACGTCGTGGTCCGCTGCACGCCCCGCACCGTCCACCCGCGCGACGTCGTCGGCCTCGCCGTCGGCGACGTGCTGCCCCTGTCCCACCCCGCCGGCAGCCCGCTCGAGGTCGTGGTGGAGGACGTCGTCCTCGCGCACGCCGCGGCCGGCAGCCACGGGGCCCGGCTCGCCTGCCAGGTCGTCAGCGTCGAGGAGAACTTCGCATGAACCCCACCGCCACCGCCGGCGCCGCCGCGGCCCGCGCCGCCGCGGCCGCCGCCTCCCTGGTCCCGGCCCCCGTCCCGCTCACCGCGGTGCCGGCGGCCGACGCCCCGCCCGCCGACGCCCCCGCGGTCGTCGCGCCAGTCGTCGGCCAGCGCGGCGGCGAGGTCGTCGTCGTGCTCGGGCCCGCGGTCGTGCAGGCCCTCGCCGAGGGCGCCGTCGCCGGCGCGAGCCTCGACCCCGCCGAGGCGCTGCGGCCCGCGCTCGCCGCGGCCGCGGCCGAGCTCGGCGACGGCGTGCTGGGCGCGGCGCGCTCGGCCACCGCCGGCGACGCCGTCGCGGGCGACGCGCACGTGTTCGCCCTGCAGGGCGACGGCGCCACCCTCGCCTGGTGCGCCGTGCGGGTGCGCGCCGAGGAGCCCGCGCCCCGGGCGGCGGTGCCGACGCAGCGCGGCGCGCACCTGCGCGTCCTCTACGACGTCGAGATGACCCTCACCGCGGAGCTGGGCCGCACGAAGCTGCCGCTCAAGCAGGTCCTCGACCTCACGCCCGGTGCCGTGCTCGAGCTCGACCGCACCGCCGGCAGCCCGGCGGACATCGTCGTGAACGGCCGGCTCATCGCGCGCGGCGAGGTCGTCGTCGTGGACGAGGACTACGGCGTGCGCGTCACGGAGATCGTCGCAGGGTCGGACCCGGCCTGATGGACGAGCTGCTGGTCGCCGGCCGGGTCCTCGTCTCGCTCGCGGTCGTCGCGGGCCTGATCTGGTACCTGGCGCGGCGGTTCGGCGGCGCCGGCCGGCCGGCCGGGGACGACCGCGAGCCGCACGTGCGCGTCGTGGACCGCCAGGCGCTCGGCCGCAACGCCGGCGTCGCGGTCGTCGCCGTGGGCAGCCGCCGCCTGCTCGTCGGGTTCGGCGAGCAGCAGGTCACGATGCTCACCGAGCTCGGCCCGGTGCACGACCAGCCGGCACCGGTGGTGCCGTCCCCGCGCACGGCGTCCGCGCTCGAGCCCGCGGCCGGGACCTCGGCCGCCGGCACGCTCGCGGGGTCCGTCCTCTCGCCGGCCACGTGGCGCGCCACGGTGCGCGCCCTGCAGGACCGCACGGTGCGCCGATGACGACGGCCGTCCCGCACGCGGCGGGCGCGGGTGCCCGCGCGGCACGGCGTGCCATCCTCGTCCTGCTCGTCGCTGCCGTCCTCGCGCTGGTGGCGCTCGCGGGTGCGGGCGGGGCGCACGCGGCCGTCGGCCCGACGCCGCCCGCGCCGCCCGTCGACCCCGCCGCGCCGGCGGCCCCGGGCCTCGGCGACAGCGTGACGGTCGGGATCAACGGCATCAACGGCACCCCGAGCAGCTCGATCGTCGTCCTGCTCGGCATCACGCTGCTGTCGGTCGCCCCGTCGCTGCTGCTGCTCACGACGAGCTTCACGAAGATCCTCGTCGTCCTGTCGCTGACGCGGAACGCGCTCGGCCTGCAGGGCGTGCCGCCCAACCAGGTGCTCGCCGGGCTCGCGCTGTTCCTCTCGCTGTTCGTCATGGCGCCCGTGCTCGCGGGCGTCAACGACGCCGGCGTGCAGCCCTACCTCGACGGGCAGCTCACGTTCACGCAGGCCGTGGACGCCGGGTGGGCGCCGCTGCGGGAGTTCATGCTCGCGCACACGCGCGAGGAGGACATCGCGCTGCTCACCCGCGCCGCCGACGCGCCCAACCCCGGCACGCCGCAGGACGTGTCGTTCCAGGTGCTCGCGCCGGCGTTCCTCCTCTCGGAGCTGCGGGCCGCGTTCATCATGGGCTTCGTCATCTTCGTGCCGTTCCTCGTCATCGACCTCGTGGTGTCCGCGGCGCTGATGTCGATGGGCATGATGATGCTGCCGCCCGTCATGGTGTCGCTGCCGTTCAAGCTCCTGCTGTTCGTCCTCGTCGACGGCTGGGGCCTGGTCGTCACCTCGCTCGTCGGCTCGTACACCGGGGCCGGCTGATGGACACCAACGCCGTCCTCGACATCGCCCTGGACGCCCTCGTCCTGTCGGCCAAGCTCTCCGCGCCCGTCCTGGTCACGGCGCTCGTCGTCGGGTTCGCCGTGTCCCTCGTGCAGTCGGTCACGCAGATCCAGGAGGTCACGCTCTCCTTCGTGCCGAAGGCGCTCGCGGCGGCGGTCGCGCTGCTCGTGTGCGGGCACTGGATGATCACCGAGCTCGTGTCCTTCACCCACGAGCTGTTCGCCCGCATCCCGGGGCTCGTGGGCGGCTGACGTGGACCCCGTGGCCGTGACCCTGCCGATGCCCGCCGTCGTGACGACGCTGCTCGTCGCCGTGCGGATGATCGCGTTCCTCGTGGTCGCGCCGCCGTTCGCGCAGCGCGGCGTGCCGGGTCCGGTCAAGGTGGCGCTCGGCACGGGGCTCGCGCTCGCGGTCGCCCCCGGGCTGGAGCCGGCCGAGCCGGCGAGCACGGCGGCGTTCGTCGGCGCGCTGGTGCTGCAGGCGCTCGTCGGCGCCGGCACGGGCTTCCTGGTCTACCTGCTGTTCTCGGCCGTGCAGGCCGCCGGCGGGCTGGTCGACATGTTCGGCGGGTTCCAGCTCGCCGCGGGCTTCGACCCGATGAGCATGACGAACGGCGCGCAGTTCAGCCGGCTGTACCAGCTGCTCGCGGTCGTGCTGCTGTTCGCCTCGGACGGGTACCAGCTCGTCGTCGGCGGTCTCGTGCGCACGTTCGACGCGCTGCCGCTGGGCGTCGGCGTCGACCTCGCGCGGCTCGGCGACGCCGCCGCGACCGGCCTGACCGACATGTTCGTCGCCGCGCTGCAGATCGCCGGTCCGCTGCTCGTCGTGCTGTTCCTCGCCGACGTGGGTCTGGGCCTGCTCACGCGCGTGTCGCCCGCGCTCAACGCGTTCGCGCTCGGCTTCCCGCTGAAGATCCTGCTCACGCTCGTGCTCGCCGGGTTCGCGCTGCTCGCGCTGCCGGCCATCGTCCGCGCCCTCGCGGGCGAGGTGCCCACGCTCGTGCCGAGGGCGCTGCGGTGAGCGGCGGCGGGGAGCGCACCGAGAAGGCGACGCCGCAGCGGCTCAAGGACGTGCGCCGCAAGGGGCAGCTCGGCCGCTCCCAGGACCTGTCCGCGTGGCTCGCGCTGGCGGTGGCCGCCGCGATGCTGCCCGGTGTGCTCGTGCGCGGCCGGGACGCCGCGCTCGACCAGATGATGCACGTCAGCACCGCCGCACGGACCGCCGACGTGCAGCTCGCCGTGGAGGTCCTGCGCGACGCCCTCGTGAGCATCGGCACGACCCTCGCGCCGCTGCTCGCGACGCTCGTGCTCGTCACCGTGGTCGTCGCGGCCGCCCAGGGCGGCATCCACCCCCGCCGTCTCACGCCGAAGTTCGACCACCTCAAGCCGAAGGCCGCCGTCCAGCGGCTCGTCGGTGCGCAGGCGTGGTGGCAGGGCGCGAAGACGCTGCTCAAGACGCTCGCGGTGGCGGGCGTGCTCGTCCTCGGGGTGCAGCAGCTCGTGCCCACGCTCATGGCGTCGGGCCGGCTGCCGCTGTCCGCACTGCTCGACACCGCGGGCACGGGCACGTCGGCGCTGCTCACGGGCGGCATCGCCGCCGGCGTGGTGCTCGCGCTCGCGGACGTCGCGGTCGTGGTCAGGCGCAACCGCAAGGCGACGCGGATGACGAAGCAGGAGGTCAAGGAGGAGAACAAGCGCACCGAGGGCGACCCGCTCGTCAAGGGCGCCATCCGCGCGCGGCAGGCCCGCATGAGCCGCAACCGGATGATGGCCGAGGTCGGCGGCGCCGACGTCGTGCTCGTCAACCCCACGCACGTGGCCGTCGCGCTGCGCTACGAGCCCGGTGCGGGTGCTCCCCGTGTCGTCGCCAAGGGCGCCGGCGCCGTCGCCGCCCGCATCCGCGAGCTCGCCGGCGAGCACCGCGTCCCCGTCGTCGAGGACGTGCCGCTCGCCCGCGCGCTGCACGCGGCCTGCGACGTCGGCACCGAGATCCCCGAGCAGCTGTTCACCGCCGTCGCGCGCGTGCTCGCGTTCGTCATGGCGCTGCGCCGCCGCGGCGCCGCCGCCGGCCGGCACCGCCTTCCCACCGGGTCGGCCCTGCCGCCCGGGACCCCCGTCCCCACCCGACGCGACCGCGTCCGCTCCGCCCGAGCGAGGAGAGACCCGTGAAGAACCGACCGATCGCGCAGATGGCGGTGCCCGCCGGCGTCGTCGGCATCGTGCTGCTGCTCGTCGTGCCGCTGCCCGCCCCGCTGCTGGACGTCCTCATCGTCGTCAACATCACCGCGTCGCTCGTCATCCTGCTCACGAGCATGTACGTGAGGCGGCCGCTGGACTTCTCCGTCTTCCCCTCGCTCATCCTCGTGTTCACGCTGTTCCGGCTCGGGCTCAACGTCGCCAGCACCCGGCTGGTGCTGAGCGACGGGTTCGCGGGCGACGTCATCGACGCGTTCGGCCACTTCGTCGTGGGCGGCTCGCTCGTCATCGGCCTGGTGATCTTCCTGATCCTCGTGGTCATCCAGTTCGTCGTGATCACGAACGGCGCGGGCCGCGTCGCCGAGGTCGGCGCCCGGTTCACCCTCGACGCGATGCCCGGCAAGCAGATGGCCATCGACGCCGACCTCAACTCGGGGCTGATCGACGAGGACGAGGCACGGCAGCGGCGCGCCGACATCGCGGCCGAGGCCGACTTCTACGGTGCGATGGACGGCGGCTCGAAGTTCGTCAAGGGCGACGCCATCGCGGGCATCATCATCACGGTCATCAACCTGGTCGGCGGGTTCGTGATCGGCATGGTGCAGATGGGCATGAGCGCCGGCGAGTCGATCGAGCGGTTCAGCCTGCTGACCATCGGCGACGGCCTGGTCACGCAGATCCCCGCGCTGCTGCTGGCGGTGTCCACCGGCATCGTCGTCACGCGCGCGACCGCCGAGGGCGACATGGGCACCGTCGCCTCGAAGCAGCTCCTGCAGTCGCGCAACGCCCTGATGATCGCCGGCGCCGCGGCCGTCGCGCTCGCGCTGCTGCCGGGCATGCCGAAGCCGCCGTTCCTGGTGGTCGGCGCCGGTCTGCTGCTGCTCGGCCAGCGCGTCGGCGCGCGGGAGAAGGCGGACGACCTGGCGGCGCGCGTCGAGGCCGACCAGGCGCAGGTCGTCGCGGCGCCGTCGCCCGACAGCCCCGAGCAGCTCATCGAGCAGATGCGGGTGCACACCCTCGAGATCCTGCTGGCACCGGACCTGGTCGACCTCGTCGGCACGGGCCCGGAGCAGGACCTGCTGGCGCGCGTGCGCGGGCTGCGGCGCAAGGTCGCGCTCGACCTGGGCATCGTCGTGCCGCCCGTGCGCACGCGCGACAGCGTCGACCTGCCGCCCGCGACGTACGTCGTGCGGATCGCCGGCGTGGAGGTCGGGCGGGGGCAGGCGCCCGCGGGGCGCGTCCTCGCCCTCGGCGACGACCTCGCCGCGCTGCCCGGCACGGCCGTGCAGGAGCCGGTGTTCGGGCTGCCCGGCAAGTGGGTGCCGGCCGAGCTGCGGCACGCCGCCGAGATGACCGGCGCCACCGTCGTGGACCGCGTCTCGGTCCTCATCACGCACCTCGGGTCCCTCATCTCCTCGCACGCCGCGCGCCTGCTGGGCCGCGAGGACGTGCGCGTGCTCACCGAGGGCGTCAAGCAGGTCAACCCGTCGGTGGTCGAGGAGCTCGTGCCGTCGCTGCTGTCGCTGGGCGAGGTGCAGCGCGTGCTCCAGGGCCTGTTGACCGAGCAGGTGCCGATCCGCGACCTCGGCCGCATCTACGAGGCGCTGACCCTGCGCGCCCGTGTCTCGACCGACCCCGAGGGGCTCGTCGAGGCCGCCCGGGCGGCGCTCGGCCCGGCATTGGCCGCGCCGTACGTGCAGGACGGCGTGCTGCGCGTCGTCACGCTCGACCCCGTGCTCGAGCACCGGCTCGCCGAGAACCTGCGCCCCGGCGACCAGGGCAGCCAGCTGCTCGTCGAGCCGCAGCGCCTCGACGCGATCCTGGGCCAGCTGCGCGTCGCGGTCGGGCGTGCCGAGGCCGACGGGCGCGGCGTCGTGCTCGCGTGCGCACCCGCCATCCGGCCCGCGCTGCGCCGGCTCGTGGCGCTGGGGGACCCGCGCCTGCCCGTGCTGTCGTACACCGAGGTCACGGCCGCCGGTGCCCAGGTCGACACGGCCGGGGTGGTGAGCGGTGACCACGCGATTGCTGCTTGAGGGGGACGACCTCGCCGAGCTCATGACGCACGTGCGCACGCAGTTCGGGCCCGGGGCGCGGATCGTGCAGGCCGAGCGGGTGCGGACCGGCGGCCTCGCGGGCTTCTTCGCCAAGGAGCGCTACGAGCTGACGGTCGACGTGCCGGACGAGCCCGACCAGCCCGTGCGCCGCTTCGCGCACCGGCCGCCGGTCCCCGCGGCCCCCGCCGCCGGGCTGGAGGCGCTGCTCGACGCCGCCGACCGCGCCGAGGCGGGCCCCGAGGCGGAGCCGGCCGCGGCGCAGGCCGAGGGCGCGGTCGCGCGCGCGTCGGAGGAGGGGCGCGTGTCGACGGCGTCCGCCGACTTCGCCAGCGTCCTCGAGCAGGTCCGCGCCGGTGTGGGCATCCCGCCCGCGGACGTCGAGGTGCCGGCCCCCGCCCCGTCGCGGCCCGCTCCCGCACCCGCGGCGCCCGTCGCCACCCCGGCGCCGGGGTCGGCGGTGCTGCGCGGCGAGCTCGCGCGGCTCGGCGTCCCGGCCGCCGTCCTCGACGCCGGCCCGGTGACCCTGACCGCGGTGCTCGGGCGCATCCCCGTCCCGCCGCCCCCGCCGCGCGGTGCCGGGGACGTCCTCGTCGTGGCCGGTGCAGGCGACGACGCCGCGGCCGTCGCCCGCACGCTCGTCGCGCGCTGGCGGCTGGCCGACGACGCGCTCGTCGCGGTGGAGCCGGGGCGCGGCGCGCTGCCGGCGCGGCTGACGGGGCCGCGCCCCGCGGGTGCCGCGTCCCGCGACGGCGGCCCCACGGTCGTGGCGCTGCGCGTCGGGCCCGAGGCGCACGACCGCGCGGTGGCCGCGGGCGTGCTCGCGCGCGTCCGGGCCGACCAGGTCTGGGCCGTCGTCGACGCCCGGACGAAGCCGGCGGACGCCGCCGCCTGGGTCGCCGCGGTCGGCGCCGAGCGGCCCGTGGACGCGCTCGCGGTGCTGGGCCTGCTCGACACGACCGGCCCCGGGACGGTGCTCGAGCTCGAGCGCCCGGTCGCCTGGATCGACGGTCTGCCGGCGTCGCGCCTGGTCTGGGCGGCGGCGCTGGGGCAGGAGCTCGACGCGGCGCTCGGCTGACCGGGCGGGGCGGGGTCGGCGCGCGCGGCGCGGGCGCGGCCGCCGCGGGACGGCGGGGTAGTGTCGCCACATGCTCGTGCTGACCCGCCGCGCCGGTGAGCGCCTCGTCATCGGTGACGACGTCGTCATCACCGTCATCGAGGTGCGCAGCGACGGCGTGCGGCTCGGCATCGAGGCGCCGCGCCACGTGCGCGTGCACCGGGCGGAGGTGCTCGCCGCCGTCGGCGAGGCGAACGCGCGTGCGGCCACGGCGGACGCCGCCACCGAGGAGTCGCTGCGCGGCCTCGTCCCGCCCCGCGGCACCCGCCGTCCCCCGGAGCCGGAGCCCCCGACCGAGCCCGGCGACGTCCCGCCCCCGGCCGACCCCCCGGCCCGCTGACGCCCCCGCCCGCGCCGCGGCACCGTCCGGGGCGCGCCCGCACCGGACGCTGAGCCCGGGCACCACGCCCGGCCGCCCGACGCCCCGGACGCCGCCCGCCGACGCACCCGCTCCGGCCCGCCGGGCCGCCCCGGGCCGCCCCGGCCCCGATCCGGATGCCGAGTTCGCCAGCTCGGTGTCGAGTTCGCCATTCCTACCTGGCGAACTCGACCCGAGCTGGCGAACTCGAGCTGAACCGGCGAACTCGACCCGGACTCGGCGTACTCCAGCCCGACGGGCGAGCTCGAGCGGAACCGGCGAGCTCGAGCGGAACCGGGGAGCTCGGCGAGCCACGTGGGCCGACGGCGCGCCGCCCGCGCGGCACCCCCTCGGCCACCGCCCCGCCCCGGCCGGCTCCGACCCGGATGTCGAGTTCGCCAACTCGGTGTCGAGTTCGCCATTCCTACCTGGCGAACTCGACCCGAACTGGCGAACTCGACCCGAACTGGCGAACTCGACCCGAACTGGCGAACTTGACCCGAACTGGCGAACTCGACGCGAACTGGCGAACTCGACCCGAACTGGCGACTCGACCCGAACTGGCGAACTCGAGCTGAACCGGCGAATTCGAGCCGAACTGGCGGACTCGAGCGGGTGGGAGCGGGCGGGACCGTACCGGGGCGCCGCGCGCTCGGACGCGGGTCGCGCGTGACGACGGTCTCAGTGCCGCCGGCGGGCCACGTACCCCTCAGGTCGGCACGGGCCCGGCCGATGGGCCCTCCGTGCGGGGCGCGGCTGCCCCGCCGCCTGGGAGGGGTGCATGGACGAGTTCGACGAGATCGTCCGCGAGTTCCTGGTCGAGAGCCTCGAGAACCTCGACCAGCTGGACCGCGATCTCGTGGCGCTCGAGGAGCAGCCCGGGTCGCGGCCGCTGCTCAGCAGCGTCTTCCGGACGATCCACACGATCAAGGGCACGAGCGGCTTCCTCGCGTTCGGCAAGCTCGAGCGCCTGACGCACGTGGGGGAGAACCTCCTCGTCGAGCTGCGCGACGGCAAGCGGTCGATGGACCAGCGCACGACCGACGCGCTGCTGGCGATGGTCGATCGCGTCCGGGTCCTGCTGGCCGCCGTCGAGAACGACGGCAGCGAGCAGGACGTGGCGATCGACGACGTGGTCGCGGTCGTCGAGGGGGTGCTCGCCGACGCGCCGGCGCCGGCGGCCGTCGCCGCGGCTGCGCCCGCCGCACCCGCACCCGCCGCGCCCGCCGCGTCCGCGCCCGCTGCGCCCGCCGCACCCGCACCCGCCTCCGAGGCCGCGGTGCCGGCCCCGGCCGCGCCCGCGCCGGCGTCCCCGGCTCCCGCCGTCGACCCCGCCTCCGGCGGCGCCGCGGTGCTGCCCGCACCGCACGAGCCGCCGCAGGCCGAGCGCACCGCGCCGGCCGAGCCGCGCCCCGCACCCGCGGGCGACGAGCCCGCCCACCGGGCCGCCGTCGGCGACTCGGCGATCCGCGTCGACGTGGCCCTGCTCGACGTGCTCGTGCGCCAGGTCGGCGAGCTCGTGCTGGCCCGCAACCGCATCAGCCGGCTCGCCGCCGCGGCCGACGACCCGGACCTCGTGCGCTCGGCGCAGCGTCTCGACGTCATCGCCGGGGAGCTGCAGGAGGGCGTCATGCGCACCCGCATGCAGCCCATCGAGCACCTGTGGTCGAAGATGCCGCGCGTCGTGCGCGACCTGGCCGCGGCGTGCGGGCGCGAGGTCGCGCTCGACCTCTCCGGCGGCGAGACGGAGCTGGACCGCAGCCTCCTGGAGGCCGTGCGCGACCCGCTCACCCACCTCGTGCGCAACGCCGTCGACCACGGCATCGAGCCGCCCGACGTGCGCGTCGCGGCCGGCAAGCCGCCGAAGGGGCGGCTCGCGCTGCGCGCCCTGCACGCCGGCGGGCAGGTCGTCATCGAGGTCAGCGACGACGGACGCGGGATCGACGCGGCCGCGGTCGCGGCCAAGGCCGTCGAGCGCGGGCTACGCACCCCCGAGCAGGTCGCGGCGGCGTCCACCGGCGAGCTGCTCAACCTGCTCTTCCTGCCGGGGTTCTCCACCGCCGCGAGCGTGACCAACGTGTCGGGCCGCGGTGTCGGCATGGACGTCGTGCGGACCAAGATCGAGGCCGTCGGCGGCACGGTGGACGTCGAGACGACCCCGGGTGCCGGCACCGTGTGGCGCCTGCGCATGCCGCTGACCCTCGCGATCATCCCCGCGCTGACGGTCGAGTGCGCCGGGCGCGTGTACGCGCTGCCGCAGACCAACGTCCTCGAGCTCGTGGCCGCCGACGGGCGGTCGGGCACCTCGGCGGTCGAGCACGTGCACGGCGCGCCGGTGCTCCGGCTGCGGGACCGGCTGCTGCCGCTCGTCCTGCTCGGCACCGCGCTCGGCGTGTCCGACGCGACGCAGCCCCCGCCGGGCTCGGTCGTGATCGCGGTGCAGGTCGACCGCTACCACTTCGGTGTCGTCGTCGACCGCGTGCTGACCACCGAGGAGATCGTCGTCGAGTCGCTGTCCGCGCGGCTCAAGGCCGCGGGCGCGTACTCGGGCGCGACGGTGCTGGGCGACGGGACGCTCGCGCTCATCCTCGACCTGCAGTCCCTCGCCCGCCGCAGCATCGTCGGCGAGGCCGAGCAGGTCGTCGAGGACGTGCCGGAGGACGTGGCCGTGGCGGACCCGGACGAGGAGGTGCTCGTCGTCTCCGTCGACGACCGCCGCCTGTGCCTGCCGTCGGCCCTGGTGACGCGGCTGGAGCCCGTGCACCTCGAGCAGGTGGAGCGGGTCGGCGGGCGGGACGTCCTGCGCTACCGCGGCGAGATCCTGCCGCTGACCCGGGTCGACCGGCTCGTCGGCGCCGGCCCCGGCGGGGACGAGCAGATCGTCGTCGTCGTCGCGCGGGGCGCCCGTGCGGTCGGCCTCGTGGTGCACGCGGTCCTCGACTTCGACCGCGACCACGCCGCGGACCACTCGCCGGTCGCGGACGTGGGCCTGCTCGGCTCGACGGTCGTGGGCGGCCGCGTGACCGAGCGCCTCGACTGGGAGGCCGCCGTGCGCGCCGCCGACCCGACGTTCCTCGACGACGAGACCGAGACCTCCGACGAGCTCCTGGGGGCCGTGCGATGAGCAGGCTGGTGACGTTCACCCTCGACGACGCCCGGTATGGCGTGGACGTGCTGCGCGTGCGCGAGGTCCTGCGCACACCCCTCGGCCCCCCGGTGCCGCTCGCACCCGAGGACGTCGTCGGGCTGCTCGGCCTGCGCGGCCGGGTCGTGCCGGTCGTCGACCCGCGGGTGCCGCTCGGCCTGCCCGCGCGCCCGCACGCCGCCGAGGGTCCGGACGCGGCGGACGCGACGCTCGTCGTCGTGCACGTGCACGACGAGGACGTCGCGCTCGTCGTCGACGCCCTCGGGGACGTCGTCGAGGTCGACGAGGACACGTTCGCCCCCGCGCCCGAGACGCTCGACGCCGCCGTGCGCGCGCTCGTGCCGGGCGCCCACGTGCTGCCCGACGGGCTCCTCAACGTGCTCGACCTCGACGCGACGGTGGCGGCCTGACGTGGCCGCGCCGACGACTCAGAACCCGGGGACCCCGGCCGATCGGTCGGAGCAGCCGGGCCCGACCGACCCCACCGACCTCCCGCTGTCCTCCAAGGAGCCCGCGATGAGCAGCACCACCCCTTCAGCGTTGAAGCGGCGTCTGCGCCTTCCCCGGGTGCCGCTGCCCCGGCTGCGCCTGCCCCGGCGCCTGCCGCGGTTCGGCGCCTCGGTGCTGACGAAGATCCTCGGTCTCGTCGCACTCATGGCCGTCCTGACCGGTTCTGCCGGTGCGTACGCGGTGGTCAGCCTCCAGGACGTCGCGGACCGCAGCGCGCAGATCGTCGCGATGCAGGAGGAGACGCTCGCCGGCCTGGAGAACGTGCGCTACCAGCAGCTCCACGCCCAGCTGGTCATCGCCCAGCTCGCCGCCACGCGCTCGCCCGAGATGAAGCAGCGCTGGCTCGACGAGCTGGCCGCGACCGACGCGGCGCTCGCCGAGCAGGTCGACGCGCTCGACTCCTCGGAGATCGGCTCGTGGGCGAGCTGGCAGGCGTTCTGGGGCGGGTTCAACCGGTGGCAGGACCAGCGCGACACCCTCCTCGTCCCCCCGGCGACGTCGGGCGACAGCGCGGCGTACGACCGCATGGTCCGCGACGTCAGCGAGCCGCTGGTGGCGACGTTCACCGAGTACCTGGACACCACCCGCGCGGAGCTCGACCAGCACATGAAGACGACGGCCGGCGAGGCGGCCGCGGCCGCGGACGCGGCCTCCCGGCGGGTGATCATCAGCTTCCTGGTCGCGATCGTCGGCGGCGTCGGTCTGTCCGTCCTCATGGCCCGGCGCATCCGCGCCGGCGTCGTCAAGGTCCGCCGGTCGCTCGAGGCCATGGCGGAGGGCGACTTCACGGTCCCCGCCCAGGTCCGGTCCCGCGACGAGCTCGGCACCATGGCCGCCGCGCTGGGCCAGGCGCAGCAGTCGGTCCGCACCACCCTGACCGGCGTGGCCGAGGCCGCCCAGACGGTCGCGTCGGCCGCCGAGGAGCTCTCGGCCGCCTCGAGCCAGGTCGCATCGGGGTCGGAGGAGACCAGCGCGCAGGCCGGCGTCGTCGCCGCCGCGGCGGAGCAGGTGTCGCGCAACGTGCAGGCCGTCGCGGCCGGCGCCGAGCAGATGGGCGCCTCCATCCGTGAGATCGCCCAGAACGCGTCGGAGGCGGCGCGGGTCGCGCACGCCGCGACGTCCGCCGCGCAGAGCGCGAACGACACGGTGACGCGTCTCGGCTCGTCGAGCGCCGAGATCGGCAACGTCGTCAAGCTCATCACGAGCATCGCGGAGCAGACGAACCTGCTGGCGCTCAACGCGACCATCGAGGCCGCACGCGCCGGGGACGCCGGCCGCGGGTTCGCGGTCGTCGCCGGCGAGGTCAAGGAGCTCGCGCAGGAGACGGCGCGCGCGACGGAGGACATCGCCCGCCGGGTCGAGGCCATCCAGCAGGACACGACCGGCGCCGTCGCGGCGATCGGCGAGATCGGCTCGGTCATCGCCTCGATCAACGACTACCAGCTGACGATCGCCTCCGCGGTCGAGGAGCAGACGGCCACCACGAACGAGATGTCGCGCGGCGTGGTCGAGGCCGCGACCGGCTCGGGCGAGATCGCCGAGAACATCACGGGCGTCGCGACGTCGGCCCAGTCGTCCTCGCAGGTGGTGGGGCAGATGACGAGCTCGGTCTCCGAGCTCGCCCGGATGTCCGACGAGCTGCGCCGGCGCGTCGCCGCCTTCACGTACTGACGCAGGCAGAGGACGGACGGGACAGGGACGTGGCACGGACACGTGTGCTGGTGGTCGACGACTCGGTCGTCGTCCGTCGCCTCGTCACCGAGGTGCTCTCGCGCGACCCGCGCATCGACGTGGTGGGCGTGGCGGCGAACGGCCGGATCGCGCTGACGAAGGTCGAGCAGCTCGCGCCGGACCTCGTGACCATGGACGTCGAGATGCCGGAGATGGACGGCATCTCGGCGGTCCGCGCGATGCGCGCCGCCGGGCACCGCCAGCCGGTGATCATGTTCTCCACGCTCACCGAGCGCGGGGCCGAGGCCACGCTGGACGCGCTGCAGGCCGGCGCCACGGACTACGTGACGAAGCCGGGCAGCACGGCCAGCATGGCCGACGCGCTGGCGGAGGTGGCGGCGCAGCTCATCCCGCGGATCCTGGCGCTCGCGCCGCCGCGCGCGGCCGCGCCGGCCGCCGCGCCCGCTCCCGCTCCCGCCCCCGCGCCGGCGGCCCCGGCGGCGCCCGTCCGTCCCGGTCGCGACGCGGCGCCGACGGCGCGCGCCTCGGCCGTCGAGCTGCGCCCCGCGGGCCCGGCGCTGCCGGTCCGGCTGGTGGCGGTCGGCTCCTCCACGGGCGGGCCCGAGGCGCTGTCGCGGCTCGTCGGAGCGCTGCCCGTGCTGCCGGTGCCGCTCGTCGTGGTGCAGCACATGCCGCCGGTGTTCACGCGCCAGCTCGCCGCACGCCTGGACCGGCTCGGGCCGGTCCGCGTGCACGAGGCCGAGCAGGACCAGCCGCTGGAACCGGGGCACGCGTACATCGCGCCCGGCGACCGGCACCTGACCGTGCGGTACGTCGCGGGTGCGCTGGTGGCGCACCTCGACGACGGGCCGCCCGTCAACTACTGCCGCCCCGCGGTGGACGTGCTGCTGCGCTCGGCGGTGGACGCCGTGCGCGGCGAGCTGCTCGCCGTCGTGCTCACGGGCATGGGCGCCGACGGGCGCGCGGGCGCCGAGGCGGTCGTCCAGGCCGGCGGCACGGTACTCGTCCAGGACGAGCCGACGAGCGTCGTCTGGGGCATGCCCGGCGCGGTCGCCACGGCCGGCTGGGCCCATGCGGTGCTGCCGCTCGGCGATATCGCCGACGTGGTGACCGGCACCGTCACGCAGGCGCGTCGAGCGCCGGTCGGGAGGATCTCGTGAGCATCGCACGGCACACGTTCGCCTACGTGGCGGAGCACGTGCGCCGCACCAGCGCCATCCAGCTGGACGACGGCAAGGAGTACCTCGTCGAGAGCAGGCTGATGCCGCTCGCGCGGGAGGCGGGGCTGCCGGACGTCGACGCGTACGTGGCGCGCCTGCGCGCCGAGCCGGGGTCGGCCGCGCACGACGACGTCGTCGAGGCCCTGACGACGAACGAGACCTCGTGGTTCCGCGACGTCGCGCCGTTCGAGGCGCTGCGCCGGCACATCCTGCCCGAGATCGCCGAGCGGGCCGGGGCCAGGCGCGCACCGCGGATCTGGTCCGCGGCGTGCTCGACCGGCCAGGAGCCCTGGTCGATCGCGATGGTGCTCGAGGAGACGCTGGGGCCGGACGTGCGCGCCGAGGTGCTCGCCACGGACCTGTCGACCCAGGTGCTGGAGCGGGCCCGTACGGGCGAGTACTCGCAGCTCGAGGTCAACCGGGGCCTCCCCGCGGCGATGCTGGTGCGGCACCTGGAGCGGCACGGCATGCACTGGCGCGTCGGCGACGCGCTGCGCCGCACCGTCACGTTCCGCCGGCACAACCTGCTGGACACCCCGCCCTCGGGCGGCTTCGACGTGGTGTTCCTGCGCAACGTGCTCATCTACTTCGACCTGCCCACCCGGCACGCCGTGCTGGAGCACGTGCGCACGGCGCTGCGTCCCGACGGCTGGCTCGTGCTCGGGTCCGCCGAGACGACGAGCGGCGTGCACGACGGGTTCGAGCGCGTGCAGGTGGGCTCGACCGTGGCGTTCCGCGCGACGGCCGCGACCCGCCCCGGTCCGCTCGTGCCGCCGCCCCCCGCGGGCAGGTCGGCGCCGCTGGCCGCCGTCCCGCACCCGGCCGCACCCGCCCTCGCGGAGACGCTCTCGCTGCTCCGCGACGCCGCCCCCACGCCGACCCCGACCCGAGGAGCTGGGCTGACATGAGAGCACTGGTCGTCGACGACTCGCGCACGATGCGCGTCATCGTGGCCCGGGCCCTGCGCACGCTGGGGTTCGAGACGGACGACGCCGAGCACGGCCAGGCCGCCCTGGACAAGCTCGCCGCGACCGGTCCGGTCGACCTCGTGTGCGTGGACTGGAACATGCCCGTCATGGACGGGCTGGAGTTCGTGACCGCGGTCCGCAAGGACCGTTCCCTGCGGGGCATGACGATCATGATGGTCACCACCGAGAGCGAGCAGTCGCAGATCGTGCGGGCCCTGGCAGCGGGCGCGCACGAGTACCTCATCAAGCCGTTCACCGTCGACGCGATCCGCGACAAGCTCGAGCTGCTCGGCCTCGTCGCGGCGGGGGAGCCCGTATGAGCCAGGTCATCGCAGGCGAGGACGTGTACGCCATCGCCCAGGACATCTTCGCGTCCATGGTGGACGGCGACGTCGGCACGATCGTGCCGTGGGAGGGGCCGCCGCCGGGCTGGCAGGAGCCGGTCACGGCGTGGGTCGACCTCCAGGGCGACTGGGCCGGGCGCGCGTCGCTGACCACGGAGACGAGCACCGCGCACGCGCTCGCCCGCGCCCTGCTGGGCTTCGGCGAGGACGAGCCGGTCGAGCGCGCCGACCTGGTCGACGCGTTCGGCGAGGTCGTCAACGTCGTGGGCGGCAACGTGAAGTCGCTGCTCGAGACGACGGGTAGCCTCGGACTGCCGCAGGTCGCGGACGTCGACCCGGGTCTCCCGGGCGGCCTCGTGCTCTCGGAGATGGTCCTGGCCTGGCACGGGCGGGCCCTGGAGCTCGTCGTGCGGGCTGTGCTGTGACGGCGGTGGTACCCGTGAGGACCACCAGGGGAGCGTCAGGGGCGGCTGCGCCGAGCCGCCCGGACAGGAGGAGGGACCGATGATCCGCGTGCTCGTCGCGGACGACAGCCGCGTCATGCGCCAGATCGTCATCCGCACGCTGCGCCAGGCCGGCTACGACTGGGAGGTCCGCGAGGCGGCCGACGGGGCGCAGGCCCTCGAGGCCGTGCGTGCGGACGAGCCCGACGTGGTGCTGTCGGACTGGAACATGCCGGAGATGAACGGGATCGACCTGCTGCGCAGCCTGCGCGCGGAGGGGTTCTCGACACCGTTCGGCTTCGTCACGTCCGAGGGGTCGGACGAGATGCGGGCGCTGGCGGAGCGGGAGGGCGCGCTGTTCCTCATCGTGAAGCCGTTCACCGCGGAGACGTTCCGCGACGCGATCGAGCCGGTCCTGGCATGACCATGACCCCGGAGACGCCCCTGCCGAGCGCGAAGGACGTGCGCGACCTGCTGGAGAACCTCCTGGGCCGCGAGGTCGTCGTCTCCACCGGCGGCGACATGGTCGACCCGTCGGCCCCCGGCGGCGCCCTCGTGGGGCTGTTCGTGGACCGGCTGCTGAACCTGCGGGCGATGATCCTCATGGACCTGTCCCTGGCGGCCTACGTGGGCGCGGCGATCGGCCTCGTGCCGCGTCCCGCGGCCGACGACGCCGCGGCGGGCGGCCTGTCGCCCGTCCTGGAGGAGAACGCGCGCGAGGTGCTCAACGTGGCCTCGTCGCTGCTCAACGGCGCCGACGTGCCGCACGTGCGGCTGGACTCGGTGTACGCACCGGGCGAGCCGCTGCCCGCCGACGTCGTGCCGTGGGTCAAGGCGTACGTGCGCCGCACGGACCTGCGCGTCGAGGTGACGGGGTACGGCCGCGGGGGCTGGTCGCTGCTCGTCCTGTGACGCCGTGACGGTCGAGGGGCCCGCCGCGCACGTGCGCGACGGGCCCCTCGCCGTTCCCGGCGGTCCTCAGACCCGCACGGGCACCTGCTTGTAGGACGCCAGGAAGTTGCCGATCCGCTCGACGGCGACCGCGAGCTCGCGCGCCTCGGGGAGGGTCACGATGCGCAGGTGGTCGGGCGTCGGCCAGTTGAAGCCCGTGCCCTGCACCAGCAGGATCTGCTCGCTGACGAGCAGGTCGTAGACGAGCTGCGCGTCGTCGTGGATCTCGTGCACCTCGGGGTCCAGGCGCGGGAACAGGTACAGCGCGCCGTCGGGGCGCACGCAGTCGACGCCGGGGATCTTGTTCAGCCCCTCCCAGGCGACCTGCCGCTGCTCGTGCAGCCGCCCGCCGGGCGCGATGAGCGCCTCGATGGACTGCACGCCGCCGAGCGCGGCCTGGATGGCGTGCTGCGCGGGCACGTTCGGGCACAGGCGCGTCGACGCGAGCAGCGTCATGCCCTCGAGGAAGCCCTTGGCGTGCGCCTGCGGGCCGGTCACGACGACCCAGCCGGAGCGGAAGCCGGCGACGCGGTACGTCTTCGACAGGCCGTTGAACGTCAGGCACAGCAGGTCGGGCGCGACGGACGCCAGCGGGACGTGCTGCGCGCCGTCGAACAGGATGCGGTCGTAGATCTCGTCGGCGAGCAGCAGCAGGCTGTGCTCGCGCGCCACGTCGGCGATCTGCTCGAGCACCTCGCGGCTGTACACCGCGCCGGTGGGGTTGTTCGGGTTGATGACGACGATGGCCTTCGTGCGCGGGGTGATGCGCGCGCGGATGTCCTCGACGTCCGGCTGCCAGCCGGTCGACTCGTCGCAGCGGTAGTGCACCGGCTTGCCGTCGGACAGGCTCGTCATGGCCGTCCACAGCGGGTAGTCGGGGGAGGGGATGAGCACCTCGTCGCCCTCGTCGAGCAGGGCCTGCAGCGTCATCGTGATGAGCTCGGAGACGCCGTTGCCCAGGTAGACGTCGTCGACGTCGAAGGCCGGGAACCCGGGCACGGTCTCGTAGCGCGTGACGATCGCGCGCCGGGCGGACAGGATGCCCCGGGACTCGCTGTACCCGTGCGCGTGCGGGACCGCGGCGATGACGTCGGCGACGATCTGGTGCGGCGCGGCGAACCCGAACGCCGCCGGGTTGCCGGTGTTGAGCTTGAGGACGCGCCGGCCCTCGGCCTCCATGCGTGCTGCCTCGTCCAGTGCCTTGCCGCGGATCTCGTAGAGGACGTCCTTGAGCTTGGCGGACTGGTCGAGGGGTCGCAGAGACATGGCGCGAGCGTAGTCGGCGACCCCGGCCGGGCCCGCGCCCATTTGCGCGCCGCGCGCCGGGTGAGGCGGCGAAACGGGTTGTTCACACCGCGGGTGGCCCAGGCGAAACACGGCGTCCCTAGCGTCCTCAGCCATGGGCGCAGGGCTGTATACGCCGCGGGACACAACGCGGTGCGACGCGGAGCCCCGCCGACCCGAGCACGTCAGGACCTCCCGCTCGTCCCGTCGAAAGGCACCTGCGTTGACCACTCATCCCCTCCCCGTCCGGGCGTCCCGGGGGCGCGCGCTCGCGCTGTCCGCCGGCGTCCTCGCCACCGCGCTCGCCCTGTCCGCCTGCGGCGCCCGCGCCGGCGCCGAGGCCGGCGCCCCGTCCTCCTCCGGAGGCGAGTCCTGCGTCGACACCTCCGGCGACACGATCAAGATCGGCTTCCTCAACTCGCTGTCCGGCACGATGGCCATCTCCGAGCAGACCGTGCGCGACTCGCTCGACCTCGCCGCGGAGGAGATCAACGCGGCCGGCGGCGTGCTCGGCAAGCAGCTCGAGGTCGTCGGCGAGGACGGCGCGTCCGAGCCCACCGTGTTCGCGGAGAAGGCCGAGAAGCTCATCTCGTCCGACTGCGTCGCCGCCGTCTTCGGCGGCTGGACCTCGTCGTCGCGCAAGGCGATGCTGCCCGTCTTCGAGGGCCACGACGCGCTGCTGTTCTACCCCGTGCAGTACGAGGGCCTCGAGGCGTCGCCGAACGTCTTCTACACGGGCGCGACCACGAACCAGCAGATCATCCCCGGCATGGACTACCTGAAGGAGCAGGGGAAGACGAAGGTCTTCCTCGTCGGCTCCGACTACGTCTTCCCGCGGACGGCGAACAAGATCATCAACGCCTACGCCGAGGCGAACGGCATCGAGGTCGTCGGCGAGGAGTACGCGCCCCTCGGGCACACCGACTTCTCGACGATCGTCAACAAGCTCAAGGCCTCGGGCGCCGACGCGGTGTTCAACACCCTGAACGGCGACTCCAACGTCGCGTTCTTCAAGGAGTACAAGAACGTCGGCCTGACCCCCGAGGCGGCGCCCGTGGTGTCCGTCTCGGTCGCCGAGGAGGAGGTCGGCGGCATCGGCGTCGAGAACGTCGCGGGCCAGCTGACCGCCTGGAACTACTACCAGACCGTCGACTCCCCGGCGAACGCCGAGTTCGTCGCCGCCTTCCAGGCGAAGTACGGCGCCGACCGCCCGACGTCCGACCCGATGGAGGCGGCGTACACGTCCCTCTACCTGTGGAAGGGCATGGTCGAGAAGGCCGAGTCCTTCGACGTCGCGGCGATCCAGGAGGCCGCGGACGGCGTCTCGTTCGACGCCCCCGAGGGCACCGTCACCGTGAACGGCGACAACCACCACATCGCGAAGACCGCGTACGTCGGCGAGATCCGCGAGGACGGCCTCATCTACCCGGTGTGGCAGTCGGACGGCCCGATCGAGCCGGACCCGTTCCTCGAGGGCTACGACTGGGCCGAGGGCCTGTCCTGACCCCACCCGCGCGCGCCGCGCGTCGCTGACGCGGCGGCCCGGCCGGCCCCTCGGTCGGCCGGGCCGCCCCCCCGGCGGCGGCGGCGCGTCCCACCCACGACGGAAGGCGGCCCCGGATGGACGCCCTGCTCCCTCAGCTGTTCGCGGGTCTGAGCCTCGGCTCGGTCCTGCTGCTCGCGGCGCTCGGCCTGGCCCTGACGTTCGGGCAGATGGGCGTCATCAACATGGCGCACGGCGAGTTCATGATGGCCGGCGCGTACACCGCGTTCGTCGTGCAGCAGCTGCTGCCCGACGCGGGCGTCTCGCTGCTCGTCTCGCTGCCGCTCGGCTTCCTCGTGGGCGGGCTGCTCGGCCTGCTGCTCGAGGTCACGCTCATCTCCCGCATGTACCGGCGCCCCCTGGACACCCTGCTCGTGACGTTCGGCGTCTCGCTCGTGCTGCAGCAGGCCGCCCGCGACGTGTTCGGCGCGCCGAACGTCGACGTGCGCGCGCCGGCGTGGTTGTCCGGCGCGGTGCCGCTGCTCGGCATGGACGTGCCGCGGACCCGGCTGTTCATCCTCGCGCTGGCCGTCGCCGCGGTCCTGGCCCTGTCGATGGTGCTCAAGGTGACGCCGCTGGGCCGGCGCATCCGCGCCACCGTGCAGAACCGGGACCTCGCCGAGACGTCCGGGGTGTCCACCCGGGCGACGGACCGGCTCACGTTCTTCGTCGGCTCCGGCATCGCCGGGGTCGCCGGCGTGGCGCTGACGCTGCTCGGGTCGATCGGTCCGACGCTCGGCACCGCGTACGTCGTGGACGCGTTCCTCGTCGTGGTCGTCGGCGGCATCGGCCAGCTCAAGGGCGCCGTGCTCGCGGCGGTCGGCCTCGGCATCCTGCAGGCCGGCTTCGAGTACTCGACGACCGCGAGCCTCGCGAAGGTGCTGCTGTTCGTCGTCATCGTCGCGTTCCTGCAGCTGCGGCCGCAGGGGCTCGTCTCCGTCCGCACGCGGAGCCTCGCATGAGCGCGGCACGGCCGGGGTCGGCGCGGACCGCCGTGGCCCGCCCCGACTGGTGGCGGCGCGAGGGCGTGCGCCTGTGGGGCGGCATCGCGCTCGCGGTGGTGCTGCTCGTCGGCGTCGCGCCCGCGGTGCTCTCAGACTTCCGGCTCAACCTGCTCGCCAAGTTCCTGTGCCTCGCGATGGTGGCGGTCGGCATCGGTCTGGCGTGGGGACGCGGCGGGATGCTCGTGCTCGGGCAGGGCGTGTTCTTCGGCCTCGGCGGCTACCTCATGGCGATGCACATGAAGCTGTCGGACGCCGGGCCCGGCGGCGTGCCGGACTTCATGCTCCTGTACGGCGACGGCGTCGTGCCCGGGTGGTGGGAGCCGCTGCGCTCGCCCGTGGTGACGGTGCTGGCGATCCTGCTGCTGCCCGCCGGCCTGGCCGCCGTGCTCGGGCTCGCCGTGTTCCGCCGGCGCGTGCGCGGGGCGTACTTCGCGATCCTGTCGCAGGCGCTCGCGGCCGCGTTCGCGATCCTGCTCGTCGGGCAGCAGAAGGTCACCGGCGGGACGAACGGGCTCAACGGCTTCCGGTCGTTCTTCGGGTACGACCTCGCCGACCCGGTGAACAAGCGGATGCTCTACTACATCGCCGCCGGCGTGCTCGTCGTCATGGTGGTGGTCGTGCGGCTGCTCATGCGCTCGCGCTACGGCGAGCTGCTGGTCGCGGTGCGCGACCAGGAGAACCGCGTGCGGTTCCTCGGCTACGACCCGGCGGTCGTCAAGGTCGTCGCGTACGCCGTGGCCGCCGCGTTCGCGGCGGTCGGGGGCGCGCTGTTCGCACCCGTCGCCGGGATCATCTCGCCGGCCGACGTCGGCGTGGTGCCGTCGATCGCGCTGCTGGTCGGCGTGGCCATCGGCGGGCGCGCCACCCTGCTGGGGCCCGTGCTCGGGTCCATCGCGGTGTCGTGGGCCGAGACCAGCCTGTCGGAGCAGTTCCCCTCGTTCTGGACCTACTTCCAGGGGGCCCTGTTCATCGGCGTCGTCGCGTTCCTGCCGAACGGGCTCGCGAGCCTCGGCGGGGCGCTGCGCCGGCGCCGGGCGCGCGGGTCCGCGGTCCCCGAGGTGGGGCCGGCGTCCGACGTGCGACCCGCCGCGGGCAGCGCGGGTGGTGTCCCGGCGGACCCGCCGGCCGGCGCACCGGACGTCACGACCGACACCGTCGACACCGCCGGGAGGCACGCATGAGCGACACGACACCGGCGGTCGAGGCCGGGCGGCTCGACACCGAGGCGCTCGAGCAGGTGCTCGCCGCACCGGCCGCCCGGTTCCGGCACGACTACCTCGAGGTGCGCGGCCTGCGGGTGGAGTTCGACGGGTTCGTCGCGGTCGACGGGGTCGACCTCACGGTCACGCAGGGCGACCTGCGGTTCCTCATCGGCCCCAACGGCGCCGGCAAGACCACGGTCGTCGACGCCCTCACCGGGCTCGTCGCGGCCGCCGGGTCGGCGCAGTTCGGGGGCGTCGACCTGCTCGGGCGGCCGTCGCACCGCATCGCCCGGTCCGGGGTGGGGCGCACGTTCCAGACCGCGAGCGTGTTCGACGAGCTGACCGTGCTGCAGAACCTCGACATCGCGGCGGGCGCCCGGCGCGGTCCGCTGACGCTGCTGCGGCGCCGGCGGTCGGTGCCGCCCGAGGTCGAGGCGGCCCTCGAGACCGTGGGCCTGGCGCACGTGCGCGACCTGCCCGCGGGCGTCCTCGCGCACGGGCAGAAGCAGTGGCTGGAGATCGGGATGCTGCTGGTGCAGGACGCGCGCCTGCTGCTGCTCGACGAGCCGGTCGCCGGCATGAGCCAGGCCGAGCGCGAGGAGACCGGCCTGCTGCTGCAGCGCATCGGCGAGCAGCGGACCGTCGTGGTCGTCGAGCACGACATGGAGTTCCTGCGGGCGTTCGCGTCGTCGGTGACCGTGCTGCACCAGGGGAAGGTCCTCGCCGAGGGGACGGTCGCGCAGGTGCAGGCGGACCCGCGGGTCGTCGAGGTGTACCTGGGCACGGGCGCGCACGGGCGCGGGTCGCGGACCGCGGCCACGAGCACGGAGGTGGAGTGATGCTGCAACTGTGCGGGGTGCACGTCGGGTACGGGCGCACCGAGGTCGTGCACGGCGTCGACGTCGAGGTGCCGGCGGGGCAGGTCGTCGCCGTGCTCGGGCACAACGGCGCGGGCAAGACGACGCTGCTGCGCGCCGCAGTCGGGCTGCTGCCCGTGCGGTCGGGCGCCGTGCTGGTCGACGGGGACGACGTCACGCGCGCGCGGCCGCACCAGCGGGTCCGCCGTGGGCTGGCGTACGTGCCGCAGGGGCAGCAGTCGTTCGGGCAGCTGACGGCGCGCGAGAACCTGCAGCTCGTCGCCGACGCCGCCGGGTCGGGTGCGGCGCGCCGCGTCGACGAGGCGCTCGACCTGTTCCCCGCGCTGCGGGAGGTGCTGGGCCGGCGCGCGGGCCTGCTCTCGGGCGGGCAGCGCCAGCAGCTCGCGATCGCCCGGGCGCTGGTCACCGGGCCGCGCGTCATGGTGCTCGACGAGCCGACCGAGGGCATCCAGCCGTCGGTCGTCGCCGAGATCGAGGACGCCGTCGTGCAGCTCGCCGCCGCCGGCCTGGGCGTGCTGCTGGTCGAGCAGCACGTGGGCTTCGCGCTGGCGGCGGCCGCCCGGTACCACGTCCTGGAGTCGGGGCGCGTGACGGCCAGCGGTGCGGGCGGCGCCGAGCAGCAGGACGTCGTCCGCGCGGCGATGGCCCTGTGACGGGCGTGGTGCTGCCGGCACCGGGGGACGTCGGTGCAGGTCTAGGCTCCCCGGGTATGGGGACGGGGACGGGCGGGTCGCTGCGGGAGGCGGTCTACCACCGGCTGCGCGACGAGATCCTCAACGGCCGCGTCTCCCCGCGCGAGCGGCTCACGGAGCCGAAGCTGTCCAAGGCGTTCGAGGTGTCCCGCACCCCGGTGCGCGAGGCGCTGTCGCGGCTGCTGTCCGACGGCCTCGTCGAGCGCACCGACTTCGGGTACGCCGTCGTCGTGCCGTCCCTGGAGACGCTGCGCAACCTCTACGAGCTGCGCATCACCCTCGAGCTCCGCGGCATCGCGCGTGCGGTCGAGAACCCGCAGGTGAAGCACGACGCGGGCATGCTGCGCGCCGAGCTCGCGCGGTGGGAGGAGATGCGCGACGACGTCCCGGAGCCCGACCCGAGCTTCGTCGTCGTCGACGAGGGCTTCCACCAGGTGCTCTCCCGCGCGTCGGGCAACGCCCAGCTCACCGACGCCCTCGTCACCGTGAACCAGAAGATCCGTGCCGTGCGCATGCACGACTTCGTCGAGGACGAGCGCATCACGGCCACGATCGACGAGCACCTGGAGATCCTGCGGCTCGTGCTCGCCGACCGGCTGCCCGAGGCGCTCACGGCGCTGCACAAGCACGTGGGGGAGTCGCTCGAGGTCGTCATGGAGCGGGCGTCGGCGGCGATGGCGCGCATGGCGCTCGCGGGCTGAGGGGCGCCCGCCGCACCTCTCATCCGCGCCCCGGCGGTCAGACCGTCGGATCGGGCGTCGGTGGTGACCAGAACGACGGTCTCGTCGTCATACGGGGGCATGCGGCGGTGCCGCCCCACGGGGACGTCGGCCGTAACGCAGCGTTCACGGCGGGACGCTCGGGGCGAAACACCACCCTCCTACGGTCCCGGATACCGGGGTGTATACAGCCCCGGTCGACCTCCGGCCCCGCGCCGGACCGACCCGAGGGGCCGCCGTGTTCGACACCCTGCTCGTGGCCAACCGCGGCGAGATCGCCGTCCGGATCCTGCGCACCGCGTCCGCGCTGGGCCTGCGCACCGTCGCCGTCTTCTCCGACGCCGACGCCGCCGCCCCGCACGTCCGCCTCGCCGACGAGGCCGTCCGCCTCGGCCCGGCGCCCGCCGCGGAGTCGTACCTGCGCGCCGACGCGGTGCTGGAGGCGGCCCTCGCGACGGGGGCCGGAGCGATCCACCCCGGTTACGGGTTCCTCTCCGAGAACGCGGCGTTCGCGGCGGCCGTCGAGGCGGCCGGGCTCGCCTTCGTCGGTCCGACGCCCGCGCACCTGGAGGTGTTCGGCGACAAGCACCGCGCCCGGGAGGCCGCCCGGGCGGCGGGTGTCCCGCTCATCGCGGGCAGCGGCCTGCTCGACGACGTCGACGCGGCCCTCGCCGCCGCCGAGGCCGTCGGCTACCCGGTCATGCTCAAGGCCGTCGGTGGGGGCGGCGGCATCGGCATGCAGGCGTGCGACGGGCCGGACGAGCTGCGCGAGGCGTACGCGCGCGTGCAGCGGCTCGCGGAGGCGAGCTTCGGGTCCGGCGGGGTGTTCCTCGAGCGGTTCGTGCGGCGCGCCCGCCACCTCGAGGTGCAGGTGTTCGGCGACGGCGCCGGGCGGGTCGTGAGCCTGGGGGACCGGGACTGCTCGTTGCAGCGCCGCAACCAGAAGGTCGTCGAGGAGGCGCCGGCGCCCGGGCTGCCGGACGAGGTCCGCGCCGCGCTCGGGACGTCCGCCCGCGCCCTCACCGCGTCGGTCGCGTACCGGTCGGCCGGCACGGTCGAGTACGTGTACGACGTCGACCGCCAGGAGGTCTCCTTCCTCGAGGTCAACACGCGCCTGCAGGTCGAGCACCCGGTGACGGAGGAGATCACGGGCGTCGACCTCGTCGGCTGGATGCTGCGGCTCGCGCGCGGCGACGCCGACCTGCGCGACGAGCTCGCCGCCCTGCCCGACGACGGCCCCGCCCGCCGCGGCCACGCCGTCGAGGCCCGGGTCTATGCGGAGGACCCGCGCCGCGGCTACCGCCCCAGCGCCGGCCTGCTCACCGACGTCGTCTACCCGGAGGGCGCCCGCGTCGACGCGTGGGCGGAGACCGGCCAGGAGGTGACGAGCCACTACGACCCGATGCTGGCCAAGGTGATCGTGCACGCGGACGACCGCGGCGCGGCGCTCGCGGCGGCCGCGGACGCGCTCGCGGGCACGTCCGTCTCGGGCATCTCCACCAACCTGCCGCTCCTGCGGGCGGCCGTCGCGGACGAGGCGTTCGTCGCCGCCGCCCACACCACGGGCACGCTCGCGCACGTCACCGACGACGAGCCGTGGGTCGAGGTGCTGCGTCCCGGGGTCATGACGACCGTGCAGGACTGGCCCGGCCGGCTCGGGCACTGGGACGTCGGCATCAGCCCGTCCGGCCCGATGGACGACCTGTCGTTCCGGCTCGGCAACGTCGCGCTCGGCAACCCCGAGGGCGCGCCGGGCCTGGAGTGCACGCTGCAGGGGCCGCGGCTGCGGTTCAGCCACGCGGCGGTCGTGTGCGTCACGGGGGCCGACGCGCCCGTGACGGTGGACGGCGTGGGCGTGCCGCAGTGGGAGCCGGTCGAGGTGCCCGCGGGGGCCGTGCTCGACGTCGGCGCCCCGACGGGGACCGGCCTGCGCACGTACGTGCTGCTGCGCGGCGGGCTGGACGTGCCCGAGTACCTGGGCTCGGCGTCGACGTTCTCGCTCGGCGGCTTCGGCGGGTACACCGGGCGGGCGCTCGCCACCGGCGACGTGCTCGTCCCGGCGCCCGTGCCCGCCGACGCCCCCGCCGCCACCGCCGTGCCGGAGGAGGCACGGCCGCAGCTCGTCCACGCGTGGGAGCTCGCCGTCCAGGAGGGGCCCCAGCCGGCGCCGACGTACTTCACGCACGACGACATGCGGATGCTCTACGACGCCACGTGGCAGGTGCAGACGCACGCGAACCGTACGGGGATCCGGCTGAGCGGCCCGAAGCCGCGGTGGGCCCGCCCCGACGGCGGCGAGGCCGGCCTGCACCCGTCCAACCTGCACGACAACCCGTACTCGGTCGGCGCGCTCAACGTCTCCGGCGACACCCCGATCCTGCTCGGTCCCGACGGGCCGTCGCTCGGCGGGTTCGCCTGCCCGGTGACCGTGGTCGCGGGGCACCGCTGGAAGATGGGCCAGATCCGCCCGGGCGACACCGTGCGGCTCGTCCCGGTGCCCGAGGCGACGGCGGACGCCCTGCGCACCTCGACGGTCCGGCGCGCGTCGGCGTCCGTGCCCGCCGACCTGGCGACCGGCCCCGACGGCGACGACGGCGTCCTCGCGCGCGTCGCCGGCGACCCGACCGACCCGCTCGGCCGCCCCGACGTCGTGTACCTGCGCGGCGCCGACGACAACGTGCTCGTCGAGTACGGCCCGATGGTGCTCGACCTCGGCCTGCGGATGCGGGTGCACGCGCTCGGCGAGGCGCTGCGGGCGCGGGCGCTGCCCGGCGTCGTCGACATCACGCCCGGCGTGCGCTCCCTGCACGTGCACGTCGACCCCGCGCTGCTGACCGTCCGCGCCCTCGTCGACGTGCTCGTCGCGCTCGAGGCCGACCTGCCCGCGACCGCCGACCTCGAGGTCCCGTCGCGGCGCATCCACCTGCCGTTCTCGTTCGACGACCCGGTCGTCGCCGAGGCGATCGCGCGCTACACCGTCGGCGTGCGTCCGGAGGCGCCCTGGCTGCCGTCGAACGTCGAGTTCGTGCGGCGCGTCAACGGGCTCGGCTCCGGCGAGGACGTGCTGCGGACCATGACGGAGGCGGAGTACCTCGTCCTCGGGCTCGGCGACGTCTACCTCGGCGCGCCGCTCGCCGTGCCGCTCGACCCGCGGCACCGGCTCATGACGACGAAGTACAACCCGGCGCGGACCTGGACGGCCGCCGACACCGTCGGCCTGGGCGGGCAGTACCTGTGCGTGTACGGGATGGACTCGCCCGGCGGGTACCAGCTGGTCGGGCGGACCGTGCCCATCTGGTCGGGGCACCGCCAGCACGGCGTGTTCGAGCCCGGGACGCCGTGGCTGCTGCGGTTCTTCGACCGGATCGTCTGGCACCCCGTCGGCGCGGAGGAGCTCGCGGAGCAGCGCGTCGCGTTCGCCGCCGGGCGGCTCGAGGTGCAGGTCGAGCACGGCACGTTCTCCTACCGCGAGCACCTCGCGCTGCTCACCGAGCACGCCGACGACATCGCCGCCTTCCGCGCGCACCAGGCCGCCGCGTTCGCCACCGAGCGCGACGCGTGGGCCGCCGCGGGCGAGCTCGACGCGGCTCCCGAGGAGGAGGCGCCGGCCGCCGCGCACGGGTCCGTCGCCGCCGAGGTGGAGCTGCTCGACGGGCACGTGCTCGTCGAGGCGCCGATGGTGGGGTCCGTCTGGCGGGTGGAGGCCGCGGCCGGGGCGGACGTGCGCGCGGGCGACCTGCTCGTCGCGCTGGAGGCCATGAAGCTGGAGCTGGCGGTGCCCTCGCCGTCCGACGGGAGGGTGGTGCGGGTGCTCGTGGAACCGGGGCAGCACGTGGGGCCGGGCGCGCCGCTCGCGGTGCTGGCGGTGGACGCGTGAGCGCCGCGACGTCCGGGACGCGCGTCGTCGAGGCGGGACCCGCGGGCGAGGACCGCGCGCCGGAGGGCCGCGCGCCGGAGGGCCGCGCGCCGGAGGGCCGCGCGCAGGCGCGGGTGCGCGCGGCGTACGCCCGCATGCGGGAGGTCGACCGGCCGGAGGTGTGGATCGCCGTCGTGCCCGAGGCCGACGCGCTCGCGGCGGCCGCCGCCGTCGACGCGCGCGTCGCCGCGGGGGAGGAGCTGCCGCTGGCCGGGCTCGCGCTCGCGGTCAAGGACAACGTGGACGTCGCGGGCCTGCCCACGACCGCCGGGTGCCCGTCCTACGCGACGCACCCCGCCGGGCGCCCCGGACCGGCCGCGCGCACCGCACCGGCCGTGCGGGCGCTGGTCGACGCGGGCGCGGTCGTGCTCGGCAAGACGAACCTCGACCAGTTCGCGACAGGGCTCGTCGGCACCCGCAGCCCGTACGGCGCCGTCCGGCACGCGACCCTGCCCGAGCGCGTGTCCGGCGGGTCGTCCTCCGGGTCGGCGGTGGCCGTCGCGCTCGGCGTCGCCGACATCGGGATCGGCACCGACACGGCCGGGTCCGGACGCGTGCCCGCGGCGTTCCACGGGCTCGTCGGCATCAAGACGAGCGTGGGGCTCGTGCCGACCGGCGGGGTCGTGCCCGCGTGCGCGTCCTACGACGTCGTCACGACCTTCACCCGGGACCTCGCGACGGGCGCGCTCGCGACGCGGCTCATGGTGGAGGCCGGCGCCGGCGCGGCGGCCCGGCGGACGTGGCCCGTCGACGTGCCCGTCGCGCTGCGCGACGAGCCCCTCGTGGCCGTGCCGCGCGCGCAGGACCTGGTGCCGCTCTCGCCGGGCTGGCGGGCTGCCTTCGCCGCCGCCGTCGAGCGGGTGCGGGCCGTCGGCGCACGGACCGTCGAGGTGGACGTCTCCGGCATGCTCGAGGCGGCGCGGCTGCTGTACGACGGGGCGATCGTCGCCGAGCGGTACGCCGCCGTGGGGGAGTTCCTCGCGACGGGCCCGGCGGACGCGGACCCCATCGTCGCGTCGATCGTCCTGGCCGGGGGCGCGGTCCCCGCGGCGGACTACGTGCGCGACCGTCTGCGTCTCGACGCCGCCCGGGCCGACGCCGCCCGCACCCTGGAGGGCGTCGACCTGCTCCTGCTGCCGACGACCACGGAGCACCCGACGATCGCGGACGTGCAGGCGGACCCCGTCGCCATCAACCGGCGGCTCGGCACGTACACGAACTTCGTCAACCTGCTCGACCTCGCGGCCGTCGCGGTCCCGGCGGGCGAGGCGGACGGGGGGCCGTTCGGCGTCACCGTGATCGCCCGCGGCGGCGAGGACCAGCTCGCGCTCGACCTCGCGGCACGCCTGCTCGCGGACGAGGACGGCGCCGCGGACGTGCCGGGGTACGCGCCGCTGGTGGTCGGCGGCACCGTCGAGCTGCTCGTGGTCGGGGCGCACCTGCGCGGGCAGCCGCTGCAGGGGCAGCTCGCCGACCTGGGCGCCCGCTTCGACCGGGCCGTCACGACGTCCGACGCCTACCGGCTGGTCGCGCTGCCCACCGCGCCGCGCAAGCCGGGGCTCGTACGGGTCGGCGCCGGGGGCGGTGCGCCGATCGCGGGCGAGGTGTGGCGGCTGTCGCCCGGGGCGCTCGGGACGTTCCTCGCCGACCTGCCCGCCCCGATGACGCTGGGCCGGGTGGAGCTCGCCGACGGCACGTGGGTCGTCGGGTTCGGGTGCACCGCCGAGGCCGGGGCGTCCGGGGCGGACGTCACCGACACCGGGGGATGGCTCGCGGCCCTCGCCGCCGGCCGCTAGGGGCCGCGCCCGGCACGAGGACCTCGAACCGGGACTTCTCCGCGGGACGGGAAGCGCCGGCGCGGAGAAGTCCGGGTTCGTCGTCCGGAGCGGGCCGGGCGGGGCCGCCGCGGGCTGGGGCGGTCGGAGTCAGGGGCCGTCGGGGGAGGGAGCGTGGGGGGAGGGAGCGTCGGGCCGGCGGTCGCGTCCGGGGACGCGCAGGCCGGAGGCCCGCAGCCGCCGGACGAGCTCGCGCGTGCCGACCGGGACCGCGCCGAGGCCGACGAGCTCGTCCCAGCGCTCGGCGGGCACGTCGTAGTGGTCGCGGTCGAAGGCCCGCCGCGGGATGCCGGCGCGGGCCGCGAACGCGTGCAGCTCGTCGTAGGACGCGTCGCTGACCAGGTGGCCCCAGACCGTGCCGTGCCGGGGCCACAGCGGCGGGTCGAGGAGGACGGTCACCGGGTGAGCGTACGTCCGCGCGGACGCGGCGCCTCCTGCGAGCCGACCACAGCCCGCCGTCCGCGCCCTGTCGTCCTCGGCCGCCCGCCCGGTGCCTCCGGGCGGGCGGGGCCGGCGCCTAGCGTCGGCGCGTCCGTCGTCCACGGGCCGTCCGACGGGCGGCCGCGACGGGCGCGGAGGAGGTCCCATGAGCAGGTACGAGGTCGACGCCGCCCACCTCGACGGGTCGGCGGCGGCGGTGCTCGCCCGTGCGGCGACGATCCAGGCGGAGGTCGCGGGCATGCAGCGGCAGCTCGCCGAGCTGCAGGCGTCGTGGCGGGGCGGCGCGGCGGGAGCGTTCTCGGCGCTCGTCGCCGAGTGGACCGGGACGCAGGCGCGGGTGGAGCAGTCCCTCGCGCAGATCGCGACCGCGATGCAGTCGGCCGCCCGCACCTACGCCGACGCGGAGGCGCACGCCGCCCGCCTGTTCGGGCACTGAGCCCGTGGCCGACAGCCCGGGGTCGCCTGGTCCTGAGCGGCGCCGGGTGCGTCAGCGCGACCCGGTGCCCTCAGGGCGAGGCGGGTGCCTCCTCGCGGTGCCGGGGGAGGGCTCGGTGGGTGCGGTGCGGGGTGCGTCAGAGCGGGCGCGAGGCCGCTCGCGGGGCGTCGACGACGGGCGGGGTCCCCGGACCCCGCCCGGCCGGACCGGTCGGGCCGGCCCCGCCGGAGCCACCGGAGCCGCCGGAGCCGCCGGCGCCACCGCCGTCCGGGGCGCCTGGCGGGGCGTCCCCGCCCGTGGCCTCCTCGAGCCGGCTCAGCTCCTTCTCGAGCCGCTGCAGCTCGGCCGACACGTTCTGCCGGGCCGGCTCCTCCCACGGCTGGGCGAGAGGGCTGACGAACAGCGACGGGCGCGCGAGCAGCTTGCGCAGGATGCGGGCACGCGCCCGCAGGTAGTCCTCGAGCGGCAGGTGCGCGTACTCGGCGCGCACGTCCTTGAGGTACGCCTTGTACCGCTGGGGCTCCGTCGCGAGCATCGCCAGGTCGGCGTCGCACAGCACCGCGCAGTCGATGTCCTGGCGGTCGGGCGCGTGCCGCACCAGCGCCGAGACGAGGTCGGCGATCCGCTGGACGCGCCGCTCGGGGACGCCCAGCGCCGTCAGCTGCTCGCGGGCCAGCCGGGCGCTCGCGGCCTCGTCCTCGCCGCCCTTGTTGGCGTACGCCTTGCGCTCGGCGGAGTCGAACACGGCCCCGTGGTACCAGGCCGCGAGGCGCACCAGGTCGGGCTCGTGCGCCTCCTCGTCGAGCTCGTCCACCCGGGCGAGCACGTCCACGAGGTGCCGCACGTTGTGGAAGTGGCGCTCGGGGCGGGACCAGCGGTCGAGGAGGTCCTCGCCGGTACGCCGGATCTCCTCGGGGGACGCGGTGCCCCCGGCTCCGACGACGCTGCGGGAGAAGGCCGGCAGGAGCCAGCCCGGTGCGTCATGGACGCCCATGGATCATGCCTCACGACGGTGACGTAGGACGGGCCATCGTAGCCACGTCCGGCGCGGGGAGCGCACCCGCGGTCCCGCTGGTCGGACGTCCGACCACGTCCGCGGACGCAGCCGCCGTGCCGCCCGTCGGCCCGTCGACGGGCAGGACGACGCGGACCGTCGTCCCGCCGCCCGGGGTCTGCGTCAGACGGACGCGTCCCTCGTGCGACGTGACGATCGCGGCCACGATCGCCATGCCGAGCCCCGACCCGCCGGACTCGCGCGTCCGCGACGCGTCGACGCGGTAGAAGCGCTCGAAGACCCGCGCGGCGTGCTCCGGGGCGATGCCGGGGCCGTGGTCGCGGACCTCGAGCACCGCCGTCCCCGGCGCCTCGCCGTCCGGCCCGCCGGGCCCGACCCGCACCTCCACGGGGGTGCCCGCCGGCGTGTGCTGCACCGCGTTCCCGACGAGGTTCGCGAGGACCTGCCGCAGGCGTGCCTCGTCACCCTGCACCACGACGGGCCCGGGGCTGCCGCCCGTCTCGAGGCGGGCCGGCCGGTCCGGGTCGAGCGCGCGCAGGTCGCTCACGGCGTCCGCGGCGAGCACGGTCAGGTCGACCGGCCCGAGGCGGCCCGGCCGGCCCTCGTCCAGCCGCGCGAGCGCGAGCAGGTCCTCGACGAGCGAGCCCATGCGCGTCGCGGAGCCCTCGATGCGCCGCATCGTGTCGCCCACCTGCTCCGGGGTCGTCGTCGCGCCCATCCGGTACAGCTCGGCGTAGCCCCGGATGGTCGCGAGCGGGGTCCGCAGCTCGTGGGACGCGTCCGCGACGAACCGGCGCATCCGCGCCTCGGACGCCGTGCGCGCGTCGAACGCCTCCTCGATCTGCGCGAGCATCCCGTTCAGCGCGGCGGCGAGCCGCCCGACCTCGGTCGTCGTCGACGCGGTCGGCACGCGCCGCGACAGCTCGCCGGCGGCGATCGCCGCGGCGGTGTCCTCGATCTCGTCCAGCGGGCGCAGCGAGCGCCGCACCGCCCACGTGCCAGTCACCGCGCCCAGCAGGACGATCGCGATCCCGCTGAGCAGCAGGATGCGCGAGAGCGAGACGACCGCGCGGTCCAGGTCGCGCTGGGGGAGCGCCACCGTGAGGTACCCGCTGCCGTCCTCCAGCGGGAAGGTCACGGCGCGCCACCGCGAGGCCGCGCGGGACGACCCGACGGTGTACGGCTCCCCGGCGCGGGCGGCGGCCTGCCGGACGGTGAGGTCGGGGATGTGCGGGCGCCCGTACTCCGCGAGGGTCGGCGCACGGCCGATGAGCGGCACCTCGACCGCGCCGATCCGGGCCTGCACGTAGTAGTCCGACGGCCCGACGTCCCCGAGGCCGGGCATGCCGGACAGCGCGTCCACCGTCTGCTGCGCCAGCCGGCGGCCCTCGTCCTGGAGCTTCGCGTCGGCCTGCAGCACGAGGGTGCGGCGCAGCAGGGTCGTGCTCGCCGCCCCCGCGAGCACGAGCCCCGCGCCGAGCAGCACGACGATGATCGCGACGAGGCGCCGCACGAGCGGCACGGTCGCCCAGGCCGCCCGCATCCGCGTGAGCACACCCGGCCGGGGTTCCCCGGCCCCGGCCGCGTCCGCCTGCGCCACCGGCACCGGCGTGGTCCCGGGATGCGTCACGCCGGCCCGCGCAGCAGGTACCCCACGCCCCGCCGGGTGTGGATCAGCGGCGGGAGCCGCTCCCCGTCGGGGCCCGTGAGCTGGTCGATCTTGCGGCGCAGGTAGGAGATGTACGACTCGACGATGTTCGCGTCGCCGCCCCAGTCGTACTGCCAGACGTGGTCGAGGATCTGCGTCTTGGACAGCACCCGGTTCGGGTTGAGCATGAGGTAGCGCAGCAGCTTGAACTCGGTGGGGGACAGCTCCACCAGGTGCCCGCCGCGGCGGACCTCGTGCGTGTCCTCGTCGAGCTCGAGGTCGGCGTACCGCAGGACGGAGGAGTCGAGCGCCTCGTCGGGCGTCGTGCGGCGCAGGATCGCCCGGATCCGCGCGACGACCTCCTCGAGGCTGAACGGCTTGGTCACGTAGTCGTCGCCGCCGACCGTCAGGCCCTGCACCTTGTCCGCGGTGTCGTCGCGGGCGGTGAGGAACAGCACGGGCACGTGCTGCCCCTTCTCGCGCAGGCGGCGCGTGACCGTGAACCCGTCCATGTCGGGGAGCATGACGTCGAGCACGACGAGGTCCGGGTCGGTGTCGCGCGCGAGGCGCAGCGCCGATCCGCCGTCGGCCGCCGCGTGCACCTCGAAGCCGGCGAACCGCAGCGAGGTGGCCAGCAGCTCGCGGATGTTCGGCTCGTCGTCGACGACGAGGAGGCGGGCCTCGGTCCCGCCCGTCGGGGTGCTCATGTGACCAGTCTCGCGCCGCGCGCTGGGAGGCGCCTGGGAGCAGGGCCGGTCGGAGGCAACCGAATCTGGGAGTTCGCTGGACGCCGGGACGCGGGGGAAGGGACGAGACGGGAGGATCCGGGCGCCGCCCTGATCGTGATGGACATGTGACCTGCCCTTTCGGTCGTGCGCCGCCACGGGGCTACCGTGGGAGCGTGACCGCATACACCACCGACCGCGTGCTCGCCACCGGCGGTCCCGCGGAGGGCCGTGACCTCGGCCTCAGCGGCGCGCGCCGGCCGCGCGTGACCGTCGTCCAGAGCTCCCCCGACGTGACGCTCGACCGGTTCGCCGACTGGCTGACCGACGTCGACGTCCACCTCGTCCGTGCCGACCTCGGCGAGCCCGTCCCCGGCCCGACGGACGTCGGTGACGGCCTCGTCGTCCTCGGCGGGCACATGACCGCCCACGACGACGACCGTGCCCCGTGGCTGCCGGCGCTGCGCGCGCTGCTCGCCGTCGTGAGCGCGACGGACGTCCCCGCCCTCGGCATCTGCCTCGGCGCGCAGCTGCTCGCCGTCGCACGCGGCGGCCAGGTCCAGGTCGCCGCCCCGCCCGGGCGCGAGGCCGGTGTGGTGGACGTGCGCTGGCGCCCCGAGGCGGAGCAGGACGCGCTCCTGTCTGGCCTCGCGCTCGCCGCCGGTCCCGCCCGCACGACCCCGCAGCCGAGCATGCACGCCGACGCGGTGGTCGACCTGCCCCGCGGCGCCGTCTGGCTCGCCTCGTCGTCGGTCTACCCGTTCCAGGCGTTCCGCATCGGCTCGGCGTGGGGCGTGCAGTTCCACCCCGAGGCGAGCCGCGCGACCCTGCAGGCGTGGGCCGACGCCCACGAGGACGTCGACACCGACGCCGTCCTCGCGCAGGTCGACGCACGTGCGGGCGAGGTCGAGAGCGCCGGCCGTGCGCTGGCCGGCGCCTTCGCCGGCGTCGTCCGCGCCCGCGCGGCGGTGCGCGTCCCCGTCTGACGGGTCCCCCCGTCGGACGACGGGCCCCGGACACGCGACGAGCGTGCGACCCGGCAGGGTCGCACGCTCGTCGGCGTCGGTGGGGTCAGCGCTCGATCTCGGGCGTCACCTGCGTGCCCTCGAGCTGACGCGGCGCCGAGCCCTGCTTGAGGGCCATGAGCCGCGCCTCGATCTCCAGCTGCTCACCGGCCGACTCGAGCTCGGCGAACTGCGAGTCCAGCGACGACGCGGCGATCTCGGCCTGGCCGAGGGCCATCGCCTCCTCGCGGCGCACCTTCTCCTCGAAGCGCGCGAGCTCGCTCGTCGGGTCGAGGACGTTGATCGAGCCGATGGCCTGCTGGACCTGCTGCTGCGCCTGCGCCGACTTCTGCCGGGCGACGAGCGTGTCGCGGCGCTGCTTGAGCTGACCGAGCTTGTCCTTCATCTGCGCGAGGCCGGACTTGAGCTTCTCGACCGTCTCGCGCTGCGAGGCGATGATCGGCTCGGCGTCGCGGACCTCCTGCTCGGCGGTGATCTGCTTGCTGATCGCGACCTTGGCGAGGTTGTCGAAGCGGTCCGCCCTGACGGTGTCGCCCTGGGCGCGGGCCTGGTCGGCGGCCGAGGAGGCGGCGAGCGCCTTCTGGCCCCACTCGCGCGCGGCCCGCACGTCCTCGTTGTAGTCCTGCTCGGCCAGGCGCAGGTTGCCGATCGTCTGCGCGATCGCCTTCTCGGCGTCGGCGATCGAGTTCGTGTAGTCCCGCACCAGCTGGTCGAGCATCTTCTGCGGGTCCTCGGCCTGGTCGATCAGGGCGTTGATGTTCGCCCGCGCCAGCTGCGTGATCCGCCCGAAGATGGACTGCTTCTCCGTCATCGTCCCGTGCCTCTCGTTCGTACCGGAAAACCGTCTGGCCAGACGTCGCAGCGGCATCAGAACCCGCCGTCGAAGCCGCCGTCGCCGAACCCGCCGCCGTCGAAGCCCCCGCCGTCGCCACCCCAGCCGCCACCGCCGCCGAAGCCGCCGCCGCCGCGCAGGATCGAGTCGAGCAGGATGCCGCCGAGGACCATGCCGCCGACGCCGGACACCATGTCGCCGGCCCCGCGGCGGCCGTAGCCGCGACCGCCGTACCCGCCGGGGCCGTAGCCGCCGCCGTACCCGGCCATCTGCTCGGCGTTCTCGACGTCGAGCTGGGCGAGGCGCTGTGCCTCGGCGACGAGCTGCTCGCCCTGCTGGGCCGTGGCGAGCGCGGCCTCGGGGTCGGTCGCGCGCTGGTCGAGCGCGCGCATGCGCAGGCGGTCCGCCTCGGCCAGGCGCGTGCGCGCCTGCGGGCCGACGGCGCCGCGCCGCGTGCTGACGTAGTCCGCCGTCGCGCGGACCGCGGAGTCGAGCCGCCCGAGGACGTCGTCGAGGAGCGCCTGCGCCCGCCGCGCCCGCTCGGCGTGCTCGCGCATCGGCGCGAGCGCCTCGTCGATCGCGGCCTCGGCCGCGGTGATGCGTCGCAGCGCGGCGATCGGGTCGCCCTGCCCCGAGCGGGCCGCCGACGCGACCGCGACGGCCTCGCGGGCCTCGATCGCCCGGGGCTCCACCTGCGGGTTGCCGCGTGCGAGGCGTGCCGCGTCCGACAGGTCGCTCGTGATGGACGCGACCGCCGCGTCGAGGCGGGCGCCGACGGCGGCGAGGTCCTCGCCCGCGCTGTCCACCGCGTCGAGCAGGCGACGGGCCTGGCCGAGCGCCTCCTCGGCGGCGCGCGCGTACCCCACGGCGGTGCTGCGGTCCCCGGCGGAGACGAGGCCGCGGCCCTGCGCGACGGCGTTCGCGACCTCCTCGAGCAGCCGCTCGGCCTGGTCCGGGTTGCCGGACACCGACGCGAGCGCGCTGGCGGGGTAGCGGGCGGACAGCGCCGACAGCGCCGTGCGGGCGGGCTCCACGCGTCCGCGCAGGGTGGCCGCCTCGCGCTCGTGCGCGTCGAGGGCGTCGTCGACGCGCTCCTCGATGGCGCGCATGCGGTCGAACGCCTCCTTCTGCTCGTCCAGGCGCTGCCCGATCTCGCGGCACAGGCGCAGGATCGCGGCCGAGGTCGAGCGGACCTGCTCCTCGGTGTCCGGGACGTCGTCGTCGAGCGTCTGGCGCAGTCGGAACGCCTCGGTGAGCCGCTGCTTGCCCTCGGCGAGCACGGTCTCGAACTCGCGCGTCGCCTCGGGGCCGAACTGCGCCTGCGCGAACCCGAGCTCCTCGTCCGAGGACCGGAGCGCGTCGTCGAGGCGCACGAGGGCCTGGGCGGAGCGGCGGTCCAGCTCGGGCGTGGGCACCTGGTGGAACTCGTCCGCGCTGCCCGCGACCCGGGTGGCACCGGCCGTGTCGGGCAGCGGGGCGCCCGCCGGCTTCCGGTTGCGCCGCGCGAAGGTGGTGAGCAGGAAGATCCCGCCGATGATCACGAGCCCGACGAGCAGTGCGGTCATGAAGCCTCCTCCGCCGCCGCCGGACGAGCCGGCCGGGGCTGCAGTGTCGCCCGTGGCGGCGGCCTGGACGCCCTCGGCGGCACCGATCGCGGCACCGGCCCAGTCGCCGGCACCCAGCTGGTCGCGCACCTGGTCGAACACGCCCTGCAGCTCGGCCTGCGTGAGGTCGCCCGTGGCCTCCGGCGCCAGCGCGACGCGCTGGGTCTCCGTCGCGACGGCCAGCACGAGGTCCTGCGCTCCGAGCGTGCTCTCGCTCGCCGTCGCGCGCGCCCAGTCCTGGCCCTGCTCCGGGCTGGTGAACTCGGGCACGTACACGACGTAGAGCCGGTAGCTCGTCTCCGCCGCCAGCTCGTCGAGCGCGGCCTGGACGCGGCCCTCCTCAGCGGCCGAGAGGACGTCGGAGACGTCGGTGACGTCGCTGGTGAGCGACGGCGGCGGCACGGCCGCGGCAGCACCCGCCCCGGCCACGAGCAGGGTCGCGCCCAGCGCGAACCCCGCCCCCACGGTCACGACCCGACCTCGCAGCGCACGCACCTGTCGATCCTTTCTCACGCCTGCACCCCTCGCAACGGACCGCGCACCCCCGGGGTTCCGTCCGTGCCGCACGGGTGACGTGCGGTGCCGCTCAGGCGCGTGCGCCGTCCAGGCCCGGGGCGCCCAGCCCCGCGCCGCCCAGCCCCGCGCGGTACAGGTCCCGCAGCACGCCGACCTCGCCGCCGTGGTGCATCGTCTCGCGGTGGAGGTGCAGGGCGAGCGCGGCGAGGGGCTGGTCGGCGAAGTCCGCGCCGCGCGGCCCGAGCGGGCGGGCGAGCGCGTCGTCGTCGCAGGCGGCGAGCCCGTCGTGCCACGCCCGGTACGACCGCTCCAGCAGGGCGACCGCCTCGTCCGCGGTCGCGGGCAGCGAGGCGGGGCGCAGTCGGGGGTCGAACATGTCCGCGCCCTCGGGCGGGGAGCCGAAGAACGCGGCGGCGCGCGTGCCGAGGACGTCCACCGCGATGTGCGCGAGCCGCCACGCGAGCGTCGTCACGGGCGGGGGCTCGGGCGGGCGGCGGTCGAGCCCGTCCGCCTGCCATGTGCCGTCGTCCGAGGGACGGACGGACCAGCAGCCGGCGACCGGCTCCCAGAGGTACTCCTCGTCCGTGAGCCCCTGCACGCGGGGCCAGAGGCTCGTCTCCCAGTAGAAGGTGAGCTGGTCGGTCAGCAGCGGTCCCCAGTGCATGCGTCCGTCCCCTCGTCGCGGCGGTGCCGGCGCGACACCCGCGCGCCCGGGCCCTGTCTACCGGGACCCACCGACACGACCTACGGCGCACGCCGGACGGGCGAGCAGCAGGGTCCGCCGGGAGCGCCGGGGCAGGTGCCGCACCGCCCGGCGCCCGGCGTCACCAGCCGCGCAGACGCTCCGGGGTGATGCGCAGGACGACCGAGTAGTCGGCGTGGAAGTCCTCCGCCGTCACGCCGAGCCGCCCGTACCCGCCGGCGTACTTCGCGTCGTAGGCGGCGCGCACGTCCGCGGGCAGGGGCCCGTCCTCGACGACCGCGGTCCCGGTCAGGACCTGCACGTCGTCACCCCCGGCGTCCGTGTCGAAGGCCAGGGCCACGGCGGGGTGCGCGCGCACGTTGCGCAGCTTCGCCTGGCGGGGCCGGCTCACCACGTACGCCTCGGTCCCGGTCCACCAGAACCACACCGGCGTCGGCTGCGGCACGCCCGCCGGGTCGACCGTGGTCAGCCACACCACCTGCTCGTCGGCGAGCCGCTGCGCAGCGCGTCGCCCCAGGTGCGTCGTCGGGTCCAGGAGGGTCATGCCGGCGCAACCCCGGCGTCGGCGCGCGCATTCCGTGCCGGCTGCAGGGTGCGGAGCATGGTGTCGGAGCCGCCGTTGCGCCCGACCACCACGAAGCCGTGCCGCTCGTACAGCGCCCGGGCCGCCGCGTTGCCGTCCTCGACGCTCAGGCTCACGGCCCGCCACCCGGCGTCCCGGGCCCGGTCCAGCAGCCCGGCCAGCAGCGCGGACCCGACGCCGCGTCCTCGCGCCCCGGGCAGCACCGCCAACCCCAGCTCCGGGACGTCGTCCGCCACGTAGCCGTACCCGGGCTCGTCCGCCGGCAGGGCCCGCGCCCAGACCCCGCCCAGCGCCTGCCCGTCCTCGACCGCCACGAGCCCCAGGTCCCCGGGGCGCCCCCAGCCGCCGACGTAGCGGACCGTGTGCGGGTCACGCAGGACGTCGTTCCGCGTGAACCGGGCCTCGCCCGTCCAGTTGAACGCCTCCAGCAGCAGGTCGACGAGGAGGTCGGCGTCGTCGGGGGTCGCGTCACGCAGGTGCACGGCAGGACGGTGCCACGCCGCGCCGGCGGGTGACGAGCCGATTCCGGACGGCCGGCGCCAGGCGTGGACGCGACGAACCCGGACCTCTCCGCTGCACGAGGGGGCGGGGGGCGGAGAAGTCCGGGTTCGTGGGGAGGGGGTGGGCGGCGCTCCGTGCCGGGCGGGTGCGCCGGCGCGCCCCCACCCTCTACTTCGCTACGCCCAGGTCCTCGTTCCTGTGGTCGGACCTGGGCGGCGCTCCGTGCCGGGCGGGTGCGCCGGCGCGCCCCCACCCTCTACTTCGCTACGCCCAGGTCCTCCGCGTCGACGATGGTGTAGGCGTAGCCCTGCTCCGCCAGGAAGCGCTGGCGGTGCGCCGCGAACTCCTGGTCGACCGTGTCGCGCGCGACCACCGTGTAGAAGTGCGCCGTCTTGCCCGACGCCTTCGGGCGCATGATGCGGCCCAGGCGCTGCGCCTCCTCCTGGCGGGAGCCGAACGAGCCGGACACCTGGATCGCCACCGACGCCTCGGGCAGGTCGATGGAGAAGTTCGCGACCTTCGAGACGACGAGCTTGGTGATCTCGCCCGAGCGGAACGCGTCGAACAGGCGCTGCCGCTCCTTCACGGGCGTCTCGCCCGTGATGACGTCGGCGCCGATGTGCTCGGCGATCTCGTGCAGCTGGTCGAGGTACTGGCCGATGACGAGGGTCGGCTCACCGGCGTGCTTCGCGACGACCTGGTCGACGACGCGCTGCTTGCCGTCGGCCGTCGCCGCCAGGCGGTACCGCTCCTCCGGCTCGGCCGTCGCGTAGAGCATCCGCTCGTGGTCGGGCAGCGTCAGGCGCACCTCGACGCACTCGGCGGGCGCGATGTAGCCCTGCGCCTCGATGTCCTTCCACGGCGCGTCGAACCGCTTGGGGCCGATGAGCGAGAAGACCTCGTCCTCGCGGCCGTCCTCACGCACGAGCGTCGCGGTCAGGCCGAGCCGGCGGCGGGCCTGCAGGTCCGCCGTCATGCGGAAGATCGGCGCGGGCAGCAGGTGCACCTCGTCGTAGACGACCAGGCCCCAGTCGCGTGCGTCGAGCAGCTCGAGGTGCGTGTAGACGCCCTTCCGCTTCGTCGTCAGCACCTGGTAGGTCGCGATCGTGACCGGGCGGATCTCCTTGCGCGTGCCGGAGTACTCGCCGATCTCGTCCTCGGTCAGCGACGTGCGCTTCACGAGCTCGTCGCGCCACTGCCGGGCGCTGACGGTGTTGGTGACGAGGATGAGCGTGGTCGTCGAGCTCTTCGCCATCGCCCCGGCACCCACGAGCGTCTTGCCGGCGCCGCAGGGCAGGACGACGACGCCCGAGCCGCCGTGCCAGAAGTTCTCGACCGCCTGGTTCTGGTACGGGCGCAGCGACCACCCGTCCTCGGCGAGCGCGATGGGGTGCGCCTCGCCGTCGACGTACCCCGCGAGGTCCTCCGCGGGCCAGCCCAGCTTGAGCAGCACCTGCTTGAGGTGCCCGCGCTCGGAGGCGTGGACGACGACGTCGGTCTCGTCGATGCGTGCGCCCAGCAGCCCCGCGGTCTTCTTGGACCGCATGACCTCGACGAGCACCGCCGGGTCGAGCGCGTGCAGGACCAGGCCGTGCACCGGGTGCTGCACGAGCTGCAGCCGCCCGTACCGGGCCATCGTCTCCGCGACGTCGACGAGCAGCGCGTGCGGGACCGGGTAGCGGCTGTACTCGAGCAGCGTGTCGACGACCTGCTCGGCGTCGTGCCCGGCGGCGCGCGCGTTCCACAGGCCCAGCGGCGTCAGGCGGTAGGTGTGCACGTGCTCCGGCGCGCGCTCGAGCTCGGCGAACGGGGCGATGGCGCGGCGGCAGGCGTCCGCGAGGTCGTGGTCGACCTCGAGCAGGAGCGTCTTGTCGCTCTGGACGATGAGCGGGCCGTCGGGCACGCGGTTCTCCTCCGTGTCGGGGCGCCGCCCGGGACGGGGCGACGGGTGGTGCGGGTCAGTCGGGCGCGTCGGCGGGGACGACGGACGCGATGCGGTGCACCGCGACGGTCAGCTCGGCCTCGCGCCGCGGGTCGAGCGCGCGCAGACGGCCGCCCTCGACGCGCAGCGGCCGCACGAGCCGCCGCTCCGACCGTCCGTCGGGGCCCACGAGCTCGACCCACACGAGCGTGCGGGCCTGTGCGGCCTCGCGCAGGAGCAGCAACGCGTCCGCGGGGTCGGATGTTCCGCCGTCGCGCGTCGCGGGGGACGGGCCCGGCGTGGTCCGCACGCCCGTCGTGGGGGCGCGGCCCGCACCGGACCGGCCCGCGCGCGCCCGCTCCGCCACGGCGGCGGCGCGAGCGCCGAGGTCCTCGCGCGGGTCGTCGGGCGCGTCGTCCGCCGCCGCGACGGCGACCGCGCTCGCGTCGGCACGCCGCAGCACGTCGACGACCCGGGCGGCGCGCGCCCGCACGTCGGGCTGGTGGACGGGGCCGCCGTCCGCCGCCCGTCGGCGTGCGCGCACGGCGGCGCGCCCCCGGACCCGGCGTGCCGGGGTGAGCGCGTGCACGACGGCGCCGCGCGCGTCCTCCGCGACCGGGGCGAGGCCGCGGGCACGCAGCACCTCGAGCAGCTCGGCGGTGCTCGCGTCGGCGACCAGGACGGTCGGCGCGAGGGCGCGCAGCCCGAGGTCGGCGAGCCGCGGGTCCTCCGCGAGGCCCGCGAGCAGCGCCGGGTCGTCCGAGCGCACGTACGCCGACGCGGCACCGGCCCGCAGCAGCCCGTGCCGGCGGGCGACGTCGCGGACCAGGTACTCCAGCGGCTGCGGGACCCGCCCCCGGGACGCCGCGCCGAGCCGCGCGAGCAGGTCGTCCGCGGACGCACCCGCGTCCAGGGCGCGCCGCACGGTGTCGGCGGTGAACCGCACCGTCATCGCGCCTCCGCGCGACTCCACGCGCGCCGCCGTCTCCAGCAGCTCCTCCAGCTCGGGGCTCGGCCGCCCGGGCACGACCCCGGTGAGGTCGCCCTGGAGCAGCACCTCGTCGACCGCGGGCGGCAGGTCCGCGGCCAGGGCCGCCGCCGGGTCGGGGGCGTGCGCGGCGTCACCGGCGTCGAGCGCGGCGTCCTCGATCAGCAGCGCGCGCCCCGCGGACGACAGGGCGCCGGCACCGAGCACGCCGAGCAGCCCGGCCTCGCGCAGCACCGCGTCGACCGTGGCCCGCGGGGGCACGGACCGGGGCGTGCGCCAGCGCAGCAGGGCGTGCACCGCGTCCGCGTCCGGGGCCGCGCCCGGGTGCAGACCGGCGAGGACGTCCAGCACCGAGCGGCGCAGCCGCGGCACCCACGGACGTGCGAGCTCGGGGTCGAGGGCCGCGCGCAGCGTGCCCCGCTCGTCCCGCTCGCCGACGAGCCACGGCGTGCGCGCCGACAGCAGCCACGAGCGCGCCAGCCGCGCCCACCGGTGCGGCACGTCCTCGCCGTCCCACACGTCCGCCTCGACCGTTGGCACGAACGACGGGCTCTCCTCGCCGTCGTCGGCGAGCAGCCCCGCCGACGCCGCCGTCTCGACGAGCCACGCCGCCTCGGCCTCGTCCACGTCGAGCGCCTGCGCCGTGCGCCGCAGGTCCCGCGACCCCAGGCCGCCGGCACGCAGCACGCCCGGCGGCGTCTGCTCCCACAGGTGCAGGAGCTGGCGGACGAGGCGCACGGTGCGCTCGGCGGCGCCCGTGGACTCGGCGGCGACGAGCGCGTCGGGCCGCACCGGCGCGGACGTCAGGCCCGGCGCCAGCGCGGGGGCGCGGTGCGTGCGTCCCTCCCGCAGGCGCAGGGCGACGTCGCGCGGCAGCACGACGTGCCGGTCGTCGCCGCGCACCAGCAGGCCGTGGCCGACGAGCCAGTCGACGGCCTGCCCCGCCGGGCCGCCGGCGGGCGCGCGTCCCACGGGCGGGCCCCACAGCAGCGCGTCGACCACCTGCGCGGCACCGGCCGGTGCGTCGGCGAGCACCGCACGCGGGTCGGCGGGCGCCTCGACGCGTCGGCGGTCCCCGCCGGACGTGGCCGGTGCGAGGCCCGCGAGCGTCGCGCCCAGGGCGTCGGCCAGACCCGGCGCCGCGTGCAGGCCGTCGTCGTCGGGCCACAGCAGGGCGAGGTCCACGGCGGCGGCGACGGCCGCGCCGACCGCGGCGTCCGCGGCACCCGCCTCCGGGGCGGCGGCGTCCGCGTCCGCGGGGCCGTCCGCGTCTGCGCCGACCGCCCGCACGACGTCCGCGACCGACGGCGCCGGCGCGGCCGGGTCCTCGGTGAGCACGACGACGGCCTCGACGACCTGCAGGACCAGCGCGTCCACGCCGGCGAGCGCGCGGTCCAGGCTGGAGCGGCTCGTCGCCCGCGCCGCCAGCGACGCGAGCGTCGCGGGGGAGGGCGTGGCCAGGTCGGGACGGCGCGTGAGCAGCGCGACGAGGTCGTCGTCGCTGCGTGCGCGCAGGTACCCGGAGAACGAGGCCATCTGCACCACGATACGGCGGACGCGCGCGGCGCCGGCGGCCGGGCCGGTCGGCCGGGCGGGGCGGGCGCCCGGCGGCGCCCGCCCCGCCCGACCACCTCAGCCGACGCGCGCCCGGTCCCTCCGGGGTGCGCCGAGGGTCGACAGCCAGACCTCCTCGATGCGCGGGTACACCGCGTCCGCCCGGTACGTCGACGCGAACCGGGCCCGGGCGTTCACGACGAGCTCCTGCCGCGCGTGCGCGTCCCCGGTGACCCGGCGCAGCGCGGCGGCCAGCGCGCCGACGTCACCGGGCGGGACGACGACGCCGCAGCCGTCGCCCAGCACGGCGGAGACCCCGCCGACGTCGGTCGCCACGACGCACGCGTCGCGCGCCATCGCCTCGAGCACGAACATCGGCATCGCCTCGTCGCGCGACGGCAGCACCGCCACCGACGCCGCCTCGAGCAGCGCCAGGAGGTCCGCGTGGTCGAGGGCGCCGAGGACGCGCGTCGCCGGCGTCGTCGGGTCGACCAGGTGCCCGTCGAGGACGGGCCCCGCGACCAGCAGCTGCCAGCCGGGCGGCGGGCCCGCGCGCCGCCACGCCTCCTGCAGCACGTCGACGCCCTTGCGGTGGGTGACGGCACCCCCGAAGACGACCGTCCGCGTCTTGGCCTCCGGCGTGCCGGCCGGCACGGCGTTCGGCACGAGCGAGACACGCGCGGGCCCCACGTGCCGCACCGCGACGCGCGAGGACTGCGCCGAGAGCGTCACGACGTGGTCCGCGTCGCGCAGCACGGACCCCACCAGCCGCGGGTGCGCCTCGGCGAACGCGACGAAGCCCGACCCGTGCAGGTGCGCCACGACGGGCAGCCCCCGCCGGTGCGCGTACCGCAGCACCGCGCCCTCCCGCACGAAGCTGCCCCGCCCGGACAGGTGCACCACGACGACGTGCGCCCCCGGCGACGCTGCGAGCCGGCGCACGGCCCGCAGCGCCCGCACCAGCCCGCGCGCCGCCGCGACGTGGTCCCCCGGGTCGCCGCGCGAGGTGATGACGGCGACGTCGCAGCGCTCGAACGGCCACGCGAGGTAGGCGTTGACCACCTGCGTCATGCCGCCCGGGACGTCGCCGCTGCGCCCGACGTGGTGGACGACCGGCCGCCTAGCCAACGCTGACCCTGTCGGGCACGAGCGACGGCCGGCCGCCGAGCACGCGGACGACGTCGGCCTGCACGCCGCGCAGGCGCTCGCGTGCGTGCAGCAGCGCGTCGAGGGCGGTGCTGCGCTGCGCGGACACGTGCCGGAGGGCCGCGACGAGCTCGTCCGCGGTCCGGCCGTCGGCGCGCACGGTCACGTCGTGCACCCCGATCGTGTCGAGGTGGCGCGCGGCCTTGTCCGAGGCGTCGAGCTGGAACGGCACGGGCGCGGCCCCCTCCGTGAGCGCGGCGATGAGCACGTGCAGCCGGTCGCTCAGCACGACGCGCGCGCCGCGGTACACCGCGCGCAGCCGCTCCTCCTGCACGTCGTGGCCCACGTCCGCCGGCCAGTCGAGCAGCTCGGCGCCGAGATCGGCCGCGAGCCGCTGCGACCGCTCGCCGTCGACCCGGACCTGCGTGACGACGTGGATGCGCAGGCCCTCGGCCGCGGCGTAGCGCGCGACCGCGTCGAGCGCGGCGGGCGGCGGGTACGGCCGCGGCACCGGGCCGACGTCGGTGCGCAGCGACAGCACGAGCACGTCGCGGTCGGTCCCGTCGTCCCGCGCCGCGCGCAGCGTCGCGTCGTCCGAGCCCTCGGCGACGCCGAGGTCGGGCGCGGCCGGCCCGCCGCCGAGGTAGGCGGCCGTGCGCTCGTCGCGCCAGCGCGTGTAGGTGGTCAGCGCGACCGACGGCCGCACGAGCAGGCGCGGCAGCGGCGCGAAGCCGCGCGCACCCGCGCCGACCCGCACGACGGCGCCCCCGCGTGCCCGCACGAGCGCGACCGCCGGGAGCATCGCCACGTGCTCCTTGGTGCCGACGAGCGTCAGCTGGATCTCGCCCGGCTTGAACACCGACGCGGCACGGCCGGCCGCCGCGGCGCGCAGGAGCGCGGCGTACCAGCGGCCGAACGAGCGGTAGACGACGTCGTCGGGCTGCAGGTCCAGCCCCTCGTCGTACCCGGCGGGCGACGCGCCCACGTAGACGTGCAGGCGGCCCGCCTGACGGGCCCAGCGCAGCAGCGGACGGCGCAGCAGCACGTCGCCGACGTTCTCGTACTGTCCACGCGCGACGGCGAAGACGTCCAGCGGTCGGGTCATACGAGTCCTCCGGAGGTCGGGGTTCGGGGCGGGACGGGGCGGTCGGTGGTGGTGCGGTCCCCGGCCCCGCCGGGCGACCTGCAGCGGCTGGCCGTCGACGGGCTCGTGCCCGGTGGTGCGGGTCGTGCGGTCGCGGACATGCCCATCCCCCTTCGACAGCGGTCGTGCGACGGGCCCGGGTCCCGGGCGGGTCAGGACACCCAGACGAGGCCCCCCACGGACGCCCCGGCGACGTCGAGCGCGTGCAGCGCGGCCTGCAGGTCCTCCCGGCGGGCGCGTCCGCGGCCCACGAGCACCACCACCTCGTCGCAGGCCGCCGCGAGCACCGCCGCGTCGACGCCCGCCGACGCCCGGCCCGCGGCGACCACGACGAGCTCGCCGAGCCGGCGCACGTCCTCGAGGGCCTTCTCGGCCTGCCGCGACGCGACGAGGTCCCCGGGGTCGCCCTCGACGGTCCCGGCGGTGACCACGCGCAGCGACGGGACCGGTCCCGGGCGCGCGGTCTCCGTGACGCTGACCGACCCGGCGAGCGCGTCCGCGAGGCCCGGTCCGCGCACGTCGGCCTCCGCGGCCAGCCGCGGACGCCCCAGCTCGCCCTCGACCAGCACGGTGTCGCGGCCCGCGCCGGCGCACGAGCGCGCGAGCGCCGCGGCGACCAGCAGGACCGGCTCGGGGCCGCACGCGAGCAGCGCGACGGACGTGGCCGGGCGCCCCGCCGCGCGGCTGAGCAGCGCGGTGCGCAGCGCCGCGACGTCCGGGCCGCCGCCGGTGAGCGCGGCGGCGACCCCGCGGCCGCCCCCGTGATCGCGCGCCGGGGCGTGGACGTGCGCGAGGACCGGGGCGGGCGTGACGTCGGCCAGGTCCTCGGCGTCGTCGAGCCGGGTGTCCGAGCGCATCCGGAGGGTGACGAGCAGGCCGGCGAGGAAGAGGCCGGCCACGAACGCCACCGCCAGGTTCAGCAGCAGGTTCGGCGAGCTGGGGCGCTCCGGCACGACGGCCGGCGCGACCTCCGCCACGGCGAGCGTCGCGACGGGCGACTCGGGGTCGGTCGGGTCGGCGGCGATGCTCTCGTCCGCGGCGCGCAGCGCGAGCTGGGCCACCAGCGCCTGCGCCACCTGCGCGGCGACCTGCGGGTCGTCCGCGGCCACCTCGACGTCCAGGAAGGCGGCGGACGCGGTCGCCGTGACCTGCTCGGCCAGGTCCTCGGCGGTGGTGTCGAGGCCCAGCTGGTCGATCACGGGCTGCACGACGACCGGTGCGGTGACCAGCTCGGCGTCCTGCTCGACGCGCGCCGCGGCGAGCGACCCCGCCTGCACGCTGTCCGCCACCGACCCGAGGCCCGTGACGGAGTACAGCGCGCGGACGGTGCTCGTGTAGGTGGGTGGCAGGAGCTGGGTGACGCCCCAGCCGGTGGCGAGGGCCAGCAGCACGACGAGGCCGGCCACCAGGCCGTGGCGCCGCAGGGTCCGGGCGGCGGTGTCCAGGTGCATCGGTTCTCCTTCCCCCGCGCGCCGGGTGGCGGCAGGTGGGTCGGCACGGGTGGGTGGCGCGCGCGTCGGGGCGCGGCTCAGGGCGGGAGCGGTGGTGCGGGGTCTCCGGCACCCCGCTGCCAGGCGAGGCCCTCGACGTGCCGGCCGGTGTCGAGCAGGCGCGCGAGCGGGGAGGCGCACGTGAGGCGGACGTGGTGCTCGGGGACGGCGCGCGCGCCCGCGGGGCCGCGCCAGAGCAGCACCTCGACCGGGGCGCGGGCGACGCCGAGCACCAGCCGGACGGCGCCGCTCGCGGAGGCGCGGGCCGTGCGCCGGGCGGGGGCGGAGACGACGCCGGCGGTGTCGCGGACGGCGACCCAGTACGTGTACGTCGCGCCGCGGCGCAGGCTGCCGCGTCCCGCCGCGCCGTCCGCCGCGCCGGCGTGCTGCAGGTCCGGAGCGGCGGGCGGGTCGCCGCCGCCCTCCTCGCCGGCGGTCGGCTGCAGGTGCCACCCGCCGCTGCGGCGGCTCACGGCGAAGCTCGGCGGGACGACGCCCGCGAGGTCGGCGACGGCGTCGGCCACCTCGCCCCGGGCCGTCATCCGGGGACCGGCGGTCGGCACCCACACGCCGGGGTCGGCGGTGTCGACGGTGACGGCCCGCACGTCGCGTGCGTGGATCTCGGTCATCGGGTTGGCGCCGGCGACGTGCAGCAGCGGCCCGTGCGGGACGTCCGCGTCGCGCCCGTCGTGCAGGTGCACCTCGACGCACGCGTCGAGGTGGACGCGCGAGCCCGCGGGGCCGTCCGGCGGGTCGTCCACCACGATGCTCGGGACGTCCGCGTCGTGCGCCGAGTAGAAGGCCGTCTGCCGGAACGTCACCTGCGACTGCCGGACCACGGCGCTCGTCCGGTCTCCGAGCTGCCCCTCCTGGTGGCCGGCGAGGACGACCACGTTGCTGCACGAGTCCAGCTCGAGCAGGCCCGTGACGTTCGCCTCGACCACGGCGCCGCGGCAGCGGGACAGGCGCGCGGTGTGCAGGCCGGAGTCCGCCTTGCACCCGCTGAGGACGAGCCCGTCACCGGGGCTGACCTGCTCGACGAGCGCGCCCGTCCGTGGTCCGTCGCCGTGGCGCGCGTGGCAGCCCTGCAGCCGGGTGGCGTCGCTGTAGTCGTGCCAGGAGACGAGGGTGCGCGCGCGCACCATCGTCAGGGCGGTCAGCTCCGTGCCCGACCGGTTCGCGAAGACGAGGCCGACCGTGCCGTCGACGCCGTCGAACGTGCCGTCCCGCACCGCGACGGCCTGGAGGGCGCCGACGCGGGCACCGGTCGCGCGGGTCTCCTCCGAGACGGTGACACGCCCGGATGCCGGGTCCCACGCGGTGCGGCGGGTGTTCGACCACAGGACCCACCGCACCTGCGGGTCGCGGTGGAACGCGTCCGTGCCCGGCAGGTGCGGACCGGCCAGGAGGGTGCCGCCCGCGAGGTCGAGCACGACGCGCCCGTGCGGGTCGCCGCCGTCGACGAAGACGGGCGTGTCCACGAGGTACGTGCCCGGCCCGGGGAAGCGGACGTGGCCGCCGGCGTCGACGAGCTGCTGCAGCAGCGGACCGTTGTCGGTGACGCCGTCCCCGACGAGCGGTGCGGCGCCGGGCGGGGGCGTGGTGGCGGGGCCCGCGGACGGGGCCGACGCGCGCGGCGCCGCGCCGGTCGGCCCGGGCGGGCGCAGGCGGTCGGTGCAGCCGGCGACGAGGGTCCCGACGGCCGCGAGCCCGCCGCCGAGCACGGCCCGCCGGCCGACCCCGCCGGCCCGCCGCTCGTCGACGCGGTCCGCGGTCACGGCCGCCCCCTGCGTCCGGCGCCACCGGGAGCCACGGCGGTGCGTGGCGCGTCCGCGTCGTCCCGGGTCCACCGGGAGACCGGTGCGGGTGCGGGCCGACGCGCCGCCCGCGCCGCCCGCATGCTCGCGACGACGCCCGGGGCCAGGAAGACCAGCGCGTACGACGGGGGCGACGTGAACGCCGACGCCCCCACCGAGTCGAGCAGCACCAGGACGAGGCAGCAGACGCCGCTGATGCGCAGCCACCGGGTCAGCGCCGACTCGTCCGGGCCGACCCGCACGAGCAGCACGCGCAGCGCGAGCAGCACCCCGGCCGCGTAGCAGACCGTGCCCAGCCACCCCGTCTCGCCGAGCAGCGCCGGCCACTGCGTGTCGTTGAGGTAGGCGCCCCAGCCCTCGACGCGCCCGAGGCCCCACACGTACTCGAAGCCCAGCGCGAGGTACTCCGGGCTGTAGTACTCGGCCGCGGTCGCGCTCCCGTACCGCCCGAACCCCGCGCCGAGGGGGAAGTCCCGCTCGGCCAGCACGAGCCCGCCGGCCGTCAGCAGCGACCGCGCCGACTGCCCCTCGCCGTAGTACAGGGAGAGGTCAGCGACGACGAACGCGTACGCGACGGGACCGGCCAGCAGCAGCAGGGCCGGCAGCGCGAGCAGGCCGAGACGGACCAGCGGCCGCGGTCCGGTGCGCAGCAGCAGGGCGCTGGTGACGACGACCAGGCCGACGAACGACTTCACGCGGAACGTGAGCAGCGACAGCCCGGACAGCGCCGCCGCCAGCGCGTACCCGCGCAGGGACGCGCGGACCACGAGCTGGTAGGCGAGCACGGACGCCGCGAGGATCACCGCGAGGCGCCCGTAGGCGGCGGGCTGCCGGAACGGGCCGAGCAGTGCCGGGAAGGGCCCGTGCATCTCCGGCGACCCGCCCGCCACCAGGGCCGTCCACGGGCCCGGCACGGCCAGGTTGACCAGGCCCAGCGCGACCAGCACGACCGCACCGACCGCACCCGCGCGCACGAGCACCGCCAGCTCGCGGTCCGACCAGTGCAGCTGCGCCGCCGTGTGCCCGAGCAGGACCGCCTTGAGCAGCAGCAGCATCCCCTGCAGCCACACCGGCCCGGGCACGTCGTGCAGGTACGAGCTCACGACCCCGGCCGCGGCGAACCCCGCGAACCACCACGTGCCCGGGAAGCGGACCAGGGAGCCCTCGCGCACCAGGCGCCGGACGGTCACGACGGCCGCGCCCACGACCACCATCGCCTCGTCCAGCCCGCCCAGGCCGCCGCCCAGCACCTGCAGCTGCGGCGCGAGCACCGCCCCGACGACCGTGGCGAGGATGCCCGTGCGGGGCGCGCGCCAGAACAGCACGACGAGCGCGCCGAGGCCGACCGCCGCCCCCGCCGCGAGCGGCGCGAGCACCGCGCCCGCCGTCACGACGACCACGGCGAGCGCCGTGGCCGGGACGGCGAGCGCCGGGTGCAGGCGCGTGCGGGGGAGCGGCGGCGCGACCGCGGCGGTGCTCATCCCGCCCGCCGCGACGGGTGCGCCTCGATGACGCGCGCCTGGGACAGCGCCGTGTCCAGGCCGCTCGGGGAGGGGTAGCCCGGCCTGCTCGCGACGTACGCGAGCAGGGTCGCCGGACGGCGGTGGGAGCTCGCGGCGAAGTAGGTCACGTCCAGGCCGTACGCGTCCGCCGAGCGGTAGAACTGCTCGAACACGAGGTTCCACCCGCGCCCCGACGCCTCCGACTGCACGCCGCCCCGGCCGCCCGACGGCCACCCCACCTCGCCGACGACGCAGCGCACGCGCCACCGCCGGCACCAGTCGCCGAAGCGCTGCAGGTCCTCCAGCACGGCGTGGTTGCCCGCGAACGGGTCGAACGTGGCGTCGGTCGGGCCGAGGTAGAAGTGCTGGGAGTACATGACCTTGCCGAGGTGGTCCCGCACCCACGGCCCGTCGGGCGCGATGTCCGCGAGGCGTCCCCGCGCGCCCAGCATGCGCTGCACCCACACCGTCTGCTCGGCACCCTGCGCGCGGATCGCCTGCGTCGCGACCTGCGTGTACCGCTTGTACACCTCGACGCCCAGCCGCAGCTCGGTCTCGTTGAACAGGTCGTAGGCCAGCACCCGCTCGTCGCGCGCGAAGCGGCGGGCGATCGTCCCCCAGACCCGGCGGACGTCGTCCTCGGTGATGCCCGACCCGCACGTCAGCGACCCGGGCGTTGCCTGCCAGTCCGGGTAGCTGCACGCGTTGTGCAGGTCGATCACCGTGCGGATCCCCGCGCGCGCGGCCCGCGCCACCTGCGTCTCGACGACGTCCAGGTACTCCTGCGAGACGGGCCGGTCGAGGCCCGCCCGCGGCCCGCCCCGCGACGGGACCGGCTGCAGCTGACCCCACGCCACCGGCAGCCGGACGACGTCCACGCCGCGGCCCGCCAGGAAGTCGTAGCTGCGCTGGCTCTCGCCGACCGCCCCCGGCCCGCGGGACCCGCCGAAGATCAGGCTGTACACGTTGACGCCGCGCAGGTACCGGTGGCCGTCCAGGTAGGACCCGTCGCCCCACCGCTGCTCGCCCGTGGCGCGGCGCTGGGCCGGCACGTTGCCGCTCGACGGGTCGGCCGCGCTCGCGGGCACCGCGAGCGGGCCGACGAGCGCGAGGACCGCCGCGAGCACCACCAGCGCCCGGCGCCCGCGTGCCCGGGCGTCGCGCACGCCCGTCGTCCGCCCGCTCACCGCGCGACCTCCTGCGGCGCCCGGTGGGCGGGAGCGGCACCGGCGGCCGCGTGCAGCGCGTCGGCGAGCCGCTCGAGGCGCTCGCGGGCCGTCACCACCGCGCGCATCACCTGCGGGCGCCGCGCCAGCACGGCGGCCAGGCTGGCGCTCACCTCCTGCGCGCCGGAGAGGTCCCGGGGGACGCACGTGCCGGCGATCCCCGCCCCCTCGAGGGTGCGCGCGACCTTGTCCGGGGTCGCGTCGGGGTGCGGCGCGCCCGTCAGCCCGACGGGCAGCGCCCCCTCCGTCGCGCCGATGACCACGGCGTGCAGCCGGTCCGCCAGCACGAAGCGCGACCGGCGGTACACGGCCCGCAGCCGCTCCTCCTGGGTGGGGTGGTCGTCCCCGGTGAAGGTCACGCACTCGGCGCCCAGGCGAGCGGCGAGCACCTCGGCCCCGTCGTTGTCGCGCGCGACGGGCACGACGACCACCGGCTGCAGCCCGAGGGCGTCCGCGACCGCGCGCAGCCGGCCGGCCCACGCGTCGTCCGGCGGCCGGTGCCCACGCCCGGCGCCGTCGTGCCGCAGCGCGACCGCGAGGAGCGGCCGCTCGTCCACGTCGTCCGTGAGCAGCGCCGCCGAGGGGGCACCGAGCGCGAACGCCCAGTCCGGTGCGACCGTGCCGACGCCCATGAGGTCGCGGCTGTACACGTCCCGCCACGTCACGACGCCGCAGGTGCGCAGGACGGACGCGATCGGCCCGCGCCAGCCCCCGGGTTCGCGCACCCCGACCCCGGTGTGCACCGCGGTGCCGCCGCGCAGGCGGTTCGCCAGCAGCAGCGGCGCGAGCCGCAGGTGGCGGCGCCCGTACGGGCCGGTCAGGCGGGTCTCGCCGCTGTCGAACGCGTACACCGCGCCCCGCAGCAGGGCCGAGGCGACCGTGCGGTGCCACGTGCGGGGGTCGCGGTGCAGCACGTCGTCGTCGTGGGGCGCGAGCCCGCGCACGTACCCGTCGGGCTTGTCCCCGACGAGGACGTGCAGGCGCCCGAGCGGCCTGAGCACGTCCAGGTACGCGCGACGCAGCACCGTGTCGCCGACGTTGTCGTGCTGGCCGGCGAGCGACGCGAGCACCTCCATCGCGGACCCCTCCCTGTCGTCCGTCCGGCGGGGGTCGCCGGTCCGGGGTCGTGCGTCCGTGCGGGTCATCGCTCCGCCAGCGCGAGCAGCGCGCGGTGCGCGGGCAGCGAGCAGCGGGCCGTCAGGGCCAGCGCGAGGCGGCGGGCGTCGCCGCGCGCCGCGAGCAGCCGCAGCTGCCGGGGGCCGAGCTCGCGGCGCAGGGCGCGCAGGCGCGCCTCCTGGCCGTCCGGCTGCGAGCGCACGAGGTCCTTGACGGCGGACAGCGTGATGTAGCGGCACCGGAAGTAGTCGTGGTCGGGATCACCGGGGCCGATGCCGCGGGTCCGCGCGGCCGCCGACACCGCCGCGCCGACCACGTCCAGGGACTCCGCCCGGCTGCGCGGCGTCGTGACGACCGAGCCCGGACGGATCCGGTACTCGTACACGAGCTCGGGGACGCACACGGCGCTGCGGGCGCGGGCGAGGGCGCCGGCGACGAGGGCCAGGTCGGAGTGGACGCGCGCCGGCACGAACGGTCCCGGGGCGAGGACCTCGCGGCGGAACAGCTTGTTCCACAGGTGCCCCGTGATCTCGCCGCGCAGCAGCGCGCGCAGCGGCGCGTCGCCGTCGAGCCGACCCGGCGCGGGTACCGGCACCGGGCGCCGCGTCCCCCCGGTGCGGACGACGTCGGCCCGGCCGACCACCACGTCGGCGCCCGCGGAGCGGGCCGCGGCCAGGAGGGTCGCGGCGGCGTCGGGCGGGACGACGTCGTCGGCGTCGACGAGCCACAGGTGCTCCCCGCGCGCGGCGGCGACGGCCGCCGCGCGGGCCTGCGACACGCCGCGGTTCTCCCCGAGCTCGAGGACGCGCACGCGCGGGTCCCGGGCGGCGACGGCACGGCAGGCGGCGGCGGTGCCGTCGGTCGACCCGTCGTCCACCACGACGACCTCCAGGTCGTCGAGGGTCTGCCCGGTCAGGCGCTCCAGCGTCGCGGTGACGAACGCCTCGGCCTGGTAGACGGGCAGGACCACGGACACGGCGGTCATCCGGCGGCCCCCGCGGTCGGCGCGGCGGGCGTCGCGGCCGTCCCGACCACTGCCAGGTGCGTGTCGAGGAACTCGAGGACGGTCCGCCACACGGCGTCGTCGAGCAGCTCGGCACCGTGGGCCTCGCCCTCGACCGTCACGAGCTCGTGCGGCACCCCCGCCGCGGCGAGGGCGTCGGCCATCGCCTGCGCGTGGCCCACGGGGATCATCTCCGCCGTCCCGTTGACCAGCAGCGCGGGGCTGGCGGCGGGGGCCACCGCGAGGGCCGGCGACGCCGGGGCGCCGGTCGCGCACGTCTCCGGCGCGTCGCAGCCGAGGTAGGCCAGCGCCGACTCGACCTCCGTGGCGGCCGGCGTCCCCAGGGCCAGCCCGTCGGCGGTCAGCAGCGTCGCCGCGGACAGCGCGACGACCGCGCGCACCCCGGTCTCGGTCGCGGGCCGGGCGGCGGCCGTGAGGGCGAGGGTGGCACCGGCCGACGTCCCCAGGAGGGCGACGCGGTCCGGGTCGACGCCCAGCGACTCCTGCTGCTCGGGCGCGCGCAGCCACGCGACCGCCGTCCGCACGTCGTCGACGGGAGCGGGGTAGGTGCTCTCCGGGGCCAGGCGGTAGCTGATCGTCAGCGCCGCCACGCCGTGGTCCTGCAGCCGGCGCGCCATCGCGACCATGCCGCCGGTGTCCTTCGCGCCGCCGACGAACCCGCCCCCGTGCACCAGCACGACCGCGGGCACCGGCTCGCCCCGGCGCATCGGCAGGTACGCGTCGAGGGTGAGCCGCGCGCCGTCGGGCGCGGCGTAGGGCAGGTCGCGGCGGATCGCCGGCGGCTGCACGCTCGACTCGATGGTCCGCGGCGGTGCTGCGGGCTCGTCGGCGCCGCACCCGGCGAGGGTCAGCAGGACGGCCGCCGCGAGGGCGCCCGTGGCGGCGTGCACCGTCCGGTGCGCGGGGCGAGAGGTCATGGCATCTCCCGGAGGGGCCCGGAGGCGGGGCGGGTGCTGACGCGGCCGGCGGCGTCCGGGGGTGCGACGGGGGCCGGATCCGCGGACGCGTCGGGCGGGTCGGACGTGCCGGGCACGGCCGTGGCGGCGGAGACGGTCGTGGCGGCGACCACCGGGGACGCGAGCCGATCGGGCGGCGTCGACCCGGCGGGCGCCGCAGGCAGGGGACCGGCGACGTCGGGCGCGAGCGGGTCGGCGACCGCCGCCCGGGTGCGGACGAGCGCGAGCGGCGGCTGGAACAGCCGCCAGCCCGCGGGGACCACCCGCGCGACGGGCAGCGCCACGGCGAGCGCGGCGGCCGCGACGAGCAGGACCACCGGCAGCCCCCGCGGCGGCACCGCGCGCAGCGCGTCCACCTGGCGCACCGCGATCGTCAGCAGGGCGACGGGGTACAGGTGCAGGAGGTACAGCGGGAGGCTCTGCCGGCCGAGGGCTGCGAGCCAGCGCGTCCCCGGCCGGGGACCCACGACGGCCGCGAGCCGCAGCACCGCCAGCACCACGACCAGCTGCCCGGCGAGCACGGCGCCCGGTACCCGGCGCAGCAGCGGCAGGGCGGCGAGCGCCACCATGACGACCACCGCGAGCGCAGCCCACGCGACGGCACGCCGGGGCGTCGCACGCTCGACCAGCCGCTGCACGAGCGGGCCGGCGTGCACGCCGACCGCGAACGCGAACGCGTACTCCAGCGTCCGGTCGATGCTCTCGGCACCGGTCGAGACGAGGCCCGACGCGACCAGCCCGCTCACCACGCCGGTCCCCACCAGGTACGCGCGGGGCCGGCGGCGGAACAGCCACGTCACGGCCGTGACGACGGCCGTGGCCCAGAGGAACCAGTAGACGCTCGTGGGCACGAGCGGCGCGAGCAGCAGGAGCGTCCAGTCGCGCCCGGAGTCGGGCGGCCCGTCGGTGCGCACGCCCGGCAGCGCCGAGAAGAACGCGAACCGCACGAGCGACCAGACGACGTACAGGTACAGGAACGGCAGGACCCGCCGGCGCCACACGAGCGCCCACGGCGACGTGCGCAGCCGGCGCTGCAGCAGCCCGGCGAGCAGGAAGAACGCGGGCATCGGGTAGAGCTCGAGCGCGGCCCGCGCGCGGCCCAGCGGCTCCGCGACCCCCTCCGCCTCGAGGAACAGCTGTGCGTGGTAGGCGACGACCATGACGATCGCCACCCCCTTGGCGAGGTCGATCCACGCCCGGCGCGTCGTGGTCCGCGGCCCGGTCCGCGCGGTCGGCTCAGCGGAGGCCACGGGCCTTCTCCGACATCCACGCCTCCCACCAGCGGCGGAAGTAGAGGGGCACCTCGTCGGCGACGAACCGGGGGGTCGTGTGGCCGAGGGTGTGGGTGCGGCGCGTCACCTCCGCGGCCGTCGGCCGGGCCCGCTCGTAGAACGGGATGGCGTGCACGGCCGCCGGCGTGACGAGGTCGAGGGTCGTGGTGTGGACGATCCGGATCCGGTCGCCCGCCCACGCGCTGCTCGGGTGCCGCGCCGGGTTGGTGCGGTCGACCGCCGCCGTCGAGTACCCGTAGGCGGGCCCGATCTCGGTGCGCCCGCCCAGCTCGTACGCCCGGCGCACGTCCCAGAGCGCGTTGACGAAGTACAGGCCCACGATGTCGGGCAGCAGCTTCGCGCCGAGGACCTCGGCCGCCAGCGCGCCCCCGCCGGACGTCGCCCGCAGGAAGTTGGCGCCGACCTTGCACAGCGACGAGACGTACTCCCAGCCGTCCGCCTGCACCCGCATGGCGTACGGCCCGGCGTACCCGTTCCCGCCCGCGTCCTGGCAGATGCAGACGACGCCGCGGTCGACGAGCTGGCGCATCTCGTACCCGAACCCGTTGAGCAGGGCCTCGTGGCTCGAGCCGGAGCCGTGGTAGAACCACGCGACCCCGACCGCGGTGCGCGACCCGGGGACGACCGAGCGGGGGACGGCGATCCAGGCGCGGTCGCCGCGGATGTCCACCTCCACGGCGTCGTACACGGTGCCCCGGGCGGTCACCTGCCCCTGCAGGCGGCGGACCTCGCCGGGCAGCCGGGGCAGCGGGGCGCCCGCGGCGGGCGGGGCGGCCGCCAGGCCGGCGGCGCCGAGGGCGACCGTGGCCGAGGCGGCGAGGAACCCGCGCCGGCTCACGCCGGACCGGCTCGGGCGGGACGTGCGGGTGGCGTCGTCCATCGGTGCTCCTGCGGTCGGGCCGGGCAGCGGCGGCACCGGCGGCCTGCTGCATGCGGGGCGGGTGGGGTTCACGGGGCTGCCCTGACGTCGGCGGAGGCGTCGGCGGAGGGGTGGGCGGCACGCGCGGCCGACGGGTCGGCGGGGCGCGCGGGCGGGCGCGCACGCAGGTACCGGGGGAGTCCCGCGACGGTGCGCAGGTCGCGGCGGTAGGCGGGTACGACGAGTGCGGCGACCGCGAGCGCCAGCACGAGCGCGACCGCGCCGAGCAGCAGCGCGTCCCAGGTGGCTCCCGGTCCGAGCCCACGGGTCGCCGCCCAGCTCACGCCCAGCGCCCAGCCGTGCACGAGCACCGTGCGCGCGCCGTTGCGCAGGATCGCGCCGACGGGCGCGTCGCTGACGCGGCGCAGCCACCACAGGTTCGCGGGCCACTGGAGCAGCACGCCCAGCGACCACCCCCAGGCGACGCCGTACAGGCCCCACTGCGATCCCACCAGGACGCACAGCACCTGCACGGGCGCCGTGACGAGCTGGAGCCGCAGGTGCTCACGGGTCAGGCCGAGCGAGAGGTAGACCCAGTAGCAGGCGTAGCCGGCCATGACGAAGAACCCGCCGAGGGTCAGCACCTGGAAGATCCCGGCCGTCTGCGCCCAGCGCGGGCCGAGGGCGACGAGCACGAGGGCGGGCGCCTGCGCGGCGGCGAACGCGAGCAGCGTCGTGACGAGGTCGAGCATCGCGGTCTGCCCGGTGAGCAGGAACTGCCGGTACCGCACGGGCTGGTCCTGCAGGCGGGCGAGCACGGGCAGGGCGACGCGCGTCATCGGGGCGTTCACCTGGTGCAGCGGCAGCACGAGCAGCTGGTAGGCGCGGTTGTACAGGCCGAGCGGGCCGGCGCCGAGCGTCGAGCCGATGACGACGGTGTCGACGTGGTTGCCCACGTAGCCGAGCATCTGCCCGCCCACGAGGTTCGCGCCGAACCGCACGAACGGGCGCACCGACTCCCCGCGCACCCAGCGGCCCGGCAGCCACCGGGCGACGGCGAGCAGCAGCACGAGCTGGGCGACCAGCTGCACGAGCTGCTGCGCGACGAGCGCGGTGTACCCGGCGCCGCCGAGCGCGAGCAGGACCGCCGTGACGAGCCCGGTGACCTGCCCGGCGACCTCGACGCCGGTCAGCGCGGCGAAGCGCAGCGTGCGGTTGAGGTCCGCCTTGTACTGCGCCATGAGCCCGTTGAGGACGAACGTGAGCGAGAGCCACGCCGCGACGCCCTGCAGCCGCGGGTCCCCGTAGAAGCCGCCCACGAGCGGCGACGCGGCGAGCACGAGGACGCCCAGCGCGGCGCCGATGCCGCTGCTGAGCCAGAACAGGTTGGTGCGCTGCCCGGTCGTCAGGTCCGGGGTGCGGACGGCGGCGTTCGTGAGCCCGAAGTCGCGCACCACGTCGGCCACCCCGGTGAACGCCACGACCATCGCCAGGAGGCCGTAGTCCTCCGGCTCGAGCAGCCGCGCGAGGACGACGACGCCCGTGAGCAGGACGACGGCCCGCGTGCCCTGCCCGAGCAGCGTGACGGCGGCGCCGCGGGACGCCGACCTGCCGAGACCCACGGGGGCCGTCACGGGCGTCCTCGTCCGACGAGCGCGAGCGCGGCGCGGTACGCGGCGTCGTGCGCGGCGCCCACCGCGGCGCTGTCGCGGGCGGAGAGGTCCGGCGGGGCGTGCCGCGGGACGGCACGGGCCGCCGCGAGGCCCTCGCGCAGGGCCCGCTCGTCGAACGGGCCCTCGTACTGGAGCACCCAGCCGGGCCCGACCTCGGCGGCGATCGCGGCGTTGGTGGGTGACGCCGGCACCAGGCACGGGCGGTCGAGCGAGAGGGCGGCGAGGAGGATCCCCGAGTTGGTCATCTCCCGGTACGGCAGGACCACCAGCTCGGCCGACGTCACGTGCTGCACGAACGTCGCGTCGGGCACGAACCGCAGGTCGAGCGTGACCCGGTCGTCCTCGGCGGCGGCCGCGACCAGGCGCGGCGCGAGGTCCGCGGTCGGTCGCCCGGCGACCGTCAGGCGCAGGTCGGGGTCGGGCAGCGAACGGAACGCGGTGAGCAGCGCCTCCGCGCCCTTGTAGGGGCGCAGCAGCCCGACGGTGACGAGGTGCCCGCGCCGGGCCGCCGCGCGCCGGTGGTGCGCGAACACGTCGCGGTAGTGCCCGAGGGGCACGGGCACGGCGGGGGCGTCGCCCGGGGCGCGGGTGGCGGGGTTGAGCAGGACGTACAGCGTCGTCGCGGCGTCGACGGCCGCCAGCGCCCGTGCCTCGGCGGACGTGCCGTTCTCGTGGGGTGCGGGGTTGTGCAGCGTGCGCACGACGGGCGTCCGGGTGCGGCGGACGCGGGCGAGCAGGGCGCGCAGCGCGACGTGCCGCGCGGCGCGGCGCCACCGGGACCGGCTGCGCACGAGCTGCTCGGGCCAGTGCACGTGCAGGACGTCGTAGCGCCCGAGCAGCGCCTCGCGCCAGGAGAACGTCGCGACGTCCACGTCGCCGCCCGCGCCCGCGAGCATCTGGTCGACGTACCGCGTCGTCCCGTCCGGCGGCGCCAGGCAGTGCAGGACCCGCAGCCGGCTGCCGTCGCGCGCGCTCGCCGGCGCCGCCGTCGCCGACGCACGTGCTTCCCCCATGCCTGCCCCCCGGGGTCGGACGGCTCCCCTGCGTGTCGTGCCGCGGGGCCCGCGGCGGACGTGCCGCACCGTCGTTGCCTCGTCGAGCATAGGGCCCGGAATGTCCGTTACTGCACCCTTTGCGTGAACAGGATGTTGCGGGCCGTGTGCGAGGGTGGACGTGCGACGAGGGAGGGGACGACGTGGACGAGGCGACGGCACGAGCGCTGCGGGCCCAGGCGCAGGAGCAGCTGGCGGAGGTCGCGCGGCTGCGGCACGCGCTGCACCGCACCCCCGAGACCGGGCTCGACCTGCCGGCCACCCAGCGCCTCGTGCTCGACGCGCTCGACGGCCTGGGCCTCGAGGTGCACGCGGGCCGCGGGCTGTCGTCGGTCACGGCGGTGCTGCGCGGCGCCCGCCCGGGGCCGGCCGTGCTGCTGCGCGGCGACATGGACGCGCTGCCCGTGGCGGAGGAGACCGGCGAGGAGTTCGCGTCGCAGGTCCCCGGGGTCATGCACGCGTGCGGCCACGACATGCACGTCGCCGGCCTGGTCGGCGCCGCCCGGCTGCTGGCCGCGCGCCGGGACGAGATCGCGGGCTCGGTCGTCCTCATGTTCCAGCCGGGCGAGGAGGGCTGGCACGGCGCGCGCCTCATGATCGAGGAGGGCGTGCTGGAGGCCGCCGGCACCCGCGTCGTCGCCGCGTACGGGCTGCACGTGGTGTCGTCCCTGCTGCCGAGCGGCGTGGTGTCCGGGCGTGCGGGCACGATGATGGCCGCGTCCGACAACGTCCGGATCACGGTGCACGGCCGCGGGGGGCACGCGTCCAAGCCGCACCTCGCGCAGGACCCGGTGCCCGTCGCCGCCGAGATCACGCTCGCGCTGAACGCGATGGTCACGCGCCAGTTCGACGTCTTCGACCCCGTCGTCGTCACCGTCGGCCACATCCTCGCCGGCAACCGCAGCAACGTGATCCCCGACGACGCGTACCTCGAGGCGACGGTCCGCACGTTCAGCGCCGCCACGCACGCCGCCGCCCCCGAGCGGATCGCCCGCCTCGCCGAGCACGTCGCCGCCGCCCACGGGCTGTCGGCGACGGTCGACTACGAGCGCGGGTACCCCGTCACGAGCAACGACCCGCTGGAGGTCGCGCGGGTCGAGCGGGTGACCCGCACGGTCCTGGGGGACGCCGCCTGGGAGCCCGCGGCCGAGCCGGTGCCCGGGGCGGAGGACTTCAGCTACGTGCTGCAGGAGGTGCCGGGCGCGTTCGTGTTCCTCGGCGCCACCCCGCCCGGCGACGACCCGCAGACGGCCCCGTACAACCACTCGCCGCGCGCGCGGTACGCCGACGCGGCGCTCGTCGAGGGGTCCGCGCTGCTCGCGGCGCTCGCGCTCGACCGGCTCGCGCAGGGCTGACGCGGGCACCCGCCCCGCCGGTGCCGTGCCGGCCGGTCGTCAGGACGACGCGTGCCGCACGCACGTCGTCGCGGTCGGGCGGGCCGCCAGGCGCGCCGCGGCGAGCGGCTCCCCACCGACCGCGCACGTCCCGTACGTGCCGGCGTCGAGCCGGGCGAGCGCCGCGTCGACGTCCGCGAGGCGGCGCCGGGCGTCCGCGGCGAGCGCCTCGAGCTGGGCGCGCTCGAACGCGATGGTCGCGCCCTCGGGGTCGTGCTCGTCGTCGACGTTGGCACCGCGGGCGGCGTCCACGACGTCCGTGCGGGCGTCGCCCAGCCCGACGAGCCGCTCCGCCGCCTCGGCCCGCAGCGCGTGCAGGCGCGCACGCGTCTCCTCGATGCGGTCGGCCGTCCACGCGCCCGCGCCGTCGTCCCCGCCGTGCCCCGGTACGGCCCCGCGGTCGCTCGTCTCCACGCCCGTCAGTCCAGCACCTGCCACCGACGCCCGTGCGGCGTGGGCGGACGCGGCACGAAAGCGCGTGCGCGGCCCGGTAACCTGGACGTCGCGTCCGCCGTCCGTGGACGCACGCGTCTTTTCCGAGGAGTCCACGGTGCCTACCGGCAAGGTCAAGTGGTTCGACACCGAGCGTGGCTTCGGCTTCATCGCCGGCGACGACGGTGGCGAGGTGTTCCTGCACGCCTCCGCGCTGCCCGCGGGCGTCACCGCGCCCAAGCCGGGCACGCGCGTCGACTACGGCGTGGCCGACGGCCGCCGCGGTCCGCAGGCGCTGTCCGTCACCGTGCTCGACCCGGTGCCGTCGGTGGTGAAGGCCAAGCGCGCGCCCGCCGACGAGATGGCCGTCGTCGTCGAGGACCTCATCAAGGTGCTCGACAAGGTGGGCAACGACCTGCGCCGAGGCCGCTACCCCGAGGGTGCCCGCGCGGCCCAGTACGCCACGATGCTGCGCGCCGTCGCGGACAAGCTCGAGGCCTGACGTGCCTGCTGCCAAGGACGCCGTCCTCGAGCGCGCGGTCGACCTCGCGCGCGCCGTCGCGGTCGAGATCGCGGAGGAGCCCGAGCACGTCGGCGAGCACCTCGGCGTGGTGCACGAGGCGGAGCGGCTCGTCTCGCACCGGTTCGCGTGCACGGCCCGCGGCTACCGCGGCTGGGCGTGGACGGTCACGGTCGCGCGCGTGCCGCGCGGCCGCACCGCGACGGTGTGCGAGGCCGAGCTGCTGCCGGGCGAGGACGCGATCCTCCCGAAGCCGTGGGTGCCGTGGTCGGAGCGGCTGCGCCCGGGGGACATCGGCCCCGGGGACGTCCTGCCGTTCCGCCCGGACGACCCGCGCCTCGAACCGGGCTGGACGCCGACGGGCGACCCGGAGCTCGATGAGGTCGCGATCGACGAGCTCGCGCTCGCGCGCGTGCGGGTGCTGTCCCCGCAGGGCCGCGACGAGGCCGCGGAGCGCTGGTACCGCGGGTCGCACGGGCCGACGAGCGCTGGTGCCCTCGCGGCCAGCGCGGCGTGCGCGTCGTGCGGGTTCCTCGTGCCGCTGCAGGGGTCGCTGGGCACGGTGTTCGGCGTGTGTGCCAACGCGTGGTCGCCCGACGACGGCAAGGTCGTCAGCCTCGACCACGGGTGCGGTGCGCACTCGGAGACCGACGCCGAGCAGGGCCCCACGGAGTGGCCCGCGGCCGACCCGCTGATCGACGAGATGCGGCTGGAGGTCGTCGAGCGTGCGCCGCAGGCGCCGGCCCCGGTGGTCGTCGAGGCGACGGACCCGGAGGCGGCGGAGGCCCCGGAGTTGGCGGAGCCCGCCGTGCCGGCCGTGAGCGCGGACGGCGGCGACGCCGTCACCGGTGAGAACGAGCCCGCCCCGGCGGCCGACGTGCCGGTGACCGAGGACGCGCCGTCGGACGAGGACGCGGCGCTGCCGCTGACGGGCGAGGCGCCGGCGGAGGGCGACGGCGACGCCGGGCAGGACGCGTCGCCGGCGGACGGCGGCGACACCGCCCGGTGACCGCGGACGTCTTCGGCACCGCCGCGCTGCGCGGTGCGGTGCTGGAGGCGTGGCGGGCGTCCCCGGCGCGGCTGCGCGAGGACGCCAACACGGAGGAGGACCACGCCCGCGGCTACTACCGCGACCGCGTCGTGGTGGAGCTCGCGCAGAACGCCGCGGACGCGGCGGTGCGTGCGGGTGTCCCCGGACGGCTGCTGCTGCGGCTCGGCCGTGACGACGCGGGCGCGGGGAGCCTGGTCGCCGCGAACACGGGTGCGCCGCTCGACGCCGCGGGCGTCGCGTCGCTCGCGTCGATGCGGGCGTCGGCCAAGCGCGACGCCGCACCGACGACGGTCGGCCGGTTCGGCGTCGGCTTCGCCGCGGTCCGCGCCGTCGCCGACGAGGTGGTGGTGGCGTCGACGAGCGGTGCCGTGCGGTTCTCGCTGACCGCGACCCGTGCGGTCCTCGACGAGGCCGCGGCGGCCGAGGCGGCGCACGGGCGGCCCGAGCTCGGGGGCGAGGTCGGCCGGCGCGAGGGCTCCCTGCCCGCGCTGCGGCTGCCGTGGGACGCGCCGGACCGCCCGCCGGCGGGCTACGACACGGCGGTCCTGCTCACCCTGCGCGACGACGCCGCGGTGGACGCGGTCCGTGCGCAGCTCGCGGACGTCGGGGACGCGCTGCTGCTCGCGCTGCCGGGGCTCGTCGAGGTCGTCGTCGAGGACGACGACGCCCCGCCGCGGCGCGTCGCGGACGTCGCGTCCCGCTGGCACGTGGGCAGGGCGGAGGGCGAGCTGCCGCTGGCGCTGCTCGCCGACCGTCCGGTCGAGGAGCGGACGGCCCGCCGCTGGCGCGTGACGTGGGCGGTGCCCCGCGACGGCGCCGACGTCCGCCCGCCCGGCGTCGTGCACGCCCCGACGCCGACGGACGAGCCCCTGTCGCTGGCCGCGCTGCTCGTCGCGACCCTCCCGCTCGACCCGTCGCGCCGGCACGTCGCCTCGGGGCCGCTCACGGACGCCGTCCTCGACCACGCCGCCGAGGCCTGGGCCGCGCTGCTCGCCGACCTCGCCGCCGGCGGCCGCGACGTCCTCCCGCTGGTGCCCGCCGGCCTGCCGCACGGCGGCGTCGACGGGGCGCTGCGCGAGCGCGCGACCGCGGCCCTGGCCCGCACGCCCCTGCTGCGGGCGGCCGCGGGCGACGCGCTCGTCGCACCGGCCTGCGCGACCCTCGTCCGCGACCTCGCCGAGCCCGCCGCCGTCGAGGCGCTGGGCGCGGTGCTGACCGGGCTCGTGCACGTCCCGCCGGCGGGACGGGCGGCGGCGCGGGTGCTCGGCGTGGAGGAGCGGACCCTCGCCGAGGTCGTCGACGGCCTGCCGGCCGGCGGCGACCTCGACTGGGCGGCGCTGTACGACGCGCTCGAGCCCGCGGCCGCGGACGCCCGCGTGCGCGAGTCGCTGGCCGCCCTGCCCGTGCCGCTGGCCGACGGGCGCACGGTGCGCGGTGCGCGCGGGACCGTGGTGCTCGGCCCGGACCTCGCGGACGCGCTCGCGCCCGCCACGCTCGCCGTCCTGCGGGCCGGGGGGCTGCGCGTCGTCGACCCGGGTGCTGCCCGTCCGCTGCTCGTGCGCCTGGGCGCCGGTCAGCCGGACGCCGCGGCGCTGCTCGCGCACCCGGCCGTGCGGGCGGCCGTCCTCGCCCAGGCGGACGACGACGACCTCGAGCACGCCCGCGCGGTGACGGAGGCGGTGCTCGACCTCGTCGCGACGCTGCCCGCGGTGCGCGACGCGGACGGTCCCGTCGGTCCGGACGCCGTCGGCCACGCCGCGGCCGCGTGGCTCGGCCTGCTGACGCTCACGGCCGCGGACGGCGAGCCGTCGCCCGCGCACGGCCTCGTGCTGCCGGGCTCGGCGGCAGCCGGGCTCCTGGACGACCGCGTGCTGGTGCCCGTCGCGGTGGCCGAGGTCGACCGGTGGGGGTCAGCGGTGCTGACCGCGGTCGGCGTGCGCGCGGACCTCGTGGTGACGCGCGTGCCGGACGTCGTCACGGGCGTGCTCGGCGACGACGACCCGGACGAGCCCGCCGCGCTGGCCGCGGCGTCCCTCGACGGCTGGACCGAGTACGTCGACCACCTCGCCGACGCCGCCGGGGCCGGCCTCTACGTGGGGGACGTCGACGCGGTGGCCGACCTCGACGCGGTCGCCGAGGACGCCTGGCCCGAGGTCCTCGAGCACGTGGCGTCGCGCCCGCCCCTGCGCGCGGCCCTGCTCACGCCGGTGCGCGCCGAGGGGTCGTCCCTCCCGCTGCCGTCGTACGGCGCGTGGTGGCTGCGCACGCGGGTGGAGCCGGCGCTGCCGCCGGTGTTCGCGCTGCCGGGCTCGCACGCGCCCGCGGGGCTGCTGCCGCCCGTGCCGGCCGCCTACGCGCACCTCGACCGCGACGTGCTGCGGGCCCTCGGCGGCGTCGGCGCGCTCGCCGAGCTGGGCCCGGCCGACTGGGACGAGGTGCTCGACCGGCTCGGCGCCCCCGGCGCGCGCGTGCCGCCGGCGGTCGCGGGGGCGGTGTGGCGCGCATGGGCGTCGGCGGACGTGCCGGGCACGCTCGCACCCGACGTCGTGGTGGCGCTCGCCGGCCCGGCCGACGCGGTGGTCGCGGAGGCGTCCGCGGCGGTCGTGGCCGACTCCCCGGCGTGGTGGCAGCGCCGGGACCTGGGCGGCGTCGTGCCCGTGCCGCCCGGCGCCGTCGACCCCGCGCTCGTCGCCGAGCGGCTCGATCTGCCGCGCGCGTCCGAGCTCGCGGCCGGGACCGTCGACGGCACGGGCGAGAGCGAGCCGGTGCCCGCCGAGGCGGCCGAGCTCCTGCCCGGTGCGCCGGCGACGTGGGAGCGGCACGACGACCTGCGCGTCGACGGCGCGCCCGTGGAGTGGTGGGTCGAGGGGACGGGCACCGAGGCGCGCGTGCACGCCGTGCACCTGGCCGGGCTCGCGGCGGGCCTCGCCGCGGCCGCCGGGGCCTGGTACCTGCGGGCGTCGGTCGAGGCGCTGCTGACGGACCCGGGCCGGGCGGACGCGGCGCTCGACGTGCTGCTGGGCTGACCTCGCGGCCCCGGCGGACCTCCCGCCGTCGGCGGACCTCCCCGCCGAGCGGATCCCCGCACGCTCGTTAGGGTGCGAGACGGTGCGACGGCGCACCGTCGCAGGGGGGAGATCGACATGGCCGGACGTGGGCAGCGCGGTGCGGGAGGCGGCGCCGAGGCGGTGCTGGAGCAGGACCCGGACCTGCCCCCGGTGGCGCTCGACGCGGCGGCCGTCGAGGCCGAGCACCGCCGGTGGACGCCGCTGCGGATCGCGGTGTGGGCGGCGGTCGCGCTGCTCGGGGGCGTCGCGTGGGTCGTCATCGCCGTCGTGCGCGGCGAGACCGTGAACGCGATCTGGTTCGTGTTCGCCGCGGTGTGCACGTACCTCATCGCGTACCGCTTCTACTCGCGGTACATCGAGAAGCACGTGCTGCGCCCGGACGACCGGCGGGCCACGCCGGCCGAGTACGACGCGGACGGCAAGGACTTCGTCACGACCGACCGGCGGGTGCTGTTCGGCCACCACTTCGCGGCCATCGCCGGTGCGGGCCCGCTGGTGGGGCCGGTGCTCGCGGCCCAGATGGGCTACCTGCCCGGGACGATCTGGATCATCGTGGGCGTCGTCCTCGCGGGCGCGGTCCAGGACTACCTGGTGCTGTTCTTCTCCATGCGCCGCGGCGGCCGCTCGCTGGGGCAGATGGCGCGCGACGAGCTCGGCGTGGTCGGCGGCACGGCGGCGCTGCTCGCGACGCTCGTCATCATGGTGATCATCGTCGCGATCCTCGCGCTGGTCGTCGTCAACGCCCTGGCGGAAAGCCCGTGGGGCGTGTTCTCCGTCGCGATGACCATCCCGATCGCGCTGTTCATGGGCGTCTACCTGCGGTTCCTGCGGCCCGGGAAGGTCGCCGAGGTCTCGGTCATCGGCTTCGTGCTGCTGCTGGCGGCCATCGTCGGCGGCGGCGTCATCGCCGAGACGTCGTGGGGCGCCGAGATCTTCACGCTCGACCGGACCACGATCGCGTGGGGCATCGTCGTCTACGGCTTCGTCGCCGCCGTCCTGCCGGTCTGGCTGCTCCTCGCCCCGCGCGACTACCTCTCGACGTTCATGAAGATCGGCACGATCGTCATGCTGGCCGTCGCGATCGTCGTCGTCCGCCCCGTGCTCGAGGTGCCGGCGATCAGCGAGTTCGCGGGCACCGGGACGGGGCCCGTCGTCGCCGGGTCGCTGTTCCCGTTCCTGTTCGTCACGATCGCGTGCGGTGCGCTGTCCGGGTTCCACGCGCTCATCGCGTCCGGCACGACGCCGAAGCTCGTCGAGAAGGAGCGGCAGACCCGCCTCATCGGCTACGGCGGCATGCTCATGGAGTCGTTCGTCGCGATCATGGCGCTCGTCGCCGCGCTGTCGATCGACCGCGGCATCTACTTCGCGATGAACTCCTCGGCGGCCGCGACGGGCGGCACGGTCGAGGGTGCGGTCGCGTTCGTCAACGGGCTCGGGCTCACGGGCGTGGACCTCACGCCGGAGATGCTCACGCAGACCGCGGAGGACGTCGGCGAGGAGACGATCGTGTCCCGCACGGGAGGCGCCCCGACGCTGTCCGTGGGGCTCGCGCACATCATGCAGCAGGTGGTCGGCGGCTCCGGGATGATGGCGTTCTGGTACCACTTCGCGATCATGTTCGAGGCGCTGTTCATCCTCACCGCCGTCGACGCCGGCACCCGTGTCGCGCGGTTCATGCTGCAGGACAGCATCGGCAACGTGGTCCCGCGCTTCCGCGACACCTCGTGGCGCCTGGGGGCGTGGATCGCGACCGGGGTGATGGTCGGCGCGTGGGGCGCCGTCCTGCTCATGGGCGTCACCGACCCCCTCGGCGGCATCAACACGCTGTTCCCGCTGTTCGGCATCGCGAACCAGCTGCTCGCCGCGATCGCGCTCGCGGTCTGCATGGCGATCGTCGCCAAGCAGGGCGCGGCCCGGTACCTGTGGGTGGTGCTGCTGCCGCTCGGGTTCGCCGCGGCGGTGACGATCACGGCGTCGTTCCAGAAGATCTTCTCGCCCGTCCCCGCCGTCGGGTACTTCGCGCAGCACCGTGCGTTCCGCGACGCGCTGGACGCGGGGGAGACGAGCTTCGGCACGGCGACGAGCGTGGAGGCGATGCAGGCGGTCGTGCGCAACACGATGATCCAGGGTGTGCTGTCGGTCGTGTTCGTGACCCTCGCGATCGTCGTGATCCTCACCGCCGCCTGGGCCACGTACCGCTCGCTGCGGTCCGGCGGGGCGCCCAGCGCGGAGCTACCGCCGACGCCGTCCCGGATCTTCGCTCCCGCCGGGTTCCTGCCGACGCCGCCCGAGAAGGAGCTCGAGGCCGCGTGGCGCGCCTACGAGGCCGAGCACCCGCGCCCGCGTCCGCACGTCCGGAGCCACGGATGAGCGGGGCGACGCGGCGGCGCGGGCTCGGCTGGTTCCTGCGGGCCCTGCTGCGCGAGGACGCCTACGAGCGGTACCTCGAGCACGAGGCGGCGCACGGGCGCCGGCCCGGCGACCCGGGCGTGCTGTCCGAGCGCGCGTTCTGGCGCGACCGCACGGACCGTCAGGACCGTGAGCCCCAGGGGCGGTGCTGCTGACGCGGGTGACCGGACGCCCGAACTGCCCCGGTTGACCCCGAAAGGTCACGGTCGGGTAACGTCCTCGCCGTGCCCGAGTCGCCGAAGGTCCGTCGACGCGATGTCCGCCGCTGGCAGCAGCGGCGTCGTCGGCAGGGCCGGTGGGCCCGCCGGCTCGCACCCTTCGGCGTCGTGGCCGTGACGGCCGGGCTGGTCGTCGCCGTCGCGCCGGGGGCGCAGGCCCCCGCCGACGTCGTGACGGCCGCCGTCGACGTCGTCGACCGCGACCGCGGGACCGCGTCCCGCAGCGCGGTGCGCGAGGAGGCGACGCCCACTGCAGCGCCGACCGCGTCCGCGACGGCCGTGCCGACCCCGACCGCGCCCGCGCCGGTGCCCGCGGAGCCGACGGTCACCCCCGAGCCGGCCGCCGCGCCCCCGGCGGCGCCGTCCGCCGCTCCCTCCGCCGCGCCCGCGCCCGCCCCTGCCCCTGCGGCCCAGACGCCACCGCAGCAGGACCTCGCCGCGGCGCCGCAGGCTGCGGCCGCACCGGCACCGGCCGACGCCCTCGCCGCGCGGATCGTCGAGCTCACCAACGCCGAGCGCCGCGCCGCCGGGCTGGGTGACCTCGCCGTGTCGGCGTGCGCCGCCGAGCAGGCGCTGGCCCGCACGGCCGTGCTCGTCGCCGAGGGGCGGTTCGAGCACGACCCGCTGCAGCCGATCCTCGCGGCCTGCCGCGCGGGGACCGTCGGGGAGAACCTGTCGGTCGGCTACCCGACGGCCGAGGCCGCCGTGACCGGGTGGATGAACTCGTCCGGCCACCGGGCCAACATCCTGCGCACGTCCTACCGGCAGATCGGCGTGGGCTGCACGTCCGGCCCGCGCGGGTGGCTGTGCGCGCAGGTGTTCCTGGGCTGACGTGCCGTGCGGGCCGCCGCCGGTGTCAGGCGCGGTCGGTGTCAGGCCCGAGCGTCGCGCCGGACCCGTCGGCGGCGAGCCGCCCGTGACGCCGCGCCCACTCGACGCCGGCGACGCCGACGAGCGCCCCCGCGGCGCAGACCCAGACGGCGTCCGTCGTCGCGACGCCCACCCGCCACAGGCCCGTCGTGACGAGCAGGGCGATCACCCAGGCGGCGGTGCCGGTGGCCATGACCCGACCGAGGTCGACGTCCAGCGGCGGGGGCGGCGTGCGCTGGGGGTGCAGGAGGACGTCGAGGAGGGAGCGCACGGGCCGATGCTAGTGCGCGCCGGTCAGCGCGAGGCGGCGGTCAGGGCGTCGGCGAGTGCGTCCACGGCCGGTGCGAGGGCGCCGAACGACTTCCGGTAGACGGCGTCCGACTGCCCGATCGGGTCGACCACGTCGTCGTCCCCGGGGCCCGCGAGGTGCCGGACGCCCGCCGCGAGCGCGGGCAGCGCGCGCACCCGCTCACCGGGCGTGGCACCAGCGGCGGCGAGCGCGGCGGGGTCGACGTGCCGCAGCAACCGCTGCAGCTCGAGGAGGGTGAAGGTGCGCCGCACCACGGCCGGTGCCTGCTCCACCACGGCCGATCGGTGCGCCCGCGTGAGCGTCAGCACCAGGTCGACGTCCCGCAGCACCGCCGGCGTCAGCTGCCGCGCCGCGAACCCCTCGGCGTCCGCGCCGGCACCCGTGATCAGCGGCACCATCGGCGAGCTCACGGGAGCCCCGACGACGGCTCGCGTACCGGCGGACTCGACCACGACGTCGGTTTCCGCCAGCCGCCGGCGCAGCAGCCGCTCGACCGCGGGGGAGCGGCAGATGTTGCCGGTGCACACCGTCAGGACGCGGGCGGGGTCGGGGGGAGTGGTCACGAGGGTCATCCTGCCGCCGGACACGTCCGGCTTGCCTGTCGCGCGCCGGTGCGGGGCCGCACCCCGGATGCGCCCGCACGTGTGGACATCCGGCGAGGGTCCGCTGCAAGTCGGACATGTCCCGCGGCGACCGGCCCGGGGCGGCCTATCCTCGGCAACCGTGCCCGCCCACGCCTCCGCCTCTCAGCGTTCCCGCTCGCGCCGCGCGCTCGTGATCGTCCTCGTCCTCGTCCTCGCACTCGCCGGTGCCGCCGTTGCCGCGACCTGGGGCGTCCAGCGGTGGCTCGCCGGGCAGGTGGAGCACATCGGCGACCCGTTCGCCTCGATCACCGAGCGTCCGCAGCCGGCCGCGTCCGCCGCCCCCGGTGCGCAGGACGACACGCTCGGCGGGGCGATGAACATCCTCGTGCTCGGCTCGGACTCGCGGATCTCCGCGGGCGACCCGAACCAGTGGGAGCAGGGCGCGCAGCGCACCGACACGATCATGCTCGTCCACCTGCCGGCGGCCCGGGACGCGGCGTACGTCATGTCGTTCCCCCGCGACTCGTGGGTCGACGTCCCGGGGTACGGGGAGCAGAAGATCAACGCCGCGTTCTCCTACGGCGGGCCGGCGCTGCTCATCCAGACCATCGAGCAGCTGACGCAGGTGCGCGTCGACCACTTCGTCGTCACGGACTTCGAGTCGTTCGTGCGGATCACCGACGCCCTCGGCGGGGTGCGCATGACCCTCACGCAGGACCTGGCGGTAGGGGGCACCGTGGTGCCGGCCGGCAAGCAGCAGCTGCTGACCGGCGAGCAGGCCCTGCGGTTCGTCCGCGAGCGCAAGACGCTGGCGCGCGGCGACTTCGACCGCGTGCAGCGGCAGCAGGCGTGGATGCGCGCCATCGTGGCGAAGATGCGCAACGACGGCACGCTGCACAACCCGGTGACGTCGGCCCGCTTCCTCGACGTGGTGAGCCGTTCGGTGGCGACGGACGACGGGCTGGACCAGGCCGTGATGCGGGACCTGCAGGACCGCGCGAAGGACCTGGGGTCCACGGACCTGACGTTCTTCACGGTGCCGTTCGAGGGCACGGGACGCAGCCCGGACGGCGCGCAGAGCATCGTGGTGCTGGACCGCGCGGCGCTCGACCCGCTGATGGCGGCGGTCGCGTCCGACACCCTCGGCCCCTACCTGGAGGCGAACCAGGGCTCGCTCGACGTGCTGCCGCCGGTGGTCGAGTGAGGCTGCGCCGCGTGGCTGCCGCGCTCGTCGCCGTCGCCGCGCTGGTCGGGTGCACGACAGGGCCGGCCCCGGCGCCGACGCCGGGCGTGACCACCGTCGCGTCGTCGGTCGCCGCGGAGAGGACGGCCGCGCCGACCCCGACCCCGAGCCCCACGGCGCAGGACCCGTTCCCCGCGGGACCGGTCAACGTGCTGCTCGTCGGCACGGACTCGCGCGACCCGGCCGACCTGACGGGCAACGCCGACGCGATCCTGCTCGTCCACGTGCCCGCCGACCGTGCCTCGGCGTACCTCGTCTCGTTCACGCGGGACATGTGGGTGCCGATCCCCGAGCTCGGCGAGGGCAAGATCAACGCGGCGTTCGCGCGCGGCGGGACGCAGACGCTCGTCGACACGGTGTCGGGCCTGCTCGGCGGGGCGCCGGTCGACTACGTCGTGCAGTCGAACTTCGCGGGGTTCATCGCGCTGACGCGCGCGCTGGGCGGGTTCGAGGTCGACAACAAGCACCACTCGACCGTGACGGTGCAGAGCACGGGCCGCGTCGTCGACTTCCCCGCGGGGCGGATCACGCTCAGCGGCACGGACGGGCTCATCTACGTGCGCGAGCGCAAGCGGCTGCCGTTGGGCGACCTCGACCGCACGGAGCGCCAGCGCGCGGCGCTCGTCGGGATGATGGACAAGGTGGCGGAGATCTCCGAGGACCCCGTGGCGCTGGCCCAGCTGCTGCCGCACGTCGTGGGCAACGTGAAGATCACGGGTGACCTCGACGCCGCGGACGTCGCCGCGCTCGTGCCGTTGGTGCGCACGCTCGAGCGGGAGGACGTGGTCGGGCTCATGGCGCCGATCACGGGGTTCGGCAGCCGTGGCGGGGCGTCGGTCAACGTGGTCGACGAGGCGCGGATGGCCGAGCTCGGGGCGGCGGTGCGGGCGGACGACCTGGCGGGGTACGTCGCGCGGCACGGCACCGACTACGCACCGTGAGGGATTCCACCCGCACGATTTCGGACAGTTGTCCGGATTTGCCTGTCCATCAGGTCCTCCGGCCCTCATCGCAGCCGATCACGGCCGTTACAGTCCTGGCAGACCTTGCTGATGCGATTCGGCGTCTGCTGCTCCCGGCCCGGGGGTGCGACGCCGGCGAGGGGACAGGACGGCGTGGACGTCGACGCGTGGCGCAGGGCCTTCTGGCACCTGCGACACGGTGGACCCCGCGGACTGCGCCGCCATCTGAGACGCACCCGCGCGCACGGCGGTGCGGCCGCCGGCGTCCGGGCCGCCGCGACGCGTGACGGCCGCCTGACGTTCCCGGCGTGGCCCGTCCCGGAGGCGCCGCTGCGCCGCGCGGGCCTGCGCGTGGCCGTCGTCCTCGACGACTTCTCCCGGCTCGCCCTCGCCTACGAGTGGCAGCAGGTCGAGGTGACCCCGGCGGACTGGCGCCGCCGGCTCGAGGCCGAGCCGGTGGACCTGCTGTTCGTCGAGTCGGCGTGGGCCGGCAACGGCGGGGCGTGGCGGTACCACCTGACGGGCACGAACGGGCCCCGCCGCGAGCTCGTGGACCTCGTCACGTGGTGCCACGAGCACGGCGTCCCGACGGTGTTCTGGAACAAGGAGGACCCCGTCCACCACGCCGACTTCCTCGACACGGCGCGCCTGTTCGACCACGTCTGGACGAGCGACGTCGACATGGTCGACCGGTACCGCGAGGCGCTCGGGCACGACCGCGTCGGTGTCCTGCCGTTCGCGGCGCAGCCCGCGCTGCACAGCCCCGTGCGCCGCGGCCCGGGCACCGCCGAGCGGGACGTCGCGTTCGCCGGCATGTGGTTCTCGCACCGCCACCCGGAGCGCCGCGCGCAGCTCGAGATGCTGCTCGGCGCGGCGCTGCGCGCGTCCGACCGGATGTCGGCGGGCCTGGAGATCTTCTCCCGTCAGCTCGGCGGGGACGAGCGCTACCAGTTCCCGGCGCCGTTCGACGCGCGCGTCGTCGGGTCGCTCGACTACCCCGCGATGCTCAGCGCCTACCGGGCGTACAAGGTGTTCCTCAACGTCAACACCGTCGTCACGTCGCCCAGCATGTGCGCGCGCCGCATCTTCGAGATCACCGCCTCCGGCACGCCCGTGGTGAGCACCCCGAGCCCCGCGATCGACGCGCTGTTCCCCCGCGACGAGGTGGTGCAGGTCGCCGAGCCCGCGGAGGCGGAGGTGACCCTGCGCGCGCTGGTGCGCAACGGCGAGCTGCGCGACCGCATGGTGCACCGCGCGCAGCGGCGCATCTGGGCGGGGCACACGTACGCGCACCGCGTGGACGAGGTGCTGCGCGGCGCCGGGCTGCGGTCATACGCGGTCACGGGGCAGCGGCCGGCCGTCACCGCGCTCGTGTCGTCGAACCGGCCGGGGCAGCTCGACCACGTCCTGGCGACGCTCGGGGCGCAGGAGGGCGTCGACGTGCAGCTCGCGTTCCTGGCGCACGGCTGGGACGCGGACGCCGACGCCCTGCGGGGCGCCGCCGCCGACCTCGGGCTCCGCGACGTCGTCGTGCTCCACGCCGACGCCGACGTCCCGCTGGGGGAGTGCCTCAACCGGCTCGTCACGGCTGCCGATGCCCCCGTGGTGGCCAAGATCGACGACGACGACGTCTACGGCCCGCGCTACCTGGCCGACCAGGTGCACGCCCTCGGGTACAGCGGCGCCGGCGTCGTCGGCAAGCAGGCCCACTACGTGCAGCTGCGCGGCGCCGGTGTGCTGGCGCTGCGGTTCGGCGAGCGCGAGCACCGCTTCACCGACTTCGTCATGGGACCGACGATCGTCGCCCGCCGCGAGGTCGCCCTGGCCGTGCCCTTCCCGGCCGTCGGCCGGGGCGAGGACACGGGCTTCCTGGCCGGCGTGGTCGACGCCGGCACGTCCGTCTACGCGGCGGACCGGTTCAACTTCGTCCAGGTGCGCAGCGGCGACGCTGCCGCGCACACCTGGGCGGTCAGCGACGCCGAGATCCTGGCCGGCGCCGACGTTCAGGTGGTCGGGCACGGGCTCGACCACGCGATGGTGTGAGGACGAGACGCATGACTCCGACGATGAGCGGCCCGAGCCCGGTGGTCGCCGTGATCGGGCTGGGCTACATCGGCCTGCCGACGGCGGCGATCCTGGCGACCCACGGGGCCGAGGTGATCGGCGTGGACGTCAACCCGGGCACGGTCGACGCGGTGAACCGCGGGGAGGTGCCGTTCGTCGAGCCCGACCTCGAGATCTCGGTCGCCGGCGCGGTCTCGCAGGGGCGTCTGCGCGCCGAGACGAAGACGCCGCCGGCGGACGTCTACGTCGTCGCCGTGCCGACGCCGTTCGCCGACGACTACGCCGCGGACCTCTCGTACATCGAGGCGGCCGCGGACGGAATCGCCCCGCAGCTGCGCGGCGGCGAGCTCGTCATCCTCGAGTCGACGTCCCCGCCCGGGGCGACGAAGCACATGGCCGACCGGATACTCGCCGACCGGCCCGACCTGTCGCTCGACGGCTCGGGCGGGCGGCCGGTGGTGCACTTCGCGCACTGCCCCGAGCGGGTGCTGCCGGGGCGGGTCATGGTGGAGCTCGTGACCAACGACCGGATCGTCGGCGGGCTGACCCGGGTGGCGGCCGAGAAGGCGCGGGACCTCTACGCGACCTTCTGCCAGGGCAAGATCATCCTTTCCGACGCCGTCACCGCCGAGCTGGCGAAGCTCGTCGAGAACTCCTACCGCGACGTCAACATCGCCTTCGCGAACGAGCTCTCGGTCATCTGCGAGAAGCTCGGCGTGGACGTGTGGGAGCTCATCGACCTCGCCAACCACCACCCCCGCGTGAACATCCTGCAGCCGGGTCCCGGGGTGGGCGGCCACTGCATCGCGGTGGACCCGTGGTTCATCGTGTCGTCGGCGCCGGAGGAGGCGCGGCTGATCCGGACCGCGCGCGAGGTGAACGACGCGAAGCCGGAGGTCGTCATCGAGCGCGTCGTCCAGAAGGCCGGGCGCTTCCGCTCGCCGCGCATCGCGGCGCTGGGTCTGGCGTTCAAGCCCGACATCGACGACCTGCGGGAGTCGCCGGCACGGCGGATCGTGGCCGAGCTCGCGGATCGGCTGCCCGAGGCGCAGATCGACGTGGTCGAGCCGCACATCGAGGAGCTGCCGCGTGAGCTCGCGGCCCGTGACCGGATCGGGCTGGCGAAGCTGGAGGAGGCGGTGGACGTCGCCGACATCGTCCTGCTGCTCGTGGACCACACCCAGTTCAAGGACGCGGACCAGCAGACGCTCGGCCTGGCCGAGAAGGTGGTGATCGACACGCGTGGCGTCTGGCGTGGCTAGCCGGGCCCCGCGGCCGGCAGGAGACTGGACGCTGCCGTCGCCGCGTCCCCTTTCCTGGCCGGTCGCCCTGGCGCGACTCGCGAGGACGGACGACCGCCGTCCCCGTGTCGTGGGTGCGGACACCTTCACCGAGCACCCCGAGACCTCCGCCGCTGCCGTCATGAGCGAGGGGTGGCGCCATGCGGAGTTCCCGCCGGTCGACCTCGCGCTGCCCATCGACTGGGACACGGCGGCCACGGACAACCGCAGCTGGGGCTTCCACCTGCACACCTGGTCGTTCCTTGACCCGGTGGTCCGCGAGTGGACGGTCCGCGGCCGAGACGACCTGCTGGGGTGGTGTCTCGACCGCGCGGTGTCGTGGCTCGCTGCGCACGTCGACGGACACGCACCCCGGACGGATCGCGCTCCCATGGCGTGGTACGACATGGCGCTGTCCCTCCGAGCGCCACGGCTCGTGTGGCTGCTGCGGGAGACGCTGTCCCGCGACCCCGACGACGAGCGCCTGGAGGTCCTCTACCGCGGGGTGCTCGCGCACCAGAAGGCGCTCGGCGCGGGGGAGGCGTTCAACCCGCGCAACAACCACGGCTTCTACACGGCGGTGGGGCAGATCACCCTCGCCCGCGAGGTGCGGCCGCTTCCCGGCATGGCTGCGCTGGAGCGCCAGGGCCGTCAGCGGCTCGCCGAGGTTGCGGCGACGCAGTTCCTCGACGACGGCGGCCACTCGGAGCACTCCCCGGAGTACCACCGCATGCTGGTCCGCGACTTCCGGCGCGCCGAGCGCTCGGGGTTGGTCACGGACCCGACGCTACGTGCGCGCCTGGCGCGCTCGGACGCGCTCCTCTCGTGGATGGTGCAGCCGAACGGTCATCTCGTGCAGTTCGGAGACACCTCCGCGGTGGAGGTGGACCCGTCCGAGCTGGCCGACGTCGGAGACCGGGTCTCGGCTGCCGGCGGCTCCTCGGACGGGCCGGTGGCAGCCGCCTTCCCCACGAGCGGCTACGCGTTCGCGCGTACGGGCGCGCCCGGACGTGGCGGCGCTTACGTCGCCCTCATGGCGGCCTTCCACTCCCGAGCCCACAAGCACGCGGACGATGCGGTGCTGGTCTGGCACGACCGCGGGCACGAGTGGCTCGTGGACGCCGGCCGCTACGGGTACGCGGACCTGCTGCCGGCCGACTCACCGCTGCGTCTGCACGGGTTCTACTACGGCACACCCGAACGTCAGTACGTCGAGTCCACGCGTGCCCACACGACGGTCGAGTGCGACGGTCAGGATCACGGACGGCGCGACCGCAAGCCGTACGGGGCGGGCGGCGTCGGCTGCCAGGTGGTGGACGGCCATGCGCGGCTCGAGGCCACCGTGGACCACGGCGGCTGGAGGCACCGCCGTGTCGTGGTCACCCGTCCCGGCGAGTGGCTGCTCCTCGTCGACGACGTCGACGCCACGGACGGCGACGAGCACGTGTTCCGGTCCTGGCTCACGATGCCGGGCGAGCTGGTCGTCCGCACGGCTCCGAACTCCGGGACGGTACGGGCCGTGCACCCGGCCACCCAGGAACGTGTGTGGATCCGCTCGTTCGCCGACGACAGCCCGATCACCCCCGTGTCGGCGCAGACCGAGCCGCAGCTGCAGGGATGGCGCTCACGCCGCGATCGTGAACTCACACCGGCGTGGTCGCTCGGCCGCCGGACCCGGCCCACACGTCGGCACACGTTCGTCGTCCTGCTGCAGCTCGGTCCGGAGCCTCCGCGCCTTGTGCCGGACCACCCGTTCCAGGAGACGGGCCGATCGCGCGGCACGTCCCGTCCGAGCAGTCCGGCCCCGTGACGTTCCCCGAGCGCGCCCCGGACAGCGAGGAGAGGCGGGCAGCGGTGCTGTCGCACGCGGTCCGGCACGTCCCGCACTACCGCGACCTCCTCGGCCCGACCTCGTCGCAGGGTCTGCCGCGCTGGGACCTCGTGCCACTCCTCACCCGGGAGGGGGTGGACTCCGAGGGGGCACGTCTCGTCGCTGACGGGGTGGACGAGACGTCGCTCCGGGCCGTCCGCACAGGCGGGACGACGGGCCGGCCGGCGACGTTCCTCCGTGACCCGGACGACGGGCGGAGGGAGCTCGCGCACGTCCGGGACGCGTGGCGGCCGTTCGGGGTGGCCGTCGACGATCCCGTGGCCGTGTTCGTGGCCCGACCGGTGGGCGCGGAGGGTGAGCTCCACGTCGCTCCTTCGACCGGAGACCTGTGGCTGGGCGGCGTGCGGCTGTCGGACGACGTGCTCCGACGGCACCACGAGCGGCTCGTGGCCCACAGGCCGGCACTGCTGCGTGGGTACCCGTCGGCGCTGGCGCTCCTCGCCGATCTCATGCTGCGCGAAGGGCGTCCCGCTCCGCCGGGTCTGCGCGCCACAGGGAGCTCCTCGGAAGTGCTCCTTCCCCACCAGCGCGAGGCTCTCCGCGCGGCGTTCGGCGTGCCGCACGCGAACCTCTACGGTCAGACGGAGCATGTGGCACTCGCGTGCACGTGCCCGGCGGAGGACGGCCTCCACGTGGACGAGACGTACGGCTACGTCGAGCTCGTCGACGACGACGGCGACGTCATCACCGAGCCCGACGTCGTCGGTGAGATCGTCGGCACGGGCCTGGGGAATCTGGCGGCGCCGCTGCTGCGCTACCGCACCGGTGATCGTGGGCGGTGGGCGCCCGGCGCGTGCGCGTGCGGCCGCGCGGGTCCGCGACTCGACCGCGTCGAGGGGCGGGTGCGAGACGTCGTCATCGACGCGGAGGGGACGTCCCGGCTCTTCGGCCCGTGGTTCTACGAGAAGCTGGCCGCCCTGTCGGGCGTGCGGGCCTTCCAGTTCGTCCAGCGACGTCCGGGCGAGCTGGACGTCGACGTCGTGCTCGTGCCGGCGGCGGTGGTCGAGGTGACCGACGTCGAGAGCGCGGTGTCGCACCTCGCCGGGTTCACGACTCGTGTCCGCCGCGTCTCCGACGTCGCCCGCACGTCGGTCGGCAAGGCGCCGATCCTGGTCAGCCGACCTACGGCGGTGTGACCCGGCGCGCCTCGGCGATCGCCTCGGCGGCACGACGGGACTCCTGTGCGAGACGGCGCACGTACTCGTCGAACGCGTAACCGAACAGGACCCGGTGGACGGCCGTCTCCACGGCCTTGCCCGCTGTCCCCTCGTCGACTGCACGGTCGACGTCGTCGACGAGGGCGGGCGTGACGTCGGGCGACTCCTCCGCCGCCTCCGCCAGGCGGGCACGCATGACCGGCCAGTCAGGTTCCTCCCAGGCGCGGGGCCGGGCGAGGCGTTGCTGTCCGGTCGGCTTGTAGAAGGGGATCCCGGCCCAGGACGGCATCGCGGCGGCGATGAACCGGCTGTGGAGGCTGCCGTCGGGTGTGGGGGCTCCGACGGAGTGCGCCCCGCGCGGGAGGAGGGAGGGCGCGAAGAGCGGGCAGATCACCGCCCCGGTGGCGAAGGTGTTCACCCAGTGCGGCATCCGATCCCGGAGGTACACCAGGTCCAGGACGCCGCCTGCTGTGGTGACGCCGGCGCTCGCCGCCTCCTCGGTGACGCCGCTGAGCAGGGCGACCGTGAGCTCCTGCGCGTCCCGAGTGGTCCGGGGCGACGCGGCGACGAGGCTCTGCAGCCGCTCGGCTGCACGGGCCGCCGGGGCGGCGAGCATGCGCTCCCGCCATGCGCCCGTCCAGAGGGCCCCACCGGACAGGACCTCCCCGCCCAGCCCGTTGAACGACGCGCGAGCAGACGGGCGGAAGCCGGTGAACGGCCGCGCACCGTAGGCGGCGCTCGCCAGGTACCGGCCCTCCCAGGCGGCATGCTGCGACACCAGTGCGAGCCACCTGTCGTCCGTCGCCTGCGCCGGCCGCTTCTCGGTGACGACGTGCGTGACCGCGAAGGGCAGCGCCGACACTAGGCGCCGGGCCGTCTCGACCTCGCCGTGGTCGCTGTTGACGGTCCTGACCGTGCGCACCGCGCCGCTGGACACCCCCACGGCCGCGATGAGGCGGGAGTCCTTCCCTCCGCTGAGGTCGGCCCGTGGCGCCTCCGGCCAACGGAGGGCGGAAGCCATGACGGTCCGCATGTCCGCGACCACGGACTCGTCGGGGGGCAAGGGAACGCCGCGGACGTCGTGCAGCCACTCGGTGAAGCGGGCGCGCTCGTCGACCCGGATGCCCGCGTCGTCGACCGTGGCGCGGACGTGCGTCCCGCCTCGCAGGTGCCGGCCGACACCGACCTGGGTGGAGCCCCCGGGTGCCCAGCCGATCGTCGCCATCCCCGCCCACGCCTGAGGGTTCCGGCGAGGTCGCTCTCCCATGAACACGTGGGCGAGCCCCATCCGGGTTGACCACACGTCACCGTCCGGCATCGAGAAGTGGAAGAGCCGCACGAGGCCGAGGAGGTCGTTCCGCAGCTCGACCGAACGCGGGCGCCAGCGCGCGACGGCAAAGGGCGGCGCGACACGCGCCACGTCGAGCCCGCCGTCGAGAACCGCGTCCGCGAGCGCTCCCTCGTCCGCGTAGGTGACGCCGGCCGGCACGCTGGGGACGTGCACCCAGGCCACCGCGTCGGCCGCGCGCTGGACGTCGCTGCGCCACTCGACGGCGGTGCCAGGCGTCCGCCAGGTGACGAGGCCGCTGGTCGTGTCGCCCGCCGTGAGGGCCCGCTCGGACAGCCCGATCCGGGCCATGTGCGCGTCCGCGTGCTCGAGGCGCTGATGCGTGACGTGCGATGGCTCGGGCCGCCGCAGGACGTAGGCCAGCAGGCCTAGGGAGCTCGACACAGGTCGCCTCCCATCACGCCGGTGGCCGCTTCACCGGCTGCTGCCGAGCATGTCGATGCACTCGCGCCAGAGTCGTTCGTACTCGGCCGGCTTCGGCCCGACGTGGCCCGGCCCCGAGTCGATGACCACGGACCGCACCTCCACCGACCCGCGCTGCTCGTGCAGCTCGCGCAGGAACGGGTCACGGTGTCGCTCGACGTGCACGCGATCGCCCGAGTTCTGCACGTAGAAGAGTCGAAACGACGCGCCCGTCGCCCGGACGCGGTCGAGGACGGAGGTCCGCTCGCGGGGAGCCGACCCCGTCCCGAAGACGGCGTCGAGCGCCGGACGTACGAGGCGGGGGAAGTACCCGTCGAGGTCCGTCTGCGGGTTGACGGCGAACACGGTCGAGCCCTCGAGCATGGAGGCGACGTGCATCGCCGCGAACCCGCCCCCGGAACCGCCGGCGACCACGATGTCACGCGCGCCGCAGCCCTCGGCGACTGCGCGCACCCACTCTGCGATGACGACGGGGAGGTCGAGCGGCTTCGTCCCGAGGTACCACCCGAGACGCAGCCCGCGGTCGAGGTCGAGCGTCGGGTCGCCGATCGCAAGCACGGGCCCTCCGAAGGCCGCGTGGGTACGGACCCGTTCGAACCGGGGGAGCGTCGTCTTCGCCCGGTCCAGCGCCCCGTGCAGGAGGACGGTCAGCACCGGGGAAGTCCCCGGGGAGTAGAGGGTCGGCAGCGTGAGAGCACCGAGGTCGAGCGTCACGACCGTGGGCTCCTGCGGGGGCAGGAACGTGCGGGGGACCCCCGCGAACGAGCACAGCGGCACGTCGCGCACACGAGGGGCGTCGTCGCCGGACCAGGCGATCAACGGCACGCGGCCCGACTGCTCGTCCTCCGGGGCCGCCGCCGTGAGGTCGGCGATCGCCGCCCGGAGGCCGAGGTCGCGATCCTGGGTCAAGAACGGGCCGAAGCGACCGCGCAGCTCCTCGGCGGCGTGCAGCCGCACCGAGGGGTCAGCCGTCGCTGACCAGGCTGCAGCCTTGGCGCCGGCCACCGCCGGCCACACCTCGGAGCCCTGCGGCCCGGAGCCGGGGGTGCCGAGCACCTCGTCCCCGGCGGCATGTCCCTCGTCGGTGGCCACCCCGTGCTGCTGTCGTGCGGGCGGCGCCGTCACCACGCCGTTCACGCCCAGGTCGAGGCGGAGGCCCTCCGGTGAGTCGAGCCCGGTCCCGTCGAGGCCGCTGACGGTCGTCGACGAGAGCGCGGGCGGCACGAGGACCGCGGCGAACGTCATGCGTCGACCACGCCGCGACACCGATGCCTGCGTCGCCGGCTCGGCCTTGCCCCACCCGGTGGCCTTCCAGCCCTCGTGCGGCTCCGTCTGGCCTCGCACGAGCCGGACGTCGCCGCCCGCCAGCATGTGCATGCGAGTGGACCCGTGCGGGGACGTCAGCGCGAGGCGGTCCTCGCCCTCCAGCGTCACATCGACGTCGGGGGCAAAGAGCCAGCGCTGCTGAGCTTCGATCTCGCCGTCGGCCTCGACGTGGTCCACGACGACGAGCGCCTCGGTGCGCCGGTCGAAGGTGACACTGCGGCGGAGCACGACCCCCGCGTAGCCGCGGTCCTCGAACACGAAGTGGTCGGTGCCGCTCGTCGTCGCTCGAGCGACCAGCTCCACGACGCAGGACCGGTCGTGACGTCGCCCGGGAACGTGAACGACGTTGTGCGACGCACGCTTCAGCACCAGGTCCCGGACCGGGTGCTCGCCGTAGATGTACTTGCCCGGGTCCACGACCCATGGCCGCCCGCCGGCGAAGTATGTGAGGGAACCACCGTCCGCGTGGCCGTGCACGCGGCGGCCCGACCCGAAGGAGATCGAGTAGAACGTCTCCTCGACCAACCTGCGATCCGTCTCGCCCCAGCCGCTGCGTCCGAAGACGTAGCCGCGGTCGAACACGGCGACGAGGTCGGCCGGCGGCTCGCCGTCCGCGCCGTCGGAGGCGACGTACTTCGTCGCCGGGTGGTCCAGGCTGCGCGGCCTGCCTCCGTCTCCGTCACCGATGCTCTCGTACTCACCGTCGGGGCGCGTGGCGTGCGCGAGCGCCAGCGGCGCAGCCGCCACGCGCTCGGCGTGCGGCAGCGGCGGCTCGCCCTCCAGCTCGAGCCGGCGGAGGGCCCGTGACCACCAGCGGTAGTTGAGGTCGTGGTACGCGGGACTGCCCTCGGCGTTCACGCCCTGCTCGTCGTAGCTCTCGTCGAGCAGCGCCTGCAGCCGGCTACGTCCGAGTGCCACCCACCGGTCCCGCCGCAGCGCCGTCCCGATGACGAACAGGGCTTCGTGCTGGTGCAGGGCGTGGTTGGCGCGACCGAGGTGCTGGTCGTCCTCGAGCCACTCGCCGTGCTGCTCGAGCGCCCGGAGCACCCAGCCCGCGTCGTCCACGATCAGGAGACCGGCGACGAGGACGAACCCGCGGACCGCCTCCACCATGTCCGACCATGCCCAGACGGAGCGCGACGCCCCCGGCGGGTTGTGCTCCACCCAGGACCGTGCGTGCTCGACCCACAGCGCGCGGGCCCCCTCGTCGCCGGCGAGCGCCACCCGTCGCGCCGGCTCGAGCCACCGCAGCATGTGGAGCTGCGCCGCCCAGTTCCGGTTGCTGAACGGGTCCTCCGTCCACGTCATCTCGGTCGGCAGCTGCCACTGCGCGTGAGGATGCAGCTGGATACGGCGATCGGCGAGCAGTTCCACTGCGCGGGCGTCTGTCGCGCGATGCTCGAAGTGCGGCCCGAAGGACTGGCGGGCGGCGACGGCACGGGCGTGCTCCAGCGCCGACGAGGACGTCGAATCAGGCACCGATGCCCTCCAGTCGGCCGTACAGCGCCGCGTAGGCCCGGGCGTTGGCCGCCCACGATCGTTCCCCACGGACCCACGTGGCACCGGCGCGTGACAGCGCGGCACGCCGGTGTGGGTCGTCGACCAACTGCTGCAGCACGTCCGCGAGGGCGTCGGGGTCGCCTGCAGGGAAGAGAGCGGCTGCGCCGCTGTCCTCCGCGATCTCCTGGAGGGCCTCGACGTCGGAGAGGACGACGACGCGGCCGGTCGCGAAGGCTTCGAACGGCTTGAGCGGCGTCACCAGGCGACAGACGTCGGCCGGGCGCCGGGGGACCGCGAAGATGTCGATCACGCTGTAGTACCGGAGGACGTCGGCGTGCGGGACGCGTCCCGTGAAGGACACGTTCTCGAGACCGAGGGCGCCTGCCCGCTCCTGGAGGTGCCCGAGGACGGGGCCGTCGCCCACGACGAGCAGCCACGTGGGCGATCCGTTCCTGGCGAGGCGCGCGAAGGCGTCGAGGAGGACCTCGATGCCTTCGTACTCGACCACGGAGGTGACGCAACCGACGACGACCGCGTTCCCGGGGATGCCGAGCTGTTCGGCCAGTGCGTCGTCACGCTCGGGGACGGCGAAGCGCTCGCCGTCCACGGCGTTGGGCACGATGGTGAGGCGCTCCGGGGGCAGACCGGCGGCGACGATGCGCCGCGACATGACGCGCGCCAGCGTCACGACGTGGTCAGCAGCGGCGCGTGCGTCGGCCTCGCGCTCGCGGCGCCACTCGTACGCCTCAGGAGTGCCGTAGCGCGCGAACAGCGCAGCCGTGTCCGTCCAGCCGTACTTGTCCGCGGTCCGCGACAGCCAGGACTCCTCCCAGAAGCCGCGCGCCTCGTAGACGACCGGGATGCCGGTCACGTCGCCGACGGCGCGAGCGATCAGCGCGTTGAAGAAGTCCGAGTGCGCGTGGAGGACCGTCGGCCGCACCTGCCGGGCGACTTCGAGCAGAGCCTCGGCGTTGGACTGCAGCCACGCGGCGTGCCCCACCTCGAAGATCGAGTCGCCGACCGGGCGGTGGTAGGTCACGCCGTCGGCCTCGTCGACCTGGCCCACGGGTGACGTCGTTGCGGTGATGCCGAGCTGCACGTACACGTGCGGTTCGAGGCCCGCCGCGACCTGCGCCCGGCCCGTGCTGTGCGTGCGGAGCGTGTACCCGGACTGCGTGGTGGGCACCGCGCGCCCGACGACGTGGAGGACGCGACGAGGAACGGGCAGGACCTCGACGGGGACGGCGAGCGACGGGACGAACGTGCCTTCCATCACCGCCTTCTCGCTGTCACGCAGGACGAGCGTGCGCTGGTCGCGGGGATCACCGTGCTCCGCGGCGGCGGCGAAGTAGTCGTGTGCGCGTCGGAGGTAGCCACGGTCTCGGAGTCCGCGGGCGAGGGTGCGCAGATCGCGGAGGGGAAGGTGGACGAGGGCTTCGTGGATCGAGACGAGACGGTCGGCCTCGAGGACGTGACCGTCCGCGAGCAGCCGCTGGACGGCGCTCACCACGTCGGGGCGGGTGAGCACCGCGGGCCTCAGGGTGGACCCGCCCGGGTGCTGGGCACGCAGCTCGGCGTCGAGGAGGGCGACGGTGGTGGCCACCTGCTGCAGCGACCTCCTGTCGACGTCGCTGTCGACCTTCTGCACGACCTCGGCCACGTGGTCGTGCAGCTCCCGCACCTCCGTCGCGAGAGCTGCGAAGCGGCTGTCGGCCTCCCGCCAGCGGCGCTCGCCGACGGCCACGCGGGCGCGGAGGCTGCGCAGTGCCAGCACAGCGCAGGCGAGTGCCACCAGGGCGGCCAGCGTCGCGATCGCAGCGAGGGCGTCGAGTTTCCCTGTGGCCAGGCCGGTGACGGCGGCGGCGAGACCGACGGCGAGGGCGCCGACGCACGCGAGCTGCAAGTTCCTCGAGCTCATGGTGTCCCTACTTCTCGGAGCTGTGGGCCGGCGGCGGTGCGACGTCGTCGAGCAGCGTGGCGATGGCGTCGTAGGTGCGGCCGGTGTAGTGGAATGGAGCAGGGCCCCAGCGGTGCCCCGCGGCGGCGAGGACGTCCTCGTGTGCGGGAGCGGCGACCCGGATGCCGGCGTCCCGAGCGGCCGCGTGGTAGCGCTGGAACGCGGCGTTGCCCTCCGCCGGCCCGACACCGAAGCTGCGCGCCACCGCGGTGCCGTCGTCGGACACCTCCGCCCACGGGACGGCGAGCAGCACGGTCCGACCGAGGAGGTCCAGGTCGCGAAGGGTGTCCCGGAAACGGCCGAGGGCTCGGCACCAGAGGGCGAAGTGCTCGTCGGTACCGAAAGGCACGTGCCGCTGCCCTTCGAGCAGCTTCTCGATCCCCGACGCCACCAGCTCGACGGAGCGCGTGGCGACCCGCCCGTCCGGCCAGATCAGCACACCGAGACGCTCGTCCGTGAGGTCCCAGACGAGCAGGTCGATCTCCGCCGCGTGAGCTTCCAGCAGCGACGGGAGGTCGCCCTCGGCGTCTCCCTCCACCATGCGGCGCTGGAACGGTGAGCTCAGGGCGTCGGTGCACGGGACGACTGCAGCACCTGCGTAGGCGCTGATGAGCGACTGTCGCGCCACGTAGCGGGAGAGCACGTACCGGCCGGACGGCGAGGCGTGCTCGAACGTGTCCCGGGACACGCAGCTGCCGTAGACGAAGACGCGCCTCGGCACGCCGGCGGCGGTCCGCACCCCGTCCGTCATCCCGCGAACTCCTCCGCCCGTGGGCCGCGCCCGAGCAGGTGCCCGATCGCGCGCAGCGCCCGCCGCGCTGCCTGCCCGTCGCCGTACGGGTTCACCGCGTTCGCCATGGCGGCGTACGCCTCACCGTCCTCGAGCAACCTCGCGACCTCCGCCACGATGCGGTCCTCGTCGGTCCCGATCAGCTTCACCGTCCCGGCCTCGACAGCCTCAGGCCGCTCCGTCGTGTCCCGCATGACGAGGACGGGCTTCCCGAGCGACGGCGCCTCCTCCTGCACACCACCGGAGTCGGTGAGCAGCAGCGTGGCCGCGGCCATCAGGCGCGCGAACTCACCGTAGGCGAGCGGCTCGGTGACGAGGACGTTCCCGACACCTTCGAGTGCCGGCAGCACGGCCTCGCGGACGACGGGGTTGCGGTGGATCGGCAGGACGACCGTGACGTCAGGGAAGCGCTGCGCGATCGTCGCGAGCGCCCGCCCGACGCCGACCATCGCGTCGCCCCAGTTCTCGCGGCGGTGCGTCGTCACGAGCAGGATGCGTCGACCGGAGCCGACGAGCTCCTCGAGCGCCGGGTCGCCGAAGGTGACGGCCTTCGCGACGGTCTGGTGCAGCGCGTCGATCACCGTGTTCCCCGTGACGACGACGTCCTCCTCCGGCACCCCCTCGCGCAGGAGGTTTTGCCGGCTCCTCCGGGTCGGCGCCAGGTGCAGCGCCGCGATCTGCGACGTGAGCTTCCGGTTCGCCTCCTCCGGGAACGGGGAGTACAGGTCGCCGGAGCGCAGCCCGGCCTCGAGGTGCACGACCGGGATCTTCCGGTAGAACGCGGCGAGCGCGGCGGCCGTCGAGGTCGTCGTGTCGCCCTGCACCACGACGGCCGCAGGGTTCTCCTTCTCGAGGATCGGATCCAGGCCCTCGAGCACGCGGCTGAAGATCTGCGCGAGCGTCTGCCCGTGGCTCATGATGTCGAGGTCGTGGTCCGGCGTGATCCCGAAGAGCTCGTTGACCTGGTCGAGCATCTCGCGGTGCTGGCCGGTGACCACGACGACGCCGTCCAGCTGGTCGCTGGCCTCGATCGCCTGGATGACCGGGGCGCACTTGATCGCCTCCGGGCGGGTGCCGTAGGCGGTCATGATGCGGGGTCGCACGGGTCTGTCTCCTGGTGTCAGTCGCGGCGGGCGTGCCGCGGCGGTGCGGACGGGTCGTACAGGTCGGTGACGCGGACGGCAGTGTCGTGCCCCTCGCCGAAGGCGTCCTCGAGCAGGCCGGCGGCCTTCTCGGTCTCGCCCTTGGCGACGTTCCACGCCCACCAGCGGTACTTCTGGGCGACGTCGTACGCGCCGCCGTCCATCACGAGGCGGCCCTTGTGGAGCCAGATGGCCCGGGTGCAGGTCTCCTCGATCGTCTTGGCGGCGTGCGAGACGAGGAACGTGCAGCCGGCGTTCTCGCGCAGCTGGCTCATCCGCTCCTCGGACCGCTCGCGGAAGGCGGCGTCACCGGTGGCGAGCGCCTCGTCGATGAGCAGGATTTGCGGGTTCGCCGCAGCAGCGATGGCGAACTTCAGTCGCGCACCCATGCCGGACGAGTACGTCTTCATCGGCTGGTGGATCGCGGGCCCGAGCCCCGAGAGCTCGACGATCTCCTTGTACGACGCGCTCACCTGCTCGGGGGTCATACCCATCGCCAAGCACCCGAGACGCACGTTCTGCTGCCCGGTCAGCTCGGGGAGCATGGCCGCGTTCACGCCGAGCAGCACGGGCGTGGTCCGTGCCAGCACCGTCCCCCGGGCGGGCCGCTCAAGGCCGGCGATGATCCGCAGGAGCGTGCTCTTCCCGGACCCGTTGAGCCCGACCACGCCGACGGCCTCACCGGACCGCGCCACGAGCGAGATGCCGGCGAGTGCGCGGTTCAGCACCGTGGGCTGTCGCCCGATCACGCGGTTGAGGACACGGACCGGCCGCGGCACCTCGGCGTTGGCGGCGGCGTCCGTGGACGGTGTCCGGTACCGCACGTGCACGTCGTCAACCGCCACCTGGACGGACGTCACCGCCGCGTAGCCGGTGACGGCGCGCACGGCCTCCGCGGGGCTAGACGGAGCCATAGCTCTCCTCCCCGCGCCAGAAGAAGACGGTGCCGAGCACGAGCAGGCCGACGGACCACGAGGTGAGGATCGCCCACGACTCCCACGTGGGGGTCTGGCCGTAGAGCATGCAGTCGCGGACCATGTCGAGCACCCGGAACATCGGGTTGAGCTCGACCACCTGCAGCAGCGTCGGGTGGTCGATGAACCGGTCGAACGAGAAGAACACGGCCGACCCGTACAGCCAGAACCGCATGAGCACGCCCACGACCTGTGCGAGGTCGGGTACACGGGCGGTCGCACGGGCGGCGATGAGCGTCAGGCCGAGGTTCAGGGCGAGCTGCAGCGCGAGCACGACCGGGACGAGCAGCCAGCGCCAGCTCAGGAGCTCGGCGGGGGGCGTCCACGTGTCCTCTGCAGCCGGCCGGGTGAGCAGCACGAGCACGACGAGCAGGACGAGCGTGGGGACGAACGCGAGCGTCTGGCGCGCCACCGTCGCGAGCGGGAGGGACGCGCGGGGGAACGAGAACGACCGGACCAAGGAGCGCCCCGCGATGAGAGAGCGGGCCCCAGCGGACACCGTCGAGGAGGTGAGGCGGAAGAGGAAGACACCGATGAGCAGGTACCCGATGAAGTTGTCGATCCCTCTGCTCGACCGCAGCAGCAGCCCGAAGATGACCAGGTAGACCGCAGCGTCCAGCAGCGGCGACAGCACCAGCCACGCCCGGCCGAGCAGCGTGCCGCTGTTGCTCGTCGCCACCCTCGCCCGCGCGTCGGCGACGATGAAGTGGCGGCGGTCCCACAGCAGCCGCAGGTACTCGCGGAGCGGGGGACGGCTCGCGACGGGTCGCAGGACGGTGCCGTCGACGGGCTCGACGTGCAGCGGGCGCCGGCCCTCGCGCACCAGCAGGGGCCGTGTGAACACGGGACGCGGCTCGTCGGCGGGGGTCGGCTGGGCTGCGGCGGGCGTCGTGCCGGTTGGCGTCGTGTCCCCGCTCATGCCGCGAGCCCGTCGTACAGCCGCCGGTACGCAGCCCCGGCCGCGGCCCACGTGCGCGTCGCCGCGAACTCCCGGCCGGCGGCGCCGAGCCGCTCGCCCAGCGCGCGGTCCTCGACCAGCCGCCCGATCGCGTCCGCGAGTGCCTCGGCGTCGTCCGGCGCGGCCAGCAGGCCCGCACCCGGCTCGTCGACGATCTCGGCGAGGGCCGGCAGGTCGCTCGCGACGACGGGGCGGCCCAGCGCCATCGCCTGCATGGGCTTGAGCGGCACGACGGTGCGGGTCACGGCGGTGTCCCGCCGGGGGACGACGAAGGCGTCGAGGGCCAGGTGCCAACCGGTGGCGGCGTCGGGGGACACCCGGCCCGGCAGCACCACGTGAGCCTGGAGACCGAGCTCGGCGACGCGCCGGGCGATCGCAGGACGCGCGGTGCCGTCGCCGACGACGGCGCAGCGCACGTCCGTGCCGCGTCGGCGCAGGTGCGCCACCGCCTCGACCAACGTCTCGATCCCTTCGTAGTCGACCAGGCTGCTCACCGTGCCGACCCAGAAGCCCTCCCCGGGCAGGCCCACCCGTGCTCGGGCCTCGGTCGAGGATACGTGGACGTCGAGCAGCCCCTGCGGGACCGCGTTGGGGACCACTGTGATCCGCGCGGGGTCGACGCCGCGTGCCACGAGCTCGCGGCGCACGGTCTCGCCGAGCGTCACGACGTGGTCCGCGGCAGCGGCGAGCTCGCTCTCGCGGGCCCGCAGCATCGCGTGCCGCCGGCTGGCACGGGCCGCTTCCCGCGCCTGCGGCGTGGGGAAGGACGCGGCCCACGTGTCCTCCAGGACGCCGCGCACCTCGTACACCCAGGGCAGCCCGTGCTCCTCGGCAAGGGTCCGCGTCACCAGGGCGTTCGTCCACGCGGTCGTGGTGTGCAGCACGCTCGGGCGAACCGCGCGCAGCAGGGGTCGTGCGAGGTCGACGTGCTGCTCCAGGCGGGCCAGGGGCGTGCGTGCGGCGGCCCACGGCAGCAGCCGGTGGTAGGGGATGCCGTCGACGACGTCGACGTCGCGGCCCGTCACGCGCCCGACCGTGACGGGGTAGCCGAGGCGCGTCGCGGCCGTGACGCCGATGCCCGCGGCCGCCTGCGCGCGGAGCACCTCGTGGCTGCGCAGCGTGTAGCCGCTGGAGGTGTGCGGCAGGGAGTTCGTCAGCAGGTGCAGGGCGACGGGCCCGTCCCCCGCACCCCGTCCCGGCACGCGGGTGGCGGCCCGCCGCACCGCCAGCGTCGTCCCGGTCGTCATCGCGGCACGCTCGGACACCAGGCGCCGCCCCAGGGAGGTGCCCGCGGCCAGGTGCACGGCGGCGTCGACGTCGCCGGACCGCCACGCCGCGCGGGCGCGGGTCACGGCCGCGGCACCGGGGGGCAGCGGGACGTCGAGCTCGGCCGCGACCTCGCCCAGCAGGCGACGCACAGGGGGAGAGGTCGTGCGGGACGACGCCTCGCGGACCGCCTCACGCGCCTCGTCCCGGTGCCCGCGCAACCATGCGGCGAGCGCCCGCCGAGCGGCACCGCGCGCACCGGTGGCGCCGCGTGCCAGCAGCACGGCCACGGCGAGCGTGACGCGACGTGGTGCGCGCCGGCTCGCCTGCACCAGCAGGAGCGCCGGGTCCTCGACCGCCATCGCCGCCGCCGTCGTGACGCCCAGCGTCAGGTGCCGCAGCAGGACGAGCGGCCGGGCCGCCGTCACGTGCGCACCTGCGCGAGCAGCTCGAGGTACGCGGTCGCGAGCCGGTCGTGGTCGGCGTTCTGCTCCACCCAGAGGCGCCCGGCACGCCCGACGTCGAGGCGGGCCCGCTCGGCGGCGAGAGCGCACCACAGGTCGGCCAGCGCGAGGGGCGACTGCGGCACGACGACGTCCCCCGCGCCCGACTCCTCGACGACGCGGGCGGCCTCGCCGGCGAGCGAGGCCGAGACGTGCCGCCCCACCGCGAACAGCTCGTACATCTTCGACGGGATCGTCCACTCGAACGGCCCCCAGTCGCGCAGGGACACCAGCGTCGTGTCCGCCCACGCGTAGTGCGTCAGGACCTCGTCCGCCGGAACCCGCGCGAGGACGTCCACGGGCGCGTCGAGCTCTCGCGCGAGCGCGCTGAGGTGGTCGACGTCGGCACCCGAGCCGACCAGGCGCAGCCGCATCTGCACACCGCGCCGCCGTACCAGGTCCGCCGCCTGGACCGCCGTCTCCAGCCCCTGGCTGCGCCCCATGGTTCCGAGGTACAGGACCCGCAGCTCGCCCGGGCCGCGTCCGGGAGGCGGGAGCAGGGGGAGGTCGGGCACGTGGGCGCCGTTGCGGACGACGGCGACGCGGGGCACGCCCCGCGCGGACAGCACGTCCGCGAACGAGACGGTCGTCGTGACCACGGCGGCGGCTCGGCGCTGCAGCAAGGTCAGCGACTCGTGGGTGACGGTCGTGGCACGTGCGCGCAGACCGCGGCCCTGACCGGGGCCCCACATGCCGCTGGACGCGATGAGGTCGGGCCACGCGTCACGCATCTCGACCACGGCGGGGCGACGCAGCAGACGCCCGAGCAGCATGCCCGCGGGGATGCTCGGGAGACCGGGGGCGGTCGCGACCACGACGTCGGGACGGTCCTGGCTGCCGCTCAGGAGCGACAGGGCGCGACGCACGGAGTCGGAGGCGGCCACGAGCTGGTCGGACGTGCGGCTCAGCAGCGAGTGGTCGTGCTCCCGGAAGCGCACCCGCACGACGGTCTCCCCGTACGCGCCGCGGGACACGGTGCCCGGCCGGACGCCGTCGTGCGCGGTGTCGAGACGGCCGGCCGGGTAGTGCGGGGGAGGGGTGAGGACGGTGACGCGGTGCCCTGCGTCCATGAACCGCTGCACGAACGCCGACCACCGGCGCTGCGGTGCGCCGGTCTCGGGAACGTAGTGATGGGTCAGCAGAACTATGTGCATGAGCACGCCCTGCTGTCCGGTTTTCGCTGCATTGCGCCGTTCTGGATCGCGTCGTGTGGCGTTCTCCTTTCGACCATAGCCTTTGACCGTCCGCGGGCCGACATCGTGACCGGCCCCCGGACGAGTGATCCTCGAAGGTCTGCGGTATAAGTGCGCCGGCGCCGGGGTGCGTGCCGCCACGGCGGAGGGCCGGGGCGGTGCCTGCGTAGACTCGCGGCGCGGCAAGGGGGCGAGCGCGGGGGCGTGGGGCGAGTGACCGGCATCGAGAGCGCGTTTGTGGGGCAGCGGCCGGCGGGCGACCCGCACGCGAGGAGGCTGCCGTCGCGCAGGCCCCGTCGTCGGCTCGTCGTGATCGCCGTCCTCGCGCTCGTCGTGCTCCTGGCCGTCTGGGCGGCCTGGGTCGCCGCCGACGGACTGCGCGCCCGGTCCCGGCTCCAGACGGCGGCCGACTCGGTCCAGCACCTGCAGGAGCAGGTGCTCGCCGGGGACCGTGCGGCGGCCGACGCCACGCTCACCGCCCTGCAGGAGCACGCCGCTGCCGCCCACGACCTCACGCACGGCCCCCACTGGTCGGCGGCGCGCAGGCTGCCGTGGGCGGGTGCGCACGTGTCGGCGGTGCAGACCGTCTCCGACGTGGTCGACTCCCTTGCGTCGGACGCCCTGCCGGGGCTGATGGACGCCGCCGCCCTCGTCGACCCGGCCCGCCTCGCGCCGGTCGACGGCCGCGTCGACCTCGCGCCGCTGCAGGCCGCCGGTCCGGGCGTCGCGGCCGCCGACCGTGCCGTGCAGGACGCCCTCCGCCGGGTCGACGCGATCGACACCTCCTCGCTGGTGGAGCCCGTCGCGCGCCCCGTCGAGGACCTCACCGGGCAGGTGCGGGACGTCGCGATGACGACGGCGACGGCCGCGCGGGCCGTCGACCTGCTGCCCGCGATGCTCGGCGCGCAGTCCCCACGGCACTACCTGCTCCTCGTCCAGAACAACGCGGAGCCGCGCGCCCTCGGCGGTATCCCGGGCGCCGTGATCCTGCTGCGGGCCGACGCCGGCGCGGTCGAGCTCGTCGAGCTGCGGAACGCGTCGGGCGTCCTGGCGGAGCTGCCCGAACCGGCGCTGCCGCTGACGGATGTCGAGCGCTCCCTGTTCGGCCGGCAGCTCGGCATCTACATGGCGGACGTGACCTTCACGCCCGACTACCCGCGGGCGGCGAGCATCGCGCAGGCGATCTGGGAGCAGCGGGTCGGCGGCGAGATCGACGGCGTCGTGTCCATCGACACCGCGGCGCTCGCCGCCGTGCTCGGCGCGGTCGGGCCGGTGGACCTGCCGCCGGGGACGGTCTCGGACGCGGTCGGCGGGCGCCTCACGGCCGAGAACGCCGTCGAGGTGCTGAACAACACCGTGTACCGGCTCGTGGAGGACACGCGCGAGCAGGACGCGTTCTTCGCCGCGACCGGGGGTGCCGTCTTCGGCGCGGTGATGAGCGGCCAGGGCGACGCCGTCACGGCGATCAGGGCGCTGTCGGACGCTGCGGACGACGGGACGGTGATGGTCTGGTCCGCCCGTCCCGAGGAGCAGGACCGGCTCGCCGGCACGGTGCTGAGCGGAGAGCTGCGGGGGGCGCACGGCGACCGCCCGGTGGTCGGCCTGTACGTCAACGACGGCACCGGCTCGAAGATCGGCTACTACCTGCGCGCCGCCGTGGACGTCACACCGGGCGCGTGCGCAGCGGACGGCACGCGCCTGGTGGAGGTCGCCGTGACCATGACCTCCACAGCGCCCCCGGACGTCGTCGCCATGCCCCGCTACATCAGCGGCGGGCGGGTGCTCGAACCAGGGAGGATGCGGTTCAACCTGCTGGCCTACGCGCCGTGGGAGGGGTACGTGGAGGACGCGGTGGACGGCTCGGGCAGGCGCGGCGGGTCCTCCCAGGTGCACGACGACCTGTTCGTGCTCGCCCGCACGATCGAGCTCGCGCCAGGTGAGTCGACAACGGTCACCTACAGCTTCCGCACCGGTCCCGGCCAGACCGGAGCGCCCCTCGTCCGCGTCACGCCGCTGGTCGATCGTCACGTCGATTTGGGCGAAGGGTGGCGTTGCTCCTGAGCGTGCGTATCCTGTAAAGCGTTCGATCGGTCTAGGGCTGAATGGTCAGCCCGCAGGGGGGCTCTTGTGAACCGTCGATTTCTCGCGTCATTCGCCGCTGCCGCGGCGCTCGTCCTCACACCGGCCGTGGCGCACGCCTACGTCGCGCCGGGGGTCGAGTTCAGTGTCAGTGACCAGACGCCCGCACCCGGGCAGACCTTCCAGGTCGTCTTCGAGGGCGCAACCGTCGGTGAGGCGTACACGCTGACGATCACGTCCGACCCCGCGTCGATCCCGAGCACCGACATCGAGATCGCAGGCACGGCGTCGCTGACGCGGACGGCCACCAGCGACACCGTGGCGTTCGCCGTGACGCTGCGCTCGCCCGGGACGTTCCGGCTCGCCCTGACGGATGCCGACGGCGCACTCGTGGCCGACTCGACCGTGACGGTGCCCACCGGCGCCGGCGGCGGTGCGGGCACGGGCACGTCGGGCTCGGGCGGTGCGCTCGCGGTGACGGGCACGGAGGCCCTCACCATCGGGCTCGGCGCCGCCGGTGTGATCGTGCTCGGGGCGGGCGCGGTGGTCCTGAACAACCGGCGCAGGAAGCACGCGGACGCCTGACGGCGGACCGGCTGGGTGGAGGCCAGGGAGCCAGATTCCCGGCCTCCACCTGCCGCGCGGGCTCGTGCCCGCGCGCCGTGCTGCCCAGGGGTGGGGGACGTTGACGCAGAGCGCGCGCAGGGTGGCCGCCTCCGAGCGGCTCGGTCTCGTCGGTCTCTTCGCCGTGTACATCGCGTTGCTCGCGGGCAGGTTCGACCTCGCCCGCCTGTCCGACGCGCTCCCCAGCTTCGACCTGAGGATCGTCGCCGTCGCGGTGTGCGGGTACCTCTGGTGCCTGTGGTCCGCCGCCGAACGGCGGTACGGGTGGCACGCCCGTGTCGGAGCGGGTCCGCTCGCGGCCGCCTTCGGGGCCTGGACGGTCTGGATGGCGCTCTCCGCGGCGTGGGCGCCACCTGACGCGCGCGCGGACGAGCACCTAGTCGACCTGGTGCTGATGGCGGCGCTCGTGGCGATGGCGTGGTCCTTCTACTCGCGGCTCCCGGCGCGGCACCGCACCACCCCGTGGTGGTGGTTCTACTGGACCGGCCTCGTCTACGTGCTCGCGGCGTTCGCGCAAGGGCCGGACAGCCTCGGCAGGTACTCGGCGCTCGGGGGCGGACCGAACGTGTTCGTCCGCGTGGTGATGCTCGCCGTGATCGCTGCGCTCTTCCTCGCAGCCCACCGGGGAGCGCGCTGGACGCTGGCGGCCGTGCCGGTCCTGGTCGCCGCGGGCGTGCTCTCCGGCTCCCGGGGCGGCCTCCTGGCGTTCGCCGTCGTCATCCTGCTCGCCGCGGTCCCGCTCCTGCGTCGGATGCCTCGACTGGTGCGTCGGCTGACCGTCGTCCTCGCGCTCGGCGTCGCCGCGCTCGTCCTGCGCATGCTCCTGAGCGAGCGCTTCCGCGCCGTCTACGACCGGTTCGTCGTCCAGACCCTCCAGGAGGGGTACTCGTCAGGACGGGACCGGATCGGTGGCGACGCGTACGCGCTGTTCCTCGACAGCCCCGTCATCGGGGTGGGGCTCGACGGGTACTACGGCCTGGCAGGTCGGTTGTACGGAGGGGAGTACCCGCACAACCTGGTGCTGGCGGTCGGAGCCGAGGCGGGGATGATCGGTCTCGTCGCGCTGCTCGCGGCACTGGTGCTGGGGGCCGCGACGGTCGTACGTCGAGGCACCGACCGCGTGGCCCTGTTCCTCGGGCTCGGCGCGGCCTACTTCTTCGTCGCCGGGATGTTCTCGGGGGACTACTACGACTCGCGGTTCTTCTGGGTCCTCCTCGGCTGGGCTGCCGTCGAGGCGCGTCTCTCGCGCCGCGGCTCGCCGGGCCTCGGGTCGCCGGGCCTCGAGTCACCTCGGCCCGACCGCGACGCCCGCGCGGCGGAAGGGCCGCCGGTGCCGCTTCCCACCGGTCACTCCCGGACGGCGGCCTCCACCGCGGCGAGGGCACGCGCGGCGACGACGTCGCGGCTGTAGGTCGTCGCCCCGAGCTTGCGCGCTCGTTCGCCGCAGGCGACGCGCTCCGCCTCGGGCAGGCGCAGCCACTCGTCGAGCATCGCGGCAGCCTGCTCCGCGTCCCGCGCGGGCAGCACCAGCCCGGTGCCCTCGGCCCGGATCACGTCCGCCTGCCACCCGCCGTGGTTGATCGCGATCGGCCGACCGGCGGCCATCGAGTCGAAGAACTTGTTCGCGCTGTTGCTCTCGAGGACGGGCACCGGGATCCAGAACGACGTGCAGAGCGTCGCCGCGCTGAGCACGCTCGGCAGCTCGTTCTTCGGCACGGGGTCGAAGAAGTGGACGACGGTGCCCAGCACGCCGAGGTCGCGGGCGCGGTCCTCGGCCTCGGGGCGCTCGGACCCGGTCCCGTAGACCGCGACGACCGCATCGGAGCCGCGTCGCTGGAGTGCCGCGGCGATCTCCACGAGGTACGTGACGCCGTTGACACGTCCCAGGGTCCCGCAGTAGACGATCAGCGGGCGCGAGCCGACCCACGGGTTCGCCGCCCGGAACTGCTCACCGGCCGAGGTCGGGACGTCGAACCGGGCGACGTCCGACGCGTTCGTGGCGACCACGACCTTCTCGGGCGGCGTGCCGGACGCGACGATCGCCGTGGCCATGTCCGGTGAGAGCGCGATGACCCGTGCCGCGCGACGGTACGCGACACGCTCGAGCAGGAGGGCGGCCCCGCGCAGGACCGGGTTCCTCAGGTAGCCGAGCGCGATCGGCACGGCGGGCCACAGGTCCCGGACCTCGAAGACCATGGGCGTCCGCCGCAGCGCCGTGGCGTAGATGCCGGGGACGGCGGCCGTCAGGGGAGTGCTCGACGCGAGGACGACGTCACCGCGCAGCCGCCGCGCGACGACGCTCGCGCGGGCCGCGTACGTGAGGAAGGCGCGGACCCGCTGCCGGGGGGACATCGTCTGGTGGTACGCCACGGGGATGCGGTGGACGAGGACGCCGTCGAGGTCCTCGGTCTCGACGGCCCGCGAGCCACCGGCGGGGTCGCGCCGGGTCGTCACGACGTGCACCTCGTGCCCGGCCTCGCGCCAGCGCCGGGACGTCTCGTAGGGCCGGTTGCCGCCGGAGGCGTCCGGGGTGTTGAAGTACTGCTGGACGTAGACGATCCTCACGTTCCCGTCTCCACTCTCTTCAGCTCCGGCCCGGCGTGCCGCGTCTGCCGCAGTGCCACCGCACCGGCGGCGAGGCACGCCGAGTACCCGACGAGCGAACCGACGGCCGCGCCCATCGCACCCCACCCGGGGATGAGGACGACGTACAGGACGACCGAGACGGCCATGCCCGCCAGCTCCACGGCCGACACCCTCCCGGCCTCGCCCCGAGCCACCAGCAGGCCCTGCTGGACGCGCGTCGCCGCGTAGACGACCGTCGCGGCCCCCAGCGGCAGCAGGAGCGCGCGCGAGGGGTGGTAGGCCTCCGGCAGGAGGTAGGTGACCGCGGCGTAGGTGACGCCGGCCAGCACGGCCGACAGCCCGAGGGCGAGGGCGGCGGCGGTCGCGACGAGCCGCAGGGTCCCGCGGGTCCGGGCGGGCTGGTCCCGCCAGCGCCGCAGCGACGCGTCGACCCACTGCTTCACGGGCCAGCCGGCGATCTCCGTCGCGGTGGCGACGACGACGTACAGGCCGAGCTCGGACGCCGACGCCAGCGCGGGCAGCAGGAGGCGGTCGGACCGCAGCATCGCGGTGTTGCCGAAGGACGCCGGCACGAGCCGCAGCCCTTGCCGGCGGACGGCCGTGAGAGCGGCCCGGTCCGGCGTGGTGCCGGCGCGGCGCCCGCCGGTGCGCAGGACGACGAGCGCGACCATGCTGAGCAGCGCGTAGACCGCGATCCACACGTTCGGGTCCGCGACCTCGAGGACGAGGAGGACGGCGCCGGCGGCGAGGAGGGCGAGCTGCGAGACGACGGCCGTGGCGGCGAACGGGCGGAACGCGCCGCTCGCGATGTAGGCGGTGCGCACAGCGCGCACGTGCGTGTTGCCGAACGCGTACACGCTCGCGAGCAGGACCGTCGTCGCCAGGCCCGTCCGCCCGCCCAGGTACAACACCACGGCCGCGGCGACGGCCAGTCCCGTGAACCAGTACCCGGGGCGCAGCAGCGACGTCAGCTCGCGCGCGACGACCGGGAACGGCGCGGCACGGCGTGCGACGTACGGCGCCTCGATGCCGAGCAGCGCTGCGGTCGTCGCGATGTACGACACCTGCAGCGCGAGCGCCAGGACGCCGCGTCCGTCGGGGTCCATGACGCGTGCGGCCATGAGGTTGATGCCGAACGCCGCAGCGGCGGCCACGACCTGCGCCACGAGCAGGCCGCTGGTGCGGCTGGTCAGGACGGTGCGGGCGGTGCGGACGGGGCCGCGGTCCGGCGCCGCACCGGGTACCGCGCCCGGCAGGGCGCGCGCGCTGCCCTCGGAGGGTGGGGACGAGGTCACGGGACGCGCTCCTCGACGCGGGCCAGGGTGACCTCCTCGTACTTCGACGCCGTGACGCCGACGCGCCCCTCCAGGTGCGCGGCGGGGTCGCGGGCCCCGGTGACCTCGGCCACGAGGTATGCGGGCACGTCGACGCCGGCGAGATGGCTGAACGGGTAGCCGCCGCCGAAACGAGGGTTGACGTCGATGAGGTGCTGGCGGCCGGAGGCGTCGACGAGCACATCGAGGTCGACGATCCCACGCGGCGAGACCAGCCGGCCGACGGCCGCCGCGACCCCGGCGAACGGGGCCGGGTCGACCGTGACCGCCTGGTCGGTCTCGCCCGAGCGCATCCGCAGCTTGCGCCGCGCGGAGACGCCGCTGGGCGTCCCCGTGGGCGACCCGCGGACGCTGAACACCGCGTCGACGCCGTACTCGGTGCCGTCCACGTGCTGCTGCACCACGACCCAGTCCTCGGCGGGTCCGGGCGCCGCGCCGCCCGGACGTGGTGCGGTCGCGGCGGACCGCTCGACGGCGGCGTGCACGGCCGTGCCCGGCACGACCGCGAGCCCGGACGAGCCGCTGCCGAGGCGGTGCTTGACGACGACCCGCTCGTGCCGTGCGACCAGAGCGGCGACCCCGGCCCGGTCGGACGCGAGGACGGTCGGCGTGCGGTACTCGGGCGGCACGGCGCACGCCAGCGCCCACTTGTCGCCCGCGAGCGCCTGGCCCGCGGCGTCGAGGGACAGCACGGCGGCGCCCGTCCGCCGCAGCCGGTCGGCGAGGCCGCCCGCCAGCATCTCCAGCTCGTAGTCGTTCAGCGACAGCACGAGGTCCGGGCGCAGGTCGGCGACGACGGCGGCGAGCGCGTCGGCATAAGCCGGGTCGGTGAACCGGGGGACGATGCGGAAGTGGTCGGCGAAGCGTCCGGTCGCGCAGGACGGGTCGGCGTCGAGCACCACGACGTCGCCGTCGAGGCCGAGCGTCGCGAACGCCTCCCGGAACCACCGCACCAGGTAGACCCGCCGTCCGGCCGAGCAGAGCATCACCCGCACCCTGCGCTCAGCGCCCATGCGTGACCACACCGTCCCTCTCGTCGACGCCCCGGGTCATGGCGAGCTTGCCGGGCGGGGGGTCGGCGTCCTCGTCGACCTGGAACCCCGCCGACCGGTACAGCCGGAGCGCCGCCTCGTTGTCGGTCCTCACCTCGAGGTCGAGCGCGCGCAGGCCGAGGTCGTGCGCCCGGTCCACGAGCGTGGCGAGGCTGCGGCGGCCGTGACCGCGCCCGTGCACGGCGGGGTTGACGTAGAGGTAGAGCGACGCGCGGCCCGCGCCGTCGAAGGTGAACCCGCACATCGCCACCGGCAGACCCGCCCGGTCGTGGTGCACCCAGTCGAGGCGGCTCCCGTCGTGCCGGACGCGCTCGAACCACGCGACGGTGTCGGGCAGGTTCGCCTCGAACGCGATGCTGACGCCCGCGCGGACGGCGGGGTCGTTCAGCCACGCGACGCGCGTCGGCAGGTCCGACGCCGCGAGCGGGCGCTCGATCACCCCGTGCCGGTTCGCCGGGCCGTGGAAGGCGCCCATGGTGGCGTGGCCCTCGTGCGCGATGCCGTCGCGGCGCAGGACCGCACCGACGGTGCGCAGCAGGATCCGGGCGTCCAGGGCGGCGGACCGCCGGTCGACGTACGCGACGTCGAGGTCGAGGCGCTCGTCCCAGCCGAGGGCGTTGCGCCCGCACACCTGTGCCAGGCCCGTCACCCCAGGGCGGACCTCGTGGCGACGCGCCTGGTGGGGGGAGTACCGCGGCAGGTACTCGCTGCGGAGCGGGCGCGGGCCGACGATGCTCATGTCGCCGCGCAGCACGTTCCACAGCGTCGGCAGCTCGTCGAGGCTCGTGGCGCGGAGCCTGCGCCCGAACGGCGTCATGCGCTGCTCGTTGGTGACGAGCCCCCGCGCGGGGTCGACGTCGAGCATCGTGCGCATCTTCACGAGGGTGAACGGGCGTCCGTGCAGACCCGGTCGCACCTGGCGGAACAGCACGGGCCGCCCCAGGCGGCGGCGGACCGCGACGGCGACCGCGACCTGCACGGGCAGGGTCAGGACCAGGGCGGCGGAGGCGAGGACGACGTCGAGGGCCCGCTTGACGCGGTCGTAGGGACGCGCTGCGGGGGGTGTCGGCGTCAACGGGTTCCCTCCTGCAGCGCGGCGGGCAGCGCGGCGGCCACGCGCGCCACCTCCTCGTCGGTCAGGCCGGAGCCGCTCGGCAGCGCCAGCCCGGTGCGGAAGAGGCGATCGGCGCGGCCGGTGAGCCACCGGCGGCACGACGCGAACACCGGTTGCAGATGCATCGGCTTCCACAGGTGGCGCGCCTCGATCCCCTGCCCGTCCAGGTGGGCGACGACCGCGTCGACATCGAGCGCGTGCGGCGGCGTCGCGGTCACGCACGTCAGCCAGGCGTTGTCCTCCTCGTCGCCGCGGCCGTGGCCGCGGCCCAGCAGCTGCACGTCCGCACGTCCGTCGATCACGGCGGCGTACCGCTCCCGGATCGTGCGCCGGCGGGCGATCATCTCGTCGAGCCGGCTCAGCTGGGCGCGCCCCAGCGCGGCGAGGATGTTCGAGAGGCGGTAGTTGTACCCGATCTCCGTGTGCTCGTAGTGCGCGACGGGCCGACGGGCCTGCGTCGACAGGTACCGGGCCCGCTCCACGAGGGTCGCGTCGTCGCTGAGCAGCATCCCCCCGCCCGACGTCGTCATGATCTTGTTGCCGTTGAAGGACAGCGCGGCGGCGCGGCCGAAGGCGCCCGCGGCCCGGCCGCGGTACGTGGCACCGAGCGCCTCGGCGGCGTCCTCGACCAGGGGGACGGCGCGCTCGGCGAGGGCGTCGACGAGCGCGTCGTACTCCGCGCAGCGGCCGAACAGGTCGACCGTCATCGCCGCGGCGACGTCGACCCCCTCCGCCCGCAGCGCGTCGACGGCCTCGAGCAGCAGCGCCGGCTCCACGTTGCCGTCCGGGCCTGCGTCGACGAACACCGGTTCCGCGCCGGTGTACGTCACCGCGTTGGCGGACGCCGCGAACGTCATGGTGGGGACCACGACGACCCTGCCCGGACCGGCGCCGAGCTCGAGCAGCGCCAGGTGCAGGGCCGCGGTCCCCGAGGACAGCGCGACCGCGTGCGCCACCCCCACGCGCCGCGCCACCTCCTGCTCGAACGCGTCGACGTCGGGCCCCACGGGCGCGACCCACCCGGATCGCAGGGCCTCGAGGACGTACTTCTCCTCGAGCTCGGTCACGTCCGCCTTCGACAGGTGGATGCGCGCCATCAGACCTCCACCGTCGCCGGGGCCTCCGCGTGCTCACGCATCCAGCCCTTCGCCCGCTCGGCGTCGGTGAACTGCTGGGAACGCACCTGCGCGGGGTGGAGTGCCGGGGCGTCGACCGAGGTCACGAGCGGGTTGCGGGTCCTGCGCCGCCCCTCCTGCGGGGAGAACAGCTCCTCGCCGAGCTTCTCCCCGGGGCGCAGCCCGCTGTACCGCAGCTCGACGTCGCGCCGCCCGGAGAGCCGGATGAGCGTGCGCGCCACGTCGGCGATACGCACCTGCTCGCCCATGTCGAGCACCATGACCTCGCCGTCCCCGCCGATGCTCGCGGCCTCGAGCACCAGCTGGCACGCCTCGGGGATGAGCATGAAGTACCGCTTGACCTCGGGGTCGGTCACGGTGATGGGGCCGCCGGCCGCGATCTGCGCGCGGAAGACGTGCAGCACCGACCCCCGCGAGCCGAGCACGTTGCCGAACCGCACCGAGACGTACCGGCCCGGGTGCGTCGCCGCGAAGGAGGCGGTGAGCCGCTCGGTGACCCGCTTGCTGCAGCCGAGCACGGACGTGGGACGCGCGGCCTTGTCCGTCGAGATGTTGACGAAGGTCCGCACCCCCGCCGCGGCGGCCGCCTCGAGCACGTTCAACGTGCCGAGCACGTTGCTCTTCCACGCCTCGAGCGGGAAGGACTCGAGCAGGGGCAGGTGCTTTAGCGCGGCGGCGTGGAACACGATGTCCGGGCGTGCGGCGGCGAACACCTCGGTCAGGGCGGCGGGGTCCCGGATGTCGGCGAGGAGCACGTCGTCGCTGTCGAGCAGCCCCTGGCCGGTCAGGCTGATCTGGGTCTCCTGCAGCGCGGACTCGTCGCGGTCGAGCAGGTACAGCTTGCCCGGCCCGAACCGTGCGATCTGCCGGCACAGCTCCGAGCCGATCGACCCGCCGGCGCCCGTCACCAGCACCCGGCGACCGGCGATCTGAGCCGCGACCGCGGTCGTGTCCATGCTGATCGCCCGCCGCCCGAGCAGGTCCTTCAGGTCCAGGTCGCGCAGGTCGCTCGTGCTGACGCGCCCGTCGATGATGTCCGCGAGCGGCGGCAGGGTCAGCACGTCGAGCCCGGCGTCGGCCGCGGTCTGCGACAGCTCGCGGATGAGCGCCGCGTCCGCACGCGGGATGGCGATGACGAGCGCGGTCGCCCCGGTCTCGCGCGCCACCACGACGATCGCCGACCGGTCGCCCCGCACCCGCAGGCCCTCGACGGGCAGCCGGAGCTTGTGCCTGTCGTCGTCGAGGAGGGCGACCGGGTAGTAGGTGCTCTCCTCGTCCTGCAGCATCTCGTGCACCAGGCGTCGGCCGGCGTCGCCGGCGCCGAACACGACGACCCGTCGCTGCGCGTCCTGCGGCCGGCGCCGGCTGCGCATGCTGCGGACCACGAACCTCGCCGCGAACATCGCTGCGAGTGCCAGCGCGCCGGCGATCGCCGGCACGCTGCGCGGCACGACGAGCGGCTGCGCGAGCAGCGCCCACGCCAGGAGGGACGTCGTCACCAGCGCCACGGTGCGCGCGATGTCCGCGGACTCCTCGAAGGACCCCCGCACGTGCCCGACGGCGTACGGGCCGACGAGCGCGCCGACCACGACGTGCATGACGACCGCGGTCACCGCGAACGCGAGGACGCGCGGGCCGAACCACCCGAGGTCGAAGTCGAAGCGGAGCCAGGTGGCCAGGTGCACCGCGGTGAACCACGTCGCACCGTCCGCGGCGGCCCAGGACCACCGGCTCCTCTGGTATCTGCGATGTGCTGCTGCCTGTTCCATGTCTCCCCCTGCATGGACGGTGCGGCACGACGGCGAGCGTGTCCCCGTCAGCCGCCCGGGTCGGTCGGCCTCACTCCCGGGGCGGCCCCGGCCAGCGTCCGGCCGTCACGGTGCGTTGGACGTCGACACCCTCGTCGCGGTCCTGCGCCGAGCCCGCGGGCGTGGTCTGCGTCCGCCTCGGGCGCTCGGGGCGCCGACGGGCGGCGCGGGCGTGCGCGACGGGCGGCCGCGACGCCTTCCCGGCCGGGCCTGACCGGCTCTGGCGGCTCGGTTCGGCCGTCGTGGACGTGTAGTCGTAGTAGCTGTACGCATCGCCCTGCCGCCGCTCGAGCCGGTTGAGGACGATGCCGAGGATCCGTGCACCGACGGTGCCGAGCGCGCCGAGGGACTCCTGGAGCTGCTGGCGGTGCAGCCGGTCGGCGCCCACGACGACGAGGGCCCCGCTCGTCAGTCGCGCGAGGATCGCGGCGTCGGTCACGGGGAGCAGCGGGGGCGTGTCGATCAGGACCACGTCGTAGGCGGCGGCGAGGTCGGTGAGCAGCCGTGCCATGGCCGGCGACCCGAGCAGCTCGCTCGGGTTGGGGGGGACCTGACCCGAGGGGATCACGTGGAGCGTGCCCTCGCCCCACGGCTGCACGACGTCCTCGAGGGAGGCGCGCCCGATGAGCACGGTGGTGAGGCCGGCGGAGCCCTCGAGCCCCATGTACCGCGCGACGGAGGGGCGGCGCAGGTCGGCGTCGACCAGTGCGACCCGCGAGCCGGCGTCCGCGAGCGTGATCGCCAGGTTGATGGACGTGGTGGACTTGCCCTCCCCGGGCACCGCCGAGGTGACGACGAAGGTCTGCGGACCACCGGACACGTCGAGGAACTGCAGGTTCGTGCGCAACCGGCGGAACGACTCCGCGCGCTGCCCGTGCGGGTTCGACTGCACGATGAGCGGGTGCTCGACGGCGTCGTCGTCGACCGAGATGGTGGCGATGACCGACGCCTCGGTCACGGCGTGGACGTCCTCCTCGGTGCGCACTCGGGTGTCGAGCAGCTCACGCAGGACGGCGACCCCGAAGCCGAGGGCGAGCCCGACGAGGAGGCCGAGCGCCAGGTTCCGCGTCGCGTCCGGCGACGCCGGGGACGTGGGGGGCGCTGCGACGCGGACCGTGCTGATCTGCACGGGCGAGACCCCGCCCTCGGGGCGTTCGAGCTCGCTGACCTGGGTCGCCAGGCTCTCGGCGACCGAGTTCGCGACCGCGCTCGCGACCGTGGGGTCGGGGTCGGTCACCCGGATGTCGAGCAACGAGCTCTCCACGGGCGAGGAGGCGGACACCGACCGGGCGAGCGTGTCGGGCGTCGTGGCGAGCTCGAGGTGCTCGATCACCGGGACGAGGACCCGGGGGGTGGTGGCGAGCTCCGCGTAGGAGCTCACCTGGCGCTGCGTGAAGTTGCTGCCCTGCAGGAGGTCGGTGGTGGTCCCCGCGCTGCGCACCGAGATGTAGACCTGGGCGTGCGCCCGGTACATCGGGGTGGACACCAGCGTGACCGCGACGGCGGCGGCGAGGACGACGGCGGCGACGAGCAGGATGGAGACCCACCGCTTGCGGACGATCGACAGGTAGTCCTGGAACTCCACAGCGCTGTGCCCCCCGGCTAGCCCCCTGGCGGACCGTCGTCGTCCGCCGCGCCGTCATGCTCTCACGCCTCCGGGCGATCCGTCCTTCTGAGACCCTCGAGGGATGGTTCGACCGATCTGCCCGCACGTGCTGCACGCGCTCGCGCTGCTCGCGCTGCTCGTGCTGCTCGCCGCGTGCGGGTCGACGCCGGGGCCACGGACGTCGCCGACGCCGACCACGTCGAGCGCCGCGGCGGCCGACCCGCTCGTCTACGCGGCGGCACTCGTCGCGAGCACGAACGAGGCCCGCGACGTCGAGGGCCTGCCCGCGCTGGCCGTCTCGGAGTGCGCCGAGCGCGCCGCCGCGGACCGGGCGCAAGCCCTGGTGGGGGAGCAGGAGCTCGAGCACGCACCCCTGGACGGCGTCCTCCGCGACTGCGCGCCGTCGGCCAAGGCGGCCGAGAACCTGAGCCGCGCGACGGCTCCCGCCGCGGACGTCGTCGACGCGTGGCTCGGCTCGCCCGGCCACCGGGACAACCTGCTGGACCCGGACCTCAGAGAGGTGGGCGTCGCCTGCGTCGAGGACGCCGGTCGGCTGCTGTGCGCGCAGGTGTTCCTCGGCCCCTGACCCGGTCCCCGCACCCGGGTCGCGGACGCGGCACCCGCCGGAAACACGCCTCTGCCACACTGCGCCCCATGGCGACCACTCCCCCCGAGGAGAAGCCGGTCGAGTCCACCGCAGCCCCCCGCAACGCGGTCGACCGCTTCTTCAAGATCTCCGAGCGCGGCTCGACGATCGGCACCGAGGTCCGCGGCGGCCTCGTCACGTTCTTCACGATGAGCTACATCATCGTGCTCAACCCCCTCATCCTCGGCTTCGTCCCCGACGGCACCGGCCAGTTCCTGGGCGGCGGCACGGGTGACGGCAGCAACCTCCCGCTCATCGCGGCGGCGACCGCGCTCGTCGCGGGCGTGCTGTCGATCCTCATGGGCCTCGTGGCGAACTTCCCGCTGGCGCTGGCCGCGGGGCTCGGCCTGAACGCCGTCGTGGCGTTCACGATCGCGTCGCTGGAGGACGTGTCCTGGGCGGACGCCATGGGCATCGTCGTCCTCGAGGGCCTGATCATCCTCGTGCTGGTGCTCACCGGGTTCCGCACGGCCGTGTTCCGCGCGGTCCCGCGCGAGCTGAAGACCGCGATCGGCGTCGGCATCGGACTGTTCATCGCGCTCATCGGCTTCGTCAACGCGGGCTTCGTGCGCCAGGGCGGCGGCACGCCGCTCGAGCTCGGCATCGGCGGCTCGCTCGCCGGCTGGCCGTCGCTCGTCTTCGTCGTCGGGCTCGTCCTGGCGATCGTGCTCATGGTCCGGCGGGTGCGCGGCGGCCTGCTCATCGCGGTGGTCGCGACGACGGTCGTGGCGGTCGTCGTCGAGGCGATCGCGAGCGTCGGCGGCTCCGGCGAGGAGAACCCGACGGGCTGGCACCAGAACGTCCCGGCGCTGCCGGACGCGGTGGCGTCCGTGCCGGACCTGTCGCTGCTGGGCCAGTTCTCGCTGTTCGGCGCGGTCGGCAAGATCGGCCTGCTGGCGGTCGCGCTGCTCGTCTTCGCGATCCTGCTCGCCGACTTCTTCGACACGATGGGCACGATGGTCGCGGTCGGCTCGGAGGCGGGCCTGCTCGACGAGTCGGGCAACCCGCCGCGCAGCAAGCAGATCCTGATGGTCGACTCGCTCGGCGCCGTCGCCGGTGGCATGGGGTCGGTGTCCTCCAACACCGCCTACGTCGAGTCGACGTCCGGTGTGGCGGAGGGAGCCCGGACGGGCCTCGCGTCGGTGGTCACCGGCGTCGCGTTCCTGCTCTCGACGTTCCTGTCGCCGCTCGTCGCGATGGTCCCGTCCGAGGCGGCGGCGCCCGTCCTGGTCGTCGTCGGGTTCCTCATGGTCACGCAGGTCGCGGGCCTGGACTGGAAGTCGCCGGAGATCGCGATCCCGGCATTCCTCACGCTCGCGCTCATGCCGTTCACCTACTCGATCACGGTGGGCATCGGCGCCGGCTTCATCGCGTTCGTCGTCATCAAGATCGCGGTCGGCAAGGTCCGCCAGGTCCACCCGCTCATGTGGGTGGCCGCGGCTGCCTTCGTCCTGTACTTCGTCCTGGGGCCGATCCAGGACGCGGTGATCCCCGGCGCCGGCGGCTGACCGCCGGCGTCCTCAGCCCGCCGCACGGCCCGGGTCCGCGCTCGCGGGCCCGGGCCGTGCGCGTCGGACCCGGGCGAGCCACCAGGCGAGGGCCGCGAGCCCGACCGCCGCACCGAGGGTGTTCATGACGACGTCCTGCACGGTGGGGTAGCGGTCCGGCAGCACGCGCTGCACCGTCTCGATCGTCACGGTCGTGGCGAGCGCCGGCAGGACGACCGCCCACCACCGCCGCGGGCCGACCAACAGGCCCACCAGGACGCCGAACGGCACGAACATCACGACGTTCGCGACGGCCTCGACGACCTCGAACGACAGCGGCACGCCCCGCTCGGCCAGCCACGCGAGCACGGTCCGCACGACGCCCAGCGACCCGTCGTGCGAGCGCCCCGGTGTCAGGGTCACGGCCGCGACCGCCGCCAGGTAGACGACGAGCGCGAGGACGACGGCGCGGCGCGGCGGGGCCGAGGGTGCGGGGGAGGGCACCGGCCCAGCATGCCGGGTGGGTGCGGGGGTTCCGCGCACGGGACGTGTCGCACCCGGGCAGGTCGCCGCTAGAGTCGCCGCGGACCCCAACCCCGACGGCAGGCGGAGCTCTCGTGCGCATCTCGGTGATCGGCTGCGGCTACCTCGGCGCGGTGCACGCCGCCAGCATGGCGTCGCTCGGCCACGACGTCGTCGGCATCGACGTCGACGCGAACAAGGTGGCGCGCCTCGCGGCCGGCCAGGCGCCCTTCTACGAGCCGGGCCTGCCCGAGCTGCTCACGGAGGTGGGCGCCACCGGCCGCCTGCGGTTCAGCACCGACATGGCGGACGCCGCCGGGGCGCAGGTGCACTTCGTCTGCGTGGGGACGCCCCAGAAGCAGGGGGAGTTCCGCGCCGACCTGTCCTACGTCGACGCGGCCGTGGACGCCCTGCTGCCGCACCTCGCGCCGGGCGACGTCGTGGCCGGCAAGTCGACCGTGCCCGTCGGCACGGCGGAGGAGCTCGCGGCCCGGCTGGAGCCGACGGGCGCGACCCTCGTGTGGAACCCCGAATTCCTGCGCGAGGGGTTCGCGGTGCAGGACACGCTGCACCCGGACCGGCTCGTCTACGGCCTGCCGACCGACGAGGACGGGGTCCCGACGGCCGAGGGGGAGGCCGCCCGCGCACTGCTCGACGAGGTGTACGCGACGCCGCTGGGGGAGGGCACCCCGCTGGTCGCCACGGACTACGCGACGGCCCAGCTCGTGAAGGTCGCGGCCAACTCCTTCCTGGCCACGAAGATCTCGTTCATCAACGCGATGGCCGAGCTGTGCGAGGCCACCGGTGCGGACGTCACGCGCCTCGCCGACGCGATCGGCTACGACGCCCGCATCGGCCGCCGCTTCCTCAACGCGGGCCTGGGCTTCGGCGGCGGCTGCCTGCCGAAGGACATCCGGGCGTTCATGGCCCGCGCGGGCGAGCTCGGCGTGGACCAGGCGCTGTCCTTCCTGCGGGAGGTCGACTCCATCAACATGCGCCGCCGCGTGCGCATGGTCGACCTGGCGCGCGAGGTGTGCGCCGGCTCGATCGTCGGTCGGCGCGTGGCGGTCCTCGGTGCGGCCTTCAAGCCGGACAGCGACGACGTGCGCGACTCGCCGGCGCTCTCGGTCGCGGCGCAGATGCAGCTGCAGGGCGCCCACGTCACTGTGACGGACCCGCAGGCGGTGGAGAACGCACGCGCGAAGTGGCCGGACCTGAAGTTCGCCGCCAGCGCGCTGGAGGCGGCGCAGGGTGCGGACGTCGTGCTGCTCGCCACCGAGTGGGCCGAGTACCGGGAGCTCGACCCGGCCGAGCTCGGCGCGGTGGTCGCGCGGCGGGCGGTCGTCGACGGGCGCAACGTCCTCGACCCGCGCACCTGGCGCGCAGCCGGCTGGACGTACCGGGCCCTCGGCCGCCCCTGACCCCGACCGCTCCCCGGAGCACGTGCAGGAGCGCGCTCCGCCCCGGTCGTGAACGCAGGTAATGAGGTAGAGTAATGACCTGTGACCACGACCTCCGACGCCCCCGCCGTCGCCGCCGACCTCGCGCTGGCCGCTGAGCTGCGTGTCTCGCTCGGCCGCGCGACCCGGCGCATCAAGGGGGAGCGCGGGGACGCGGGCCTGTCGGACCCGCAGTTCAACGTGCTGGCGATCCTGCTGCGCGAGGGCCCCATGTCGCCGGGCGCGCTCGCCGACCTCGAGCGGATCCAGCCGCCGTCGATGACCCGCACCGTCAACTGCCTCGTCGAGCGCGGGCTGGTCCGCAAGGACGAGCACCCGACCGACGGCCGCCAGGTCGTCGTGACCCTCACCGAGGCGGGGGAGGCCGAGGTCGCCGAGACGCGCCGCCGCCGCGACGCGTGGCTGTCCGCCCGGCTCGCCGGCCTCACCGCCGACGAGCGCACCACCCTCGTCCAGGCCGCCGAGCTCCTCCGGAGGATCGCCGCCTCGTGAGCGCCACCTTCTCGTCCCTCACGTTCCGCAACTACCGGCTGTGGTTCGCCGGCGCGCTCGTCGCCAACGTCGGCACGTGGATGCAGCGCGTCGCCCAGGACTGGCTCGTCCTCACGCAGCTGACCGAGGACTCCGGCGTCGCGGTCGGCATCACCACCGCGCTGCAGTTCGCGCCCACCCTGGTGCTGTCGGCGTGGGCGGGGCTGCTCGCCGACCGGTTCGACCGGCGCAAGCTGCTCGTGCTCACGCAGGTCGCGCAGGGTCTGCTCGCCGCAGGCCTGGGCGTGCTGGTGCTCGGCGGGCACGCGGAGCTCTGGCACGTCTACGTCTTCGCGGGCCTGCTCGGGTGCGTCACCGCGATCGACGGGCCCGTGCGGCAGACGTTCGTCGCCGAGCTCGTGCCGGCGGGCCGGCTGTCCAACGCGGTCGGGCTCAACAGCGCGTCGTTCAACGCGGCCCGCCTGATCGGCCCCGGCGTGGCCGGCCTGCTCATCGCCGCCATCGGGACGGGCTGGGTGTTCGTGCTCAACGCCGTCACGTTCGCCGCGACGATCGTGTCCCTGGTGCTCATGCGCCGCGCCGACCTGTACCCGATGCCGCACGCGAAGCGCGCCAAGGGGCAGATCCGCGAGGGCGTCGCCTACGTCCGCAACCGCACCGACATCGTCGTCATCATGGTCGTCGTCGGCGTGGTCTCCACGTTCGGGCTGAACTTCCAGCTCACCAGCGCGCTCATGGCCCGGCTGGAGTTCGGCCGGGGTGCGCAGGAGTACGGCATCCTCGGGTCCGTCCTCGCGATCGGCTCGCTCACGGGCGCCCTGCTCGCGGCCCGCCGCGACCGCCCGCGGGTGCGCCTCGTGATCGGCGCGGCCTTCGCGTTCGGCGTGACGACGGGCGTCATGGCCCTGATGCCGACGTACCTGACGTTCGCGCTCGCCTGCATCCCCGTCGGCCTGGCGTCGCTGACGATGATGACCGCGGCGAACTCCGCGATCCAGATGAGCACCGACCCCGCGATGCGCGGGCGGGTCATGGCGCTCTACATGATGGTCTTCCTCGGCGCGACGCCCGTCGGCTCGCCCATCGTCGGCTGGATCGGGGAGACCTTCGGCGCCCGGTGGTCCATCGGCGTCGGCTCCATCAGCGCGCTGGTCGTGTCGGTGGGTGCTGCCTGGTGGGCCCGCCGGCACTGGAACGTGCGCGTCCGGTACCACGTGACGAGCCGCCCCCACGTCGAGGTCGTGCACCTGGGCCTGCCGGGGGAGCCGGCGACGGCCGCGGGGGAGCGGCGGGCGGGCACGGCGCCCGCGCGCGTCGGTGCGCAGGAGGTCGCCGACCAGCAGCACGCCGCCTGACGCCCCCCGCGGGCGGTGCCTGCCGGGTGACCGCCCGGGTGAACCTGGCGCCGGCGTGCCCGCCCGGATCGTCCGGGATGTCAGCATCGTCCCGTGGAGCACCCGGGTCCGTCGGAGACCGGCACCGGCACCGTCGCGCCGGTCCTGACCGAGCCCGGCGCGAGCGGGCCGGCCGCCCTGCCGGCCGCAGCCGCAGCGCCCCGGCGCCGGCGTCGCACCGTGCTCCGCGTCGTGCTCGCCGTCCTCGTCCTGCTCCTCCTCGCCGCCGGCTGGGTCACGCTCCGTGCGGCGCAGGCGGGCCTGGCCCTGCGGGACGCGGCGGCCGGGCTCGAGGTGGTCGACATCGACCTCGAGGACCCCGGGACCGCTGCGGACGACCTCGCCGCCCTGCGCACGCACACCTCGCGGGCCCGTGCCGCGGCCGCCGACCCGGTGTGGCGGGCGGCCGAGGTGGTCCCCGTGGCGGGGGAGCAGCTCACCGCGGTCCGGGTCGTCGCCACGGTCGCGGACGACGTCGCGCGGGACGCGCTGCCCGCGGTCCGCGACGTGAGCGCCCTCCTCGACGGCGGGCTGCGCCGCGCCGACGGTCGGGTCGACGTCGACGCCGTCGAGCGCGCCGCCGGGTCCCTGGCGACGGCGGCGGCCACGACCTCCACGGCGCACGACCGGCTCGCGGCGCTCGACCCGGACCGCCTCGTCGGACGCCTGGCCGACGCCGTCCGGGACGCGCAGGGCGTCGCCTCGCGCGCCGACGCGTCGCTCGGTCCCGCCGCGCGGGGAGCCGCGCTGCTGCCGGAGCTCCTCGGCGCGGACGGTCCGCGCACGTACCTCGTCCTGGCGCTGAACTCGGCGGAGCTGCGGGCCCCGGGCGGCATCGTCGGGGCGATCACGGCGGTGTGGGCCGAGGACGGCGCGCTGACCGTGGTCGGGCAGCGCAGCACGGTCGAGCTGGGCGTGCTGGACTCGCCGGTCCTGCCGCTGACGGCGGAGGAGCTCGCGACCCACACCGACCGCCTCGGGCGCTGGCTGCAGAACGCCTCGCTCACGCCGCACTTCCCCCGCACCGCCGAGCTCGTCGCCGCCCGCTGGCAGCGCGACGTGGGCGGCCCGGTCGACGGCGTCGTGGCGACCGACCCGCTCGCCATCGCGCGGGTCGTCGACGTCGTCGGCCCGGTGCCGGGCCCTGACGGCGGTGCGCTCACGGGCGGGGCGCTCGTGCACACGCTGCTGCGGGACGTGCCGCTGACGCACCCGGACGAGGAGTCGGACGCGCTGTTCGCCGCGGTGGCGGCGTCCGTCGTGTCCGCGGTCGGCCAGGGCGAGGGCGCGACGCCCGAGCTGGTCCGCGCGCTCGTGCGCGCGGTCGACGAGCGGCGGCTGCGGGTCTGGTCCGCGCACGTGGACGAGCAGGAGGTGGTGGCCGGCTCGGTCGTGGGCGCCGCCTTCCTCGGCCCTGGCGCCGCCGGGGACCCCGGGCTGTTCCTCGACGACGCGAGCCAGAGCAAGCTCGGGCTGGACCTGAGGACCGCCGTCGACTTCCGGGACGCGCGCTGCGACGGGCCCGCGCCGCGCGTGACGGCTGTCCTGACCCTGGACTACCGGCCGCCGGCCGACGTCGCGACGTTCCCGGTCTCGGTGCTCGGGGCCCGGGGCCTCAGCGGGCCGCCGGGCACGTTGGCGACGGTCGTGTCCGCGTGGGCCCGGGTGGGCGACCCGGCGGCCACCGTGCGGCGGGACGGCGCGGTCGTCGGCGGGACGAGCACGACCGTCGCCGGTCGGCAGGTGCAGCAGGTCACGTCCGTCCTCCTCCCGGGCGGCCGGCAGGAGGTCGCGGTCGACCTCCCCTTGCGCGACGGGGCCGTGACGCTCTGGACCACGCCGACGGTGACGTCCCCGGGGGTCGCGTCCTTCCGCTGCCCCTGACCCGTCGGGCGCCGAGCCGGCGGGCGTGGGCACCGAGGACCGGGAGCAGGCCGGGTGAAAAGGGGCAGAACGGGTGGAATCACCCGTCCGACGACTGGTCGCGAAGCCGCCGTAAGACGACGATGAGCCCGAAATGTCCGTATCGATGCGGGGAGCAGCCATGCGCCAGACACTCCGGGCCGTGGGAGCCGCGGCCCTCCTCCTCGCGTCGGTCGGACTCGCCCCCGCCGTCGCGTCCGCCACGCCGGCGCCCACGCCCACCGACGACTGCGAGCGCGAGGTCGACGTCTACGGTGCGCCGCTGCCCTGCGAGCTGGTCGTCGACGTCCTCACCCCGATCTGCGACAACGACGTGCCGCGCCTGCGGTACGCGATCGGCGTCGTCGGCAGCAGCGGCTCGACGGTCGACATCACGTGGGTCGACCCGGCGGGCGACGACGTCGTGTACACCGACCAGCCGCTGAGCGGCACGGTGCCGTGGCCGGGCGCGGTCGTCGGACCCGCGGGGCAGGCCCTCGACTGGCCGGGCTGGCGGCTGGAGGGCGGCCGGTGGGTCGAGGGCGACGAGTTCGACTGGGTGCGGCCGGACGTGACGGTCCGCTTCGACGTGAACCCGTCGGCGACCGTGTCCGTCGCCTACCCGCCCTCGTCCCCGCAGTGCGTGACCTCGCCGCCCCGCTCCGAGGTGCTCGCGGCACCCGCGGAGCCCGGTGGGCGGGCCGAGGTGCTCGCCGTCACGGGTGCGCAGGTGGGCCTGCTGGCCGCGGGGGCGGTCGGTCTCGTCGGCCTCGGTGCGGGCGCCGTCGTGCTGCGCCGGCGCCGCGAGGGCTGACGCCACGACGCCCGCCACGGCACCTCGCCGGGCGGGCGTCGTCGTGCGGGCTCAGCCCAGCTGCTCGACGACGTGGTCGACGCAGGCCGTGAGCGCCCGCACGTCGTCGGGCTCGACCGCGGGGAACATGCCCACCCGCAGCTGGTTGCGGCCGAGCTTGCGGTACGGCTCGACGTCCACGACGCCGTGCCGGCGCAGCACGGACGCGACGGCGCCGGCGTCGACCCCGGCGGCGAGGTCGACCGTGCCGACGACCGGCGAGCGCAGGGCCGGGTCGGCCACGAACGGGGTCGCCCACTCGCGCTCCTGCGCCCACGCGTAGAGGTGCCCCGACGACTCGGCGGTGCGCGCGGCCGCCCAGGCGAGGCCGCCCTGGGCGAGCAGCCACTCGACCTGCTCGGCGAGCAGCACGAGCGTGGCGATCGCCGGGGTGTTCAGCGTCTGGTCGGCGCGGGAGTTCGTGACGGCGGCGGTGAAGGACAGGAACTCCGGCACCCAGCGGCCCGAGCCCTCGACGGCGGCGGCCCGCTCCACCGCGTCCGGCGACGCGAGCGCGAGCCACAGGCCGCCGTCGGCGGCGAAGGACTTCTGCGGGGCGAAGTAGTAGACGTCGGTCTCGGCGACGTCGACCGCGACGCCGCCGGCGGCGGAGGTGCCGTCCACCACGACGAGCGCGCCGGCCTCCCGCGAGCCCGGCACGCGGCGCACGGGGGCGACGACGCCGGTCGACGTCTCGTTGTGCGGCCACGCGTACACGTCGGCGCCCTCGACGAGGTCGGGGACGACCGCGTCCCCGGGCTCGGCCGTGACGACGTGCGGGTCGGCGAGGAACGGTGCGCGCGCCGTCGCCGCGGCGAACTTGGCCCCGAACTCCCCGAACCGCGCGTGCGCGGCGCGCTCGCGCACGAGGCAGAGCGTCGCGACGTCCCAGAACGCGGTGGAGCCGCCGTTGCCGAGGACGACCTCGTACCCCTCGGGGGCGCCGAACAGCTCCGTGAGCCCGGCGCGCACGCGGCCCACGAGCGCACGCACCGGGGCCTGCCGGTGCGACGTGCCGAGCAGGGACCGGCCGGCGGCGGCGAGCGCGTCGACCTGTGCCGGGCGGACCTTGGAGGGGCCGCACCCGAAGCGGCCGTCGCGGGGCAGCAGGTCGGCGGGGATCGTGACGGCGGGGACCGGGGCGTCGGGCACGCGCCGAGGATAACGACGGCGCCGCCACGCCCGTCGGCGCCGTCCGCGACGCGCTCGACCGCGCGGAGGCCGGCGGTCGGGGCCCGCCCGTGGCGTCCGGCCGGACGACTACCCTGGGACCGGCACGCGGCGGGCGGACCTGCCGCGCGGAGCGACGTGGGAGGCCGAGCGGTGAGCGACCTGATCGACACGACGGAGATGTACCTCAAGACGATCTACGAGCTCACCGAGGAAGGCATCACCCCCCTGCGCGCGCGGATCGCGGAGCGCCTGGGCCACTCGGGGCCGACCGTGTCGCAGACCGTCGCGCGCATGGAGCGGGACGGGCTCGTCGTCGTCACGGGGGACCGGCACCTCGAGCTCACCGAGCCCGGCCTGCAGAAGGCCGTCCGCGTGATGCGCAAGCACCGGCTGGCCGAGCGCCTCCTCACCGACGTGATCGGGCTGGACTGGCCGCACGTGCACGAGGAGGCGTGCCGCTGGGAGCACGTCATGAGCGAGCGCGTCGAGAAGCGCCTGGCCGCGCTCCTCGACCACCCGCACTTCGACCCCTACGGCAACCCGATCCCGGGCCTGGACGAGATCGGCGAGGAGCGGGCACCGGTGCGCTTCCTCGACGGCGTCGTGCCGCTCACGGCGGCGAACGGCGCGGCGGCGGACGCCACGGCGGTCGTCGCGCGGATCGCGGAGCCGCTGCAGGTCGACGTCGAGCTGCTCGAGCGGCTCGCGGAGGCGGGCGTGCGCCCGGGCGCCGAGGTCGCCGTGGAGCGCGCCGGCGGCGTCGTGACCGTCGGCGCCCCGGGGTCCGCGACGGTCGTGGACCTGCCGCCGGAGATCGCCCGGCACATCTTCGTCGGCGTCGCCTGACCCCGCCCGGCCGGTGCCGCGGCCGCCCGCGAGGCGGTCACGGACGTCCCCCGCGCGGGTGAACTCGCACACACCCCGCCGCACCCGGAGCGCTCCCACGTCGCGCTCCGCGGTGCGGCGCTGCACGTCAGGGCGGGTGTCCCGGTGCGGCACCCGGGTGACCCCCGGACGGACGTCCATGACCGTTCCGAGATCGTCGTGACCGGAGCGTGACAATCGCCGGAGCGGCATGTACGTTCGTCCTGCTTCTCGGAACCCTCCTCCGTGGAAGCCCTCGCGCGGAACGCCGAACCCTGCCGCCGCTCGAGGTTCCGTACGACTCGCCGGCAGGGGCGGGGGACCCAATCGTGGGTACCGGAGACGGTGCCCTTGGGGTGAAGCCGGGCGGACGGTCCGACGGCTCGCGTGAGCGAGCAGGTCGGGACGGACGACCGGCCGGGTGTTCTCCCACCCGAACCCGACAGCTCACCTCGTAGGCGACAGGAGAGGCACACGTTGTCCGAGAGCACCATCCGGGCGCGCCACCGCGCCGCGCGTCGTCCGTCGACGCCGCTGACCGAGCTCGCGAGCGCCGCCTCCGAGCAGATGGGGACCGTCGGCCGTCGTTCCGCCGTCGTCGCCGCGTCCTCCGGCCTCATGGTCTCCATGCTGGCCCTTCCCTCCAGCGCTGCCCCCGGTGAGTCCGGCGGCGCGCTCGCCGCGGTCGACACCGCGGCCCTGACGGCCTCCGCGCGAGCCGTCCTCAACACGTCGCCGGTCGTCTCGGCCCCGGCCGAGGCCGTCTTCACGGTCGACGCGCCGGCGGTCACCGCCGTCAAGCCGACCCCGCCGCCGCCGCCCGCCCGGGAGCCGGAGCCGACGCGCTCCCGCGCCGCGTCGCGGACCGCGGAGCGTGCCGCCGCCTCGACCGAGGCCGCGGCACCGCAGGCGGCGAACAACCCGGTCCCGCAGAGCGTGTCGGGCAACGCGGTCCTCGAGGTCGCCGCCCGCTACGTCGGCGTCCCGTACGTCTCCGGCGGCAGCACGCCGGACGGCTTCGACTGCTCGGGCTTCACGTCGTACGTGTACGCCCAGCTCGGCATCAACCTGCCGCGCACCTCGTCGGCCCAGCGCAACGCGGGCACGGTCGTCTCGCGGGCGGACGCCCAGCCGGGCGACCTCATCTGGAGCCCCGGCCATATCGGCATCTACGCCGGCGGCGACATGATGATCGACGCCCCTCGCCCGGGCAAGACGGTGCAGTTCCGCTCCATCTGGCAGAGCTCGCCGACGTTCATCCGGATCGGCTGACCGGACACGCCGTGACACGAGGCCCCGACGACCACCGCGGTCGTCGGGGCCTCGTCGCGTCCGGCGCAAAGTGCGTGCGCGTACCCTGGTCCCGCATCGACGCTGTTCCTTCTCGCCGGACCGGCAGCCAGCCGGTCCGACCACCGAGGTCAGGAGTGCACGTGCTGACGACCGTCCCCGCGCAGGGCCCCGCCACCGGCCCTGCTCCCGCTCCCGCGCCGACACGCACGCTGCTGCTCAACGCGAGCGGTGAACCGCTCTGCGTCGTGACGATGCACCGCGCCGTCGTGCTCGTCATGACGGGCAAGGCGACCGTCCTCGAGTCCGAGGGCCGCGTCCTGCACTCGGCCCGCGAGCAGATCCCGCTGCCCGTGGTTCTGGTGCTCACCCGCTACGTGCACGTGCCGTCGCGCCGGCCCGTGCCCCCGACGCGTCGCAGCGTGCTGCAGCGCGACGACCACCGGTGCGCCTACTGCGGTGGCGGGGCCGACACGGTCGACCACGTCCACCCGCGCTCCCGGGGCGGCCGCCACGAGTGGACGAACGTCGTCGCGGCCTGCGCCCGGTGCAACCACCGCAAGGCGGACCGCACGCTCGCGGAGCTCGGGTGGGAGCTGCCGTCCCGGCCGCGGGCCCCGCGGTGGTCCTTCACCGTGGGGGGCGCGGCGGCCCGGACGGAGCCGGCCTGGTCCCGCTACCTCGTCGCCTGACCGGGCGTCGACCGGGACGTTCGTCGCCCCGCCGAGGGTCATGGTTGTGCCACGATAGCTTCAGGAAAGCACCTGAGCAGGGTCGCGACGGCGCGGCGGGCAGCACGCGGAGGACGGTATGACGCGCGAGCACGGGATCCTCGTCGGGGTGGACGGCTCGGTCGCGAGCCTGCACGCCCTCGACTGGGCGACGCACGAGGCCCGCACCCGCGGGTGCGGCCTGCGGCTGGTCGTCGCGTACGCGCTGCCCTCGTTCACCGCCGCGAGCCTGGACGGCGGCTACGCGGCGCTCGACGACGACACGATCCGGGCCGGCGCCCAGTCGGTGCTGGACGAGGCGATGCTCCAGGTCGAGCGCGCGGGCGTGCCGGCCGAGGGGCGTGTCGTGACCGGCGACGCCGCGGCGGTGCTCGTGGACGCGTCGCGGTCCGTCGAGCTCGCCGTGGTCGGCACGCGTGGGCGCGGCGGGTTCGCCGACCGCCTCCTGGGCACGGTGTCGTCGGCGCTGCCGGCGCACTCGTGGTGCCCGACGGTCGTCGTCCCGCTGCGCGACGCCGAGGGCCACCCGGTCGACTCCGACCCGCCGCCCGTGCATCCGGTGCGCCGGATCGTCGTCGGCGTCGACGGGTCGCCGTCGGCGGAGGCGGCCCTGCGGCTCGCGATCCACGAGGCGAAGGTCTGGGAGGCGGAGCTCATCGCGGTGTCGGGCGTCCCCGTGCACGCGATGACGGGCGTGCTCGCGTGGCTGCCGTCCGCGGTGGACCACGAGCAGGTGCTCCGGGACGTCGCCGAGGGGCTGGACGTCGTGGTCGACCGGGCGCTCGGCGGGCGCTCCGACGTCCAGGTGAAGCGGCACGTGCTGGACGGCACGGGCGCGGAGCTGCTGACGGAGTTCTCCGCGGCGACGGACCTCATCGTCGTGGGGTCGCGCGGGCGGGGCGGCTTCGCCGGTCTGCTGCTCGGCTCCACCAGCCAGGCCGTGCTGCACCACACCCGCTGCCCGGTCATGGTCGTGACGGCGCGGGGCGCGGAGGACCTGGGGATCTGACGGGCCTCGCCCGGCCTCTCAGGAGGCGCCGGGTGTCTCCGGCACGTCAGGGCGGCGCACGAGGGCGGAGAGCACGACGGTCGAGCGGGTGCGCGACACGAACGGCTCGGCGGCGAGACGCTCCACGACCTGCTCGAGGTGGCGCATGTCCCGGGCCCGCACCTGCAGCACGAGGTCGACGTCGCCCGTGACCGTGCTCGCCGCCACGACCTCCGGGTAGTCCTCGACGGCGGTGCGCATCGTCGCCGGGCTGGTCGAGCCGTGGCAGAACAGCTCGACGAAGGCCTCGGTGTGCCAGCCGAGGGCCGCCGGGTCGAGCCGCACGGTGAACCCGCGGATCACGCCGCGCTCGCGCAGCCGGTCGACGCGACGCTTCACCGCCGGTGCGGACAGCGCGACCTGCGCGCCGAGCTCCGCGTAGGTGGCGCGGGCGTCCTGCGCGAGCGCCCGCAGGATCGCGGTGTCGAGGTCGTCGAGACGGTCGGCGTGCACCGGCCCATCCTCCCGCGTCCGGACCAGGCGTCCTGCACGCGCGTGCAGGACCAATGACCACATGTTCCACCGATTGCGACACATGGGCTCAGGTCGGACGCTGCCCGTGCCGATGAGGTCGTGACCACGCGACCTCGCCAGGGGGGAACACGCATGAGCGGACGGCAGGACTCCGGCGCACGCCCGGGGGTCGCAGGACCGACGAGCGCCACGACCGGGGCACCGCTGCTGCCCACCCAGCCCGGACCGGTCGTGTCCGCGCCGACGCCGGTGGTGCCGACCCAGGCCGGACGGGCCGCGCCCGCCCCGGCGCCGGTCGCCACCCCACCCGTCGCGCGGCCGCACGTCGCGCCGACCCGCACCGGCGGGCTCGACCACGTCCCGCAGCAGCGCCCCGGGGGCGGGGCGCCGCGGCCCGAGCGGGCACGGCGGGCCACCGCGCTCGTCGCCGCCGCCGCGGTGCTCGCCACCGCCGGCACGGTCTGGGCCGCCGAGCAGGACCATCGCGCCCGCGCCGGCGCCGAGGCGGCCGCGCACGCCCGCGTCGCAGCTGCGGTCGACGCCGCAGCGGTCGACGCCGGGGCACCGCGCGGGGAGACCGCGCTGGCCGGTGCCGCCGTCGCGACGGCCCAGCGGGCGGCCGCGGCCGCCGCGGCACGTGCCGCGGTGGACCGAGGCGCTGCCACGCTCGCCGCCTCGGCGCAGGCGGGCGACGGGCCCCGGGGCGCCCTGCAGCAGGCCGTCCAGGCGACGTCGACGGCGCTGGAGGCGCCCGCCGTCTCCCTCACGACCCTGCGCACGACGGCCGCCGCGGTCGCCGCACCCGAGAAGGCCGTCGTGGACGCGCAGGCCGCGTGGCAGGCCGCCGAGGACGCGCGCATCGCCGCCGAGCGTGCGGCCGCCGAGCAGGCCGCGGCCGCCGCCGCCGCGCGCACGGCCGCGCGGAGCGGTCCGCGTGCCACGGCCCCGCGCTCCGGCGCCGCACGTGCCGTGGCCCCGCGCGGCGCGACGTCGACCAGGGCGCAGGCACCCGCGGCGGCCGCGCCGGCGCCCGCCGGTCTGCCCGTCGCGGGCTCGGAGGCCGGGGCGGGCGACGTCGGCGCGGCGCTCAACGCGCACCGCGCCGCGAACGGCCTCGGCGCGCTGAGCATCGCGCGGTCCGGGTCGCGCGTGGAGCACGCGATGCAGATGGCCGCGTCCGACAGCATCTGGCACTCCGGCACCCGGGCGGGCTCGCCGAAGGCGCGACCCGAGATCGTCGGACGGGTGTCGCCCGCGAGCGCCAGCCGGATGATCGCGGCGTACGCGGCGTCGGGCAGCCACAACGCGCAGATGCTGGGCAGCTACTCGACCGCGTACATCGGCGTGGTGCTGCACGACGGGTGGATGTACACGTCGATCACGTTCGGCTGAGGCGCGGCCGTCAGGCGCCCCTCAGGGCCGCCGCGAGCGCGTCGAGGGCCTGGTCGAGGTCCGCGGCGTCGATCGTCAGCGGCGGCGCCAGGCGCACGGTCGCGCCGTGCGTGTCCTTCGCCAGGACGCCGCGGGCGAGCAGCCGCTCGCACAGCTCGCGTCCCGTGACCGGGCCGCCGGGCACCCCGACGGCGACGTCGAGGCCCGCCCACAGCCCGATCGTGCGCACGCCGTGCAGCAGGCCGTCGTCCATGAGCGCGGCGAGGCGGTCGCCGAGGTGCTCGCCGAGCGTGCGCGCGCGGGCCTGCAGGGTGCCGGGCGTCAGCAGGTCGACGACGGCGAGGCCGACCGCGCACGCCAGCGGGTTGCCGCCGAACGTCGAGCCGTGCGTCCCGGCGGTCAGCACCTCGAGCACGTCCGCGCGGCCGACGACGGCCGACACGGGCACCACGCCGCCGCCGAGCGCCTTCCCGAGCGTGACGAGGTCGGGGCGCACGTCCCACCGCTCGCACGCGAGGGTCGACCCGCAGCGGCCCAGCCCGGACTGGATCTCGTCGGCGACGAGCAGCACGCCGGTCTCGTCGCAGAGCCGGCGCACCGCGGGCAGGTAGTCGTCGGGCGGGACGACGACGCCCTGCTCGCCCTGCACGGGCTCCAGCAGGACGGCGACCGTCGTCTCGTCGACGGCGCGGGCGAGCGCGTCGGCGTCGCCGTACGGCACCGTGACGAAGCCGGGCGTGTAGGGGCCGAAGCCGCGGCGCGCGTCGGGGTCGGTGGAGAACGAGACGATGGTCGTCGTCCGCCCGTGGAAGTTGCCGTCCGCGACGACGATCGTCGCGCGGTCCGCCGGCACCCCGCGCACCTCGTAGCCCCACTTGCGGGACGCCTTGACCGCCGTCTCGACGGCCTCGGCGCCCGTGTTCATCGGCAGCACGAGGTGCGAGCGGCCGGCGAGCAGCGGCCCGACCAGGGCGGCGAGGGCCTGCGCGAACGGCTCGAGCAGCTCGTGGTCGAACGCCCGGGAGGTCAGCGTCAGCCGGTCCAGCTGGGTGTGCGCGGCCGCGACGAGCGCCGGGTGCCGGTGCCCGAAGTTCAGCGCCGAGTACGCCGAGAGCAGGTCGAGGTACCGCCGCCCGGCGGTGTCGGTGACCCACGCCCCCTCACCCGTCGCCAGCGTGACCGGCAGCGGGTGGTAGTTGGGGGCGAGGGCCGACACCGTGCCGGCGGCGGTGCTGCTCATCGCCGCAGCTCGAGGGTGCAGCACTTCGCCCCGCCGCCGCCCTTGAGCAGCTCGGTCGTCTCGACCGGGATCGGGGTGTACCCGCGCTCGCGCAGCGCACCGGCGAGGTGCGTGGCGGCCGGCGCGACGATCACGTTCTCGCCGTCGGAGACGGCGTTGAGGCCGAGGGCGGCTGCGTCCTCGGCGGTCGCCAGGACGGCGTCGGGGAAGAGGTGCTCGAGCACGGCGCGCGAGCCGGGCGAGAACGCCGGCGGGTAGTACGCGATCTGCGGGTCCCGCGGGTCGGACGAGAGCACGGCCAGCGCGGTGTCGAGGTGGTAGTAGTGCGGGTCGACGAGCTCGAGGGAGATCACGGGCCGCCCGACGAGCTCCTGCAGCTCGGCGTGCGCGGCGCGGGAGGTGCGGAAGCCGGTGCCGGCGAGGATGTGGTCGCCGACGACGAGCATGTCGCCCTCGCCCTCGTTGACCTGCTCGGCGGTGTGCGTGACCCAGCCGCGGTCGGCGAACCACTTCTGGTACGCGGGGCCCTCGGGCTGCCGCTCGGCGTACCGGAAGCGCGCCGAGTAGACGACGCCGTCGACGACGGTCGCCCCGTTCGCGGCGTAGACCATGTCGGGCAGGCCGGGCAGCGGGTCGATCGTCTCGACCGTGTGCCCCAGGTCGAGGTAGGTGTCGCGCAGGCGGCGCCACTGGGCGACCGCCAGGTCCGCGTCGGTGTGCCGCGTCTTGTCCATCCACGGGTTGATCTCGTACGAGACCGTGTAGTGGGTGGGCTCGCACATGAGGTAGTGGCGGGCGGTGCGGCCGGGCGCGTGCGCGGTCATCGGGCTCCTCGTGGGTCCTGGCGGAGGCGCGCGCGGGTGGGCGCGCCGGTGCTTCGAGGGTACGAGGGCGCGGACCGTGCCTCGTGCAGCGCCGGTTGCGCGTCAGGGCGCGATCCGTTGCGTCGGACGGCGCGGGAGCAGCGATCTGTTGCGCCGAGACGTGCGCGTGACGTGGGCGACACGCCACCGACACGGTGCCCGTGCCGGTGGTCAGCCCTCGAGCTCGCGGGCGGCCCGCCGCAGCACGACGCGCAGCATGACGTCGAACCCGGGTGCGGTCAGCCGCGAGGTCAGGGCCCCGGGCAGCGGCCCGGCGAGCGTCACGTGCTCGCGGAAGGTGGCGCGGCAGCGGCCCCCGCCGAGGGGCTCGACGACGATCGTCGCGGTGCCCAGCAGCACCGGCCCGTCCTTGCGGAACACCGCGACGCCGGGGGCGGCGTGCGGGTCGTCCCCGGTGGGCGGGTCGTACGCCGTGATCCGCATCCGGTCGACCAGGCCCGGGGCGCCGAAGCGGGCGAGCGGCCCCGAGACCGCCTCGACGCGCGTGCCGACCGTCGGCGCGCCGTCCGTGCGCACCCGCGTCTGCGGCACCCACCGTCCGTGGTTGCGCGCGTCGGTGAGGGCCGCGAAGACCAGGCGCGCGGGGGCGTCGACCGTCCGCGTGACGCTCGCGCCGGCGATCCCGTCGGGCGCGGCGGGGCCGGCGGGTCGGGCCGTGGGCGTCGTCATGCACCGATCCTCCACCGGGGTACGGTCGGGGGCATGCGGACGCGGGTGCTGGGTAGGACGGGACGTGAGGTCGGGGTCGTCGGGCTGGGCTGCTGGCAGCTCGGCGGCGACTGGGGGACGGTCGGCGACGACACGGCGCTGGAGGTGCTGGACGCCGCCGTCGGTGCGGGCGTGACGTTCCTCGACACGGCCGACGTCTACGGCGACGGGCGCTCGGAGAAGGTCATCGGCCGGTTCCTCGCCGAGCGGCCGGAGGTCGCGCAGCGCGTGACGGTCGCGACGAAGATGGGCCGCCGCGCGAACCCGCACGAGGCCGACGCGTACACGGCCGACGCGTTCCGGGCGTGGACCGACCGCAGCCGCGAGAACCTCGGCGTCGACACGCTCGACCTCGTGCAGCTGCACTGCCCGCCGACCGCGGTCTACTCCCGCGACGACGTGTACGACGCGCTCGACGCCCTCGTGGACGAGGGCCGCGTCGCGGCGTACGGCGTCTCGGTCGAGACGGTCGACGAGGCGCTCACCGCGATCGCCCGCCCGAACGTCGCGACGGTGCAGATCATCCTCAACGTGTTCCGCCGCAAGCCGCTCGAGCAGGTGCTGCCCGCGGCCGCCGAGGCGGGCGTCGGCATCATCGCGCGCGTCCCGCTCGCCTCCGGCCTGCTGAGCGGCAAGTACGACGCGAGCACGCAGTTCGCCGCCGACGACCACCGCAGCTACAACCGCCACGGCGAGGCGTTCGACGTCGGCGAGACGTTCTCCGGCGTGCCCTACGAGGTCGGGGTCGAGGCCGCGCGCGAGGTCGCGCGGCACACGCCGCAGGGCGCGACGACGGCCCAGCTCGCGCTGCGCTGGATCGTCGACCAGCCCGGCGTCTCCGTCGTCATCCCCGGTGCGCGGACGCCGGACCAGGCCCGCGCCAACGCCGCGGCCGAGCAGCTCTCCCCGCTGGACGACGCGACGCTCGACGCGCTGCGCGCCGTCTACGACGAGCGCATCCGGGAGCACGTGCACGGCCGCTGGTGACCTCGCAGGTCCCGCGACGACGAACGGGCCCTGGTGCCGGGTGGGGAGACCCGCTCGGCGCCAGGGCCCGTTCGCGTACCCGGCCGGGGTCAGCGGCGCCCGCGGGGCAGGGCCGGCGGGCGGCTGTAGAGGGAGCGCGGCTCGACGTCGCGGGCCGTGCCCTCGACGACCTGCGGGAACCGCTCCGGCGGGGGACCGAACGCGAGGCGGGCGCCCTCGACGACCGTCCGGCCCATCGCGCGGCCGCCGGCGACGCCGATCGCGGCGCCGATGCCGTAGGGGGCCAGGCGCCCCAGGGCGAGGCCCGCGATCCGGGCGGTCTGCTTCTGCAGCAGCTTGCGGGTCAGGGCGCTGTTGACCTTCTTCACCGACGAGCGCGGCATCCGCGTGAGCAGCAGGCGGCCCAGCCGCATGGCGGAGACGTCGGCGGCGCTCTCGACGGCCTTCGCCCCCTCCTCGCCGAGGACGCTCGTCAGCAGCAGCGCCTTGCGGCGGTCGGTGTCCTCGACGTCGATGCCGTGCACGGACGCCACGGCGAGGGAGAACGCGGCCGACGCGGCGAAGAACGTCGCGACGTCGCTGACGGTCAGGGCCGTCGCGACGCCGGTGCCGACGACCGGCGCGGCGGCCGCGGCGCCCACGGCACCGCCCGCGCCGGCCACGACCAGCAGGTACTCCTTCTCCAGCAGCTCGACGATCCGCTCCGGGCTGGCCTGCGGGTTGCGCCGGCGCAGGCTCTCCACGTGCGCGTGGATCGTCGCCGACGGGATCGTGACGGCCTTCTCGAGCGCCGTCTGCACGAGGTTCAGGCCGGGCATCAGCGGGGCCCGACCACGTCGAGGGTCGTCGTCGCGCCGGCGTGCAGCGTGCGCCCGACCGTGCAGTGCTGGTCGACCGCGCGGTGCACCACGGTGAGCAGGCGCTCGCGGGCGGCCGGGTCGAGGGAGGACAGGTCCACCTCGAGCTCCTCCGTCAGGTGCGGGTAGCGGTCCTGGTCGGGGTCCGACGGCCCGCCGACGCGGATCGTCACGCGCACGTCGTCGCCGAGGCGGCGGGCGAGCGCGGCGTCGCTGGACAGGCCGGTGCACGCCCCGAGGGCGATCTTCAGCAGCTCGCCCGGGGTGAACGAGCCCTCGTCGCCGACGGAGCCGACGAGCACCTCGGCGCCGCGGGAGCTGCGCCCGACGTACCGGCGCGTGCCGGTGCGCTCGAGCCACAGCTTCGTGTCGCCCGCGTTGGCCATCGGGTCGGCGGGGTCGGTGGAGGCGGTCGCCGTCGCGGGAGCGCCGAAGGTCGTGCCCTCGGCGGCCGGTGCCGGGTCGCCCGCCAGGTCGCGTGCGTCCTGCTCGGTCGTCATGCGGCCGATCCTCGCACGCGGCGCCCACGGTCGCCCGGGCGTCACGCGCCCGTCAGCCGAGGGCGAAGAAGACGAGGGCGATGCCGAAACCCATGAGGCCGATGAGCGTCTCGAGCACCGTCCACGTCTTGAGGGTCGTACGCACGTCCATACCGAAGAACCGGCCGACGAGCCAGAACCCGGAGTCGTTGACGTGGGAGGTCATCACGGACCCGGCGGCGACGGCGAGGACGATCGCGGCGAGCTGGACGCCGCTGTAGTCGCCCGCGGCCACGGCGGGCTGGATGAGGCCCGCCGTGGTGATGAGCGCGACGGTCGCCGAGCCCTGCGCGATGCGCAGGATCGTGGCGATGAGGAACCCGGCGACGATGACCGGCAGCCCGAGGTCGCCGAGGGCGTCCTCGAGCGCCCCGCCGATGCCCGACGCCCGCAGCACGGCGCCGAACATGCCGCCCGCACCGGTGATGAGGATGACCGAGGCCACCGGGCCGAGGGCCGACTCGAGGAGCCGCTCGATCGCCGTCTTGTCCCGGCCGCGGCGACGGCCCATGACGTAGGCCGCGACGAGGACGGCGATGAGCAGCGCGACGGGGGTCGCTCCGATCGCGCGGGCGACGGCGACCCACGGGGCGTCCTCGACGACGCCGGCCGTGGTCAGCAGGTCGAGGCCGGTGTTGACGAAGATGAGCAGCAGCGGCAGCAGCAGCACGCCGAGCACCGTGCCGAACGACGGCGGGTTCGTGGGCTCGTCCTCGTCGGACGTCCGCCCGAGCAGCTCGGGCACGGGCAGCACCCACCGGCGGCCCGCCCACACGCCGTACAGGTAGGACGTCACGTACCAGGTGGGGATCGCGACCACGAGCCCGAGCAGCACCACGAGGCCGGGGTTCGCCCCGAGCAGCTCCGACGCCGCCACGGGCCCCGGGTGCGGCGGGACGAAGACGTGCATGACCGAGAACGCGCCCGCCGTCGGCAGCCCGTAGGTCAGCACCGACCCGCCGAGCCGCCGCGCGACCGCGAAGACGATCGGCAGCATGACCACGAGGCCCGCGTCGAAGAAGATCGGGAACCCGAACAGCAGCGACGCGACACCCAGCGCGAACGGGGCGCGGTCCTCCCCGAACCGCCGCACCAGCGTGTCCGCCATGACGCGCGCGCCGCCGGACGTCTCGACCATCCGCCCGAGCATCGCGCCGAGCCCGACGAGCAGGGCGACCGACCCGAGCGTCGTGCCGAACCCCGTCGTCAGCACGTCGACCACGGACCCCGCGGGGACGCCGGTCGCGAACGCCGTGAGCAGCGAGACGAGGATCAGCGCGAGGAACGCGTGCAGCCGCAGCCGGATGATCAGGAACAGCAGCAGGGCGATGGCGGCGGCGGCGATGCCGAGCAGCGGCCCGGCCCCGAGCGTCTGCTCCCAGTCCTCCGGTGGCACGGGTCCTCCTGCGGGTCGGGCGGTCGCGGCGGTCCGCGGCCGCGGTCAGTCGACGGTCAGCCGGTCCTCGGTGGTGAGGCCGAGGGCGCGCAGGGTGCGGTCGGCGACCACGGCCGGGGGGACGTCGACGACGACCGTGACGCCCTGCTCCTCCTCGGCGAGGGGCTCGAGCGTCGCGAGCTGCGACGGCAGCAGGGTCGACGGCATGAAGTGCCCGGACCGGTGCGCCATGCGCCGCTCGAGGAGCTCCGGCGGGGCCGTGAGGTGGACGAACCGCACGCGGCCCTCGGCGGAGCGCAGCACGTCCCGGTACACCCGCTTGAGCGCCGAGCAGGTGACGATCGAGCTCTGCTCCGCGTGCGTCTGAGAGGTCAGCCAGTCGCGGATCGCGTCGAGCCACGGCCACCGGTCCTCGTCGGTCAGCGGCGTGCCGGCCGTCATCTTCGCGATGTTGGCGGGCGGGTGGAACTCGTCCGCCTCGGCGTAGGGCCACCCCAGCCGCTGCCGCAGCAGCGTCGCGAGGGTCGTCTTGCCGGAGCCCGCCACGCCCATCACCACGAGGTGCTGCACGGGCCTGCGCCCCGCGTCCCGGACCTCCGCGTCGTCCTCCACGCGGCCCACCCTGCCGGAGGTGTGCCGGTCAGGCGACTGGACGGGCGACCAGGGCGACGCCCCGCGGCCCTCCGGCCTCGGGGTGCTCCTGCCACCGCCAGCCGGCGTCGGCGAGAGCGGCGTGCAGGGCGGGGCGCACGCGTGCGTCCACGGGGTCCGGCGTCTCGAGCACGAGCACGAGCGCGCCCCCGGGACGCAGGTGCCCGCCGACCGCCGCGAGGGCGTCCGCCGTCGCGCCGGTCCAGAACGCGTTGACGTTCACCGCGACCACGACGTCGGCGGGCGGGAGGTCGGCCTGACCGGGCAGGTCGGTGAGGTCGCCCGTGCGGACGCCCCAGGCGCCGTCCGGGTGGTGCTCCGCGAGCCACGTGGTGAGCGCGGCGGTGGCGCGGGGTGAGCGGTCGAGGGCCTCGTAGCGGCGGACGCGCCCGGCGAGCAGCGGGGCGAGGCCGCGCGGGCCGCTGCCGAGCTCGAGCACGGAGCCGTCGGTGAGGCCGGTGACCAGGAGGGCCGCGGCGCTGTGCCGGTCCACGGCACCTCCTCGTGCAGGACCTGACGAACGCCGGACGTGTCCCCGCTCACCATACCGCCCGCGGGGAACATCCCATGACCGGCCGGCGTTGGAACGGTCGTTATGAGGAAGCGATACGAGGATCTCGAGACCGACGACGGCCGGGTCGTCCGCTACTTCCGGCACTCGAACGGCGGCGGCATGGTCGCCAAGGGCGCCCGCGTGGCCGACGACGCGTACGTCGCTGACGGCACGTGGGTGGACCCGGGCGCCCAGGTGGAGCCCGGCGCGCACATCGGCCGGCACTGCTGGGTGGAGCCCGGCGCGGTCGTCGCCGCGCACGCCCACCTCGCGACGTCCGTCCACGTGGGGCGTGACGCGGTCGTGGGCCGCGCCGCCCGCATCGGATCGCGCGCCGCGGTCGGTGCCCGCGCCCGGCTGGAGGACGGCGTCGTCGTCGCCCCGGAGGCGCACGTCGACGAGGGCGCCGAGGTGCACCGCCGCGGCTACCCGCCGCACGTCCTCGCGGCCTGACCCGCAGCCCGTACCCCGCACTCCCGGACGCCCCGGCGGTTCACCCGTCGGGGCGTCCTGCCGTCCCCGGGCGACCGGCAGGATGGCTCCCATGCGCAGCGAGATCTTCGACCAGTCCAACCTCGAGGTGCCGGGCACCAGCCGCTTCGTCCTGCAGAACCGCAAGATGCTCAAGGTGACCCTCGGGGAGCCGGTCATCGCGGCGAAGGGCGTCATGGTCGCGTACCAGGGCGCCGTGCAGTTCCAGCACAAGGGCTCCGACTCCCTCGCGAAGTTCGTCAAGCGGGCCATCAGCAGCGACGACCAGGCGCTCATGACCGTGCACGGGCAGGGTGACGTGTTCTTCGCCCGCTACGCGCACGACGTGTTCATCCTCGAGCTCGAGGGCGACGCGATCAGCATCGGCGGCAGCAACGTCCTCGCGTTCGACGCGAACCTGCAGTGGGACCTGCACCGCACGCGCGGCGCCGGGATGATGACCGGCGGCCTGTTCAGCACGCTCATCCACGGGCACGGGTCCGTCGCGCTGACGTCCGACGGCACGCCCGTCATCCTCGACTGCTCGCAGCAGCCGACGTACGTCGACCCGAACGCGGCCGTGTGCTGGTCGGCGAACCTCTCGCCCGAGATCGTGTCGAGCATGAACGTGTCCTCGCTGCTGCGCGGCGGGACGGGCGAGGCGTTCCAGTACAAGTTCCACGGGCCGGGCTTCGTCATCGTGCAGCCGTCCGAGGGGTTCCCGGTCGTGGCGCAGGGCTGACGTCCGGGCGCGCGTCGTCCGGCGCGGCTTCCCGCGGTGCGGGGGGAGGCGCCACGGCGCGCGCCGTCGGACTTCCCCGTCGGACTTCCCCGTCGGAGGGCGACGACGATGGCTCGGGGTCGGGCGTCCCGCCGCGTCGAGCGCCCGTGACCGACGCCGTCCGCGAGGGAGGGGTACGTCTTCCTGGTGCGTACGCACCGTGTACGCACGGTGTGCGCACGCTGGCGAGAAGGACCTCGTCTCCCTGGCGGCACGCGGACTGCGTCCGTGCGCCGGCCGCCGCGGGAGACGACCCGAGGGGCCCGCGCATGGTGCGCGGGCCCCTCGGTCGTACTGGACGTGCGGGTCGTACCGGACGTTCGGGTCGTACCGGTGTGCGTGTCAGCGGGTGCCGGCCACCGCCTGGCCCGCCAGCGCCAGCGCGGTCGCGAGGTCGACCTCGTCCGCGGCGGACGAGGCCAGCTCGACCGTGCGGGGCAGCAGCGGACGGCCCAGCGCGCGGTAGTCCCAGCCGGCGGAGCGGTACGCGTCGGCGTCGAGGGCGTGCCGGCCGTCGACGACCCGGCGGTGCGACACGAGCCAGCCCATCATCTCGGGGTCGGCGGTGCGGAACTGCGCCCACTCGGTCAGCAGCACGACGACGTCCGCGCGGTGCACGGCCGCGGGCAGGCTCTCCGCGTACGTGAGCTCGGGGTAGGTGCGGCGCGCGTTGTCCATCGCCTCGGGGTCGTACACCTGCACGATCGCACCCTCCTCGTGCAGCATCCGCGCCACGTCGAGCGCCGGGGCGTCGCGGATGTCGTCCGAGTTGGGCTTGAACGCGGCGCCGAGGGCGGCCACGCGGACGCCCGTGAGGGAGCCGCCCGCGAGCTCGCGCACGAGGTCGACCGTGCGCGTGCGCCGGCGCGTGTTGATCGCGTCGACCTCGTGCAGGAACGACACCGCCTGCCCGACGCCGAGCTCAGCCGCCCGGGCGGCGAAGGCGCGGATGTCCTTGGGCAGGCAGCCGCCGCCGAATCCGAGGCCCGGCTTGAGGAACCGGCCGCCGATGCGGTCGTCGAACGACAGCGCCTTCGCGAGCAGGTTCACGTCGGCGCCCGTCGCCTCGCAGACCTCCGCCATCGCGTTGATGTAGGAGATCTTCGTCGCGAGGAACGAGTTGGCGGCGACCTTGACGAGCTCGGCGGTGGCGAGGTCGCACTCGACGAGCGGCGTGCCGCGGTTGAGCACGGGGCGGAAGGCCTCGGCGAGCTGCGCGGACGCCCACGCCGACGACGTGCCGAACACGAGACGGTCCGGCGTCAGCGTGTCCTGCACGGCGTAGCCCTCGCGCAGGAACTCGGGGTTCCACGCGAGGTCGACGTCCGTGCCGGCCGGTGCCGTCGCGTGCAGCCGCTCGGTGAGGGCCTGCGCGGTGCCGATCTGCACCGTCGACTTGCCGACCACGAGCGCGCGGCGGGTCAGGTGCGGGGCGAGCGCGTCGACGGCCGCGTACACGTACGACAGGTCCGCGGCCAGGGAGTCCTTGCGCTGCGGGGTGCCGACGCACACGAAGTGCACGTCGCCGAACGCACCCGCCTCGGCGTAGTCGGTCGTGAACCGCAGCCGGCCGCTCGCGAGCGCCTCGACCAGCAGCTCCTGAAGGCCGGGCTCGAAGAACGGCACCTCGCCGGCGGCCAGGCGCGCGATCTTCGCCGTGTCCACGTCGACGCCCAGGACGTCGAACCCGAGGGCGGCCATGCACACGGCGTGCGTCGCGCCGAGGTAGCCGGTGCCGATGACGGTCATGCGGGGACGCGTCACGACGGGGTGACCGTCGACGTGCGTCGGGGTCTCGTGCGGCGTCTCGTTCATGGGGTCCTCCAGGGTGTGCTCGGCCCGCCCACGGCGGTGCGCGGGCCGGGCGGGTGGGGGTGGGGGAGAGGTGCGGCGGTGAGGTGCGGGGTCAGGAGCAGCCGTCGGGGGCGACGCCGCCGACGTCGGTGAGCAGGGCGTTGGAGCAGTCGACGACGTTGTCGCGGGCGGGACGCGGTGCGACGAGGAAGCCGTCGGGGGCGTCGAGCTCGCCCTGGTTGCGGCGGAACACGTTGTCCGTGCCCCAGCCGTCGAGGATCTCGTGCGTCTGGAAGCCGTCGAGGCTGCTGTGCCGGCCGGCGTTGTCCTCCACCGTCCAGGCGCGGCCCTTGACGTCGACCCAGGAGTCGGCGTCGCCCTCGAGGCCGCTGCCGTCGAACTGGTTGCGTGCGACCAGCCCGTCCTGGGTGCCCTCCTTGACGTCGACCGCCTCGCTGGTCGTCGCCCAGAACGCGTTCCCGACGACACGGTTGCGGTCGCTCGCGTCGGGCTGGCAGTCGGTGATGTCGCAGAAGTTGGACTCGGCGGTGCCCACGTAGACGCCCTCGCCGAACTTCGGCTTGCGCAGCCCGGTGTCGCTGACCGCGTTGCCCGTGACGAGGTTGTCGGTGCTGACGCGGCGCAGGTGGATCGCCTCGTCGCCGATGTGGTGCACGCGCAGGCGGGAGATCGTCGTGCCGACCGTGCCGTCGGCCATCAGGCCCTTCTGCGCGTTGCGGATCGTGAACCCGTCGACGTGCCAGTGCTGCGCGCCGTCGAGGTGCAGGGCGTAGCCGCCCTTGATGCCGTCGCCGTCCAGGACGGCCCCGCGGCCGCCGCACAGCGCGATCGGCTGCTGCGGCGTGCCGGAGGTGCGGGCCACGAACTCGCCGACGTACACGCCGTCGGCCAGGCCGACGACGTCGCCGGGGGCGGCGTCGTCCAGCGCGGACTGCAGCTCGTCGGCGGTCGTGACCGTGACGGTCGGCGCCGGGCACGTGGGCGCCTCGGCTGCCGGCTCGCTCATCCAGTCCGGCCGCGGGGTCGCGCCCGCCGCCGCGCCGTCGTCGTCCTCGTCCTCGTCGTCCTCGTCACCGGAGGCGACGGGCGGCGGGGAGGGGACGACCGGGGGAGGCGTGCGGGTGTTCGTCGGCGTCGGGGCGGGGTCGCCCGGGGACGCCGGCACGCACGCGGCGAGCAGGGCCAGCGCGAGGACGAGCAGTCCGGCGCGGACGCGGTCAGTGCGACGCACCGTGCACCTCCCCGGTCCGGCGCTGGCGCGCCTCGTGCGGCGGCAGCGGCGCGTCGTTCGCCGGCCGGCCGACGATCTCCGCCATGCGGGCCTGCGCCGCGTACGGGTGCCGGCGCTCGCGGGGACGGCCGAGCCCGCGCAGCGCCGTGACCAGCACCAGCAGCCCGAGCAGCACCCACATGACCGTCAGCGGCTGGGCGGCGTTGCGCACCACGGTCCAGAACGGCTTCGTGCTCGTCCAGCCGTCGGTGTCGTTGTCCGCGACCTCGGCGCCGGTCGCGCGCTTGACGTCGACGGCGCTCGGCCCGCGGCCCGCCAGGTCGTTCTCCCGCACGACGGCACCCTCGGTGGCGCCGACCAGCGTGACGCCGTGCAGCGTCATGCCGGACATCGTGTTGCGCCGCACGTCCGCGACGGAGTCACGCAGGTACACGCCGTTCGGGCCGTCCTCCACGACGTTGCCGCTCACCGTGGCCGACAGGACGCCGTCGCGCAGGGCGATCGCGTGCCGAGCGTTGCCGCGCAGGCGGTTGCCGACGATCGCGATCTCGGAGGCGGGATCGCGCACGACGATGCCCATGTCGTTGCCGGAGACGTCGTTCGCCGTCAGGCTCACGTTCCGGCCGCCGACCACCTCGATGCCGTGGCCGCCGTTGTCGGACGCCGTGCTGTTGGCGACCGAGTTGTTGCCGTAGTCGCCGACGGGGGAGCCGGTCGCGCTGGGGCCGTCCGCGAGGGACTCGCCGCGCAGCTCGATGCCGTCGTCGGCGTTCCCGGTCGACTCGACCTCGCTGAGCACGATGCCCGTCGTCGCGCGGGACAGCACGATCCCGTCGCCGCCGTTGTCGCTGACGACCGTCGCGCTGATCGCCGCGTTCGCCACGAAGCGGTGCAGCACGAGGCCGTCGACGAGGCTGCCGCTGACGACGGAGTCGGTGATGTCGACGCCGTTCGCGCTCGACAGGAACAGCCCGAAGGCGTTGCCCTCGAACGTCACGTCGTCGACGCTCGCGGCCACGTAGCTGAACGTCGGGTCGTCGAGGTCGACCTCGGGCAGCGGCAGGTCGCCCGCGGGCAGGACGCCGTCCACGGTGCCACCGGCCGGCGGGGCTGCCGGGTCCGGGACGGTGCCGGCCGCCTGCTGCTGGCCGCGCATCGCGTCCACGTTGTCCCGTAGCTCGCGGCCGAACGACTCGAGCGCCCCGCCGGTGGGCCGGTCCGTGCCGGTCAGCGCGACGCCGCCCGTGCGTCCGCTCCAGAACCCGAGGTCGCGGAACTGCGTGCCGCGCAGGTCGACCTGGCCGCCGATGGACCGCACGTACGCGCGCCCGTCGTCGGTGAGCACGTCCGCGGCGCCGGCCGCGCGGTCCCAGCTCGTCACGACCACCGGGTCGGTGCTGGTGCCGCGGGTGACGAGCTTGCCGCCGTAGTTGACGATCGACACGAACCGCTCGGCGTCGCTCGCGAGCCGCAGCGTCAGGCCGCCCGGTGCGGTGAGGGCGAGCGTGGCGCCCGGCTGCACGACGACGTTCTCGGTGAGCAGGAACGCGCCGTCGGGCTGCCGCACGAACGTCTGCGGTGCGAGCTTCAGCAGGTCCGTCACGGTGTAGTCGGCCTCGCGCTTGGTCAGCACGAGCGTGTACGTCGAGCCGTTCGTGAGCCGGTACGGCGTCGTCATGTCGAGCTGGCGCCAGCGGACCATCGAGCTGACCGTGCGCACCTCGTCCAGCCGGTCGTCCTCGTCCGCCACGAGGACGGCCTCGGTCGTCGGGTCGCCGGGGTAGGGGCGGCCGCCGGCGGAGGCGTCGGCGTCCTCGGCGTCGACGCGCTCACCCGTCTCGGCGTCGTCCTCCGCGGTGCGGGTGGTGGTGTCGGTGCCGGTGCTGGTGCTGGTGCTGGTGGCCGAGGGCGTGGGGGCGGTGGCTGCGGGGGCGGTGGCGGCGGTGGCGTCGGGCGCCGTGCTCCTCGGCGTCGCTCGGGCCGTGGGTTCGGCCCGGACGGAGCCGAGGAGCGTCGCGAGGACCTCCGCGAGCGCGGCCACGGGGTTGTCGGGGGAGTCGGACGAGGTGGTCCCGCCCTGCCCGGCGGCGGACGCGGGCGTCGCGGCGAGGGTCGTCGCGAGGACGACGGCGAGCGTGCAGGCGGCCACGCGGCGGCGCCGGCGGCGGACGAGCGCGCGGCTCACGCGGTCACCTCCGCGGCACGGGCGGTCGCGCCGACGGGCACGAGTGCGGGGGCGGCGGCAGGGGCGCGGACGGGGGCGGGTGCCGCGGCGGCGGTCGTCCGGTCCGTCAGCGTGCCGGCGGTCTGGCCGTCGCCGCCCACCTGGTCGGCGTGCCGGGTCAGCCAGCCCTGCTTGTTCATCGTGACGAACGCGTAGAGCTTGATCGGCAGCGCGATGAAGATGACGACGAGCGTGACCAGCGGCAGCAGCACGATGTCCTTCGGGTGCCGGCGCAGGTACGACAGGCCGCGGATGCCGCGCCCCAGCAGCAGCCACACGACGACGGCGGCGACGCTGCCGGCGTTCGGCTCGAGCCGGGAGAACGCCAGGTACCCGAGGGTGATGCCCATGGTCACCGGCGTCAGCAGGATCTGCAGGACGGTGATCTTGGTGACGAACGGGACCCGCCACAGCCAGCCCTTGTAGGCGGCGGTGAGGTAGCAGCGGTAGGAGTTGCGGCTCCAGCGCACGCGCTGCTTGACGAAGGCCCGGAACGACGCGGGGAACATCGACAGCGCGCGGGCCGACGACTGGTGCACCGTCTTGTAGCCGGACCCCAGGACCAGCCAGGTCAGGCGCCCGTCGTCGCCGGCGATGCACCGCCGGCCGAGGAAGAACTCGTCCTCCAGGTTGGGCAGCACCGGCAGCACGGCGGAGTGCCGGTACGCGGCGGTGCGGCCGGACACGCACGCGACGGCACCGGCCCGGCCCATCGCCGGGACGTAGTCGTAGTAGCGCAGGCTCACGAGCCAGTCGGCGACGCGGCGCCACACGCTCGAGGTGCGGTCGTACACGTTCTGCTGCGTGCTGACCGCGCCGACGTCGGGGTCGGCGAACGGCATCTGCACGGCCTCGAGCAGGCCCGGCTGCCAGGTGGTGTCGGAGTCGGTGAGCACGAGCACCTCGCCGCGGGCGTGCCGGATGCCCTCGCCGAGGGCGGACCGCTTGCCGGCGTGGCGGAAGAGGATCGGCCGGATCACCGGGTCACCGAGCGCCTCGATGCGCTCGTACGCCTCGGTGTCCGCGAGGTCGAGGACGACGATGATCTCCGTCGGGTCCTGCGACCGCCACGACTCCAGGCAGCTCATGAGGATGTCCGGGTCCTCGTGGAACGAGGGCACGACCACCGACGTCGTGGCCCGGAAGTCCGACGTGATCGGCCGGGCCATCCGCGACAGCACCACGCGGTACAGCCACAGCCCCCAGACGACGATGCCGGCCAGCGCGAGGGGGAACAGGTCGCGCAGGTTCTCGAGGGTGAGGGCGCTGGTGTCGAGGGCGGGCAGGAAGGACGCGGCGGCCGAGGGCATCGGGTCTCCTGACGTGATGAGGGGGCGGAGTCTCCGTTGACCTGGCGAGGCCGAAGGTAGGCCGGTGCGGCAGACCGCGTGAATAGCCCGAACGAGGCCGAACCGGACAGGCGTCCGACTCCCGGGTGAACCGTCGCGACCTGCGCGTCGGTGGTCGTCGGGGCTGTGACTGCGTCCGTGCGGGTGAGCGGCGCCCGCGTCGGCGCAGGTGACAGGACCGGGGGTGGCGGTGCCGGGCCGAGCGACGGTGCGCACTCAGGCAGAGCCGGTCATATAGGACATAGCACCCCGCTGCCGCACGGGTGTGTCCAGCATGTGAGCAGCCGGAGGCGGTCGGCGGGGGCCGAACCCCCTCGGGCGCGGGCTGGTCAGCCCAGGGGCCGGACGTGCTCCGCGAGCCGCGTGCGCGCCCTGCCGTCCGCGATCTCCGCCCGCGCCGCCGGGTTCTGCGCGTAGTGCAGGAGCGTGCCGGCCAGGAACCGGACGTCCACGTCGACGGCCGGTGCGGGCACGTCCAGGTGTGGACCGCGCGGAGCGGGGGCGAAGAGGAGGCGCGGCCGGCGTCGCCAGCCCAGCGTGCTGCCGGGCCGGCCGACGAGACGCAGGGACGTCCACGAGCCGGTCTCCACCAGGGTCGCGCCGACGACGTCGTCCCAGGCGAGCACGCCATCGCCGTCCCACCCGTGCAGCTCGACCGCCTGGGGGGTCAGGACGAGCCGGGCGCGGCGGCGCAGGCGCAGCAGGCTGTCCGGCAGCAGCAGCGCCAGCAGCAGTGCGAGACCGCCGGTGAACCAAGCGCCGGCTCCGGCGTCGCCGTCCGCCGCCTGCAGCACGGTGGCGGCGGCGAGCAGGACGACGAGCCCGGCGACGGTGAACGCCGGCACGGCGATGATCGTGCGCGCCCACGCGAGCTCGACGGCGGGGCGGCCGTCGTCCGTGGTCGTCGTCGTGACGCGGGCGCCGTCCAGGCGAGGGCGGCGCAGGTACATGCGGTGGAAGCCGACGGCACCCGCGGCGACCCAGTGGACGCCGGCGGCCGCGGCGACGAGCGAGACGGCCGTCGACCAGGTCCCCGGCTGCGTGAGCATCCCCAGCGACACCACCGTGAGCGCGGAGCCCAGGAGCGCGTTCCCGACGACGACGAACCACAGGAAGCCGCGCCCCATGCCCCGCCTCGGCGCGTCAGAAGAGGGCATCCCACGCGTCCTTCACCGTGCCGCCGACCGCCCCCGCGGCGTCGCCGATCATCTCGCCGGCGTCGCCGACGGTGCTCGTCATCTCGTCCCAGCCGTCCGCGATGGCGTTGCCGACGTCGCCGAGGGAGTCCACGCCGTTCTCCCACATCGAGTCGACGGCGCCCGACGTGATGAGCCCGACCGTCGTCCCGACGACCGTGCCGACGACGGCGCCCGCGACGGTCCCGACGACGGGGACGGGCACGAAGGACCCGACGATCGCGCCGGTCGCCGCGCCGGCACCGGCGCCCGCCAACAGGGATGCGGCGAAGCCCGCCCCGTTCGACACCGCGGCCTGCGCGGGGGACTCGCCGTCCTGGATGTCGTCGTAGATGCCGTACCCCGTGGCCGCGACGCCGAGCACGAGCAGGCCGCGGCCGAGCGCGACCGGGACCTTCGCGTTCGCGGCCGCGCGTGCGGCGTCGTCGGCCAGCGCGGTTTCGGCGCGCATGCGGTCGTAGAGGTCGTACCAGTGCGACGGGGTGGTGACCACGCGGCCGTCGGGGGCGAGCTCGGACACGTGCCGGGCCAGCGAGGCGGCCTCGGCGGCGTGCATCTGCGCACCGGCGGAGGCGAACCGCGACACGGCGGTGATCGCGCCGACCTCGGCGCCGGCGGCGAGCAGGTCGCGGGTCAGCCCGACGAGGTTCCCGGAGTTGCCGGTCCACGTGCGGGACGCGTCGTCGAGGGCGGTGCGCCAGCGGCTGCGCGCGCCCTCGACGATGTCGACGACCTCGTCCCAGGTCCGGATCTTCGCGACGGCGAGGGCGTGCGCCTGCATCGCCCGTCCATGCGCCTGCGCCTGCTCGGGGGTGGCGCCGGCCGGCAGGTCCGCGACGGGCTGCGCCGCCGGGGGCGAGTGCACGACCGTGCCGTCCACCTGCAGTCCGCCGCCGCGGGCGACGCCGAGGGCGCGGTCCATCTCCGCCTGCTCGGCCTCGAGCGCGGCAGCGAGGGTGTCGAGGCTGCGGGCGGTGTCGGAGACCGTCGTGCCGAGCTGCGTGGTGCGCGTCGAGAGCGTCGCGATCCGACCCTGCGCCGCCTCGGAGGCGGTGCCGTCCCAGCCCTCCGCGGCCCGGTCGCGCTGGCTGCGGCTGGTGTCGGCCGCCTGCGTCGCTGCGGGGACGAGCGTCCCCCAGAGCCAGGACGACACCGCGCGGATCGACGCCGGCTCGCCCTCGATGCGGGCGTCGACCGTGCTCATCCGAGCTCCCCGACGATCGCCGCCAGCCGCTCGTCCGCGCCGGAGTCGGTCGCCGCCAGCGTCTGCTCGCACTCCGCGACGCGCTCGCCGAGCAGGTCGGCCTCGTAGGCCAGGTAGGCGACCGTGCCCGAAACGGTGGTGAGGATGCCGGCCAGCAGGGGAGCGGCGTCGCCCGTCCCGGTCGACGCCGGGATGGACCGGCACGCGCCGTCGAGGTCCTCCCCGGCCGCCCGCAGCGCCGACGCGATGCCGTGCAGCGCCGTGAAGTCCGCGCCGATGCTCATGCCGACGCCACCGTCCGGTGCTCCTCCGGCACGAGCATGTCGAGCAGCACCAGGTCGAACGGCCGGACGTCGTAGAGCTTCTGCAGCTCCGACGTGGGCAGCGTGAACCACGGCTGGTCGGGACCGGCGCCCGCGTGCAGGCGGTCGAGCGCCGAGTAGACGAGCAGGGCCGTGCGGCCGTCGCGCGTCGTGCGGTACTCGACCTCGAGGTCGGCAGGGTCGGCGACCTCGCGCACGCAGGGGATGTACAGGATCGGCGGGTAGTCCGCCGGGAGCGGTCGCGTCACGTCTCTCCTCGGGCCGGGCGGGGCTGCGGAGCGGCGGCACGCCGGCGCGATGCGTCGGCGGACCGCGGTGCGATCGGGACATTACCGCCGGGCGGGGACAGGAGAGCGGCGAGCGCCCGCGCCCCGCAGCCGCGGTCTCCGCCGCGCCTCGCGGCAGGCGGTCTTAGCCGCGCCGCGCAGCAGGCGGTCTCAGCCGCGCCGCGACAGGAGGTCCTCGACCTGCCGGTGCGTCGGAGCACGTCCCACACCACGGTGCGCGCGGGGGCGTCCGCCCCGTCGGAACGCAGGCGTACCCAGCCCACGGCGCGACCGCCCTCGTCGACGCCGGTCGCGCCGCTCGCCACGACGTCCGACCAGCCTCCGGGAGCGCCGAGCGCGACGGGAACGCCCAGCACCCACGCGACCGCCTGGGTGCGTCCCGCGCGTCGCTCGGCCCCGACGACGATCCCCAGGTCGTTCACCGCAGCCGCGGCGCTGGGTCCGCCGGAGGTCGTCAGGAGCCGGGTGACGCGGCGCCGGTCGACGGTCGCCGCGTCGGCGGTGAACAGCTCGTCCCCGCGCCACAGGTTGCCGACGGCGAGCCCTTTCTCGTTCAGGTCGGCCAGCCAGCCGGGATTCGCGCCGAGGTGCCGCAGGTCGGTGCCTCCGAACCACACGGCCCCGACGTGCGTGCCGGCGGAGACGTCCGGGATGTGGATCCCGCCGCGCACGTCCCCGCGGTCGTTGACCTGGTCAGCGGTGGTGTCGGCGAACCCGGGCGGCGTGGGGAGGTCGGTGACGACGCCGTTCCGCCAGACCCAGCCCGTGTTGTCGGGACCGCCCGCGCGGTGCGTCAGCCCGACGACGTGACCCCGCTCGTTGACGTCCCACGCCACCGCGTCGAAGCCGCCGGGTGCGAGGTCGTGCACGCGGCCGTCCCGCCACACGACGGCCGTGTAGCCCCCGGACCCCGGTGCCGGCGCCAGCAGCGTGGTCGCGCCGACGGCGGCGCCGCGGTCGTCCAGGGCGGTCACGCTGCCCGACCCCGTCTCGAGGGGCAGCGCCGCGACCGACCCGTCGGCGTTCCACAGCTGGGGGAAGGGGCCGCCGTCGTCGGTCCACGCGTGGACGACGACCTGGCCGGGCCCGTTGACCGCCACCGCCTCCGTGCGGGTCCCGGGGCCGCCGGGGAAGTGCGTCACGACCCTGCCGTCCCACCGGTAGGCGACGAGGCCCGGTCCGGTCCCCGCGACCACCCCCGACCTCGCGATCACCGGGGCGTAGCCGCGCTCGCCGGCGGCGCCGACGTCGGTCGCCCGGACCGCCGGCAGGCGGCGCAGCAGCGCGCGCACCTGGTCGCGGACCTGCACCGGGCCGACGACGGGCAGCGCGCCCGGTGGCAGGTCCGGCACCGGTGCGGCCGCGACCGCCGCCCCCGGGGTCAGGAGCGCCACCGCCAGGGTCGCGACGGCGAGCCCGCGGACCCGTGCGCTGGGCATGGTCGTCTCTCGCACCGTCATCGTCCGCCCCCTGCGTCGACCCGTGAGCCCTGCTGGCTGCGGGTCGCGCGCTACGCCGGAGGGGGAGCGTGCGACCAGGTCCGCCTCCTCCGGGCCGCGTACCGGCCGAGGCCAAGGATGGGCGGGCGGGGCGGTGGGCGCCGGACCGGTAGGCTGGTCGGGCGTCGCCGGGGCAGCCCGGCGCCTCGCGCCTGTAGCTCAGGGGATAGAGCACCGCTCTCCTAAAGCGGGTGTCGGCAGTTCGAATCTGCCCAGGCGCACGCGGCGAGCCCGTCGGGCACCGGTCGACGGGCCGGCCCTGGGGCCGCGCGGCTCGCCCGCATCCGGGACGCGCAACCTCCGTGCCCGGCCCGTCGCGTCACGCGTCCGGCCCGTCGGGACCGGTCGGGCGCCGAACCTCGTGCACGTCCGCGTAGCGGCCCGTTCGACGCACCCGGCGCAGGGAGGCCACGACCCGGCGCGCCGTCGCCGCGACGACGACGGCGTTCACCCCGGCGCGGACCCCGTCCCAGGCGCCGGAGCTGACGAGCGACCACACGGCGAACCGCCGGAGGTTGTCCGCGAGCCCGGCACCCGGGTCGTACGAGAGCGCGGTGCCCTCGCCGACGAGGAACGGCCACGACCACAGGTTCATGACCACGCCGTAGGCGAGGCACGCGACGACGGTGAGCGCGACGAGGGAGGCGACCTCGGCGGCGCTCGGCGGCCCGGTGCTGGACCGGCGACGCCTGCCGAGGACGCCGGCGGCCGTCCCGACCCACCCGGCGGCGAGCGCCTGGAACGGCAGCCACGGGCCGACCCCTCCCGTGAGCAGGGCGGACACGAGGAGCGTCACCACGCCGAGGACGAAGCCCGTCGACGCCCCGAGGGCGTACCCGCCGACGAGGAGCACCGCGAACACGAGCTCGACGCCGCCGATGCCGGGGCTCACGAGCCGGAGCACGCACCCGCTGGCGGCGAGCGTCCCGACGAGCGCGGCAGTCCGTGCGTCCAGCCCGCCGTCGCCGTCGTCGGCCACGGCGAGGACCACGACGACGGCCAGGAGGGCGACGGTCCCGACGGCCCAGGGGGTCGCCGTGCCGCCGCGCCCGCCGGCGGTGAGCAGCGGCCAGCACAGGGCTCCTGCACCGACCGCGGAGGTGCCGGCCAGGACGGCGGCGCGGGTGCGTCCGCCGGGCGCGGGACCGGTCACGACCGCGACCTCGCGGCGTCCGAGAGGCGGAGCCACGTGGGGTCGACGCGCGTCACCTGCGGTGCGGACGCCGGGTTGCCGGTGAGCACCGTGCGAGCCGGACCGTCGGCCACGACCTCCCCGCGGGCCAGGACGACGGTGCGGTCGGCGACCTCGGCGGCGAGGTCGAGGTCGTGCGTCGCCACGAGGACCGTCCGACCGTCGCGCCGGGCCGCGCTGCGGAGGGTCTCGACGAGTGCGTCGCGGGCCGCCGGGTCGAGGCCGTGGCTCGGCTCGTCGAGGAGCAGCACCGGGGGGTCGGGGGCGAGCTGCACGGCGAGCGCGAGCGCGAGGCGTTCGCCCTGCGACAGGTCGTGCGGGTGTGCGCCGCGGTCGACCCCCGGGACGAGCGTGTCGAGCACGTGCGCGGCGCGGCCCGGGTGGGACCCGGGTGCCCGGTCGGCGGCGAGCAGCTCCGCTGCGACGGTGTCCCGCGCGAGGAGGACGTCGACCGCGTGGGGGACGAGCCCGACGAGGCGTCGGACGTCGGCGGCGCGCATGCGGTGCGGGTCGCGCCCCTGCACCGCGACGGTCCCGCGCGCGCGTGCCCGGCCGCCGAGCAGCGTCCACAGCAGGGTCGACTTCCCCGAGCCGTTGCGGCCGATCAGGGCGACGGTCTCGCCGGCCTCGACGTCGAGGTCGACCCCGGCCAGCGCGGTGCGGTGCTCGTAGCGGACGACGAGGCCGCGGGCGTGCAGGGCCGTGCGCCGGGCGGGCGTGGTGGTCGTGCGGCGTGGGGGCGGGGCACCGGGCTGGTTGCGCGGCCCGGCCGGCCGGACGTGCCGTAGCGGGTCGGCGGCGTGCAGGTCGCGGGCCTCGCGGACGGTCAGGGGGGTCGTCCCCCAGCCGCGGACGGCGGCGACCCGCGCGACGGCGGGGGCGTGCGGAGCGCGGCTCAGGGCGGACCGGGGGACGTCCGCTCGCACCCGGCCGTCCTCGACGGTCCAGACGACGTCGGCCGAGGCGGCGATCCGGTCGGTGCGGTGCTCGGCGACGACGACGGTGAGGCCCAGGTCGTGCACGAGTCGCCCGAGGGCTGCGGTCACCGCGTCGGCGCCGACGGGGTCGAGCGCCGACGTCGGCTCGTCGAGGACCAGCAGCCGGGAGCCGACGGCGAGCGCGGCGGCGATCGCGACACGTTGCTGCTGCCCCGCGGAGAGGGTCGTGCAGGCGCGGTCGCGGAGGTCCTCGATCCCCATCAGGTCGAGCGTCTCCTCGACGCGGCGGCGGAGGGCCGCGACGGGCACCGCGCGCTGCTCGAGCCCGAACGCGACCTCGGCCTCGACGGTGCGGGCGACGAACGTGCGGTCGGCGCTCGCGGGCACGTACGCGACCGTGCGGGCGAGCTCCCGCAGCGGCCTGTCCGCGACCGGTTCGCCGTGCACCCGCACGTCGCCGTGCACCACCCACTCGCCCGCCCGGGGCACGAGGCCGTTGAGGAGCCTCAGCAGTGTGCTCTTCCCGGCCCCGGTGCGGCCGACGACGAGCGCGAGGCGGCCGGCGGGCAGGTCGAGCGTGACGTCCGACAGCACGTCCCGGCCGACGTGGGTGGCCGTGACGTCCGTGAGCTGCACGGCGGGCGTGGTCACGGGCGGCCGCCGCCGCGGCCGACGCGTGCGAGCCGCGGCCGGGGGGCGGCGATCCAGGCGGCCGCGGCGGGCAGGGCGGCCACGACCGTCGACGACGCGGACGCGCCACCGAGCGCGACGAGCACCGGGGCCCACCCGGCCACGACGACCGACCAGGAGGCGAGCGCCCACGGTGCGGTCCGCAGCCGGGTCGTGGGCGCGGTGGGCAGGACCCGGGCGGCAGCGACCAGCGCGCCGACCGTGAGCACGACGAGCAGGAGCAGCGGGAGGGGCGGGGCCAGAGGGCCGAGCGGGCCGGGTCGCAGCGCGACGACGAGAGCGGCGCCGAGGGCGACGACGACGCCCAGGAGGAGGACTGCGTGCAGGACGCGGCGTGACGTCGTCGGGGGTCGGTCGCCCCGCGCGCCGTAGCCGCGCAGCTCGAGCGCGTCCGCCAGGTGGGCCGACGCCGCGATCGCCCGCGCGACCACGGGCACCACGGCGAGGGCGAGCGAGCCCTGCGCACGCAGCCGCCGCGCGTCCCGCGCGTCGCGCGCGACGTCGGCCAGCCGGTCGACGGTGGACACCGCCACGCCGAGCACCGTCGCCACCGGGGCGAGGGGCCGCGGGGCGTGGCGCAGCAGGTCGACGGGGTCCGCGAGGGCGGCGGCGGCGCCGGTGAGCAGCACGAGGACCGCGAGCGGCAGCGCGCCGACGAGGGTCGTCCCGATCGCGGTCGCGGAGACCGGGCCGAGCAGCACGAGCGAGCCCAGGTGCCACGTGGGCAGGTGCAGGACGACGGGACCGTCGAGGGGCAGCGGCAGGACGACACGCAGGACGACGCGCAGGGCGACGACGAGCGCGGCGAGCACGAGGTAGGGGCGCAGCCGACGGCCCTCGGGTGCGCGGCAGGCGACCGCGACGAGCACGGCGGCCGCGGCCACGACCAGCCGGGCCGGCGCGGGCACCGCCGAGGCCAACGTCGCGGCGCCGGCCGCCCACGTCCACCACGCGACGGGGTGCACCTCGCGGGTGGGCGCCGCGCGCGTCCGGCGACGGGTGAGCGGGACGAGCGCGGCGGTCGTGAGCAGCAGGCCGGCCGCGACCGCGGCGGCGGGCCACCCGTCCCCGTGGTCGCCGAGGGACGACCCCGCGGGCGGTCCACCAGAAGGATCGGCCGCGCCGCCGGCGGTTGCGGCCGCGCCGCCGGCGGTTGCGGGCGCGCGGCGCGGCGGGACGTCGCCGGCGCCGAAGCGGAGCCCCAGGGCGTCGCCCGCCGCGAGGTGGAGGTCACCCACGCCGTGCGTGGCGTAGGCCCAGCCCGCGCCGGCCGTCGACGTCCACAGGCTCCAGTAGGCGCGGGCGTCGGGCGTGCGGGCGCAGGTCTCCCGGAACATGCGTCCGCCGGGCAGGGGGACGTCCTCGTCGCGCGCCGGCCGTCCGTCGACCCGGCACACGAAGGCGGTGCCCCACGCGGCGGTGCCCTCGACGGCGTGCCCGGCCGCGCGGAGCACGGACAGCGCGTCGCCGGGCGGCACGCACGCGCTCGTCACCGGTCCGCTGGCGAGGACCCCCGTGTCGACGACCACCGTCACCTGGTCGCAGGAGGGGTCGCTGCCGGGCGCGGGCGCGGCCGCCGGCGCGGCGGCCAGCAGCAGCGCGAGCGCCGTGACGATCATGGGTCGGGTGGCTGCTCAGTCGAGCAGCCCGGCGAGCCCCGACCCGGCGAGGGCGAGTGCGGCCTGGGCGGTCGCGCGGGCGTCGGGGACCCCGGCGACCAGCACGGCACCGGCGGGCTGGTCCGTGGCCGTCGAGGAGAGGACCCAGGCGCGCGCGCCGGGGTCGTCCGCGTCGACGTCGGTCAGCGCGGCGGCGGCGACGGCCGTGGCGTTGACGCTCGGTGCGGCCGGCGTGCCGGCGACCCAGTAGGTGCCGTCGTCGTCCGTCTCGCGCGTGTCCCGCAGCCATGCGGTCGCCGCGGAGACGACGTCGGCGTGCTCCTCGGACCCGGCGGCGGAGACGGCCGACAGGGCGAACGCGGTCGCGTCGGGGTCGGACGTGCAGTCGGCCGCGTCGGGGTCGAGGCGGAACCCGCCGTCGTCGCACTGCTGCCCGAGCAGGTAGCGGACGGCCTCCTCGGGTGCCCCGTCGTCCCGTGCGGTCGCGAGTGCCAGCACGCCCCACGACTGCGACACGGTCTGCGAGAAGTCCTCCCCGCCGCGGTCGGAGAACCGGCCGTCGGGAGACTGCGTCGACTCCAGCTCGGCGACCAGGTCGCGGCCGGCGACGGAGCGCGGGTCGATCCCCGCGGCGGACAGGGTGGCGGCGAGCTTGGCGGTCGCGCCGGCGTAGACCGTGCCGACCCCGTCACCGGTGTAGCCGGCGACCGCGTCGGGCTCGGCGAGGCGGGCGGCGACCTCGCCCGCCCGCTCGTCGCCGGTGGCCAGCAGCGCGAGCACGGTGTCGGCCGTGAGGCCGTAGTCGGGGAACGACGTCCCGTCGAACGTGCTCTCCATGACCCCCGACGCAGCCAGCTGCGTGACCAGCCAGGTCGCACCGTCGGCGGCGACCTCCCGGGCCTCTGCCGCGTCGGCGGACGGTGCCGCGAGCACGGCCTGCGCGGTACCCGTGTCGCCGGTTCGGGTGGTGCATCCGGTGACGGCGACGGAGAGGACGGCGAGGCAGGCCAGAGCGGTCGCTCCTGGGCGGAATCGGGGCATAGCGGGGCAGTGTAACGAGCGCCCCCGGTTCATCAACTCCCTGACCTGCACGGATGCCCGAAGGGTGGACGGCGGTGGTCGGCGGCGAGGCCCGTCGCTAGCCTGCCACGCTGTGGACAAAACGGTCATGGATGACAAAGCGACGGTCACGGACGATGTCGACCGTCGCCGCGTCGCCGTGCTCGGGCCGGGCGGGATCGGGGGCCTCGTGGGTGGTCTCCTGGCGCGCGCCGGGCACGACGTCGTCCTCCTCGCCGGCGAGCGCACGGTCGGTGAGCTGCGGGCCGGGGGGCTGCACGTCAGCAGCGCGCTGCACGGCGAGGTGAGGGTCCACGTCGACGCCGACACCGAGCTGCGCACGCCGGTGGACACGTGCTTCGTGACCGTCAAGCAGACGGCGCTCGGCGAGGCGTTGGACCGGGTGCCGCCGGCGGGCGTCGAGGGACTCGTCGTCCCGCTGCTCAACGGCGTCGAGCACCTGGACCTGCTGAGGCGGCGCTTCGGACCGGCGGTGACGGCGGCCGGGGTCGTCCGCGCGGAGTCGACCCGGGTGGCCCCGGGGCGCATCGTCCACGGCAGCCGGTTCGTCGAGATCGACCTCGCGAGCGGGACCGCGGACCGCACCCGCCTCGACGACACCGCGCGGATGCTCGAGGCGGCCGGCATCGCCGCGACGGTCCGCGACGACGAGACGTCGCTCCTGTGGTCGAAGCTCGCCGTCCTCGCCCCGTTCGCACTCTTGACGACGCACCTCGACGTGCCGATCGGCGAGGTCCGCGAGGCCCACCGGGACGCGCTCGTGCAGCTCGTCTCCGAGGCCGCCGCGGTCTCCGTCGCGAGCGGCGGGCCCGACACCTCGTCGTCCGCGCTCCGCTTCTACGACACGTTCCCCGCCACCGCGCGCTCGTCGATGCAGCGCGATGCCGCGGCCGGGCGACCGCTGGAGATCGACGCCATCGGCGGTGCGGTCCTGCGGGCGGCCGACCGGCACGGGGTCGACGTACCCGCCACCCGACGTCTGGTGGCAGCGCTCTCCTGACGCTTTGACGCCGACACCGCCCGCCCCCGAGCACGAGGACACGACGATGCCGACCACCACTGTGCCGACCGACCGCATCCGCTTCCACTGGTGCTCGCCGCTCGACAGCGGCCAGCAGCGCGCGACCGGCGCCTACCCCGTCGGCGGGCTCGACTTCGACGGGATCGTCGACTTCGCGCAGGAGGCGGACCGGCTGGGCGTCGACTCCCTGCTCATGGGCATGAGCTACCACATGCCCGACCCGCTGCCCATGATCGGTGCCCTCGTGCGCGAGACGCGGGACGTCCGGTTCATCCTCGCGTACCGCCCGGGGCTCCTGTCGCCGACGCTGTTCGCCCAGGTCGTCAACACCGTCTCGTGGATGTCGGACGGCCGGATCTCGCTGAACATCGTCGCCGGCATCTCCCCGGTTGAGCAGGCGTACTACGGCGACTTCCTCGCCCACGACGCGCGGTACGCGCGCAGCGACGAGTTCCTGCACGTCCTGCACCGACTGTGGTCACAGGACGGGCCGGTGTCCTTCGAGGGCGAGCACTACCGGATCGAGGACGCCCAGCTCGGCCTCACCTACAAGGGCGGCGGGCGGCCGCGCATCTACATCAGCGGCGCGTCCGGCGTCGCGCAGCGCACCGCCCTCGAGCACGGCGACTGCTGGCTGCGGTACGGGGACACGCCGGAGGGCATCGCCGCCGCGGCCGCCCCGGTGGTCGAGGGCGGCGGAAGCGTCGGCGTCCGCATGCACGTCATGGCGCGCGAGACGCGCGAGGAGGCGCTCACCGCGCTCGCGGAGACGATGCGCGACCCGGACGAGGACCACCGCGAGTTCATCGCACGGTTCGTCGCGTCCTCCGACTCCGAGGCGGTGAGGTCCTCGTTCCGCCTCGCGGAGGGGTCGACCGACGGCTGGCTGTCCCCGCAGCTCTACTCCGGGGCGGTCGCCTACCGCGGTGGGCCGGCGCTGTGCCTCGTCGGCAGCTACGACGAGGTCGCGGAGTACCTGGTCCGCTACCGGGACGCCGGGGTGAGCGAGTTCATCTTCTCGGGCTGGCCGACGCGCGACGAGATGACGCGCTTCTACACGCACGTCCTCCCGCGGGTGCGGGTCCTCGAGCAGGTCGTCGCGTCGTGACCGAGGTCGACGGGCGTGACGCGCGCCGCCCCCTGTTCGCGGGCGGGATCCTGCTCGGTCTCGTGGCCGAGCAGATCGTGCTGTTCGCGGTGCCGCTGCTGATCTTCCAGCACACCGGGCAGGTCGCCATGCTCGGCCTCGCGTTCGCCCTCGAGTGGATCCCGGCCCTCGTCGCCTACCCGTTCGCGGGGCTGGTCGCCGACCGGGACGGCGGCGGGCGGCTGTTCCGCGTGGTCAACGGCGCCCGGGGCGCGGTGCTCGCGCTCGCGGTCGTCGTCTGCGTGGTGCAGCCCGAGTGGACGACCGGCACCCTCATCACCTGCGGCGCGCTGCTGTCCTTCTTCGTGGCGCCCGTGAAGATGTCGATCGAGAAGATGGTGCCGCTGCTGGCGAAGGGCGACCGGGTGGCGCCGACGCAGGCGCTCGTGCAGAACATGGAGCTCCTCGCCATGGCCGTCGGCCCGGCGGTCGCGATCGCCGCGGCGCTGCTGCTGTCGAAGGTCGTGCTGCTGACGATCGCGGCAGCGGCGTTCGCCGCGGCGGCGCTGTGCTGGCTCGGGCTGCCGCGGGGCATGCGGGTCGAGGGGCGGATCAGCGGGAGCGACGTCGTCGCCGACCTCTCCACGGGCTGGCGGCTGCTCGTGGCGAACCGTCCCGTCCTGCTGCTCGGCGCGCTGAACTTCACGATCAACCTCGTCGTCGCGACGCTCATGGCGGCGAACGTCGCGCTCGTGACCGGGGTGTTCGGCGCGCCGGAGGCGGCCTTCGGCCTCCTCAACGTCGTCGTCGGCCTCGTCGGCCTCGTCAACCTGTGGGCGTCGCCGCGCCTGCTGCGCCGGACCGGGGTCGAGACCCTGGGCGTGGGCGGCTTCGCGCTGCTGTGCGTCGCGCTCGTCGTCGCGGGCCTCGCGCCGTCGTACGCGGTCTACGCGCCGGCGTACGTCCTCGCGCTGGTCGGCGTCACGCTCTACAACATCTTCAACCGGACGCGTCGCCTGCAGGTCATCCCCGAGGAGCACCTCGGCAAGGTCATGGGCCCGTTCTACCTCGTCAACCTGCTGTCGTTCCCGCTCGCGGGCGTGCTCGTCGCGGGCCTGGGGGACGTCGGCGGGCCGCGCCGGCTGGTCCTCGGTCTGACCGCGGTCCTGTGCGTCGTCGGCTCGCTGCTCCTCGTGCTGACGATGCGCGCGTTCCGTGCGGCCCTCGCCGCGCGGGCGGACCAGGAGCTCGTGGAGGTGGTCCCGTGAGCGACTTCCGGGCCGTGCTGTGCACGGTCGAGTCGGACTCCCACATGTGGAACCTCGTGTACCTCCAGCTCCTGCTCGAGGAGAACGGCGGCGACGTCGTCAACCTCGGCGCCTGCACGCCGGTCCGCGACGTCGTCGAGAAGGTGCGGTCCGGCCGGCCGGACCTCCTCGTGCTGTCGAGCGTCAACGGGCACGGCGCGCACGGCGCGAGGGTGCTCCGCGCCGCGCTGCAGGCCGCCAGCGGCGCTGCCGTCCCGAGCGTGGCGGGCGGGAAGCTCACCACGGCGGAGTCGGACAACGACCGCGTGCGGCGCGAGCTCCTCGCGGCGGGGTGGACCGACGTCTTCACCGGCGACGACGCCGTCCCGCGCTTCGTCAGGTTCCTCGACGCCGGCAAGGCCCGCGGGTTCGACCGGTGGCACGCCCCCGAGGCGGTCGTCGCGCCCTGGGACGACGTCCCGCTCGTCGGCACGGAGGTGCGCTGATGCACGTCGTCATCGTCAACCGGTGGCCGCGCTTTTCCGACGGGGTGCGCTGGGACAACGAGCTGACCCGGTACGAGGAGTTCGTCGACCACCGGCGCCACACGGTGAGCTACGTCGTCGACGGACCCGGTGCGCAGGGCGTCCTCGCGCCGCCCGAGCTGGTCGCGCACCAGGTCCACGTCGCGGACGTGAACGACGTGGAGGCCCTGCGCGCTGCGGTGGCCGAGATCGTCCGCGCGGTCGGTCCCGTCGACCAGCTCGTCGCGATGTCCGAGTTCACGCTCGAGGTCGCGGCGCGCGTGCGGGAGGACCTCGGCATCCCCGGCCCCACGGTCGCGGACGTCGCCCCGTACCGGGACAAGGTCAGGATGAAGGAGATCCTCGACGAGGCGGGCGTGCGCGTCCCCCGCTTCAGCACGTGCCCCGGCGTCGACACCGTCCTCGCGTTCGCCGCGGACGTCGGGTACCCCGTGATCGTCAAGCCCGTCGACGGCGCGGCGAGCATCGGCGTGCACCGGGTCGACGACGAGAGCGCGCTGCGTGCGCTCCTGCCGGGCGTCGACCTCGGCCGGTACGAGGTCGAGGAGTTCGTGACCGGGACCATCCACCACGTCGACGGCTACGTCGACGTGGCGGGCGACGTGCCGTTCCAGGTGGTGTCCCGGTACGTCAACGACTGCCTGGCGTTCGGCGGCGGGGCACCCCTCGGGTCGGTCGTGGTGCAGCGCTCGGTGCTGCGCGACCGGATCGAGGACTTCACGCGGGACGTGGTCCGCCACCTGGGGATGCACGCGACGCCGTTCCACCTCGAGCTGTTCGTCCGACCCGACAGCGAGCTCGTGTTCCTCGAGATCGGCGGCCGGGTCGGCGGGAGCGAGGTCCCGCACCTCCTCAACCGCCTCTTCGGCGTCAACCTCTTCGAGATCTGGCTCCGGACGCTCACGGGCGAGCCGGTGGACGTCCCCGTTAAGGACCACGACGGGTCGGGCGGCTGGCTCGTGGTGCCTAAGCCCGACGCGACGGTGCGGGTCGAGCGCGTGTCCTCGATGGCGGCACGCGTGCCCATCGTGTGGCGGGAGCTGCTGCCGCAGCCGGGCGACGTGCTCGAGCCCGGCGGCGCCTACGACGCACTGCACAGCGGGAGGTTCATCCTCCTGGACGACGAGGAGGCCACGGTGGAGGCGGGGATCCGTCAGATCGTCGCGGAGTTCGAGCTCGAGGCGAGCCCCGCATGACGCGCGACCAGAGGCTGCTGGACGCGGTCCTCGCGTACCTCACGGACGTCGAGCGAGCCGGCGTCGTCGCGGTCGGCGACACCATCGTCGAGCGCTGCGGAGGGGTCGAGCGGCTGGCCGGACGCACGGTGATGGTGGCGTACGGCGGCGGCAAGGACAGCTCGTACGTCGTGGCGTTCGTCCGCGCCGTCCAGCTCTCCCTCGCGCTCCGGCACGGGCGCACGTTCGTCCTGCGGGTGGCGAACATGCGCCACGCGGGCGTGCCGCACGCGGTCATGGAGAACATCGACCGCGTCTACCGGGCGCTCGACATGCTCGACGACCCGCGCTGCCAGCTGCTGACCGTCGACCACACGCAGGTCCGGCGGTTCCACGTGGACCTCCCGCTGCCGGAGCGGCTGGTCGAGATCAACCGTGTCGACGTGCTCATGAACGGGCACCGGGCGCAGGGCGACGGCCGGCCGACGTTCTGCAACAGCTGCAACCTCGCGGTCGCCGACTTCTACGGCCGCGCGGCCTGGTGGGAGGGTGGGGTCGACGTCGTCATGACGGGCGACTCCCGGCGCGAGCAGATGCTCTACGCGGCGTGGATCTTCCGGCTCGCGCGAGACAGCGGCGTCGACGTGGGGGAGCTGCGGGCGCAGGGGTTCCAGGGCGTCCTCCGGGCGCTGCGCGGCATCGGGGACGTGTACTTCCGCGAGCTCTTCGGCCCCGACGCGGACGCGCTCGCGGAGCGGGAGGTCGCCATCGGGGACCGGACCGCCCAGCCGGAGTTCGTCTCGATCTACGACCTCGTGAGCTACCGCGTCGACGACCACTGGGACCTCGTCGTGGACTTCCTCGGCTTCCGGTTCGACGACCTCGCGTTCAGCTTCACGGAGTCGGACTGCGCGAACCCCACGCTGATGGCGCACCTGCGCGGGCTGCGTGCCGAGCACGTAGAGTCGCGCACCTATGAGGCGGGCGTCGGGGAGTACCTCGAGTTCGCCGAGTCGATGATGCACAAGAAGGAGATGCCGCAGCGGCTCGTCGACCTGGCGCTCGAGCGCTACGGCTCGCCGCAGAGGATCCGCGAGCGGCGGCGGATCGCGGACCGGTACGCCGAGACCGCGTTCGGGCTCGACGAGGACGCGCTCGTCGCGATGGTGTTCTCGCCGTTCACCGACCAGGGTCGGCGCCTCGACGCGTTCCTCCGCGCCCGTCATCCCGAGCGTGTCGCGGACGCGACGACGCTGCGGCAGGTGCTGGCGGGCGAGCGCGACGACCCCGAGCACGTGGCGTGGCTGGAGCGGGTGTCGGGGCTGGGCCTCGACCGGCTGCGCACGCTCTACGGCAGCGCCCTCGCGGACTTCGCGGCCGACGGCTCGATGCTGTCCCGGGTACGGTCCGGCGACCCGCACAAGGGCCGCGTCACGACGGTCGACCCGGCCACGGGCGGACCCGTGCTCGAGCTCATCTCGGGACGCTGATGCCCGGGCACCTCGACACGTTCGTCGCCGCGCAGCGCGACGCGGGACGCCTCGTCGTGCAGCCACGAATGGGCTTCGGGCCGGTCGCGACCATGCGGGACGGTCTCGAGCGCGTCGCCGCGCTCGACGTGCCCGTGGTCGGCACGCTCACGCTCGACAGTTACACGCGCGTCGGCGACCACGTCACGCCCCTGGAGCGGCTCGCCGCCGGCGAGGAGGTCAACGGCTACCCGCTGGTCTCGCACCCCCCGGACGCGACCCGCGAGCTCCTGGCCGGGCTGCTCGGTCCCGAGTTCCCCGTGCAGGTGCGGCACGGCACGGCGTTGCCCCAGGCGGTCATCCGGCGGTCCGTCGCGGTCGGGCTCGACGCGACCGAGGGCGGGCCCGTGTCGTACTGCCTGCCGTACTCGCGGCTGCCCCTCGCGGTCGCGGTCGACGCGTGGGCGGAGAGCTGCCGGGTCCTCGCGGGCGAGTCGGAGCACGGTCACGTCGAGTCGTTCGGCGGCTGCCTCCTCGGCCAGCTCTGCCCGCCGTCGCTGCTCGTGGCCGTCGCGGTCCTCGAGGCGCTCTTCTTCCGCCAGCACGGCGTGCGGCACGTCTCGCTCAGCTACGCCCAGGGCACGCTCGCCGAGCAGGACCGCGGCGCGATCCGGGCGCTGCGCCTGCTCGCCGCGGAGCACCTGGCCGACATGACGTGGCACGTCGTCCTGTACACGTACATGGGGATGTTCCCCCGGACGCCCCGGGGCGCGACGGCCCTCATCGCGGACTCCGCGCGGCTCGCCCGCCACGCGGGGTGCGAGCGGCTCATCGTGAAGACCGTCTCGGAGGCGTGGCAGATCCCGAGCGTGCAGGAGAACGTCGGCGCGCTGCTGCTCGCGTCGGACGCGGCGCAGGGCAGCGACCTGCTCGCGGCAGACGACGACCCCGACGCCCGCGGCTTCCAGGACGAGGTGCTCGCCGAGGCCCGTCTGCTCGTGGACACGGTCCTCGACCTGGACGCGGACGTCGGGCGTGCGCTCGTGCGCGCGTTCGAGCGAGGCCTGCTCGACATCCCGTTCTGCCTGCACGCGGACAACCGCGGCGCCACGCGCTGCGCGATCGACGACCGCGGGGCGCTCGTGTGGTCGCAGCTCGGGATGCTGCCGATCGGCGGGGCGCGATCCCGGTCGGCGGGTCCCGAGCTCCGGTCGGACCAGCTCTTCGCGATGCTCGACCACGTCGCGTCGCGCTACGACTCCCTGCAACCCGCCACACCGAGGAGGGGTGCGCCCCGATGAGCACCACCAGCGACCTGACCCGTCCCGCGACCGTGGTGGTCGACGCGTTCTCGACGGGTGCGACCCTGGCCCGACGCGCGGCGCGCCACCACCGGGTCGTGCACGTGCGCTCGCGCGCGGGCCTGCCGGCGACGTTCGCGGCGAGCCTGCCGACGGAGGTGCTCGCCGAGGACCACGACTACACGGCCGACGCCGAGCAGGTCGTCCGGCGGCTGCGGGACGTCGCGCCCGTCGCCGTGGTGTGCGCGAGCGAGTTCGGCGTGGAGGCCGCCGACGACCTGGCGGACCGGCTGGGGCTGCGCGGCAACGACCCGGCACTCTCCCGGGCCCGCCGCGACAAGGGCGCGATGATGGACGTCCTGGCGGCGGCGGGGGTCCGCACCGCGCGCCAGCTGCGCAGCGACGACCCCGAGCGGGCCGCGGCGTGGCAGGACGCGCAGGGGCTGGGCCGCGTCGTCGTGAAGCCGGTCGACAGCGCGGGCTCGGACGACGTGTACGTCTGCACGACCGCGCAGGAGGTGCGCGCGGCGGTCGCGCGGACGCTCGGCAAGACGAACATCATGCTGCGCGCCAACACCAGCGTGCTGGTGCAGGAGTTCCTCGACGGGCGCGAGCTGGTCGTCAACACGGTGAGCCGCGACGGCCGGCACTGGGTCACGGACGCGTGGGCCAGCACCAAGACCGCTGTGCCGGGCGGGCGCACCGTGTACGCGTACGAGGACCTGCTGCCGGGCGACGACGAGCTGCTGGTCGGGTCGGTCGTCCCGTACGTCGAGTCGGTGCTCGACGGGCTGGGTATCCGCAACGGTCCCGCCCACACCGAGCTCGTCGTGACGTCCGACGGACCCGTCCTCCTGGAGACGGGGGCCAGGATCTCGGGGCTCGCGAACCCTGCCGCGCTCGACCTGTGCACGGGCGCGAACCAGGTCGACCTCACGCTCGACTGCTTCCTCGGCGACGGCGCGGCGCTCCACGGGCGGGCGACCGCGTACCGGGCCGTCCGCGCCGCACGGTGCGTGAACCTCGTGGCGCGCCGGGCGGTGCCGCTGCCGGCGGCCCGGTTCGAGGAGGCGCTGCGAGGGCTGCCCGCGTTCGAGAGCGTGCGCTGGCGCGTCGCGGACGGGTCGACCCTGCGCCCAACGGAGGACCTGAACTCCTCCCCCGGCGTGGTGTTCCTCGTGCACGAGGACCCGCAGGAGGTCCAGCGGTCGTACGACGCGCTGGTCCGGCTCGAGGACGAGCTCCTGTGACGGCACGTGCCGACGCCCACGCCGACTCCCCGGAGGGACGAATGCCGATCAGCGCCGAGCGCTTCCGCGAGATCTTCGGGTCGTTCCCCACGGCCGTCTCGGTCGTCACGACGCTCGACGCGGACGGTCAGCCGCGCGGCCTCACGAGCAACACGGTGTGCGCGGTCTCCGTCGACCCGCCGATGCTGCTGGTCGCGGTCGACAAGTCGTCGAACACCCTGCCCGCGATGCGTGCGTCGGCGGGCTTCGTGGTGAACGTCCTGGCGGGCGGCAACGCGGAGGTGTCGCGGATCTTCGCGCGCAAGAGCGCGGACAAGTTCGCGGACCTGGAGTGGCGCGCGTCGGAGGTCGCGGCGGGTGCGCCGATCCTCGTGGACCACGCGGTCGCCGTGGCGGAGTGCAGCACGGAGCGGGCCGTCGAGGCGGGCGACCACTGGCTGTTCCTGGGACGGGTCGACGAGGGCGCGACGTACCCGCGGCCGCCGCTGCTGCACCGGCGCGGCGTGTACGGGGAGTGGCCGCTGGTGGCGGAGGCCACGTCGTGACGGACGACCAGACGCTCCTGATGGTGGGTGTCGGCCGCATGGGCCGCCCGTACGTCGACGCCGCTCGCCGGCTCGGCGTCCGCGTGCACGCGGTCGAGGCGGCGGAGCGGGCGGCGCTGGTCGAACCGCTCGTCGACGGCGTGACGCTCGTCGAGGGCGGCGCCGACGAGGCGTGGGCGCGTGCGGCGTGGGCCGCGGCCGCGGGGGAGCGGCCGGCGGGGGTCGTCGCGTTCAGCGAGGTCCACGTGCTGGCCGCCGCGCTGCTGCAGGACGCCCTGGCGCTGCCGGGCCCGTCGCTGCACGCCGCGACGCTGTCGCGCAACAAGGCGCTGCAGCGCGGCCGGTTCGCGGCGGTCGGCGTCCCGCAGCCCGACTTCGCGGTCGTCGACGACCCGGCGCGCCTGCGGGACTGGGCGCGCCCCCGTCTTCCCGTCGTGCTCAAGTCGCTGTCGTCCGCGGGCAGCGCGGGGGTCGAGCTCATGGCGACGGTGGACGACCTGGACGACGCGCTCGCGCGGCGCGCCGGGGAGGGGCGGTTCGTCGTCGAGGACCGGCTCGAGGGGCCGGAGCTGAGCTGGGAGGCGGTCGTCGTCGACGGCGCGGTCGTCGTGGAGAACGTGACCGCCAAGGACACCACCGGCGCACCGCACTTCGTGGAGACCGCGCACCGGACCGGGATCGTCCTCGACCCGCCGACCGCGGGGCAGGTGGGCGCCCTCGCGCGCGGCGTGCTGGACGGTCTCGGCATGGTGACGGGACTCGTCCACCTCGAGCTCTGCCTGACGCGGTCGGGCCCGGCGGTCATCGAGGTCGCCGTGCGCACGCCGGGCGACTTCATCATGGACCTCCTGGGGCTGACCTACGGCACCGACTGGTTCGAGCTGGTCGTGCGGGCCGCGCTCGGCCGACCGCTCCCGCCGGTCCCGGTGGCGCCCGCCGCGTACGCCGCGAGCTGGTTCGCGACCCCGGAGGGGCGCGTTATCGCGGTAGACGGGGTCGAGGCCGTCGGCGCGCAGCCGCACGTCGTCGAGGTGGAGATCACCTGCCGGCCCGGGGACGTGGTCGGCCCGGTCAGGTCGTCCGGCGACCGCAGCGGGCACGTCGTGGTGTGCGCGCCGACGCCGCAGGAGCGCGACGCGGCGCTGGCCCTCGTGCGGGACACCCTCGTGATCCGGACCGAGCAGGCGTGACGGCGGGCGAGCGGGGCCTCGTCCGCCTCACCCGCATCCGTACCGGCACGGGGGACGACGGCAGCACGCAGCTCAGCGGGGGTGCGCGCGTGGCGAAGTCGGACGCGCGCGTCGAGCTCCTGGGCGTGCTCGACGAGCTCAACGCCACGACCGGGGTCGCGCGCACGCTCGTGCCGGCGACCGACACGGACCTCGACGCGTGGCTCCTGTCGGTGCAGCACGACCTGTTCGACCTCGGCGCGGACGTCAGCCACCCCGACGTCGTCGGGCCCCGTGGCACGGTCGGCGACCCCCAGCTGGAGTGGCTCGACGACGTGCGGGAGCACGTCAACGCGACGCTCCCGACGCTGACGTCGTTCGTGCTGCCGGGGGGCACGGCGCTGGCGGCCCAGCTCCACGTGTGCCGGACGGTGTGCCGTCGTGCGGAGCGCCGCGTCGCCGCGCTCGTGCCGGGCCCGTCGGCGCCGCTCGCCTACCTGAACCGGCTCTCCGACCTCTTCTTCGTCCTCGCCCGCCGGTCCGCCGCGAGCGAGGAGGTGACGTGGACGCCGACCCGCCGGCGGCCCGCGCCGGCTCCCGGACCGGTCCCCGACGGACCGCCGACCGCCGACCCGACCTGAACCAGCAGGACCGTTCCGCCGAGAGGACCGACCTTGTCGACCGCCACCGCCCCCACGCCGCTGCCGTCCCCGCGGGAGCACCTGACCTCGGACCGCACGCGTGCGGCCCTGCGGCTGCAGGGCCACTTCCTGGCCGCCGCGCGTGAGCACCTCGTCTCCGAGGGGTTCGTCGAGCTGCTGCCGACGACGATCGGCCCGGTGACAGACCCGGGAGCCCGGGGCGCCAAGCAGGTCGACATCGACTACTACGGGCACCGGTACAAGCTCATGACGAGCGGCATCCTCTACAAGCAGGCGTCGCTGCTGACGTTCGACCGGTTGTTCCACGTCGCGCCGAACGTGCGGCTGGAGCCTCCGGAGACGGCGGTCACGCACCGCCACCTCGCCGAGTTCCACCAGCTCGACGTCGAGATCGCGGGCGGCTCGCGCGAGGACGCCCTGGGTGTCGCGGAGCGGCTCACGCAGCACTGCGTCCGCCGCGTGCTCGACGTCGCGGCGGACGACCTCGCGGCCCTCGGGCGGGACGTCGAGGAGCTCCGCTCGGTGCTCGCAGGCCCGTTCGACCGGCGCACGCACGCGGACGTCGTCGCGGACCTGCGCGCGTCCGGGCACGACCACCCGGACTCCACCGAGATCGCCTGGGACGCGGAGGAGCGGATCTCCGCCGCGGCCGCGCGGCCGTTCTTCGTCGTCGACTACCCGAAGGGCTCGCGCGGCTTCTACGACCGGGAGAGCGCGTCGTCACCCGGGGTCCTGCGCAACTTCGACCTGATCTTCCCCGGCGGCTTCGGGGAGATGATGAGCGGCAGCGAGCGGGAGTCGGACTACCGCACGCTCGTCACCCGCATCCGGGAGACCGGAGAGAACCCGGCGAAGTACGACTGGTACCTCCAGCTCGCCCGCGAGGGCCTGCCCGCCAGCGCGGGCTTCGGACTCGGGGTCGAGCGCTTCACGCGCTTCCTCGGCGGCCTGGACGCGGCGTGGCAGGCGGCGTCGTACTTCAAGCTGCCCGGTGAGCCGCGCCCGTGAGCGTCCTCACGGCGCCCGGCTTTCCCGAGGAGCTCGTGCGGGAGCGTGCGCGGAGCGGCGCGGCGGCGGCGTTCCCGGACCCCGCGGGCTACGGCGCGTCGCTGCTCGGGCACCAGGCGGCACCCGACGGGGACCCGCTCGACGCGGCTCGTCTCGTGCCGCCGGTGTTCGTCCCGGACCGTCTCGAGAAGCTGTACGACCTGGGCCGGGAGCCCACGATGGACGACGTCGAGCTCGTGACGGACGTGGGGGGACTGCGGTCTCCCGTGCCGTTCTACGTGTCCGCGTTCGGGTCGACGGCGGCCGCCCGCGACCTCGGCCACCAGGTCGCACGGCAGGCGGGCCGGGGCGGCGTCCCCATGGTCATCGGCGAGAACGTCCTGGCGTCGACCGGGTCGGGCCGGCTGGACTCGGACCGGTTCGGCGCCCTCCTGCACCGCGTCGCCGCGTACGCGGACGTGGTGCCCGACGGCCGGGGCGGGGTCGTGGTGCAGCAGAGCACCGAGGACGCCGACGGCGAGGTCTGGAACCTCGTCTACACCGACCCGTCGGTGCAGCCGCTGCTCGCGACGGGTCGGCTGGCCTTCGAGCTGAAGGTGGGGCAGGGCGCGAAGCCGGGGCTCGGCGGCATGACGCTCGTCTCGCGTGCCGACGCCGGAGCGCTGGCGGACCGGTACCTGCTGGCGGACGTGCACGGACCGTCGTCGGACGTCGTGCTGCGCAGCAGCAGCCCGGGGACCTTCACGGCGGAGATCCTGCGCCAGCAGGTCCGTCTCATGCGGAACAACTACCCGCGCTGCCGCGTCTGGGTGAAGCTCTCGCCCGCGCGGGACGTCGCGTCGGCGGCAGCGGTCGCCTGGGAGGCCGGCGCCGACGCGGTGACGGTGGACGGGGCCGAGGCGGGCACGGGGTGGGCACCGGGCGTCTTCCTCGCCCGCGCGGGTCTGCCGCTGGGGGAGTGTCTCGCGCGCCTGCGCCCCGGTGTCGACGACTGCCTGCTCGCGTCCGGGCGGATCTGGGAGGGGGCTCGGGCCGTGACGTGCCTGGCGCTCGGCGCGCGGGCGCTCGGGCTGGGCCGCGCCGCCCTGCTCGCGGTGGACGAGGACCCGGAGCTCGGGCTGACGCGGCTGCTGGAGTGCCTCGCGCTCGAGGTCCGGATGCTCACGAGCGCGCTCGGTCGCTACCGGGCGTCGGACCTCGCGCCCGAGGACGTCTGGCACCCGGCCGGTCTGCTCGGCAGCGGGTAGGCGGCGGGCGCGGGAGGGCGCACCGGGACCGAGCGCACCAGCCACCGCGGCGGACGCCGGGCGCGACGGGGTCGCCCGACTCCCCGTCGCGCAGGGTGCGTCACCAGCCCTGAGGTGGCGCCCCCCGGCCGGCAGCCGCTCGTCCGCTCGGCCCGCAGACCCGTCTGCGGGAACGCGGGCCCCTTCCCTCCCGTTGCCTCGGAAGGCGCCGCCGTCCTGGTAGGTGCACGATCGAGCCGACGAGGCGCAGCCCGACGCGCGCCGTGAGAGGGGTGGGTGTGAAGGGCAACGCGACGTCGGTTCACCGCAACGCGGCACTGCTGTCCTTGGCGACGACGGTGGCGGAGCGCGTGACGACGTCCGCGGACATCGACCGTCGCCTCGCGCCCGTGCTGGACCGCCTGCGGCTGCCCACCGGCCTGCTCCAGCGGGTCGCCGGTGTGCACGAGCGCCGCAACTGGGCCGAGGGCCAGAGCTTCGACGCCGCCGCGGTCGCGGCGGGGGAGAAGGCGCTCGCCGAGGCGGGCGTCAACCCGGGCGACGTCGGCATGCTGATCAACACCTCGGTCACGCGCAAGCACCTCGAGCCGTCGGTGGCGGTGCGGCTGCACCACGGCATGGGCCTGCCGCCGTCGGCGGTGAACTTCGACCTCGCGAACGCCTGCCTCGGGTTCGTCAACGGGATGACGCTCGCGGCGCAGCTCATCGACGCGGGGCAGATCCGCTACGCCGTCGTCGTCGACGGCGAGGACGCCGACGAGATCCAGGACATCACGATCGACCGGCTCAACCAGCCAGGGGTGACGCGCAGGGACTTCATGCGCGAGTTCCCGAGCCTCACCCTCGGCTCCGGCGCCGTGGCCGCGGTGATCGGGCCGGCCGACGCCCACCCCGAGGGCCACCGGATCCTGGGCGGGGTGACGCGCGCGGCGACGCAGTTCAACGAGCTGTGCGTGGGCAGCGTGAACGGGATGTTCACCGACGCGAAGGCACTGCTCAAGGGCGGGCTCGACCTGGTCATGGCCGCCTGGAAGGAGGCGAGGAAGGACTGGAGCTGGTCGGCGATGGACCGCTACGTCCTCCACCAGGTCTCCGACGTCCACACGGACGCGATCGTGAAGGCCGCGGGCCTCGACCGCAGCCGCGTGCCGCTCACCTACCCGCGGTACGGCAACGTGGGCCCAGCCTCGATCCCCATGACCCTCGCGGAGGAGGCGCGGCACCTCGCGCCCGGCGACCGCGTGCTGCTCATGGGTGTGGGATCCGGCATCAACACGGCGATGACGGAGATCGCCTGGTGATCGGCGCGCTGCCGGCCGCAGCCGGGGCGACCGCACCCGCCTCGCTGCCGCCGCGGGGTCTCGACGGCCTCGACCCGTCCTTCTCGCGCCTCGTCACGGCGGGCCCCGACAGCCGCACGTGGCACCTGCTGGACAACGCCGACCACCTCGCCCGGCTCGGCGTCGAGCCGGTCGGCACCCTGCTGTGCGTGCACGGCAACCCCACGTGGTCCTACCTGTGGCGTCGCCTGCTCTCGGCGGCGACCGACCGGGCCGCGGCCGGGGGGCAGGCGTGGCGCGTCGTGGCCGTCGACCAGCTCGAGATGGGCTTCTCCGAGCGCACCGGGTCGCGGCGCGGGCTGCCGCAGCGGGTCGCGGACCTGGACGACCTCACGACCGCGCTCGGCCTTACCGGCCCCGTCGTCACGGTCGGGCACGACTGGGGCGGCGTCATCAGCCTCGGCTGGGCCGTCGACCACCCGAACCTGCTCGCGGGCGTCGTCCTGCTCAACACCGCCGTGCACCAGCCGGCGCACCTGCGGGTGCCGGCGCCGCTGCGGCTCGCGCTGCGCCCGGAGGTCCTGGGTGCGGCCACCGTCGCGACGCCGGCCTTCCTGGAGACGACGCTCGCGCTCGCCCGCCCGCGCCTGCCCCGGCCGGTCCGCGACGCCTACCGCGCCCCGTACCGGGGGGCCGAGCGCCGCGGGGGGATCGGCGCCTTCGTCGCGGACATCCCCGTGACGTCAGCGCACCCCAGCGCCGCCGAGCTCGACCGCGTCGCCGCGGGGGTGCGCGGGCTGGACGTCCCGGCGCTGCTGCTGTGGGGCCCGAGCGACCCCGTCTTCGGCGACCAGTACCTGGACGACCTCGTCGACCGCCTGCCGCGCGCCGACGTGCACCGGTTCGAGGGGGCCGGGCACCTCATCGCCGAGGACGTCGACTACGCGACCGCCGCGCTCGACTGGCTCGCCGGCGCCACGGCCGGCCCCGGCGCCACGACCGCCTCCGTCACCCAGCCAGCCGACGTCCCGACTGTGGACCCCTCGGCAGTCACGCCCGCGCCGCCCTACGAGCCCCTGTGGCACCACCTCGACGGGCAGCGGGACAGCACGCAGACGGCCCTGGTCGAGATGGCACCGACGGGCGGCGCGGGACCGCGCGTCGTCACCTGGTCGCTGCTCGCCCGGCGCGTCCGCGAGCTGGCCGCCGGTCTGACCGCCGTCGGCGTGCGGCCCGGGGACCGCGTCTCCCTGCTCGTCCCGCCCGGTGCGGACCTGACGGCCGTCCTGTACGCCTGCCTGCGCATCGGCGCCGTCGTCGTGGTGGCCGACGCCGGCCTGGGCGTGAAGGGCCTGACCCGGGCCGTCCGCGGCGCCCGGCCCGACCACGTCGTCGGAGAGCTGCGCGGGCTCACGGCCGCCCGCGCCCTCGGCTGGCCCGGCCAGCGGATCTCCACCGCGCCGCTGCCGCCCGCCGTCGCCCGCGCGCTCCGCGTCGACCACGCCCTCGTCGACCTCGTGGACGCCGGCCGTGGCCTCGACCTCCCCGCCGAGCCGAGCCCCGACGCGACCGCCGCGGTGCTGTTCACCTCCGGCTCCACCGGCCCGGCCAAGGGCGTCGTCTACACCCACCGCCAGCTCGCCGCCGTGGCCAACGCGTTGCGCGGGCAGTACGACCTCGGCCCCGGCACCGGTCTCGTCGCGGGCTTCGCGCCCTTCGCGCTGCTCGCGCCGGCGCTGGGCGCGCGTTCGGTCACGCCGGACATGGACGTCACCTCCCCGCGCACGCTCACCGCCCCGGCCGTGGCGGCCGCGGCCGCGGCGGTGGACGCGACGGTCCTCTTCCTGTCCCCGGCGGCGCTGGCGAACGTCGTCGCGACGGCCGACGACCTGACCCCCGCGGACCACGCCGCGCTCGCCCGCGTCCGGACGTTCCTGTCCGCGGGCGCCCCGGTGCCCGGGCACCTGCTCGCCGCCGCGGGCCGGCTCATGCCGAACGCGGAGCCGCACACGCCGTACGGCATGACGGAGGGGCTGCTCATGACGGACGCCACCCTCGCGAGCATCCGCGAGGCGACCGCCGCCCGGCCTCACGGCGACCCGGGCGGGGTCTGCGTGGGCCGCCCCACCGCGACCACGCAGGTGCGCATCAGCCCGCTCGACGACGACGGCGCCGCGACCGGCGAGCCGACGACCGAACCGGGCCGGACGGGCGAGATCCTCGTCAGCGCCCCGCACCTCAAGGACGGCTACTTCCGCCTGCACCTGACGGACCGCGCGGCGGCCCGGGACGTCCCCGGCGAGCGCTGGCACCGTACGGGCGACGTCGGCCACCTGGACGGCGAGGGCCGGCTGTGGGTCGAGGGGCGCCTCGCGCACGTCGTCACCACGGCCGACGGCGTCGTCACCCCCGTCGGCCTCGAGCAGCGCGTCGAGCGGGTCCCGGCCGTGGAGCGTGCGGGCGTCGTGGGGATCGGGCCCCGGGGGACGCAGCTGCTCGTGGCCGTGGTCGAGACCCGGCCGCGGACCCGTCGTCCCGGTCTGGCGCCGGCGGACCTGACCGACGCCGTCCGGGCCGCGGCGGCCGCGCCGCTCGCCGCGGTCCTCGTCGTGCCCGACCTGCCCACGGACGTGCGGCACAACTCGAAGATCGACCGCACCCGGCTCGCTCGCTGGGCCGAGCACGTGCTGTCCGGCGGACGGGTGCGCCGACCGTGAGGGTCCTGGTCACGGGCGCGAGCGGGCTCCTCGGCCGCGCGGTCGCCGCGCGCGTGCGCGACGCGGGCCACGAGGTGCGCACGTTCCAGCGCCGCCCGAGCGGTGTGCCGGGCGTCGAGGACGTGCGGGGCTCGGTGACGTCGGGGGACGACGTCGCGCGGGCGGTCGCCGGGGTCGACGGCGTCGTCCACCTCGCCGCGAAGGTCTCGCTCGCGGGTGACCCGGCCGACTTCCAGCGGGTCAACGTGCACGGGACCGAGCGGCTCCTGGGTGCCGCCGCGCCTGCGGGTGCGACTCGGTTCGTGCAGGTGTCCTCGCCGTCCGTCGCGCACAGCGGTCGCTCGATCGTCGGTGACGACGCCCGGCCGGCGGATCCTGACCACGCTCGCGGCGACTACGCCCGGACGAAGGCGCGGGCGGAGCTCGCGGCCCTCGCCGCGGACGGCGACGCCATGCGCGTCGTCGCCGTGCGCCCGCACCTGGTGTGGGGCCCGGGCGACACCCAGCTCGTCGCCCGCATCGTCGCGCGGGCCCGGGCGGGCCGCCTGCCGCTGCTCGACGGCGGCCGGGCGCTCATCGACACCACCTACGTCGACAACGCGGCCGCCGCGATCGCCGCGGCCCTCGAGCGGGCCGACGACGACGCGGTGCACGGCAACGCCTACGTCGTGACCAACGGCGAGCCCCGCCCGGTGGCCGAGATGCTCGCGGGGATCTGCGCCGCCGCCGGGGTGCCGGCCCCGCGCTGGAGCGTCCCCGCCGGGCTGGCGCGCGCCGCCGGCGGCGCGGTGGAGGCGGTGTGGCGGGTGCGTCCGGGGCAGGACGAGCCGCCGATGACGCGCTTCCTCGCCGAGCAGCTCTCGACCGCCCACTGGTTCGACCAGCGGCGCACGCGCACCGACCTGCGGTGGCGCCCCGAGGTGACGATCGACGAGGGGCTCGCGCGGCTGCGGGCCGCTGCGGCACGCGGTCGCTGAGGCCCCGCCCGCTCGCGTCGTCGTCGCGTAAGTCGCAGGCGCCGACGTCGCGGGCCTCGTGCGCCCAACTACGGCAGCAGGTCCAGGTACTTCCTGCGGGCGGGCATCGCGTGGATGACGAGCTCGTCACCGTTCTCGAGGACGAGCACGACCGTCTCGAGCAGGCGCGCTCGGGTGTCGAAGCCGAGCCGGAGCTCGCGGAAGGGCGGGCCGTCGTCGTCCAGGGGCTCGATCCACAGGGACCACTCGGCGGCCTGGATCGCGTCCTCCTCCGCCACGCCGTGCTTGAGGGCGCTCCGGTGGACCCTCACGCCGCGAAGTGGGCGAGCGCCGCCCGGATCGCCTCCGAGCGGGTCAGGTCCTGCCTCTGCGCGGCCGCGTCGAGGGCCGCGAGCTCCTCGGCTGTCAGCCGGACCGCCACGACCTGCATGGGCTCCGCGCCGCGGCCGGGCCGTCCGCGCCCCCGGCGCTTCAGGGCGTCGACGTCGTACCCCGCCTCCGCCTCGTCGGCCCACTGCTGGATCTGCTCGTCGCTCACCATGCGAATATCGTAAGACAAAAATGCGGCGCGCGGGTGGGCGGGCGCGTTCGCATGGACACTCCTGCGTTGCGGCAGGGTGGCTCCGCCACCCGCGCGGTGGTGGAGTGGGCAGGGTCGGCACCCGCGCCCACCCAGGAGGACTCCCATGCAGTACCGCACCCTCGGCTGCAGCGGCACCGTCGTCTCCGCGCAGACGCTCGGCACGATGACGTTCGGCGCGGAGGCGGACGAGGAGACCTCGCACGCGATCCTCACGCGGTTCGTCGAGGCGGGCGGCACCCTCGTCGACACCGCCGACGTGTACAGCGCCGGGGTCTCCGAGGAGATCATCGGCCGCTGGCTGGCGCAGCACCCGACGGAGGCGCGTCAGGTCGTCCTCGCGACCAAGGGCCGGTTCCCGATGGGGGAGGGCCCCAACGACCTGGGCCTCTCGCGCCGCCACCTGCGCGACGCCCTCGACGCGTCCTTGCGCCGCCTCGGCGTCGAGCACATCGACCTCTACCAGGTGCACGCATGGGACGCCCTCACCCCGGTCGAGGAGACCCTCCGGTTCCTCGACGACGCCGTCACCGCGGGCAAGATCGGCTACTACGGCTTCTCCAACTACCTCGGCTGGCAGCTGACCAAGGCGGTCCACGTCGCCCGCGCCCACGGGTGGGCCGCGCCCGTCACCCTGCAGCCGCAGTACAACCTGCTCGTCCGCGACATCGAGCACGAGGTCGTGCCCGCCGCGCTCGACGCGGGGATGGGGCTGCTGCCGTGGTCGCCGCTCGCCGGAGGCTGGCTCACCGGCAAGTACCAGCGCGACGTCGACCCCACGGGTGCGACGCGCCTCGGCGAGAACCCGCAGCGCGGTATGGAGGCGTGGGAGGCCCGCAACGCCGACGAGCGGACGTGGCGGGTGATCGACGCCGTCCGCGAGGTCGCCGACGGGCACGACGTCTCGATGTCGCAGGTCGCGCTCGCGTGGTTGGCGCAGCAGCCGGCGGTGACCTCGGTGATCCTCGGCGCGCGCACCGTCGAGCAGCTCGACGACAACCTCGGCGCGGCGGACCTCCGCCTCGACCCCGGGGCGGTCGCACGGCTCACCGACGCCAGCGCGCCGCGCGTCGACGACTACCCGTACGGCACGGCGGGTGTGCAGCAGCGGCACCGGTCGATCACCGGCGGACGCTGAGCGCAGCCGGACCGAGAGTTGCGGCTGCAGCGCCGCAACTCGTCCCCGTCCGGAACACCCCTCCTTCTTGACGTCCCCCCGCCCCCTACCTACGTTGTGACCCACGTCGCAAAGCGGCGTTCACGGCAAACCAGACGCCTCTCCATCGTTGAAGGGGCATCAGCAGGGGTGGGAGTCCGCGCGCCCTCGTCCGCCGGCGTCGGCGGCACGAGCGCCCGGCACGAGCATGCACAGGGACGTCGGCCGCATGGGCGCTCGTCGCCGCCGCGCCGACTTTCGGAGCAGCAGTCGAGAGGAACCGAACATGAGATGGCGTGCCACACGACGAGGTGACGGTGCACCAGGGACGACGCTGCTGGACCGCAGGCGCCGGGTCGCCGGCCGGGTAGCGGCGGGCACGGCGGTCGCGCTCGCGGCGGTCGGCTTCGCGTCGCCGGCCCAGGCGGCCGTCGACGAGACGTACGACGTCGAGATCACCGTCGCCGGCAAGGGGACCGTCACCGGCGAGGGCAGCTACGAGCCCGGGGAGACGGTGCAGCTGACGGCGACGCCGGCGGCGTCCCACGTCTGGGGCGGGTGGACCTCGGACGAGCTCGACTGGATCGGCGCCCGGGTCGGCTCGTTCACGATGCCCGAGAGCGACGTCGTCCTCGAGACGACGTTCCGCAAGCAGATCCCGTCGCTCAAGAGCGTCTACCGCGACTACTTCGACGTCGGGAACATCTGGTCCGGCCCGCAGACGTACGCGCCCGGGTCGCCCAACTCCGCCACGGTCGACCGGCACTACAACGTGATGACGGCCGAGAACGCGATGAAGCCGGACCAGCTGCTGCCGAACGACAACATCGACCCGGTGACGGGCGCGTTCACGTTCAACTTCGCGCAGGCCGACGCCTTCGTCGACGAGACGCTCGCCCGCGGCATGGACGTGCACGGGCACGTGCTGGTCTGGCACGGGCAGTCCCCGCCGCGCATCAACAGCGGGCCGACCGGCGGCACGCGCGAGCAGGCCCGGGCCAACATGGAGCGGTACATCCGCGAGGTGCTGACGCACTTCCAGGGCCGCGCCGTCTCCTGGGACGTCGTGAACGAGGCGTTCGTCGACGGGCTCGGCGAGTTCGACCCCGCGACGCAGGACTGGCGCGACTTCCTGCGCGGCGGCCCGAACGGTGGTGCGTCGAACTGGTACAGCGCCTACGCGAACGGCGCCGACACGGCGGCGGGCGAGCACCCGTCCGACTTCCTCTACGACGCGTTCGTCCTCGCCCGCACCTACGACCCGCAGACGCGGCTGGAGTACAACGACTTCAACGTCTTCCAGTCCGAGGGCAAGGCGCAGGCGATCATCGCGATGGCGACCGACCTCAACGAGCGCTACGCCGCCGAGCACCCGGAGGACCCGCGCCCGCTGGTCGAGGCGATCGGCATGCAGTCGCACAACTACATCAACCAGACGCCGGCCTTCGCCTGCTCCGACCGCACGCGCCTGCGCCAGCTCGTGGACGACGCGGCGGCGGAGTGGCAGCCGGGCGCCTGCTCGAACGAGGCGTCGGTGGAGCGGTCCATCCAGCTCATCATCGAGGCGGGCTTCGACGTCAGCATCAGCGAGCTGGACCTGCAGGTGTGGGAGGCGTGGAACGGTCAGCCCGAGGGTGACGACCGGTCGCAGTACCGCGACCTCACCGACCCGTCGGTCAAGGACCGCATCTCCCGCGGGGAGTTCGACTACTGGGTCGGCAAGATCGAGAACCGGGCGGAGCTGGAGGCGATCCAGGCCCAGCGGTTCGCGGAGTACTTCGCGGTCTACAAGAAGTACTCGACCGACATCACCCGCGTGACGTTCTGGGGTCTGACCGACCAGCTCAGCTGGCGGTCCACGCACAACCCGCTGATCTTCAACAGCGACTTCTCGGAGAAGCTCGGCGCGGTCGCCGTCGCCGACCCGGAGCGCTGGCTCGGGCTGCGCAAGCAGGTGGTCGACACCTCGAAGCTCGAGGCCGCCGTCGCGCAGGTCAAGCAGCTGGACCTGCGGGGCGTCAACTACACCGGCGTCACCCTCGCCAAGGTGAAGGCCGCCCTGGCCCGCGTCACCGCCGTCCTGCGGGCCGGCGGCCCGCAGGCCACCGTGAACGCCGCGACCGCGGCGCTCCTGGACGCGGTCGCCGCGCTCGAGCGGAGGTAGCGGGGGCCGACAGCGACGAGGGGCCGGGGAGATCGAGCGATCTCCCCGGCCCCTGGTCGTCCGCCGCGGCGACCGGCGGCCGCGGAAGGGGTGCGGCCGCCGGTCCGTGTCAGACCTGGTCGCGCGGCGCCGGCGGTGCGGCCGGCACACCGGCGGCCGGCGCAGGAGCGGCCGGGATGGCGGCGGCCGGTGCCGCAGCAGCGGGGATCCCGGCCGCCGGTGCCGCAGCAGCCGGCGCCGCGTCGGCCGGGGCAGGGTCGGCCGGTGCGGCATCCGCCGGCGCGTCGGCGGCCCGGGCCGCGGCGAAGGCGGACCGGAGCACCGCGAACGACCCGAGCGCGCCGAAGCCCAGGGCCCAGCCGAAGTCGGGCAGGTACTCGGGCAGCGCCTCGGGCAGGACCTCCGAGAAGACGGGCCAGAAGTCGGGGTGGGTCAGCGTGCCCCACGCGCCGAGCCCGCTGCCGTCGCTGAAGGCGACGACCGCGTCGTAGACGATCCCGGCGAAGAACGCGAGGGCGAGCGTCACCGCCGTGGTGAGGAGCACCACCGCCGCGCCTGCCCGGCTGATGCGCCCGGCGCCCCACACGTACAGGCGCAGGGCGAGGAACGCGACGAGCGCGGCGACGATCGAGGCGATGAACCCGAAGCCCCAGAGCACGACCCAGGCGACGACGCCGACGGGGAGCGTGAGGAGGGCGGCGAGCGTCCCGCGCGCGACGTTCTCCCGGTCGGGGGATGCGGGCACGGCGAGGCCGGAGGGGGTCTCAGACATGGGGGCTCCTGGCTGGTGGCCCGGGACAGCCCCGGGCGAGACCGGGGGAGCGTAGCGATCAGCGGGGTGCCGGCGAGGGGCTTCTCCCGCGCGACCACGAGGTTCACCCGTCCCGCCGCCGGCCGCGCCCGCCGTGGCCGGCGGGGTCCGCGGGCTACTCAGCGGTAGGCTGCACGTCAGCAGGTGATGGAGCAGGCCGGACCGTGCCCCCCGTGGTGTGCGCCCGACGTCCGGCCGCGTGGCACCACCGGCTCGGCACAGGCCTGCGCGTGACGCAGAGGGCGAGGCTGCGACGGCTTCGCACGTCGGCGCGCGCCTCGGAGCGCGTCCGCCTCCGAGGAGCGGGGCGCGCCCCGGGCGACCGGACCTGGCCGACGTGGGCACGGCGTGCTGCACCCACGCGCGAGGCGCGGGGGTGCGAAGGAGGAGATGTGGCAGGAGCTGGGCAACGGCGGTCCGGTCGTGCGCGCCCGGCCGGAGGCCCACGCGGGGGTCGCGCCGACGAGCGACGCCGCAGCAGGCACCCGGACGAGGAGGGGATCATCCCCGTCCTCGCCGGCATCACCCGCGAGGTCGAGAACGCCGTCGGCCGTGCGCCCACGCGCGCCGCCGTGCGGACGAAGTTCCAGGTCGCCGCGCTGCTCGTGCGCGAGGAGCGGGCACGCGTGATGGCCGACGGCGACCTGAGCCAGGCCAAGCGCTCCGAGCAGCTCAAGCGCCTCGAGGGGTTGGCGACGCTGCTCGCGCGGATCGCCGCGCGCGACACCTCCCTGCTCGCGCTGCTCTCCGAGGACGCCCGCGTCTCCGACGCCGCGCGCGCCTACCGGGCGACCGTGCTGCGCGCCGCCGGGCTGGAGGCGCCGGAGGAGCCCGAGCCGACCCCGCCGCCCGCGCCCGTGCCCGGAGCCGAGAAGCGCGTCGTGCCCCGCTCGGCGATCGCGCGGCAGATGGCCAACCCGTTCCTCGCCCCCGACTTCGAGGCGGCCGCCGAGCGCCTGGCCCGGCCCCGCCGGCTGGCGGGCTGGGAGCTGCTCGAGCCGCTCTTCCGGTCGTTCGAGGACGCGAGCCCTGGCGCACCGGCGTGCATGCCGCTGCCCGAGCCGCGCGCGGTGCCGACCCCCCGCGGCCGCGAGCTCATGCGGCACCAGGCGCAGGTCGTCGCCGCCGCGGCCCGCGGCCACCGCACGTTCCTGCTGGCCGACGAGCCCGGCCTGGGCAAGACGGCCCAGGCGCTGCTCGCCGCCCAGGCCGCCGACGCCTTCCCCCTGCTGGTCGTCGTGCCCAACGTCGTGAAGACGAACTGGGCGCACGAGGTGGGGCTGTGGACGCCGCTGCGCCGGGCCACGGTCGTGCACGGCGACGGCGACCAGGTCGACGCGTTCGCGGACGTCGTCATCGTGAACTACGAGATCCTCGACCGGCACGTGGGCTGGCTGGGCGACCTCGGGTTCCGCGGGATGGTGGTCGACGAGGCGCACTTCATCAAGAACAAGACGTCCCAGCGCTCCCAGCACGTGCTCGCGCTGTCGGAGCGGATCCGCGAGCGCACCGCCCGGCCGCTGCTCATGGCGCTGACGGGCACCCCGCTCATCAACGACATCGAGGACTTCCGGGCGATCTGGCAGTACCTCGGCTGGATCGACGACGAGAAGCCGCTCGGCCGGCTGATGACGGCGCTGGAGGAGACCGGCCTGACGCCGGCCGACCGCGGGTTCTCCGCCGCGGCCCGCGCCGCGGTCGTCGACATGGGGATCGTGCGCCGCCGCAAGGTCGACGTGGTCGCCGACATCCCCGCCCGCCGGGTCGCGGACCTGCCCGTCGAGCTCGACGGCGCGGTCGGCCGCTCCATCCGAGCCGCGGAGGAGGTGCTCGCCCGCCGGCTCGTCGGCCGGTACCGGGCCGCCCTGGAGGCGCGCGGCGACGCCGCCGTCGTGGACGGCGTCGACCTGGAGCTCGCCCGTCGCGTCGCGGCCGCCGAGCTCAAGGACTCCAGCGACAAGGCCGGCGGCGAGAACGTCTTCACGATGGTCCGCCGCATCGGCCAGGCGAAGGCCGGGCTGGCGGCGGACTACGCCGCCCAGCTGGCGCGCAACGTCGGCAAGGTCGTCTTCTTCGCCAAGCACGTCGACGTCATGGACACCGCGGAGCAGACGTTCGCGGACCGCGGGATCGGGTACGCGTCGATCCGCGGCGACCAGACCCCGCGGGTGCGGGAGAAGAACATCACGGCGTTCACCGAGGACCCGGACGTGCAGGTCGTCGTCTGCTCGCTGACCGCCGCCGGCGTGGGCCTGAACCTGCAGGTGGCGTCCAACCTCGTGCTGGCCGAGCTGTCCTGGACCGACGCCGAGCAGACCCAGGCCATCGACCGCATCCACCGCATCGGCCAGTCCGAGCCCGTCACCGCGTGGCGCGTCATCGCGGCGCAGACCATCGACGCGAAGATCGCCGAGCTCATCGACAGCAAGGCGGGGCTCGCGGCGCGGGCGCTGGACGGGGCCGCGGTCGAGGACGGCGAGGCGTCGACGGACGTGCAGCTGGACGCGCTCGTCTCGCTGCTCACCGACGCGCTCGCCGCGGAGCGCACCGCGTGACGGCGGTGCTGCCCCCGGGGCACCCGTTCGTCGTCACGGGCGCGCGCGTGCACGAGACACCCGGGACGGTCGTGGACCGCGAGCTGGTCGTCGCCGACGGGGTCTTCCTGCCGGACCGCCCCGACGGCGACGTCGAGGTGGTCGCCGCGCCGGGTGCGCACGCCGTCCCGCTCGTGGTCGACAGCGCGGTGGCGCAGCGCCCGCCCGCCGAGCGCGGGGTGTACGACCTCGTGCCCGGCAACGTCGCGACCTTCGCGCTGGTGCGTCGCCGGGTGAGCGAGTCGCAGATCCGGACCATGCTCGTCGTCGACCCGGCGGACCTCGTCGCCGTGCACGTCCGCGGGCACGCCGAGGTGCTCGACGGCCGACCGACGCGCCCCGCCGGGGAGGACCTCGCCGAGGCGGCCGCCCGGGACGCGTGGCTGGGCGCGTGGGAGGACCCGGGGCGCGACGTCGTCCAGCACCTGCGGCCGGACGGCCGCTACTCCGAGACCCGCAGCGGGCGCGTCGACGCCTACACCGGTCGCTTCTGGGTCCGGGACGGGCGGATCACCTACCTGGACGACACGGGGTTCTGGGCGTTCGGGGAGCTGCTCGGCCGGACGCTGCACCACGCCGGCATGGTGATGACGAGGACCGGCGCGTAGCCGTCGTCGGCGGAAGAACCGGCGGGCCGACGACGCTGCACCTGTCGTGACCGACCGACCGCACCTGTCCCTGCTCGACCGGTCGCGCACGCGCGTCGGGGAGGACGACGCCGCCGCCCTGCGGGGCACCGTCGCCCGCGCGACCCGTGCGGAGGGGCTCGGCTACGCGCGGTTCTGGGTGGCCGAGCACCACGGGGTGCCGGGCGTCGCCGGGGCGGCGCCGGCCGTGCTGCTGGCCGCCGTGGCCGGGGCGACGACGACGATCCGGCTCGGCTCCGCCGGCGTCATGCTGCCGCACCACCAGCCGCTCGTGGTCGCCGAGCAGTTCACGACGCTGTCCGCCTTCGCCCCCGGGCGGGTCGACCTGGGGCTGGGGCGCTCACCCGGTTTCACCGCGCCGGTGCGACGCGCCCTGCGCCAGGTCGACCGCGACTTCGCCGCCGACCTCGCCGAGCTGCGCGCCTACCTGGAGGGGACGGCGGAGATCACCCTGCGGCCGCAGCCGGTGGCGCGCGTGCCGATGTACGTCCTCGCGACGGGCAGCGGGCTGCAGGTCGCGGCCGAGCTCGGCCTGCCGGTGATCGTCGGCGGACCGGTCCTCGGCGTGGCGGGCGACCCGGAACCGGGGCTGGCGGCGCTCGCCGGGTACCGGCGCTCCTTCCGGCCGTCGGCGCAGCAGGCGGAGCCGTGGGTGGCCATCAGCCTCGACGTCCTGGTCGCCGACACCGACGCCGAGGCGGCCGACCTGCTGCTGCCGGAGGCGTGGGCGATGGCACGGAGCCGGACGACGGGCGAGTTCCCGCCGCTGGAGCCGGTCGCGGCGGTCCGCGCCGCCCGGCGCACCCCGCGTCAGCAGGAGTACCTCGAGCAGACCGCGGCGGCGGCGGTCGCGGGCTCGCCCGCCCGGGTGGGGTCGCGGCTCGCCGAGCTGCTCGAGCGCACCGGGGCCGCCGAGCTCGTGGCCGCGGGCAGCACGTACGACCGGGCGGCCCTCGCCGCCTCGGACGCCGCGCTGGCCGGGCTGTTCCGGTAGCGCCAGGACGACGGCGGGCGGCTGCGCCGGGTCCGTGGTGGGCTGGGGCAGTGCCTCGTGTCGCAGTCGTCGGTGCCGGGATCATCGGCCTGTCCACCGCCTTCGCGCTGCAGCGCCGCGGCGCCGACGTGACCCTCGTGGAGTCGGGGCCGCCGGGCGGCGGGCAGTCCGCCGGTCAGGGGCGGATCTTCCGGCACGCGCACGCCGACCCGCGGCTCGTCGCGCAGGTCGTCCGCAGCCGTGCCCTGTGGCGCGAGTGGGAGGACGAGCTCGGCGTCGAGCTCGTCGCGCCCGACGGCGCCGTGGCGATCGGCGACGGCGTCGAGACCAAGCTGGAGACCCTCGCCGGGTTCCCGGACGCCCCCGCGCGGCCCCTGTCCGCCGCCGAGCTGCACGAGCGGCTGCCCGTCCTGGCCGGCTACGACGGCCCCGCGATGCTCGACGTGCACGGCGGCGCCATCCGCACCCGCGCCGCGGTCGAGGCCCTGACCAGTCGCCTCGCGGACGTGCTGGTCGCCGACCACGTCCTCGCCGTCCGCCGCCGCGACGACGGCGCGGTCGAGGTCCGCACGGGCACCGGCGCGCACGCGTACGACCACGTCGTGCTGGCCGCGGGACGCGGCACGGCCGCCCTCGCCGCCGGCCTCGGCCTCGACCTGCCGGTCGAGCTCGGCGCCCACGTCCGCGTCACGTTCGAGCGTGCCGACGGCGGCACGGGGCCGCTGCCCACGTTCCAGGACGGCAGCGGGCAGTTCGGCGAGACGGGCGTCTACGCGTCCCCGTACCCGGGCTCGCGCCGCTACGGCGTCGGGCTCGCGGGGCACACACCCGCGGCGCCCGGCGGCGCCGTCGAGGACCCCGAGGAGCTCGCGGCCCTGGCCGAGCGCACCGTCGCCTACGTCGCGCGGGCGCTGCCGGGACTCCGCCCCGAGCCCGTCGGCCACGTGCACTGCTGGGTCACCGCGCTGCCCTGGGGCGAGGACGGGGTCGGGATCTGGGGCGAGGACGGCGTGACGGCCGTCGCCGGGCACAACCTGTTCAAGCAGGCCCCGGTGCTGGGCGAGGCCCTGGCGACGGCGGCCCTGTCGGGGTCGGTGCCCGCCGACTGGCACCACGACGCCCGGCTCGGGCGCGAGGGCTGAGCGGGGCGCGACGACGAGCGCACAGGCCCGAGCGGCCGTACCGTCGTCCCGGACGCCGAACAAGGAGGAAGACATGGGATTCCTGGGCAAGGCGATGAAGAGCGGGATCGCGCTGAAGGCCGCGCAGATCGCGAAGCGCGAGATGGCGAAGCCGGAGAACCAGCGCAAGGCCAAGGATCTGCTGAGCCGTGTGACGCACCGCGGTGGCCCCGCCGGGCGGACCGGGCGTCCCTGAGCCGTCCCGCCGACCTGGCCGCTCCGCCACCGCGTGGCGGAGCGGCCGCTGCCACGCACCGATCTGCCAGGGTTGACCCGTGCTGCCCGAGCCCGTCCGACGCCGCGTCGACGCGATGTGGGACCGGATCTGGGCCAGCGGCGTCAGCAACCCCCTGACCGCGGTCGAGTACGTCAGCACCGTCCTGCTGCTGCGCCGGCTCGCCGAGACGCACCCGGCCGCCTCCGAGTGGGCGGAGGTCCGCGAGCACGTCGCCGCCGGATCCGCCGGCGCCGTCGCGCGCACGATGGTGCGGGTGCAGTCGGCCTTCGGGATCGGTGCGAGCCCCGAGGCGTCGGCCGCGTCGACGTGGTCGGACCTGGCCACGCTCGACCACGTGCTGCGCGAGGTCGCGGCGCTGGAGATCGGCGACCGCAACCACGACATCCTCGGGGACGTGTTCGAGCACGTGCTGAACCACCTCAGCACGGCCGGCCGGTTCGGCCAGTTCCGCACGCCCCGCCACGTCATCCAGCTCCTCGTCGCCGCGGTGGACCCGCAGCCGGGCGAGGTCGTGCTCGACCCGGCGGCCGGCACGGCGGGGTTCCTCATCGCCGCGCACGAGCACCGGCGCGGGGCCGCCGGCGCCTACGTCGGCCACGAGGTCGACGCGACGGTCGCCCGCGTCGCCCGCACCAACCTGCTGCTGCACGGGATCGGGTCCGGGCAGGTCCACCACGGCGACAGCCTCGCCGTCACGACCCGCGACGCCGACGTCGTCCTGGCGAACCCGCCGTTCGCGGGCACCGTCGCGCCCGAGCGGGTGCGCGAGTACGAGAGCGGGACGACGCGGACCGAGCTGCTGTTCCTCGAGCTGACGATGCGCCGCCTGGTGCCCGGCGGCCGCGCCGGTGTCGTCGTCCCCACGAACGTCCTCACCGCCACCGGCCACGCCCCGACGTGGATCCGCTCGCGCCTGCTGGAGTCGAACCGCCTGCGGGCCGTCGTCGAGCTGCCCGCGGGCGTGTTCCGGCCCTACACGGACGTGCGGACCGCGCTGCTGCTGTGGAGCAACGACGCCCCGGCTGACGACGTCCTGCTCGTGCGGGTCGACGCGGACGGGTACACGCTCGACGACAAGCGGCGCCCCACGGACCGGGACGACCTGCCCGGCGCCCTCGCGCTCATCCGGGGCGACGGCTCGTCCGTCCCGCACGCGCGCGTCCCCGCGGACGAGCTGCGCCGGTCCGGCTACAACCTCAGCCCCAGCCGCTACATCCCGCTCGACGCCCCGGCGGCCCCGACCGCACCGGGCGGGCCGACCGGGGCCGACCTGCTGCTGCGGGCCCGCGCGGCGACGGCCGCCCTGGAGGCCGAGATCGACGCGTTCGCGAGGCTGCTGCGGTGACGTGGGACCTGCCGGCGGGGTGGCGGTGGACGCCCCTGCGCGAGCTGCTGCTGCCGGTGCGCACCCAGCTGCCGCCCGAGCGCATCGACGCCGACACCCTCTACCTCGGCCTCGAGCACGTCCAGGCCGGGACGGGGGAGTACACCGGGACGCGCGCCGGCGACGCCCACCTGCGCTCGCCCAAGCTCGCGTTCGAGGCCGGTGACGTCCTCTACGGCAAGCTGCGGCCCAACCTGCGCAAGTGCGTCGTCGCCCGCTCGGCCGGCGTCTGCAGCATCGACCTGGTGCCGCTGCGTCCGGTCGAGCCCGACGCGGCCCACCTGCTCGCGCTCCAGATGCGCAGCGACCCGTTCACGGCCGACGTCCTGCGGCTCGTCGGCGGCGTGAACCTGCCGCGCGTCACCGTGCGGGACCTGCTGACCCTCGCGCTGCCCGTCCCGCCCGCCGCGGACCGGGACCGCGTCCACGCCGTCGCGCAGGCGGCCACGACGCTGCGCCGCCGGTACCGCGAGGTCGAGCAGACCGTGCTCGACCTGGAGGGGTACGCCGCGGAGGTCGTCCTCGGGCTGCGGTGAGGGCGGGCAGGCAGAGCCGGGGCTCGCCGCGTTCCCCGCGGGAGGCCGTCAGCGGGCGCCGCCGAGCGGGGCCCGGCGGCGCCGTGACGCGAGGACGAGCAGCGCGCCCGTGGCGGCGACACCCGCCCCGGCCGCGAGCAGCCCGCCGCCCCGCGCGCCGGTGAGCGCGAGGGCCAGGCCCACGACGGCGTCCTGCACGCCCTGCGTACCGGGCGTGCCCGCGGTGCCGCCCGCCGGCGCGACGGGGTCGCTCGCGCCACCGCTCCCGCCCGCGCCGCCACCCGCGCCGGCTCCTGCGCCGCCGCCCTGCCCACCACCGTCGCCCTGCCCACCGCCGTCGCCCTGCCCACCGCCGTCACCGCCGCCATCCCCACCGGGGCCGGCCGGCAACGTCACGACCGCGCTCGCGGTCCCCACGGCGGTGGACGACCGCTGCAGCAGGACGAACAGCTGCTCCTGCGGCGCGCCGGCCGCGCGCGGCGCGAGCGGCACCTCCACCGTGGCGGTCGTCTGCCCGGCCGCGAACGTCACGGTCCCGGACGCGCGCGTGTAGTCCTCGCCCGCGCGCGCCGTGCCGTCGGCGGTCGTCCAGTCGACGGTCGCCGTGCCCGCGTCGCGCGTGCGGGTCACGGTGACGCGGGCCGACGCCGGCGTCAGCACCACGTCGCCGGTGCTGACGGTGCCGGTGTCGACCACCTCGAGCCGCGACGACGTGCTGGACCCGGCGACGCCCGCGTCCGCGGCGGGCGTGTACGTCGCGGTGACGGTACGCGTGCCGGCGACGGCGGCCGGCAGCGTGAGGCGGGCGCGGCCGCTCGCGTCCACGGGGGCCGTGTCCACCACGACGCCGTCCACCGCCACACCGACCGTCCCGGGCGTCGGTGCGGTGAGCACGGGGGTGCGGACCGTGACGGTCACCGGGACGGGGGCGCCCGCCGTGGCCGCCTCCGGCAGCACGAGCGACGTCGTCGACACGGTGCCGCACGCGGGGTGGCTGAACAGGGCGCCGCCGTCGGTGCCGTTGAGCACCCAGTGCCCGACCGGGCTGTCGTACCGCGCCAGCAGGACGGCCTCGTGCCGGCCGGGCAGGAACACGCGCGGCTGGCCGCGGTCCCTCCGCCCCAGGGCGAGGAAGTTGTCGCTCCCGGCGGGGATCGTCACGGGGACGGACAGGCTGTTCTCGTACCCGTACGCGACGATGAGCTCGCCGCCGACCATGGGGTCCTCGGGACCCGGCACCCAGTGCACGCACGTCACGAAGGGGACGACGGTGCCGAACGGGAGGTCGTCGGCGACCGCGGCCGCGGCCGGACCGGTCGGCAGCGCCGCGGCGAGCAGGAGGGCCGCGGCGAGGGAGGCGGGGGTTCGGCGCACGCGCGCACGCTAGCGGCGGGGACGCGGTGGGGGACCCCTGCCGGTGCCCCGGATGCCGGACATGCGGCGGTGCGTCCGGATGGGCGAACGGGTGAACTGCGGGCGCGCGTCAGGCGCCGGCCGACGCGCGCGGCGGCGCGGTGCTGCCCCGGACGACGAGCCGCGTCGGGACGGCCCGTCCGCGCGGCACGTCCCGCCCGGCGACGAGGTCGACGACGAGCTGCCCGGCGGCCTCGCCCTGCTCCCGCACGGGCTGGGCGACGGTCGTCAGGTCGAGCAGTGCGGCCAGGGGGTGGTCGTCGATGCCGATGACGGAGACGTCCTGCGGCACGCGCAGGCCGGCCCGCCGGAGGGTCGCGAGCGCCCCGGCCGCGACCTCGTCCGAGTGCGCGTACACGGCGGTCGGCGGCTCGCGGAGCCCGAGCAGGCGGGACATCGCGTCGGCGCCGTGCTGCTCGCCCCACGGCACCGTGACGACGAGCTCGGGGACCGGTGCGACCCCGGCCTCGGCGAGCGCCTCGTGGTAGCCGGTGGTGCGGCCCATGCCGTCCCGCCACTCCGCCGACTCCGGGTCCACCGCCTCGATCATCGCGATGCGGCGGTGCCCCAGGAACAGCAGGTGGTCCACGGCCTGCCGGGCGGCCGCGTGGTCGTCGATGCAGACGTGGGGGAAGGCCGCCACCTGCCCGCCGGCGGCGACGATGCCGACGCCCATCATGGCCAGCCGGGCCTGCTCGTGCTCCGAGACCGGGAACGCCAGCACGACGACCGCGTCGACCTTGCGCCGGGCGGGCAGCCGCTCGAAGAAGTCGTGCCGGTCGCGGCGCGTGGGCACGTGGTACAGCAGGACGTCGAGGCCGGCGCGACGCAGCCGCGCCTCGAGCCCCTCGAGCAGCGCGCCGAAGAACCAGCGGGACAGGTGCGGCACGACGACGGCGACCCGGCCGGTGGTCCGCGAGGCCAGCCCCGACGCCTCGGGGGACGCCACGTAGTGGTGCTCGCGTGCCACTGCCAGGACCCGGGCGCGGGTCGCCTCGGCCACCTCCGGGCGGGAGTTGAGCGCGCGGGAGGCGGTGGCGGGGGAGACGCCGGCGAGGCGGGCGACGTCGGCGAGGCTCAGGTGCGCGTCGGCCACCGGTCGACTGTAGCCGGAAGCGCTTGCGACCAGCAGGCCCGGACGGGTGCTCCACGGCGTGCGCTTGACAGCGGAGTCGGGCGGCGGGAGGGTGAATCGTCCGGAAACGCTTCCGGCTCGAGGTGGACCGATCCGGGTGACGACGTCGTCATCCGCACAGCGCGCACGTCGCGCGACCCCGACGTCCGGCGCCCGCAGGCGCAGCCGTCGGCCCTGCCGACCACCCGAGGAGACGACGTGCCCTCCCTCCCGCCCCCGGCCGCGCCCGGCCTCACGCGCCGGTCCTTCCTGCAGGGCCTCGGGGTCGCCGGTGCGACGCTCGCCCTCTCGTCCTGCGCCGGCCGGTCCGGGTCCGGCCCCACCGAGATCACGTTCTTCCAGTCGAAGCCCGAGGTCATCGGCTACTTCGACCAGCTCATCGAGCAGTTCCACTCCGAGCAGTCGGCGGTCCGCGTCCGGCACGACGCGACGTCGAACCTCGCGGGCTCCTTCGTGCGGGAGTCGCCGCCGGACCTCGGCTGCCTCAACTACAACTTCGAGATCTCCCGCTACGTCGAGCGGGGCGTCCTCAGCGACCTCGGCGACATGCCGGAGGCCGGTCGCGTCCTCGAGGACCTGCAGCCGCTCATCGACGTGACCGCGACGTACCCGGGCCGGACGAGCGTCATCCCGTACTCCCTCATGGCGGCGGCCGTGCTCTACAACCGGGAGATCTTCGCGCAGCAGGGCGTGCAGCCGCCGACGACGTGGTCGGAGTTCGTCACCCTGTGCGAGACGCTCACCGCGGCCGGCGTCACCCCGATCTACAGCACGTTCCGCGACCCGTGGACCATCGCGCAGGGGCACTTCGACTACTCCGTCGGCGGCCTGCTCGACACCACCGAGTTCTTCACCGAGCTCAAGGAGCAGGGCGACGACGTGGGGCCGGGGTCGCCGGTCGCGTTCCAGAAGCAGTTCGTCGAGCCCGTCGAGCGCATGACGCAGCTCGTCGGCTGGTCGAACCGCGACGCGGCCAGCCGCGGCTACGGGGACGGCAACCTGGCGTTCGCGAACGGCGAGGCCGCCATGTACCTGCAGGGGCCGTGGGCCCTGACGGAGATCGCGAAGACCAACCCGGAGCTGGACGTCGGCGCGTTCCCGCTGCCCATGACCGAGGACCCGGACGACCGCAAGGTGCGGGTCAACATCGACCTCGCCCTGTGGATCCCCGAGGGCTCGCGCAAGAAGGAGGCCGCGCGCGAGTTCCTCGCGTTCCTCATGCGCCCCGACGTCATCGACGCGTACAACGCGCAGGCGCTCGGCTTCGGCGTGACCGAGGAGGCGGCGCCGGTGACGAACTCGACCCTCGTGGAGCTGAAGGAGTACTACGACCGCGCCGCGTTCTACCTCGGCGCGTCCCAGCTCATCCCGCAGTCGATCCCGCTGCAGAACTACGCGCAGTCGATCGCGACCGGCGCCGACCCGCTGCCGGTGCTGCGCACGCTCGACGCGGACTGGTCACGCCTCGCCTTCCGCTCGTCCGTCCCCGAGTGACCGCCGGCAGACCGGAGACCGCACATGGCCACGACCACCGCCCCGTCCACCGGCGCCCGGACGCGCGGCGGCGCCCCGCCCCCGCGCGAGCGGACCGGCCGGCGCCGTGCGGGCGCGACGTTCTACCTGTTCCTCGTCCCGTCGCTCGTGCTGTTCACGCTCGCGATCACCGTCCCGGCGGTCATGGGCATCACCCTGAGCTTCACCGACTCGGTCGGGTTCGGGGAGTTCCGGTTCATCGGGCTGACCAACTACATCGCGATGGTGTCGGACCCGGCGATCCTCAGCTCGTACGGGTTCACGATCGGCTTCGCGCTCGTCACAGTGCTCGTCGTGAATGCAGTGGCGTTCCTGCTGGCCGTGGGCCTGACGTCGCGGATCCGCGCGAAGGTCGCGCTGCGCACCGTGTTCGTCCTGCCGATGGTGATCTCCGGGATCATCATCGCGTACGTCTTCCAGTTCCTGTTCTCCAACTCCCTGCCGCAGCTGGGGGAGTGGACGGGCGTCGGCTGGCTGTCGCAGAGCCTGCTCGCGAACGAGGACCTGGCCTGGCTGACGATCGTCTTCGTCACGGCGTGGCAGGCGATCCCGTCGGCGCTGCTCATCTACATCGCGGGCATCCTGTCGATCCCCGGGGAGGTCTACGAGGCCGCGGCGATGGACGGCGCCTCGTCGTGGCGGCGCCTGGTGTCGATCACGCTGCCGCTCGTCGCGGGCTACGTCGTCATCAACGTGATCATCGGCTTCAAGAACTTCCTCAACGCCTACGACATCATCGTCGGCCTGACCAACGGCGGTCCGGGCACCGCGACGCGCAGCGTCGCCATGACGATCTTCTCCGGCTTCACCGGCGGCGACTACGCCTACCAGATGGCCAACGCGACGGTCTTCTTCCTCATCGCCGTCGTCCTCGCCCTGCTCCAGCTGCGCGTCACGCGCGGGAAGGCGTCGGTCTCATGACCCAGCAGACGTATCTCACCACCGGACCGGCGCAGGTGCCGGTGCGCCGCCGCCGGCGGCTGGTGTGGCAGGGCAAGGAGGAGCACCCGAACCGGCCCGGGACCGTCGTGCTGCTGGTCTGCACGGTCGCGGTGCTGCTGCCGCTGTACGCGACGGTCACGATGGCGTTCAAGACGACCGCGCAGTCGGTGAACGGGCAGGTGTTCTCGCTGCCGTCGCCGCTCAGCGTCGAGGGGTTCGTCGAGGCGTGGCGCCTGACGAACTTCCCGCGCGGCTTCGCGATCTCCGTGTTCGTCACCGCGGTCACCGTCGTGGGCACCGTCGCGCTGGCCTCGATGGCCGCGTACGCGATCGCGCGCAACTGGGACCGGCGGTTCTTCCGCGCGTCGTTCTTCTACCTGCTCGCGGCGATGTTCCTGCCGTTCCCGGTGCTCGCGCTCTCCCAGGTGAAGCTCACGGGGATGGTGAACCTCGACAACCCCGTCGGGGTCGCGCTGCTGCACGTGATGTTCCAGCTGTCGTTCAGCGTGCTGCTGTTCACGGCGTTCGTGCGCGGGCTGCCCGAGGAGCTCGAGGAGAGCGCGAAGCTGGAGGGTGCGTCGACGTGGACGGTGTTCCGGCGCATCGTCTTCCCGATGATGGCGCCCATGGCGGCGACGGTCGCGATCTTCGCGTTCCTGGCCTCGTGGAACGACTTCATGATGCCGTCGCTCATCACCGCCGACTCGACGATGCAGACCCTGCCGGTGCTGCAGAGCGTGTTCCAGACGCAGTTCAGCAGCAACTACAACGTCGCGTTCGCGTCGTACCTCATGGCCATGGCGCCGGCGATCGTGGTGTACCTGTTCACGCAGCGCTGGGTGATGGCGGGCGTGACGCAGGGCGCGATCAAGTAGCCGGCGACGGACCGGCGGGGGGCCGACGTGCGACCGGGGCCGGAGGGCGTCCCGTGGTGGCGGGACGCCGTGATCTACCAGGTGTACCCGAAGTCGTTCGCGGACTCCGACGGCGACGGCGTGGGCGACCTGCCGGGCATCGTCGCGCGCCTGGACCACCTGGCGTGGCTCGGGGTGGACGCGGTGTGGCTGTCGCCGTTCTACCCGTCGCCGCAGGCGGACGGCGGGTACGACGTCGCCGACTACTGCGGCGTCGACCCGGCGCTCGGCACGCTCGCGGACCTCGACGAGCTGCTGACCCGCGCGCACGGGCTCGGGCTGCGGGTCCTCGTCGACCTGGTGCCGAACCACACGAGCGACGAGCACCCGTGGTTCCGGGCGGCGCTCGCGGCGCCGACGGGCAGCGCGGAGCGGGGCCTGTACCTGTTCCGCCCGGGGAGCGGACCGGGCGGGCAGGACCCGCCGAACAACTGGCAGTCGATCTTCGGCGGACCGGCGTGGAGCCGGGTGGACGCGCTGACGGGCCGGGTCGAGGACGGCGGGCAGTGGTACCTGCACACGTTCGACGCGCGCCAGCCCGACCTGGACTGGGAGAGCCCCCTGGTGCGCGAGCGGTTCGAGGACGTGCTGCGGTTCTGGCTGGAGCGCGGAGTCGACGGGTTCCGCGTCGACGTCGCCCACGGCCTCGTCAAGGCGGAGGGCCTGCCGGACTGGGACGGCGGCGCCACCGCCATGGTCATGGGCGGCAGCGCGCACGCGCCGGGCTCGGACGTCGTCGACCTCGGGCCGATGTTCGACCAGGACGGCGTGCACGACATCTACCGCTCGTGGAACCGGCTGCTGGCGACCTACCCCGGCGACCGCGCGATGGTCGGCGAGGCGTGCGTGGAGCCGGCGGAGCGCGCCGCCCGGTACGTGCGCCCGGACGAGATGCAGCAGGCGTTCAACTTCCCGTTCCTGCAGTGCCGCTGGGACGCCGAGGCGCTGCGGCGGGTCGTCACGGTGTCGCTCGAGGCGGACGGGGCGGTCGGCGCGCCCACCACGTGGGTGCTGTCGAACCACGACGTGGTGCGGCACGCGTCCCTGCTCGGCTGGGTCGACACCGGGCGGTCGCCCAACGGCATCGGCGCGGACGACCCGCAGCCGGACGCGGCCCTCGGCCTGCGGCGGGCGCGCGCGGCGGCGCTGCTCCTGCTGGCCCTGCCGGGGTCGGCGTACCTGTACCAGGGGGAGGAGCTCGGCCTGCCCGAGCACACGACCCTCCCGGACGACGTGCGCCAGGACCCGATGTGGTTCCGGTCCGGCGGCACCGAACGGGGGCGGGACGGCTGCCGCGTCCCACTGCCGTGGCAGGCGGACCGCCCGGGGTTCGGCTTCGGGCCGACGGGCCGCACGTGGCTGCCGCAGCCCCCGGAGTGGGCCGCGCTCGCGGCCGACGTGCAGCGCGACGACCCGGGCTCGGTGCTCTGGCTGTACCGGGACGCGATCGGGCGGCGGCGCTCGCGGGGGCTCGGGAGCGGGTGGCTCGAGTGGGTGCGGGTCGACGACGCGGACCCGTCCGGCGTGCTGGCGTTCCGCAACCGCGACGTGCTCGTCGTCGTCAACGTCGGGGACGCGCCGGTCGCCGTGCCGGACGGCCGGCGGGTGCTGCTGCACAGCGACCCGGCGGGCGCCGCCGCGGGCGTCGTCGGCGCGGACAGCGCGGCGTGGGTGGACATGGCCTGAGCCACGGGCTGTGGCCCACGTCACCAGGGGACGAATCGGGGCACGGTCTCCCGGCGCCGGATTCGCCCGGTTACCGTGTGGGCGCGAGTCGACGCTCGGCGGGGGGCAACCCTGGGCGCGACGAGTCGGTGCACGCGCGGACCGCGCCACCGATCCTCCTCACGGAACCCAGGGAAGAACCGCATGTCCATGCCTTCCGGCGTGCGACCGCGCCGTCGCGCCGTCGCCTCCCTCATTGCTCTCGTCGCCGTCGTCGCGACGGCCCTGACCGGTCTCGTCACCGCCTCCGGCGCGCAGGCGGCGGCCGCGTGCCGCGCCTCGTACACCGTCACGGCGCAGTGGCCGGGCGCCTTCGTGGCGAACGTCGCCGTGACGAACACCGGCGACCCCGTCCGCGCGTGGACGCTGGGCTGGACCGCGGCCGCGGGCCAGCGGGTCTCGCGCGCGTTCGTCGGTGTCGTCACCCAGGAGGGCACGCGCGTCACCGTCAGGAACGCTCCCGACAACGGCGCGCTGGGCACCGGCCGCACCGTGCTCGTGCCCGTGAGCGGGACCTGGACCGGCAGCAACCCGCTGCCGACGGCGATCACGCTCAACGGCACGACCTGCGCGACCACGGCGACACCCGCGCCGACGTCGCCCGCCGTCCCGGCACCGTCCCCGGCGCCGACCCGGCCGGCCCCGGCCCCGACCACGCCGGCCCCCACCCGGCCCGCCCCGGCCCCGACCACGCCGGCCCCGGCGCCCACCACGCCGGCCCCGGCGCCCACGACGCCGGCTCCCGGCGCCCTGCCCCCGGCGACGCCGCCGGCCGCACCGGGGTGGGGCACGTCGCTGCCGCCGGCCGGTGCGACGCTCAGCCACGCCTACCGGATGCTGCAGACGGTGTCGGCCTCGGGCTACGACCCGCGCGCGGGGGAGTGCTCGGTGGAGGTGCACGCCCGGTACTGGACCTACGGGCCGGACGGGAAGGTGTACCCGACCTGGCACCCGGCGCGCGACGCGAGCGGCTGCTCGTTCGGGCACGAGCACGGCGACGACCCGCGCACGTCGGTCCTGTTCCGCGAGACCGGCTGGCCCGCCTTCGCCTACACCAGCGAGGTCCTCGCCCAGACGGCGACGTCCTCGCACCGGCACGAGGACCACGTGGGGCACAAGGTCTTCGCCGCCGACGACGTGGCCGTGATCGAGGGCGACACCGGCATCGCGGTCGACGCGCCGTCCGGCGCGACGGTCGGCACGTGCGACGTCCTGATGAAGTTCCACCAGGGCACGCACTCGCCGGACGCCTTCACGAACAACCTGCACGAGCTGCTGCTCGCCGCCGACTGCACGCAGGGCGGGCGGACGTCGCAGGTGCGGTACAGCGCGCTGATCCCGCTGGGTCGTCCCGGCGGTTTCGGCAGCACCGACTGCCCGGGCCCGCTCGGCGGGACGTTCACCCAGGTCGGCACGGCCACGCCCGCCGACTCGCCGTCGGACACGCGCTCGCTGGGCCGGCTCCTCGCGGACGCCTCCTGCGTCGACGCGATCCTGGGCGGCGCGGCGTTCGACGCGTTCGACCTGCACGAGTTCTGGTTCTCCGACGTGCGGCTGACGACGCCGCAGGTGACCTTCCGGCTCGCCCCGCTGTTCTACGTGCTCAACCCGAGCCGGTACCACGACGCGAGCAGGCCGAACCGCCTGGCCCGCACGGTCGACGCCTGCTACCGGGGTGTGCCGGGGGCGTTCTGCGACATGGCACGCCGTACCAGCGAGCGGACGGGCGCGCAGGTGGCGTGGGACGACGTCGCGTCGCCCTTCAAGGGCACCATCCGCCAGATGCGGCCGGGCACGTTCTCGCTGACGACGTCCGGGGCCACGACCGTCTACACGGACGCCCTGGGCGGCAAGGCGTCGACCACCCCGTTCACCGGGTCGATCGCGCAGCGCTTCGCCGGCGGCACGTCCTCGTCGATGTACGTGCGCGGCGCCACCCGTGACCACGGGTCGAACCCGGCCGACGGGGTGCACGCGCCGAACTGACCGGTGCCGGGCCCGTTCGCGCCGGGGCCCCTCACCGGGGCCCTGGCGCCGCCGTCGTCCGCTAGCGTCGGCGCCCGACCGGCCACGACGAGGAGGCACCCGTGCCCGAGGACGACACCGCCGCCGCCCGGCGGGCGCAGGCCCGCCGCCGGTGGGCCGAGCGCTGGTTCTCGCCCGGCGGCCTGGTCACGGCCGTGGGCCTCGGCAACCTCGTCGCGGCGCTGAACTGGAACGCGATCGCGAAGGGCCGCGCGGACGTCGCCGAGGCCTTCGCGCAGGCCTCGGTCGTCTCCGACCGGTACACGATCTGGGGCCTCGCCCTGCTCGTCGTGGGGCAGACGATGGTCACGCGCCGGGCGCTGCGGGACCCGGCGGCCTGAGCGCGATCCGCGGCGTCTGCTGCTCCGGCGCGCCGCCGCGGGGACGGACGTTCTCCTGCGCGCGTACGCACGGTGTACGCACGGGCGTGCGTACGGACAGGAGCCCCTCCCCATCCCTGCGGCCCGCGCTCCGACGCCGTCGACACGAGCAGGCGGGCGCGCCTACCGTCGACGGCGACGACCACCGCGGACGACAGCCGGAGGTGCGCATGGGCGAGCGAGAGACGGGGGTCGACGACCCCGGCCCCTTCTTCCACGGCACGAAGGCGGACCTGCGGGTCGGCGACCTGCTCGAGCCGGGCCGGCGGTCGAACTTCGGCACCGGCCGCACCGCCAACCACGTCTACCTGACCGCGACCCTCGACGCCGCCACGTGGGGCGCCGAGCTGGCAACGGGGGAGGGACGCGGCCGTATCTACGTGGTCGAGCCGACCGGCCCGATCGAGGACGACCCGAACCTCACGAACACGCGCTTCGAGGGCAACCCCACGCGGTCGTACCGGACGCGCGAGCCCGTGCGCGTCGTCGGCGAGGTCGAGGACTGGCAGCCGCACCCGCCCGAGGTGCTGCAGCACATGCGCGACCACCTGGCCGAGCTGGACCGCCAGGGCGTGGAAGCGATCGACGACTGACGCGGGCGCCGTGCCGGCGCTGGCAGACTGCCGCCGTGACGACCACGGTGCGGTCCGCGTACGTCGAGGGGGCCGACGTCGCCGTCGCCCTGGTCACGGGCGACGCCGTCGCGGACGCCTGGGCGACACCGTCCGTCCTCGCGGGGATGAGCGTCGGCGAGCTGGCCGCGCACCTCGCGCGCAGCGTGCTGCAGGTCGAGTGGTACCTCGACGGTCCGCTGACCCCGGACGCACCGCTCGTCAGCGCGACCGGATACTACGGCGACCTCGCCGGCACGACGGAACCGGCGTCCGAGCTCAACACGGGGGTGCGCGAGCGGAGCGCGCAGACGGCCGCGCAGGGGTCCGCCGGCCTGGCGGACGCGGTCACCGAGGCTGCCGGGCGCCTGCGGGAGCGGCTGCCCCGGGAGCCCGCCGACCGGCGCCTGACCGTCGGCCACCGCGGCTACACCCTCCTGCTCGACGAGTACCTGCGCACCCGCTGCGTCGAGCTCGCCGTCCACACCGAGGACCTCGCGCTGAGCGTCGGCAGCGACGTCCGCGCACCGACGTCGACGACGGCCCTCGCGGTGGACGTCCTGGTCGGCGCCGCCCGCCACCGCCACGGTGACGGGGAGGTCCTGCACGCCCTGTCCCGCCGCGAGCGCGACACCACGGACGCCCTCCGCGTCCTCTGACCCCCTCGGCCGCCAGCAGCCCCCGGGGTCGAGACCGGCACCTCGGTGCCGAGTCCGACGGCTACGAGGCACGATGTCGGCGCAGAAGTCGCGAAGTCGGCGCGGCGGTGCCGGGACGGTCAGGCGGGCGGGTCGTCCAGGAGGTCGCGGAGCCAGCCCGCGCCGCGGGTTCCCGCGCCGAGGGCCTCGACGCGGCGGCGCAGCTCGCGGTCGGAGGTGACGACGAGGACGTCGGCGCCCACGGCCGCGACGACGTCCACGATCGTGCTGTCGCCGTCGCGCTCGGCGCGGACCACCTCGACACCCGGCCACGTGCCCTCGACGTCGACGGCCCGGCCCTCCAGCACGACGACGACCCGACGCCCCCGCAGCTCCGCGTGACCGAGGGCGGCGGCGACGCCGTCGAGCAGGCGTCGCGCCGCACCCGCGCGGTCCTTCCACCACCCGTCGGGCCGCGCACCCACGACGTTCGCGGCGTCCACGACGAGCGTGCGCGCCGGGTGGGCGGGGCCCGTCGAGGGGAAGGGGCGGGGGTGCTCGGCGGTCACCGGTCCAGCGAACCACCACGACCGGCCGCCGGACGGCCTGGCACGCCCCGCGCCGAGCGCGCACGATGGACGCGTGCTGACCCGGGTGCGGACATGCGTGGCGGTCGCGGCGGCGGTGTGCGTCGCGGCGCTGCCGACGGCGTGCGCGCAGCCGGCGCCGGAGCCGGAGCCGGTCGTCGTCGAGGAGTCCGTCGCGGTGCCGAAGGCCGTCGCGCCCGCGCCGCCCGGACCTGCGCCCGTCGACCTCGCCGCGCTCCCGACGATCGACCCCGTGACCGTCGTCCCCGGGCTGCCCGGCACGGACGGCCTGGAGCAGCGGCGCAACGACGACCCCGCGCTCGGCACGTGGCAGACCGCCACGGTCGTGCGGGACACCGCGGGCTACGACGCGGTCGACGGCCGCCCGGTCGGGACCGTGCCCGCGGTGACCCTCGACGTGCCGACGGTGCTGCCGGTGCTCGACCAGCGCGGTGGCTGGCTGCGCGTGCTCGTCGCGAGCCGCGGCGCCCTGCCGAGCCAGGACCCGGCGCAGGTCAACGGCCGCACGGCGTGGATCCGCGCGGAGGACACCGCACCGTCCGGCACCGACTGGCGGCTGCACCTCGACCTCGCCGCCCGCACGCTGACCATCGAGCAGGGCGAGGCGGCGCAGACGGTGCCGGTGATCGCGGTCGGTGCCCCGGACAGCCCGACCCCGCCGGTGTCGCAGTTCGTCGTCGGGTCGCAGTGGGAGCAGCCCGGCACGTACACGCCGCGCGTCCTGCTGCTGTCGAGCCAGAGCGAGACGATCGACGCGTACGACCGGAACACGGGCACGTCGGCCACCGCGATCCACACGACGCCGTTCGCCCGGACCGGCGCGATCTCCAACGGCTGCATCCGCGTGAGCGACGAGGTCCTCGACCTGCTCTGGGACAAGGTCCCGGCGGGCACGATGCTCACCGTCTCCTGACCTCCGGAGGCAGCCCCCGCGTCAGTCCCCGGACCCCGTCCGCCCCCGCGCCGCCGCGATGGCGTCCGCCGCGCGGATCAGCCCGAGGTGGCTGAACGCCTGCGGGAAGTTGCCGATGAGACGCCCCGCCTCCGGGTCGTACTCCTCGCTGAGCAGGCCGAGGTCGTTCGCGTAGCCGGTGAGCTGGTCCATGAGCGCCTCGGCCTCCTCGAGCCGGCCGCTCATCGCGTACTGCTCGACGAGCCAGAAGCAGCAGATGAGGAACGGGTGCTCCTCGCCCTCGAGCCCGTCCATGCCCGTGTCGGTGCGGTAGCGGTGCAGCAGGCCGTGGTCGTCGCGCAGGTCCTTCTCGATGCGGGCGACGGTGGAGAGCATGCGCGGGTCGTCGTAGGCGAGGTAGCCGGTGTGCGGCAGCTGCAGCAGGGACGCGTCGACCTCGGTGTTGTCGTAGGCCTGCGTGAAGCTGTCGATCGCGCGGTTGAAGCCGCGGGTGTCGATCTCCTCGCGGAGGCGGTCGCGCAGCTCCCGCCAGCGCTCGACCGGCCCGTCCAGCCCGTGCTCCTCGACGGCCCGCACGCCGCGGTCGAACGCGGCCCACATCATCGCCCGGCCGTGCGTGAAGTAGTGCAGGTCGCCGCGCATCTCCCAGATGCCGTGGTCCTCGCGGTCGAAGTTCACCTCGCAGTACCGCAGCAGGCTCTTCTGCAGGCCCCACGAGTACTGGTCCTCCTCGACGCCGGCGTCGCGCAGCATCGCGAGGGCGATCATCACCTCGCCGACCACGTCGGCCTGGTACTGGTCCGCGGCCCCGTTGCCGATCCGCACGGGCCGGGAGTCCTCGTAGCCCGCGAGGTGGTCGAGCTCCTTCTCGTCGAGCTCCCGCTCCCCGCCGATGCCGTACATGATCTTGATGTCGTCGGCGTCGCCCGCGACGGCCCGCAGCAGCCAGTCCCGCCACAGCCGCGCGCCGCGGGTCAGCCCGTGCGCGATCGCGACCTCGATGGTGAGCGCCGCGTCCCGCAGCCACACGAACCGGTAGTCCCAGTTGCGCTCACCGCCCAGGCCCTCCGGCAGGGACGCCGTGGGCGCGGCGACGATGCCGCCGGTCCGCTCGTGCGTGAGGGCCCGCAGGACGAGCAGCGAGCGCAGCACGATCGGGTCGTGGTCGGTGTGCACGGTGAGCCGCGACGACCACTCGGCCCAGTACTCCAGCGTCTCCGCGAGCGCCCGGTCGGCGTCGATCCGGTCGGGCAGGTCGTCCCAGGACGGGAACCACGCGAGGTCCCAGTCCAGCACGTCGCCCTTCTCGAGCCGGAACGTGCCGGTCAGCCGCGGGGCGCGCGCACCGCCCTCGCCGTCCTGGTCGGCGCGGAACGCCCCCGGCTGCTCGGCGGCGTCGTGCCCCTCGTCCTCCTCGTCGTCGTCCGTCCCCGCCCAGGTCAGCAGGGGCCCGGTGACGAGCACGCCGTCGGGGCCGGCGAGCGAGAGCAGCGCGGGGGCGCCGTCGTGCTCGACCACGCGCACCCAGGGCGTCGCGCGCGCGTAGTCGAACCGCAGACGCAGGTCGTGCTCCACCTCCACCGTGCCGTCGAGGCACTCGACGCGCCGCACGAGGTCGTCGCGCTCACCGCGGGGCGGCAGGAAGTCCGTGACGCGGACCGTGCCGGTCGGGGTGCGCCACGTCGTCTCGAGCACGAACGTCTGCGGCAGGTACCGCCGCTCGACGACCTCACCGTCGACCGCCGACAGCTTCCACCGTCCGTCGTCCGGGTCGCCGAGGATCGCGCAGAACACCGCCGCGGAGTCGAACCGGGGCAGGCACAGCCAGTCGATGCTCCCGTCCCGGGAGACCAGGGGACCGGTGCGCAGGTCGGACAGCAGGGCGTAGTCCTCGAGGTGGGTGCTCACCTCGTCCTTTGTACGTGCTGGACGTGCGGTCCGCAGCCGGGCCTCGGGCCGCTCCGGGCACCCGCCTCACGACGCGGACACGTGAGCGAGGCCACGGGGTGGCGTCCGCCGGCCACGCTGCGGCCGGTGCCGCCAGGTTCCGGTGCAGGTCCGTGGCCTGCGGCCGTCGCGTCACCGCACGACCCGGCGCTCGCCCTGCCATGCCGTCGGCATGCCCCCGCCCGCCTCGACGGGCGGCTCGGCAGACGTCCGGCTAGCCTGGATCGCGGAGTGCCGGGAAGACGGGTCGGCGACGTAGCCGACCGACCCCTGGAGCCACCACCATGCCTCGCCGCCGCTGCGGCGCGCCCTCGGCGCGCCGCCTCCGCCTCCGTCTGCCCGCGATCCCGTCCCCGCGGTCGTGAGCCTGCTGCTCGCGGTCGGGCTGAGCTGGGCGCTGGTCGCCCTCGGCCCGCTGCTGACCCGTGCCCTCGGCCGTCGCGCCGGCTACGCCTGCGCCGCCGTCCTGCTCGGCGTCGCCGGCGTGGTGACGGCCGCGTGGATGACGGGCGGCGAGACCCGGGTCGACGTGCCCTGGATGCCCGCGCTCGACGTCGGGCTGCGGCTGCGCCTCGACGGGCTCGGGTTCCTGTTCGCCCTGGTCGTGCTCGTGGTCGGCGCCCTCGTGATGGTCTACTCCGCGGCGTACGTGCGTGCCCCGCGGCCCACCGCGTTCTACGTCCTCATGACGGCGTTCGCGGCGGCGATGCTCACGCTCGTCCTCGCCGACGACCTGGTCGTGCTGTTCGTCGCCTGGGAGCTGACGACCGTCTGCTCCTACCTGCTGATCCTGCGCTCCGGGCCGGACGCCGGTCCGCCCGCCACCCGCACGTTCCTCGTCACGGCGGCCGGCGGGCTCGCGCTCCTCGGCGCGGTCGTGACCGTCGCGGTGCGCACCGGGACGACCGACCTCACCGCCGCCCTCGCCGACCCGGCGTGGCAGCAGGACCCGGTGTTCGCGGGGGCCGTGGCGTCGCTCGTCGCGTTCGCGGCGATGACGAAGTCGGCGCAGCTCCCCTTCCACGCGTGGCTGCCGGACGCCATGGTCGCGCCCGCGCCCGTCAGCGCGTACCTGCACGCCGCGGCGATGGTGAAGGCGGGCATCTACCTGCTGCTGCTGTTCGCGCCCGCGGCGTCCGCGTCGCCCGTGTGGCCGGCCGTGCTCATCACCGTGGGGCTCGCGACGTGCGTCATGGGGGCCCTGTTCGCGCTGCAGCGCACGGACCTCAAGGAGCTGCTGGCGTACTCGACGGTGAGCCAGCTCGGCCTGCTCGTCGCGGTGATCGGCGTCGGGACGCCCACCGCGATGCTCGCGGCCGTCGTGCACGTCGTCGCGCACGCGCTGTTCAAGTCCGCCGCGTTCATGTCCGTCGGGCTGATCGAGAAGCGCACCGGGACGCGCGACCTGCGCGAGCTGCGCGGGCTCGCCCGCTCGATGCCGTGGGACGCCGCGCTGCTCGCGATCGCGGTGGTCAGCATGGCGGGGGTCGCGCCGACGCTCGGGTTCGTCAGCAAGGAGACGGTGCTCGAGGCGTTCTTCTCCGCCCCCGACGCGGGCCCGCTGGGTCTGCTCGCGGCGGGCGCCGTCGTGCTCGGCGCGGTGCTCACGGCCGCGTACAGCGCGCGGATGGTCGTCGGGACCCTGCCCGGCCCGCGCTGCGACGTGGCCGACCCGCGCCCCACCGCGCCCATGTCGGTCGCGGTCGGTGCCGCCGCACTCGGCGGGCTCGGCGCCGGGCTCGCGGTCGCGTCGGTCGGCGCCCTCACCGCGCCGGCCGTCTCCGTGGCGGCGGGCGTGGACGTCGACGACGTCGGCTACCTGAGCCTGTGGCACGGCGTGAACCCCGCGCTGCTCGCGTCGCTCCTGGCCGTGGCCGCGGGCCTGACGCTCGTGCTGTGGCGGCGCGGCCCCGTCGACTCGCTGCTCGTCGGCCGCCGCCTGCTGCCCGTCGCGGGCACCGAGGTCGTGCAGCGCGCGCACGACGGCGTCATCCGCCTCGGCCGGCGGGTCGGCGACCTCACGCGCAGCGACGCCCCGGCCCGGCACCTCGCCGTGCCGGTCGTGCTGCTCGGCGGGGGCGCGGTGGTGGCCGGCGCGCTGTGGCGCGGGCTGCCCGAGGGCACCGCACCCGGGCCGTTCGACGTCGGGCTGCTCGTGGTCGTCGTCGCGGGGATCGTCGCCGTGGCGCGGGCCAGGTCGCGGCTGACCGCCGTCGTGGCGGTCGGGGTCGTCGGCTTCGGCGTCGTCCTGTGGTTCTTCGTGCTGGGGGCGTCGGACGTGGCGCTCACGCAGCTGCTCGTCGAGATCCTCACCGTCGTGGTGCTGGTGTTCGTGCTGCGCCGGATGTCGCGGCGGCTGCCGCGGGTGCGCCGTCGCCGGGCCGTGGGGACCGCGGCCGCGGCCGTCGCCGCGGGTGTGGCCGCCACGCTCGGGACGCTCGTCTTCACGGGTCACCGGCCGCCGTCGGAGGTCGGCGACTTCTTCCTGCGGGAGGCCGAGGAGCTCACGGGCGGCACCAACGTGGTCAACACGATCCTGGTGGACTTCCGCGCGCTCGACACGCTCGGCGAGCTCGTGGTGCTCGCGGTCGCCGCCGCGGCGATCGCGGCCCTGCTCGACGCCCGGCGGGCCGTCGACGTGCCGCAGGTGCCCGAACCGCGGACCGTCGTCGCCGACCCCGGGCGCAACGCGGTCTTCCTGCAGGCGCTCGACCGGCTGCTGGTCCCGGTGATGCTCGGCGCCTCGCTGTACGCGCTGCTGCGCGGGCACACCGCGCCCGGTGGCGGGTTCATCGCGGCCCTCATTGGCGCGTGCGCGCTCGTGCTCGCCTACCTCGCCGCACCGACCGACGACGTGCCGCGCGTCGAGCGGCCGTACCTGGCGATCGCCGGGGCGGGCGTCGTGGTCGCGGTCGTCACCGGGCTGCTCGGCTTCGTCGACGGGGCGTTCCTGCGGCCCCTGCACGCGTACGTGCTCGGCGTGCACCTGACCAGCGCCCTCGTCTTCGACGTCGGCGTCTACCTCGCGGTGCTCGGTGTCATCCTCGCCGCCGTCAACCGGCTGGGCCTGTCGCCCGCCGGCGACGACCGGCGCGACGCCGACCCGCGCGACCAGAGGGCCGACCTCGACCGGGAGGAGGTGCGCGTCCCGTGACGCTCGCGCTCACCGTCGGCGCCCTCACCGCCGGCGCCGTCCACCTGCTGCTGCAGCGGGACCTGCTGCGCGTCGTGCTCGGCGCCGTGCTGCTCAGCCACGCCGTCAACCTGCTGCTGTTCGCCTCCGGCGGCGTCCTGCGCCGCGACGAGCCGCTCGGCGCCGACCTCGACCCGGCGACCACCGCCGACCCCCTGCCCCAGGCGTTCGTGCTGACGGCCATCGTCATCGCGTTCGCCATCACCATCTACCTGCTCGTGCTCGCGGTCACCGGCCGGCGCCAGGACGTCGACGGGTCCGACGACGACGGGCGCGAGGAGGCCGCATGACCCCCGACGCGCTCCCCCTGCTCGTGGCGGTGCCGCTCGTGGCCGCCGGCGTCGCGCTGCTGCCCGTGCGCGGCGGCACCGGCGCCCGCGCGCTGCTGATGACGCTGCTCACGGCGAACCTCGCGGCGGCCGTCGCGCTGGTCGCCGCCACCCGCGACAGCTCCGTGCTCGTGCACCAGGTCGGCGGCTGGGACGCCGGCATCGCGATCCCGCTCGCCGCGGACGCGCTGTCCGCGCTCGTCATGACCGTCGCCGCCCTGCTGACGCTCGCGTGCTCGGCGTTCGCGCTGGCGTCGGGCACCGGACGGCTGCGGCTCTTCCCGCCGTTCGTGCTCGTGCTCACCGCGGGGGTCAACGGTGCGCTGCTCACCGCGGACCTGTTCAACCTCTTCGTGTTCATCGAGGTCATGCTGCTGCCGTCGTACGGGCTGCTCGTGCTCGCGCGGGAGCGGCGCGGCACGGACGCGTCCGTACGGGGCTCACGCCTGTACGTGGTGTTCAACCTCGTCGTGTCGACCGTCCTCCTGGCCGGCGTCGCGCTCACCTACGGGGTCACCGGCACGGTGAACCTCGCCGCGCTCGCGGGCGCCGCGACGGACGACCCGGTCGTCGCCGCCGCCGTCGGCATGTGCCTGGTCGCGCTCGCGATGAAGGCCGCCGTCGTCCCGGTGCACGGCTGGCTCGCCCGCGCGTACCCGTCGACGTCGCCCGCCGTCACCGCCCTGTTCTCCGGCCTGCACACCAAGGTCGCCATCTACGCGATCTACCGCGTCTACGCCGTCGTCTTCGAGGGCGACCAGCGGTACCTGTGGATCGGGCTCCTCGTGTTCAGCGCGACGATGGTCGTCGGCGTGCTGGGCGCCGCGGGGGAGCAGCGGATGCGCTCCGTGCTCGCGTTCCACATGGTCAGCCAGATCGGCTACATCCTGCTCGGCGTCGCGCTGTTCACCCCGGCCGGGCTGACCGCCGGAATCTTCTACCTGCTGCACCACATGGTCGTGAAGGCGTCGCTGTTCCTGTCGACCGGGGCGATCGAGACCCGGTACGGCACCGACGTCCTCGACGACCTCAGACCGCGCGTCCGCCGGGAGCCGGTGCTCGCCGCGGCGTTCGGGGTGGCGGCGCTGTCGCTCGCCGGGCTGCCGCCGTTCTCCGGGTTCGTCGCGAAGCTCTCGCTCGTCATGGCCGCGCTCGACGCCGGGCAGGTCGCCGTGGTCGTCGCCGCGCTGGCGGTCAGCCTGGTGACGCTGCTGTCGATGCTCAAGCTGGTCAACGCGGTGTTCGCGCCGCCGCTGGTGTCCGGGGCTGCCGCGCCGGTGCCGGTGCGGGCGGACGACCGACCCGCGGGCGACGGGACAGCGGGCGGCGCGGCGCGCGGTACGGCGCGCGGCGACGGCGGGGACGGCAGCGGGGGCGGCGTCGGCGTCGCGACCCGGACCGCCACCGCGCGGACGTCCGAGGTCACGTGGACGCGCCGGTCCCGCGCCGCGCTGGCCGCACCCGCCGTCGCGCTCGCGGCGGTCACGGTCGTGCTGGGCCTCGGTGCGCAGGGTCTGCTGGACCTGGCCGGGGTCGCGGCCGACGGCCTGCTCGACACCACGACGTACGTGACGGCGGTGACGGGCCGATGACCCGCGTCCTGCTCCTGCCGCTGCGCGCCCTGGCCTTCGTGCTGTGGTTCACCGGCGCGATCGTGCGGTCGTCCGGTGCGGTGCTGGCCGACATCGCGACACCGGCGCCGCGGGGTGCGCCGCGCGTCGTGCGCCTGCCCCTCGGCGCCGGCGGGGACGCGCACCTCGTGGCGCTCAGCGTCTGCATCACGCTCACGCCGGGGACGCTCGTGCTCGGCGTCGTCCCCGACGGCGACGAGGGCCGTGCGCTGCTCGTGCACTCGCTCTACCACCCGGACGCCGAGACCGCGCTGGCCGACCTGCGGGACACCTCGCGCCGGCTGCGCGCCGTCGTACGACCGGAGGGACGACCGTGATCGCCGTCGACATCGCCATCGTGGGCTGCGCCGTGGCGCTGCTCGTGTCCGCGTACCAGGTTGCGCGCGGGCCGGAGCCCGCCGACCGCGTCGTCGCCGCCGACCTGCTGACGTTCAGCCTGGTTGCGCTGGTCGCGCTGGTCGGCACGCGCCTCGGCCGGGTCGGCACCTTCGACGTGGTCATCGTCGCCACGCTCGTGGCGTTCCTCGCGGCGGTGTCGCTGAGCCGCGCCCTGACGGGAGGACGCCGATGAGCGCCGTGTGGAGCGTGCTCGGCCAGGTGCTCGTCCTGGCCGGCGCCGCGATCTTCCTGCTGGCGGCCGTGGGCCTGCGCCGCTTCGCCGACGCGTACGGCCGGACCTCGGCCGTCGCCACGGCCGCGGCGCTGGGCGTCGCGTTCGTCACCGTCGGCGCCGGGCTGCTCGACCCGCGGCCCGCCGACGTCGTCAAGGTCGTCCTCGCCGTCGTGCTGCAGCTGCTCACGTCGGCGGTGGGCGCCATCGCCATCGCCCGCGCGGCGGTGAACTCCGGCCACGCGTTCAGCGACGAGACCGACGTCGCCGAGCTCGCCACCCCCCACGAGGAGGACTGACATGTTCATGCGCGCCCCCGCCGCACCCCCCGGTCCCCGCTGGCAGCGGCACGGCGGCACCGTGCTCGCCGCGGCGGCCGCCACCATGGCCCTCGTCGCGTTCGCGATGCGCCAGCTCGTGCACCCGCTCGGCGACGAGGACGTCGCAGGGGCCTCGCTGCCTCTCGACGTCGCCGGACCCGTGACCGTCGTCGTGCGCTGACCCGGCGCCACCGGGTCACCCGTCCGGGCCACGGGTGTCCCCCCGGACGGGTGACGCCGGGGACGCGCCCTCCGCGGTGAGGCCCTGCCCGGCGACCCGCGGGTGAGGGTGGGCGCCGGCGAGGGGAGCGTGGGGTGGGCGAGGGCGGGGAGGTCTCGACCGACGGGCTGCTGCGATGGTTCGAGCAGGTGCTCGGCCCCGGGGGCGGGCGCGTCGGGCGCGAGGAGCTCGCGACCCTGCTCGCCCCGCTCGGCTGGGACGTCGACTTCCCGCAGGAGGCCGCCACGACCGGCGACGTGCGCGTCGTCGGGGGAGAGCGCCTCGTGGTCGTCCGCTACGACGGCTCCCCGTTCGCCGTCCGCCGCCGGCCGCACCACCGGCTGCCGGAGGGGCTCGTCGTGGTCGAGCTCGTGCACCGGGGCGACGGCGTCCTGCGCGGTGCCGGCGTGGTCCGCGAGGTCGGCCCCGGCGACGCGGTGCTGCACGCGTCCGGGGGGCGGCACGCGCTCGAGTGGCGCTCGCCCTCGACGCGGACGTACGTGGTGCTCGTGTCGCGGCTGCTGGCCCGGGGCGACGTCGTCCTGCGCCTCGAGGACCTGCACCGCCGGCGCGACCCCCTGGTGCCGGCGGTCGAGCGGCTGGTCGACGTCCTGCTCGGCGAGCAGCGCCTGCCCTCGGTCACGGCGCTCGCGGTCGCGCAGGCGGTGCACGGCCTGCTGTCGGCGACGGTCGCGCAGGCGGTCGACCGTGAGCCGGCCCCCGCCGACGCCGTGCCGCTCGAGCGCGTCCGCGAGGTGCTGCTGCGCCGGTACACGGACCCGACGCTGGATGCCGGCGCCGTCGCGCGGGAGCTGCGCGTCAGCCGCCGCTACCTGTTCACCCTGTTCGACGGCTCACCCGAGACGTTCGCGTCCATGCTGCGCACCATCCGGCTCGACCACGCGGCGGAGGTGCTCGGTGCGGACGGGGCGGGCGTCACGGTGCGCCGGGTCGCGCGGGAGTCCGGCTTCGCGGGGCCGGCCCAGCTCTCCCGCGCGTTCCGGGAGCGGTTCGGGGTGACGCCCACGGAGTTCCGGCGGGCGACGACGGGGGCGCGCACACCGGCCGCGTCCTGACCGGGACGATCCGGACGACCTGGACGCGCGTCCAGCGATGCGTGACGGTGGGTGCGCGACGACGTGACGCTGCGTGCACCCTCACCCGGGGCCGCGTGGTGCCGAAGGGGACAGTGAGCCGTCCCCACCACCCCACCGGAAGGTGCCCTCGTGCCTGCCGTCCCCGCGCGCGTGCCCGTGCGCCGTCCCGCCCGCCGTCGCGGCGCCCGCCGTGGCTGGTCCGCCGCTCTCGCCGCCGTGCTCGTCGGGGCGCTGGCGCTGCCGCTGGCCACGGCCCCGGCCGCCGCGGCGGAGCCGGAGTTCCTCGCCCTCACCAAGACGGTGAGCCGCTCCGAGCTCGCCCCGGGGGACGAGTACACCTACCGCGTCCAGGTCACCTGCTCGGAGGAGTCCTGCCTCGACGCGGTCCTGGTCGACACGCTGGGCGAGCTCGCGGGGCACACGCTCCGGGACGTCACCTTCCGCACGTCGGACCCCGCCCTCACGTACGAGCCGACGTGGACGTCGGACGGCAGGTCCGGGTCCGACGCGCCGGCGCGCGTCGCCGCCGACACGGCGCTGTCGGTCCGGTTCACCCAGGCCACGACGAGCCCGGCGGGCACGGGGATGCAGTCGGGCCAGACGTTCACGGTCGCGATGACGCTCGTCGTGCCGACCGACCTGCCGCCCGGCACCGACGTCACGCTCGACAACGTCGCCACGGTCGACGCGACCAACTCCGCGCCCGCGGACGGCACGGCGACCGTCCACGTGACGGTGCCGGTGGTGGTGGACGTCGCCCCGACGAAGTCGTGGACGCCGTCGCCGCAGGCGTTCTCGCCGGGCGCGCCCTCGACGATCCGGGTGACCGCCCGCAACACCTCCAACGTGCCGGTGGACCGGCTGGTGCTGCAGGACCCGCAGGACGCCCCCGAGGGCGCCACCGCCCTGGCCGCGGGGAACCCGTTCAGCGTCGTCGACCTCACCGGGCTGTCGGCGGTGTCGGTGCCCGCGCAGTGCACCGACGTGAGCGTCGACGCGTACGTGCGGCGCGACGGCGCGTGGACCTGGGTGCCGGGCACCGGCGGGCTCGCCCTGCCGGCCGGCGTCGACCCGGCGGACGTCGCGGGCGTCCGCGTGACCTGCGCCGGGGACGACGTGCCGGTCGGCGCGGAGCTCGCGCTCGACCTCGCCGTCGCGCAGCGCGCCGAGCACCGCGAGACCGGTGCCGACCTGTCGCTCGCGAGCCGCACGACCGAGAACGTCGTCGCCGCGACGGTGCTCGAGCGCGACGGCGCCGCACCGGTGACCCGCACCGCGCGGGCCGCGCAGCGGGTGGACCCCGCGCGCCTGGGCACCGAGGTGGCGAAGACCTTCACGCCGGCGCGCGTCTCGGCGGGGGAGAGCAGCACCCTGACGCTGACCGCGGCGAACACGTCGGACGTCGCGGTGCGCGAGCTGCGCGTGCGCGACCTCGACTTCTTCGGCACGGACGTCCGCCTGACCGGCTTCGCCGGGGCCCCGGCGTGGCCGACGGGCGCGACGGCCGCGTCGGTCGTCTACCACCTGGCCGGGGGCGGGACGGCCGAGGTCCCGTTCGGCGAGGGCGAGGTGCCCGCGCCGCCGTCGGGCGGCACGGCGACCGGTCTGGAGATCGTCTTCACCGGCGCGATCGAGCCGGGCGGGGACCTCGCGCGGGCCGACCTCGTGGTGCAGACCGACGAGCGCACCGACGGCGCCACGCGGGAGCACGACAACGCGGCGACGGCGGTCGTGACCGCACCCAACGGCGCGACCGCGCAGGACGGGGCGGACGCACGCCTGACCGTCGTGCCCGCGGCCATCGACGTCACGCTCGTCAAGACCGTGCGGCCCGGCTCCGCGGTGCGGCCCGGGGACCGCGTGGTCGCCGAGCTGCACGGCACCATGGCCGTCTCGTCCTCCTACGTCACCGCCGAGCGGCTCGACCTGACCGACGCCTGGGACGGTGCGGCGTCCGGGTTCTGGAACGCGTTCGACCTGACCGGCGTGGCCCCCACGCAGGTGCCGTCCGGCACCGCGGTCGAGGTCCGGGCGCAGACGGCCGTCGGCACGTGGCACACGGTGCGCACGGAGGCGGCGCGCGCCGAGTCGTGGCTGCTCGCGCTCGACGCGTCGGAGCTGGCCGCCGGGCTGCCGGGCGGCGTCGCGCTCACCGACGTCACCGGCATCGCGTTCGACCTGACCAGCGCGGACGGGTTCGCGGCGAACACCGCGGTCACCCCGTACGTCGTCACCCAGGCGCGCGCGACCCTGCGGACCGGCGGGGCGCTCCCCGCGGGCACGACCACGGTGACCAACGCCGCGGTCGCGCAGGCGGCCGGCACCACCGCGGGCGGCACGGCCGTGGACGACGACGCCGACGCCGGCGACGACGCCGCGGTGCAGCCGGCCCCCGACGGCGACGGCAGCGTGCACGCCGGCAAGCGCTGGTCCGCGGTCACGGTCGCGGCGCAGTCCGGCCAGCAGCGGACGACGACGCTCACGTGGCGCACCGCGGCGGGCTTCGCGGAGGTCGCTGTGAGCGACCCGGCCGACGTCGCCCCCGTCGAGGCGACCACGGCCGACGCGTTCGACCTCGTCCGCATCGCGCCGGTCGCCTACGCGTCCGGCCCGTTCACGAACGGCTGGTACCTGCGCTACGACACCGTGACGGACGTGCAGCTGCTGCTGCCCGGCGCCGGCGGCCCCGAGTGGGCCTCCGTGCCGGCGCCGGCGGGCGGCTGGATGTCGGCCTCCGGGTTCGTCGGCCACACGCTGACGGCCGACCAGCGGCGTGACGCCCTGGGCGCGCGCCTGGTGCTCGCGGAGGACACGGCCGCGCGCACCGCGGCCGCGCAGCCGGGCCCGGCGCTCGACCCGTACGCCCCCGCACCCGGCAGCGGCGTCGCGGCGGCGTCCACCGACCGCTCCTTCGGGCTGGTCTGGCAGGTCCGTGAGGTGCGGCGTTCTGCGACCCAGTGGGTGACCGGCCGGGCGACCTACAACACCGCCGACGCGGGCGTGGTCCGCAACACCGTGCGCGTGGACGGGCGGCGCCCGGACGACACCGTCGCCTCCGTGACGGCGCACGACGACATCCGCATCACGGACGCCACGCCGCTCGTGCGGCTGGAGAAGCAGGTGGCCCCGGGGGGCGACGTGCACGTGCCCCGCGCGGGGACGGTCGCGCCGCAGGACATGCCCACCCGGACGTTCACCGTCACGGCGTGGAACGACTCGGTCGCGCGGGCGTCGTACGTGCGGGTGACCGACCCGGCCTGCTCCGACGTCGACGTGCAGGGCAACCCGTGCGCGCTCGACGACCCGACGGCCGACCCGTTCGTCGCCGGCGTGGACTGGCTCGCGCCGGGCGGCACGGCCTCGGTGTTCGACCGGTTCGACCTGGTCGACGTCCGCTTCACCGCGACGCGTCCCGGTGAGGTCGACCTCGCCGCCTCGACCGCGTGGGTGCTGCGACGCGACGGCGGTGCCTACCGCAGCGAGCGCACGACCGCGGCCGCGCTGCTCGCCGCCCCCGCGGCCGAGCTCGCGGACGTCGTGGGCGTGAGCGTGACGTTCCAGGGCACCGACCCGGCGACGACGGGCGGCACGCTCACGCAGGGCAACCGCCTGTCCCTCGTGCTCGACACGCGCCTGCGCACCCACCTGCGCAGCACCGGCGAGCCGCAGACGCTGCGGGCCGGCCAGCGGGTCGAGGCGGAGAACACCGCCTACGCGCAGTCCTACGACCCGGTGCTCGACCCGGACGGCACGGTGCTGGCCGCGGCCACGGCGCGCGCGGTCGCGCCGCTGACCGGCGGCGAGATCAACGTCGCCTCGTCGAAGTCCGTCAGCCCGGCGACGGTCGCGGCGCCCGCGCGCGGTGCACCGGTGACGGTGACGCTCGGTGCGGACCAGGGGACCGCGCCGCGCAGCACCCTGGCACCGGCCGAGGTGCGGCTGCGCGACGACGCGACGACGTCGCCGCAGTTCTGGGACGAGTTCGACCTCCTCGGTCTGCGCTCGGTGACGCTGCCGGCCGGCGCGGACCGCGTCCGGGTCGACGCGTACGGGCCGTTCGGTGCGGACGGCGCCCTGGCGTGGGTCGAGGGGACGGCGACCACCGCCGACGCCCTGGCCCTGCCGGTGCCCGCCGAGCGCACCGGCGACGTGCAGGGGCTGCTGTTCACGTTCCACCGTGCCGACGGCGGGTTCTTCTCCTCCGTCGTGCCCGCGCCGGGCTGGGCCGCCCAGGCGGTCTTCGACGTCCGCCTGCGGGACGCCACGCGCGGCACCGGCGAGCCGATCACGCTCGACGGCGCGGACCGGGCGGTCGAGAACACGGTGGTCGCGCAGAGCGACCGGCTGGACGGCGACGCGTCGGAGCAGCGCGCCAGCGCCGCTCTGGTGCGCCTGTCGGAGGGCACGCACCGGATCGGCGTCACCAAGCTCGCGAACGGCGGCGACCGCGTCGTCGACGTGGGCACCGCCGTGCCGTGGGACCTGTCGTTCGAGAACACGGGCACCGGCTACCTCACCGTGACGGAGCTGCGGGACACCCTGCCGTCGTCGCTCGTCTGGACGGGCGAGACCGCGCCGGTGGTGACGACGACCCCCGGTGGCCTGCTCGGGACCGACGTGCGGGTCGAGCGTGACGGCGCGGACGTGGTCCTCACGTGGCCGCAGGACGCGCGGACGATGGCGCCGGGCGAGCGGGTGACCGTGCGGCTCCTGCTCGAGCTGCAGCCGGGCCTGACGGAGTCCGACCGTGCGGTCAACACCATGACCGTCCGCACGGCCGAGACCCTCGAGGCGTGCAGCCCGCTAGACGCCGCCCGCCCGGTCACGGGCGCGTGGGCCGCCGACGCGACGACCTGCGGAGCGCAGGACCACGTGTCCCCGCGCGGCGGCCCGAACCTGTTCACCGTCAAGGGCGTGCGGGGTGCCGGCGACGGCGCCGCGACGGCCGGCGGTGCCGAGTGCGAGCCGCTGCTCGACGCGACCGGCGGCGCCTACTACCGCACCCCGTGCATCGCGCGGTCGGTGGCCGGCGGCGTCGACGACTGGGTCCTGCGCGTGGTCAACGGCGGGACGACGAGCGTCGACGAGCTGACGGTGTTCGACCAGCTGTCGGCGCCGGACGACACGATGATCGTGTCCGGCAGCCGCCGCGGGTCGACGCACCGCCCGCAGGTCGTCGCGGGTTCCCTGCGCGTGTCGGCGCCGTCCGGTGCGACGGTCGTCACCGAGGTCACGACGACCGCGCAGCCGTGCGTCGCGACCTGGGGCGGGCTGACGACGCTGGCCGTCTGCGAGCAGAACGGCGAGGAGTGGCAGGCGGCGTCCGACGCGACCGACTGGTCGGCCGTGACGGGCCTGCGCGTGCGCGTCGACCTGCGCACGTCCGCCGCCGGTGCGCTGCGCAGCGGCGAGCACGTCGACGTCACGTTCTCGACCCGCAACGTCCTCGCGACGGCCGACGCCCCCGACGGGGTGCCGGTGACCGGGGCGGACGAGGTCGTGGCGGTCAACCAGTTCGGCGTGAAGTACCGGGACACGGGTGCGAGCACGTGGAAGAAGATCGCCCCGGCGACGGTGGGCGTGCGCGTGCCGACGGGCCCGCTCGAGGTCCGCAAGGTCGTCGACGGCCCCGCCGCCGGCTACGCGCCCGACGCGTTCACGGCGACCCTCGCGTGCACCTTCGACGGCGCCCCGCTCGACCTGGGCGCGGCCGCGGCCGTGACGCTCGACGCCGCCGGCGGGTTCGCGGCACGCGTCGACGGCGTCCCGGTCGGCGCGGAGTGCCAGGTGACGGAGGACGGTGCGCCCGGCTCCTTCGGCGAGACGGAGCGGGACGGCGTCGCGCGCGTCGTCGTCGCCGCCCCGGCCGCCGCGGACGGCACCGTGCCGGCGGGTCAGGTCGCGACGCTGACGAACACCTACCGGTACAGCGGCCTGAGCGTCAGCAAGGTCGTGGACACGGAGGCCACCGCCGGCGACCTCGGCCCGTTCACGTTCGCCCTGACCTGCACGGCCGCCGGCACCGGCGCGCCGGTCGCGCTCGACGGCGCCGCGGAGGAGCTGACGTTCGCGCTGCGCGGCGGCGAGACGTTCACGACGCCCGACGGCGTGGTCCCGGCCGGTGCGACGTGCGTGCTGCGGGAGACCGACGGCGGCGGCGCCGACCGTGTCGTCCTCGTCGGCGACGGCGTGCGGCCCACGGGCGACGGCGAGGCCGAGGTGCTCGTCGGCGCCGACCCCGCCGCGGTGGTGGTGACCAACGGCTTCGACGCCGGCGTGCTCGAGGTCCGCAAGGACGTCGACGGCGCCGGGGCGGGCACGTGGGGCACCGGACCGTTCGGGTTCACCGCGGTGTGCACGTACGCCGGGGGCACGGTGCTGGACGAGGAGTTCACGCTCGCCGCGGGCGGGGTGCGGACCTTCGGCACCTTCCCGGTCGGCACGACCTGCCGGGTCGAGGAGGCGGCGACCGCGGGGGCGACGAGCACGACGCTGGCACCCGCCGACGGCGCCGTGGCGATCGCCGCGCCGCAGGCCGGCGAGGTCGTGTCGACGGCCGTGGTGACGGCGACGAACACGTTCGACCTCACGTCCGTCGCGGTGACGAAGCGGGTCGACGGCGACGCGGCGGCCGCGGCCCTCGCGGGACCGTTCACCGTGGAGCTCGCGTGCACCTGGCCCCGCGACGGCGAGGACGTCGAGCTCGAGGTGCCGGGTGGTGCCGTGCGCGAGCTGCGCGCCGGGGCGACGACCACGTACGCCGGGCTGCCCGTCGGCGCGGACTGCGTGCTCGCCGAGACCGCCACCGGCGGCGCGGCCCGCACGGCGATGACGGTCCGCGTCGGCGACGCGGACGACGTCGTGACGAGCGGGGTGCGGGCACCGGTCGTCGGGCTGTCCTCGACGACCGAGCCGGGCGAGGCCGCGGTCGAGGTGGTCAACACCTTCGACCCGCTGCCGGCGGTCGCCGTCGACGGCGCGGGTGCCGGGACCGGGACCGGCGCCGCGCTCGCGGTCACCGGCGCCGACGTCGCCCGGGCCGCCGGGCTCGTCGCGCTGCTGCTCGCCGTGGGCGCCGGCCTCGTGCTGGCGGTCCGGAGGCGCCGGGCCTGACGCCGCCCGACCCACGCGGGGCCCTGCCGGGGACGGCGGGGCCCCGCTGGCGTGCGGGGGTGATCGCGAGTGCTCGCGGCCTCCGCGGCTGCCGTGACGCGCGCGGCGCCCGGCACGGCCGTACCGTCGCGTCGGAACAGCCGCCCAGCCGACGAGGGAGCCGCCATGACCACCCTCGACGCGGGCGAGGCCCGGCGCCGGCTGCGCGCCGTCGAGGACGGGACGACGCCCGACGCGGCGCTCGCGCTGTTCGACGCCCTGCCCCCGGTCGCCGTCGAGGACCTGCTCGGCCGGTGGCGGGGGACCGGCGTGCCGACGGGCCACCCGTTCGACGGCCTGCTGGAGGCGCTCGGCTGGTACGGCAAGCGCATGGTGACGCCTGACGTCGTGCACCCGCTGGTGTTCCGCGGCGCGGCCGGGCGGCTCGTCGCGATCACGCCGACGTGGCTGCCGCTGCGGGCGGCGCTGCGCGTCGCGCCGGTCGTCCCGCGCGCGCTCGCGGGCCCGGCCTTCGCGCTGGTCCGGCCCCTCGTCGCGACGTCGCGGCCGCAGGCGCGGCTGCGCCAGGTGACGTACCGCGGGGTGCCGTCCGCGGCGATGGTCTACGACCGGCTGCCGATCGTCGACGCCTTCCGGCGCGTGGACGACGACACCGTGCTCGGCGTCATGGACATGCGGTGGCAGCCGCAGCCGTACGTGTTCGTGCTGCGGCGGAACCGGTCCGCCACGGCTGCCCCACTCGATGGTGCGCTAAGCGACGCCGCGGGGCCAAGGAGCGGTAATCCGCCGTCAGAACGTCCGTAGCCGGTGCAGGTCGCTGTCTACTTGCACACACGTAGACACTCGCCATGCTGACAGCGGCATCATTCAGCCGGATCGTATCGCGAGGCGGAGAGCCGCCGACGAAGGTACAGTTCCTCGTCGAGCCGAAGAATGACGTCGATTAGAGGTTGTTCCAGGAGTAGGTGCTCGTCGAGCGCCGCTTCCAACGCGGAGTCGTCAGCCAGTTCAGTGAGGATCGCCAGGGCGCCAGCTCTCACGCGCGCGTCTGGCGACGGCAACTGTGACTTAGCAAAGGAGATGGCGTCACATGGCTGCGCCAAGACGAGGGACGCGGCGAATGACCCGGACGTCTTCGTGAGAATGGGCAGACCGAGTATGCGCGCCGCTATGGCGGAGATCGCCGTTTCGCCCCGTACCGTCCTTGCTCGATCGTCTTCCACCAGGTTGCGCATCTCGTCAACGCCGCCAACTCGTGCAAGTATGTCGAATGCGAGGCTTGTTGCCTTCGAGTAGGGATGGGAGTCGGCCACGATCCGGAGCGCGAGGGCTGCGTCGGCACTTTCCGCGTCTGGGAGGAGGGTCGACAGAGCCGCTTCTCGGAAGCGCTCGCGGTACAGATCAATTATCCCGCGATCTTCAGCATCCTCGCGGGTCGCATATCGACTTCGCGCGACGCTTTCCTCAACGAGCGTCTCGAAGTTCTCGGCGAGGTCGCTCCGGGCGCGATCAACTCCGCCCTCAAGGCGGAGTAGTGCCATGTATGCAGCGAGACCACCGTCATGGTCAAATAGGTCAACCATCGCGTCAAGGACTGCCGCCCCGTGTCGTAGGGACAGCTGGGTCGACGTGATTTGGTCCTCCTCGTCAGGGTCCAATTCTCCAACGCGGCGAAATGCGGATCGCAACGCGGCTTCATCGATCACGTGTTGGCGGCGATGAAGCGCAGCCACGGCCCGCTTCTTAACGAGGGCGTTCTCGTCCTGCAACAATGCAAGCAACGTGGTGGTAGTCGGAGCGTCGGCTTTGGCCTTCCGCCCCAGCGCCGCTGCGGCCACAGCGCGAACTTCGGGAAGGGGGCTCGCCATCAATGTAGCCACGAGATCATCGTCTATAGCAGGACCAGGCCGCTCGAGGGCGGCGATTAGGGGCGCCGAAGGGAGGGATGAATCGTCAATGAACAGACGTATGGCCACTTCTAGGTCGCCGGCAACGTGACGTCGCATGATCTCTGCGGCAACCGAGCGGCCCGCTCTGCGCCCAAGTGCCGATCCCTGCGCGTGCAGCTTTTCGAGTTGGTTAATGTTGGCTCGCTCGAGTGCGCCAACGACTTCGGCCGGCAGGCGCCCGGGATCATCAACGCCAGCAAGCGCTGTCTTCAGTGCCTCGTCGTCGATCTCTTCGCCAGTCAATTGCGACAGCTTCAAAATCATACGCGCGCCGTTGGCTCGAAGCCGAACTTCGGCGCTCGACGACGTGCCAGCTGCGAACGCCCGCTGCAGTTCGGCGGCATCGAACGAGCGCAACCAGTACCATGCCGGTGCCCGCACGCCGTAAAGAACTGAGCGTAGAAGCATCCGCATCTCTGGATGCGTCGGGCTTATGGCTCGTCGCATTTTGTACATCATTACCGCTTGGGGTGCCGATATACTTGGTGCCATGCCGTACTCTGCCAATAGTGCGCTTTGGAACAGCGCCAAACGAGCTATGGAGGTGCGTCCCTGTTCGGGTGGCGAGTACGTCGAGCTGAGGTTGCGCGCCTGGGCGGCCCAGAACTGCAGGGCACTGGCCAACTCGGCGGTGGCTGCGCCTGAAATGACATGAGGTGGAATGTCGAGCGCCGTCGTCAGACTAGTCTCGTCGCCGACGTGTGCATATGCGGCGTCTCGGACGCCCGCGTCCGCCTGTCGGAATGCGAACCGCATGAGGTATTCCGTGAGTAGCGCCTGCAGTTGTTCAGCGTCGTCGAATTCCTTGTATAGCAGTTCGCGCTGTGCTGTGACGGACTTCCGAAAGTCCAGGACGCGCTGTAGTTGCGGCCCTGCGTCCACCGCTTCGTCTCGGGGTAGCTTCTTGAACAAGAGCCAGATCTCGGGGTTGCCGCTGGTGGTGCGATTGCGAGCCGAGGCGCGAGCAAACTCCTCCTCAAACCCTGATGAGTATTCTCCCGTCTCGGTGCCCCATCGCTTATAGAGCATGCCAATGAATAGGCTGCACCGATCTACGTCATCATTGATGAGCGCCTGGGGTCGAGCTGCGCCGGGAAGGGTGTCCTCCCATCCCAACAGCTCGAATTGAATCCGGAGAGCTTGGCTCATTGCACGGTTTACCGCCGCGATGATGTCGCGCAGCGCCTTCCGCTCGGCCGGCAGGTCGCTTGGCGAGGCCATGAATACGTATAGGATTCGTCGGCTTTCGCCAAGCTCACTCGTATGCACGGATTGCCCCGAATCGCGGTCGTCGTCTGACTGTCGATGGAGGCTAGCGCACGCGATCCGCCATGGTGGATCTTCTGACGAGAGTTTCAACCGCAGTGCCCTATGCGGCCCGGAGGTATGCGGGACGCCTGCAAGGGCGCTGAGAGCACGCGGACAGTAGCCGACGGGTGGCGTACTGATCGTTCCGAATCGGTATCAGCTGGCCCCGCACTACGGAGCACAGGGCATCGGGCGAGTGCGGGCCGTCGCTGCTACGGTCGCCTCAGGCGACCGATGTCCCGGATGTCGGTCTTCGTGACGACGCGAGGGGGCCGACGTGTCGACGTCGGAACGCAGAGCACACGGCGCCGGAGCCGGCCGAACCAACGCGAGCGTGCCCACGGGCGCGACGGCGGCGACGCCACCCACCACGACGACGACGGCCCCGCCGGGCGCCACCCGCATGCTCGTCCTCGCGACGGTCGGGTTCCTCGTCAACTTCTGGGCGTGGGCGCTCATCAGCCCGCTGGGCTCTGCCTACCGTGACCGGCTCGACCTGACGGGGTTCCAGCAGTCGGTGCTCGTGGCCGTGCCGGTCATCGTCGGCTCGCTCGGTCGCATCCCGGTCGGTGCCCTGACGGACCGCATCGGCGCCCGCGTCATGTTCCCCGTCGTCAGCCTGCTCACGGTGCTGCCCGTGCTGTTCATCGGGCTCGTCGCGGAGTCGTTCGCGTCCCTCATCGTCGGCGGGTTCTTCCTCGGCCTCGGCGGCACGACGTTCGCGATCGGCGTGCCGCTGGTCAACGCCTGGTACCCGCCGGCCCGGCGCGGCACCGCGCTGGGGCTGTTCGGCATCGGCATGGGCGGCACGGCGATCTCGGCGTTCACGACCGTGCGCCTCACCGACAACCTGGGCGCGGAGGCGCCGTTCCTCATCGTCGCCGGGGTCCTCGTCCTCTACGCGGCCGTCGCGGCGGCTCTGCTCCGGGACGCCCCGGACCGCACCCTCCCGCAGGGCTCCTTCCTCGCCCGCACCTGGGCGACGGCGAAGCTGCCCGCGACGGGCCAGCTCTCGTTCCTCTACGCGGTCGGCTTCGGCGGGTTCGTCGCGTTCAGCGTCTACCTGCCGACCTACCTGGGCAACGCGTTCGACCTCAGCCCCGAGGACGCGGCCTTCCGCACCGCCGGCTTCGTGGTCCTCGCGGTCGCGATGCGGCCCGTCGGTGGCGCGCTGTCCGACCGCATCGGGCCGATCCCGGTGCTGGTCGCCTCGTTCGTCGGCATCGCGGTCCTGGCCGCGCTCGCGGCGCTCGAGCTGCCGCTCATGCCGATCGGCACGATCGCGTTCCTCGGGCTCGCGGCCCTGCTCGGTGCGTCGTCCGGCGCCACGTTCGCCGTGGTCGGTCGGTTGGCACCGCCCGAGAAGGTCGGCGCCGTCACCGGGCTCGTCGGCGCCGCCGGCGGGCTCGGCGGGTTCGTCCCGCCCCTCGTCATGGGCGCGTTCTACGACCGGCTCGGCGACTACTCGCTCGGCCTCGCGCTGCTCGCCGTCGTCTCGCTCGGCGCGGCGCTGTTCACCCGCGGGCCCGTCGCCCGTTCCGCCCGGGCCGACGCCCAGGGCGAGCCCCACCGCACCTGAACGGCACCGCCGGCCCGAACGCAGCGCCCCCACGCGACGAGAGGCAGCCCCCGTGACGACCCAGGACTCCCGCCCCGGCCTCGACGGCCCCGCCTCCGACGCGATCCTCCGGCTGGGCCGCCACCTGCGCCGCGGCGAGGTCAGCGAGGACCTGCGCACGCTGCACCAGAGCGGCGGCCGCGACGCCGACACCTTCTACCGGGACCGCTGGAGCCACGACAAGGTCGTCCGCTCGACGCACGGCGTGAACTGCACGGGCTCCTGCTCGTGGAAGGTGTACGTCAAGGACGGCATCATCACGTGGGAGGCGCAGCAGACCGACTACCCGTCGGTCGGCCCGGACCGCCCCGAGTACGAGCCGCGCGGCTGCCCCCGCGGCGCCGCGTTCAGCTGGTACACGTACTCGCCGACCCGCGTCCGCTACCCCTACGTGCGCGGCGTGCTGCTGGAGATGTTCCGCGCCGCGAAGGCCCGGCACGGCGGCGACCCGGTCGCGGCGTGGGCGAGCCTCGTCGACGACCCGGAGGTCGCGCGCCGCTACAAGAGCGTGCGCGGCAAGGGCGGGCTGGTGCGGGCGACGTGGGACGAGGCGGTCGAGATCGTCGCGGCCGCGCAGGTCCACACGATCCGGACGTACGGGCCCGACCGCATCGCCGGCTTCTCACCGATCCCCGCGATGTCGATCGTGTCGCACGGCGTCGGCGCCCGGTACCACGCCCTGATCGGCGCCCCGATGCTGTCGTTCTACGACTGGTACGCGGACCTGCCCGTCGCGAGCCCGCAAGTGTTCGGGGACCAGACGGACGTGCCGGAGTCCGGCGACTGGTGGGACGCCGCCTACCTGATCATGTGGGGCTCGAACCTCCCCGTGACGCGCACGCCGGACGCGCACTGGATGGCCGAGGCGCGCTACCGCGGGCAGAAGGTCGTCGCCGTCGCGCCGGACTACGCGGACAACGTGAAGTTCGCCGACGAGTGGCTCGCGGTCGCACCCGGCACGGACGGGGCGCTCGCGATGGCGATGGGGCACGTCCTGCTGAAGGAGTTCTACGTCGACCGGCGGCCGAAGTACTTCGGCGAGTACGCCGCCCGCTACACCGACCTGCCGTTCCTCGTCCGCCTCGACCCGACGGACGACGGCGCGTACGCGCCCGGCAAGTTCCTCACCGCCGAGGACCTGCCCGGCGCGGAGGCGCGCAGCGAGAACGCCGCCTTCAAGACGGTGCTCGTCGACGCGGAGACCGGCGCGCCTACCGTGCCGAACGGCTCCCTCGGCTTCCGCTACGGCGACGCCGGCGAGGGCCGCTGGAACCTCGACCTCGGCAGCGTGCGCCCCGCCCTGAGCCTGGCGGACGAGGGCGGCGGCGCGACCGAGGCGGTCGAGGTCGCCCTGCCGCGCTTCGACTCCCCGGACGGTGCGGCCGGCACCGTGGTCCGCGGCGTCCCCGCCCGCCGGGTCGGCGGCCACCTCGTCACCACGGTCCTCGACCTCATGCTCGCCCAGTACGGCGTCGCCCGCCCCGGGCTGCCGGGCACCTGGCCCACCGGCTACGACGACGCCTCCCAGCCGTGCACGCCGGCGTGGCAGGAGCAGTTCACGGGCGTCCCGGCCGCCAAGGCCGAGCGCATCGGCCGCGAGCTCGCGCAGACCGCGGAGGAGTCCCGCGGCCGCGTCATGATCCTCATGGGCGCCGGGACCAACCACTGGTTCCACTCCGACACGATCTACCGCGCGTTCCTCGCCCTCACGACGCTCACCGGCTGCCAGGGCGTCAACGGCGGCGGCTGGGCGCACTACGTGGGCCAGGAGAAGGTGCGCCCGGTGACGGGTCAGCAGATGTACGCGACGGCCAGCGACTGGGCGCGGCCCGCGCGCACGATGATCCAGACCGCCTACTGGTACCTGCACACCGACCAGTTCCGGTATGACCCGTTCTCCGCGGACACCCTCTCGGCCGGCCGCACCGGCAGCGGCCAGCTCACCGGCAAGTCCACCGCGGACGTCGTCGCGCAGTCCGCGCGCTCGGGCTGGATGCCGTCGTACCCGACGTTCGACCGCAACCCCCTGGACCTGGCCGACGACGCCGCGGCCGCCGGCGAGGCCCCGGGAGAGCACGTCGTCCGCCGGCTGCAGGACGGCACCCTGCGCTTCGCCGCCGAGGACCCCGACGCCCCCGAGAGCTTCCCGCGCGTGCTCACGGTCTGGCGGGCCAACCTGCTCGGCTCGTCCGGGAAGGGCAACGAGTACTTCCTGCACCACCTGCTCGGTGCGGACTCCAACCTGCGCGCCACCGAGGCGCCGCCCGAGCACCGGCCGCGGGACGTCGTCTGGCGGGACGAGGCACCGACGGGGAAGCTCGACCTGCTCGTCAGCCTCGACTTCCGCATGACGAGCACGACCGTCTACTCGGACGTCGTCCTGCCGGCCGCCACCTGGTACGAGAAGCACGACCTCAACACGACGGACATGCACCCGTTCGTCAACTCGTTCAGCCCGGCGATCGCGCCGCCGTGGCAGACCCGCACCGACTTCGACATCTTCCACACGCTCGCCCGCACGTTCAGCCGGCTCGCGGAGACGCACCTCGGCAGGCGCACGGACGTCGTCGCGGTGCCGCTCCTGCACGACACCCCCGACGAGCTCGCGATCCCGCACGGGAGGGTCCGGGACTGGAAGGCGGGGGAGTGCGACCCCGTCCCCGGGAAGACCATGCCGAAGATCGTCACGGTCGAGCGCGACTACCCGGCGGTGGCGGCCCAGCTCGCGACGCTCGGGCCCGTCCCGGACACGGCCGGCCTGACGACCAAGGGCGTGACGTTCGACGTCGGCCCCGAGATCGAGTTCCTGCGCCGACGCAACGGCGTCGCGCGCGTCCCCGCCGGCCGGCCCGGCGCCGCCGCCGACGGGCGCCCGCGCCTCGACCGCGACGTGCACGTGTGCGAGGCGATCCTCACGCTGTCCGGCACGACGAACGGGCGCCTCGCGGTGCAGGGGTTCCGGAAGGCCGAGCGGCGCACCGGCACGCGCATGGCCGACCTCGCGGCGGAGCACGAGGGCAAGCGCGTCACGTTCGCGGACACGCAGGCGGCGCCCGTGCCCGTCCTGACCTCGCCCGAGTGGTCCGGCACGGAGGCGCACGGGCGCCGGTACTCGCCGTTCACCGTCAACGTGGAGCGGCTCAAGCCCTGGCACACGCTCAGCGGTCGCCAGCAGTTCTACCTGGACCACGACTGGATGACGGAGATCGGCGAAGGGCTGCCGGTCTTCCGCCCACCGCTGGACATGCAGTCCCTGTTCGGCGAGAACGCGCTCGGCACGACCGACGAGGACGGCGTCGGCCTCGGCGTCACGGTCCGGTACCTGACGCCGCACAACAAGTGGTCGATCCACTCCGAGTACCAGGACAACCTGTTCATGCTGTCGCTGTCCCGCGGCGGGCCCGTCATCTGGATGAGCGACCGCGACGCGGAGCGCATCGGCGTCGCCGACAACGACTGGGTCGAGGCGGTCAACCGCAACGGCGTCGTCGTGGCCCGCGCGATCGTCTCGCACCGCATGCCCGCCGGGACGGTCTACATGCACCACGCGCAGGACCGGCTCATCGACGTGCCGCGCACCCGCACCACCGGCCGGCGCGGCGGCATCCACAACTCGCTGACGCGGCTGCTCATGAAGCCCACCCACCTCGTCGGCGGGTACGCCCAGCTCACCTACGCCTTCAACTACCTCGGCCCCACGGGCAACCAGCGGGACGAGGTCACGGTCGTGCGGCGCCGGACGCAGGAGGTCGAGTACTGATGCGGGTCACGACGCACCGGACGACGACGGGCGGAGGGGGAGCGCGATGAAGGTCATGGCCCAGATGGCGATGGTCATGAACCTCGACAAGTGCATCGGGTGCCACACCTGCTCGGTGACGTGCAAGCAGGCGTGGACGAACCGCACGGGCACCGAGTACGTCTGGTTCAACAACGTCGAGACCCGGCCCGGGCAGGGCTACCCGCGCACGTACGAGGACCAGTCGCGCTGGGAGGGCGGCTGGACGCTCAACAAGCGCGGGCGCCTGCAGCTCAAGGCCGGCGGGCGGCTGAAGAACCTCTTGACGATCTTCGCGAGCCCGAAGCAGCCGTCGATCGACCAGTACTACGAGCCGTGGACGTACGACTACGAGAACCTCACGGACGCCCCGCTGCAGGAGCACACCCCGGTCGTCCGGCCGAAGTCGCTGCTCACCGGGCAGGACATGAAGGTCTCGTGGAGCGCGAACTGGGACGACGACCTCGGGGGCGGCCCGCAGCTCCTGCGCGACGACCCGGTGCTCGCGCAGGTGTCGGACAAGGTGAAGCTCGAGTTCGAGCAGACCTTCATGTTCTACCTGCCGCGCATCTGCGAGCACTGCCTCAACCCGTCGTGCGCGGCGTCCTGCCCGTCGGGGGCCATCTACAAGCGGTCGGAGGACGGCATCGTCCTCGTCGACCAGGACGCGTGCCGCGGCTGGCGCAAGTGCGTCACGGGCTGCCCGTACAAGAAGGTCTACTTCAACCACCGCACGGGCAAGGCCGAGAAGTGCACGTTCTGCTTCCCGCGGGTCGAGGTCGGCCTGCCGACGGTCTGCTCGGAGACGTGCGTCGGCCGGCTGCGGTACATCGGCCTCGTCCTCTACGACGCCGACCGGGTCCTCGAGGCGGCCAGCGAGCCGGACGAGACGAAGCTGCTGGCCGCGCAGCGCAGCGTCCTGCTCGACCCGCACGACCCTGCCGTGCAGCGCGAGGCCGAGCGTGCCGGCATCCCGCGCGACTGGGTCGAGGCCGCGCAGCGCTCGCCGGTGTGGCACCTCATCAGCCGGTACGAGATCGCGCTGCCGCTGCACCCGGAGTACCGGACGATGCCGATGGTCTGGTACATCCCGCCGCTGTCGCCCGTGGTCGACGTGGTCGCGGAGACGGGGGAGGACGCGGAGCGCGCGGACAACCTGTTCGCGGCGATCGAGCACCTGCGCATCCCCGTCGAGTACCTGGCGGGCCTGTTCACGGCCGGCGACACGGCACCCGTCACCGGCGTGCTGAAGCGGCTCGCGGCGATGCGCTCCTACATGCGGGACATCAACCTGGGCCGCGACGCGGACGCGTCGATCCCCGAGTCGGTGGGCATGGACCCCGACGAGATGTACGCGATGTACCGGCTGCTGGCGCTGGCCAAGTACGACGAGCGGTACGTCATCCCGTCCGCGCACGCCGAGCAGGCGCACGCCCTGGAGGAGCTGGCCACGGAGTGCGCGCTGGACTACGACGGCGGACCGGGGATGGGCGGGTCGGGCCCGTTCGGCGAGGGGTCGGGGGGTGCGTACCTCAACGACCCGATCGCGGTCGAGAACTTCCACATGCTCAAGCAGCGCCAGACGACCGACACCGTCGCCGACCCGGCGAGCCGCAAGGCGCGCGTGAACCTCCTGAACTGGGACGGCAAGTCGACGCCCGACGGCCTGTTCCCGCCGCGGCCCGGCCCCGACGGGGCGGACCTGCGCGAGCCGGCGTCCGACGACTCCGCCGCGGTCGTGCAGCCCCGACCGGCCGGCGGGCAGCCCGGGGGACCGGCGGGGGCCGGGACCGCCGGGGGGCCGCTCGAGCCGGGCGTCGTGCCGGGGGAGCCCGGCTCGCGTTCCCCCGGCGACCCGTCCCGCGGCGGCGACGAGGGCCCCGCGGACGGCTCCGGCACCGGGGGAGGTGCACGGTGAGGCTGTTCGCGCGCTCCCGGCCGCCGAGCACTGCCACCGGCCGCGAGACCGCGGTCGTGCACCGGATCGCGTCCCTGCTGCTGGAGTACCCGTCCGACGACCTCGTCGCGATGCTGCCCGTGCTGCGGGCCGCCGCGGGCGAGGTCGCGGGTCCGCCGCGCGAGCCGCTGGACCGCCTGCTCGACCACGTCGCGGCCACCCCGCTGCCCGCGTTGCAGGCCGACTACGTCGCCACGTTCGACCTGCGCCGCCGCTGCTCGCCGTACCTGACGTACTACGCGCACGGCGACACGCGGAAGCGCGGCGCCGCCCTGGTCGAGTTCAAGGAGGCCTACCGGGCCGCCGGCATGGAGCACGTCGGCGAGGAGCTGCCCGACCACGTGGCCGTCGTCCTGGAGTTCGCGTCCACCGAGGGGCTGGCGCAGGAGGCGGGCCTGCGCCTGCTGCTGGACCACCGCGCCGGGCTCGAGCTGTTGCGCATGGCGCTGCGCGACGGCGGCTCCCCGTGGGCCGACGCGCTCGCGGCCGTCTGCGCGACCCTGCCGCCGCTCGGCGACGACGAGGCCACCGCGGTCGCGCGCCTCGCCGCCGCGGGCCCGCCCGGCGAGGACGTCGGCCTCGAGCCGTTCGGCCCGCCCACCACCATGGAGGCCGCCCAGCCGGCCGGACCCGTCTTCCTGCCGACCCCGGGAGTCCGCCGATGACCAGCACCCTCGACGTCGTGCTGTGGGTGGTCGTGCCGTACGTGTGCCTGGCGGTCTTCGTGCTCGGGCACGTGTGGCGGTACCGGTACGACAAGTTCGGCTGGACCACCCGCTCGTCGCAGCTCTACGAGTCCCGCCTGCTGCGCTGGGCCAGCCCGATGTTCCACTTCGGGATCCTGTTCGTGTTCCTCGGCCACGTCATGGGACTCGGCATCCCCAAGTCGTGGACGCGGGCCGTCGGCATGAGCGACGAGCTCTACCACTTCCTCGCGATCTCGATCGGGACGGTCGCCGGGGTGTGCACCGTGGTCGGCATGGCGCTGCTGATCTGGCGGCGGCGGACCGTCGGGCCCGTGTTCAGCGCGACGACCCGCATGGACAAGGTGATGTACCTGGTCCTCGCGGTCGTGATCGCCCTCGGCATGTGGAACACCATCGCCGGGTCGATCCTCAACCTCGGCGGCCACTACGACTACCGCGACGGCGTCTCGGTCTGGTTCCGCGGCATCTTCCGGTTCGACCTGCACCCCGAGCTCATGGCCGAGGCACCGATCGGGTTCCAGCTGCACGGCATGTCGGCGATGCTGCTGTTCGCGCTGTGGCCGTTCACGCGGCTCGTCCACGTGTTCAGCGCGCCCGTCGGGTACCTGTGGCGCCCGTACGTCGTCTACCGCTCCCAGGGCCCGAACCGCCTGGGCACCCGCGCCGACCGCCGCGGCTGGGAGCGCGTGGGCGCGGGCGACCGCCCGGGCGACCGCTGACGGTCCGAACGCCCGCCCGCGGGCGACCGTCGCGCCGCCCTCGCGCACCCGCCCCTCGCCGAGTTCGCCACCCCGGTGCGAGTTCGCCAGGCCGCCCTGACGAACTCGCGCCGGACTGGCGAACTCGTGACGCGGGGAGGGCGGGGACGAGGGTGGTCCGTCAGATGTCGCCCGTCAGGAGGCCTTCGACGAAGGCGGACTTGCGGGCCTCGTAGTCGGCGTCGGCGCCGGTCGTCTTCATCGCGTTGTACGCCGCCAGGAGGCGGGGGTCGGCGCGCAGGAGCTCCCACGTGCGCGTGAAGCGGACGTCGTGCTCGGAGCCCACGGGGGTGACCGCCAGGCCGGCCGGCAGGGGCGCGTCGACGGCGAACGTCGCGAGCGTGTCGCAACAGATCTCCGGGTGGACGACCGCGTGGTCCTCGCGGAGCAGGGCGACGGTCGCCGCGAACTCGTCCGGCGGGACGCGCAGGTGCAGGTCGACGTCGCCGCGCGTCAGCGCGCCGGGCACGCTCGACCCGCCGGTCCAGACGAGCTCGCCCGGGACGCCGCGGGCGCGCAGGGCGGCACGCTCGGCCTCGACCACCGCGACCGCGGCGTCGCGGATCTCCTCGGCCGGCCGCAGCGGCGGTGGTGACCCGGCGGACGGGTCCGCCGGGTCACCACCGAGGTCCTGCGGGGTCACCCCGCGTCGAACCGCCCCTCCTCGTCGGGGTCCTCGGCCGCGGTGCCGACGCCCTCCTGGTTCACGTCGGCCTCGTTCGGGCCGGTGCCGGTGGCGACCGGCGTCGCGTCGTCCTCGGGGCCGTGGGGCGTGCTCTCGTCGTCCGGGCGGGGGCCGGGGCTCTGGCTCATGACGCTCCCTCCGTCGGGCCGCGCCGGTGGACGCGGGTGCGCCGGCACCGGTCGTCGGCGTCGTGTCGAGCCTTCCCCCGGCCAGGACCGGCCGCAACCGGACCCTGCCCCACGCGCCGCGGCGTCAGGGCGCGGTCAGGCGACGGTCGCGGCCACGCGCCCGGACGGCGCGGCCACCGGCTCCGGCGCCTGCGCCGGCGACCGGAAGCCGCGCAGCAGCAGGTACCCGGCCAGGCTCATCTCCCACACGAACACGGGCAGCGCCCCGAGCCCCGCGACCGGCGAGACCTGCGAGTACGCGCCGAACAGCACGGCGGTCGAGGACGCGAGCACCAGCGGGCCGCCCACCAGCCCGACGACGGGGATCCAGCCGGCGACGAGCCCGGACCGGCGCACGAGCCAGGCGAGCAGCGTGGTGTTGACGCCGATGATGAGGCCCGGACCGACGAGGAACGTCGCGTCGTGGACGGCGACGAGCCCACGCGCGACGGTGACGAGCGCGTCCGGGTCGCCGCCGCTCGTCGCGTGCACCTGCCGCAGGGTCACGACGGCGAGCACCGCGACGACGCCGACGAGGATGACGAGCGCCTCGGCCAGCCGCCCGAGCGCGTAGCCGAGCGCGGTCGCGCGGCCGTACCGCGACATCACGGGGTAGAGGGCGACTCCCGTGCCGACGACGCTCGCCGCGAGCAGGACCTCGAGAGCCACGCCGGTGAGCACGGCTGCGTCGGCGCCCGCACCGAGGACGTACTCCGGGTCGGCGAGGGCGGGCTGGTAGAGCGCGAGGGCGACGACAGCGGTCACCGCGGCGACGACGAAGAACACGCCGACGAGGGCGGCGGTCCGACGGGTGGGGTGCATGAGGGTCCTCCCAGACGTGGTGTACGGCGTACACCTCCTGTCGTCGAACGCTAGGTGTACGGTGTACACCTGTCAAGATCGTCACCCGATGGACGCGGAGGTGGCATGGCCCGGCAGGTCGACGAGCGGCGGCGCGAGCCCCTGACCGCAGCGCGCGTGCTGCAGGCCGCCGTCGCGCTGGCGGACGCGCAGGGCCTCGCGGCCGTGAGCATGCGCAACGTCGCGAAGGAGCTCGGCGTCGTCCCCATGGCCCTCTACAAGCACGTCGCCGACAAGGAGCGGCTCGTCGACGGCATGGTCGACCTCGTCATCGGGGAGTTCGAGGAGCCCGCGCCCGGCCTCGACTGGCAGGAGGCCGTCCGCCGCCGCGTGCTCTCGGCCCGGCGGGCCGTCCTGCGCCACCCGTGGGCGCGGCAGGCCGTCGAGACCCGCACCCGGCGGACCCCCGCGGTGCTCGGCTACATGGACGCGCTCGCGGGCACCTTCCTCGCCGGCGGCCTCTCGCCCGACCTCGTGCACCACGTCATGCACGCGCTGGGCAACCGCATCTGGGGCTTCAGCCCGGAGATGTTCGACGAGACGCCCCCGGCCGACGCGCCCGCACCGACGCCGGAGGAGCAGGCCGCGCTCGGCGCCGAGTTCGCCCGCCGCTTCCCGCACGTCCTGCAGATCGCGACCGCCGCCACGCGCGGCGACCTGTCGGGCGTCGGCCAGGGCTGCGACGAGGACTTCGAGTTCGTGTTCGCGCTCGACCTGCTGCTCGACGGCGCCGCGCGCCTGCACCGCGCCGGGTGGGTGTCGGTCGGTCGTCCGACCGGGGACGGACAGGACGTACCGGACGTCGCGGACGCGGGGTAGCGTCGAGGAGTCGACCGGGTGGGGGTCGTGGTCGACGTCCGTGGGGAGGTCCGCAATGTCCAGCGACGGACGCGTCAGCATCGAGGCGACGCGTGCGGTGGTCGAGGAGTACCTGGCGAGCGAGCGCCGCGGCGAGACGGCGGCGGTGGCCCCGGACGTGGTCTTCCGGTTCATGGCGACGGGCGAGGAGCACCGCGGCCCGGAGGCGGTGCAGGTGATGCTCCGGTACTTCTACCGGGAGGCATTCGAGGCCCGGACCGACCGCCGGCGCCTCGTCGTGGGCGAGGGCACCGCCGTGTTCGAGGGCGTGTTCGTCGGCCGGCACACGGGGGAGTTCGCGGGCGTGCCGGCGACGGGCCGGGACGTGCGGGTGCCGCTGGCGGTCGTGTACGACGTCGACGACGGTGCGATCGTGGAGGCGCGCCTCTACTTCGAGGTCCCGGCGTTCCTGACGCAGGTGGGGACCGCGGCATGACTGCCGGCCCGCACGGTGCGACGACGAGGAGGGGCATGGACGCCGACGACGTCATGACGTGGGTGCGGGAGTACGAGCGGGCGTGGCGCGAGCAGGACGTCGCGGCCGTCGAGCGCCTCTTCACCGAGGACGCCCTGTACCTGCGCGGCGCCTACGACGACGGCCTGCGCGGGCGCGGGGCGATCGAGGACTTCTGGCTGGACCCGACCCCGTTCACCATGACGGCCGAGCCGGTCGCGGTCGACCCGCCCACCGCGGTGCTGCGCGCCGAGGTCCACTACCTCGGCGAGGAGCCCCACGAGTTCCGGGACCTGTGGGTCGTGCGCTTCGCGCCGGACGGGCGGGCCGAGCACTTCGAGGAGTGGGCGCACTGGCCCGGCCTGGAGTACGCGGGCCCGGGCGGCGACTGAGCCGTCTGGCTGCGACGGCCCGCACGGTCGTGCCGCCGGGGCCGGCCGGCCCGGCCGCCGGGCGTGCCTACCCTGAGGGACCGCGCCCCGCCCGGACGCGGGCGGGAGGGAGAGGCCGTGGCGATCGCCGACACCGTCCGGCGCGTCGCCGGCGCCGACCGGCCGTGGCGGTCCCTCGACGTCGAGACGGCGCTGCGCGTCGTCGTCGCCAACGCCGTGCCCCTCGCGGTGGTCGTGGCGAGCGGGTGGACGCGCTTCGCCGCGTTCGCGATGTTCGCCGCGCTCACCGCGATCTACGGCCGCGCGGAGCCCTACCGCAGCCGCGTCGTCACGGTGAGCGTCGTGGCCGCGCTCATGGCCGGTGCGATGGCCGCCGGCACGGCGCTGCACGTCGCCGACGCGTCCGTGCCGGTCGCCGCCGCCGGGCTGGTGGTCGTCCTCGTCGCCGGGACGTGCGCCGTCACGTGGCTGCAGGGCATCCCGCCGCAGCCGGTCTTCCCCGTCTTCGCCTACCTCACGTGCGTGCAGGTGCCCGTCGCGCCGGGCGAGCTGCCGGTCGTCGCGGCCGTCGCGCTGGGCAGCCTCGCGTGGGCGTGGTCGGTCAGCGTCGTCGGGTACCCCGTCCGCGCGGCCCTGGGCGGACGGGCGCCGTGGCTGTTCGCGGAGCTGCGCCGCCGTCCCGAGCGCGACGCGGCCGTGCTGCGTGGCCCGGCGCTGTGGCGGCTCGTCCTGCTCGTCGTCGGCGGGGCGCTGACCGCCGGTGCCCTGGCCCTCGCGCTCGGGCTGCCGCACCCGGCCTGGGCCGTCGTCGCCGTGGTGGCGACCCTGCCCGCGTACGGGCGCCCGCACGACCCGGGGCGCGCCGTGCGGCGCGTCGTCGGCACGGTGGCGGGCGCCCTCCTCACCGGCCTGCTGCTCGCGGCCGACCCGCCGGTCGGCGTCGTCGTCGCCGTGGTCGTGGTGTGCGCCGCCGCGGCCGAGATCGCCATGCCCCGGGACTACGCGCTCGGCCTGACGTTCGTCACGCCCGTCGCGCTGCTCGCCGTGCACCTGAGCACCCCGTCCGACCCGGCGGCGCTCGCGGTCGACCGGGTCGTCGAGACCCTGCTCGGCGCGGCTGTCACGCTCGCGCTGCTCGCGGCCCTGCGCCGGCGCCGTCGGCGCGCTGCCGCCGACCGGTCCTGACAGCGCGCCGCCGCACCCGGGTCCCGCGGTCAGGCCCCGTCGGCGGGGATCGGCGTCGCGCCGCCGGTCACGGCGATCCCGCCCTCCTCCGGCACGTCGACGACGAGCACGCTCGGCCGCCCGACGTGCCGGCCCTGGAGGACGCGCACGCGCGCCGGCGGTGCGACGAGCCCGAGCGCGCGCAGGTACGCGCCCGTCGCGGCCGCCGCCGACCCGGTCGCCGGGTCCTCGGTGACGCTGCCCACCGGGAACAGGTTCCGCGCCTCGTACTCGTCGCCGCCGCGCCGGTGCAGCACGGTGACCGTGCCCGCCCAGCCCTCCCGGTCCATGAGCGCGCGCACCGCGGCGGGGTCGAAGCCGAACGCGTCGAACGTCGCGGCGTCCCGCAGCACCACGACGGGGTGCACGTTGCCCGCGTAGGCGGCGCGCGGCGGGTGGGTCGGGTCCAGGTGGTCGCCGGTCAGCCCCAGGAGGTCGAGGAGCTCGTCCAGCACGTCCGGGGCGAGGTCGTCCACGCGCGGCTCGACGCTGCGGAACGTCGCCGTGAGCGCCCCGTCCACGTCCCGCGTCGTGAGGTGCACGGGGCCGACCGCGGTGCGCAGCACCAGGTCGCCCGGGCCCCGCCGGGCCGCGAGGGCCACGGCCGTCGCGACGGTCGCGTGGCCGCAGAACGGCACCTCCGCGACGGGGGAGAAGTACCGCACGGTCAGCGTGGCCGGGTCGGTGACGAACGCCGTCTCCGAGTACCCGACCTCCGCGGCCACGGCGCGCATGCGCCCGTCGGACCAGCCGCGCGCGTCGAGCACGACGCCCGCGGGGTTGCCGCCGCCGGGCTCCGCGGCGAACGCCGCCCACCGCTGCACGTCGTCCGTGGTCATGACGGCACCCTACGGACGGGCGGCGCCGACGTGCCCCGCGGGCCCCGATCAGCCGAGGGAGCCGCCCTCGAGGACGGACGCGTCGCCCGCGTACGGTCGCAGCGTGGCGGGTGCCGGGAAGGGCAGCGTCCACGTGCGCAGCTCCGCCGTGACGTCGCCGAAGTCGTCGCGCTTGACCACGACCCGCTCGGGGCTGACCTCGACGAGGCGGACGCGGGTCGTCCGGCCGTCCTCGAGCTCGAGCTCCCACAGGTCGGCGAGCCAGTGCAGCCCCCGCTCCTCGAGCGCGGCCTCGGCGACGTCCCAGTCGACGGCGCCGGTCACCGGCCGGCCCAGGCGGTCGATCGCGACGAAGCCGTCGCCCTCGGGGCGCAGCCAGCCGACGAGCTCGCGGTCGCCGGCGCGACGGTGGTCGATCCAGTCCTCGGGGCGCATGCGGCCGAGGGTAGGCAGCGCGGTCGGCGTGCGGCACGCTCTTTGCCGACGGGTGCCGGGGGGTGCCGGCGCAGCGCCCGCGTCGTGGGACGGCGCGTCCCACCCGCGCGATCAGGTCGGACGTCCAGTCATGGGACGACGGGCGGGGGTGCTGGCACCTCCGCGGATGTCGCACCTGGCCCGAATGCCCGGTCTGTCTGCGGGGTCGTGACTCACAGTGCTCCCGGTCCCCCTTCCGTGTCGCCGGTCGCGTGCCTATCGTGAGAGCCGTGCACCCTGTCAGTGAGAGGCTCCGTGACGCGCGCGAGCGGTCCGGGCTGAGCCAGGCCGACCTCGCGCGGGCCGCCATGATGCACCCCAGCTACGTGTCGCACCTCGAGCGCGGCATCCGGGGGCCCGGTCCGGCTGCGCTCGAGCGGCTCGCCGCCGCGCTCGGCATCACCGTGACCTACCTCGAGCAGGGGGAGCGGTCGCCGGCGTACCAGGCGTCGGAGGGTGCGGTCGTCCGTGCACGCCAGCTGGTGCGCTCGGGGCGTCCCGCCGCGGCCGCCGCCGAGCTGGCCGCCGTGGACCTCGACGCGCTCGACGTCGACCAGGCCGGTCGCGTGCTGCTCGCGCACGCCGAGGCGCTCGACCGCGCCGGCGAGCTGGAGGAGGCCTGCCGGCTGCTCGCGGACGCGGCGCGGCGCTTCACCGAGGGGCACCGGCCGCTGCGCGCCGCGCACGCGGCCGCGCGTCTCGTCATGGCGCTCACCGAGGCCGGCGACGTGGTGGAGGCGGTGCGCGCGGGTGAGCACCACCTCGCGGCGCTCGCGGCGGCGGCGGGCGGCAGCGACCAGCTCCTGCGCCTGGAGTCGACGCTGGTCTGGGCCTACGTCGCGCGCGGCGACATCACCTACGCGCTCGTGCGGGGCAAGGACCTGCTCGCCCGTGCCCTGCGCGAGGGGTCGGCGCGGGCCGTGTCGGGCGTGCACTGGAACCTCGCGTTCGTCGAGGACGCGCACGGCAACGGCGAGGCGGCCCTCGCGCACCTGCGGTCGGCGCTGGCGGTGGTCGGCGGCGAGGAGGCCGACAACGACGTGCCGCTGCTGCGCCTCGACCTCGCGCAGCTGCTGATCGAGGTGACGCCCCCGCGGCCGAAGGAGGCGCTGGCCGAGCTCGACGCCGCGCGTCTCGCGCTGGAGATCAGCGAGTCGCAGGTCGACCTCGCACGTGCCGCGACCGTGCGGTCGCGGGCCCAGCTGCTCCTCGGGCAGCCGCGCTCCGCGCTGACGTCCGGGCTCAAGGCCGTCGAGCTCATCGGCCCGCGTCGGCGCCGTGACGGCGCCGCCGCCCACGAGGCGCTCGGTGACGCGCTCCTCGCGCTGGGCGAGCGTGCCGCGGCGCTCAAGGCGTACCGCGAGGCGGCGTCCCGGCTGGAGACCATGCCGGCCGGACGGCCCGCCGCCGCCGCGTGGCGGCGCCTGGCCGACCGCCTGCGCGCCGCCGGCGACAGCACGGAGGCGGTCGTGGAGACCTACGGCCGCGCGCTGGCCGTGCTGGGTGTGCGCACGACGCTGCGGCGGCCCTCCGCGCACTGACCGGGGGAGGTCCGACGGACGGCGGTCCCGGCTGACGGTCGCGCACGACGGTCTGCGACACGCCCGGGTGACGGCTTTTCACGGCGTGTCTACCCCGATGTTCGGGGAGTCATTGCCTTCACGACACGGGGCCGGGAACATCGGCGCTGTGCCGGACGGGCCGGCACGTTGACCGGAGGTGTCCCACCATGAAGAAGAAGATCATCGTCGCCGCCGTCGTCGCGCTCACGACCGTCACGGGCATCACGGGCGCCGCGATCGTGCAGGCCGACCCCGCGTCCGCGTCGCCCTGCTGCAAGTACTGACGGTCCTCGCCCGCCGCGCCCGGGCGTCGCCCGCACCTCTCCCGGCCGGAGCACCGGCCGGGTCGGGGCGTCGCCGGCCCCCGCCGGGCGCGGCCGGGGATCACCCGTGCGGATCGGCCGCCCCCCGGGCCGCCTCCTCGATCCGCGCCCGGTACGCGGCCCACTCCTCGGAGGAGCGGCCCGGCAGGTTCGGGTCACCCACGCGCTGACCGGCCAGCCCGTCCAGCCCCTCGCGCAGCACGTCCGCGTGGCCGGCGTGCCGCGCCACCTCGGCGAGCAGGTGCACGAGCACCTGGTGCAGCGTCACGTCCTGGTCGCCCGGGCCCCACCAGGGCACGACGCCGGCCGCGTCGAGCGGCAGCGCGGCGACCGTCGCGTCGGCGTGCTCCGCCGAGTGCGCCCACAGGTCCAGGACGTCGGCACGCGTCTCACCCGGGCCCACCCACAGGTCGGCGTCCGGCTCGGCGCCGGGCGCGTCCCAGGGCAGCGGCTCGCGCGGGCTCGGGCGGCCGAACACCGCGCCCAGGTACCCGAGCTGCACCGACGCCACGTGCTTGACCAGGCCGAGCAGATTCGTGCCGGTCGGCGTCAGCGGACGCCGCACGTCGTGGTCGCCCAGGCCGTCGAGCTTGCCCACCAGGTCCTCGCGGCTGCGTCGCAGGTACCGGTGCAGCGTCTCCTTGTCGTCCACGGCACCGAGTCTGCTCCCGACCACCGACGGGCGCCCCGGCGTGTGCACGTGGCACCGCGGTGGTAAGCAGACAGGGGTCGAGGGCAGGCACGGGTGCGCGGGGCGTGACCCGACGGGACGACCGGCAGGGGGTGGCATGGGGAAGGACGAGGACGCACAGGTCTCCGGCCCGGAGGCCGCCGTCGACTACCGGGCCGTGTTCGCCTCGCTCAGCTCCCCGAAGCTCGTCCTGTCGCCCGACCTCGTCGTCCTCGACGCGAACGACGCCTTCCTCGCGTCCGTGCGGCGGCCCGCGTCCGCCGTCCTGGGACGCCACGTGCTCGAGGCGTTCCCGGCGCGCCCCGACCGCGAGGAGGGCAGCGCCGCGGAGATCGAGTCGCTGCAGCGCGTGGCACGCACCGGGCGTCTCGAGGTCCTGGGTCCCCACCGCTACGACGTCCTCGAGCACGGGGGCGGCGACCGGTGGGAGGAGCGCTGGTGGATCGTCACGAACGTCCCCGTGCTGGACTCCGCCGGCCACGTGACGCACCTGGTGCAGCGCGCCGAGGACGTCACCGACATCGTCGCCGTCGCCCAGGGGCCGGCCCCCTGCCCGGCGGTGCCGGTCGTCGAGGAGGTGCCGGCGGTCGTCGAGCACGCCATGGCGGTGAGCTCGTCGCTCGAGCGGTTCGGCGCGGCCTTCGAGCGTGAGCGCGCCGCCGCCATCGAGCTGCAGGACTCGCTCCTCACCCCGCCGCCGCAGGTGCCGGGCCTGACCATCGGCGTGCGCTACCGCCCCGCGGCCCGCGAGGTCCGGGTGGGGGGCGACTGGTACGACGCCTTCCGCACGCCGGACGGTGCCACCGTGGTCGTCGTCGGTGACGTCACGGGGCACGACATCAGCGCGGCCGCGCACATGGGACAGCTGCGGGGGACGCTGCGCGCGGTCGCCTACGCGCAGGACGCGGGCCCGGGCCCCGCGCTCGACCTCGCCGACCGCACGGCGCTCGGCCTGCACCTCGACGCGACGGGCACCGTCCTGGTCGCCCGCCTCGGCGAGCCCGACGGCACGGGCGCCCGCGCCGTGACGTGGTCCTCCGCGGGGCACCCGCCCCCGCTCCTGCGCCGGGCGGACGGCACGACGGCCCTGCTCGAGGGGCGCACCGGCGCGCTGCTCGGCTTCGGGTTCGGCGCACCGCGCCCGGAGCACACGACGACGCTGCATCCCGGCGACGTGCTGCTGCTCTACACCGACGGTCTCGTCGAGCGGCGCGGCGTCCGGCTGCGCGAGAGCCTGACGGCGCTCGCGGCGACGGTCGCGCAGCTGCCGGCCGGCGGCGCCGACGAGCTGCTCGACGGCGTGCTGTCGGCGCTCGTGCCGCACGGCGCCGACGACGACGTCGCGATCCTCGCCGTGTGCGTGCAGGACCCGGCGGGCCGCTGAGGCGGCGCCGGTGGGGCAGGCGCGGCGGGCGGGGAGCCCCGCTGCGCGGGCCGGTGCGCCGGGTCAGGTGCCGAGCGTGCCCCGCACCACCGAGTCGCCCGAGTGCGCCGGGTCGCCGTCGAGCGGCTCGGCGGACACGTCCACCACGGGGAACTCGTCGACGTCGAGGTCGTCGGGCAGCGGGAACCGGCCCGAGGTGCCCGTCAGCGGGCCGAGGCTGACCAGCCCGGACACGTCCGGCCGCAGCAGCCACACCTCGCGGTACCCGTCCGTGCGGGCCTCGGCCTCCTCGACGTCGACGACGAGCACGCGCGTGCCGTCCGCGGTCGTCTCCAGCGCGGCGGAACCCTCCGCGTCCCAGCCCGGCAGCGCGTCCAGCGTCGCGCGCGCGACGACGGTCGCGTCCGGCGTGCGCCCGGTGACCCACCAGGTGCCCAGGCCGCCGACGAGCAGACCGGCCGCGGCGGCGCCCGCCACCCACGCCCAGCGGCGGCGCGGCCGCAGCGGGACGACGGGGGCGACACGGGCGTCGGTGGAGACAGTGGCGTCGGGCCGGGCGGCGGCCGGCGCGGTGGGCGCGGCGTCCGCGGGGCCGTCGGCGAGGGCGACCGGGGCCGGGTCGAGCCCGAGCTCGTCCGCCACCCGATCCCACACGTGCGCCGCCGGTGCCACGAGAGGGCCGTCGGCCTGCGCGGCGCGCGCCACCGCGACCAGCTCGCGCAGGTGGGTCAGCTCGTGCGCGCAGCGGTCGCACGAGGCGACGTGGGCGCGCTCGTCGGCGGAGCCGGCCTCCTCGCCCAGGGCGAGGAGGGCCAGCACGTCGTCGTCCACGTGCGCGTCACTCGGCGGTACCGACACCCTCCACCTCCCATCGGGTCCGCAGCCGGGCGAGGCTGCGCCGGACGTGACTCTTCACGGTGCCCAGCGGCAGGTCCAGGCGCCGCGCGATCTGCTCGTGGGTGAGGTCGTCGTAGAACGCGAGGCGCAGGATGGTGCGCTGCGGGTCGCCGAGGCGGTCGAGCTCGTCGCGCACGACCACCCGGTCGACGACGCGCTCGTCGTGACCGGGTGCGGCGGTCGCGCCCGCGGCCACCGCCGACGTCTCCGCGGCCACCTCGAGCCGGCCGTCGCGCGCGCGCCGCGCGTGCGCGTCCGCCACCGCGTGCTTCGTGATGCCGAGCAGCCAGGCGGGGAGCCGCGAGCGGGACGGGTCGAACCGGTGCCGGCTGCGCCACGCGTCGACGAACACCTGCTGCGTGACGTCCTCCGCCTCCGCGACCGTGCCGAGCGAGCGGAGCGCCACGGTGTGGACGAGGGTGGCCCAGCGGCGGTACGCCTCACGGACGGCGGTCTCGTCGCCCGCGGCGAAGGCCTGCCCGAGGGCTGCGACCCCGTCGTCGTCGACCGCGTCCGGGCCGGCCGGCTGCGCCGACCGACCGGACGGGGGTGGGACCACCACCACGGACGACTCCTCACCCGCCGCCCGGTCCCGCACGCGCTGCAGCACGGTCAGCCGCCCAGGGGCAGGGCGGTCACGACGACGTTGTCCGCATAGTGTCCGACCTCCCGGTCGAACGCACCTCCGCAGGTCACGAGGACCAGCCGGGGAGCGCCTGCGCGGTCGAACCACTCCCCGACGGGCGCGGTGTCCTTGGGGACGCGGACGACGTCCCGCACGCGGTACTCGTGGGTGGTGCCGTCGGCGGTGGTGACGACGACGGCGGCGCCCGGCGCGAGGTCCCGCAGCCGGGCGAAGGGCCCGACGCCGGTGGTCCGCGAGTCGACGTGGGCGGCGATCAGGGTGGAGCCGGCCGGTGCGGCCGGTGCCGGCCCGAACTCGTACCAGGCGGCGACGTCCGCACCGTCGGGCAGCTCCATGTCGCCGGCGGGGGCGACACCGGCGGGTTCGACCGGCATGTCGACGGCCAGGTCGGGCACCTGCACGCGGACCGGCGGGAGGACCGGGGCGGCGGTGCGGGCGCCGAGCGAGGCGTCCTGGACGGGGACGTCGACCACCGCGCCGGTCGAGGACGGAGCCGGGGCGGCTGCCGTCGCCGGCGCGGCTGCCGTCCCGGGAGCGGTGGCGGCGTCGGTCGGCGTGGGGACCTGCGGCGCGTCGCTGCTGCACGCCGTCAGGCCGACGAGGACCGCGGCGACCGCCACCGCGCGGGCCGCGGCACGGGGTGCTCCCGGGCGCGGGCCGGCCGGCCGCCGGGGACCGGCCGCGGCCCGGGGACGGGCGGCTCGTGCCGCCGTCCCGCCCCGGGCCGCGGTGCCCTGCGCCCGGGACCGCCCGGTCAGCGGTCGCCCTTCGCGCTCGCGACGGCGGTGCGGCGCGTCAGCGCGAGAGCACCGGCGCCGAGCAGCGCGAGCGCACCGGCGCCGAGCAGCGCGAGCGCACCGGCGGCGAGCAGCCACGGCTGCGTGGCGTCGTCCGCGACGAGACCGGCCTGGCCGGCCTGGACGCCGGACGGGGAGCTGTGCAGGCCCTCGACGACCTGCGTCGCGAGCGCGAGCGTCGCCGGCTGAGCGGTCGCGCTGCCCCAGGCGTAGACGATCGTGTGGGCGCCCTCGGCGACCGTGACGTCGGCGGGGCCGAGCAGCGCCGGCTCGGTCGTCCCGGTGGCGACGACGCTGGCGGAGACGGTCCCGGCGGGCAGGTCGAGCGTCTGCTCGGCAGGGTTCGTCAGGTTCGACACGACGGCCTGGCCGCCGGCGAGGACGTCGACGCCGGGCGCGGCGGCGACGTGCCGGACGGTGAGCCGGCCCTGGCCCGCGGCGGTGGGCGTCGTGTCGTTGGTGAACAGCGTGGCCGTCGGGTTGCCGGACGCGTCGAGGTGCGCGACGGCCGTGTAGTTGCCGCCGGCCTCGAGCGCCAGGTCGACGGGGCCGACCGCGGTCGCGCTCGCGTCGGCGGCGTCAGCGGCGGTGATGGCGACCGTGTACGTGCCGGCGGGCAGGTCGAGCGGACCGGCGAGGGTGCTCGGGGCGAAGTCGTCGAGCGTGCGCTCGCCGTTCACCCACACGTCGACGGTGAGGTCCGGGACGCCGTGCAGCACCGAGAGCTGCGCGCCGTCGGCGCCGGCGGCGTGGGCCGGTACGGCGGCGAGGGTCAGTGCGGCGGCGGCGAACGATCCGGCTGCCACGGCGAGGGGTCGAGCGCGCATGGTGTCCTCCAGGGTCGGCCCGCGGGGTGCGGGCGGTGTCGTGCTGACACCCCTACTTCCGACCGGGGGGACCTCCTGGATGCATGCAGACGCATCGATTTCTCGGGGGTCAGCGACGGCGGCGCCGGAGCACCTCGCGCACGGGCGGCACGACCGTCCCTGCCGCCGCCATGTCGGCGCGCGCTCGCCGCCGGTTGCGCAGCACGCCGACGACCCCGACCACCCACGGCAGGGCCAGCACCGCGAACGCGAGGCGGTACGCGTCCAGGGTGTACGTGACGGCACCGGGCGGGGACGCGAGCTGCAGCACCACGCCCACCGCGAGGATGCCGACGATCGACGAGGTGAAGCCGCCCGTGTTCACGAAGCCGGTCGCGGTCCCCAGCCGGTCCGCGGCCGTGAACGTGCGCGCGAAGTCGATCCCGACCAGGGACACGGGCCCGCCGGCGCCGATCACGACGACGAACACGACCAGCTGCCAGAACGGGCGCGGGGTGTCGGGCACGAGCAGCCACACCCAGGCGACGAGGGTCGTGACGGCGGACGCGAGCACCGACCAGCTGCGGCGCAGCGGGTGCCGTGCGGTCCACCGGCCCACGAGCGGCCCCGCGACCATCGCCGAGACGGTGAGCGCGCTCAGCAGCGCGCTCGCCTCCGCGGGGGAGCGGCCCTGCGCGGTGACGAAGAACGGGACGCCCCACAGCAGTGCGACGACGTTGGCGCTGAACGGCGTGACGAAGTGCGACCAGAAGCCGAGCCGGGTACCCGCCGGGCGTGCGGCGTCCCGGACGGCGTGCACGAAGCGCGTCCGCACGGCCCGGGCGACCACGGTGGCGTGCGTCGGCGCCGGCGAGCGCACCCCCGCCCACGCGAGCACCGCGACGACCGCACCCGCCGCCGCGAGCGCCCCGAACGTCGCGCCCCAGCCGGTCGTGTGCAGGACGAACGCGACGGCGACGGCGGACACGATCTGGCCGGCCTGCCCGATCATCCCGGTGATCTGCACGAGGACCGGCACGCGCCGCGGCGGGAACCACTCGGCGACCAGGCGGCAGGCGCTGATGAAGATCCCCGCGTCCCCGGCGCCGACGAGCACGCGGGCGACGATGGCGGTCGGCACGTCGTCCGCCCAGGCCAGCAGCCCCTGGCCGACCGCCATGACCAGCGAGCCGCCGGCGATCAGCGTGCGCGCGCCGAAGCGGTCGAGCAGCTGCCCGGCGGGGATCTGCAGCGCGGCGTACACGCCGAGCTGGACGACGGAGAACGAGGCGAGGCCCGTGGCCGACAGGCCGAACCGCTCGATGGCGTCGACGCCTGCGACGCCGAGGGCGGTGCGGTGCACGACGGCCGCGAGGTAGGCCAGGACCGCCGCCGCCCACACGAGGGCCGCCCCGCGCCTGCCCGTCATCACGTCCGCCCTCCCCGGGCCCGCGGTACGCCGGCCCGGTCCAGGGTAGGCGCACGGGGACGGCGGGACCGTCCCCGGCCACCGCCGGCCCGCTCCTGGACGGTCGCCCGGTTTTCACCCGCACGGACGGCCTGGACGTTTGACCAACGTCCGCGGATGAGCAACACTCGTACTCGACGGTGCGCATCGCCTGCCCCCTGCGCGGTGCGCACCGTCTCTCAATCTCCCGCCACCGGCGGTCACGAGAGCGGGACGGGTCACCCGTCCCGCTCTCGTCGTGTCGGGGCCGTGTCGGGGCAGGTCAGAGGGCGTTCGGGGGTCGTCCTCGGGGCCGTCGGGTCGTCGCGGGGCCGATGATCACGCGGCACATCGCCTCCGCGCCGCTCGGCGTGGCCGCCCGGGGGATCGCCGTCGCCCGGTCTACCGTTCCAGGGTGACCGTCCCCGCCCGCACCCCCGCCCAGGGACCGACCCCGGCCGGTCCGCCCGAGCCGGCCGCCCCGGCCGGCGCCCCGGGTCAGGACCCCGCGACCGCCGACGCCGAGCGCCCCGACGCGGCGCCGGTGGCCCTCGTCGAGCCGCCGTCGCCCGCCGAGGTGCTCGAGGGCGCCGTCGCCACCTGGCGCGGCGCGCTCGTGGAGGCCGCGGGCGCGTCGACGCTCGCGGACGTCGACCAGCTCGGCGAGGCCGCGCTCGACCTGTCCGCGGCGCACCCGTCGGGCATGGCACAGCTCTTCGCCGGCCGGGCGACCCGCCTGTCGAACCTCGTGCGCGAGGCCGGTGCGCTGTCCGCCGCCCGCCGGCGTGCCCGCGCCGTCAGCGCCCGGGCCGCGACCTACACGCAGCGGTACGGCATCGCGCCGACGTCGCTCGCGATCGGCGTCGCGACGTGGACGGACCGGTCCTCGGCGGACCTCGCCTCCGACGACGTCGGTGCGCTGGCGCACGTCACGCGGCGCAACCCCGAGGCACGGGCCGGGCGTGCCGACAGCGCAGGCGAGGCGGTGCGCACCGTGCGCGCCCCCGTGCTGCTGCGGCCGGTCACGCTGCACGCGCGCGGCTCGGGGGAGGGCGACTACGAGCTCGCGCTCGAGCCGTCCCTCGACGTCAACCCGGTCCTGGCGCGTGCGCTGCGCCGGCACGGCGCGCTGCTCGACCCGGCGGCGGTCGCCCGGGGCACGTTCACCGCCGCCGGCTTCGACCCGCGCGGTGCCCTGCAGCGGCTGGCGTCGCTCGGCGAGGCCGTCCTCGAGGACTTCTCCCTGGTCGACAAGGTCGTGGTCGGCACGTTCGTCCACCCCGGGCAGGTGCTCGTGGACGACCTCGACCAGCTCGCCGGCACGCTCGACCGGCACGAGGTCGTCCGCGCCCTGGCCGGCCTCGACGACGCGCGGGACGCGCTCGCCGTCACCCTGCCCGAGCCCGTGCGCGGCGACCGCGACCCGGCGGTCGAGCGCGGCGTCGGCGACCTGGACCCCGCGCAGCAGCACGTCCTCGACGTCGTCGCCTCGGGCGTGCACGTGTTCGTCGACGCCCCGACGGGCGCCGACGTCACCGGCACGCTCGCGGCGCTCGTCGCCGACGCCGCGGCCGAGGGCCGGACGGTGCTCTACGTCCCCGGCCACCGCCGTGCCGCGACCGCGCTCGTCGCCCGGCTCGAGGACCTCGGCCTCGGGGAGCTCGTGCTCGACGTCGAGCCGCACGCCGGGTGGCGCACCGCCGTGGGCCGCCGCCTGCTCGGCGCGATGACGACCGAGCCGCCCACCGTCGACACGACCGCCGTGCAGACGCTGCGGACGCGGCTGCTCGAGCACCGCGAGCGCCTGCGCGCCTACGTCGACGCGCTGCACGCCCCGCGCGAGCCGTGGGCCGTGTCCGCCTACGACGCCCTGCAGGAGCTCGCGCGCCTGACGTCCGCGCGCCCGACGCCGCGCACGACCGTCCGCCTCGCGCCGGACGTCGCCCGCGCCCTCGACGCCGAGCGGCGGCCCCGCCTCGCGCGGGACCTCGTGCGCGCCGGCGAGCTCGGCGCGTTCACGCTGCGTCCCCAGGACACGCCCTGGTTCGGCGCGGACCTGCGCACGTCCGCCGACGCGCAGGTCGTGCGGCGCCGGCTCGACCGCCTGCTGGACGTGTCACTGCCGGTCCTCGTCGACCGGGTCGCCCAGGTCGCGGCCGAGACGGGCCTGACGCCCGCGACGACCCTCGACGGCTGGAGCGAGCAGCTGCGCATGCTCGACGGCGTGCGCGCGTCCCTCGACGTGTTCCAGCCGCTGGTCTTCGAGCGCACCGCGGCGGACCTCGTCGCGGCGACGGCGACGAAGGAGTGGCGCGAGCAGCACGACGTGCCCATGGGCTTCTGGCTGCGCCGGCGGCTGCGCAAGCAGGCGAAGGACATGCTGCGCCCGGGGCGTCCGGTCGCGGACCTGCACGCCGCGCTGCTCGAGGTGCAGGCACGCCGCGAGGTGTGGCAGGCGCACTGCCCGGCCGGCGGGTGGCCGCGCCTGCCCGACGCGCTCGAGGTCATCGAGGACGAGCACCGCGCCGTGCGCGAGGACGTCGAGGCGCTCGCGGCCGTGCTCGCGGGCACGCCCGGCGGTGGCGCGCTCGCGTCCACCCCGTTCACCGAGCTGCGGGAGCGCCTCGGCCGGCTGCGGGACACCGCGGACGCGCTGGACACCCTGCCGGAGCGCACGCAGCTGCTGCACGCGCTGCGTGCGGCCGGGCTCGGCGCGCTCGTCGACGACCTCACCGAGCGCCGTGCCGACCCCGCGCTGGCGCCCGCCGAGCTGGACCTGGCCTGGTGGAGCACCGTGTTCGAGCAGGTGCTCGCCGCCGACCCGGCGCTCGCCGGGTACGACGGCACCGCCCTCGGAGCCCTGTCCGCGACGTACGCCGACCTCGACCGCGCGCACGTGGCCAGCCGGACGGCGCCGGTGCTCGCGTCCGCGCTCGCCCGCGTCGCGGCCGCCCTGCGCCAGCACCGGGACCAGGCCGAGGGCCTGTTCGCCGAGCTCGTCGAGGAGCGGCTCACGTCCGTGCGCGAGACGGTGGCGCGCTACCCCGACGTCGCGCGCCGGCTGCGTCCGGTCGTCGTCGCCGGTCCGATGCTCGTCTCGCAGGTCCTGCCGGCGTCGCGCACCGTGGACCTCGTGGTCGTCGACGCCGCGGCCCACCTGCCCGTCGAGGCCGCGCTCCCGGCGATCGCGCGCGGCCGGCAGGTCGTCGTCGTCGGCGACGCGCGCTGCGCCTCGGGCTCGGCGGTCCGCGAGCTGGCCGACGTCCTGCCGTCCGTCGCCCTGCACGCGGACGCGTCCCGCCGCGACCCGTACCTCACGGCGTTCCTCGCCGGGCACGGGTACGCCGACGTCCTGGTCCCGACGCCGCTGCCCACCTCGCAGCCGCTCGTGCACCTCGACGTCGTGGACGGCACGGGCATGCCCGACCCGACCAGCGGCACGGTCGACTCGACGCGCGCCGAGGTGGACCGGGTCCTCGAGCTCGTCGTCGAGCACGTGCTGCGGCACCCGGACGAGTCGCTCGCCGTCGTCACGGTCACGCCCCGCCACGCGGACGCGGTGCGCGAGGTCGTGCTCGCCGAGGTGCGGGACAACCCGGCGCTGGCGTCGTTCTTCGACGCGGGCCGGCCCGAGCCGTTCGTCGTCGTCGACGTCGCGAACGTCGCCGGCCTGCGCCGCGAGGCGGTGATCCTGTCGCTCGGCCTCGGGCGCACGCCGCACCGGCGGGTGCTGCACTCGTTCGGCCCGGTGAGCCGCACCGGCGGCGACGCCCTCCTGCTCGACGCCCTCGGCTCGACCCGGCACCGGCTGACGGTGGTCTCGTGCTTCGGCGTGGACGACCTCGACCCGGAGCGGCTGCGCGGCGCGGGGCCCCAGCTGCTGGCCGACCTGCTGCGGTTCGCCGCCGAGCGCGGCGCCGCCGACGGCACCGGAGCCGACCCGCAGCGCGAGCGCCCGACCGGCGGGTCCGACCCGGACCGGCTCGTGCTCGACCTCGCCGAGCGGCTGTGGCAGCACGGGCTCCTGGTGGACGTCGACCACGGCGTGCCCGGCGGCGCGCGGATCCCGCTCGTCGTCGGCCACCCGGACCTGCCCGACGAGATGCTCGTCGCGGTCCTCACCGACGACGACGACTACGTGCGCGAGCCCAGCGTGCGGGTGCGCGACCGCCTCGTGGCGGACCGGCTCGCCCGGCTCGGGTGGTCTGTGGTGCGCGTGTGGTCGGCCGCCGCGTTCCTCGACCCGCAGGCCGAGGTCGACCGGATCCGGCGGGCCGTGCACGCGCGGCTCGTCCAGCGGCGGCCCGAGGCCGCCACGCCGCCGTCCCGTCCGGTGCCGGTGGTCGTCCCGGACGCGCCCGAGGAGGACGACGTCGAGGCGCCCGTGCGTCCGTACGTCACCGCTCGTCCCGCGACCGGCGCGACGCCGGCGGTGCGTCCCGCGACGGGTGCGGTGCCGGTGGTGCGTCCCGCGACGGGTGCGGTGCCGGTGGTGCGTCCCGCGACGGGTGCGACGCCGGTGGTGCGTCCCGCGACGGGTGCGACCGCGGCCGTGCGGCCCGTCACCGGCGCGACGCCGGTCGTGCGGACGCCCACGGGCGTCCAGCCGGCCGTCGCGCCCCGCGCGGAGGCCGCACGGACGGCGACGGGGGCGACGCCCCGCGTGGCGCCCGCGGTGCCGCCCACCGAGGGCCCGGTGACGACGACCGGCGAGCAGCTCGTGCTCGCGGTGCGCACGCAGCCGCGTCCCGACGTGCGGCCCGGCCTGCCGATCGGCGCGTACAGCGACGACCAGCTCGACGACCTGGTCCGCTGGCTCCGCTCCGACGGTCAGGAGCGGACGCGGGACGCGCTGGCCGACGCGCTCCGCGCGGAGCTCGGCATCACCCGGCGCAGCCACCGCGTCGACACCGTCGTGCGGGCGGCCGTCGCGCGCGCGTTCGCCTGAGGGCGGGTCCGCGCGCGACGATCACGGGATGAGCACCGAGGGGGAGCCGACCGCGCGAGCGCGGCGGCCGAGGCGTGCCGTGCGGCCGTCGGGCACGGTGGGCACCGACGAGTCCGTGCTCCGCTCGGCGTTCCCCGCGGCGCCGAAGTCGGGCGACGCCGCCCGGCCCGGCCCGGCGACCGGAACGCAGGACGAGGCCTCGCCGGCGTCGTCCACGAGCGGTGCACCGCGGCCGGCCCCGGCCGGTACCGAGCCGCCGGACCCGTGGAGCGCGACCCGGTCCGCCGACGACAGCGACCGCGGCTGGGGCCGGGAGGAGCCGTCGTCCGACGACGAGCGCCTGCGGCGGGAGCGCCCGCCGCACTGGTGACGGGCGGGCAGGCCGGCGTCAGGCCGGGCCGCTGCCGGGCGGGAAGCGCGGCGGCATGCCGGGACCGGTGCCGCCGTCGGGAAGCGGGCCGGAGGGCGCCCCGGGCTCACCCGGTGCGGCCGGTCCGCCCCCACCACCGGTGCCCGCCGTGCCGGGCGTCGCGTCGTTCGCCACCGCGGGCGTGAGGCGCTGCGCGAGCAGGTCGCGGATCTCCTGCAGCAGCAGGACGTCCTCGCTCGGCGCCTGCGGCTCCTCCTCCTGCCCGCGCTTGCGCCGGGCGGCGAGCGCGTTGAGGGGCAGGACGATGAGGAAGTAGATCGCCGCCGCCGTGAGCAGGAACTGCAGGAGCGCCTCGAGGATCACCCCGACCTGGATCGGTTCCGCACCGCGGCGCCAGGAGTAGGGGCCGACGTCCCACACGTTCGCGAGGTTCGGCTTGCCGAAGATCCACCCGATGAGCGGGCTGATGAGTGCCGCCTGGAGTGCGCCGACGACCGAGGTGAACGCGGCGCCGACGACCACGCCGACCGCCAGCTCGACCGCGTTGCCGCGCGAGACGAAGTCCTTGAAGCCCTGGAGGACCTTCGCCATGCCCTTCACCTGGCTGCTGCTGCCCACCGTGCGCAGCCGCTCCCCGGCGCCGCGCAGCCCGTCCCGCATGTTCTCCGTCATCCGTGCCCCCGCTCGTCCACGCGCTGGTGCTCCCGACGCCGCGATCATGGCACTACCACCGCGACGAGCCGCGCGGAGGCCGACGCCTCCGCGATCCGGACGGCCTCGTCCGGCGCCACCGCGACGAGCACCGGGAGGGGGTCCTCCGCGCCGGACCCGCCGAGCAGACCGCCGTCGCGCCCGGCGGGAGCCGGCGCGGGCAGGACGAGCGCGCGCCGGGCCACCGTCTGGCCGGGCCCTCCCTCGGGACGCGCCGCGACGAGGTCGACGTGCGCGCCGGGGGCGAGCAGGGCGGCGACGCCCGGGTCGTCGAGGCGCACCGCGGCCACGACCGTGCCGTCCGGGCCCGTCGGCGTCCCGGTGCCGAGCAGCGACGGCGTCAGCACCTGGCGGGCCGGCAGGTCCACCACCGGTGCGGCCCCGGCGACCTCGTCGGACGCGGTGAGCGCGTCGGCGGGCACGGCGTCGGGGTGCAGGCGCGCGACGACGACGTCGTCGACGGCGAGCGGGGCGCCGGCGGCGGCGTCCGCGGCGAGCACCAGCACGGGCACGGTCGGCGGGGGCGCAGGCCGGAGGGCGTGCACGACGGCGCCCGCCGCGAGCCCGAGGCACGCCGCGGCCAGCGCGAACCGCCACCGCCACAGCGCGCCCCGCAGCCGCAGCGCCGCGGGGGCGCGCACCGGGGTCAGCGGAGCGGGCCGCGGGTCCGTGCCGGGCACGTCGAGGGGGAGCACCCGAGGGACGCTAGGAGTCTTCGTGCCCCCGTCCCCGGCCGGGGGAGGAGACCGTGGACGACCCGGGCGCCTCGCGGCCCTGGGGTCGGCTCGCGGCGGACGAGCCGGGACGTCAGGCGGAGGCGGCCTTCGTCGTGGAGGACGAGCCGCCCGACGCGCTCGAGGACGACGTCGACGACGACGAGGAGCCCGACGACGAGGAGCCCGACGAGGAGGAGCCCGACGAGGACGACGTGGACCCCGACGACTTCGCGCCCGTGGTCGACGACGTCGAGCCGCCGGAGCGCGCGTCGGTCCGGTAGAAGCCGGAGCCCTTGAACACGACCCCGACCGCCGAGAACACCTTGCGCAGGCGGCCCTCGCACTCGGGGCACACGGTCAGGGCGTCGTCGGAGAAGGACTGCTGGACCTCGAAGGCGTGCTCGCAGGCGGTGCACCGGTAGGCGTAGGTGGGCACTGGCCGACTCCCGTGGAACTCGTGCGCCGGGCGTCGCCCGGCGGGTGGCGTGGTGGACCCGGGCGGGCCGCCCGCGTGCCGGCGCGGACGCGGGGGCGACGCGCGGCCCGTGGGCGCCGAGCGTCGCGCGCTGGCACTCTCGGGGTCCGAGTGCCAACTGTACCGCCCGCGTCAAGCGACCGCGGCGTACTACCGTGCGGACCGTGCCCCGCCCCCACCGCCTGCGTACCGCCCTCGTCGTCGTCGCCTCCGTCGTGGTGGTGGCGCTCCTGGCCACGGTGCTCGCGGGCGTCGTCGTCCTGCGCCGTCCGCTGCCGGAGGTGTCGGGGACCCAGACGGTCCCGGGCCTGGCGGACGAGGTGCGCGTCACGCGCGACGCGCGGGGCGTCCCGACGATCGTCGCCGGCACGGCCGCCGACCTGTTCGCCGCCCAGGGGTACGTGTCCGCGCAGGACCGGTTCTTCGAGATGGACTACCGCCGGCACGTCGCGTCGGGCCGGCTGTCCGAGCTCGTCGGCGAGGAGGAGGACGCGCTCGCCGCGGACAAGGTCGTGCGCACCCTCGGCTGGCGCCGCGTCGCGGAGCAGGAGTGGCAGCAGCTGCCGGCGCAGGCGCGCGACTGGCTCGAGGCGTACGCCGGCGGCGTCAACGCGTGGCTAGAGGGACGCGACACCGCGGAGATGGCCATGGAGTACACGGTGCTGGGCCGGCGCGTGCCCGTGGAGCGGCCCGAGCCGTGGGACCCGGTCGACTCGCTCGTCTGGCTGAAGGCCATGGCCTGGGACCTGCGCGCGAACTACGACGCGGAGCTGAACCGCGCGCTCACGTACGCCTCGGTGGGCGACGTGGCGCGCGTCGAGCAGCTCTTCCCGGCCTACCCGCAGGACCGCAACCTGCCGGTCCTCGACGCCGCCGCGGTCGCGCCCCGCGCCGCCGCACCCGTGGCGGCGGACGTGGACCTCACGGCGGTGCTCGCCGAGCCCGACCTCCAGGTGGCCCTCGCCGCGGCCGACCGGGCGCTGGCCGCCGTGCCCCACCTGGTGGGGGAGGGCGACGGCGTGGGCTCCAACTCCTGGGTCGTCTCCGGTCAGCACACCGCCTCCGGCAAGCCGCTGCTCGCGAACGACCCGCACCTCGGCATCTCCGCGCCCGGCATCTGGTCCCAGGTCGGCCTGCGCTGCGCGGACGTCGACGACGACTGCCCCTTCGACGTCACCGGCTTCGCGCTCGCCGGCGTGCCGGGCGTCGTGATCGGCCACAACGACCGCCTCGCGTGGGGCCTGACGAACCTCGGCGCCGACGTCACGGACTTCTTCCTGGAGCGGGTCCAGGGCGACCAGGTGCTCGTCGACGGGGAGCGGGTGCCGCTCGAGGTGCGGACCGAGACGATCGAGGTCGCCGGCGGCGACGACGTCGAGATCGAGGTGCGCACCACGCGGCACGGCCCGATCGTCTCCGACGTCCTCGACGTGGCGGCCGCGTCCCGGACGCCCGTGCCCGAGGGCGCGCCGGGCGTCCGGTTCGAGGTGGCGCTCGCGTGGACCGCGCTGCAGCCCGGCCGCACGGTGGAGGCGATCCTGGCCATGATGACGGCCGAGGACGCGGACGACGTGGCCGGCGCCGCCGCCCTGTTCGACGTGCCGTCGCAGAACATCGTGTTCGCGACCACGGACGGGCACATCGGCTACCAGGCGCCCGGCCGGATCCCCGTGCGCGCGGCGGTGCCCGCCGGGCCGGTGCCCGCCGACGGCACCTGGCCGCGACCGGGCTGGGACTCGCGCTACGACTGGCAGGGCTGGGTCGACCCGGCCCAGATGCCACGCGTCCTCGACCCGGCGGCGGGCTTCGTCGTGGCGGCCAACCAGGCCGTGGCACCGGCGGGCCTGGGGCCGTTCCTCGCGGTGGACACCGACTACGGGTACCGGGCCCAGCGCATCCGCGACCTGCTCGCCGGCGAGATCGAGGCCGGCCGGCCGGTCGACGCGGCCACGACCGCGCGGATGCAGACCGACCAGCGCAACCCCTACGCCGACGTGCTGGTGCCGGCGCTGCTCGAGGTCGACGTCGACGAGCCGTTCGTCGCCGAGGGGCAGGACCTGCTGCGCCGGTGGGACCACGACCAGTCCGCCGACTCGGCGGCCGCCGCCTACCTCGCGGCCGTGTGGTCCGACCTGCTGCGGCTCACGTTCGCCGACGACCTGCCCGAGGGGCACGGGCCGTCGGGCGACTCGCGGTGGCTCGAGGTCGTCCGCACGATCCTGGCCGACCCCACGTCGCCCTGGTGGGACGACCGCTCGACGCCCGGCGTCGTCGAGGGCCGCGACGAGATCCTGTCGCGCGCGCTCAGCGAGGCCCGGTACGGGCTCACCGCCCAGCTCGGCAGCCGCACCGAGGACTGGGCGTGGGGGCGTCTGCACGTCGCCGCACCCCGGCACCCCGTGCTGGGCGGCGAGGGCGTGCCGGCCGTCGTGCGCGGCCTCGTCAACCCGTCCCCGCGGGCCGTGGGCGGCGGGTCCGCGATCGTGGACGCGACGAGCTGGGACGCGTCGTCCGGGTCGTTCGCGGTGCGCAACGCGCCGTCCATGCGCATGGTCGTCGACCTCGGGGACCTGGACTCCTCCACGTGGGTGAACCTCACGGGCACGTCCGGTCACCCGGGCAGCGTCCACTACGACGACCAGCTCGACGCGTGGGCCCGCGGGGACCAGTTCCCGTGGCCGTTCTCGGCGGCCGCGGTCGAGGCCGACGCGGTCGACCGGCTCACGCTGGTCCCCGGCGAGGACTGACGCGGGGGACCGGTCAGCCGGCGTCGGGCTCCACGCGCCACCAGCGCTCGGGCGTGGCGACCGCCGTGACCGGGCGGTCGTGCGGCTCGCGCGGCAGCGGCTCGGTCATCACCTCGTCCGCGTGCACGAGCGCGACGACGGGCACGCCCGGCCGCACGTGCGCGAGCACCCGGTCGTACCAGCCGCCGCCCTGCCCCAGCCGGGTGCCGGTCGCGTCCACCGCGAGCGCGGGCACCAGCACGACGTCCGCCGCGGCGAGCGCGTCGCCGCCGAGACCGGGGCCGCCCGGCTCGGGGGGACGTCCGGGCGCGCGCTCCCGCAGGTCCTCCCGGCCCGCGTACTCCGCCCAGTCCCGCTGCAGGCCGGCGCCGAGCACCGGCAGCAGGAGACGCACCCCGCGCGCCGCGAGGGCCTCGACCACCGGGCCCGTGCCCGGCTCGGTCGGCCGGGACGCGTAGACGCTGACGCAGCGGGCGTCGGCGACCTCGGGGATGGTCAGCACGACCTCCGCGAGACGGGCGGCGGCCTCCTCGCACAGCCGCGGCGAGCGCCGGCCGCGTTGTGCCCTCATCCGGCGCCGCAGCGCGTCCTTGGTCTCGGCCGCCGACGGGCGGCGCACCGCTGGCCGGTCCTCGGCGCGGCGGCCGCTGCCGGCCCTGCCGTCGTGACCCGGGCCCGGTGCAGGGCTGTGCCAGGACGGCTGGGCGACGGCGCTCATGCCCCCAGTGTGGCGCAGCGAGGGCCGTCCGCGCCGCTGCCCGCCGGTGTGGCGTCGCCCCGGTGCCGCGTCGGCGTGCCGGCGACGGGTCCCCGCCGCCGGTCGGCGGACCACCCGCCAGCAGGCAGAATGCCCGCATGAGATCGGTGCAGGACCACCTCGCGGCCGTCCTCGCGGCGGTCGGTCCGGTCGCCCCGCTGGACGTCCTGCTGCACGACGCGACGGGCTGCGTCCTCGCCGCCGACGTCGTGGCGCCCGTGGACGTGCCGGCGGTGCCCGTGGCCGCACGCGACGGGTACGCGGTGGCCGCCCACGACACGCTGGACGGTGCGGGCCACGTGCGCGACCTGCCCGTCGTCGACGACGTGCACGCGGGGTCGCCCGCCGGGCTGCGGCACGTGACCGGGACGGCCGTGCGGGTGGCGTCGGGCGGGCCGCTGCCGATCGGCGCGGACGCGGTCGTGCCGGTCGAGGAGACGGACCGGGGCACCGCGCGCGTCGCGCTGCAGCGCCCGGCCGTCCCCGGTCAGCACCTGCGACCGGCGGGGGCCGACGTCCGGGCCGGCGAGGTCGTCCTCACGGCGGGGACGCGGCTGGGGGCGCGGCAGGTGGCGCTCGCGGCGGCGATGGGCCGGGGGCGCCTGCCCGTGCACCCGACGCCCCGCGTCGTGCTGCTGTCCGTCGGTGACGAGCTGATCGAGCCGACCGCGCAGGCGCGTCCCGGCACCGTGTTCGAGGCCGACGGGCACGCGCTCGAGGCGGCGGTGCGGGACGCGGGCGCGTCGGCGGTGCGCGTCGGCGTGGTGCCGGACGAGCGGGCGGCCCTGCGCGAGGCGCTCGAGGACCAGCTGGTGCGCGCGGACCTGGTGGTGCTGACGGGCGGGCTGTCGGAGCTGGCGCACGACACCGTCAAGGACGTCCTGGCGCCGCTGGGCACGGTCCGCCTCGACCAGGTCGCCATGACCCCCGGCCTGCGGCACGGCTTCGGCACGGTCGGTCGGGGGCTCGGCTCGCACGACGACGAGCGCGGCGTGCCCGTGTTCGCGCTGCAGGGGCACCCGGTCGCGGCGCAGGTGTCGTTCGAGGTGTTCGTCCGCCCGGCGCTGCGCGCGATGGCGGGCCACCCCGAGCTGTTCCGGCCGTCGGTGGCGGCCGCCGCGACGCAGGGCTGGGCGTCCCCGCCCGGCCTGCGGCAGTTCGTGCCGGCGTCGGTGCTCGGGTCCCCCGAGGAGGGCTACCGGGTGACGCCGCTGGGCGACCCGGCGGCGCCGTCCACGACCGCGCTGGCGCAGGCGAACGCGCTGGCCGTGGTGGGGGAGACGGACATGGCCGTGCGGGCCGGGCAGGTCGTCCACTGCCTGGTGCTGGAGGGGTGAGGTGGAGCGCAGCGGACGGTGCGGGACCGCGGAGCGTCGCGTGCCGGGAGCGGAGCGGAACCTCGCCCGGACCGACGGACTGGAGGGGTGATGGCGCTCGGGTGGCCCGTCGAGCTGGTCGACGGTGACGTGCGGCTGCGCCCCTTGCGCCGCCGCGACGCGGACGCGTGGATGGCGCTGCGCGCGGCGAACGCGGGGTGGCTGGAGCCGTGGGACGCCACGAGCCCGGAGCCGGTGCGGGGGCCGCGGCCGACGTTCGGCCAGTTCGTCCGGGCCCTGGCCGCGCAGGCGCGGGACGGGTCGGCGCTGCCGTTCGCGGTCGACCTGGGCGACGAGCTCGTGGGGCAGCTGACGGTGTCGTCGATCCAGTACGGGTCGCTGCGCTCGGCGTCGATCGGGTACTGGGTGTCGCAGCACGTGGCGGGCCGGGGGGTGATCCCGACGGGGGTGGCGCTCGCCACCGACCACTGCTTCGGCGTGCTGGGGCTGCACCGCGTGGAGATCAACATCCGCCCGGAGAACCGTCCGTCCCTGCGGGTCGTGGAGAAGCTCGGCTTCCGGGACGAGGGGGTGCGCGAGCGCTACCTGCACATCCAGGGGAAGTGGTGCGACCACCGCTCGTTCGCGCTGACGGTCGAGGACGTGCCGGAGGGGCTGGTCGCGCGCTGGCACGCGCGTCGGGGGCGCGTCTGACCGGGTCCCGGGACGTGAGGGCGGGCGACCGGCACGGCCTACCACGCCCGTGACCACCGGTTCGGGCGTGTCGTCGCGCGACACGCCGCTCCCCTCCGGCGGTGAGGGGGGCTGCGCCCCTACCGTCGATCCGTGAACGGACTCGCAGGCCTCGTGGCGCTCGCGCTCGTCGGCCTGTGGGTGGCGTATCTGGTGCCGCACCACCTGCGGCACCGTCAGCGGTTGCTGGAGGCGCGTGCGGACGACCGGTTCTCGGCCGGGCTGCGCGTGGTCGCGGTGGCGCGGGGTGCGGGCCGGACGGTGCGTCCGGCGGCTCCCGCGGCGTCGGGGCCGAGCACGACGGCGCTGCTGACGCCGGGGACGGGTGTGCCGGCGGTCGGCGCCGGCACGGCGACAGGAGGCACGACCGTGGACCGACCGCACGCCACACCCGAGCGCATCTCGGCCGAGGCGGCGCGCCGCCTCGCGCAGGCCCGTGCCGCGCGCGCCGCGGCGACGGCTCGCCGTGGTGCCGCCGCGCGCCGCCGTGGTGTGCTGGCGGCGGTGCTGCTGGTCGCGTCGGTCGTGGGCTGGGGCCTCGCCGCCGCGGCCCCGGCCGTGACCTGGGTCGCCGGAGCGGTCCCGACGGCGCTGCTCGTCACGGTGACGGTGCTGGGGCGTCGCGCCGTGGTCGCGGGCCACCGCGCGGACGAGGACTGGGCGGCGACCATCGAGCGGGAGGAGCGGCTGGCGGCGCGTCCGCGGACCGGTGCCACCCACGTGGTCCGTCCGTCGTCCGCCCCCGTGCCGGTGGTGCGCCCCGCCGCGGCTCCTGCGGACGTCCCGGTGCCGCTGGTGACGGGGCACGCCGTGCGCCCGTCGGACGCGCACACGGAGGTCTTCGAGCGCATCGTCGCGGACGCGGGCGAGACGGCGGGCCCGGCCCGGCACGCCACGGGGGCGACCCCTGTGGTGCGGCGGTCGGCCCTGACCGCACCGACGGCGGCGGTGCCCGACGCCGTGGGCACCACCCCGGCGGACGAGGACGGCGAGGCGTGGTCGCCGGTGCCGGTGCCCCGCCCGACCTACACGATGAAGGCCCCGGCGCCGCGTCGCAGCCCGGCTCCGCTGTCCCAGGAGGACGTCGAGGCGTCGACGGCCCGCCGCCCCGCGGACCGTCCCGCGGAGGAGGCGCCCGACGCCGCGGAGGACGCCCCTGCCGTGCAGGAGCCTGCGGCGACGCTCGAGCCGGCGCCGGAGACGACGGGCAGCATCGACCTCAACGCGGTCCTGGCCCGCCGGCGCGCAGCCGGGCAGTGACCGTCGCGCCCGGGGCGTCCCGGGCGCTCGTGGCGGCATCAGCGCCGGTCAGCGCGTCGCGAGGGTCGTGAGCGCCGCCACACGAGGCCGGTTTCCACGTGGGGCCGCAGGGGTGCTAACGTGTTCCTCGCTCGCGGGGCTGTGGCGCAGTTGGTAGCGCGTCTCGTTCGCAATGAGAAGGTCAGGGGTTCGAATCCCCTCAGCTCCACCGCACGACGAAGGGCCCCTCCGACGGAGGGGCCCTTCGTCGTTCCCGGCCGTCGTCCTCGCCCGGCCGTCGTCCTCGCCCGGCCGCCGTCTCGCCCTGGCGCCGTCCTCGCCCTGGCCGCCGTCGTCCCTGCCCTCGTGTCGTCGCCCCGCCCGGGTGGCCCGGTGCACGGACGACGACGGGCCCCTCCCGCAGGAGGGGCCCGTCGTACGGCGCGGCCGGCAGGTGCCGGCGCAGCGGGTCAGCGGCGGTTCTTGCCGGCCCAGCCCGCGTACAGGCTCACGAAGATGGCGGCGAGGCCGATCTGGAACACGAGCTCGATCCAGTCGATGCCGTCCGTCGTCTCGACACCGACCATCTGCGCGATCCACGTGCCGAGGAGCGCGGCGATGATGCCGATGACGATCGTGGCGAGGATCGAGATGCGCTGCTTGCCCCGGACGACGAGGCGACCGAGCGCCCCGATGATCGCGCCGATGACGATCGCGGTGATGATGCCGCTGATACCCATGCACACTCCTCGGGTTGAGTCAAGGGTCTGTTTCCGTGACGTGAGAAAACTAGGGCAGTTCTCGCCGCGGCGCGCGTCGAGCGATCCGGGGCCCGTGCCGGGCCGGTCCTCGGGACCCGTTCCCGGCGCCGCCGGCACCGGTTCCCGCCGGGCGGGAGCGGTCGGGCGGTAGGTTGCCCGTGCCGTGACCGAACCCGCGAAGGAGCGCCCCGTGTCCGACGTCATCGCCGTGGTGCCGCAGCCCCTCGTGGTCGAGCCGGCCGACCTCGCCCCGTACGTGGTCGGCCCCGCCACCGTGGTGGTCGTGCCCGGCGCCGACGCCGACGACCCGGCGCTGCCGGCCGCCGTGCTCGTCGCCGACCTCCTGGGGCGTGCGGCGGGGCACGCGGTGCAGGTGCGGTTCGAGGACCCGGGCGTGCCCGGGGCCGTGCGCGTGCGGCTGGCCGACGGCGAGCAGGCGGGACTGCCCGCGGGGGACGAGGCCTACCGCGTGCTCGTCGGCCCCGACGAGGTCCTCCTCGAGGCGCGCTGCGCCGAGGGGCTCGTCCACGCGGTCGTCACGCTGCGCCAGCTGCTGCGCGAGCTCCCCGACGGGCGCTTCGAGGTCCCCGCCGTGCGGATCGAGGACGCCCCCCGCTACGCCTGGCGCGGCCTGACCCTGGACGTGGCGCGGCACTTCGTGTCCGTGCCCGACCTCAAGGTCGTGATCGGGCTGCTCGCGCACTACAAGCTCAACGTGCTGCACCTGCACCTCACGGACGACCAGGCGTGGCGCCTGGACGTGCCCTCCCGGCCGGAGCTCGTGCGCCGGTCGAGCGCCCGGTCCGTCGACGGCGACCCGGGCGGGCACTACTCGGCGGCGGACTGGGAGGACCTGCTGGCGTTCGCGCACGCGCGGGGCATCCGGGTCGTGCCGGAGATCGACGTGCCGGGCCACGTGAACGCCGCGCAGCACGCCTACGGGGAGCTCACGCCCACCGGGGAGCCCGCCGAGGAGTACCTGGGCATCGGCGTGGGGTTCTCCCGGCTGCACGCCGACCTGCCGGCCACGCGTCCCTTCCTCGAGGACGTGTTCGCCGACGTGGCGCGGATGACGCCGGGCGAGCACGTGCACGTCGGCGGGGACGAGGTCCTCACGATGGAGCCGGAGGAGTACGCACGCCTCGTCCGCACGGCCCTGGAGGCCGTCACGGCCCACGGCAAGACCCCCGTGGGGTGGCAGGAGCTGGCGCACGTGCCGGACCTGCCCCCGGGCACCGTCGTGCAGTTCTGGGACGACCGGGTGGAGCCGGAGCCGTTCGTCGCCGCCGCGCGGGCCGGCGCCCGGTTCGTGCTGTCGCCGGCGTCGCGCGTGTACCTCGACATGAAGTACGACGCGGACTCGCCGCTCGGGCTCGAGTGGGCGGGGCACGTCGACCTCGCGGACGCGTACTGCTGGGAGCCGGAGGACGTGCTGCCCGGCCTGCCGCCCGGTGCGGTCCTCGGCGTCGAGGCGGCGCTGTGGACGGAGACGCTGCGCACGCTGGACGACCTGACGACGATGCTGCTGCCGCGTCTGGCCGCCGTCGCGGAGGTCGCGTGGAGCGCACCCGGGCCCCGGGACCTGGACGACCTGACGCGCCGCCTGACCGCGCACGGAGACTTCTGGGACCGCCTCGGGCTGGCCTGGTACCGCTCGCCGCAGGGACGCTGGGGCGAGCGGGTCGGCTGACCCCGGGCGGACCCGCTCAGATCCAGGTGGGCAGCCACATCCTGATGTGCCACTGCTGCCAGGGGACCACCCAGCCGGCCCACACCGGGTAGAAGAACACCCCGGCCGCCACGACGAGCCCGACGAACACGCCGACCCCGACGATCGTGCGGCGGCGGCCCCGGCGGTCGCGCTCGGTGTCGTCGGGGCTCACGGGCCCCACGAGCAGCCCCAGGACGTACACGAGCGTGAGCACGACCCACGGCACGAACGCGACGGAGTAGAACGCGAAGATCGTGCGGTGCGCGTACGCGAACCACGGCACCCAGCCGGCGACGATGCCGGACAGGACGGCGCCGGCGCGCCAGTCGCGGTAGCGCACGAGCCAGAACAGCGCGACGAGGACCGCGGCCGCGCCGGCCCACCAGATGATCGGGTTGCCGACCGCGAGGATGGCCTGCGAGCACGAGTCGGCCCCGCACGCCGCCTGCGCCTGCTCGCCCGTGAGCCCCGAGATCTCCGTCGGGTAGTAGTACGACGTGGGCCGCCACTGCACGATCCAGCCGATGGGGTGCGCGGCGTACGAGTGCGGCGTCTCCAGGCCGTTGTGGAACCGCCACATGTCCTCGTGGTACTGCCACCAGGACCGCAGCGCCGGCGGCAGCCACGCGACGCCCTGGCCGGGGTTCTGCTCGGCCCAGTGCCGGTTCCAGGCGCTGTCGGAGGCGAACCACGACGCCCACGACGCGACGTAGGTGAGCGCGGCCGAGCCGACGAGCACGACGAACGCGAGCAGGCCGTCCTTCACCGCGCCGGCGAGGTGCCACGCGCGCACGCCGACGCCGCGGCGCGCGGCCATGTCCCACAGGACGGTCATCACGCCGAACACGGCGAGGAAGTACATGCCCGACCACTTGGTGCCGATCGCCAGGCCGAGCAGCACGCCCGCGGCCAGCCGCCACCAGCGGAAGCCCAGCCCGGGGCCCCAGCGCAGCGTACCGCCGGCGTCCAGCACGGCGGCGGCGCGGTCGGCGAGGCGGCGGCGCGCCTGCTCGCGGTCCAGCACGAGCGCGCCGAACGCCGCGAGCGCGAAGAACATGAGGAACGGGTCGAGCAGGCTGATCCGCGAGTGCACGATCGCCTGCCCGTCGAAGGCCAGGAACAGGCCCGCGACCGTGCCGAGCGCCGTGGACGCGAAGATCCGCCGGCCGATGCGCGCGACCATGAGCACGGCGAGCGTGCCGACGACCGCCGCGGCCAGCCGCCACGCGAACGAGCTCTCGACCCCGCCGCCCAGCTGCATGCCGAGCGCGATCATCCACTTGCCGACGAGCGGGTGGACGACGTACTCCGGGTCGGTGCCGAGCAGGCTCGTGTCCCCGGCCTCGAACGCCGGGTTCGCGTTCTCGCCCCACGCGGCCTCGTAGCCGCGGGCGAGCAGCGAGTACCCCTGCTTGACGTAGTAGGTCTCGTCGAAGACGAGCGCGTGCGGGCGCGCCAGGTCCCAGAACCGCAGGAAGCCGGCGAGGACGGTGACGGCGAGCGCCCACAGCCACCCGTGCAGCCGGGCGCGCGGGGTCGCGTCGAGCGCGAGCGCCTCGTCGCCCAGCAGGCGCCGCAGGAGCACCGTGCGGCGCGGCTCGGCCGGCTCGTCGTCGGGGCCCGCCTCGTCGTCGGGGCCGTACGGGGAGCGCCCGTCGCCGGGGTCCTCGCCCGCGTCGTCGTCCGGGTAGCGCGGACCCGGCTCGTCGTCGACGACCGTCGCCGCGCGCGGGGCGGTCTCGTCCGGGGGGAGCGGTCCCGCGCCGCCGGGCACGGGCGTGCCCGGCGCGTCGTCGCGCTCGGCGTCGTCTCCGGTGGGCGGCACGCGGTCATCGTAGAGGTCTGCCGCCGATCGTGTGACGCCCGTCACCGGCACGTGGTCACGCGGCCCGGGTGCGAGGCTGGGGCCGTGAGCACCGACCACACCACGGGCCTGCTGGTCCTCGCCGCGACCCCCATCGGCGACGCGGAGGACGCGTCCGCGCGGCTGCGGCGCCTGCTGGCGGAGGCCGACGTCGTGGCGGCCGAGGACACCCGCCGCACGCGCGCGCTGGCCGCCCGGCTCGACGTGACGATCGGCGGCCGGCTCGTCAGCCACCACGAGCACAACGAGGGCGAGCGCGTCGCCGAGCTGCTCGACGTCGTCGCGGGCGGGGGCACCGTGCTCGTCGTCAGCGACGCCGGGATGCCCGCGGTGTCCGACCCCGGGTTCCGCGCGGTGCAGGCCGCCGTCGCGGCCGGCCTGCCCGTGACGGTCGCGCCGGGGCCGAGCGCGGTGCTCACGGCGCTCGCGCTGTCGGGGCTGCCGACCGACCGGTTCTGCTTCGAGGGCTTCCTGCCGCGGCGACCGGGGGAGCGCGCCCGGGCCCTGGCCGCGCTCGCGGCCGAGCGGCGCACCCTCGTGCTGTTCGAGGCGCCGCACCGGGTGCCCGAGACGCTCGACGCGATGGTCGAGGCGTTCGGCGCCGACCGCCCCGGCGCCGTCTGCCGGGAGCTCACGAAGACGTACGAGGAGGTGCGCCGAGGGCCGCTCGCCGACCTCGCGGCGTGGGCGCACGCGGGCGACGTGCGCGGCGAGGTCGTCCTCGTGGTCGGCGGTGCACCCGCGACCGGGCCGGCCGACGTCGCGGACCTCGTGCCCGAGGTGCTCGCACGCGTCGACTCCGGCGAGCGGCTCAAGCAGGCCGTCGCCGAGGTGGCGGAGGCGACCGGCGTGGTGAAGCGCGACCTCTACGCGGCGGCGCTGGCGGCGCGCACGCGCTGACCCCGGGCGCGCACGCGCTGACCCCGAGCGCGCACGCGCCCGCGGCTCAGAGCGCGGAGGACGCCACCAGCTCCGCGCCCGCCTCGCGCATCGCGGCACGTGCGGCCTCGCCCTGCTCGGGCGTCACCGGCACCGTGAGGTCCGTCAGCACGCGCGCCCCGAGCCCGAACCCGAGGGCGTCGAGGGTCGTGGCGCACACGCAGTGCGACTCGGCGATGCCGACGACGTCGACGTCCGTGACGCCGGCGTCCCGCAGGATCGCGCCGAGCGCGCGGCCGTCGTGGTCGTGACCCTCGAAGCCGGAGTACGCGGCGGCGTACTCGCCCTTCTTGACGCTGACGTCCGGGCGCAGGTCGGCCAGCGCGGGGTGCAGCTCGGCCTCGGGCGTGCCCACCACGGCGTGCGGGGGCCACGTGTCGACGTAGTCCGGGGTGGCGGAGAAGTGCTCGCCCGGGTCGACGTGCCAGTCCTGCGTGGTGACGACGAGGTCGTACCGGTCGCGGTGCGCGGCCGCGTACGCGGCGATCCGCTCGGCCACGGCGTCGCCGCCCTCGACGGCGAGCGCGCCGCCCTCGCAGAAGGTCGGCTGCACGTCCACCACCAGCAGGGCGCGCCGGCCCTGCGTCCGCTGCTCGGTCATGCGTCCATTCTCGGCACCCGGGGCCGCCGCGTCCCGCGCTCACCGCGTGTGCCCGGACACACCGGCGTTGCGCGGGCGTCGCGGTGCGCGGACGCTGGGACGGGCCGCGGCGGCACGGGACGAGGAGGTCGCGATGAGCGCAGGGACGGCAGGGACGCGGCCGGGGGGCGGCCGCGCGCGGGCCACGGGCGTGCTGGTGGCGGCCGCGGTCCTGCTCGCCGGCTGCACCCCCGACGACGCGGCGCCGACCGCCGCGGCGACGTCCACCACCGCCCCGAGCCCGTCGGCCACGGCGTCGGCGAGCCCGGGACCGACCGCGGCGCCGACCCCGACCTCGCCCGTGCGGGACGTCCCGAGCGTCGCCGTGACCTCGGTCGAGGAGGTGGCGACGGGGCTCGACGCGCCCTGGGGGCTGGCGTTCCTGCCGGACGCGCGCGCGGTCGTGACGCTGCGCGACCGCGCCCGCCTCGTGGTGCTCGGCACGGACGGCACGGCCACCGAGGTCACGGGCCCCGGGGCGGACGAGGTCGCCGCGACGACCGTGCCGCGCGGCGAGGGCGGCCTGCTCGGGGTGGCCGTCGTGCCCGGTGCCGTGCCCGGCGGCCCGGCCGACCTCGTCCTGTACCTCACCGCGGCGCGGGACAACCGCGTGCTGCGCGCGACGCTCGACGGCACGACGCTCGGGCCCACGCGGGTGGTCCTCGAGGGCATCCCCAAGGGGAGCAACCACAACGGCGGCCGTCTCGCCTTCGGCCCGGACGGCGCGCTGTACGTCACCACCGGCGACACGTACGAGACCGGCCTCGCGCCCGACCCCGCGAGCCTCGGCGGCAAGGTCCTGCGCGTCACCGCCGACGGGGCGCCGGCGCCGGGGAACCCCGACCCCTCCTCGCCCGTGTGGACGCGGGGGCACCGCAACGTGCAGGGCGTCGGCTGGGCCCCGGACGGGCGGGCGTTCGCCGCCGAGTTCGGGCAGGACACGTGGGACGAGCTGAACGTCCTGCACGCCGGTGCGGACTACGGGTGGCCCGCCGTCGAGGGCACCGGCGGCGCCCGGTCCGGGTTCGTGGACCCCGTCGCGCAGTGGTCGACCGACGAGGCGTCGCCCAGCGGGCTGGCCGTCACCGACGAGGGCGTGTACCTCGCCGGCCTGCGCGGGCGGACGCTGTGGCGAGTCCCGCTGCGGCCGGTCCCGCCCGGGGCGATGGACGACCCGGCGCAGGACGCGGCGGGCGTCGGCACCCCGCAGCCGCTGCTCGCAGGCGAGCACGGACGCCTGCGGGCGGTCGAGGTCGCCCCCGACGGCTCCCTCTGGGTCGTCACGAACAACACCGACGGGCGCGGGGACCCGCGTCCCGGCGACGACCGGGTGCTGCGCGTGCGGGTCCGCTGACCGGCGTGCCGGCGGTGCGCCGACCACGCCCCGCGTGTCCGTGGCGTCCGGTTCGCCCCGTATCGGTACTGTGTGCGCCGATCACGCGGACGTCAGAGGGAGCGGTCATGCCGGCGAGGGCCAAGAGCATCCTCATGTGGGTCGTCGTCATCTTCCTCGTGTACGCGGTGGTGACGAACCCGGACCGGGCGGCGGACGTCGTCCGGTCGGTCTGGGACTTCCTCTGGGGCGCGGTCCAGGGCTTCGGGGAGTTCTTCAGCAACCTCGCGGAGTAGCGACGCGTGACGGCACGGCTGCGGGGGAGGTGACGGCGTGGGTGCGGACCGCGCGACGCGGATCGTCCTGTCGCACCGGCTGCTGCGCCGGTACGTCCTGCCCGGCGAGCGGGTGGTGCTCGCGACGCGCCGGCACTGGGCGAAGCTCCTCGAGCCGGCCCTCACCGCGCTCGCGGTCCTCGTGGCCGTCGCCTGGCTGACGGCACGGCTGGAGCCGGCGCTGGGCGAGGCCGCGCTGTGGCTGTGGTGGCTGTGGCTCGCGGCGCTCGCGCGGCTGGGCTGGCTCGTGCTGGTGTGGCGGGTCGAGTGGTTCGTCGCCACGGACAAGCGGATGCTCCTGCTCACCGGCCTGGTGACGCACCAGATCGGGATGATGCCGCTGATGAAGGTCACGGACATGCGCTACTCGCGGTCCGTGCTGGGGCAGCTGCTCGGCTACGGGCAGTTCCTGCTCGAGTCGGCGGGGCAGGACCAGGCCCTGCGCAGCATCGACTGGGTCGCGCGTCCCGACGCGACGTACCGCGACCTGTGCGCGCTCATCTTCACGCCGGTCGACGGGTCCGGGGACGTCGACGACGCGCCCGCCCGCGGGCTGCCCCGGCCGCGCCCGCCCGCCGTCCCGCCGTCCCGGTGGCCGGCGCGCACCCCGGCGGGCGGCACCCGCGCGGGGGAGGTGGACACGCAGCCGATCGGCCTGACGGCGCCGCCGTCGCCGGTGGTGCACGCGCCCGCACCCGACCCCCGCCCGGGCGCGGCCGTCCTGCCGCCCACGCTCGCCGAGGCGGCCGCGTCGCCGCTCGCGGTCGAGGCGGAGGCGATCGCCGGCGAGGACGCGCTCCGGCGCGCGGAGGAGGACGCGCAGGACCGCTCGTGGGACGTCTCCGAGCCGACCGCGACGTTCGTGCGGCTCGAGCCGGGAACCCGGACGGCGCCGTCCCCGCCCGCCCGGCCGGCACGTCCGGCCGCCGGAAAGGGCGCGGGGGAGGACGACGGCCCCGCCTAGGATCGGCGCATGTCCCGCATCCTGTCGGCCGTCGCGTGGCCCTACGCCAACGGCCCCCGTCACATCGGTCATGTCGCCGGGTTCGGCGTCCCCTCGGACGTGTTCAGCCGGTACATGCGCATGGCGGGGCACGACGTGCTCATGGTGTCGGGCACGGACGAGCACGGGACGCCGATCCTCGTGCAGGCCGACAAGGAGGGCGTGAGCGCGCAGGAGCTCGCCGACCGCTACAACCGCGTCATCGTCGAGGACCTCACGCAGCTCGGCCTGTCGTACGACCTGTTCACGCGCACCACGACGCGCAACCACTACGCCGTCGTGCAGGAGATGTTCCGCACGGTCCACAAGAACGGCTACATGGTCGAGCAGCGGACGATGGGCGCGGTCAGCCCGTCGACGGGCCGCACCCTGCCCGACCGGTACATCGAGGGCACGTGCCCGATCTGCGGGTACGACGGCGCGCGCGGCGACCAGTGCGACAACTGCGGCAACCAGCTCGACGCGATCGAGCTGAAGAACCCGCGCAGCCGCATCAACGGCGAGACGCCGAAGTTCGTCGAGTCGGAGCACTTCTTCCTCGACCTGCCGGCGTTCGTCGACGCGCTCGGCGACTGGCTGCGCACGCGCACCAACTGGCGGCCGAACGTCCTGAAGTTCTCGCTCAACCTGCTCGACGACGTGCGTCCGCGCGCCATGACGCGCGACATCGACTGGGGCATCCCGGTGCCGCTGCCGGGCTGGGAGGAGAACAACGCCAAGCGCCTGTACGTGTGGTTCGACGCGGTCATCGGCTACCTGTCGGCGTCGATCGAGTGGGCCCGCCGCAGCGGGGACCCGGACGCGTGGCGGCAGTGGTGGAACGACCCGTCGGCCCTGTCGTACTACTTCATGGGCAAGGACAACATCACGTTCCACAGCCAGATCTGGCCGGCGGAGCTGCTCGGCTACGACGGCAAGGGCGCGCGCGGCGGCGAGCCGGGCGCGTACGGCTCGCTCAACCTGCCCACCGAGGTGGTCTCGAGCGAGTTCCTCAACGTCGAGGGCAAGCAGTTCTCGTCGTCGCGCGGCGTCGTCATCTACGTGCGCGACATGCTCGCCCGCTACCAGCCGGACGCGCTGCGCTACTACATCTCCGTCGCCGGCCCGGAGACCCAGGACGTCGACTTCACGTGGCAGGAGTTCAAGCGCCGCACGAACGACGAGCTCGTCGCGGGCTGGGGCAACCTGGTCAACCGCACGGCGAGCATGGTGCACAAGAACTTCGGCGCGATCCCGACGCCCGGCCCGCGGCAGCCGGTCGACGAGGCGCTGCTCGCCGAGGTCACGACCGCGTTCGGCCGCGTGGGCGAGCTCGTCGGGACGCACCGCCAGCGGGCGGCGCTCGGCGAGGCGATGCGCGTCGTCGGCGAGGCCAACCGGTACGTCTCCGAGACCGAGCCGTGGAAGCTCAAGGAGGACCCGGAGCGTCTCGCGACCGTGCTGCACACGACGACGCAGGCCGTGAGCGACCTCAACACGCTGCTCGCGCCGTTCCTGCCGTTCGCCGCGCAGCAGGTGCACGAGACGCTCGGCGGCACGGGCACGTTCTCGCCGTCGCCGCGCATCGACGAGGTCACGGACCTGGACGACGAGTCCCGGCACTACCCGGTCATCACGGGCGACTACCGCCTGGGCGAGACCGTCGCCGCCTGGGAGCCGCGCGCGGTCGTGCCCGGCACGCCGATCGGGAAGCCGACGCCGGTGTTCACCAAGCTCGACGACGCGATCGTCGAGGAGGAGCTCGACCGCCTGCGCCAGGGCTGATGGGCCGCAAGCAGCGGGAGCGCGGCTGGCCGCCCGTTCCCGAGGCCCTGCCGCTGCCGGTCGTCGACGACCACACCCACCTGGAGTCCGTCGTCGACTGGCGGGCCGACGGCTGGGACCCCGCGGACCCCGACGTGCACCCCGACCTGGCCGCGCACCTGCAGCGCGCGGCGCAGGTCGGGGTGACGCGGATGGTGCAGGTCGGCTGCGACCTGGACGCGCTCGCCTGGACGGACGCGGTGGTGCGCGCGCACGGCGCCCTGCTCGGCGCCGTCGCGATCCACCCCAACGAGGCCGTCCTGCACGCGGGCGTCCGCGAGGTGGCGCCCGACGGGCTCGACCCGGACCCGCAGCCGCGCCACGACGTCCCGCTGGACGACGCGCTCGCCCGGGTGGCGGAGGTGGCCCGGGGCAACCCGCGCGTGCGGGCGGTCGGCGAGACGGGTCTCGACTTCTTCCGGGCCGGGGACGCCGGGCGCGCGGTGCAGCGGGAGGCGTTCCGCGCGCACGTGGCCCTCGCCAAGGAGCTCGGCCTCGCGCTGCAGATCCACGACCGCGACGCGCACGAGGACGTCGTCGACGTGCTGCTGCGCGACGGCGCACCGGAGCGCACCGTCTTCCACTGCTTCTCCGGCGACGCCGCCCTGGCGGAGCTCGCCGCACGGCACGGCTGGTTCTGCTCGTTCGCCGGCCCCGTCTCCTTCCCTGCCAACGAGGACCTGCGCGCCGCGCTGCGCGTGCTGCCGCCGGGTCTCGTGCTCGTCGAGACGGACGCGCCGTACCTCACCGTCCACCCGTACCGGGGCCGCCCGAACGCCCCGTACCTGCTGCCCGGCACGGTCCGGACGGTGGCCGAGGTGACCGGGCGGACGCTCGCGGACGTGTGCGCGCAGGTGTCGGCGACGGCGGAGCAGGTGTACGGGACCTGGTGACGCCCGGCCCCGCCCGCGCCCGTGCGCGAGCGGTGCCACCCGTCCGGCGGGGGACCGGCCGGTGGTCCTCGGGTCACGGATCGGTTACGGTCGTGCGCGGCGTCGTGACGGACGGCCGTCAAGGTGCCCGGCGGTGCTGTCGATGACACGGCACCACCGACCGCGCAGGACCCGCACCTCGCACCGCCCGACGAGCACGACCCGACCACGCACGACCCAGGGCACGCGACCCTCCCGCCGACCCCGAAGGACACCGTGACCGGTCCCGACCGCTCCCGCCGCCGCGGCACGACGTCGCGCCGGCTGCCGCGCCTCGCCGCGCAGGCGGGCGTGCTCGCGCTCGTCGTCGGCGGGACGACGGCGTTCGCCGCGCTGCACAAGGACGTGACGGTCGACGTCGACGGGCAGGAGGTCTCCGTCCAGGCGTTCGGCCGGACGGTCGGCGACGTGCTCGCCGCCGCGGAGATCGAGGTGGGCGACGGCGACCTCGTCGCGCCCTCGCTGGACGCCCCGGTCGGGCGCAGCGGGCAGGTCGTGGTGCGGCACGGGCGTGAGATCGACGTCGAGGTCGACGGCGAGCAGCGCAGCGTGTGGACGACCGCGCTGACGGTCGGCGAGGCCGTGGACAACCTCGGGCTGCGCGACGGCGTGCGGCTGTCCGCGTCCCGGTCCGCGGAGGTGGGCCGCGACGTGCTGCGCGTGTCGACCCAGAAGACCGTCCACCTCGTGGTCGACGGCCAGGTCATCGACGGTGTGAGCAGCGGCGCCACCGTGCGCGACGCGCTGCGCGACATCGGGCTGGTCCTCGAGGAGGGCGACCACGTCTCGGTGCCGCTCGACGCCGCCGCCGTCGACGGTCTCGTCGTCCTCGTGACGCGTGCGGCGAGCTCGGACGAGACCGTGACCGAGACGGTGCCGTTCGCCGTGCGGGAGGTCGAGGACCCGTCGCTCGTCACGGGGACGCGGAAGGTCGAGACCGCCGGCCGCGCGGGCCAGCGCGTGACCACGTACGCGCTGGACGTGGTGGGCGGGGCCGTGGTCGGCCGGACGCCGGTCGCGTCCGTCGTGACGGTGCCGCCCGTCGACCAGGTGATCCGCATCGGCACGGCGCCGCTCCCCGACCCCTCCGAGGTCGCGGTCGAGCCCGGCACCGCGCAGGCGATCGCGAAGGAGATGGTCGCGCAGCGCGGCTGGGGCGACGACCAGTTCGCGTGCCTGCTCAAGCTGTGGCAGAAGGAGAGCGGTTGGCGCGTGGACGCGGACAACCCGACGTCGAGCGCGTACGGCATCCCGCAGGCGCTGCCCGGCTCCAAGATGGCCAGCGCGGGTGCCGACTGGCGCACCAACCCGGCCACGCAGATCACCTGGGGCCTGGGCTACATCGCCGGCCGCTACGGGACCCCGTGCTCGGCGTGGGCGCACTCGCAGGCGAAGAACTGGTACTGAGCCTTTGCGTCACGCGAGCGTGACGTCCGCCTCAGAGGGTTGGCACCGGGGTCACGATTCCGTTACGGTCGCGTGTCGCGTTTGACCGGCGGGGCCCTCGCGGGCCGGGCCGCCGGCGCGACGAGCGGCCGCACCTGCGGTCGCTGACGGCCGGATCGGGGATCCGGGCCGGTGGGGCCGTGGCCCGCCCGTGCAGCACGAGACGCACGGGCGCGCGCGCCCACCGGGCGCCGAGGCGCACCGCTCCCCGTGCCCGGGCACCACGACGGCTGGAGCACCGTGCAGTTCTCGACCCGCTTCCTCGGTCCGAACCCCCGTACCGCGGGCGACCCCGCAGCCCCCGCGGACGCCCCCACCACCGACCCCGGACCGGAGCAGGGTCCGACGGCACGCGCCGCGGCGACCGCGCCGACGCCCGCCGTCACCGACGGGCCGGAGCCCGTCCTGCCCGACGCCGCGGCACCGGCCCCGCGCCGCCGCCGCTGGCTCGCCGTCACGGGCGCCGCCGCCGCGCTGGTCCTCGGCGCCGGCACCGCCGGCTACGCCCACGCGCACAAGAGCGTCGTGCTCGACGTCGACGGCGAGACCCGCGAGGTCTCCACGTTCGCCGGCTCGGTCGAGGGCCTGCTCGAGGACGAGGGCGTCGCCGTCGGCACGCGCGACACCGTCTCCGCCTCGGGCGCGCTGACCGACGGCCTCGAGGTCGTCGTGCGGCACGCGACCGCCGTCACCGTCACGCTCGACGGCGAGCAGCAGGTCGTGTGGACGACCGCGCTCTCGGCCGAGGAGGCGCTCGAGACCCTCGCCACCCGCGCCGGCACGGTCGCGCTCGTCGCGTCCCGCTCGTCGGCGGCCGGCCGTCCCGAGCTGCCGCTCGACCTCGCCCTGCGCGGCCCGGCCGAGGTGCACGTCGACGGCACCGTGCTCACCGTGCCGGACGCCGACGCCTCCGTCGCCGACGTGCTCGGCGAGCTCGGGGTGACGCTCCAGCCGCTCGACCGCGTGCAGGTGGTGCGCGGCCAGGACGGCCGCGTGGACGTGCTCGTCCAGCGCGTCGTCGTGCAGGACGTCGCCACGACGCACGAGGTGCCCTTCACCTCCCGCACGCAGGAGGACGCGTCGCTCTACACCGGCGAGCGCACCGTCGCCCAGGCCGGTGCGCCGGGCGTGCGCACGGTCGTCGACCGGGTCACCACGGTGGACGGCGTCGAGGAGACCCGCGTCCCCGTCTCCGACGAGGTCACGCAGGCCCCGGTCGAGGAGGTCGTCTCCGTCGGGACGAAGGCGCGCCCCGCGCCCAAGCCCGCCGCGCGCCCCGCGTCCCCCGCCGCCCCGGCGGCCGGCGGCACGCCCGGGCCGATCGCGGCCGGCGGCAGCGCGGACTCGCTGAACTGGGCCGCGCTGGCCCGCTGCGAGTCGGGCGGCCGTGTCGACGCCGTGTCGTCGACGGGCAAGTACCACGGCCTGTACCAGTTCTCGGTCGCCACCTGGCAGTCCGTGGGCGGCGCCGGTCTGCCCTCGCAGGCCTCGGCGGACGAGCAGACCGCGCGCGCCAAGATGCTCTACAACCGCTCGGGTGCCGGGCAGTGGCCGCACTGCGGCAAGAACCTGTTCAGCTGACCCCGCAGCGCCTCACGGCCCCGTCCCCTTCCCGGGGGGCGGGGCCGTGGTGCGTCCGACCGGGCCCGCCGTGGCGGCTCCGCGCCGCCGCCGCGGACGGCGGCGCCCACCGCGGTCGTTAGGCTCGGTCCCGTGCCAGCCGACGTCGCGCTCCTCGGGCCCGCCGAGATCCGGGCCCTCGCCGAGCGCGCCGGCGTGCGCCCGACGAAGACCCTCGGGCAGAACTTCGTGCTCGACGCCGGCACGGTGCGCAAGATCGTGCGGCAGGCCGACGTGCGCCCGGGGGAGCGGGTCGTCGAGGTCGGGCCCGGGCTCGGCTCGCTGACGCTGGGGCTGCTCGAGGCGGGCGCGGACGTCGTCGCGGTCGAGATCGACCCCGTGCTGGCGGCCCTGCTGCCGTCCACCGTCGCGGCCCACGTGCCGGGGCTGACGGTCGGGCCCGTGCGCGACGACGGCACGGTCCGGGAGGTCCGGCTGACCGACGCCGACGGCCGGGACCGGCTCACCGTGCTCACGGCGGACGCCCTGGACGTCACGTCCCTGCCGGCCCCCGCGCCGACGGCGCTGGTCGCGAACCTGCCCTACAACGTCTCGGTCCCGGTGCTGCTCACGTTCCTCGAGCGGTTCGACGCCCTCGAGCGCGGCCTCGTGATGGTCCAGGCCGAGGTCGCGGACCGGCTGGCGGCACCGCCCGGCAGCCGCACCTACGGCGTGCCGTCGGTCAAGGCGGCCTGGTACGCGGCGGCGCGACGCACGGCGACGGTGGGCCGTGCGGTGTTCTGGCCCGTGCCCAACGTCGACTCGGCGCTCGTCCGCCTCGACCGGCGCGAGCCGCCGACGACGACGGTCGAGCGCGCCGAGGTCTTCGCCGTCGTCGACGCCGCCTTCGCCCAGCGGCGCAAGATGCTGCGTTCCGCGCTGGCCGGGATCGCGGGGTCCTCCGCGGCCGCCGAGCAGGTGCTGCGCGCCGCCGGCGTGGACCCCCAGGCGCGCGGCGAGCAGCTGGACGTCGCGGCGTTCGCCCGGGTGGCCGAGGCCCTGTCCGCCGAGCGGCCGGTCGCGGGGCGACCTGGCACAGTGGGACCGTGACGGTGAGCGGCGTGGACGACCTGCCCGAGCGTGCCGTGCGGGTCCGCGCGCCCGGGAAGGTGAACCTCTCGCTGCGCGTCGGACCCGTCGGCCCCGACGGCTACCACCCCGTCTCGACGGTGTTCCAGGCGGTGTCCCTGTACGAGGAGGTCGTCGCCCGGCCCGCCGAGGAGTTCCGCGTGAGCGCGGAGGGGGCGCAGGCGGGTGCCGTCCCGACGGACGAGTCGAACCTCGCCCTGCGGGCGGCGCGGGCCGTGGCCGCGCACGCGGGCGTCGAGGACGCGGCGCACCTGCACCTCGTCAAGGGCGTCCCCGTCGCGGGGGGCATGGCCGGCGGCTCCGCGGACGCCGCCGCCGCGCTGCTCGCGTGCGACCAGCTCTGGGGCACGGGCCTGTCCCGGGACGAGCTCGTCGCGATCGCGGCGGAGCTCGGCTCCGACGTGCCGTTCGCGCTGGTGGGGCACACCGCCGTCGGCACGGGGCGCGGGCACCTGCTCACGCCGGCGCTGAGCCGCGGCGAGTTCCACTGGGCCTTCGCGGTGCAGGACCGCGGGCTGCCGACCGCCCAGGTGTACCGGGAGTTCGACGAGCTGCGGGGGCCGGACGTCGCGCCGCTGACCGACGCGGAGGACGTGCCGCTCATGCAGGCGCTGCTCGCGGGCGACGCGGTCGCTCTGGGCGCCGCGCTGCACAACGACCTCGAGCCGGCCGCCCTGGAGATCGACCCGGGCCTCGCGGAGCCGCTGGCCGTGGCGACGGACGCCGGCGCGCTCGGTGTCGTCGTCTCCGGCTCCGGCCCGACCGTGGCGGCGCTGGCCCGCAGCCGCCAGCACGCACTGGCGATCGCCGCGGCGCTCACCGCGTCGGGTGTCGCGGACCGCGTGCTCACGGCGTCCGGCCCGGTGCCGGGCGCGCGCGTCGTCGGGGCGGGTGACTGACGGGTGGCCCTGGTCCCCTCCGGCGCGCGGGTGCCGGGCACGCCGACGCACGCCGTCGCGACCGCCCAGGACCCGGACGCCCCCGGCTGGCACCGCCGCCCGCCGACGGACGACGAGCTGCGCTGGGACGTCCTGCTGGGCGTGGCGCTGTTCGTCGGCGCCATCCTCAGCTCGGTCATGTGGCGCGTCACGGGTCTCGTGCCCGACCCCGCCGCCGGCTGGCTGTCGGTGCTGCTGCTCGCGCTGCAGACGCTGCCCCTGACGGTCCGCCGCCGCTGGCCCAGCGCGGTCGCGGTCGCGGTGGGCGCGGCGTTCATCGTCGGGCAGTACCTCCTGGTCCCGGAGCAGCTGTTCAGCAACATCGCCCTGTTCATGGCGCTGTACACGGTCGGGGCCTGGGAGGCGTCGCGCGCGCGGGCCTTCTGGGTGCGTGCGGTCGTGGTGGTCGCGATGTTCACGTGGCTGCTCGTGTCGATCTTCCTGGCCGCGACGGACCCCGAGGAGGACCTGGGGCTCGACCGGGCCGGCGCCTTCTCCCCGTTCGTCGCGTACATGCTCATCCAGCTGCTGACGAACGTCCTGTACTTCGCCGGGTCGTGGTGGTTCGGCGAGCACGCCTGGGTCTCGGCGCGGGAGCGTGAGCGCACCGCGTGGCGCACGCGGCTGCTGCAGGCCGAGCGGGTGCGTGCGGAGGCCCAGGCGGTCGCCCTGGAGCGGCTGCGCATCGCGCGGGAGCTGCACGACGCCGTCGCCCACCACGTGTCCCTCATGGGCGTGCAGGCCGCGGCGGCCCGCACGGTGCTCGGCACGGACCCGGCGCGCGCGGCCGCGGCCCTCGGGCACGTCGAGGAGTCCGCGCGCGAGGCCGTCGTCGAGCTGCAGGGCCTGCTCGGCACCCTCCGCGAGGGGGCGGCGGCGGCGCCGGGCTCCCTGCCCGCCGGCGAGCGCGAGGAGGCGCTCGCGTCCCTCGACGTCGCGCGCCTGCCGCAGCTCGTCGAGGCGGCCCGGCAGGGCGGTCTCGACGTGGGGTACCAGGAGGTCGGCGAGCCGGCGCGGCTGGCGCCGCTGACGTCGCTGAACCTCTACCGGATCGCGCAGGAGGCGCTGACGAACGCGCGCAAGCACGCGGGGCCCGGGGCGCGCGTCGACGTGCGGCTGCGCTGGCTGCCGGGCGAGGTCGAGCTCGAGGTGTCCGACGACGGCGGCGCGGGCCGGCGCGCGGGCGTGGTGCCCTCGACCGGCATGGGCCTGGTGGGCATGCGCGAGCGGGTCGCGTCGGACGGCGGGACGTTCGAGGCCGGGCGTCTGCGCCGCGGCGGGTTCCTCGTGCGGGCGCGCGTGCCGGTGCCGGCGGGCCGCACGGGCGGCCCCGAGGACGGCGGCGCCGCGCGGGCCGTGACCGGGGCGAGCGAGGGCACGACGACCGGCACGACGACCGGCACGACGACCGGCACGACGACCGGCACGACGACCGGCACGAGGACCGGCACGACGACGACGGGAGCGGTGACGGCGGATGGGTGAGCGGGTGCGGGTCGTGCTCGTGGACGACCAGGCGCTGCTGCGCGCGGGCATCGGGACGATCCTGTCGGCGCACCCCGACCTCGAGGTGGTCGGCGAGGCCAGCACCGGCACCGAGGCGCTGGAGGTGGTGCGCGCGACCCGTCCGGACGTCGTCTGCATGGACGTGCAGATGCCGGACATGGACGGGCTCGAGGCGACGCGGCGGATCGTCGCCGACCCGGACGTGCACGCGGCCGTCGTGGTCCTCACGACGTTCAACCGCGAGGACTACCTGCTCGAGGCGCTGCAGGCCGGGGCCGTGGGCTACCTGCTGAAGACGTCCCGGCCCGAGCAGCTGCACGAGGCCGTGCTCAGCGCGGCCGCGGGGGAGGGGCTGCTCGCGCCGGAGGTCACCCGCGCCGTCATCGCCCGCGCGGTCGAGACGCGCCGCGCCGCGCCCGCCGCCACGTCCGCCCCGCGCGTGCCGCTCACGGAGCGCGAGGCGGAGGTGCTCGTCCTCGTCGCGCGCGGCCTGAACAACGACGAGATCGCCGCCGAGCTCGTGGTCAGCCGCGCGACGGTGAAGACCCACGTGTCCAACGTGCTCGCCAAGCTGGGCCTGCGCGACCGCGTGCAGGCGGTCGTGTACGCGCACGAGCACGGCCTCATGGGCTGACGCGGTCGCGAGCGCCGGGCGCCGGCGTCTCGGTCGCGCGGCCGACCGCCCCGCCCCGGGCCGCGCCGCCTCCGTCCCGGGGACGAGCCGCAGGATCGGCCGCCCGCCCGAGGTGGCGGCACCCCCCGCCCGCCTAGGTTCGTCACCAGGTGGTCCGGCACGGCGCCGGACCGGGCGAGGAGGGACGACCATGCTCGAGCTGCAGGGCGTCAGCAGGTCCTTCGGGGACCGGCGCGTGCTCGACGACGTGAGCTTCACGGTCGGTCAGGGCCGGCTCACGGGGTTCGTGGGCGGCAACGGCGCAGGCAAGACGACGACGATGCGCATCATCCTCGGCGTCCTGGCGCCGCACGCGGGGACCGTCACGCTGGACGGGCGGCCGCTGGACGGCGCCCGCCGCGCCCGCTTCGGCTACATGCCGGAGGAGCGCGGTCTGTACCCGAAGATGAAGCTCGCCGAGCAGCTGACGTACCTGGCGCGGCTGCACGGCTTCGACAAGGGCGCCGCGGCGGACCGCGCCCACGACCTCATCGACCGCCTCGGGCTGACCGAGCGGGCGGGCGACCCGGTCGAGAGCCTGTCGCTGGGCAACCAGCAGCGCGCCCAGGTGGCGGCGGCGCTCGTGCACCAGCCGGAGGTGCTCGTGCTGGACGAGCCGTTCAGCGGGCTCGACCCGATGGCGGTCGAGGTCGTGCAGAGCGTGCTCGCCGAGCGGGCCGCGCAGGGCGTGCCGGTGCTGTTCTCCTCGCACCAGCTCGACGTCGTCGAGCGGCTGTGCGACGACCTCGTCATCATCGCGGGCGGCCGGATCCGCGCCGCGGGGTCCCGCGAGGAGCTGCGCCGGGCGCACGCGACCGAGCGGCACGAGATCGTCGTCGCCGGCGACATGGGCTGGCTGCGGGACGAGCCGGGCGCGCGCGTCGACGAGCTCGCCGCCGGCTCGGCGGTGTTCGAGGCCGACGAGGCGACCGCGCAGCGCGTGCTGCGCGAGGCCCTGGCCCGGGGGCCGGTGCAGTCGTTCGCGCCGCTGCGCCCCTCCCTCGCGGAGATCTTCCGCGAGGTCATCACGGACGAGGAGCCGGCCGACGCCGCCGGCCGCACGCAGGAGCTGGAGGCAGCCCGATGAGCACCACCACGTCGCACCGCGCCCCGCAGGCGCCGTCCCTCGGGCGCGCGACCCTGCTGGTCGCCGAGCGCGAGATCACCTCGCAGGTGCGCTCGAAGTCGTTCCTCATCTCCACCGCCGTGCTGCTGGTCGCGATCCTCGCGGGGATCGTCATCAGCGGCCTCATGAGCCAGCGCGAGCCGGGCACCACGCCGGTCGCCGTGGTCGCGTCGGTCGCGGACAGCGTCTCCGGGTCCGACCTGCTCGAGGTCACCGAGGTGGCCGACCGCGAGGCCGCGGAGGAGGCCGTGCGGTCCGGCGACGTGGACGCCGCCGTCGTGCCCGGCGGCGAGCCGCTCGGGGTGCAGGTGCTCGCGATGGACGCCGCGCCGGACGCGGTCGTGGGCGCACTCACGGTCGCACCCGAGGTCGAGCTGCTCGACCCGGCCCCGGCCGACGGCGGGCTGCGCTACCTGATCACGTTCGCGTTCGGCCTGGTGTTCATGACGTCCGTGATCGGGTCGGGGTCGATGATCGCCCAGAACACGGTCACCGAGAAGCAGTCCCGCATCGTCGAGATCCTGCTGTCGGCCGTGCCGGCGCGGGCGCTGCTCGGGGGCAAGATCCTCGGCAACTCGGCGGTCGCGCTGGGGCAGACGGCCGCGATCGCGGCGGTCGCCGTGCTGGGGCTCGTCGTCACCGGCCAGGACGACGTGCTCACGCTGATCGGGATGCCGCTGGCGTGGTTCGTGGTGTTCTTCGCGATCGGCTTCGTGCTGCTGGCGGGCATCTTCGCCGCGAGCGCCTCGCTCGTCTCCCGGGTCGAGGACACGGGCTCGGTCCTGCAGCCGGCGATCTGGCTGACGATGGTGCCGTACTTCCTCGTCGTCTTCTTCAACGACAACGAGCTGGTGCTGCGGATCATGTCGTACGTGCCGTTCACGGCCCCGGTGGGCATGCCGGTGCGCCTGTTCCTCAACGAGGCGTCCTGGTGGGAGCCGCTGGTGGCGCTCGTGGTCCTCGTCGCGGCGACGCTGGCGATCACGGCGCTCGCGGCACGGGTCTACGAGCGGTCGGTGCTGCGGATGGGCGGCCGCGTCGCGGTGCGCGAGGCCCTGGCGCGGTCGGCGGACGCCTGACCTCTTGACGTCCCGGTCCGGCCGGACCAATACTTAAGCAATCGCCTAAGTATTGGTCCGGCCGGTCGTCGTCCGGGCCCCGACCCGGAGGAACCCCCATGACCGGTACGACCCCGACCCAGGCCCGCTCCGTCGCCCACTCGACGTTCGTCATCGAGCGCACGTTCGACGCGCCCGTCGCGCGCGTGTGGCAGGCGTTCGCCGACCCGGAGCAGAAGCACGCGTGGTTCGGCACGAGCGACGACTGGACGACCACCGAGGACACCGACGACTTCCGCGTGGGCGGCACGGCCGTGAGCGAGGGGGAGTTCCACGGCGGGCCCGTCAGCCGCTACGTCGCCACCTACACCGACGTCGTCGAGCACGAGCGGTTCGTCCTCACCTACGACATGTGGCTCGACGGTGCGCACATCTCCACCTCGGTGGCGACCTACGAGCTCGCGGCCGACGGGGACCGCACCCACCTGCGCTACACCGAGCAGGGCGTCCACCTCGACGGGCACGACAGCGCCGAGCAGCGCGAGGAGGGGACGCGGGGCATCTTCGACGCCCTGGCGGTGCACCTGGGAGGATGAGCCCGACATGGCTCACCTGCTCGGCGCGGACAGCGTCCACCTCACCCTCGGCACCCGCACCCTCCTCGACGGCGTCAGCCTCGGCGTCGACGACGGCCAGCGCATCGGCGTCGTCGGCCCCAACGGCGCCGGCAAGTCGACGCTGCTGCGCGTCCTCGCCGGCCGGCAGTCGCCGGACGACGGGCGCGTCACCCGTGCGGGCGGGACGCGCGTCGCCCTGCTCGACCAGCGCGACGACCTCGGCTCGGGCACGGTCCTCGAGGCCGTGCACGGCACCGCGGACGCGCACGAGTGGGCGTCGGACGCGCGCATCCGCTCGGTGCACGCCGGTTTGCTGGCCGACGTCGACCTGGGCGCCGACCTGGCGACGCTGTCCGGCGGGCAGCGTCGCCGGGTGGCGCTCGCCGCGCTGCTCGTCCGCGACGACGAGGTGCTGGTCCTCGACGAGCCGACCAACCACCTCGACGTCGAGGGCGTCGCGTGGCTCGCCCGGCACCTGAGCGAGCGGTACGCCGGGAGCTCGGGCGCGCTGGTCGTCGTCACGCACGACCGCTGGTTCCTCGACGCGGTCTGCACCCGCACGTGGGAGGTCCACGACGGCGTGGTCGACCAGTACGAGGGCGGGTACGCCGCCTACGTCCTGGCCCGTGCCGAGCGGGCGCAGCAGGCCGCGACGGCGGAGACGAAGCGGCAGAACCTGCTGCGCAAGGAGCTGGCGTGGCTGCGCCGCGGCGCACCCGCCCGTACGTCCAAGCCGCGGTTCCGGCTCGACGCGGCCGCCGCGCTCATCGCCGACGAGCCGCCGCCGCGCGACTCGCTCGAGCTGGCCCGCACCGCGACCGCACGGCTCGGCAAGGACGTGCTCGACCTCGAGGACGTCACGTACGCGCTCCCCGACGGCCGCGTCCTGCTCGACCGCGTGACGTGGCGCCTCGGGCCGGGGGACCGGTACGGCGTCGTCGGCGTCAACGGCGCCGGCAAGTCGACGCTCCTGCGCCTGCTCACGGGACGCGCCGAGCCGACGTCGGGGCGCGTGAAGCGCGGCAAGACCGTGAAGGTCGCCGAGCTGCGGCAGGACGTCGAGGACCTCGACGAGGTCGCCGACCTGCGCGTGACCGAGGCGGTCGAGCGTGAGCGGCGCACCACCGTGGTCGGCGGCAAGGAGCTCACCGCGGCCCAGCTGGTCGAGCGGCTCGGGTTCACGCGCGAGCGGGCCCGCACGCCCGTGCGCGACCTGTCCGGCGGCGAGCGGCGGCGGCTGCAGCTGCTGCGCCTGCTGGTCGGCGAGCCGAACGTGCTCCTGCTCGACGAGCCGACGAACGACCTCGACACCGACACGCTCGCCGCCGTCGAGGACCTGCTCGACGGGTGGCCCGGCACGCTCGTCGTCGTCTCGCACGACCGGTACCTGCTCGAGCGTGTCTGCGACCGGCAGGTGGCGCTGCTCGGGGACGGCCAGGTGCGCGACCTGCCCGGCGGCGTCGAGGAGTACCTGGAGCGGCGCGCGGCGGCGCTCGCGGGTGCCGGCGCGCCGTCGCTCGGGGCACCGGCGGCTGCTCCGGCGCCGGACGGCGCGTCCGCGGCGGGACCGTCCGCGGCCGACGTGCGCGCGGCCCGCAAGGAGGTCACCCGCATCGAGCGACGGCTCGAGCGCATCGCCGCGCTCGAGGCCGACCTGCACGACCGCATGGCCGCGCAGGCGACCGACCACCAGGCCGTCCTGGCGCTGGACGCCGAGCTGCGGGCGCTCGCCGCCGAGCGCGAGGAGCTCGAGGCGGCGTGGCTGGAGGCCGCCGAGGTCGTGGGGTGAGCCCCGTGGGCACGGGGCGCGAGGACGAGGGTGGGCCGGGGGCCGACCTGGACCGCGTCTTCCAGGCGCTGTCCGACGGTACGCGCCGGGCCCTCGTCGAGCGGCTCGCCCAGGGCCCGGCGTCGGTGAGCACCCTCGCCGAGCCGCTGCCCATGTCGCTGCCGGCGGTCACGCAGCACCTCGGGGTGCTCGAGCAGGCGGGGATCGTCACCTCGGCCAAGCTCGGGCGGGTGCGCACCTACCAGCTCGTGCCGGACGCCGTGCGCCCCGCGCTGACCTGGCTCGACCGGCACCGGCTGCCCGCGGAGCAGCGGCTCGACCGGCTCGCGGCACTGGTCCGGCAGCCACCGGCCTGACGCGCCGGCCGGTCAGGCCCGCCGCAGGGCGCCGACCGCGACGGTGTGCGCGACCGCCATCGTCGACAGCAGCGCCGCGACGACGAGCAGCGGGCCGGTCCAGCCGCCCGTCGCGTCGTGCACGGCACCGAGGGCGCTCGGGGTCACGGCGGCCACGGAGTAGCCCACGGTCTGCACCGTCGCCGACATGCGCCGCGCGGCCGCCGGCGACCCGGCCACGGTCGCCACGACCGTGAACACCACGACGAAGTTCGCCGCCTGCGCGAGGCCCGCCAGCGTCGACCACACGGCCCAGCCGCCCGGCGCGAGCAGCAGGCCGAGCGGCAGGGCCAGCCAGCACGCCGCGATCGTCACGACGACCGCACGGGGCGCGAGCCGCTCCCGGGCCAGCAGCGGCGGGACGACGACGCTGCCCACCACGCCGAGCACCTGGAACACCGCGGCACCGGCGCCCGCACCGGCGCGGGTCAGCCCCGCCTCGTCGTGCAGCACGGACGGCAGCCAGGCGGTGGTCCCCATGTACGCGGCCGACTGCCCGGCGAACGCGACGACGAGCAGCCACGTCACGGGCCGGCGCAGCACCGACGGCACGGCGGGGGCGACGGGCGGGCCCGGCACCGGGGCCGACGCGTCCGGCACGGCCTCGTCCGCGACGGGGACCGGCCGCGCCGCGACCCCACCGGACGCGCGCGCGTGCACCCGCGCCCACACGGCGAGCGCCACCACCACGAGCAGTCCCCACGACGTGAGGGCCCAGCGCCAGCCGACGAGGTCCGCGAGCGGCGCGGTGCCGAGGGTCGTCAGCGCAGCGCCGCCGTTCATCACGGCCGAGTACAGGCCCATCACCCGCGGCACGCGGGTCGGGAAGTCACGTCCGATGACGAGCGGCACGCCGACGTTGCAGACCGTGATCGCGGCGCCCAGCACGGCGGTGCCGACGAACGCGCCGGGCGTCCCGCCGAACGAGCGCAGGAGCGTCCCGGCGAGGATCGCGAGCAGCGCCGCGGCGAGCATCCGGGTCGTGCCGGCGCGGGCCAGCGCGACCGCGGCCAGCGGCGTCACGGCCGCGAAGCACAGCACCGGCACGCCGGTGAGCAACCCGGCCGCCGCCGGGGTCAGCGCCAGGTCGGCGCTGATCCGGTCGACCACGGGCGCGAGCGCGGTGATGGGCCCGCGCATGTTGAGCGCGACCAGCAGCAGCGCGGCGAGCACCGCCCCGCCGGCGGCGTGGCGCGCGCGGGAGGTCACGAGCGGTCGAAGAGCGTGAGCACGTCCCGCAGCAGGTCCGCCAGCCGGTCCCGGTCGGCCTCGGGGAGGTCGCCGATGAGGGCGCGCTCGACGTCGAGCAGGTCGGCGAACGCCTCGTCGACGCGGCGCAGCCCCGCCGGCGTGAGCTGCACCAGCACCCCGCGGCGGTCGTCGGGGGAGGGCTGGCGCTCGACGAGGCCCTGCTCGGCCAGCCGGTCGATGCGGTTCGTCATGGTCCCGCTCGTCACGAGCGTCTGCGTGAGCAGCGCGCCGGGGGACAGGCGGTAGGGGGCGCCGGCGCGGCGCAGCGCCGCGAGCACGTCGAACTCCCACGTCTCGAGGCCGTGCCGCGCGAACGCGCCGCGGCGGGCCAGGTCGAGGTGGCGCGCGAGCCGGCTGACGCGCGAGAGCACCGTGAGGGGTCGCACGTCGAGGTCGGGCCGCTCCCGCTCCCACGCGAGCACGATGCGGTCGACCTCGTCCTGGGGCGCGCGGCCAAGGTCGGTCTCGGCCATGGTCGAAGGGTAGTCGCCGCCGCGACGTCCCCGTGCCGTCCGACGGGTGACCGCGCCGGGCGCGTCAGGGACGCGCCGCCCCCTGGCCCTCGGGGGCCTTCGTGAGGGACGGCCGCCGCTCCAGCCCGGACAGCCCGTTCCAGGCGAGGTTGACCAGGTGCGCCGCGACCTCCGCCTTCTTGGGGCTGCGGGCGTCGAGCCACCACTGACCCGTCAGGGCGACCATGCCGACGAGCATCTGGGCGTAGATCGGTGCGGTGCGCCGGTCGAGCCCCTGCTTGGTGAACTGGTCGGCGAGCAGGTGCTCGACCTGCGTGGCCACGTCGCCGATGAGGCTCGAGAACGTGCCCGTCGCCTGCGCCACGGGGGAGTCGCGCACGAGGATGCGGAACCCGTCCTCCGACGTCTCGATGTACGACAGCAGCGCGAGGGTGGTCCGCTCCACGAGGACCTTCGGGTGCCCGCCGCCCTCCAGGGCGCCGGTGAGCGCGCTGGTCAGCGCCTGGATCTCCCGGTCGACGACGACCGCGTAGACGCCCTCCTTGCCCCCGAAGTGCTCGTACACGACCGGCTTGGACACCGCCGCACGCGCCGCGATCTCCTCGACGCTCGTGTTGTCGAAGCCCTTCTCGGCGAACAGCCGGCGGGAGACGTCGAGCAGCTGGGCCCGGCGCTGCACCCCCGTCATCCGCGAGCGGGGGGCGCGCTTGCTCTCCGAGGCCATGGCGCCATTGTGCCGTGCGGCCCTGGCAGACTGGGCGGCTGGTCCGCCCTGGTGTAACGGCAGCACGCAGGCCTTTGGAGCCTTGCGGTCCAGGTTCGAATCCTGGGGGCGGAGCCCGCGCCAGCGCGCTCCGCGGGCCGCCGGGCCGCCGGACCGACGGGGGTGCGGGAGGGACGATGACGTTCTGGATCTGCGCGACGTGCGGCGTGGAGCACGCGGACCGGCCCGACGTGTGCGCGATCTGCGCGGACGAGCGGCAGTGGGTGCCGGCCGACGGCCAGCGCTGGACGACGCTCGACGAGCTCGCCGCGCCGGGGACGCGGGTCGACGTGCACGAGCTGGAGCCCGGCCTGCTCGGCCTGACCACGGCGCCCGCCGTGGGCATCGGCCAGGAGGCGAAGGCGCTGCGCACCCCGGACGGGGTCGTGCTGTGGGACCCGCCCGCGTTCCTCGACGACGCGGCGGTCGCGGCGGTGCGGGCGCTCGGGCCCGCCGTGGCGGTGGTCGCGAGCCACCCGCACATGTACGGCGTGCAGGTGGAGTGGAGCCGCGCGCTCGGGGACGCTCCCGTGCTCGTCGCCGAGAAGGACGCGCACTGGGTCGCGCGCCCCGACCCGGCCGTGACGACGTGGGCGGGCGAGCGCGCGCTGCTGCCCGGGGTGGTGGTGAGCCAGCCGGGCGGGCACTTCCCCGGCAGCGCGGTGCTGCACTGGGCGGCGGGCGCCGGCGGGCGCGGCGTGCTGCTCAGCGGCGACACGGTCTTCGCCAACCCCGACCGGACGAGCGTGAGCTTCATGCGCAGCTACCCCAACCGGATCCCGCTGTCGGGCGCGGTCGCGCAGCGCGTCGCCGAGCACGTCGCCCGGCGCCCCTTCGACCGGCTCTACGACAACTTCGCGGGCGGCGTCGTGCCCCGCGACGCGCTCGACGCCGTGCGCCGCTCGGCCGCGCGGCACGCCGCCTGGACCCGCGGCGACCACGACGACCTGACCTGACGGGGAGCCACCCCCCGGTGCGACCGCCCACGGGTCCGGCCGCGCCCGCCGTCAGGCGTCCCCGGGGCAGCCGCACACCTCGTCGCCGCGGCAGGCCGGTGCGTGGCGGCGCGGCCCGGGCGGCCCGGCCGCGGCCCGCGCCGCCGCCACGGCGAGCGCGACCGCGAGGGCGGCGGCCGTGACCGCGGCGGCGAGGGCGAGGAGCGTGAGCATGACCACAGGCTCGGGCTGCCGACCGTCACCGCGGGAGTGGCAGAGGTGCCAACGCGCGTACGGATCCTGCCGTCGTCCCCGGTGTCGTCGCAGCGTGCGGGCACGCGCGGGTGCGCCCGCCCGGCCGTGCGGGTGCCGGCAGGAGGGCCGGCCGGCACGCGACCGTCCCGCCGGAGCGTCCCGTGCGCGGCGGTAGAGTCCCAGTGACGCACGACGACCCGGCCCGTTCCCGGGCACGACGCGAGGAGCACCCACTGGTGGACGTCCCCCGCCCCGCAGCCGTCATCGTCCTCGCAGCGGGTGAGGGCACACGGATGCGCTCGGCAACACCGAAGGTCCTGCACACGCTCGCCGGCCGGTCGATGGTGGGCCACGCGCTCGCCACCGCCCGGGCCCTGCAGCCCGAGCGGGTCGCCGTGGTGGTCCGGCACGAGCGCGAGCGGGTCGCCGCGCACGTGCTCGAGCTCGACCCCGACGCGCTGCTCGTCGACCAGGACGACGTGCCGGGCACCGGCCGCGCCGTGCAGGTCGCGATGACAGCGCTCGACGCCGCCGCGCAGGCGGCCGTGGCGCAGGTCGCGGGGGAGTCGGTCGACGCCGACGGCGGCTCGGCCGCGCACTCGGTGCTCGACGGCGCGGTCGTCGTCGTCGCCGGCGACGTGCCCCTGCTCGACGCGGGCACGCTGACCGAGCTGCTCGCCGCGCACACCGCGGACGGCAACGCGGTCACGGTGCTCACCACGGAGGTCGCCGAGCCCACCGGCTACGGGCGCATCCTGCGCCAGCCCGGCACGGGCGACGTGCTCGGGATCGTCGAGGAGAAGGACGCCGACGACGAGCAGCGCGCGATCACCGAGATCAACACCTCGGTGTACGTGTTCGACGCGGCGGTCCTGCGCGCCGCGCTCGCCCGCCTGGGCCGCGACAACGCCCAGGGGGAGGTGTACCTGACCGACGTGCTCGCGATCGCGCGCGGCGACGGCGGGCACGTCCGCGCGCTGCGCACCGACGACGCCATGAGCGTCGAGGGCGTGAACGACCGCGTGCAGCTCGCGGTGCTGCGCGCCGAGCTCAACCGCCGCCTGCTGGACGACTGGATGCGCGCGGGCGTCACCGTGGTGGACCCCGCGACGACGTGGGTCGACGTCGACGTCGAGCTCGAGCGGGACGTCACCCTGCTGCCGAACACGCAGCTGCACGGCGCGACCCGCGTCGGCGAGGGCGCGACGGTCGGCCCCGACACCACGCTCACCGACGTCGAGGTCGGCGCGGGCGCGACGGTCGTGCGCACGCACGGCTCGCTCTCCGTCATCGGCGAGGGCGCGACGGTCGGCCCGTTCGCCTACCTGCGCCCCGGCACCGACCTCGGCGCCCAGGGCAAGATCGGGACGTTCGTCGAGACGAAGAACGCCCAGATCGGCACCGGCTCGAAGATCCCGCACCTGTCCTACGTGGGCGACGCGACGATCGGGGAGCACTCCAACATCGGCGCCGCGTCCGTCACCGTGAACTACGACGGCGTGAACAAGCACCGCACGGTCATCGGCTCCCACGCGCGCACCGGGTCCGACAACATGTTCGTCGCCCCGGTCGTCGTCGGTGACGGCGCCTACACCGGTGCGGGGACCGTCGTGCGTCGGGACGTGCCGCCGGGTGCGCTGGCGGTCAGCGCGGGGTCGCAGCGCAACATCGAGGGGTGGGTCGTGCGCTCGCGCGCGGGCACCCCGGCCGCCGAGGCGGCCGCGCGCGCCCGCGGCACGCAGGACATCGGCGGGCTCTCGCCGCAGGCCCGCGCCGAGCGCGAGCGCGCCGCCGCGGCGGGCGTGCGGCTGACCCCGCCGCCGGACCTGCCGGGGCAGCCCGCCCGGCTGGCGGACCCCGACGACGAGGGCACCACGACGACCGAGGGAACCACGCGATGACCGGCATCACCTCCAGCGACGGCGAGAAGCGCCTGGTCCTCGCCTCGGGGCGCGCGCACCCCGAGCTCGCGCAGGACGTCGCCGAGCACCTCGGCGTCGAGCTCCTGCCGACCACGGCGTACGACTTCGCCAACGGCGAGATCTACGTGCGGTTCGGGGAGTCCGTGCGCGGCGCGGACGCGTTCGTCCTGCAGTCGCACTGCTCGCCGATCAACCAGTGGGTCATGGAGCAGCTGCTCATGGTCGACGCCCTCAAGCGGGCCTCGGCCAAGACGATCACGGTCATCGCGCCGTTCTACGGCTACTCCCGCCAGGACAAGAAGCACCGCGGACGCGAGCCGATCTCGGCCCGCCTCATGGCCGACCTGTTCCTCACCGCGGGTGCCGACCGGATCATGAGCGTCGACCTGCACGCCGCGCAGACGCAGGGCTTCTTCGACGGCCCCGTCGACCACCTGTGGGCGCAGCCGATCCTGGTGGAGTACGTCCGCACGCGCGTCGACACCTCCAACGTCACCGTGGTCTCGCCCGACGCCGGCCGCATCCGGGTCGCGGAGCAGTGGGCCGCGAAGCTCGGCGGCGGCCCGCTCGCGTTCGTGCACAAGACCCGCGACGTGCGCAGCCCGAACAAGGCTGTGTCCAACCGCGTCGTCGGCGACGTCGAGGGTCGTTCGTGCGTCATCGTCGACGACCTCATCGACACCGCCGGCACGATCGCCGGTGCGGTGCGCGTGGTGCTCGAGGCCGGTGCGAAGGACGTCATCGTCGCGGCCACGCACGGCGTGCTGTCCGACCCGGCCGTCACGCGCCTGCAGGAGTGCGGTGCGCGCGAGGTCGTCATCACGGACACGCTGCCCATCGCGGAGGAGAGCCGCTTCCCGCAGCTGACGGTCCTGTCGATCGCACCGCTGCTCGCGCGGGCGATCCGCGAGGTCTTCGACGACGGCTCGGTGACCTCGCTGTTCGACGGCAACGCCTGACGCCCGCTCGTCCGGACGCCCCGGCACCGGCGGTCCCCGCGACCGTCCGGTGCCGGGGCGTCCTGCGTCCGGCCGGTCCGGGCGTCCGGGTGGTCCCGGGCGCCCCTGTCCCGCGCACCCGGTGCGGCCGGGTAGACTCCTCAGGTTGCCTCGGCGAGGGACGACGGACGGTCGACCGGAAGCACCACCTCCGGCACGGCCCCCGGCTCCGTGATCGACTGGGTGGACCCGCCTCCGCGTGCCCGTCCTGCGTCCCGCGTCGAGGCCACCGGGCCCCGTGCCCGATCCCGGTCGGCCCCGCCGGCCCCAGTCCGTCCGCCCGCACACATCGCGCGCCCGCCCTCCCCGGTGTGGTGCGCCCCGCCACGCAACGAGGAGTCGCAGTGTCCGACGTCAAGCTCGCCGCCACCGCCCGCACGGAGTTCGGCAAGGGCGCCGCCCGCCGCCTGCGCCGCGCGCACCAGATCCCCGCCGTCCTGTACGGGCACGGCACGCAGCCGGTGCACGTCGCCCTGCCGGGCCACGAGACCATGCTCGCGCTCAAGCACACGAACGCCCTGTTCGAGATCGACCTCGACGGCGAGACGACGCTCGCGATCGTCAAGGACGTCCAGCGCGACGTCGTCCGCCAGGTCATCGAGCACGTCGACCTGCTGGTCGTCCGCCGCGGCGAGATGGTCTCGGTCGACGTCCCGGTCGTGGTGACCGGTGAGTCCGCCCCGGGCACCATCCACGTCGTGGAGACCCAGACGCTGTCGCTCGAGGCCGACGCCACGAAGCTGCCGTCGTCCGTCGAGGTCACGATCGACGGTCTCGCCGCCGGCTCGTCCGTCACGGCCGGGCAGGTCGTCCTGCCCGAGGGCTCCACGCTGATGAGCGACGCCGAGCAGGTCGTCGTCGCGATCTCCTCGCCGCAGGCCACGGCCGACGACCTGGCCGCCGACGCCGCCGCCGCGGACCTCGCCGCGGTGCAGTCCGCCGCGTCGGCCTCCGAGGGCTGAGACCCCCGCACCGTCCGCCCGACGCCCGGTACCGTCCGACGGTGCCGGGCGTCGGCGCGTCCGCACCCCGCCGCACCCCACGGAGGACACCCCCATGACCGACGGACCCTGGCTCGTCGTCGGCCTCGGCAACCCCGGTGACCGGTACGCCGGCAACCGTCACAACGTCGGCCAGATGGTGCTCGACGAGCTCGCGCGGCGCGTCGGTGCGTCGTTCGGGGCGGGGAGGTCGGGCGGCCTGCTGTCGCGGCGGCCGCAGGCCGCCGTCGCGGAGGCGCGCCTCGGCGTGCTGCCGGGCGGCGCCCCGGGTCCGCGCGTCGTGCTCGCCAAGCCGACGACGTACATGAACACGTCGGGCGGCCCGGTGTCGGCGCTCGTCAGGTACTACGACGTGCCGCTCGAGCGCGTCGTCCTGGTGCACGACGAGCTCGACATCCCGTTCGCCGACGTACGCCTCAAGCGCGGCGGCGGCGAGGGCGGGCACAACGGCCTGCGGGACACCACGAAGGCGCTGGGCACGAAGGACTACCTCCGGGTGCGCGTCGGCGTCGGGCGCCCGCCGGGCCGCATGGACCCGGCCGACTTCGTGCTGCGCGACTTCGCGAAGACGGAGCTGAAGGACCTGCCGTGGCTCGTGGACCGCGCGGCGGACGCGGTCGAGGCCGTCGTGCTCGAGGGGCTGGAGCCCGCGCAGCAACGTTTTCACACCAAGGGCTGACAGCCGGGTGACCGTCAGCCGAAGCCTGCCCGCGGACCGGGTGAAAACGGACATCTAGGACTATCGACCCACCAGAACCGGCACATAACCTCCGAACCGGACGATTCGTACGTTTCGGTGGTGGGGGCCATGTCGATCCTGGAAGACCCGTCGGGGGATGCCGCAGTCTTCGTCGACCGGCGGAGGCCGTCCGGCGGCCCCCGGATCTCCTGGGCGTCGGCCACCCCGTACGTCGAGCACCCGCGCGAGCCGCTCGCGGCGCTCGACGCGGACAACTGGGCCACGGCGAGCGCCGGCTACGCGCGACGGGTCGCGCTGGGGGACCTGCTCGTCGCCGCCGTGGTGGTGCCGGTGCTCGTGGTGGTGTGCGCCCCCTACGTGCGCGGGGAGCCCTGGTGGGCCCTGGTGGCCGTCGCGGCGTTCCTCGCCCTGGTCGCGCTGTTCCGCGGGTACGACCGGCGCTCGCTGGGCTCCGGCGCCGTGGAGTACCAGGCCGTGCTCCGGGCCGGCGTCGGCTCGGCCGCGGCCGTGGCCATCGGCGGCGTGGCGCTGGGCGAGCTCCTGCCGCGCGGGCTCGTCGCGGCGACCGTCCTGACCCTGACCGCCGGGTCCCTCGTCGCACGGCACGTGCAGCGGCGCCGGCTGCACCGTCGCCGGACGTACGGGGCCGCGATGGCGCGCACGGTCGTGGTCGGCGACGCCGCGTCGGTGCACCACGTCATCGCGGACCTGCGCGGTGCGCCCCACCACGGCTACCGCGTCGTGGGGGTGTGCCTGCCCTCGATCCAGGACGTGCCTCCGCAGGACGGCGCACCGACCCTGGGGGCGCTCGCCGACATTCCGCAGGTCGCCTTCGACCACCGGGTCGACGTCGTCATCGTCACGGGCTCCGAGCTGTCGGGCGAGGCGCTGCGCCGCCTCTCGTGGGCGCTCGGTCGGATGGGCGTGGACCTCGTCGTGGCCCCCGGTCTGGTCGAGGTCCTCGGCCCGCGCATCCAGCTGCGGCCGACCGCGGGCCTGTCGCTGCTCTCGGTGGAGACGCAGGCGCCCCGCCGTCGCATGCTCGCGAAGTCCGCGCTGGACCGGGCTCTCGGTGCGCTGCTCCTGCTCGGCGCCCTGCCGGTCGTCCTGGCCGCCGCGCTCGCCGTGCGGCTCAGCAGCCCCGGCCCCGCGTTCTTCCGCCAGGAGCGGATCGGGGTCGACGGCCGCGCCTTCACGCTGTGGAAGCTGCGCAGCATGTACGTCGACGCGGAGGCGCGGCGGGCCGCGCTGCTGGGCAGCAGCGACCGCGACGGGCTGATGTTCAAGATGCACCGCGACCCGCGCATCACCCCGGTGGGCCGGCTGCTGCGCCGCTACTCGGTGGACGAGCTCCCGCAGCTGTGGAACGTGGTGCGCGGTGACATGTCGCTCGTGGGGCCGCGGCCGCCGCTGCCCTCGGAGGTCGCCGAGTACGAGGACGCGGTCTTCCGCCGCCTGCGGGTGCGGCCCGGGCTGACCGGCCTGTGGCAGGTCAGCGGCCGCGCGGACCTGTCGTGGGAGGAGTCGGTGCGGCTCGACCTGCGCTACGTCGACAACTGGTCCGTCGCCATGGACCTGCTCATCCTGTGGAAGACGGGGCGGGCCGTGTTCGGCGGGTCCGGGGCGTACTAGCGCCGGTCCCGGCCGCGCGGCCTCAGCCCTCGTCGCGGGGCCGCAGGGTGCCGTCCGTCTCCACGTACTCCGCCCCGGTGGCCGGGCACCGCCACACCCCCTCGGTGCCGGTGGCCTCGAGCGGCTCGCCCGCGTGCCCGACCCAGCGGATGCGACGGGCCGGCACGCCGGCGACGAGCGCGAAGTCCGGCACGTCCGCGATGACGACCGACCCGGCCGCGACGAGCGCCCAGCGGCCGACCGTCACGGGCGCGACGCAGACGGCGCGCGCGCCCACGGACGCCCCGGTGCGGACCGTGACGCCGACGGCGTGCCAGTCGTCGGCCGACTTCAGGGCGCCCTCGGGGGTCACCGCCCGCGGGTAGTGGTCGTTGGTGAACACGACGGCCGGGCCCACGAAGACGCCGTCCTCGAGCACCGCGGGCTCGTAGACGAGCGCGTGGTTCTGGATCTTGCAGCGGTCGCCCACGACGGTGCCGGGGCCGATGTACGCGCCGCGCCCGACGATGCAGTCGCGCCCCACGACGGCGTCCTCGCGCACCTGCGCGAGGTGCCACACGCGGGTGCCCGCGCCGAGGGTCGCGCGCGCGTCGACGTCGGCCGTCGGGGCGACCGTGGCGGGTGTGGTGGGCACGTCCGTCTCCTTCTGCCGGGGAACGATCGTGCCAGACGCGACCCGCCGGCGTCCCCGGTGTCACGAGGGGTGAAGCCGCCCGGTCAGCAGGGTGATATCTGCATGCATCTGCATCGAACGTCCAAGTTGCCCCATATCGTCCCGTATCAGCACGCCCCCCGCACAACCTTCCCTGACGACCGCGCACGGAGCGCGGGACCAGGAGCTCGACGGCTGGAGCAGCCCCCATGTCCCTGCGCCCCTTCCCCCGGCGGGTCGCCGCACTGCTCGCGACGGCGCTGGTCGGCTCGTCCCTCGCGGTCGCGGGCGCCGCCTCGCCCGCGTCCGCCGCGGACCCCTGCGGCACGGGCGGCAACCCGGTCGCGTGCGAGAACGCCAAGCCGGGCACCCCGCCGACGGTGTGGGACATCCAGGGCGCGGGGTCGGACGCCATCCAGGGTTTCGCGACGGACATGTCCGTGAACGTCGGCGGTCGGATCGACTTCAAGATCGACACCGAGGCGGCCGCGTACACCGTGGACGTCTACCGCACCGGCTGGTACGGCGGCCTCGGCGCCCGCAAGGTCGCGTCCGTCGAGCCCTCGGCGCCCCTGCCCCAGCACCAGCCCGAGTGCATGCCCGACGCGACGACGGGGCTCTACGACTGCGGCGCCTGGGCGGTCTCCGCGAGCTGGACGGTCCCCACGACCGCCGTCTCGGGGGTGTACGTCGCGCGGCTCACCATCCCCGCGACGGGGCAGGCGAGCCACATCACCTTCGTGGTGCGGGACGACGCGAGCCGCTCGGAGGTCCTGTTCCAGACCTCGGACACCACCTGGCAGGCGTACAACTCCTACGGGGGCTCGAGCTTCTACCGCGGCGTCCCCGCCGGGCGCGCGTACAAGCTCAGCTACAACCGTCCGTTCGCCACCCGCGCCGGGATCACCGCGCGGGACTTCTACTTCGGCGCCGAGTACCCGATGGTGCGCTTCCTCGAGCGCAACGGGTACGACGTGTCCTACATCGCCGGCGTGGACGCCGACCGGCGGGGCGACCTCATCCGCAACCACGAGGTCTTCCTGTCGGTGGGGCACGACGAGTACTGGTCGGGGGCGCAGCGCGCGAACGTGCTCGCGGCCCGCGACGCCGGCGTCCACCTCGCGTTCTTCAGCGGCAACGAGATGTACTGGCGCACCCGCTGGGAGCCGAGCGCCGCCGGCCCGCCGACGGACCACCGGACGCTCGTCAGCTACAAGGAGACGTGGGCGAACGCCAAGATCGACCCGGCCGCGGAGTGGACGGGCACGTGGCGCGACCCGCGCCTCGCGAGCACCGCCGCGGGAGCCGGGATCCCGGAGAACGCCCTGACCGGCACGATGTACATGTCCAACTTCTCGGACCTGCCCGTCACGGTCTCCGCCGCGGAGGGCCGCTACCGGCTCTGGCGTCACACCTCGCTCGCGTCCCTGGCGAGCGGCACGTCGGCGGAGCTGGCGCCGCACACCGTCGGCTACGAGTCCAACGAGGACGTCGACAACGGGTTCCGGCCGGCCGGGCTCGTGCGGCTCTCGACCACGACCGGGGCGGTGCCCGAGTACCTGCGGGACTTCGGCAACGTCGTGAGCCCGGGCACGACCACGCACCACGTGACGCTGTACCGCGCGGCGAGCGGCGCACTCGTGTTCTCGGCGGGGTCGGTCCAGTGGTCGTGGGGCCTGGACCAGGAGCACGACGGCGACGGCGCCCCCGCCGACCCGCGCATGCAGCAGGCGACGGTGAACCTCCTCGCCGACATGGGCGTGCAGCCCGCGACGCTCATGCCGGGGCTCGTCGCCGCGACCGCCTCGACGGACCGGACGGCGCCGACCGTGAGCATCACGTCGCCGACCGCGGGCGCCGCCCTGGCGAACGGCACGACCCTCGCGGTGTCCGGCACGGCGTCCGACGTGGGCGGCCGCGTCGCGGGCGTCGAGGTCTCGCTGGACGGCGGCGCGACGTGGCACCCGGCGACGGGCACGACGTCCTGGTCGTACTCGGGCGTGCTGCCGGGCTCCGGGGCGAGCCGGGTCCTGGCCCGCGCGACCGACGACTCCGCGAACACCGGTGCGCCGGCGGCGCGCTCGGTGACGGTCTCCTGCCCCTGCACGGTCTTCGGGACGCGGGTGCCCGCGACGCCGGCGGCGACGGACGGGGGCGCGTACGAGCTCGGCCTGCGCTTCACGCCGACCGTCTCCGGGTACGTCACCGGTGTGCGGTTCTACAAGGGCGCGGGCAACACCGGCACCCACACGGGCACCCTGTGGTCCGCGACGGGCACGCCGCTGGCCTCGGCCGTGTTCGGGTCGGAGACGGCGAGCGGCTGGCAGACCACGACGTTCACGTCCGCCGTGCCCGTCACGGCCGGGACGACGTACGTCGTGTCGTACACGGCGCCGAACGGCCACTACGCGACGGAGGCCGACGCGTTCTGGTACCGCGGCGTCACGGCACCGCCGCTGTCGGTGCCCGGCGGGTACGGCACCCCTCCGCCGGGCGTGCACGGCGCCCCCGGACGCTTCCCCACGTCGTCGTGGAAGTCGTCGCACTACTTCGTGGACCCGGTGTTCTCCCTCACGGACACCACGCCGCTCACCGCCGCGCCCGTCTCCCCGGTCGCGGGCGCGTCCAGCGTCCCGGTGGGGGCGACCGTGCGGGCGGTGCTGTCGAAGGCGGCGTCGAACGTGTCCCTGTCGCTCGCGACGGACACGGGTGCGGCGGTCGCCGGCACGTCCTCGTACGACGCCGCCACGCGGACCGTGACGTTCACCCCCGGCCAGCCCCTGGCGCCGTCCGCCACGTACCGCGCCCGCGTCACGGCCACCGCGCTGACCGGCACGACGTCCTGGACCTTCCGCACCGCCGCACCCGCCCAGGTGCCCGGCGCGCGGACGGTGTCGCTGTACGACGACGCGGACCAGCCGACGCTGCTGCAGGACGCCGACACGGTGCCCGTCACGCTCGGCGTCCGCTTCGCGAGCAGCGTCGCGGGCACGGTCACGGGCGTGCGGTTCTACAAGGGGCCGAACAACACCGGTCCGCACGTCGGGGCCCTGTGGGCGGTCGGCGGGACCAGCCCGCTCGCGCAGGGGACGTTCGTCGACGAGTCGGCCACCGGGTGGCAGACGCTGACGTTCGCGTCGCCGGTGCGCATCGCGAAGGACACCGAGTACGTCGCGTCGTACCGCACGACCGTCGGGCGCTACTCGGCCCGCGTGAACGAGTTCGCCGGCGCGGGCGTGCAGCGCACGCCGCTGCGGACGGCGGCGAACAGCGGCCAGTTCTCGTACGCGGACGGGTACCCGTCGTCGCGGAGCTCGACGAGCTACATGGTCGACGTCGTGCTCGTGCGGGACCCGATGCCGCTCACGGTCGTGTCCACGACGCCCGCCGCGAACGACCCCGGCTCGTCGGCCGTCGCGCCGGTGACGCTCACCGCGAGCACCCCGCTCGCCGAGGGGTCCCTGGCGCTGGCCGCCGGCGCGACCGCCACGCCGGGGACGAGCGCCGTGTCGCCCGACGGGCGGACCCTCACCTTCACCCCGTCCGCACCCCTGGACCCGCAGACGGCGTACACGGCGACCGCCTCGGGGCTGCGGTCCACCGAGGGGTCGACCCTCGCCACCACCACGTGGTCGTTCACGACGGCGGGCCCCAGCGGCTGCCCGTGCACCCTCTTCGGCGGCAGGACCCCCGCGACCGCGGCGTCGGCCGACGCCGACCCGGTGGAGGTCGGCGTGTCGTTCACGCCGACCGAGCCGGGGCTCGTCACGGGCGTGCGGTTCTACAAGGGGTCCGGGAACGGCGGCACGCACACCGGCACGCTCTGGAGCGCGACAGGTGCCGTGCTGCGCACGGTGACGTTCGACCAGGAGTCCGCGAGCGGCTGGCAGACGGCGCTGTTCGCGCGGCCCGTCGAGGTCGTGCCGGGCACGACGTACGTCGTCTCCTACCTCGCGCCGCAGGGGCACTACTCCGTGACGACGGGCGACTTCACGGCCGACCGGACCGTCGGACCCCTCATGACGCCCGCCGCGGGCAACGGCCGCTTCCGCTACGGCGGCGGCTTCCCCACCAGCACGTGGGGCCAGGCGAACTACTTCGTCGACGTCGTGTTCACCCCCGCCCCGCCGAGCCCGCCGGTCGTCACGGCGCAGACGCCGGACGGCAGCGTCCGGGACGCGTCCCTGTCGTCCACGGTGCGCGCCACGCTGTCGAAGGCGCCCGCGGCGGGCACGCCGACGATCGCGGTGACGAGCCCGAACGGGCCCGTCGCCGGGACGAGCACGTGGGACCCGGCCTCGCTGACCGTGACGTTCGCGCCGACCGGCCCGCTGCCGCCGGGGCTCGACCTCACCGCGACGACCACCGTGGACGGCACGGCGGTCGAGTCCGGGACCTGGACGTTCCGCACGACGTCGGCCGCGCAGCTGTGGTCGGACCGCGAGACGCCGGCGCACCCGGCGTGGAACGACACGGCGGACGTGCAGGTGGGCGTGCGGTTCACCCCGGACCGGCCGGGGACCGTCACTGCGGTGCGGTTCTACAAGGGAGCTGCGAACACGGGCGCCCACACGGTCATGCTGTGGGACCAGGACCGGGCGCTGCTCGCGCAGGCGCCGTCGACGGCGGAGACGGCGGGCGGCTGGCAGACGGTGCCGCTGCCGGCGCCCGTGCCGGTGGTCGCCGGACGCACCTACACGGCGTCGTACCGCTCGACGACGGGCCGGTACGCCATGACCTCGGGCGCGCTCGCGGGCGCCCGGTCGAACGGCCCGCTGACCACCGCGGTGCCCGGCGGGGCGTACGTGTACGGGACGGGGTTCCCGGCCGGGTCGTCGACGACGTCCTACGGCGTCGACCTGGTGTTCGAGCCGGCCGGGTAGCGGCCGCGCCCCTTGCGCCCAGCACCCGCTGTTCACCCGGCCGCGGGGGTGAAAATGTCCGGAATCGGCGGACATGCACCGTCTGACCGGAAACACTGGCAGCCGACCGAGGAGGGCGGGGCATGAGCGAACAGCTGCGGGCGGCCGTGATCGGGGCCGGGTACTGGGGGCCGAACCTGGCGCGGAACTTCCGCACCAGCCCGGACTGGGACCTGGTGGCAGTGTGCGACCTGGACGAGGACCGGGCGCGGAAGGTGGTCGGTCCGCGCTCGACGGTGGACGTGACGACGGACGTGCACGCGCTGCTGGCGCGCGACGACGTCGACGCGGTCGCGATCGCGACGCCGGCCCGCACGCACGCGCCGCTCGTGCTCGCGGCGCTCGAGGCCGGCAAGCACGTGGTCGTCGAGAAGCCGATCGCCGACCGGGGCACCGCGGCCCGCGAGATGGTGCGCCGGGCGGCCGAGCTCGACCGCGTCCTCATGGTCGACCACACCTTCTGCTACACCGCGCCGGTGCTGAAGATGCGCGAGCTCGTCGCGGACGGCGCGCTGGGCGACGTGCACTTCGTCGACTCGGTGCGCATCAACCTGGGCCTCGTCCAGCCGGACGTCGACGTGTTCTGGGACCTCGCGCCGCACGACCTGTCGATCCTCGACTTCGTGCTCCCGGGCGGTCTGGTGCCCACCGCGGTCGCCGCGCAGGGGGCCGACCCGCTCGGGGCCGGGCAGGCCTGCGTCGGGTACCTCACGCTGCCGCTGCCGGACGGCGCGATCGCCCACGTGCACGTCAACTGGCTCAGCCCGACGAAGATCCGCCGGATGGTCATCGGCGGCAGCAAGCGGACGCTCGTGTGGGACGACCTGTCCCCGCAGCAGCGGCTCACCGTGTACGACCGGGGCGTCGACCTGGGCCAGTCGCTGTCCGACAAGACGCAGGCCAACGTCTCCTACCGGCTCGGCGACGCGTGGGCGCCCGCCCTGCCCGAGCGCGAGGCGCTCGGCGTCATGGTCGCCGAGCTCGCCGCCGCGATCCGCGAGGGCCGCGCCCCGCGCACCGACGGACACGCGGGGCTGCGCGTGCTCGACGTGCTGGAGTCCGCCTCGCTCAGCCTCGCCGACGGCGGCCGGCTGACGCCGGTGCGCACCGACGCCGCCACCCCCGCCGAGACCCCGCTGGAGACCGTCGCATGACCACGCTCACCGGAGCCCGCGCCCTCGTCACCGGCGGCGCCGGCACCATCGGCTCCACGATCGTCGACCAGCTCCTCGACGCGGGCGCGGCGCACGTGGTGGTCCTCGACAACCTCGTGCGGGGGCGGCGCGAGAACCTCGCCGGCGCGCTCGCCACCGGCCGGGTCGAGCTCGTCGAGGGCGACCTGCGCGACCGCGACCTCGTGCACGACGTGACCCGGGGGCAGGACCTGGTCTTCCACCAGGCCGCCATCCGCATCACGCAGTGCGCGGAGGAGCCGCGGCTCGCCCTCGAGGTGCTCGTCGACGGCACGTTCACGGTCCTCGAGGCCGCGGCCGAGCACAAGGTGGACAAGGTCGTCGCGGCGTCGAGCGCGTCCGTGTACGGCCTCGCGGAGCAGTTCCCGACGGGGGAGCGGCACCACCACCACAACAACGACACGTTCTACGGCGCGGCCAAGTCGTTCAACGAGGGCATGGCCCGCAGCTTCCGCGCCATGTACGGCCTGGACTACGTGCTGCTGCGCTACTTCAACGTGTACGGGCCGCGGATGGACGTGCACGGGCTGTACACCGAGGTGCTCGTGCGCTGGATGGAGCGCATCGCGGACGGGCTGCCGCCGCTGATCTTCGGCGACGGCCGCCAGACCATGGACTTCGTCGTGACCCGTGACATCGCGCGCGCCAACCTGCTCGCCGCGAGCAGCGACGTCGTCGACGGGGTCTACAACATCGCCAGCGGCACCGAGACGAGCCTGCTGGAGCTCGCGCACGCGCTGCTGCGGGCCATGGACTCCGACCTCGAGGTCGAGCACGGCCCCGAGCGCGCGGTCAACGGCGTCTCCCGCCGGCTCGCCGACACCACGGCGGCGCGCGTCGACCTGGGATTCGAGGCCGAGGTGCCGCTCGAGGACGGGCTGCGCGAGCTGGTGGCCTGGTGGCGTCCGCTGCGCGAGGAGATCGCCGCCGGACGCGCCCTGAGCCGGGCGGGGGCCGCGTCGTGAGCCGCATCAACGTCATGCAGCCCTGGTTCGGCCCGGAGGAGGTCGCGGCGGTCACGGCCGTGATCGAGTCGGGCTGGGTCGCGCAGGGTCCGCGGGTCGCCGAGTTCGAGGACGCGTTCGCCGCGGCGATGCAGGTCGACCACGCGGTCGCGACCTCGTCGTGCACCACGGCGCTGCACCTCGCGCTCGTCGTCGCGGGCGTGCAGGCCGGCGACGACGTCGTCGTCCCGTCGTTCTCGTTCGTCGCCACCGCCAACGCACCGACGTACGTCGGTGCCCGGCCGGTGTTCGCGGACGTCGACGCGGTCACCGGCAACCTCACGGCGGAGACCGTCGAGGCGGCGCTCACCGAGCGCACGCGGGCCGTCGTGCTCGTCGACCAGGGCGGGGTGCCGGCCGACCTCGACGCGATCCGGGCCGTCACCGACCCCCGCGGGGTCGTGGTGGTCGAGGACGCCGCGTGCGGCGCCGGCTCGACCTACCGCGGCCGGCCCGTCGGCGTGGGCGCGGACGTCGCCGCGTGGTCGTTCCACCCGCGCAAGGTCCTCACGACCGGCGAGGGCGGCATGCTCACCACGCCGCACGCGGCGTGGGCGGACCGGGCCCGCCGGCTGCGCGAGCACGCCATGAGCGTGTCCGCAGCCGCACGGCACGCGAGCGTCCTGGCGCCCGCCGAGGAGTACCTCGAGGTCGGGTTCAACTACCGGATGACGGACCTGCAGGCCGCCGTCGGGCTCGTGCAGCTCGGGCGGCTGCCGGCGGTCGTCGCGCGCAGGCGGGAGATCGCCGCCGCCTACTCCAAGCAGGTCGAGGAGATCCCCGGCCTGCGGGCGGTCGCCGACCCGGCGTGGGGGACGACGAACGTCCAGTCGTACTGGGTCGAGGTGGACGAGGAGTACCCGCTCGACCGGGACGGGCTGCTCGCGCACCTCGCGGCCGCGGACGTCTCCGCGCGGCGGGGCATCATGGCGGCGCACCGCCAGCCCGCCCACCGCGCGGTGCCGCACGTCCCGCTGCCCGTGACCGAGAGGCTCACGGACCGCACGCTGATCCTGCCCGTGTTCCACGCGCTGTCCGACTCGGAGCAGGCGCGCGTGGTCGACGCGCTGAGGTCGGCCGGACGATGAGCGCGCCCGCCCCGCTGCTCCTCCTCGCCGCGAGCGGGCTCGCGCGCGAGGTCCTCGCGCTGCTGCGCACGCACCCCACCCACGACGTCGTGGGCCTCCTCGACGACGACCCGGCGCTGCACGGCACCCGCATCGACGGCGTCCCCGTCCTCGGGCCGACCGACGCCGTCGTGGACCACCCGCGCCCCGACGTGCTCGTCTGCGCGGGTCGCGGCGCGGCGCGCGAGCGGATCGTCGAGAAGCTCGACGCGGCGGGCGTCTCCCCGCTGCGGCACGCGACCGTCGTGCACCCGTCCGTCGAGGTCCCGGAGCGGTGCGAGGTCGGCCAGGGGTCGGTCGTGCTCGCCGGCACCGTGCTGACCGCCGACGTGACGGTCGGCGCGCACGTCGTCGTCATGCCGCACGTCACGCTCACGCACGACTGCGTCGTGCAGGACTTCGCCACGCTCTGCGCCGGCGTCACGCTCGGCGGCTCCGTCGTCGTGGGACGCGGCGCGTACGTGGGCATGAGCGCGTCCGTGCGCGAGCACGTGCGCGTCGGCGCGGCCGCGACGCTCGGCATGGGCGCCGTGCTGCTGCGCGACCAGCCGGACGGCAGCACGTGGGCCGGCGTCCCGGCCCGGCCCCTCGACGTCCCGGCGTCCGCCGTACCGGCCGGGGAGCACCCGGTCACCACCGACCGAGGAGCAGCCGCACGATGACGATCCCGTTCGTGGACCTCGCCTCCCAGCAGGCCGAGATCGCCGACGAGGTGCGCACGGGCCTCGACGAGGTGTTCGCCACCACGGCCTTCGTCGGCGGACCCGCCGTCGCGCGGTTCGAGGCCGCCTACGCCGCCTACAGCCAGGTCACGCACTGCGTCGGCGTCGCCAACGGCACCGACGCGCTCGAGCTCGCGCTGCGCGCGGCCGGCGTCGGCCCGGGCGGTGACGTGGTGCTGCCCGCCAACACCTTCGTCGCGACCGCCGAGGCGGTCTCGCGCATCGGTGCCGTCCCCGTGCCGGTGGACGTCGACCCCGTGCACCTGCTCGTCGACCCGGACGCGGTGCGCGCCGCCGTCGGGCCGCGCACCGAGGCGATCGTGCCGGTGCACCTGTTCGGTCAGGTCGCACCCGTCGAGGACGTCGCCAAGACCGCCGCCGACGCCGGGGTCCCCATGGTGGAGGACGCGGCGCAGGCGCAGGGCGCGCGCCGGTTCGGCCGCGTCGCGGGTTCGTTCGGGCTCGCCGCCGGCACGAGCTTCTACCCGGGCAAGAACCTCGGCGCGGCCGGCGACGCGGGCGCCGTCACGACGTCCGACGCGGACGTCGCCCGGACCGTCCGGCTGCTGGCCGCGCACGGGTCGGAGCGCAAGTACGTGCACGAGGTCGTCGGCATGAACTCGCGCCTCGACACGGTCCAGGCGGTCGTCCTCGAGGCGAAGCTGCGTCGGCTGGAGCGGTGGAACGACGCCCGCCGGGCCGCCGCCGCGCGGTACTCGGAGCTGCTGGCCGACGTCGAGGGCGTCGTCGCCCCGAGGACCCGCGAGGGCAACGAGGACGTGTGGCACCTGTACGTGGTCCAGGTCGACGAGCGCGACCGGGTGCTGGCCGGGCTCACCGCGGCCGGGATCGGCACCGGCATCCACTACCCGACACCGGTGCACCTCACCGAGGCCTACGCGGACCTCGGTCTGGGCCGGGGCGCGTTCCCGGTCGCCGAGGCGGCCGCCGACCGCATCCTGTCCCTGCCCATGCACCCGCACCTGTCCGCCGCGCAGCAGGAGCGGGTGGTGGAGGTCCTCCGGCGGGCGGTGCGATGACCCGGCGCCGCCGCGCCCTCGTCCAGCTCAACAGCCTCGGCCTGGGCGGGACGCAGCTCAACGCGGTGCAGCTCGCCGAGGCGCTGGTCCCGCGCGGCTGGGACAGCCTGCTCGTCGGCCCCCGCGACACGCTCGGCGAGGGACCCACGATCCTCGACGTCGCGGCCGAGCGCGGCGTGCCCGTCGAGGTCCACGACCGCCCCGAGACGGTGGTCTCCGGTGCGCGCGCCCTCGGCCGCACCGCGCGCCGCTGGGGTGCCGACCTCGTGCACGTCTACGGCTCGTGGGCCGAGCGCCCGGCCTACTGGGGACCCTGCCTGCTGGGCCGGCGCCCGCTCGTGCTCACCGTGTACGAGATGGAGGTGGACCCGCGCACGCACCGCTGGTGCCCGCTCGTGGTGGGCACCGGCTACCTCCGGGACGACCTGCGCGACCGGCCCGGCGGGGCGGTGCTGCTCAGCCCGCCGGTCGACCTCGTGCGCGACGACCGCGCGGCGGTGGACGCCGCGCCGTTCCTCGCGTCGGCGGGGCTGACGGGGGACGAGCTGCGCGTCGTCGTCGTCTCGCGGCTGGACGAGGACATGAAGGCCCTCAGCGTCGAGACCGCGATCCGCGGCGTCGCCCGGCTGGACCGCGACGACGTCGTGCTCGTCGTCGTGGGGGGCGGTGACGCCGAGCCGCGGCTGCGTGCGCTCGCGGACGCGACGAACGACGCGCTCGGCCGGCGGGCCGTCGTCCTCACCGGCGCCCTCGCCGACCCGCGGCCGGCGTACGCGTGCGCCGACGTCGTGCTCGGCATGGGCGGGTCCGCCGCGCGCGGCCTCGCGTTCGGCGCGCCCCTCGTGGTGCTCGGCGAGTTCGGCTGGAGCCGCACGTTCGACCTGCCGGACGCCGACCTGCTGTTCCGCAACAGCTTCTGGAGCGACGAGCGGGTCGACGACGGGGCAGGCCTGCTCGCCACGCAGCTGGCACCGCTGCTCGACGACGCCGACCGCCGCGCCCGGCTGGGCCGGTTCGGTCGCGAGTTCGCCGAGCGCGGCTACGGCCTGGAGGCCGTCGCGGACCGGCTCGCCGACCTGTACGCCGGGGCGGCCGGCCGGTACGGCGCGCGCCGGTGGGCCGGCGACCTGCCGCTGGAGTGGGCGGCGCTGCGCAAGCGCCCGCCGTTCGACTCCGCGCCCCGGCACCCGTCCACGGGCGACGGCAGGCGGGCGATCTCCGCGCCCGCCCCGGTCCCGGCCGGGGCCGCCGCCGAGCCGGTCGGCCCGAGGAGCACGGGATGACCGACGCCACCGCCGGCCTCGGCAGCCGCGTGCGCCGCGGTGCGCTGTGGTCCGCGGGCAGCACGATCCTCATGCGCCTGGCCAACGTCGCCCTCATGGCGGTCGTGGCCCGCATCGTCGTCCCCGAGCACGTCGGCGTGTTCGCGCTCGCGATGGCCGCCCACGCGTTCGTGGCGAGCGCGGCCGAGCTGGGCGTCGCGTCCGCGGTGGCCCGGTCCGACCTCGACCCGGAGCGCATCGCCCCCACGGTCGCGACGATCTCGATCGTCGCGAGCACCGCCCTCGCCGGCCTCATGGCGCTGTTCGCCGAGCCGCTCGCGGTCGCGCTCGGCTCGCCGGACGTGGCGGGGCCCCTGCGCATCCTGTCGCTGGCCGTCGCACTCGTCGGGCCCTTCGCCGTGCCCGGCGCACAGCTGCAGCGCGAGTTCCGCCAGTCGCGCGTGTTCCTCGCGAACGTCGTGTCGTTCGTCCCGAGCAGCGCCGTGCTGGTCGTCCTGGCACTGCACGGCGACGGGGCCGAGGCGTTCGCGTGGTCGCGCGTCGTCGGGCAGCTCGCGGCCGGGCTCGTCGTGGTCGCGAGCGTCTCGCGGCTCTACCGGCCCGGCTTCGCGCTCCGCGAGGTCCGCGGGCTGCTCGTGTTCGGTCTGCCGCTCGCCGCCGCGAACCTGCTCAGCCAGGTCGTCGTCAACGTCGACTACGTGCTGCTGGGGCGGACCCTGGACGTCGCCGCGGTCGGCGTCTACATGCTCGCCTTCAACGTCGCGAGCTGGGCGACCGCCGCGATCGGCTCGATGCTCAACGGCGTCGTGCTGCCCGCGTTCTCCCGCGCGCGGCAGGACCCGGAGCGCCTGCCCGGTGCGGTGGCCCGGGCGACCCGCGCCGTCACGACCGTCGCGCTCCTCGTGTGCGCGATGACGTCGGCGCTGGCCGGCCCGCTCGTCCAGGTGCTGTACGGCGGGCAGTGGTCGCAGGCCGCCCCCGTGCTCGCCGTCCTGTCGCTCTACGGGGCCGTCTCGGTGGTCTGCCTGCTGTTCGCGAACGTCACCATCGCCATGGGCCGCACGGGCTCGCTCCTCGGCGTCCAGGCGGCCGCCCTCGTGGCGCTCGTGCCCGCGATGGTCGCCGGCATCGCGTGGGCCGGGATCGTGGGTGCGGGGCTCGCGCACGTGGTGGTCGCCGCCGTCGTCACGCTGCCCGTGTACCTGCGCACCGTGCGCCGGACGACCGGCACGAGCCTGCGCCGGCTGGGCGGCGCCGTCCTGCCGCCGGTGGTCGCGGCGGTGCTCGCGTGGGGTGCCGCGCACCTGGCGGCGGGCGTCCCGGCGCACGACGTCGTCCGCCTGCTCCTCGGCGGGTGCGCCGGTGCGGCGGTCTACGGGGTCCTCATGGCGCGGGACCTGCTCGACGCGGTCGGCGCGCACCGGCTGCCCGCCACGCTCGGCACCGCGCTGGACCGGACGGAGCCGCTGCGCCGCTGGCTCGTCGGGCGACCGGCGGCGGCACCGGCCGTGCCGGACCCCGCCCCGACGGTCCCCGACCTCGCCGCGACCGCTCCCGCCCCGACCGTGCCCGACCCCGCCCCGACCGTGCCCGACCCCGCTCCGCGCCCGCAGGAGACACCCCTCGCGGCCGCGGCCGTCCACCCGGAGGTGAGCCGGTGACCGGCGCCCGCCCGCGCGTCGGCGTGCTGTACCCCGCCGCCGACCCGCTGTCCCGCGACAACTGGTCCGGCAGCCCCGCCGGCATCGCCTCGGGCCTGGAGTCGCAGGGCGTCGACGTGGTCCCGGTCGGCACCCGCACCGCCGGCGCGGTGCCGCGGGCACGTGCCGCGTGGGCGCGCGTCCGGTCGGGCACCGACGTCGTCGGCGCACGCTCGGCCGCCCGCGTGGCCGCCCGCACCGCGCTGCTGCGGGACGCGCTCCGCCGGGCCGGGCGGCTCGACGGCCTGGTCGCGATGGGCACCGAGCTCTACGCGCTGTCCGCCGTCCGCCACGGAGCCCCCACCGTCACCTACGACGACGCGACGCTCCAGCAGCAGTGGCGCAACGCCGACTCGGACGTCCGCGGGCTGGGCCTGCCCGCCGATGTCGTCACGGACTGGTTCGGGGTGCAGGCGGCGTCGAGCCGCGCGGCGGACGCCTGCTGCGTGAGCACCGGCTGGGCGGCGCGCTCGTTCGTCGACGACCTGGGGGTCGCCACCGAGCGGGTCCGCGTGGTCGGCATGGGCCACCGCCCGCGGGCCGCCGTCGCCATCGGCCGGGACTGGGCCGCGCCCCGCTTCCTCTTCGTCGGCGTCGACTGGCGACGCAAGAACGGGGCCGCGGTCGTCCGGGCCTTCCGCGAGGTGCGTGCGGCGCACCCCGCGGCGCGGCTCGACGTCGTGGGGGAGCACGGCCCCCTCGACGAGCCGGGGGTGGTGGGCCACGGCCTGCTGCCCCGCAGCGACGCGTCCGCGCAGGCCCGGCTGGACGGGCTGTTCGCGCGCGCCACGGCGTTCGTCCTCCCGAGCCGCTACGACCCCTCGCCGATCGCGTACCTCGAGGCCGCGTCGGTGCGGCTGCCCGTGGTCGCCACCACCGAGGGCGGGGCCGGCGAGCTCCTGGGCCCCGCCGCCCTGACGGTGCACCCGGACGACGACCGTGCGCTGGTCGCGGCGATGCTGCGCCTCACCGACCCCGCGACCGCGCGGCGGCTCGGTGCCGAGGCCGCACGCCGCGCCGCCGACGCCTCGTGGCACGCGGTGGCGGGGCGTCTGCTCGCGGCGCTCGAGGAGTCGGGCCGCCGCCCGCTCGCAGGGACGGGGTCGGCGCCCCGCGCCTGAGCAGGCGGTCAGCCCACGCGGGCGAGCAGCGGGTCGAACGCCGCCTGCAGGTCCTCGCGCAGCCCGGCCTCGTGGTAGCGGCCGAGCACCCGCTCCGAGGCCGCGGCGCCGCGGCGGCGACGTTCGGCCTCCGGCCACGCGACCGCCTCCAGCACGCCCGCGGCGAACTCGCGCAGCGAGCGCACCGGCGTGGACGACGCGGGGTCGAAGAACTCGTCGCCTCCCCCGCCGGTGTAGCCGACGACGTAGCACCCGCTCGCCATCGCCTCGGCCGGGGGCAGCCCGAACCCGTCGCGCTCGGAGAAGCTGAGGAACAGGTCCGAGCCGCGCATGATCTCCGCGACCTCCTGCTCGCTGCGGCCCGCGATCGGCAGGATCTCCCGGTCGACGCCGCGGGCCCGCAGGATGTGCAGGAGCTGGTGCCGCTCCGCCACGCGGTTGCGGTCGACGAACGCGATGCGCCGCGCCCTCGGCCCGTCGCCCGGGTGGAAGACGGCGGCGTCGACCACGGGCCGGCACCGCCGCACGGGCAGGTCCGGGAAGGCCAGGTGCAGCAGGTCGACGCTGTCCTGCGACACGGCCATGAGCATCTCGAGCCGGCCCAGCGCGGCGTACGGCGCACCCGGCTCGGCGTCCAGCGGGATGCCGTCGAACGTGTGGTACGCGCCCTGGTTGAACACGACCGTGCGCAGGTCCGCGGGGAGCGTGTGCAGCCCGGGGCCGTAGTACTCGGGGACGACGAGCACGTCGTCGGGGCCGAGCACGACCTCGTCCGGGTAGGTCACGGGTGTGTCGTTCTCGAACCACGTGCAGCGGAACCCGGGCCGGGCGTGCAGCACCGACGCGTCGACGCCGAGCGCGCGCAGCACGTCGACGTGCCGGTACAGCACGCGGACGCCGCCGCTCGGTGCGCCGAGGTGCGGTGCGAGGTACAGGACGCGCGGCTCGTGCCGCCCGGGCCCCGTGCGCAGCGCCGGCGGCTGCCGGTCGCGCCTGTCGACCTCCTCCGACCGTCGCCGCAGGCTGCGGCGCACGCTCGTGCCGATCCGCTCGGTCAGTGCCGTCATGGGCGGTGCACCTCCGCGAGGACGGGCGGCGGTGCGCCCGTGGGTGGGGAGCCGTCGTCGCGACGGGCGTGCCGGCGCAGGGCTGCGATGCAGCCGACGGCGAAGAACAGGACTCCCGCGACCTGCGGGAACCCGAAGGCGTCGAACGTCGCGCACGCCACCGCGGCCGACGCGACGGCCGCCATGAGGGCGCGCGCGCCGCTGCGGTCGTAGGGGTCGGGCAACCTGCGGCTGAGCCGGCCCGACTGGACGAGCGAGGTGACGACGACGACGAGGAAGGCGAGCGCGCCCACGACCCCGGTCTCGATCAGCAGGCCCAGCCACTGGTTGTCGATGATCCGGTACGTGGGCAGGAACGTGGAGAAGCCACGGCCGAACACCGGCCGCTGCTCGATGAACTCCACCGCCAGGTCGTAGCTGTCCGTGCGGGACAGGGCGCTGTTGTCCGCCGTGATCCCGGTGAACAGCCGGAGCATCGTGCCGAGCATCCCGGGGACGGCGACGTACACGGCGCACAGCCCCACGGCGACGACCACCAGGCTCCACACCCGCTGCCGGGCCGTCCACACCGGGAACAGCACGGCGAGCACGACGGCCAGCCCGAGGAACGCGGAGCGGGACATCGTCAGCGGCAGCGCCGCCGCGATCGCCAGCACCGGGAACCACCGGACCACGCGCGAGCGGCGGACGTCGTGGAACGCGAAGTGCAGGGCGAGCGGGAGGACCATCGTGAGCAGCACGCCGTACTCGATCGGGTGCGCCGAGGTGCCGGGCGCGCGCGCGAAGCCGTTGCGGGCCTGGACCCCCGACAGGTCGGTGCGGGACGTGAGGCCCGGGATGGAGATCTGGTCGACGAACGAGATGTGCGTGGCGAACTGCACGACGCCGAGCACGCCCGCCGCCGCGGTGCACACCACGAGGAACCGGAGGAGGCCGTACAGGTTCTTGCGGGACACGAGCCCGTCGCCCGTGAGCAGGACGAGGCCCCACCAGGACACCACGAGGATCAGCCCGCGGTCGGCACCGCTGACCTCCACGCCCTCGATGGGCCGTCGCACCGCGGCGAGGTAGCTGCACAGCATCGCGAGGACGAAGACCGACATCGCGGTGCGCGTCGGCTGGGCGGGGGTCAGCGTGGCGTGGGTCCGGTCGAGCTGGGCCGCGAACCACCACACCGCCGCGAGCACGCCGAGCACCTGGGCGGGTGTCCCGGCTGCGCCGAGGGGCGCGAACTGGAGCGTCGACGGGATGAGGACGAGTGCGCCGACCCACACGTACAGCAGCACGCCGGCGTGCAGGGGGCGGTGCTCGACGACGGTCCCGGCGACCTGCGTCATGGCTCGCGGTGGCGGGGCGGGACGAGCACGAGGTCGGGCTCCGTCGCGGACGCGGGCGTCGGCACGTGCGGCTCGGCGGGGGCGGTCCCTGCCTCACGCCGTGCCCGCGGGGCGGGCGTCACGACGGGCTCCGGCGGTGCGTCCCCGGCCTGGTCCTCCACCCGGTCCGCGGAGGCGTCCTGCTCGTGCGCCTCGACCTCGGCCTGCTCCTGCGCCTGGTGGTCCGCGGGTGCGTCCTGCCCGGGGGCCCCGGCCTGCGCCCGGGCCCGGACCTGCTCGCTCTCCTGCGCGGCCCGCCGGCGCTCCCGGCGCCGCACGAGCACGCCGTCGAGCGCCTTGGTGCCGAAGAGCGTCACGCCCAGGCCGGCCACCAGGGCCACGACCACCGCCCGCAGCTGGGACTTGGCGGAGACCTGCGCCGTGGCGTCCTGCGTCACGACGGACAGCGTCAGCCGCGCGTCGGCCGGCACGTCGACGCGCGTCTGCATGTCGGCGAACGTCCGGGGCATGGTGTCGAGGACCGTGCCGAGCAGGGCGATCGCCGCGTCGGGGTCGGGGTCGCTGGCCTCGACGAGCAGCAGGGGGCCGCTCGAGTCGAAGTCACGGGAGACGACGAAGGTCGACGTGCCGCCGGGGGGAGCGAGCGACTCGTGGACGGAGCCGTTGTTCATGGCCGTCGCCAGCACGTCCGCGGCCGGCGAGAGCCCACCCAGCGCGAGGTACGGGTTGCCGCCGGTGTCGACCGTGTTCGGCGGCGGGAGCACCAGGACGGACGCGTTCGCGAGCCGCTCGGCGGGCACCATCGTGAACGCCGTCCAGGCCAGTGCGGCCGTGCTGACGAGGCCCAGCAGGACGGCCCACCACCGACGCCGCAGGCCGTGCAGCAGGTCAGGCAGGTACACGTCTCACCCCGTCCCGTTTCGCCCGATGGGCACCTGGATGTCCCTATTGCCCCGAGCATAGGCTGCGGTCCGCGGGCCGGACTTCGGCGCGTTGGGTGAATGTGGGGGTGGAGTCGTGACGGTGTGGGACGTGCTCGTCACGGTGCGCCGGCACTGGTTCGTGTCCGGCCTGTGCCTCGTCCTCGCGGCCGGAGGCGTGCTCCTGGCGGGGGAGCGCCAGGAGTCGTGGAACGGCAACGTCACCGTGCTCCTGCTCGCCCCCGAGGGCACCCGGGGCAACGTCCTGGCCGGCTCGACGTCCTCGCTCGTCGCGACCACGGGCGTCGTGGTGCGCGCGGTGACCGGCCCGCACGACGAGCCGCAGACGGTCTCGGGCGACCTGACGCTCACGAGCATCGGCCACGTGGCGGCGTGGCGGGTGCAGCAGCCGAGCTCGGGGTCGCAGTGGGAGCGGTCGTACGACACCGCGGAGGTGGATGTGCGCTCGTCGGGCCCCACCCTGGCGGAGGCGCAGGCGCAGATGGTCGCGGCGCTGGACCGGGTGCACGCCGAGCTGACGCGGATCCAGGACCTCGAGCAGGTGGACCCGTCCCAGCGGATCCGCACCGAGCTGAGCCCGTCCGAGCCCGTCTACCTCCTGCAGTCCGGGTCGCGGCCGCGGGCGATGGCGGCGGCCGCGGTGCTCGGGGTGCTGGGCGTCGTGGGCGCGGCGTTCATGGCCGAGGCGTTCGCCGCGCGCCGCAGGGCGCGGCTCGACCGGCGGGCGCTCGCGCTCGTCGCCTGAGCCGTGACGGGCGGCGTCCGCCGGACGCCGCCCGCGGTCAGCGGAACCAGGCCGTGCGCACCGCGCCGGCGCGGGTCAGCTCGTCCACCCGCACGGCGCGCAGGCCGGCCGCGTGGAGCCCGGTGAGCACGTCGCGGGTCATCGCCGCCCGGTCGAACGAGGTCACGACCGCGGTGCCGTCGGGTCCGGGCTCCAGCCGCTCGTGCAGCAGGAGGATCCCGCCGTCGGCCAGCCGCGCGAGGCCGAGGGACGCCACGTCCGCGCTCGGGCGCTCCTCCCAGTCGGCGGCGTCCGCGGACCACACGACGACGTCGAGGCCCGCGCGTCGCGCGGCGAGCAGGCTCGACGGCGACTGGGCGCCGTAGGGCGGGCGGTAGAGGCGGACGGGGGTGCCGGCGACCGCCTCGAGGCGGTGCCGCGCCTCGCGGAGCGTGCGCACCGCGGTCGCGTGCGGCAGGCGCGGCAGCGGGGTGTGGTCGAGGCCGTGCAGCGCGATCTCGTGGCCGGCGTCCCGGATCCGCGCGACGAGGTCCGGGTGCTGCTCGGCCTGGGGCACGAGCAGGAAGTAGGTGCAGCGCGCACCCGCCTCCTCCAGGACCTGCAGGATCGCCGGCGTGGTGACGGGGTCGGGGCCGTCGTCGAACGTCACGGCGACCTGCCCGGACGGGCGCCCGCCGCGCACCGAGCCGAACGCCGGGGCCAGCAGGGCGTCCGCCGTGCGACGCAGCGCGCGGCGGGTCCGGGGGCCGGCGGAGCGGCGCAGGCGGGTCGCCGGGGACGCGGTCACCGGTCTCCCCGGCCGCGCGGAGCGGCGGTCTTCTCGGGCATCGGGGAGAAACTAGTACCTGAGCATCCGCCCGATCTGCCCTAGCATGACCGGCGATCGGGTGAATTCGGCCGCACGGTCGAGACGCCGTACCGCTGAGGTGCCGAGGACCCCCCGGGGGCCGTGCGGCGCCCCGAGCAGGGGGTTGGCTCACATGGTCCGAACGTCCTCGCGTGCCCGACGCGCGCTGCGGTTGCTGGGGCTGACGACGCTCGTCGTCGCCGTCGTGGGGGTGGACGCCGGCGCGGCGCACGAGCGCGGCGTCCCCACCGTGTCGTCGCACGCGGTCCGCACGTACGACACCCCCGTCGACCGGCTGGCGGCCGGTGCCGTGCGGGTCGGGGCGGGGTCGACCGTCCTGCTGCTCGTCGCGGCGGACGGGCCGTCCGGTGCCCGCCAGACCGTCCGCGCCGTGGAGGGCTGCGGCAGCGGCTGGCGGCTCGTGCGCCGCGCGAACGCCAGCAGCGGGACGTCCGAGGTCTGGGCCGCCGAGGGCGGCGCCCGGCGCTCCTGCACGCCCGTCGCGGTGCTGGGGCACGGCCCCCACGTGGGGCTGGCCGCGGCGTACGTCGTGCCGGACGGTCGCGTCCGGTCGGCGGCCGACGCGTCGGGGCGCCGGGGTGCGCCCGCGGTGGCGGTCCCGGTCGGCGCGCGCTCGCTCGTCCTGGGCGTGGGCAACGACTGGGCGCGCGCCGAGTCGCGGCGGCTGCTCGCCGGGCAGCGCAAGCTCGCCGAGCTCGAGGCGTCCACCGACGACACGCTGTGGGTCCAGGGCGCGCGCGCCGCGCGGGCCGGCACGCTCCGGTTCGGCACGTCGTCCCCCCGCGGAGGGCTGTGGAACCTGGTCGCGGTCGAGGTGGTGGGCCCCGGTGCGGGTGTCGCTCCCACGCCGACGCCGAGCGTCGGCACGCCCACGTCGCGCCCGTCGGCGACGCGCACGGCGCGGCCCGTCGTCACGGCGACGCCCACCGTGACGGCCACCCCGACGCCGGCGGCCACGCCCACCGCGACGCCGACGGCGACGCCCTCCCCGAGCGCGACCGCGGCGCCCCCGCCGCCCGCCCCGGTCCCGCCGGCGGGCGGGGGCGGGACGACCCCGCCGGTGCCGGCCCCCGCAGGGCGGCCCGGCCCGGCGACGACCGGCGTCCCCGACGGCGTGGTCCTGCAGCCCTCCGGCCCGATCGTCGCGAGCACGCCCGGCCAGGTGATCAGCGGCCTCGACATCGCCGGACCGGTCGTCGTGCGCGCACCCGACGTCGTCATCACGAACTGCCGGATCCGCGGCGACGGCACCGGCACGGGCGTGATGACGTCGGGCGGCAGCGTGACGATCAGCGACAGCGAGATCTCCGGGTTCGAGAACGGCATCGGGTTCGACCGGTGGACCGCGCGCCGCGTCGACGTCCACTCGATGACCGGGGACGGCGTGAAGCTCGGCTCGGACGTGCTGCTCGAGGACAGCTGGATCCACGACCTGACGCCCGGGAAGGACGCGCACGCCGACGGCGGGCAGATGCAGGACGGCGTGCGCGACCTGGTGGTGCGCGACAACGTCATCGACGTGTCGGGCGCCCGGACCAACGCCGCGCTGTTCCTCGCGCCGGACTTCGGGCCGAGCACCGAGGGGCCCGTCACGGTGCAGGGCAACCTGCTCGACGGCGGCGGCTACACGCTGTTCGCCGTCGACGGCGGCGACGGCCGCTACGTCGTCGGGAACATCACGGTCACGGATAACGTCTTCGGCCGCCGCGCGGAGTACGGCGCCGCCCGGGTGAACGTGCCCGTCACGTGGCAGCGCAACGTCTGGGAGGGGACGTCCTCGCCCGTCACCCCCTGAGCAGGATTTCGCCCGCTCGGACGCGTCCGGGGCGCGGAACCCGCCCCTAAGGTGACAGACGTGGCAGAACGGGGCGGAACGGACACCCTGCGTGCCGTGGTACCCGCGAGCAGGTCCGCGACGCTGCGGCTGGGGTTCGCGTGCCACTGGACCAGCCCGCGCGAGTCGACCTGGTCGGGCACGCCGTGGCAGCTGCGCCGGCACCTGGACCCGCTGGCGGACGTCGTCGACGTCGGCAGCGAGCTCCCGGCCGCGCTGCGGACCCCGCTGCGCCTGGCGTACGCACGGCGGGGGGCGGGCCGCTGGACGTCGGTGTGGCGGCACGGCACGCTCACGCGCGCCGCCGTCGCCCGCGACGTGGACCGCCGCACGCGCCGCGCGGCGCCCGACGTCGTGCTGCAGATCCAGGACCTGGGCGGCACCGCCGCGCCGGCGATGGTCCTGCAGGACCTCAGCTACGCGCTGCTGCTCGACCGCTACGGACGCGACGGGGTCCCGCACTTCCGCGCCCTCGGCCGGCGCCGCATCGAGTCGCTGCGGCGCGCGCAGGACCGCGTCTACGCCCGGGCCGCGGTGCTGCTGCCCATGAGCCGGTGGCTCGCGGACGACCTCGTCGCGCACGGCGTGCCGGCGCACCGGGTGCGGGTGGTGCACCCGGGCGTGAACGCCGCCGTGCCGGCGGGCACGCCGGTGCCGCCGCGTCGTCGCGGGCGCGTGCGACGGCTGCTGCTGCTCGGGCGGGACTTCGACACGAAGGGCGGCGACCAGGTGGTCCGTGCCCTGGCCGTGCTGCGTCGCGAGCTCGGTGCCACGGTCACCCTGACCGTGGCGGGCCCCGAGCGCTGGCCGATGCGCGGGGACGTGCCGGACGGCGTGGAGTTTCTCGGGCCGGTGAGCCGTGCGCGGGCGGGCGAGCTCATGGACACGCACGACCTGTTCGTCATGCCGTCGCGCCTGGAGGGCTTCGGGATCGTGTTCGCCGAGGCGCTGAGCCGCGGGCTGCCGTGCATCGGCCGGGACGCGTGCGCCATGCCGGAGATCCTCGACCGCGCCTCCGGCGGGCTGCTCGTGCGCTCCGAGGCGCCCGACGAGCTCGCGGCCCTGGTCGTCGAGGCGCTCGCGGACGACGCCCTGTACGAGGCCTGCGCCGCCCGGGCCGACGCGCGCCGTGCGCACTTCTCGTGGGACAGGGCCGCGCGCGACGTGCTCGCGGCCGCCGGGACCGTCGTGGACGGAGGACGACCGTGAGCGCACCTCGGGTGCTCGTCATCGTGCAGAACCTGCCGGTGCCGCTGGACCGGCGCGTGTGGCTGGAGTGCCGCGCGCTCGTGGCCGCCGGGTACCGCGTCAGCGTCATCTGCCCCCGCGGCCCGGGCGACCCGGCGCGGGAGGTCGTGGAGGACGTCGCGCTGTACAAGTACCGGCCGGCGCCGGAGGCGCGCGGCCTGCTGGGGTTCGTCGTCGAGTTCGTGTACTCGTGGGTGCGCACCGCGCTGCTGTCCCTGGTGGTGCGCCGCGAGCGCGGGTTCGACGTCATCCAGGCCTGCAACCCGCCGGACACGTACTGGGCGCTGGCGCTGCTGTGGCGGCTGCGGGGCGTCCGCTTCGTCTTCGACCACCACGACCTCAACCCCGAGCTGTACCTGTCCCGGTTCGGCGAGCCGTCCGGGCCGGGCGGCCGGGCGCAGCTCGGCGGGCTGCGGTGGCTCGAGCGGCGCACGTTCCGCGCCGCGCACCGCGTCATCTCCACGAACGAGTCGTACCGGAGCGTCGCGCTGACCCGCGGCGGGGTGCCGCGCGAGCGCACGAGCGTCGTCCGCTCCGGACCGGACACGCGCGTCATGCGCCCGGTGGCCGGTACCGGCGACCTGGCGCGCGGCGGGCACCTGCTCGTCTACCTGGGGATCATGGGCCCGCAGGACGACGTCGACGTCGTGCTGCACGTCGTCGACGAGCTCGTGCACCGGCGCGGCCGCGACGACGTGCGTGCGGCGCTGCTCGGCTTCGGCGACTGCCTCGAGGAGCTGCGCGCGCTGTCGACCCGCCTGGGTCTCGACGACGTCGTGGAGTTCACCGGCCGCGCGGGCAAGGAGACGATCGCCGACTACCTGTCGGCCGCGAGCGCCGGCCTCTCCCCGGACCGCAAGACGCCGCTCAACGACCGGTCGACCATGAACAAGACCATGGAGTACATGGCGTACGCGCTGCCCACGGTCACGTTCGACCTCGACGAGACGCGGGTGAGCGCGGGGGACTGCGCGCTGTACGTGCCCTCGGGCGACGTCGGGGCGTTCGCGGACGCGGTCGAGCGGCTGCTCGACGACCCGGAGCTGCGCACGGACATGTCCCTGCGTGCCCGGCGGCGCGTGGTGCGCGAGCTCGACTGGCAGCCCCAGGCGCGGACGTACGTCGCGACGTTCGACGACCTGCTCGGCCGCGACTCGGGGCCCGGGCCGTTCGTCGACGCCGCCGCGGCGCTGCCCGGCGGGCGGGTCGCGGTGGGCGACGACGAGCTCGAGGACCTGGTCCGGGCACGGGGCACGCTCGCCGCGGTGGTGGAGCCGTGAGCGCGCGGACGGCCCCGCGGGGGACGGTGCTGGTCCCCGCGCACGACGAGGAGGCGGTGATCGGCCGGTGCCTGCGGGTGCTGCTGGCCGACGCCGAGCGCGGCGAGCTCGCGGTGCTGGTCGTCTCGAACGGCTCCACGGACGCGACGGCGGCGCGCGCGCGGGCCGCGGGACCCGACGTGCGGGTGCTCGAGCTGGACGTCGCCTCGAAGCCCGCGGCCCTGCGGGCGGGCCTGGCGGCCGCCGCACCGGGCCCGGTGGTCGTCATCGACGCCGACATCGAGGTGCCGACCGCGACGGTGCGCGCGCTGCTCGACGCGCTCGCCGACGACGCGCCCGACGGACGCGACGACGACGCGCCCGCGGGTGCGGACGTGCTGATCGCCGCGGCCCGGCCCCGGTTCGAGACCGCGCGCTCCTCGTGGGCCGTGCGCCGCTACTACGCGGTCTGGACCGCGCTGCCCTACGCGCGCGGGTTCACGGTCGGCGGCTCGGGCGTGTTCGCGCTGAGCGCCCGCGGGCGGGCCGTGCTGGGCGAGATCCCCGACGTGACGAACGACGACGGCTGGGTGCGCCGGGCGGTCCCCGCGTCGGGGCGGCGCGTCGTGGAGGCGGACTTCACCGTCCACCCCACGCGGACGGTGGGCGCGCTCGTCGCGCGCCGCGCCCGGGTCGTGAACGGGAACCGGGAGCTCGACGCCGACCTGGGCCCCGACACCGAGAGCACGGGCCTCGCCGCGGTCCTCGCGGGTGTGCGGCGGCGTGACTACGGGACGCTCGACGTGCTGGTGTTCCTCGCGGTCACGGCGCGCGCCCGGGCCGTCGCCTGGTGGCGGCGGCGCCGGGGCGACACGCGCTGGTCCACCGACCACGGCTCGCGGGCCGTGACGGCATGAGGACGCACGTGGGGCCGCGCCGCTCGGCGGGTGCGCCGTGACGGTGCCGCAGGTGGCGGTCGTCGTCGTCACGTACAACGCGGCCGAGTGGGTCGACCGGTGCCTGCGGGCGCTGCTCGAGGACGCCCGCCCGCGCACGCCGTTCGAGGTCGTGGTGCTGGACAACGCGTCCGACGCGCCGACGCGCGAGGTCCTCGCGCGGTGGGCGGACCGCGTCCGGCTCCATCTGGGCAGCGAGAACATCGGCTTCGGACGGGGCTGCAACGCCGCGGTCGCGATGACGGACGCCGAGCGCGTGGTGCTGCTCAACCCGGACGCGGTGGTCCGGGAGGGGTGCATCGACGCCCTGGTCGAGGCGCTCGACGCGTACCCGCAGGCCGGGCTGGTCGGCGGCCGCACGCTGCGTCCCGACGGCTCGGTCGACCCCAGCAGCTGCTGGGGCCGGCCGACGCTGTGGAGCTGGTTCTGCTTCGCGACCGGCCTGTCGACGGCGTTCCGGCGCTCGCGGGTGCTGGACCCCGAGTCGCTGGGCCGCTGGGACCGGGGGACGGCGCAGGAGGTCGACATCGTCACGGGGTGCCTGCTGGCGTTCGAGCGCACGACCTGGGACAAGCTCGGCGGGTTCGACGAGCGCTTCTTCATGTACGCCGAGGACGCCGACCTGTCGCTGCGCGCGGCCGAGCTCGGGCTGCGGCCTCGGATCACACCCGACGCCGTCGCGGTGCACGCGGTGGGCGCGTCGTCCGCGCGGGCGCACAAGCTGCGGCTGCTCATGACGGGCAAGGCGACGTTGGCGCGGCTGCACTGGGCGCCGTGGCGGGCCCGCACGGGCGTCGCGATGCTCCTCGCCGGTGCGGCGGTGCGCGGCCTGGGGGAGCGGGCACTGGGCCGGACCCCGAGCTGGGGCACGCTCGTGTCGGACCGCTCGTGGACGCGGGGCTGGCCCGCCTGACGACGGGTGCCGGCGTGCGTGGGATCGCTCACTCCCGCGCAGCCGACCCGGTGTCGACACGGCGTCGCCGCCGTGAAGGTCCTGTGCTGTGACGAAGGACGCCCGGTCGTGGGAGCGCACCCGCTGACCTGAGTCAACACTCCGTCCGTCCGCTTTTGCCCCCGCGCGGCCCGCGTGACGACGCCGGATTTCGTGCCTAGCGTCGTAAACGACCGAAGTGATGCCCCAGGCATCCATCTCCGGGCGGTCGCCCGGTGGGCGGCGCCGACGTGCGCTGCGTCCCGCCGCGGCGGGCAGCGGGTCGTCCCGCGCCGGGAACCGCACGGACCGGCGACCAGGGACGGTCGTCCGGCGGGTCGCCACAGGGGAACACATCGCAGGGCAACCCCGGGACCCGGGGTGCGACGGGCGAGGGCCACCACCCTCCTCGAGGTGCACGACGCCTCATCAGCCGGTCGCTCCGCCCGAACGGACAGGCACCAAGGCGCGCGATCCCGCACGCCTGCTACAGGCGCGCGACCGCGCGCCGGAACGACGGAGAACCACGTGAGCACCACCACCACCACCATGCGCCGCCGCGGCCTCGCGGCCCTGGCGCTCGGTGTCAGCGCGAGTGTCGCCCTCGGCTTCACCGCCGGGCCGGCCGCCGCCGCCAGCACCGAGACGATCTTCGGAACCGGCACGCCCAGCGGCGTGAAGGCCGCGACGAACGACACGGCCGCCGTCGAGCTCGGCACCGCGTTCACCGCGAAGGCGACCGGCGACGTCACCGGCGTCCGGTTCTGGAAGACCGCGGGCAACACCGGCACGCACACCGCCTCGCTGTGGACGGCCGACGGCAAGCGCCTCGCGCGGGCCACCTTCACCAACGAGACCGCGACCGGCTGGCAGACCGTGAAGTTCGCGACGCCGGTCGACGTGACCTCGGGCAGCAGCTACGTCGTCTCGTACCACGCGCCGCAGGGCCGGTACGCGTACACGGAGAACTACACCGGCAAGTCCCTGTCGTCCTCGATGCTCCTGCCGACGAGCAACGCCGGCCGGTTCGTCTACGGCTCCGGCGGGTTCCCCAAGCAGAGCTTCAAGTCGACGAACTACTGGGTCGACGCCGTCTTCACGGCGGACGCCCCCGCCGCCGTCGCCCCCACCCAGCCGGCCCCGCCGGCCCCCGCGCCGAGCACGGCGCGTCCGGGTGCGAGCAACACCGGTGTCCCCGCCGGCACGACGCTCAAGGCGTCCGGCGCCCTGACGATCACCACGCCGAACACCGTGATCGACGGCTACGACATCTCGGGCAAGGTCGTCGTCGCGGCGTCGAACGTCACGATCAAGAACTCCCGCATCCACGGCAACGGCACGGGTGACGGCATCAGCGTCCGGTCGGGCAACGTCGTGATCCAGGACAGCGAGATCTACAACTTCGAGAACGCCATCGGCTACTCGAACTACGCCGCGTACCGCGTGAACGTGCACTCCACCACGGGTGACGGCGTCAAGCTCGGGTCCAACACCACGCTGCAGGACAGCTGGATCCACGACCTCACGCCCGGCCCGGGCGCGCACGCCGACGGCGGCCAGGTGCAGGACGGCATCCGCAACCTCGTGGTGCGCAACAACACGATCGACGTCTCCTCGACCACGAAGGCCAACGCGGCGCTGTTCATCGCGCCGGACTTCGGCCCCACCACGGACGGGCCCGTCCTCGTCGAGGGCAACTACCTCAACGGCGGCGGCTTCACGGTGTTCGTCGTCGACGGCAACAACGGCCAGTACGTCATCCGGAACATCACCTTCCGGAACAACACGTTCGGCCGCACCGCGCAGTACGGCCAGGCCCGGGTCAACGTCCCGGTGACCTGGACGGGCAACGTCTTCGCGGACAACGGGGCTGCCGTCCGCTACTGACGCCACCCCGCGCTCACGCGCCCACCCCCGCGACCCCGGCTGCCACGAGCGGCCGGGGTCGCGGCCGTCGCGGCGCGGCGCGGGTCAGCGCACGACCGACGGCGACCACGCGCCGGGCACCAGCAGCCGGGGCACGGCGTCGGGGGTCGTGCCCGTGGCCCACACGTCGGTGACGCCGGGCTCGCCCGCCCGGGCGAGCCCGTACAGGAGGGTGGCGTCGTCGAGCCACTCGGCCTGGTCGTCGACGCCCCGCGTGCCGGGCAGCAGCGTCTCGGTGCCCGAGGCCAGGTCGCGCACGGCGAGCGCCCAGACGGACTGCCCCTGCGCGGTGCCCACGACCTTCTTGTAGGCGACCCGGGTGCCGTCGGGCGAGAGCGCGGGGCACTCGGCGTCCTCCTGCACCGACTCCATCGCGCGTGCCGCGAGGGAGCCCCGCACGAGCCACGTCCTGCCGGCGGACTGCGACGCCGCGGTCGCGTAGAACACGTCGTCGTCGACGAACGTCACGCCCCACAGGTTGCGGTCCACCGCCGTGAACGGCTGCCCGTCGACCTCGAGCGCGAAGCCCTCGATGTTGCCGACGGCGGTCCCGTCGGCGTGGTGCACGTCGGTCTGGGTGGAGAAGCCCACGGCCGTGTACGAGTGGCCGGTCACGAACGCGGTGGTCGCGACGAGGCGCCCGTCGTCCGACAGCCGGGTGCGGCTCGGGATGCCCGGCAGCGGCCACGTCCGCTCGACCTGCCAGGTGCGGGCGTCCAGCAGCAGGGTCTCGAAGGACGTGACGACGCCGCGCACGGTGCGCAGGCAGGACGCGGTGCCGGCGGCCACGTCCACGCGGTCGCACGCGACGTCCGTGAACGCGCGGGGCCCGTCGGGGGCGTCGAGCGGGACGGCGGCGACGAGGCCGTACGTGCTGCCGGGCAGCGTGCTGCGGAACACCAGGTGCGGGGCGTCGAGCACGTCGCCGAGCGCGGTCGCGGGCACCGACGGCGCCGCGGCGACGGCGGCCTCCCGGCTCCGCCACGCGGTCACGGCGTAGGCACTCACGCCGACGGCCACGACGAGGGCCACGACGGCGAGCGCGACGACCCGGGGTGCCGGCCGCCTCACGCGTCCGCTCCCGCCGTCGCGTCCTCGGACGCGGGAGCGGCGTCGAGGGACCGGACGAGCACCCAGCAGACCGGCAGCGCGGCCGCGAGCAGCGCGGCGACGACCAGGATCGCGGGGCCGCGACCCGCGGTGTACCAGAGGACCCCGAACGCCGCCGACGCGACCATCCGCGCGACGGCCTGCACCGTCTGCGCCGTGCCGATCGCGGCGCCGCGCACGTCCGCGGACGCGATGCGCCCGACGACCGCGGCGAGCACGCCGTCGGTGGCGGCGTAGAACGCGCCGAGCAGGAGCAGCGCGGCGACGGTCGTCGCGGTCGACGCCCACGCCAGGCCGGCGCACACGTAGGCCGCGACCAGGGCGAGGTGGCCCCACACGAACACGCGGGCCCTGCCCCACCGGTCGGCGAGCCGTCCCACCGGGACCGCGAGCGACATGTACGCGACGTTCGTGCCGACGTAGAGCAGCGGGAACCACTGGGCGGCGAACCCGTCGCGCGCCTGCAGGGACAGGTAGACGAACCCGTCGCCGACCGTCAGCAGCGCGAGCACGCCGGCCGCCAGCAGCACGCGCCGCATCCGGGGCGCCACCACCAGGGACCAGCGGAAGGGGCGCCCGGCGGGCTGGAGGCCGGTGACGTCGCACGTGCAGCCCTTGCACTTCGGCAGCGCGCGCTCGCCCCGGCTGCGGTGGCGCGCCAGCCAGGCGGCGCGGCGGGGACGCAGGTCCGGCACGAGCAGGACGAGCGTGGCCAGGCCGAGCACCGCGGCGCCGAACGACACGACGAACACGGTCGAGTACCCGTCGGGGATCGCCCACAGGACGACGAACGCGAGCAGGGGACCCAGGGCGGCGCCCACGGTGTCGAGCGCGCGGTGCACCCCGAAGGACCGCCCGAGCGTCCGCGGGTCGGACGCCGCGGCGATCATCGCGTCCCGCGGCGCCGTGCGGATGCCCTTGCCCACGCGGTCGACGGCCACCGCCGCCGTCACGCCCGCGAACCCGCCCGCGGCGAGGAGCCCCGCGCGGCTGAGCGCGGACAGGCCGTACCCGGTGGTCGCGACCCACTTCGGGTGGTCCCCGCGGTCGGCGGCCCACCCGCCGAGCACCCGCACGAGCGCGGTCGCGCCCTGCATGAGCCCGTCGAGGACCCCGTACGCGAGGGTCGACAGCCCCAGCGCCGTCGTCACGTACAGCGGCAGGATCGCCGCCACCGACTCCGACGAGATGTCGGTGAGCATGCTGACGACGCCGAGCGTGACGACGACCGACGAGACCTTGGCCGGCCGCGCCGGGCGCCGGCCGGCGCCGGACGACGCACCGGGCGCGGGCCTCGATGCCGCCGGGCGGTCCCGCAGGGAGAGGTACACGCGCGTCACCCGGCCGTCGTCAGCGTGCCGGCGAGGGTGAGCTCGGTGCCGCCGCCGGTCCGGGGGCGGACGGTCAGCACGAGACCGTCCGGTCCGCGGGTGAACGCGGTCGCGGTGCTGCCGGGCGTCGCGGGCGCCGGGGACACGGCGAAGCCGGCGGCGGCGAGCTCCTGGACGTACGCGTCCTGGACCGCGGCCGGCTCGGCGTCGCCGCTGGCCTCGAGGCCGACCTGCAGGCGCTGCCCGTCGGGGGAGACCGAGCTGGACACGACGCGCACGCCGTCGGGCACCGGGACGACCTGGACGGGGAACCCGCCCACGAGCCGCTCGCCGCGCGCCGCGTCGGCCGGCGGCAGGGCGCCGGTCAGGGAGGGGCCGGGGACGACGGCCGCCGGGTGCGCCGTCTCGTCCGGCGGCGCGACGGGTGCGAGCTCGCTCGGGGTGTCCCCGCTGGAGCCGGTGACGTCGCCCGCGCCGGCGTCGTCCGGCCCCGCGCCGCCGTCGCCACCGCCGCCGGCCGTGCCCGTCCCGGTCCCGGCGCCGCCGCCGTCCGCGGACCCGGTCGCGCCGGCCGTCCCCGCCGGGGTGGGCGAGGTCGTGGTCGCGCCCGTCGTGTCGGTGGCGTCGCCCCCCGTGCAGCCCGCGAGTCCGAGGAGCACGGCGAGCCCGAGGGCCGGCAGCGCGGAGCGGGCTCGGGGGCGGGCGGGGCGGGGGCGGTCCATGGAGCACCTTCGGGGCGTGCGGTCCGGGCGAGCCGCCGCAAAAGGGACATCTCGACCGCGCAGACGTTACCCAGCGCGGTCGGCCGCGCGGTCGCCCCCGTCGGCTTTTCACCCCGCGCAGGCGGGTGGAATCCCCCGGTCAGGGGAGCGCGAGCGCGTCGACCACGTGCGCGGCGATCTCGAGCGAGGCGGTCGCCGCGGGGGACGGCGCGTTGAGCACGTGCACCTGCCGGGCCGTGCGCTGCACGAGGAAGTCGTCGACGAGGCGGCCGTCGCGCTCGACCGCCTGGGCGCGCACGCCCGCGGGGGACGGCCGCAGGTCGCCCTCCTGGATCTGCGGCACGAGCTGCGCGAGGCTGCGCGCGAACGCGCGGCGGGACAGCGAGCGCACGACCTCCTGGAACCCGGGCGCGACGTTGCGCGCGCCCATCCGCCACAGCCCGGGCCAGGCGAGCGCGTCGACCACGTCGCGCGGCGAGACGTCCCGCCGGCGGTACCCCTCGCGGGCGAGCGCGAGGACGGCGTTGGGGCCCGCGTGGACGCCGCCCGTGAGCATGCGCGTCAGGTGCACGCCCAGGAACGGGAACCGCGGGTCCGGCACCGGGTAGACGAGGCCGCGCACGAGCGCCGCGGCGCGCGGGCCGAGCTCGTGGTACTCCCCGCGGAACGGCACGATCCTCGCCCGGGGGACGACCCCGCACGCGCGGGCGACCCGGTCGGCGTGCAGCCCGGCGCACGCGACGAGCCGGTCGGCGCGCAGCTCGCGCTCGCCGCCGGGCCCCGCGAGCCGCACGTGCACCGCCTCGGGCGACTCGCTCGCCCCGACCACCTGCGTGCCCAGGGCGAGCTCGCCCCCGTGCTCCCGGACGTCGCCGGCCAGGGCGCGGCACACCCCCACGTAGTCGACGATCCCGGTCGTCCGGACCCAGAGCGCGTCCACCGCGGCGACGTGGGGCTCGTGCTCGCGCGCGCCGGCGGCGCCGACGAGGTCGGCCGGCACGCCGTTGGCGGCGGCCCGCTCCGCGAGCCGGTGCAGCCCCGGCACCTGGTCCGGCGAGGTCGCCACGACGAGCTTGCCGGTGACCTCCACCGCGACGCCGCGCTCCCGCGCGAACGCCGTCATGCTGCGGGCGCCCGCGACCGCCATGCGCGCCTTGAGGCTGCCGGGCGCGTAGTAGAGGCCCGAGTGCACGACGCCGGAGTTGCGGCCGGTCTGGTGCCGCGCCGGCTCGTCCTCCTTCTCCAGCACCGTGACCCGGTGCCCCTGGGCCCCGAGACGGGCGGCCACGGCCAGCCCGACGATGCCGGCTCCCACCACGACGACGTGCGGCACCCGCGGCCTCCCCGCTCGCCCCGCCGTCGCCGGCGGGCGTCCCGACGCCCCGGACCAGGGGGTCGAGGCGTCACGGTAGCGCCCCTGCACCCGCCCGGTGCCCGGCGGTTCGGGCGAATTCGTCCCGTGGCGGACGCGGCGTCCCGCGGACGCCGCCCCGCCGGGCCGTGTCGGTGGCGGCTCGTAGACTGGTGGGGCACCCCGGGTCCCAGTGGATCCGGGGCGTTCGTGCTGTCCCCGGCCCCGTGCTGTCCCCGGCCTCGTGCCGTCCCGGCCTCGCGCCGGCCGGCCGACGACCGCCTGCCCCGCCACCCCCGTCACCGCACCTGCGAAGGACCCATGGACCTGACCGGACTGCTCCCCGCCCTGCTCGCCGACCCCGCCGCCGCCGAGGCCGTCGCGTCCGTGCGCGCCCGCGGCGAGCTCGACGTCGTCGGCCCCGCGGGCGTCCGCCCGCCGCTGCTCGCCGCGCTCGCCGGTGCGCGCGCCACGGGGGCCGCGGGGGAGGGGCCCGCCGGCCGGCCGCTCGTCGTCGTCACCGCGACGGGCCGCGACGCCGACGAGCTCGCGGCCGCGCTGCGCTGCTACCTCCCCGACGACGACGTGGCGGTGCTGCCGAGCTGGGAGACGCTGCCGCACGAGCGGCTGAGCCCGCGCTCGGACACCGTGGCCCGCCGCCTCGCCGTGTTCCGCCGCCTCGCGCACCCGGACCCCGAGCCCGGGCCGACGGGACCGGTGCGGGTGCTCGTCATGCCCGTGCGCGCACTGCTGCAGCCCGTGGTCGACGGGCTCGGCGAGCTCGTGCCGGTGGAGATCCGCCCCGGCCAGCAGGTGGACCTCGACGACGTCGCACGCCGCCTGGTCGACGCGGCCTACACCCGCGTCGACATGGTCGAGCGGCGCGGCGAGTTCGCGGTGCGCGGCGGCATCCTCGACGTGTTCCCGCCGACGGAGGACCACCCCCTGCGCGTGGAGCTGTGGGGCGAGGACGTCGAGGAGATCCGCTGGTTCTCCGTGGCCGACCAGCGGAGCCTCGAGATCGCGGACCACGGCGTGTGGGCGCCGCCGTGCCGCGAGATCCTGCTGACCGACGCGGTCCGCGAGCGGGCCGCGGCGCTCGCCGAGCGGCTGCCCGGCGCGGTCGACATGCTCGACCGGCTCGCGCAGGGCATCGCCGTCGAGGGCATGGAGTCCCTCGCCCCCGTCCTGGTCGACCGCATGGTCCCCGTGGTCGACCTCGTGCCTGACGAGTCCCTGCTGGTCGTCGTCGACCCCGAGCGCGTGCGCCGGCGCGCGCACGACCTGGTCGCCACCACCGAGGAGTTCCTCGCGGCGGCGTGGACCTCCGCCGCCGCTGGGGCGCAGGTGCCCCTCGACCTGTCGGCGGCCTCGTTCGCGTCCTTCGCGGACGTGCGCGCCCGCAGCCAGGTGCGCGGGCTCGGCTGGTGGACGCTCAGCGGCTTCACCCTCGACGCGGGCGCCGCGGACGCCGGCACCGTGCCGGACGACGGGCTCGGGCACGCGGACGGCGTGCGCACGCTCGTCGTCGCGGCGCGCGACGTCGAGCGGTACCGCGGCGAGGTCGAGCGCGCCGTCGCGGACGTGCGCCGCCTGCAGCAGCAGGGGTGGCGGCTGCTGCTCGCCACCGAGGGCCACGGGCCGGCGCAGCGCATGGTCGAGCAGCTGCGCGCCTCGGAGGTGCCGGCGCGCCTCGTCGGCACGGTCGACGACGAGCCCGAGGGCGGGGTCGTGCTCGTCACCCCGGCGCCGGTCGGCCCGGGGTTCGTGCACGAGGACCTGCACCTGGCCGTCTTCAGCGAGGCCGACCTCACCGGGCGGGCCGGGTCGAGCACGCGGGACATGCGGCGCATGCCGAGCCGGCGCCGCAACGTCGTCGACCCGCTGCAGCTGCGCCCGGGCGACTTCGTCGTGCACGAGCAGCACGGCGTCGGGCGGTTCGTCGAGCTCGTGCAGCGCACGGTCGGCACGGGCGCGAACGCAGCGACCCGCGAGTACATGGTGGTCGAGTACGCGTCCAGCAAGCGCGGGCAGCCGGGCGACCGCCTGTTCGTCCCGACGGACCAGCTGGACCAGGTGACGAAGTACGTGGGCGGCGAGGCGCCGACGCTCAACCGCATGGGCGGGGGCGACTGGGCCAAGACGAAGAGCCGCGCCCGCAAGGCGGTCAAGGAGATCGCGGCGGAGCTCATCCGCCTGTACTCGGCGCGCATGGCGACGCCCGGGCACGCGTTCGGCCCGGACACCCCCTGGCAGCGCGAGCTCGAGGACGCGTTCGCCTACGTCGAGACGCCGGACCAGCTCGCCACGATCGACGAGGTCAAGCAGGACATGGAGAAGCCGATCCCCATGGACCGGCTGGTCTGCGGCGACGTCGGCTACGGCAAGACGGAGATCGCGGTGCGTGCCGCGTTCAAGGCCGTGCAGGACGGCAAGCAGGTGGCCGTCCTGGTGCCGACGACGCTGCTCGTGCAGCAGCACCTCGACACGTTCGCCGAGCGGTACTCGGCGTTCCCCGTGACCGTGAAGGCGCTCTCCCGGTTCCAGACGCCGAAGGAGAGCAAGGAGATCCTGGAGGGGCTGGCCGACGGGTCGGTCGACGTGGTCATCGGCACCCACCGCCTCATCACGGGCGGCGTGCGGTTCAAGGACCTCGGCCTGGTCATCATCGACGAGGAGCAGCGGTTCGGCGTCGAGCACAAGGAGACGCTCAAGGCGCTGCGCACCAACGTCGACGTGCTCGCGATGAGCGCGACGCCCATCCCGCGCACGCTCGAGATGGCCGTCACGGGCATCCGCGAGATGTCGACGCTCGCCACGCCGCCGGAGGAGCGCCACCCGGTGCTCACGTTCGTCGGGCCGTACGAGGAGAAGCAGATCGGCGCCGCGATCCGCCGTGAGCTGCTGCGCGAGGGCCAGGTCTTCTACGTGCACAACAAGGTGGAGACGATCGAGCGCACGGCGCAGCGGCTCAGCGAGCTGGTGCCGGAGGCGCGGGTCGGGGTGGCGCACGGCAAGATGAACGAGCACCAGCTCGAGCGCGTGATCATGGACTTCTGGGAGAAGAAGTTCGACGTCCTCGTCTGCACGACGATCGTGGAGACGGGCCTGGACATCTCCAACGCCAACACGCTGATCCTCGAGCGGGCCGACCGGCTGGGGCTCTCGCAGCTGCACCAGCTGCGCGGGCGCGTCGGGCGTGGCCGCGAGCGCGCGTACGCGTACTTCCTGTACCCGCCGGAGGTGCCGCTCACCGAGACGGCGCACGACCGCCTCCAGACGATCGCCGCGCACACCGACCTCGGGGCCGGCATGGCCGTGGCCATGAAGGACCTGGAGATCCGCGGTGCGGGCAACCTGCTCGGCGGCGAGCAGTCCGGGCACATCGAGGGCGTCGGCTTCGACCTGTACGTGCGGATGGTCGGCGAGGCGGTCGCGAGCTACCGCGGCGACCAGCCGGAGGAGCTGCCGGACGTCACCATCGAGCTGCCGGTCGACGCGCACATCCCGCACGACTACGTGGCCCACGAGCGGCTGCGCCTCGAGGCGTACCGCAAGATCGCGACGGCGGCGGACGAGTCGGCGCTCGCCGAGGTCCACGCCGAGCTCGCGGACCGGTACGGCGCCGTCCCCGCGGCCGTGGAGAACCTGTTCGACGTCGCGCGGTTCCGTCTGCACGCGCGCGGCTCCGGCCTGTCGGACATCACGGCCCAGGGCCGGTTCGTGCGCTTCGCGCCCGTGGAGCTGCCGGAGTCGGCGCAGCTGCGGCTCAAGCGGCTGTACCCGGGGGCGGTGCTCAAGCCGGCCGTGCGGACCGTGCTGGTGCCGTTCCCGACGACCGCGCGGATCGGCGGCAAGCCGCTGCACGGCAAGGAGCTGCTCGCCTGGGCACGGCAGTTCGTGGACGCGGTCGTGCGCGGCGACGTCTCGGTCGCCGCGCAGGTCGGCACGCGCTGAGAGGCTGTGCCGCGGAGGCGACCCGGGGCGGGCCGATGAGTTCGGAGGCCCGCCCGGGTCCGACTCCCTGACCACGCACCGCCGGCGCTGCACCGCGCCGCCGCCGACCTCGGGAGCAACCCCATGGCCTCTGTCGTCTCCACCCTCTTCGTCTCCCTCGACGGCGTCGCGGAGATCGACCCCGACTGGCACTTCCCGTACTTCGACGAGCACATGGGTGCCGCGGTGGACGAGGACTACGAGGGCGCCGACGTGCTGCTGCTCGGGCGCACCACGTACGAGAGCTTCGCGGGGGCGTGGCCGCAGCGGGAGGCCGAGGGCGGCGAGGACGCGCCCTTCGCGGCGCGCCTCGGCGACACCCGCAAGCTCGTCGCCACGCACGGCGACCAGGACCTGGGCTGGCGCAACGTGGAGCGTGTCGAGGGCGACCTCGTCGAGGCCGTCCGCGCGCTGCGCGCCGACGACGGCGTGCACAAGGTGCTCGTGCCCGGCTCGCTGTCGGTGGTCCGCCAGCTCCTGGCGGGCGGGGTCCTCGACGAGCTGCGCCTGCTCGTCCACCCGGTGCTGGCGCAGAAGGGCGAGAAGCTCTTCACGGACGAGGGACCGGTCGTCCCGCTGACGCTGCTCCGCTCGGACGCGTACCCCACCGGCGTGGTCCGGCTCGTGTACGCCGCCGCCGACCGCGCCCCGGCGGCCGCGGGCGATGACGACGTGACGGCGCACGTGCCCGGCGCGTGACGGGCGGGCGCACCCGCCCGGAGGACGGCGGCCCCGTCCGCGCCCCCTACGATGGCCGCGGTCGAGGGACGACTTCCGACGACGGGAGGCTCTGGTGACGGTGCGACGAGGCACGCGGACGGGACGACGGGCGCACGCCCGCACGACGGCGGCGCTGGCCGCGGCCCTGACGGTCACGGGTGTGCTGGGGGCGTGCTCGGCGCAGCCCGGCGCGGCGGCGGTCGTGGACGGGGAGGCGATCGCCACGGACGTGCTGGCCTCCGCGCAGGAGGACCTGCGGCCCCTGTTCCCGGGCGCGACGACGCAGGACGTCCTGACGATCCTGGTCACCGAGCCGATCCTCACGCAGGTCGCGGCCGAGCGGGGTCTGGGCGTCAGCGACGAGCAGGCCCGCGCCTTCCTGGATCGCGCCGCGGAGCAGCAGCTCGGCGAGGGGGCCGCCGACCTGCGGTTCGGCGACGGTGCCGTCGCGGTGGCGCGGTACTCGCTCGCGGTCGAGGCGCTGCAGGGCGCGCCGGACGCGCAGGCCGCGGCGGACGAGTACCGGCAGCGCGTGGCCGAGGCCGACGTCGAGGTCAACCCCCGCTTCGGCACGTTCGAGGAGGCCGTGGTGACGCCCCCGGCACGGCCGTCCTGGGTGGTGCCCGAGGGCGGCCGCGCCGCAGGCGGCGGTCAGGACGGGCCGGGCGAGGGCTCCACCCCCGCGCCGACGCCGACCGCGCGATGAGCCCGTCCGGGCGGCGGGCGGCGGGCACGCCCACGGCACCCGAGCACGTCGCCCCGGAGGAGCGCGCCGCTGCGGCGTTCGGGCGGCTCGTCGCGGTGATGGACCGGCTCCGCTCACCGGGCGGGTGCCGGTGGGACGCCGAGCAGACGCACGCGAGCCTCGTGCCGTACGCGCTGGAGGAGGTCCACGAGCTCGCGGAGGCCGTGGACGCAGGCGACCGGGAGGGGCTGCGCGAGGAGCTCGGCGACGTGCTGCTCCAGGTCGTGTTCCACGCCCGCGTGGCGCAGGACGACGCGCAGGACCCGTTCGACGTCGCGGAGGTCGCGGACCGGCTCGTCGCGAAGCTCGTCCGGCGCCACCCGCACGTGTTCCGAGAGGACGGGCCCGGCACGGACGGGTCCGGCGAGGACGGGCCGCGCACGGACGGGCCCGGTGGCGACGCGCCGGGGGCCGACGGACCCGGCGCCGCCGACCTGCACCGGCGCTGGGACGACGCGAAGCGCGCCGAGAAGCCGGCCCGGGCGTCGGCGCTCGACGGGGTGCCGGCGTCGCTCGGGTCGCTCGCGCGGACGCAGAAGGTGGCCGGCAAGGCGGTGCGGGCGGGTCTGCTCGACCTCGAGGCCCCGGCGCCGGACGACCGGGCGGACCTGACCGCGCCGGCGCCGGCGTCGGCGGAGGACCTCGCGTCCGCACCCCGGGCCGCCGCCGTGGACGGGATCGGTGACGACGCCGTCGCAGCCACCGGGCGACCCGCGGACGACGAGCCCCTGGACCCCGCCGACACCCCCGACGTCGAGGCGGCCGTCAGCGCCGTGACCGGCGGCGTGCCTGACGTCGAGGCCGCCGTCGGCGCCGTGGTCGGCGCGGCCCCCGACCCGGACGAGCGCGACTCGGCCCTGGGTGCGCGGCTGCTCGCGCTCGTGCTGGAGGCCGAGCGCGAGGGCGTGGACGCGGAGGGCGCACTGCGCCGTGCCGCCGCCGCGTGGGAGGTCGGCCTCCGTGCGGCAGAGCGCGGCGACACCGGCGCGGGCCCGACGCCCTGGAGGTAGGCCGGCCGGGACCGAGGTCCGGGGTCACGGCACGCGCCCGCGGCCACGATGAGCACGCCGGGCGGCCGCCCGGACGACGCGAGCACGAGGAGCTGGCATGAGGATCGGCGTCCCCCGCGAGCACCGGCCGGGGGAGCGGCTCGTCGCCGCGACGCCCCGCACCGTCGGCGCGCTGCGCGACCTGGGGTACGACGTGGTCGTCGAGCGCGGCGCCGGGGAGGGGGCCACGTTCGGCGACGACGCCTACGCCGCCGCCGGCGCCCGGGTCGCCGACGCGCGCGAGGTCTGGGCCGCCGACGTCGTCACGGCCGTGCACGCGCCGCGCGAGCAGGACCTCGAGGCCATGCGGCCCGGCGGGACGCTCGTCGCGATGATGCAGCCGTACCAGGACCCCGGCGTCGCGGACCGCCTCGCGTCCCGCGGGCTGACGGGCCTCGCGCTGGACGCCGTGCCGCGCATCTCGCGCGCCCAGGCGCTCGACGTGCTCTCGACGCTGTCCAACGTCGCCGGGTACCGGGCCGTGATCGAGGCCGCCGAGGCGTACGGCGGCATGTTCGCCGGGCAGGTCACCGCGGCGGGCAAGACGCCCCCGGCCCGCGTGTTCGTCATCGGCGCCGGTGTCGCCGGGCTCGCGGCCGTCGGCACGGCCGTCAGCCTGGGAGCCGAGGTCCGCGCGTTCGACGTCCGGCCCGAGGCGGCCGAGCAGATCGAGTCGATGGGCGCGCGGGTGGTGCGGGCCGACGGCGCCGCGCAGGAGGTCTCGGCCGACGGGTACGCGCGCGAGCTCACCGCCGACCAGGAGCGGCTGACCGCGGCGATGTACGCCGAGCAGACGGCCTGGGCGGACGTCGTCGTGACCACCGCGCTCGTGCGGGGCCGCGCGCCGCGGACGGTCACGGCGCAGATGGTCGCCGCGATGCGCCCCGGGTCGGTGGTCGTGGACCTCGCCGCGTCCGGCGGGGGCAACTGCGAGCTGACCGTGCCCGGCGAGCGCGTCGTCACCCCCGGCGGCGTCGTCGTGCTCGGCTGGACCGACCTGCCGAGCCGCATGCCGCAGCACACGTCGCAGCTGTTCGGCACGAACGTCGTCCACCTGATGGCGCTGCTCACCCCCGGCCGGGACGGCGTGCCCGTGCTCGACCTGGAGGACCCGGTGCAGCGCGGCCTCACCGTCGCGCACGACGGGGCGGTGCTGTGGCCGCCGCCGCCCGTCGCGGTGTCCGCGCCGGCGCCGGCCCCGGCCGCGGCGCCCGTCGGGACGCCCGAGCAGGCGGCCGCCCGCGCCGCCGCGGTGGCGTCCGACGCGCGGCGCCGGTCGCAGCGGCGCAGCGTCCTGTACGCGCTCGGCGCGGTGCTCGCTACGCTCGCGCTCACCCTCGCGCCCGCGTCGTTCGTCGGGCACGCCACCGTGTTCGCGCTCGCGGTCGTCGTCGGCTACTACGTCATCTCGCACGTCAGCCACGCGCTGCACACGCCGCTCATGGCCACCACGAACGCGATCAGCGGGATCATCCTCGTCGGCGCGCTGCTGCAGATCGGCGACGACTCGTGGGTCGTGACGGGCCTGGCGTTCGTGGCGGCGACGGTGGCGGCGATCAACATCTTCGGCGGCTTCCTGGTGGCGAACCGCATGATCACCATGTTCCGCAAGGAGGCCTGACGCCGTGCTGACGTCCCTGGCGCAGGCCGTGTACCTGGTCGCCGCGCTCCTGTTCGTCCTGTCCCTCGCCGGGCTGAGCACCCAGGAGACGGCCCGCCGCGGCAACCTGGCGGGCATGGCCGGCATGGGCCTGGCCCTGCTCGCGACCGTGCTGCTGGCCGCCGACGTGTCCGAGCGCCCCGTCCCGGTCACTCTCCTGCTCATCGCGATGGCGCTCGCGATCGGCGCGGTCGTCGGCACGTGGCGCGCGCGGCACGTCGAGATGACGCAGATGCCGGAGATGATCGCGATCCTGCACTCGTTCGTCGGGCTCGCGGCGGTGCTCGTCGGCTACAACTCCTTCCTGACCGGGGAGCCGGACGCCGTGCACCTGGTCGAGGTGTTCCTCGGCGTGCTCATCGGCGCGGTGACGTTCACGGGCTCGGTCGTCGCGTACCTCAAGCTCTCCGGCCGGATCCGGTCGGCGCCGCTGGCACTGCCCGGGCGCAACCTGCTCAACCTCGCGGCCCTCGTGGTCTGCGCGGGTCTCCTCGCGTGGTTCCTCGCCGCGCCGTCCGTGCTGCCGCTCGCCCTCATGACCGTGGTGGCCCTCGCGCTCGGCTGGCACCTCGTCGCGGCGATCGGCGGCGGCGACATGCCCGTCGTCGTCTCGATGTTGAACTCGTACTCGGGCTGGGCGGCCGCCGCAGCCGGCTTCATGCTCGGCAACGACCTGCTCATCGTCGTCGGCGCCCTCGTGGGCTCGTCCGGCGCGATCCTGTCCTACCTCATGTGCCGCGCGATGAACCGGTCGTTCGTCTCCGTGATCCTCGGCGGGTACGGCACCGAGGGCGGGACGACGCCGGCGGCCGGTGCGGGCGAGCAGGGCGAGCACCGCGAGACGACCGCCGCCGAGGTCGCCGAGATGCTGCGCACCGCCCGGTCGGTCGTCATCACCCCGGGCTACGGCATGGCCGTGGCCAAGGCCCAGTACCCCGTCGCGGAGCTGACGTCCCGCCTGCGGGCGCAGGGCGTCGACGTGCGGTTCGCGGTGCACCCGGTCGCGGGGCGCCTGCCGGGCCACATGAACGTCCTGCTCGCCGAGGCCAAGGTGCCGTACGACATCGTCCTCGAGATGGACGAGATCGACGACGACCTGGCCGCCACCGACGTGGTCCTCGTCATCGGCGCCAACGACACGGTCAACCCCGCCGCGCTCGACGACCCGTCCTCGCCGATCGCCGGCATGCCGGTCCTCGAGGTCTGGAAGGCGAAGCAGGTCGTCGTGTTCAAGCGGTCGATGGCCACCGGGTACGCGGGCGTGCAGAACCCGCTGTTCTTCGGGGAGAACACGGTGATGCTCTTCGGCGACGCGAAGGACCAGGTGGAGCGCATCCTGGCGGCGGTCCCGGTCGGCTGAGCCGGGAGGCCCGCGAGGGCGGAAACGGTTCACCCCTGGGCGCACCCCTGCGCGCGCGCCTAGCGTCCGCGGCATGCCGCACGTCACCGCCGCCGCACGCGCCCGCACCCTCGTCGCCGCCGTGCTCGCCGTCGCGGGCGTCGCGGCGCTCGTCCTCGTCGCGCCGCTCGCGCAGCCGTCCGGCGCGCTGTCTCCGGCGGTCGTGCTGAGCAGCGACTTCGAGTCGGGCCTCGACGGGTGGGGGGCGCGCGGTGCGGCGAGCGTGACGCGCACCGCCGAGCACGGACCCCGCGGCACGCACAGCCTGCTCGTCACCGGGCGCACGGACCCCTGGGACGGCGCCGCCGTCGACGTGACCGACGCGTTCGAGCCCGGCACCTCGTACACGATCGGCCTCTGGCTGCGCCTGCCGGCCGGGGCGCCGGCGGCGGACCTGCGGGTGTCCGTCCAGCGCGACACCGGCGGCACGTCGTCGTACGACACGGTCACCACCGTCGCCGGGGTGACGGGCGACGCGTGGACGCAGGTGCTCGGCACCTACGTGCCGGGGGAGTTCGACACCGCGTCCCTGTACGTCGAGTCGACGTCCTCGCCGACCGACCTGCTGGTCGACGACGTCCTCGTCAGCGGGGTCCGCCACACGCCCGACCTGTCGCTGCCGTCGGTCGCGGACGCGCTCGCGGACGACTTCCCGTTCGGCATCGCGGTCGAGCCGGTCGACCTGCTGGGCGGCCGCGGGGACCTGCTCGCGCACCACGCGGCCCAGATCACCCCGGGCAACCAGCTCAAGCCCGACGCGGTGCAGCCCACCGAGGGCACCTTCACGTTCGACGCCGCCGACCGGCTGCTCGACTGGGCCGTGGCGCACGACGTGCGCGTGCACGGCCACACCCTGCTGTGGCACCAGCAGACGCCCGCGTGGTTCTTCCAGGGGCCCGACGGCACGCCCCTGACCACCTCCGCGGACGCCCAGGCCCTGCTCCGGGAGCGGCTGCGCACCCACGTCGAGGCCGTCGCCGACCACCTGCGGGACCGCTACGGCGAGTTCGGCACCCCCGGCAACCCGGTGCTCGCGTTCGACGTGGTCAACGAGGTGGTCGACGAGACGCAGCCCGACGGGATGCGGCGCAGCGAGTGGTACCGCGTGCTCGGGCCGTCGTACGTGGCCGACGCCTTCCGGTACGCGCGGGACGCGTTCGGGCCGGAGGTGCAGCTCTTCGTCAACGACTACAACACCGAGTACCCCGACAAGCGGGCGCCGTACCTGCGGCTCGTCACCGACCTGCTCGCGCAGGGCGTGCCCGTCGACGGGGTCGGTCACCAGCTGCACGTCGAGGTCGGACGGTCGATCGCCATGGCGGAGGCGACGATCACCGCGTTCGAGCCGCTGGGCGTGCGCCAGGCCGTCACGGAGCTCGACGTCTCGACGTACCGGCACGCCGGCGAGTCGTGGGCGACGCCGCCCGCGGACCGCCTGCTCGAGCAGGGGTACTACTACCGCGACCTGCTGGCGATGCTGCGCCGGCACGCGGCGGCGCTGGAGTCGGTCACGGTGTGGGGGCTCGAGGACAGCCGGACGTGGCTGCGGGCGGGGGCGGCCCCGCTGCTGTTCGACGGCGCGCTCCAGGCCAAGCCGGCGTACTGGGGGCTCGTCGACCCGTCGCGGATCGGGTCGACGCCGACCCCCACGCCGACCGCGCCGACCCCGACGCCCACCTCCACGACCCCGATCCCGCCGCCGCCCAGCCCGACCGTGACGACACCGCCGCCGCTGCCGCAGTTCGCCGCGTGCCGGGTCGCCTGGCGGACGCACAGCTGGCCGACCGGGTACACGGCCCTGCTCCGGGTCACCGTGACCGGCGGCTCGGTGGACGGCTGGACGCTGCGCTTCGCGACGCCGCGCAGCGACCAGCGGCTCGTGCAGGGGTGGAGCGCCACCTGGTGGCAGACGGGCATGGAGATCTCCGCGCAGGACGCCGGCTGGAACGCGCGCATCCCGTCCGGCGGCTCCGTCGACATCGGCTTCAACGGCAGCCACCAGGGCGAGGTGGGCCGCCCGACGGCCTTCGTGCTCAACGGCAGGGTGTGCGAGCAGGCCTGACGGGTCCGGACGCCGGGAACGCGGGTCCCGCGCAGGCCGTCAGGCGGGGCGGGACCCGACGACGACGGTCGCGTCGAGGTCCTCGTCGCGCAGCACGCGGACGTCCCAGCCGCGCGGGAAGGCCCCGGCCGTCACCGGTGCCTGGTGCTCGCCGGTCTCCACGGCGACGTGCCCGCCGGGTCGCACCCACGCGTCGGCGCCCGCGAGGAGCCGGCGCTGGACGTCGACGCCGTCGGCCCCGCCGTCGACCGCGGCCCGCGGCTCGTGCGCACGCGACTCGACGGGCATCGTCGCGACCGCGCGGGTCGGCACGTACGGCGCGTTCGCGACCAGCACGTCGACCCCGCCGCGCAGGTCCGCCGGCAGGGCGTCGAACAGGTCGCCGGCGGTGGCCGTCCCACGCCCCGTCAGGTTCACGGCCGCCCAGCGCACGGCGGCGGGGTCGACGTCCGCGGCGTGCACGCGCGCCCCGGGGACGTCCTGCGCGACGACCGCCGCGACCGCGGCGACGCCGCAGCACAGCTCGACCACCACGGGGGCCGGGCCCGACGCGCGTGCGAGCCCCACCGCCGTGCGGGCCAGCAGCTCGGTGCGCCGGCGCGGGACGAACACGCCCGGGCCCACGGCCACCCGGCGCCCGGAGAACGCGACCCAGCCGAGCACGGTCTCCAGCGGCTCGCCGGCGACGCGGCGGGCGGTGAGCACGTCGAGGTCCCCGCCCTCGGCGGCCGCCGCGCGCAGCAGGTCCGCCTCCTCCTCGGCGAACACGCAGCCCGCCGCCCGCAGGCGCGCGACGAGCGGGTCCGGACCGGGTGCCGTGCCGCGGCCGGCGGAGGAGGTCATCCCCGGATCGTCCCACCGCGCGTCCGCGCTGGTCACGGGGGCGCCGTCCGCCAGCCGAAGGTCCCCCGGGCACGGCCGCGGGTGCCCACTAGGCTGAGGTCGCATACCCACCCGTCTGTCGAAGGAGCACCCATGGCCAGCATCGAGGCCGTCGGCGCCCGCGAGATCCTGGACTCGCGCGGCAACCCCACTGTCGAGGTCGAGGTCGCCCTCGACGACGGCACCCTCGCCCGTGCGGCCGTCCCCTCGGGCGCCTCCACCGGCGCGTTCGAGGCCGTCGAGCGCCGCGACTCCGACAACCCCCGCTACGGCGGCAAGGGTGTCGAGGGCGCGGTCAACGCGGTGATCGACGACATCGCCCCGGAGCTCATCGGCTTCGAGGCCTCCGAGCAGCGCCTGGTCGACCAGGCCCTCATCGACCTCGACGGCACGCCCAACAAGGGCAAGCTCGGCGCGAACGCGATCCTCGGCGTCTCGCTCGCCGTGGCGAAGGCCGCGGCCGACTCGGCCGAGCTGCCGCTGTTCCGCTACGTCGGCGGCCCCAACGCGCACGTGCTGCCCGTGCCGATGATGAACATCCTCAACGGCGGGTCGCACGCGGACTCGAACGTCGACATCCAGGAGTTCATGGTCGCCCCGATCGGCGCCACGACGTTCCGCGAGGCGCTGCGCACCGGCACCGAGGTGTACCACTCCCTCAAGTCCGTGCTGAAGGGCAAGGGCCTGGCGACGGGCCTCGGCGACGAGGGCGGCTTCGCCCCCAACCTGGGCTCGAACCGCGAGGCGCTCGACCTCATCCTCGTCGCGATCGAGAAGGCCGGCTTCGTGCCCGGCCAGGACGTCGCGCTCGCGCTCGACGTCGCGTCGACCGAGTTCTTCAAGGACGGCGCGTACCAGTTCGAGGGCGCCGCGAAGACGCCCGCCGAGATGATCGCGTTCTACGAGCAGCTCGTCGCGGACTACCCGCTGGTCTCGATCGAGGACCCGCTGTCCGAGGACGAGTGGGACTCGTGGGCCGAGCTCGTCGGCAAGGTCGGCGACAAGGTGCAGATCGTCGGCGACGACCTGTTCGTCACCAACCCGGAGCGCCTCGCCAAGGGCATCGCGCTCAAGGCCGCGAACTCGCTGCTCGTCAAGCTCAACCAGATCGGCACGCTCACCGAGACGCTCGACGCGGTGACGCTGGCGCAGCGCTCCGGCTTCACCACGATGACCTCGCACCGCTCCGGCGAGACCGAGGACACGACGATCGCGGACCTGTCCGTCGCGACGAACGCCGGCCAGATCAAGACCGGTGCGCCCGCCCGCGGCGAGCGCATCAACAAGTACAACCAGCTCCTGCGCATCGAGGAGGAGCTGGACGACGCCGGTGTCTACGCCGGTCGCAGCGCCTTCCCGCGCTTCCAGGCCTGACGTCCCGCGACGCAGCCCGCACCGACGCCCGGTCCGCCCTCGTGGCGGGCCGGGCGTCGGCGTCCGCGGACCGTCCCGGACGTAAAGGTTCCGTGCACAGGCGCCGGCGCCGGGCGCGGCGTCCGCGCGGAAGCCGGGCCCCGGCGGCACAATCGGGCCCATGCCCGCGCCCCGTCGTCCCGTCGTGCCCGGTGGGCCCGGTGGGCCCGGACGCCGGCCCGCGCGCGAGCAGACGCCGTCCGGCCCGGTCCCGCACACCGGCCGCGGCACCGGTGCGGCGCGCCCCGCGTCGCCCGGGCGCACCGGCGCACCGCGCACCGGCCGGCCGGCCGCACCGCGGTCCGGTCCCGTGCCGAAGGTCGCCCCCCTCCCGGGCGCGTCGAGCCGCCCCGGCGGCAACCGTCCCGCGGGCCGCCCCGCAGGCGGGCCCGGTCCGGGCTCCCGACCGGGGACGCCGCCGCGCGGCACCCCGCGGGCGGCGCGCTCCCAGGTGCCGGTCCCGCGCATGTTCACCGTGCGGACCATGGTGTTCTCCCTGGTCGTGCTGCTCGCGTTCGTGCTCGTGTACCCGACGCTCAGCTCGTTCCTGCACCAGCGCGCGGAGGTGGAGGCGCTGCGCGAGGAGCACGCCGCCGCGCTCGAGCACAACGAGGACCTCGAGGCCGAGCTGCGGCGCTGGGACGACGACGCGTACGTGATGGCGCAGGCGCGCGAGCGGCTGTCGTTCGTCATGCCGGGGGAGACGGCGTACCGCGTCGTCGACCCCGAGGCGGCGCCGGCGGCGCCCGACCCCGAGCCCGGGTCGCCGGCCACGGTCGAGGGCTCGACCCGGCCCTGGTACAGCACCGTGTGGGAGTCCGTGCAGCAGGCCGGCGGCACGCAGGTGCCGGCCGCGCGGGACGAGGCCGACCCGGCGCCGACGTCCACCGCGCCGCCCGCGCCCACGACCCCCGCGCCCTGAGGCGCGCGCCGCGCACCACGGACGCTCGGTGCCGTCGCGGCATCGGCGACAATGGACGGTCCCCGCACCACCGCGACGACAGGAACGCCCCGTGCCCGCTGACTCGCCGATCCCGGACCCCACCGCGCACCGCGACACGCCCGGCCCGTCCGCCGGTCCCGCGGGCGGCGCCTCCGCGCGGGTGGCCGCGGACGTCACGGACCGGGACGTCCAGGTCCTCACCGAGCAGCTCGGCCGTCCGCCGCGGGGCGTCGTCGGCATCGCCGCGCGGTGCGTGTGCGGACGCCCCCTCGTGGTGCGGACCGCGCCCCGCCTGGACGACGGCACGCCGTTCCCGACCACCTACTACCTGACCAGCCCGCAGGCCGTCGCGGCGGTGAGCACGGTCGAGGCCGGCGGGTACATGAAGGAGCTGACGGCGCGTTTGGCGGAGGACGAGGAGCTCGCGGCGGGCCACCGCCGCGCGCACGAGGCGTACCTCGCGGACCGGGAGGCCATCGCGCACGTCCCGGAGATCGCGGGCATCTCCGCGGGCGGCATGCCGCACCGGGTGAAGTGCCTGCACGTGCTCGTCGCGCACGCGCTCGCCGCCGGGCCGGGCGTGAACCCGGTGGGCGACGAGGTGCTCGCGCTCGTCGCCGACCGGTGGCGTCCGGACCGCTGCACCTGCTGAGCCGGCGTCGTCGCGGGCGCGCACCGGCCGCCGCGCCCGGCACGACCGCGCCCGGACGGGATGACACGATGTGCCGGTGACGCGTGTGGCTGCCATCGACTGCGGGACCAACTCCATCCGTCTGCTCGTCGCGGACGTCGACCCCGGGGCCGGCACGCTGGTCGACCTGGAGCGCAGCAACGAGGTCGTGCGCCTGGGCCAGGGCGTCGACCGCACGGGGCGGCTCGCGCCCGAGGCCCTGGCCCGCACGCTCGACGCGGCACGTCGGTACCACGACGTGTGCACCGACCTCGGGGTGGAGGCGATCCGGTTCGTCGCGACGTCTGCCACGCGCGACGCCGAGAACCGCGCGGACTTCGTCACCGGGGTGCGCGACGCCCTGGGCGTCGAGCCCGAGGTCGTCGGCGGCGACGAGGAGGCGCGGCTGTCGTTCCGCGGGGCGACGGGCGTGCTCGCGAGCCGGTTCGACGGCCCGTTCCTGGTCGTCGACCTGGGCGGCGGCTCCACCGAGCTCGTGCTCGGCACGGACGCGCCCGAGGCGGCCCTGTCCATGGACGTCGGGTCGGTGCGCATGACCGAGCGCCACCTGCACACCGACCCGCCGACGCAGGACGAGGTCGCCGCCGCCACGGCGGACGTGCGCGCCGCGCTCGACGCGGCGGCCGCGGTCGTGCCGCTGGGCCGCACCGTGACGCTCGTGGGGCTGGCCGGCTCGATCACGACGATCACCGCGCACGCGCTGCGCCTGCCGGCGTACCAGCGCGAGCACATCGACGGCTCGCGGCTGCCGGTCGACGACGTCCTGGCCGCGTGCGAGGACCTGCTGCACCGCACCCGCGCGCAGCGCTCGGAGCTCCCGTACCTGCACCCGGGACGCGTCGACGTGATCGGCGCGGGCGCCCTGGTGTGGCGCGAGGTCGTCCGGCGCGTCCGGGACGAGGTCGAGGCGGCCGGCGGTGCCCTCAGGCACGTCGTGACGTCGGAGCACGACATCCTCGACGGCATCGCCTGGAGCGTCGCCGAGCGCTGACCGCCCGACCGGGCGCGCCACCCCGGCTCGGCCTCCCGCCCGGGCCGGACGCCCCGAGCGGCGCGTCACCCGCGCCGAGTTCGCCACTCGGGCTCGAGTTCGCCACGCGCGCCTGGCGATCTCGAGGCGGACTGGCGAACTCGGCGGGTGGTCCTGCGAGGGGCCGCGGGCGGCCGGCGCGGGAGCGGACGGGTGCTGCCTGCTGGACGGTAGTGTGGATCACGCAGTAGTGTGCGGTGCGCGGGCGCTGGAGGGGCGCCCGCACCACACGTCCCGCGCGAGCGGGGGAGCGGAGGTCGCGTGGACACCACGCAGCTGCTCAAGGGCGTCCTCGACGTGGCCGTGCTGGCCGTCGTCGCCGAGGAGGACGGGTACGGCTACGACGTCGTGCGCCGGCTCCGCGCCGCCGGCATCGAGGAGGTCGGCGACGCGTCGGTCTACGGGACGCTCCGGCGCCTCTACGCGTCGGGCGCCCTGACGTCGTACGTCGTGCCGAGCGACGAGGGGCCGCACCGCAAGTACTACGGCATCAACGCGCAGGGGCGGGCGCTGCTCGACGCGCAGCGCAAGGACTGGGACGAGTTCGCGGGCACGATGTCGCGCCTGCTGGGGACGGAGGCAGGACGATGAGCGTGCTGGACGCCGGTGTCGCGCGGGACGTCGCCGACTACGCCGCCCGGGTGCGGGCCGCCCTCGCGGACCTCGAGCCGGACCAGGTGGACGACCTGACCGACGGGCTCGAGGCCAACCTCGCGGACGCCCTCGCCGACGACGGGCGGGCGCACCACGGCGGGCTCGTCGAGGAGTTCGGCACGCCGGAGGCCTACGCGGCCGAGCTCCGTGCCGCCGGCGGCATCGCCCCCGCGCGTCCCCGGCACCCGCTCCGGGACGCGCTCGCCGGCCGCTGGCGCGAGGCGCTCGCGATCGACGACGCCGTGCTGGCGGCGCTGCGCGCCAAGCGTGGGTGGCGGCCCGTCGAGGACCTGCTCGTCTCCGTGCGCCCGGCGTGGTGGGTGCTGCGCGGGTGGGCGGTCGCGCAGGTCCTCCTGCGGGTCACGGACCTCGAGCCCGCGACACCGTGGTGGCTGCCCCGGTCGCTGCCGGGCTGGCTGCTGCTGGGTGCCGCCGTCGTGGCCAGCGTCCAGTGGGGACGTGGCCGGTGGGTCGCGCGCGGCGCGTGGCACGGCGTGGTGTCGCTGCTGAGCGCCGGGGCCGCCCTGGCCGCGGTCGTGCTCCTGGTGTGGCTGCCCACCCAGCAGCGGGAGCGCGACGGGTGGATGCAGGACCTCCGCGCGGCGAGCCCGGCGGACGGCGTCGTCGTGGACGGCGAGTACGCGACCAACCTGTTCGTGTACGACGCGGACGGCCGCCCGCTCGAGGGCGCGCAGGTCGTCGACCAGGACGGACGGCCCGTCGTGACGGAGCCGTTCGCCGGCGACCTGGCGTCCCAGGGCACCGTGTGGCTCGACGAGGTCCCGGCCGACGCCTACCGCGTCGGCAGCCCGGGCGTCGACGGGAAGCCCCGGTGGAACGCCTACCCGCTGTGGACGGTCCCGATCGGCGCCGTGCAGGACGACCTGGGGCACGGGACGCTGCGCGTGCGTCCGGGGAGCGAGGACGAGCTCCTGCCCGCGGCCTGGCCGTTCGAGCAGGTGCCGGCCGTGCAGCCGTGGGGCGCGGAGGCGAGCGGACCGGGGGGCGCCACCCCGACCCCGACGGCCGCGCCGGACGCGACCCCCGGGGCCACGTCGACGCCACCCGCCGCCGGTTCGCCGGACGCGACGCCGCCGGACGCGACGCCGCCGGACACGACGCAGCCGGACGCGACGCAGCCCGGCGACGACGCACCGGGCGGCGCGGCGGGCTGACCCGCGCCGCCGGTCCGGCCGCGCGCGGCACCGGCGGGTGGCTCCGCGTCCGGGGGCGGGAGCGCGGGAACCGGATGCGGGACGCCGTCGTTTGCCTAGCCTGGAAGTCCCCGTCCCCCCATGACCCGGAAAGGCCATGACCGCCGACACCTGGGCCGACATCGGCCTCGTCCTGCTGTTCATCCTCGTCGGCGGCGTGTTCGCCGGCACCGAGCTCGCCCTGGTCTCGCTGCGGGAGTCGCAGCTCGTCCAGCTCGAGAAGCAGTCGGCGCGCGGGGCGCGCGTCGCCTCCGTGGCGCGCAACCCGAACCGCTTCCTCGCGGCCGTGCAGATCGGCGTCACCGTGGCCGGGTTCTTCTCGGCCGCGTTCGGCGCCTCGACGCTCGCGCCGTCGGCCGCGCCCCTGTTCGAGGCCCTCGGCCTGAACCGGGGGACCGCCGAGGGCGTCGCGCTCGTCGTCCTCACGCTCGTCATCGCGTACCTGTCGCTCGTGCTCGGCGAGCTGGTGCCCAAGCGCATCGCGATGCAGCAGAGCCAGCGCGTCGCGCTCGCGGTGGCGCCGCCCCTCGACAAGTTCGCCGTGGCGATGACCCCGGTGATCTGGCTGCTGTCGAAGAGCACCGACGGCGTCGTGCGCCTGTTCGGCCTCGACCCGAAGGCGACCGGTGAGCAGATCACCGACGAGGAGCTGCGCGACCTGGTCCGCAGCCACCCCGACCTGCCGGAGGACGAGCGCCGGCTCATCGACGACGTCTTCTCCGCCGGTGACCGCTCGCTCGTCGAGGCCATGCGCCCGCGCGGCGACGTGCAGTTCCTCGCCGCGGACGCACCGATCGCGCAGGCCGCGCGCACGGTCGGCGACCTGCCGTACTCGCGCTACCCGGTGACGGGCGAGGACTTCGACGACATCGTCGGCTTCGTGCACGTGCGCGACCTGCTGGCGCCCGTGGCGCGCGCGGTGCGCGAGGCGGACGAGGACCCGGACGCCCACGGGCGCGCCGGTGTCGTCGAGGCGATCGTCGAGGTGGCGGCGACGACCGTGCGGGACGTCACCCGCCCGATCCTGTCGCTGCCCGGCACGAACGCGGTGCTGCCGACCCTGTCGCTCATGCGCCGCACGGGCTCGCACATCGCCGTCGTCGTCGACGAGTACGGCGGCACCGACGGCATCGTCACGCTCGAGGACCTGCTCGAGGAGCTGGTCGGCGAGATCGTCGACGAGTACGACCTGGTGCCCGCCACCGTGGTGGGCAGCGAGGCCGTCGACGCGGGCCTGACGCTCGAGGAGTTCGCCTCCCGGACGGGCGTCACGCTGCCCGAGGGGCCCTACGAGACCGTCGCCGGGTTCGTGCTGGCCGCGCTCGGGCGCATCCCCGACGCCGGTGCCGCCGTGGACGTCCCCGCGGTCGACGTCGGCGAGCACCGCGAGGACGCCGCCCCGTCCGCGCCGGTCCGGCTCGTCGTCGTCGAGGTGGACCGCCGGCGCATCACGCAGGTGCGCGTCGAGCGGCTGGCCGAGGCGCAGGACGCGCCGGACCGCGGGGGGGACGACGACGCGCCGGCCGCGGCCGACGAGGCCGGCGGGAGGGCAGAGCAGGTCCTGCCCGAGGCCGCGGTCGCCCGCTCCGAGGCGGACGGACGCGGCGCGGCCGGCTGACGACCTCACGCCCGGGGCCCGGCCGGTGTGCGCACCGTCACCGGGCTCCGGGCACGCGCGTGCCCGTGACCGGCCCTACCGTTAGCCCTATGGCTCAGACGTCCACTCCTGCGGTCGGCGCGGCGTCCGCGTCCGGCAAGCTGATGCCGGCGCCCGAGGGCAAGCCGCGCAAGGTCCCGCGCGTCGTCGTCCTCGGTGGCGGCACGGTCGGCCTGTACTCCGCCCGCCGGCTGCGCAAGCGCCTGGGCAAGCGGGACGCGGCGATCGTCGTCGTCGACCCGCGCCCGTACATGACGTACGCGCCGTTCCTCCCCGAGGCGGCCGCCGGCTCGATCGACCCGCGCAACGTCGTCGCCCCGCACCGCCGGGCCCTCAAGGGCATCGACGTGCTGCAGGGTCACGTCACGCAGATCGAGCACGCCAACCGCCGGGTGCAGATCACCCCGGTCGAGGGCGAGCCGTACTGGGTCACCTACGACCACCTCGTCGTCGGCCTCGGGTCGGTCGCCCGCACGCTGCCCATCCCGGGCCTGGCGGAGCAGGGCATCGGCTTCAAGAACGTCGAGGAGGCCATCGCGCTGCGCAACCACGTGCTGGGCCGCATCGACGTCGCCTCGAGCACGTGGGACCCCGAGCTGCGCAAGAAGATGCTGACGTTCGTCTTCGTCGGCGGCGGCTTCGCGGGCATCGAGGCGCTGGCCGAGATCGAGGACATGGCCCGCTACGCGGTCCAGCACTACCGGCAGATCGAGCAGGAGGAGCTGCGCTTCGTCCTGGTCGAGGGCAGCCCGCGCATCCTCCCCGAGGTGAGCGAGGAGCTCGGCGGCTACACCCTCGAGCAGCTGCGCAAGCGCAACATCGAGATCTTCCTGTCGACGTTCCTCAACTCCTGCGTCGACGGGCACATCGTGCTGTCGAACGGCACCGAGTTCGACGCCGAGACGGTCGTGTGGACCGCGGGCGTCAAGGCGAACCCGGTGCTCAAGGACTCGGACCTGCCGCTGGACAGGATGGGCCGCGTCATCGCGAACGAGTACCTGCAGGTCACGGACGAGAACGGCACGGTCGTCGCCGACGCGTACGCCGCGGGTGACTGCGCCGCCGTCCCGGACCTGTTCAACCCGGGCAAGACCTGCCCGCCGAACGCCCAGCACGCGCTGCGCCAGGGCAACCACATCGGCGACAACCTCGCCGTCGTGCTCCGCTCGGGCCAGCCGACGCCGTACAAGCACAAGAACGTGGGCGCGGTCGCCTCGCTCGGCATGTACAAGGGCGTGGCGCAGATGTTCGGCCGGATCAAGGTCCGCGGCTTCCTCGCGTGGGTCCTGCACCGCACGTACCACGTGTTCGCGATGCCGACCGTGAACCGCAAGATCCGCATCATGGCGGGCTGGACCGGCGCCCTGCTGCTGCGTCGCGAGGTCGTCGCGCTCGGCTCGCTGCACGACCCGCGCGCGGAGTTCCGCGCCGCGGCGGTGCCGCCGAAGCCGAAGGTCGAGCAGACGTCGCAGGAGACGGCGCCGACGGACGGCGCGAAGCCCACCGAGTCGCTGCCGCCCTACAAGGCGGAGGAGGGCTCGCCGGCCGCGAAGGCCGACGCGCACGCCGAGAAGAAGTGACGCCGGCGCCCCGCCGGGCGTGACGACGGCCCCGTGACCCGCTGCGGTCACGGGGCCGTCGTGCGTCAGCGTCCCGGCGGGGCGCCGACGTCGCCTGGCACGATGGCGTCCGCGCCCCCGTAGCCCAACCGGCAGAGGCAACCGGCTTAAACCCGGTCCAGTCCGGGTTCGAACCCCGGCGGGGGCACCGCTACATGTCGCAGTCGCAGACGAGGTTGTACTCGACCACCTGCTCGCCGTCCTCCGGGCGCGCCCACGCCTCGGCTTCGGTGCGGGAGGCGAAGCGCCGCCCGGCCAGGCGACCGGTGGGCAGCAGCACCCCGACCTCGACGTGCTCGCGCGGGTCGTCGGCGTCCGCGGCGGGTGCCGCGGCGCCTGCGGTGGGCGTCATGGGGACCTCCGGTGCGGCGGCGCGTGCTCCCTCGACGCTACGCCGCGGCGCCGGATCCGTCAGGCCGGGTCGCGCGGCTGCGGCGTGCCCTCGGGCGACTCGGTCGCCTGCTCGCGCGCCCGCAGCTGGGCCTCCCAGTCCCGGAGCATCTGCTCGTGCAGCGCGTCGGAGCGTCGCTCCTCGGCGCGGCGGCGCTCCTCCTCGGCGGCGTCCTCGCCGAATCGGCGGGGGCGCTCGTGCTCGGGGAAGCCTGCCGTCGCGGTGGACGGCCACGGCACGGCCCGCCGCGGGGTCTGCGGACGGCCGGCGACCAGCCACGCGACCCCGCCGGCGATCGGCAGGAAGACGATGAGGACGATCCACCAGCCCTTGGACAGGTTCCGCACGCGGTCCCCGTCGGACTGGACGCAGTCGATCAGGCAGTAGACGAGCAGGGCGAGCTCGACGACGAACGGCAGGAAGCGCAGCACGAGGTCCCCTCCGACGGGCACGGGTGCGGGCGTGGCGACGGGGGGACGGTAGCGCCGAGCGGGTGGTCCCCGTGGGCGTTCCGCACGGCCGTCCCGCCCTGCGTCACCCGGACGGCCCCGCCCGGCCGCTGCGGCCGGGGTGGTGCGCATCACGGTGGACGAGGTTATGAGGTTAGGCGTGCCTTTGTTAGGTTCGCCTCTGTGGCCGGGGCGCGCACCGGGCACGGCCTCGTCCCACCCACCCCAGGAGACCCACGTGTCCACCCGCCTGCGCGGCGCGGCCCTCGCCGCCGCCGCCGCCCTCGCCCTCGGCGCGTGCGCCGGGACGGCCGGCGCCAGCGACGACGCCGACGCCACCCCCGCGACGGACGCCCCCACGACCGTCACGGTCAGCCACGCCCAGGGCGAGACGGAGGTGCCGTTCCAGCCGGAGACCGTCGTGACGTTCGACCTCGCGTCGCTCTCGACGCTCGACGCCCTCGGCGTCGAGGTGGCCGGCCTGCCCAAGCAGAACCTGCCGGGCGACCTCGCCTCCTACGCGAGCGACGAGTACACCGACGTCGGAACCCTGTTCGAGCCCGACTACGAGGTCGTCAACGGGCTCGAGCCGGACCTCATCATCGTCGCCGGCCGCTCGTCCGAGGCGCTGCCGGAGCTCGACAAGATCGCGCCGACGATCGACCTGTCCAACGACTGGGCCGACTTCCACGGGTCCGTCGTCGCCAACAGCGAGGTGCTCGGCGAGATCTTCGGCCTCGAGGACGAGGTCGCGCAGATGGCCGCCGACCTCGACGCGTCGATCGAGGAGGTGCGCGCCGCCGCGGCGGACGCCGGCACGGGCCTCATCCTGCTCACGGCGGGGGGCAAGGCCACCGCGTACGGACCGGGGTCGCGCTTCGGCTTCCTGCACGACACGCTGGGCGTCGTGCCCGCCGTCGAGGACGTCGAGGCCGCCACGCACGGCGAGGCCGTCTCGTTCGAGTTCGTCGCCGAGGCCGCTCCCGAGTGGCTGTTCGTCCTCGACCGCGACGCGGCGGTCGGCGAGGAGTCGCAGGCCGCGGAGCAGGTGCTCGACAACCCGCTCGTGCACGGCACCCCCGCGTGGCAGCAGGACCACGTCGTCCACCTCGACGGCGCGGCCTGGTACGTCGTCAACGGCGGCCTGCCGACGCTGCAGGGCATGACCGACGAGATCGCGGCCGCCCTCGGCGTGCAGTGACCGCGACCACCCCCGCGACGCGGCCCGTCCCCGGTGCACCCGCCGGGGGCGGGCCGCGGCGTGCCGTCGCCCCGGCACCGGTCGCGGCGCCGGCACCCCGTCGGGGGCGGTGGGTGCTCGTCGCGGCCGCGTGGCTGCTGCCGGCGCTCGCGGTCGTGAGCCTCTTCGTCGGGGTCGCGGACGTCCGGCCCGTCGACCTGCTGCGCCTCGACCCCGACGCGTGGGGACTCGTGGCCGTGAGCCGCGGGCCACGCACGGCGGCGCTGCTGCTGGCGGGTGCGTCGACGGCCGTCGTCGGGACGATCATGCAGATGCTCGCGCGCAACCGGTTCGCCGAGCCCTCGACGACCGGCACCGTGGAGTTCGCCCTCCTGGGCCTGCTCGTCGTCACGATCGCCGCCCCCGCGCTGCCCGTGGCGGCGAAGATCGTCGCCGCGACCGCCTTCGCGCTGGCCGGCACGGCGCTGTTCCTCGCGGTGCTGCGCCGCGTGCCGCTGCGCTCCCCGCTCGTGGTGCCGCTCGTCGGCATCGTGCTGGGCGGGGTCGTCTCCGCCGTCGCCACCTTCATCGCCTACCGCACCGACCTGCTGCAGGCGCTCGGCGCGTGGTCGACGGGCGACTTCTCGGGCGTCCTCGCCGGCCGCTACGAGACGCTGTGGGTCGCCGGTGCGCTGGCCGTCGTCGCGTACGTCGCCGCCGACCGGTTCACGGTCGCGGGCCTCGGCGAGGCCTTCACGACCAACCTCGGCCTGGACCACCGCCGCACCATGGTGCTCGGGCTGGTGCTCGTCTCGGTCGTGTCCGCCGTCGTGGTCGTCACCGTCGGCGTCGTGCCGTTCCTCGGGCTCGTCGTGCCGAACGTCGTGAGCCTGCTGCGCGGCGACGACGTGCGCCGCACGCTGCCGTGGGTCGCGACGCTCGGCGCCGCGCTCGTGCTCGCGTGCGACCTGCTCGGGCGCCTCGTGCGGTACCCGTACGAGGTGCCGGTGGGCGTCGTCGTCGGCGTCGTCGGGTCGGTGCTGTTCCTCTGGCTGCTGCTGCGGCGCGACACCGGGGCCGGTCGTGTCGGCTGACCTCGCCGCGCGCGCCGGCACCGCGCTCCCCGCGGCCGACCGCCGCCGGGCGCGCCCGGGCCTCGCCCTGACCGTCCTCGCCGCGCTCGTCGTCGTCGCGGCCGCCGCGTTCCTCACGGTCGGCGCCACCGGGTCGTGGTCGTTCGTCCTGCCGTTCCGGGCGACGAAGCTCGCGGGCCTGGCCGTGGTCGGGACCGCGGTCGCGGTCGCGACCGTGCTCTTCCAGACCGTCACCGCGAACCGGATCCTCACGCCGTCGCTGCTGGGCATGGACGCGATGTTCACCCTCGTGCAGACGGTGCTCGTGTTCGTGCTCGGCGGCGCGGCGCTGGCCGCGCTGCCGGCGACCGGCATGTTCCTCGGCCAGGTCGTCGTCATGGTCGGGTGCGCCGTCGTTCTGTTCGGGTGGCTGTTCGGGGGGCAGCGGCGCTCGCTGCACCTGCTGCTGCTCGTCGGCGTCGTGCTCGGCACGCTGCTGCGCAGCGCGTCCGGGATGCTGCAGCGGATCATGGACCCGAACGAGTTCGCGGTCCTCACCAACCGGCTGTTCGCGTCGTTCAACGCGATCGACGACACGCTGCTCGGCATCACGGCCGCGCTCGTCGCCGCGGGGTGCGCGTTCGCGTGGCACCGCCGGCACGTGCTCGACGTGCTCGCCCTCGGGCGCGAGTGCGCGACGGGCCTCGGCGTGCCGTACCGGCGCGCGGTGCTGGAGGTGCTCGTGGTCGTGGCCGTCCTCGTCTCCGCGTCGACCGCGCTCGTGGGGCCCGTGACGTTCCTCGGCCTGCTCGTCGCGAACGTCGCGTACGTCGTGCTCGGCACGCACCAGCACCGCTGGGTGCTGCCGGGCGCGGCGCTGGTCTCGACGCTCTTCCTCGTCGCCGGGCAGGTCGTGCTCGAGCACGCGCTCGGCTTCGACACGAGCCTCGGCGTCGTCATCGAGCTCGTCGGCGGGGTGCTGTTCCTCGTCCTGCTCGTCCGCGGGGCCGCGCGGTGACCGCGTCCGTCCCCCCGTCCGTCCGTCCGAAGGAGCACCCGTGATCGAGGTCCGCGGCGTCACGAAGCGCTACGGCGCCACCACGGTCGTCGACGACGTCTCGCTCGACGTGCCGGACGGCGGGCTGGTCGCCCTCATCGGCCCGAACGGCGCCGGCAAGTCCACGCTGCTGTCGATCATGTCCCGGCTGCTGCCCGCCGACGCCGGCACGGTCCTCGTCGACGGCATGGACGTGACGACGACGCGCAGCGACGTGCTCGCCCGGCGGCTGGCGATCCTGCGGCAGGACGCGCACGTCGGCTCGCGGCTGACGGTCCGGGACCTCGTGACGTTCGGGCGCTACCCCCACAGCAAGGGCCGGTACACCGTCGAGGACCGTGCGCACGTCGAGCGGGCGCTCGACTTCCTCGACCTGCAGCCGTTCGCGGACCGGTTCCTCGACGAGCTGTCGGGCGGGCAGCGCCAGCGCGCGTTCGTCGCGATGGTGCTGTGCCAGGACACCGACCACGTGCTGCTCGACGAGCCGCTGAACAACCTCGACCTGCGGCACGCGGTGGGCATGATGCGCCTGCTGCGCCGCGCGACCGACGAGCTCGGCAAGACGGTCGTCGTCGTGCTGCACGACATCAACGTCGCGTCGTGCTGGTCCGACCGGATCGTCGCGATGAAGGACGGGCGGGTCGCGCACGACGGGCCGCCGGCCGAGGTCGTGCGGCCCGAGGTGCTGTCCGACGTCTACGACCTCGACGTCGCGGTGCACGAGCTGGACGGGCAGCTCATCGGCACGTACTACCGCTGACCGGGGTCAGTCGAGACCCGCCGCGGCCTCCGCGGCCTCGATCTGGGCGGCCCACTCGCGCTTGGCCGCGCGCCAGCCCTCGTCGTCCGCCCCGAGGCGCCAGTAGCCCGAGATGGACAGGTCGCCGCGCGCGACCCGGCGCTCGGCGCGCAGGTAGGCCCGCAGCTCCTTCACCGCACCGGCCTCGCCGTGCACGAACGCGCACACCCGCTCGGTCGGCCAGGTCCACGCGCGCACGGCGTCGACCAGGGCCACGCCGGGCACGCCCGTGCCCGTGTGCACCCAGCGCACCTCGACCCCGGCGGGGGCGTCGAGCGTGATCTCCTCGTCCGCGTCGTGCACCTCGAGGACCGCGAGCCCGACGGCGTCGCGCGGCAGCCGCTCGAGCGCGACGGCGACCGCCGGCAGCGCGCTCGCGTCGCCCACGAGCAGGTGGGACGCCGCGGTCGGGTCGGGCGACCACGCGCCACCGGGGCCGAGCACGAGCACCTCGTCGCCGGGCTGCGCAGCCACCGCCCAGGGACCGGCGAGGCCCTCGTCGCCGTGCACGACGAAGTCCAGGGTCAGCTCGTGCGTCGCGGGGTCGTAGGCGCGCACGGTGTAGGCACGCAGGCGCACCTCCTCGCCGGGCGGGAGGGACGCCTTCAGCGCCTCGCCGTCGATGCGGCCGTCGGGCCCGAGGGGACGCGGTCCGGGCGGGGCGAAGCCGAGCTTGACGTACGAGTCGGCGTGCTCCGGGGTGTCGAACGGCGCCATGCCGGGACCGCCGAGGACGACCCGCGCCAGGCGGGGCGTGAGCCGCTCGGTGCGCACCACCTGCGCCAGCACGGGTGCGGGGCGCCGGCGGGGCGCCGTGGGGGAGGTCTGGGGCGTGGTGGTCGGGGCACTGGAGGACGTCACATAGGTGAGCCTAACCTCCGTCGTGAGGGGAACCCACGGCTGTCCGTCGCTCCCGGCAGCGCCCGTGCGACGATGGCGACGCAGGTCACACCCGCAGTCCGGGAACCTGTTGCCGCAGGCACACGTTCCGCGATCGACCACCCCGTCCCAGCCCGGACCGGCGCGCGTGCCGGCCGCCCACGGAGGACCCATGTCCCGGCTCGCCCGGCTGTCGCTCGCCAACCGGTCCGTCGTCGCGCTGATCACCGTGGCGATCGCGGTGTTCGGCTGGATCAGCCTCGGCTCCCTGAAGTCCGAGCTCATCCCGTCGCTGCAGATCCCCACGGCCGTCGTCGTCGCGGTCGACCCCGGCTCGTCGCCGCAGCTCGTCGAGCAGCAGCTCACCGAGCCGATCGAGCAGGCGATCTCGGCCGTCGACGACGTGGAGTCGGTGACGTCGACGTCCGCGACCTCGGTGTCGACGACGACCGTCGAGCTCACCTACGGCATCGACGTCGAGGGTGCGGCGGGCGACGTCCAGCGGGCCGTCGACCGCATCCGCTCGCAGCTGCCCGAGGGTGTCGAGCCGACCGTCATCACCGGCTCGATCGAGGACCTCCCGGTCGTCCAGCTCGCCGTCGCCGGCACGCCCGACGACGTGGCCGACGGTGAGGACCCGCAGGCCGCGCTCGCCCGCGTGGTCGAGGAGACCGTCGTGCCCCGCCTCGAGCAGGTCGAGGGCGTGCGCGACGTGACCCTCTCGGGCGTCGCCGACGAGGCCGTCACCGTCACGCTCGACCTGCCCGCGCTCACCGCCGCCGGCCTGTCGCCCACCGCGGTGCAGTCCGTGCTGGAGGACAACGGGGTGGTCCTGCCCACCGGCACCGTCGAGGACGGGGACCTGACGCTGTCGGTGCAGGCGGGCTCCGAGATCACGTCGGTGGAGGACCTCGAGGGGCTGCCCCTGCTCGGCTCGGCCACCGGTGCGCCGGTCGCGCTCGGCGACGTCGCCGACGTCGTCGTCGCCCCCGTCCCGGCCACGTCCTTCTCGCGCCTGGACGGCGAGCCGGCGCTCGCCGTCGCCCTGACGAAGACGCCCGCGGGCAACACCGTCGACGTGTCGCACGGCGCGCAGGAGGCGGTCGACGAGCTGCGCGCGCAGCTCGGCGACGGCGTCGACGTCGAGGTCGTGTTCGACCAGGCCCCGTTCATCGAGGAGTCGATCGAGGGCCTCGCCACCGAGGGCGGCCTGGGCCTCGTGTTCGCGGTCGTCGTGATCCTGCTGTTCCTGCGCTCGCTGCGCTCGACGCTCGTCTCGGCGATCTCGATCCCGCTGTCCCTGCTCGTCACGTTCATCGGGCTGCGGGTCGGCGGGTACTCCCTCAACATCCTCACGCTGGGCGCGATGACCATCGCGATCGGGCGCGTCGTGGACGACTCGATCGTCGTCATCGAGAACATCAAGCGGCACCTGTCGTACGGCGAACCCAAGCGCGAGGCGATCACGACGGCCGTGCGGGAGGTGGCGGCCGCCATCACCGCAGCCACCGTGGCGACCGCGGCGGTGTTCCTGCCGATCGCGCTGGTCGGCGGCATGGTCGGCGAGCTGTTCCGGCCGTTCGCCGTGACGACCGCGGTGGCGCTCGCGGCGTCGCTGCTCGTGTCGCTGACGATCGTCCCCGTCCTGGCCTACTGGTTCGTGCGCGCCGACGGCGCGGACGCCGCGCAGGCGGAGCAGCAGCGCCACGCGGCCGAGGAGAAGGAGCGGCGCGGCCTGCTGCAGCGCGGCTACCTCGCGACGCTGCGCGGCTCGCTCGCGCACCCGGTGCTGACGGTCCTCGCCGCGGTCGCGGTGCTCGCCGGCACGGTCGGCCTGTCGACCCGCCTGGAGACGAACTTCCTCGGGGACGCCGGCCAGGACACGCTCACCGTGACGGAGACGTTCCCCGCGGGCACGTCGCTGGACGCGCAGGACGCCGCGGCCCGCGAGACCGAGGACGCGCTGCTCGGCGTCGACGGCGTCGAGACCGTGCAGACCACGGTCGGGTCCGCGGGCGGGCTGGAGTCGGCGTTCGGCGGCGGGTCCACCCCGCGCGCCACGTACGCGCTCACGCTCGCGCCCGACGGCGACAACGCCGCCGTCGAGGCGGACGTGCGCGACGCGGTCGGCGGCCTGACGGACGGCACCCACGGGGACGTCGTCGTGGCGGGCGCCGACGCGGCCTTCGGCTCCTCCACGGTGGACGTCGTCGTGCAGGCGGACGACACCGACGAGCTCGCGGACCTGGCGTCGCGCGTCCAGGAGGCCGTCGAGGGGGTCGAGGGCACGACCGACGTGACGAACAACCTCTCCGCGGCCCAGCCGACGGTGCAGGTGACGGTGGACCGCGAGGCGGCCGCCGCGGCGGGCCTCACCGAGACGGCGGTCGTCGGCACGGTGGCCGGGCTGCTCAGCCCGCAGCCCGTGGGCACGGTCGACCTCGGCAACGGCCCGCTCGACGTGACGGTCGTCGCGACCGCCGCCCCCGGCACCGTGGACGAGCTCGAGCAGCTCGTGCTGCCGACGCCCGCGGGCGTCGTCCCGCTCACCGCGGTCGCGAGCGTCGAGACGGTCGAGGTGCCGGTGTCCGTCACCCGCATCGACGGGCGTCGTGCGGCGACCGTCTCCGCGACGCCCGAGGGGCAGGACCTGGGCGCCCTCACCGAGCGCCTGCGCACCGCGCTCGAGGACGTCGACGTGCCTGCCGGCGCGAGCGTGGAGGTCGGCGGCGTCGCGGCCGACCAGGAGGAGGCGTTCGCCGACCTCGGGCTCGCGCTGCTCGTGGCGATCGCGATCGTCTACGTCGTCATGGTCGCGACGTTCCGGTCGCTGCTGCAGCCGGTGATCCTCATGGTGTCGGTGCCGTTCGCGGCGACGGGCGCGCTGATCGGCCTGCTGCTCACGGGCACGCCGCTCGGCGTCCCGGCGCTCATCGGCGTGCTCATGCTGGTCGGCATCGTCGTGACGAACGCGATCGTCCTCATCGACCTCGTGAACCAGTACCGGGAGCGGGGCCGGGACCTCGACGACGCGGTCATGGAGGGCTCGCGCAAGCGTCTGCGGCCGATCGTCATGACCGCGGCGGCGACGATCTTCGCGCTGCTGCCGATGTCGCTCGGGCTCACCGGTGGCGGCGTGTTCATCTCGCGCCCGCTGGCGATCGTCGTCATCGGCGGCCTGTTCACCTCGACGCTGCTCACGCTCGTGCTCGTGCCGGTGCTCTACACGCTCGTGGTCCGGGCGCAGGACCGGGGGCGCGACCGCCGGCAGGAGCGGGCGCGCCGGCGCGCGGCGGCGAAGGGTGCGCCGCACCCGGCGAAGCACGCGGCCTGACCCGGCACGACGACGGCGCGCCGCCACCCCCCTCCGGGGTGACGGCGCGCCGTCGTGCTGCACCGGGTGCCGGCCCCTCCGGCCGGCACCGCGGGGTCAGGCGTCGCGCGTGCGCAGCCGCACGGCCGCGGCGACGAGGAGGACGGCGACCCAGCCGAGCAGGATGCCGTAGCCGCCCCAGGGGCCGGGCTGGAACGCGACGGGCATGAACTCGCCCATCTGCTCGAGCTGCTCCGGCGTGGAGGCGATCGCCGCACCCGCGGTCGCGGGCAGCAGCGGGCGGACGTACTCCAGCGGCTCCCACGGGATGAGGTTGAGCGCGTTCTCGATGACGAGGACGAGCCCGATGACGAGCGAGACCGTCGCCGCGGTGTTGCGCAGCAGCGCGCCCACGGCGAGGGCGAACAGCGCCAGCGCCGTGACGTAGAGCGGGCCGCCGAGGACGATGCGGGGCACGTCCGGCGCGTTCCAGTCCGGTGCGAGCGCCGGCACGATCGCGCCGCCGAGCAGCAGCGACAGCCCCGTGGCCACCGTCGTGACGACGAACGTGACCGCGGCGACCACGACCACCTTCGCCGCGAGGACGGGCAGCCGCGTCGGCACCGCCGTGAGCGTCGAGCGCAGCGAGCCGGTCGCGTACTCGCCGGTGACGGTCAGGGCCGCGAGGACGACGAACGCGAGCGGGCCGATGATCAGGCCGGGCTGCAGCAGCGACGACACGAGCGCGGCGGACCCGTCGGCCTGGCCCTCGAGCTGCTCGGGGAACTCCTTCACCGAGATCGCGCCGATCGCCGCGAAGCCGACGAGGAGCACCACCGCCAGCCCGAGCGTCCAGTACGTCGAGCGCAGGCTCCAGAGCTTGATCCACTCGGCGCGCACGACGCGGGGGAACGTGACGCGGGCGCCGTCGAGGGTGCTGCGCGGGCGGCGGGCGCCGTCGGCGGGTGCCGGGGCGGTCGTCGTGGCGGTCATCGGGCCACCTCCGTGGCGGTCAGGTCGGTCGGGCTGCCCTGGCCGTCGCCGCCGGAGCGGTACTCGACGACGTCGGCGGTCAGGCTCATGTACGCCTCCTCGAGCGACCCCGACACCGGGGTCAGCTCGTGCAGGACGAGGCGCGCCGCGGCGGCGATCTCGCCGACGGCGGCGGCGTTGGGGCCGTGGACCTCCAGCAGGCCCGGCTCGGGCGCCTCGACGACGACGTCCGGACCGGCCAGGAGGGCCGCCAGCTCCGTGGCGTGCGGCGACCGCACGCGCACCGTGGTGCGGGTCGCGCGGCCGATGACGTCCTGCACGGGGCCCTGCTCGACGATGCGGCCGCGGCCGATCACGAGCAGGTGGTCGGCGGTGACGGCCATCTCGCTCATGAGGTGGGAGGACAGGAAGACGGTGCGGCCCTCGCCGGCCAGGTGCTTCACCAGCGTGCGGACCCACGCGACGCCCTCGGGGTCGAGCCCGTTGACCGGCTCGTCGAGGATCAGGGTGTGCGGGTCGCCGAGCAGCGCGGCGGCGATGCCGAGGCGCTGGCCCATGCCGAGCGAGAAGCCCTTGACGCGCTTGTTCGCGACGGACCCGAGGCCGGCGAGCTCGATGACCTCGTTCACGCGCTTGGTGCCGATGCCGTGCGTCGCGGCGAGCGTGCGCAGGTGCTGGCGCGCGGTGCGGCCCGGGTGGACGGCCTTGGCGTCGAGGAGCGCCCCGACCTCCGTCAGCGGGGCGTGCATGCGGTCGTACCGCGTGCCGGAGACGGTGACGGAGCCGTGGCTGGGGCGGTCCAGGCCGACGACCATGCGCATCGTCGTGGACTTGCCGGCGCCGTTGGGCCCGAGGAAGCCGGTGACGGCGCCCGGACGGACGGTGAAGGAGATGTCGTCGACGGCGGTGGTGCGGCCGTAGCGCTTCGTGAGTGACTGCGCCTCGATCATGGCGCGTGGCTCCCGGGGTAGGCGGTGTGCGGACACCACGACGCTAGGGGCGCACCGGTGGCCGCCGGCACCGTCCGGGGGACCATCCCCGGCCCCGCCGTCTCATCCCCGAGGACGAGCGTCCGTCAGGGTGGGACCAGGGCGGGAACGCGCGGCGGCCCGGCCGCGTTGAGTACGTTGTCGACAAGCATCCCCCGGCCGGTCACGACCAGGAGCACCCATGGCGAACCCCGTCTTCAACAACAGTCCCGTCTTCACGGACCCGCGCCAGCAGCGCCGCGGCGGCCGTCCCGCCCCGCAGGCGCCGACGTTCGGCGCCCCCGTCGCCGACGCCGCCTCGCTCGAGGCGATGTACGACGCACCGGCCGCGACCACGCGCGACACGGGCCGTCTCACCTACGACGACGTCATCGTCAAGACCGGCGGGCTCCTCGCGCTCCTCGTGGCGGTCGCGGCCGTCACGTGGTTCGTCGCCCCCGGCCTGTACATCGTCGGCGCGATCGTCGGCCTCGTCCTCGGTCTGGTCAACGCCTTCAAGCGCAACCCCAGCCCGGCCCTGATCATCGCCTACACGGTCGCCGAGGGCGTCTTCCTGGGTGGCATCAGCTACGTCTTCCAGAACATGCTCGTCCCGGCGGGCAACGGCGAGCTCGTCTCGGCCCAGCCGATCGTGCTGCAGGCCGTCCTCGCGACCGTCGCCACGTTCGCGGCATCGCTGTGGCTGTACCGCTCGGGCCGCGTGCGCGTGACCGCGAAGTCGATGCGCTTCCTGCTCATCGCGATGATCGGCTACGCGCTGTTCTCGCTCGTGAACGTCGTCCTGATGTTCGTGATGCCGAGCAGCGAGATGTTCGGGCCGCTGCGGGGTGGCTGGATCGGCGTCCTCGTCGGCCTCTTCGCCGTCGGCCTCGCGGCGTTCAGCCTCATCGTCGACTTCGACGCCATCAAGCGCGGTGTCGAGCAGGGCGCCCCGCGCAGCTTCGCGTGGACCGCGGCGTTCGGCCTCATCGTCACGCTGGTCTGGCTGTACCTGGAGTTCCTGCGGCTGTTCGCGATCTTCAGCAGCAACGACTGACGCGGCGGCTCCGCGCCGCCCCACCTCACGACGCCCCGTCGGCCGCCCGGCCGGCGGGGCGTCGCCGTGCCGGGGGACGGCACGGGTGCACGGCCGGCGGGTGGGACCATGGTGGGGTGAAGTACGCGCAGCACATCTCCGAGCTCGTCGGCGGCACCCCGCTCGTGCGCCTGGCGTCCGTGACCGAGGGCCTGGCCGCCACCGTCCTGGCGAAGGTGGAGTACCTCAACCCCGGCGGGTCCGTGAAGGACCGCATCGCCCTGCGCATGGTCGAGGCCGCCGAGGAGGCCGGGCTGCTGCAGCCCGGCGGGACGATCGTCGAGCCGACGTCCGGCAACACCGGTGTGGGGCTCGCCCTGGTCGCGCAGCGCAAGGGCTACCGCTGCGTGTTCGTCTGCCCGGACAAGGTCAGCCAGGACAAGCGCGACGTGCTGCGCGCGTACGGCGCCGAGGTCGTGGTCACGCCGACCGCGGTGCCGCCGGAGCACCCGGACTCGTACTACTCCGTGTCCGACCGCATCGCGCGCGAGACGCCCGGTGCCTGGAAGCCGGACCAGTACTCCAACCCGAACGGGCCCGCCAGCCACTACGCCACGACGGGCCCGGAGATCTGGGCCGACACCGAGGGTCGCATCACCCACTTCGTCACGGGTGTCGGCACGGGCGGCACGATCACGGGCACCGGCCGCTACCTGCACGACGTGTCGGCGGACCGCCCCGAGGCGGACGGCGGCCGGGTCGTCGTGGTCGGGGCCGACCCGGCCGGGTCCGTGTACTCCGGCGGCGACGGGCGGCCCTACCTGGTGGAGGGTGTCGGCGAGGACTTCTGGCCCCGCGCGTACGACCCGTCCGTGCCGGACGAGATCGTGCCCGTCTCCGACGCCGACTCGTTCGCGATGACGCGGCGGCTGGCGCGCGAGGAGGGGCTTCTGGTCGGCGGCTCGTGCGGCATGGCGGTCGAGGCGACGCTGCGCCACGCCCGCGCGCTGCAGGAGCGCGACCCCGAGGCCGCGGCGCGCGCCGTCTACGTCGTGCTGCTGCCGGACGGCGGACGCGGCTACCTGTCGAAGATCTTCAACGACTCGTGGATGCGCTCGTACGGGTTCCTCGCCTCCGAGGAGGGGGCCACCGTGGCGGACGTGCTGCGGACGAAGGACGGCGGGCTGCCGGCGCTCGTGCACACCCACCCGAACGAGACCGTGCGCGACGCGATCGAGATCCTGCGGGAGTACGGGGTGTCGCAGATGCCCGTCGTCGGCGCCGAGCCGCCCGTGATGATCGGCGAGGTGCAGGGCGCGGTGAGCGAGCGCGCGCTGCTCGACGCGGTGTTCTCGGGCGCCGCGTCGCTCGCGGACCGCGTCGACCGGCACATGGAGGCCGCACTGCCCATCGTCGGGTCGGGGGAGTCCGTCGACGCTGCCCGTGCCTCGCTCGAGAAGGCGGACGCGCTCATGGTGGTCGACGACGGCAAGCCGGTCGGCGTGCTCACGCGGCACGACCTGCTGGGGTTCCTGGCGCGCTGACGCCCTGCGCGGCGTGCCGCGGCGGGACCCGGGGGGCTCCTCGCGGTCGTCCGCACGGCGTGCGTACGCCGTGCGTACGGTCGCGGGGGACGTCCCGGCCGTGCGCCGACACGCGGCGCGGCCGGCCACCGGCAGGTCGGCGATCGGCGGTTACGATCGCGCGCGGCCGGCCGTTCCCGCCGGCCGACCCCTCCGCCGGGCCGCGCGCGTGCGCCGTGCCCGGCGGCCGTGCGTGGAGGACCGACGATGGCGTTGTTCGACCTGCCCCTGCCCGAGCTCGAGCGGTACGCGCCCGAGCTCGACGTGCCCGCCGACCTCGACGAGTTCTGGGCGACGACGCTCGCGGAGGCGCGCACGCACGACCTCGACGTGCGGCGCACGGCCGTCGACGCGGGGCTGCGGCTCGTGGACGTCGAGGACCTGGAGTTCTCGGGGTTCGGCGGCCACCGGGTGCGGGCGTGGGTGACGCGGCCGGCGGGGTCGGCGGCCGGCGGGTCCGCGCTGCCCGCCGTCGTGGAGTTCCTCGGCTACGGCGGCGGACGGGGCCGGCCGCAGGAGCGCCTGGCGTGGGCGGCCGCCGGCTACGTGCACGTGCTCATGGACACGCGCGGCCAGGGGGCGTCGTGGGGGACCGGCGGGCAGACCGCCGACCCCGTCGGCAGCGGCGCCGCCGTCCCCGGGTTCATGACGCGGGGCATCCTCGACCCGGCCGAGCACTACTACCGGCGGCTGATCACGGACGGCGTGCGGGCCGTCGAGGCCACGCGCGCGCTGCCCGGGGTGGACGCCGCGCGCGTCGCCGTGGCGGGCATCAGCCAGGGCGGCGGGCTCGCGCTCGCGGTCGGCGGGCTGGTCGAGGGCCTGGCCGCGGTGATGCCCGACGTACCGTTTCTGTGCCACTTCCCGCGCGCCCTCGCGATCACCGACCGCGACCCCTACGGCGAGGTCGTGCGGTACCTGGCGGTGCACCGGGACCACGAGGAGCAGGTGCTGCGCACGCTGTCGTACGTGGACGCGGTGCACCTCGCGCGCCGGGCGACCGCGCCGACGTTCTTCTCCGTCGCGCTCCGGGACATGACGTGCCCGCCGTCCACGGTGTACGCCGCGTACCACCACTACGGCACCCTCGGTGGGGCCGAGCCGGCCAAGCACATCGAGGTGTACGCGTACAACGACCACGAGGGCGGGCAGGCCGTGCAGGTGGAGAAGCAGCTGCACTGGCTGGCGGACCTGCTGGGCTGAGCCGGGTCCCATCCGGCGGTGCCCGGCCCGCGCCGGTCCCGCGGGCAGGGCAGGATGGACGGGCACTGTCACCCCACGAAGGAGAGCACGACATGGCCGCAGCACTGCCCGAGGTCTCGGGCTCCTACGGCACCAAGCCCACGCTCACGTTCCCGGACGCGGCCGCGCCGGCGGAGCTCGAGGTCGTGGTGCTCAGCCGCGGCGACGGCGAGCTCGTCGAGGCCGGTCAGGACATCGAGGTGCACTACCTCGGCCAGTCGTGGCAGGGCGGTGTCTTCGACAACTCCTACGACCGCGGCTCGTCGATCAGCTTCCCGATCGGCGTCGGCGCCGTCATCGCCGGCTGGGACGAGGGTCTCGTCGGCCAGCAGGTCGGCTCGCGCGTCCTGCTGTCGATCCCGTCGCACCTCGGCTACGGCGACCGCGGCGTCCCGCAGGCCGGTATCAAGGGCGGCGACACCCTGGTGTTCGTCGTCGACATCGTCGGGGTCTCCTGACCCGATGAGTCCGCGCCGCGCCGCCGGTCGACCCGAGGAGGGCGCCGGCGGCGCGGTCGCGAGGACCGCGGGACGACGGCGTCCCGGGACGGAGGAGCAGATGGGCGGCACGGACGTCGTGGACCCGGCCTGGTGGGCGCAGCACTCGCCGTACAGCGACCCGCGGGAGCACGCGGACCTGCTCGCGGGGCTGTGCACCCGGCCGCAGGACGTGCACGCGGCGGCGACCGGCCTCATCGCGCACTACCGCGCGGACGCCGAGACGCTCGACCCGGCGCGCCTGCCGACGATCGACCTGCGCTGGCTCGACCGCATCCTCACGGCCGGCCTGGAGGCGTCGCCGGCGCCGCTGCCGGGACGGCCGCACGCGGACCGCATCGCCGGCTGCTGCCGCGACCACACGCTGTTCGCGGTCGGGCTGCTGCGGGAGCACGCCGTGCCGGCGCGGTCCCGCATCGGCTTCGCGCGCTACTTCGAGCCCGGCTTCGGCGTCGACCACGTCGTCGTCGAGCGCTGGGACGGGCAGCGCTGGGTGCGCAGCGACCCGGAGCTCGGCGCGGACTTCGGCGCCGCCCCCGCGGCGGGGGAGCCCTTCGACCCGTTCGACATGCCGACCGGCCTCGACAGCCCGTTCCCGACGGCGGCCGAGCTGTGGGCCGCGCACCGCCGCGACGGCCTCGACCTGGCCGACTACGGCGTCCTCGGCGTGCCGGAGCTGCGCGGTCGCGACCTCGTGCGGCACTACGTGCTCCTCGAGGTCGCGCACCGCCGCCGCGACGAGGTGCTGCTGTGGGACCTCTGGGGCGTCGCGCTCGACGGGACGACGGGCGAGGAGGCCGACCGTCTCGCCGACGAGGTCGCCGACCTGCTGCTGCGCGCCGACGCCGGCGAGCCCGGCGCCGAGGAGGCGCTCGCCCGCCGCTACGCCGAGGACCCGCGGCTGCACCCCGGCACGCGCGTGCGCACCCTCTCGCCGCTCGGCCGGGAGGGCTGGACGGACCTGGCGGCGCGCAGCACGACCTGGGACGGCTGACCGGCGTCGACGGCGCCGGGCCGTGGCAGGCTGGCCGCGTGCGACCGTTCCGTCACCGCCCGCCCGTGCCGGCGTACGTGGGCGAGGGGTTCGTCGCCGCCGAGGCGCCCGCGCTGCAGCGGTCGTTCCGGGCGGCGCTGCACGCCGCCGAGCGTGCGGCCCGGGAGCCCGTGCCCGCCGAGGTCGAGGTGTCCCGGGGAGCCGGTGACCGGGTCGTGCTGGCGTGGCGCAACGTGCTGGTCGGGTTCGTCCCGGAGTCGCACCGGGCGCTGCTCGCCGCGCAGGTGGACGCCGCCCGGCCGGCCGCACTCATGGCCGAGGGGGTCGTGCACCGCTCGGACGATCTGTGGCGGCTGTGGGTGGGGCCGGCTCCGGAGGACGGCTTCCCGCCGCCGGAGCCGGGGCTGGACACCCTGCCGGCGCCGGAGAACACGATCCTCGGCATCCGTCTGCCCCGCCCCGACGGCCCCTGACGCGACGGGCTGCCGGGCGGGGCCGGGGACCTGCCCCGCCCGCCGCGGCGAACCCGGAGCTCGTCAGGAGTCGGCGCCTCCCGTGCTGACGAGGTCCGGGGTGGCCGGAGCAGGGGTGGCGCCGGCGAGTGCGTGCTCCGCCGCCGCGAGCGCGTGGACCCGCGCCGAGTCGATGAGCGGCACCGCACCGCCCGCGGCCGGCAGCGCCAGCTCGAGCTCGGTGCAGGCGAGCACGACCGCGTCCGCACCGGCCGCCCGGAGCCCCTCGACGACGGCCAGCAGCCGGGCGCGGGACTCCTCGCGCACCTCGCCCTGGGTGAGCTCGTCGAAGATGATCCGGTCCACCTCCTCCTGCTCGGCGGCGGAGGGGACGAGCGCACCGATGCCGTGCCGCGCGAGGCGGTCGGCGTAGAAGGTCTCGGCCATGACCCAGCGGGTGCCCATCACGCCGAGCGTGCGGTGGCCGGCGGCCGTCGCGACGTCCGCCACCGCGTCGGCGATGTGCAGCAGCGGGACGCCGATCGCGGCCTCCACGGCGGGCGCGACCTTGTGCATGAGGTTGGTCGCGATGAGGACGGCGTCCGCGCCGGCCGCCTCCAGGCGCCGCCCGGCGGCCGCGAGCAGCTCGCCGGCGCCGTCCCAGTCGTCGGCGAGCTGCAGCTCGCGGACCGCGGCGAAGTCGAGGGACTCCAGCAGCACGTGCGCGCTGTGGTGCCCGCCGAGCCGCTCCTGCACGGTGGTGTTGAGCACGCGGTAGTACTCCGCGGTCGAGTACCAGCTCATGCCGCCGATGATCCCGAGAGTGCGCATGTCGGGACACTACGGGCGCAACCTGGACGACGGCTGGACGGCGTGCGGACGGTCAGCGGCGGACGTTCAGCGCAGGCCCACCCGCCGCAGGAAGTCGTTCGCGAACCGCCCCTCGGGGTCGCGCCGCTCGAGCAGCGCGCGGGCGTCGTCCCACCGCGGGTACAGGTCCTGCCACGTGCGGCCCGCGCCCGGCCCGGAGAAGAGCTTGCCCCAGTGCGGGCGGGCGCCGAACGGCGCGAGCGCCTCCTCGATGACGGGCAGCGCGGCGTCGACCTGCTCGCGCAGCGGCTTCCACGTGAAGTGCAGGCCGACCCGGTCGCCGCCGTGCGCGGTGGACAGCCACAGGTCGTCCCCGGCGATGGACCGGACCTCGCTGATGAGCAGCAGCGGCGAGACGAGGTCATGCAGACCGCGCAGGGCCTCGACCGCCGCGACGGCGTGCTCTCGTGGGACGAGCCACTCGGACTGCAGCTCGGCGCCGGCGCTGGGCGTGAACTCCAGGCGGAAGTGGGGCAGGCGCTCGTGCCAGGGGCCCGGGACGCCGCCCTGCTGCGTGCACGCGGCCGGGTCCTGCCCGGGGACGGGGTGCATCGGGCCGGGGGCCGGCCGTGCACCGGCGATTTCCGGGCCGAGCGTGCCCGCGTCGACGCGGTGCTTGCGCCACACCTGGCCGACGGCGTCCCCCGTCCAGTCGGTGAAGAGGCTGACCGACCACGCCGAGCCCATGATCTCGTCGAACCGGTCGAGCGCCTGCGACCACGGCAGGTCGGTCCACACCTCCTGCGCGACCTCGAACGTCGGCTCGACCGCGAGCGTCACCCGCGTGACGACGCCGAGCCCGCCGAGCGCGACGACGGACCCGGGCAGCTCCGGGTCGTCGGGCCCGAGCGTGCGGACCGTGCCGTCCGCGCCGACGAGCTCGAGCCCGCGCACGGCCGCCGAGAGGTTCGGCGCGTGGTCCCCGGACCCGTGCGTCGCGGTCGCGACCGTGCCGGCGACCGCGATGTGCGGCAGCGAGGCCATGGTGTGCAGGGCCCAGCCGTGGGCGTGGAGGTGCCGGGCCAGCTCGCCGTAGCGGACGCCGGCACCGACGGTGACGGTGCGCGCGTCGGCGTCCACCGTCGTGGGGACGTCGAGGCGGTCCAGGACGACGAGCGTGCCGGGGGAGTCCGCGAGGTCGTGGAACGAGTGCCGCGAGCCCAGGGCGCGCACGTGCCGCGCGCCCGCGACGACCGCGGCCACCTCCTCGACCGTCGTCGGGCGCACGACGGGCCCGCCGCGGAACGTGTGGCTGCCGGCCCAGGTGGTCAGGGTGTCGGTCATGCTCGAGCCTCCTCGCTCGTCGGGTGGTCGGTGGGCGCGCGGCGAGGGGTCAGCCGGCGCGCGCAGGGGCGGTGACGAAGATGTCGAACAGCTCGGGCGTGTGGGCGTGCACGAGCACCATGAACACCACGGCGTCGAACAGCAGGTGGACGACCAGGACGTACGTCAGCGACTTCGTCAGCGAGAACGTGAACCCCTGGATGAGGGCGAACGGGATCGTCAGCAGCGGGCCCCACTCGCGGTAGCCGAGCTCCCAGAGGAACGAGACGAACACGACCGCCTGGAGCACGTTCGCCGCCCACAGCGGGAAGTGCCGCCGCAGCAGCGCGAACACGGTGCAGACGAAGAACAGCTCGTCCCACGTGCCGACCGCGTTCACGCCGACGAACAGGCGTGCGACCTCCTGCCCCTCTACGACCGTGGGCCAGTTGCGGTACGCGCCGGAGGACAGGAAGTAGTACGGAAGCAGCAGGTAGCCCGCCGCCTGCACCCCGATGAGGTACGCCCACTGCGTGCGCGTCCAGCGCCGTCCCGTCCGCCACGGGAAGCGGATGACGTCGTCGCCGAGCACGTGCCGCGAGAGCACGTAGGGGATGACGACGGCCAGCCCCAGCGCGATCGTGAACCGCAGCATGCTCGCGTCGGACAGGTCCGCGCCGAGCGGGATCGTGCTGACGATGCCCATGCCCGTGCCGATGAGGAGCAGGTCGCGGCCGAGCACGCGGTCGGCCGCCCAGGCGACGACGATCCCGACGACGAGCGGCAGGTACGCCAGCGGGCGCACGTGCAGCGCGAACAGCAGCACGGCCGACCCGCACACGAGCGCGGCGCCCACCCAGCGCCACACGGCCGGGAGGGACGCGTCGGGGCGCGCGGGCAGGACGTCGGCGGTGGCGGTCACGGGCACACGATGCCAGGCGCGGACGGGTGACGCCCTCGGGCACGCGCCGCGACCGGTGTCCGTCCGGTCGCCTACGCTGACCGACGTGTCCGAGCCCGACGACGCCCTCGCGGCCGCACCGCACCTGCGCCGGTTCCACGAGCTGCACCCGGAGGTCCCGCTCGTGGTGCTGCCGCCGGAGCCGACCGGTCCCCCCGGGCCGCCCGTGCCCGACCACGTGCTGGCGGACGAGCGCGACGCCACCGACGAGACGCTGGCGTCGCTGCTGACGGCCGTGGGTCCGGCGGCCGCGGCGGCCCACGTGCGGACGCTGTGGCGCTCGGGCCGGGTCGACGACACCGTCGTCCCCGTCGCGGAGGCGAGCGTCCCCCTGGGGACGGGCACGGCCGGGGCGGTGGCCGGGCCGCTGACCGAGGCGCTCGAGCGCGGGGGGTGGCGGCTGCGGTCCGGGCGCTCCGGTGCCGCACGGTTCCTCGACGCGGAGCGCGCCGAGCGGCACGTGCGGGTGGTCACGGTGGAGGGCCGGGTGGTCGTCACGGCACGCGGGCGTGAGCTGCCCGTGGCGACGGCGACGCAGCACCGGCTCATGGGCGTGCAGGCGGAGGGAGAGGCGTGAGCGACCGGTACGAGGTGCAGCCGTACGTGCTGTCGCGCTCCGCGCAGGAGTGGCGCGACCAGGCCGCGCGGGTGCGCACCGCCGCCGACCGCCTCGCGGACGCTCCCACCGGGGGCTTCGGGCCGCGCGTCGCGTCCGCGGCGGCGTCGTGGACGGCCACCTGGGGCGGCACGGTCCGCTCGGTGGCGACGACGGGCGACACGATCGCCGAGGAGCTCCTCGCGGCCGCCATGTCCTACGGCGCCGCCGACCTCGACGCGCAGCAGCGGTTCGACACGTGGCTGGACGGTGCGCCGTGACGACGATCATGGTGCCGCCGACGTGCGACGCGATCCCGCCCGTCGAGGGCGACCCGGCGGGCGTGCGGACGTTCGTCGACGACCTGCTCGCCTCCGCGGTCAACGTCGACGACCTCGACACCTTCGCGCGCGACTCCGCCCGGCTCGACGGCTGGTCCGGCGCCGCCGCCGACGCGTACGGGCGGTACGTGCGGGACACGGCCGCCGACGCCGACGCGATCTCCGCGGCCGTGCGACGCGTGGCGCGGGCGGGCGAGGACCACGCGGAGGCGCTCACGGAGCTGCGCCGGCGCCGGGACCTGCTCGACGAGGACCGTACGGGTTACCACGCGGCCCGGTCCGACCTGCTGGCGGACATCCGCGCCACCACCGACGCGGACCCCGCCGCCGTGCGCGAGCTCGAGGACCGTGCCGCCGCGCTGACCTCCCGGCTGCAGACGCTCGTGGAGGACGTCGACCGGCTGGTCCGGGACGTCACGGCCGCGGAGCAGGCGATGCTCGACGCGCTCACCTCCTTCTCAACGCTCGGGCAGGCGCGCGCCGCCGTGACCGGGGGCACCGACCTGGCCGACGCGGCGCTCGCGAGGCCCGGGTCGCCGTCGTCGGGCGGCTCCCCGGCGGAGGTGGCCGCGTGGTGGGACGGGCTCAGCGAGGACGAACAGCTCGCCGTGCTGGCTGCCCACCCCGAGGTCGTGGGCAACGCCGACGGCATCCCGGCGGTCATCCGGGACCGGGCGAACCGGCTGCTGCTCGAGACCGACCTGTCCGCGCTGGAGCTGCGCGAGGAGCGGGGCGAGATCCTGCCCGCGGAGGACCGGGAGGCGCTGGAGAACGGCCGCGCCGCCCGTGCCGCGCTCGCGCAGGGCGCCCAGGAGGTCGACCCCGTCACGCGCGAGCCCCTCGTGCCGCTGCTGCACCTGTACGACCCGCGCGCGTTCGGCGGCGACGGCCGCGTGGCGATCGCGTTCGGCGACCCGGACACGGCCGACCACGTGTCGGTCATGGTCCCCGGCCTGACGAGCCGGGGGACGGCCGCGGAGACCAACGCGGAGGCGGCGTTCCACATCTACGAGTCGGCCCGGTACTCGGACCCGCACTCGTCCGTGGCGTCGATCATGTGGATCGGCTACGACGCGCCGAGCGACTGGGACTCGCTGACGGTCGCCCGGGAGGACCGCGCGATCGCCGGCGGCGAGCGGCTGGCGCAGTACGTCGAGGGCCTGCGCGCGTCCCGCGAGGGCAGCCCGGCGCACCTGACGGTCGTCGGCCACTCCTACGGCTCGACGACCACGGCGCACGCGGCGAGCGACCACGGCCTGGCCGCGGACGACATCGTCCTCGTCGGCAGCCCGGGCGCGGGCGGCGAGGTCGACCACGCGTCCGACCTCGGCGTCGGCGCCGACCACGTGTGGGCCGGCAACAACAGCCGCGACCCCGTCGCGATGCTCGCCGACAACGGCTGGGTGGGTGGCGGGACCCTGTTCGGCGCGGGCATGGGCAACGACGTCGGCGAGGACGACTTCGGCGCGAACCGGTTCCAGGCGGAGTCGACCAGCCGTGGCGAGGGGCTGGACCCGTTCGCCGACCACACCAAGTACTTCGACCGGAACACCGAGTCGCTGTTCAACATCGGGCAGATCGTGGTGGGGGACTACGACGAGGTGCTGCGGGCCGAGCACACCTACGACCCGTGGTGGTGGGACCCGGTGGACCCGGAGCGTCACCGCACGCCCACCGAGATCCGGCGCCGGGAGGAGTGGTGAGGCGCGCGCTCACCGTTCTGCTCCTCGCCGCGGGCGTTCTCGCGGTCACCGGGTGCGGGGGCCGCGGTGCCTCCGGTCAGGACGTCGAGCGGACGCGCGCCGAGGTGCGCGACGCGGCGGAGCAGGAGCTGCCGGCGCTCGTCGAGGAGCTGGGCGGTGGCGTCGTGCGCGCCGACGGCCGGTACGACCTCGAGGGCCTCAAGGACGACGTCCGGCTGGTGTACCGCGTGGAGGCGCAGCTGCTCGTCGACCGGGGCAGGTCCGCCGACGTCACCGGCGCCCTCGAGGGGCTGGGCTACACGATCACGCAGGACGCCGCCGGCACGGTGGTGGGCGAGCGCGACGACCTGCGCTACCTCGTGGCGACGTCGGACGACGGCGACCTGCGCGTGACGCTCGAGGGGCCGCAGCTGCGAATCCCGGAGGAGGACCGCCCGGCGAGCCGCCCGCACGAGCAGCTCGACCTGCCCGCGTCGGTCATGGTCCCGGCACCCGAGCGCCCGCGGCAGGGCCGGTCGGACGGCACGGGCGACGGCTGACGCGCCGCGTCAGCCGGCCAGCGAGCGCACGGTGTCGATGGTGTCCGCCTCGGACGCCGGCTTGTCGTCGCGGTAGCGCAGCACGCGCGCGAACCGCAGCGCGAGCCCGCCGGGGTAGCGGGTCGAGCGCTGCAGGCCGTCGAACGCGATCTCGACCACCTGCTCGGGCCGCACGACGACGCCCCAGGGCTCGCGCCGCTCGGTGAGCGCGGTGAAGCGCTCGGTCTGCCACGCGAGCATCTCGTCGGTCATGCCCTTGAACGTCTTGCCGAGCATGACGAACCCGCCGTCCGGGTCGCGCGCGCCGAGGTGGATGTTCGACAGGGTCCCCTGCCGCCGTCCTGACCCCCACTCGACGGCGAGCACCACGAGGTCGAGGGTGTGCCGCGGCTTCACCTTGACCCACGCGGCCCCGCGCCGGCCCGCCTCGTAGGGCGCGTCGGACGCCTTGACGACCACGCCCTCCTGCCCGTCCGCGACGACCGCCCGGAAGTGCTCGGTCGCGACGGCGGGGTCGCTCGTGACGACCCGGCGCACGACGTGCGGGGCGGCGACCTGGTCGAGCACGGCGAGCCGCTCGCGCAGGGGTGCGTCGAGCAGGTCGCGGCCGTCGACGTGCAGCAGGTCGAAGAAGAACGGGGCGAGGGCGGCCGACGACGCGAGCTCGGCGTCGCGGGTGGCGCTGCGGGACGCGGTCTCCTGGAACGGGCGCGGCCGGCCCCGCTCGTCCAGGGTGAGCGCCTCGCCGTCGAGGACGAGCCGCTGCGCGGGGAGCAGGCGCACGGCGTCGACGATCTCCGGCACCCGGCTGGTGATGTCGTCGAGCGAGCGCGTGTACACGCGGACCTCGTCGCCGTCCCGGTGCACCTGGATGCGGATGCCGTCGAGCTTGGTGTCGACGACGACCTCCCCGGCGGGCCCGTCGGCGTCGCCGGTCCGCTCCGCGAGGCCCGCCAGGGCGGCCGGGACGTCCGGAGCGGACTGCGCGAGCATCGGCCGTACGGGCCGGCCCACCGTCAGCGCGAACGCGTCGAGCGCGGCCACGGCGTCCTCCGGCGTCGCGGCGCCCAGCGCGGCCACCGCGACGGCCTCGGTCTCGCCCGCCAGCATGGCGGCCCGCCGCACACTCGCCGCCGGCACCCCCGCGGCCTCGGCGACCGCGTCGAGCAGCAGCGCGTCCAGCGCGCCCTGCCGCAGCTCGCCGGTGACGAGCCCGCGCAGCAGCCGCTGCTCGTCCGCGGTGGCGGCGGCGAACAGGTCGGTGGCCGCGGCGGTCCGGCGCCCGGCCGAACCGGTCCCGGACATCTCCGCCATCGCGGCGAACGCGGCGTCCACGTCGGTGACGGTCAGCGACGGCTCGTCCGCGGGCGCCGGCAGGGACCCGAGCGAGCGCCATCCCAGCCCCGTCCGCCGCTGCCGCAGCTCCCCGCCGAGGTACCGCGACACGATCGCCACGTCCTCCGGCCCGTCGGCGGCCGCCCGCCGCAGCACGTCCACGAGCAGCGCCCGCTTGGCCAGGCGCGAGCGCGTCGCGGCGACGGCGGTGGACGCGGCGGCGACGTCGACGAGCAGCATGCGCCTCATCCTGTCCGCGCCCACCGACACCCGCACGGGGACGGCCTCCACGCACGAGACCGGGGGATCAGGGCACTGTGCGCCCCCGTCCGACGGTCTCGTGGGCGCGGACGGCCTCAGGCCGACGGCACCGGGCAGGCGACGCCCGTCGAGTGCACGGGGCAGTAGCCGTTCGGGTTCTTCTGCAGGTACTGCTGGTGGTACGCCTCGGCGTAGTAGAACGGGCCGGCCTCCTCGACGGGGCGGATCTCCGTCGTGATGTCGCCGTAGCCGTTCGCCTTCAGGCGCGGGCCGTACTCGGCGGCGGTGGCGCGGGCGGCCTCGCCCTGCTCGGGCGTCGTGAAGAAGACGGCGGACCGGTACTGGGTGCCGACGTCGTTGCCCTGGCGGAAGCCCTGGGTGGGGTCGTGCTCCTCCCAGAAGTGCCGCAGCAGGTCGACGTCGGACAGGACCGTGGGGTCGTACGCGACCATCACCGTCTCGGTGTGCCCGGTGCGCGCGGTACAGGTCTCCTCGTACGTCGGGTAGGGGGTGTACCCGCCCATGTAGCCGACGGCGGTGGTGACGACGCCCGGCAGCTGCCACGCCTCCTTCTCCGCGCCCCAGAAGCACCCGGACGCCAGGTACAGCACGCGGGTGCCCTCGGGCCAGGGGCCCTGCAGCGGCGTGCCGAGCACGGTGTGCGTCTCGGGGATCGCGTACGCGTACCCGTCGCGGCCCTTCAGCGCCTTGTCCGGCTCGACCATCTGCGTGCGCAGGGACGAGCCGAGCAGCGTCTCGAACAACGAGGCCATGACCTGATCTCCTTCTTCCGGGGTACGCCTGCCACAACCGGTCCGTGCTGCCGCGTGTTCCCCGCCGGGACCCCGGCACGGCCTAGCCTGGGACCGTGACGAGCCACCCCTTCGCCGAGCCCCACGACTGGTCCACCACCGGCTTCTCGACCCGCGCCATCCACGCGGGGCAGGACCCGGAGGCACGCACGGGCGCCGTCGTGCCGCCCATCCACCAGGTGTCGACGTACAAGCAGGACGGCGTCGGGGGCCTGCGCGAGGGCTACGAGTACTCACGCTCCGGCAACCCGACGCGGCACGCGCTCGAGGAGGCCCTCGCGGCCGCCGAGGGCGGCGCCGCCGCGTTCGCGTTCGCGTCGGGCCTCGCCGCCGAGGACGCTCTCCTGCGCTCCGTCCTGCGGCCCGGCGACCACCTCGTGATCGGCAACGACGCGTACGGCGGCACGTACCGGCTGATCGCCCGCGTGCTCGGGCCCTGGGGGATCGACCACACGCCCGTCGACATGCTCGACCCGGACGCGGTGCTCGCGGCGATCCAGCCGGGCCGGACGAAGGCGATCTGGGCGGAGACGCCGACGAACCCGCTGCTCGGCATCGCCGACGTCGAGGCGATCGCGGTGCACGCGCGCTCCGCCGGCGCCGTGCTGGTCGTCGACAACACCTTCGCGACGCCCTACCTGCAGAACCCGATCGCTCTGGGCGCGGACGCCGTCGTCCACTCGACGACCAAGTACATCGGCGGGCACTCCGACGTGGTCGGCGGCGCGGTCGTCGTCGCGGACGGCGCGCAGCTGCCCGCCGGCATGGAGGGGCCGACCGGTACGACCGCCCTGCGCGACGCGGTGGGCTTCCTGCAGAACGCGTCCGGGGCCGTCGCCGGGCCGTTCGACGCGTGGCTCACGCTGCGCGGCCTCAAGACGCTCGGGGTGCGGATGGACCGCCACCAGGCCAACGCCGAGCGCGTCGCGCGCTTCCTGCTCGACCACCCGGGCGTCACGCACGTGCTGTACCCGGGCCTGCCCGACCACGCCGGCCACGAGGTCGCGGCGCGGCAGATGAGCGGCTTCGGCGGCATGGTCGCGTTCCGCACCGGCGACGCCGAGAAGGCGGTCGCGGTGTGCGCGCACACGCGTGTGTTCACGCTCGCGGAGTCGCTCGGCGGCGTGGAGTCGCTCATCGAGCACCCGGCACGCATGACGCACGCCTCGGTGGCGGCCACGGCGCTGGAGGTCCCGGACGACCTCGTGCGCCTGTCGGTCGGCATCGAGGACGTCGAGGACCTGCTCGCCGATCTCGCGCAGGCGCTGGAGGCGGCCGGCCTGGGCCGGGGCCCGGCGTGACGGACGAGCACGCGCCGGCCGCGCCGACGACCGTCGTCGTCGAGGACCGCCCGGCGCACCCGGTGCCCCCGTCGGTTCAGGCCGCGGCGGCGTGGTCGTGGCGGCTGCTGCTCATCGCGGCGGCCGTGGCCGTCGGCGTCTGGCTGCTCGGGGTCAGCAAGGTCATCGTCGTGCCCGTCGCGGTGGCACTGCTGCTCACGGTGCTGCTGGCGCCGTTCGTGACGTTCCTGCAGCGCCGGGTCCGCCTGCCGCGGGCGCTCGCGGCGACGGTGGCGCTCGCGCTGATGCTCGGCGTCGTCGGCGGCCTGCTCACGCTCGCCGGGCGCTCGATCGTCAGCGGCATCGCCGCGCTCGCGGACCAGGCGGCGGAGGGCGTCGACACGCTGCTCGTGTGGCTGTCGGACGGACCCCTCGGCCTGGACCAGGCGCAGCTCGACGGCTACGTCGACCAGGTCCAGGAGACGGTCGTCGGCAGCGGCCAGCAGATCGCCACCGGGGCGCTCTCGGTCACGGTGACCGTCGGGCACGTCCTCGCCGGGACGCTCGTCGCCCTGTTCTGCACCCTGTTCTTCCTCATCGACGGCCGGCGCATCTGGGCCTGGGTCGTCGGCCTGCTGCCGCGCGGGTCGCGCGAGCGCGTGCACCAGGCCGGGCGTCGGGGCTGGGTGACGCTCGGCGCGTACACGCGCACCCAGATCCTCGTGGCCGCGGTCGACGCGGTCGGCATCGGTCTGGGCGCGGTGCTGCTGCAGCTGCCGCTCGCCGTGCCGCTCGCGGTGCTCGTCTTCTTCGGCTCGTTCATCCCGTTCGTGGGGGCGATCCTCACGGGCACGATCGCGGTGCTCGTCGCGCTCGTGTCGCAGGGCTGGGTGTCCGCGCTGATCATGCTCGTGATCGTGCTGGCCGTGCAGCAGCTCGAGGGGCACGTGCTGCAGCCGTTCCTCATGGGGCACGCGGTGTCGCTGCACCCGGTCGCGGTGCTGCTCGTCGTCGCGACGGGGTCGTTCGCCGCCGGGATCGTCGGGGCGCTGTTCGCGGTGCCCGTCGCGGCCGTGCTCAACACGGTCGTGCTGTACCTGCACGGGCACGACAAGTTCCCCCAGCTCGGCACGGGCGACCACGTGACCATCCGGCCACGGGCGCACCCCGTGCTCGACCGCGTCCTCGCGGCGGCGGCCGAGGCGGAGTCCGCCGCGCGCGCCGAGCGGGCCGGCGACACGGGCACCACCCCGGCCGACCCGCGGACCGCTGCGACGACCGGCCGGGACGCGCCGTGATCGGTGCGGCCGACGTCCGGGCGGCCGCCGCGCTGCTCGCCGACGTGGCCGAGCGCACCCCCGTCCAGCGCAGCCGCGCCCTGTCCGACCTGGTCGGGGTGGACGTCTGGCTGAAGTGCGAGAACCTGCAGCGCGCCGGCTCGTTCAAGATCCGCGGGGCCTACGTGCGGATGGCGCGCCTCTCCGACGCCGAGAAGGCCCGCGGTGTCGTGGCGGCGAGCGCCGGCAACCACGCCCAGGGCGTGGCGCTGGCGGCACGCCTGCTCGGCCTGCACGCGGTCGTCTTCATGCCCGTCGACGCGGCGCTGCCGAAGGTCGCCGCGACCCGGGGCTACGGCGCGGACGTCGAGCTCGTCGGCACCTCCGTCGACGAGGCGCTCGTCGCCGCGAAGGAGCACGCGGACCGCACCGGCGCGGTGCTCATCCACCCGTTCGACCACCCGGACGTCGACGCGGGGCAGGGCACCGTCGCGCTCGAGGTGCTCGAGCAGGTGCCGGACGCCGGCACCCTGGTCGTGCCGGTGGGCGGCGGGGGGCTGGCGGCGGGCATGGCGGCGGCGCTGGAGGACCGGCCCGACGTGACCGTGCTCGGCGTGCAGGCCGCCGGTGCCGCGGCGTACCCGGCGTCGCTCGCCGCGGGCCGGCCGGTGCGCGCGCCGGAGCTGCGCACCATGGCGGACGGCATCGCCGTCGGCACGCCCGGCGCGGTGCCGTTCGAGGTCCTCGCGCACCACCGGGTGCCCGTGCGCACGGTCTCCGAGGAGGACCTGTCGCGCGCGCTGCTGCTCGTCGCGGAGCGCGCGAAGCTCGTGGTCGAGCCGTCCGGTGCGGCGGCGGTCGCGGCGCTCATGGCCGACCCGGCCGGGATCGACCACCGGGGGCGGCCGGTCGTGTGCGTCCTGTCCGGCGGCAACATCGACCCGCTGGTGCTGCTGCGCGTGGTGCGGCACGGGCTCGCGTCCGCGGGCCGGTACCTGCACGTGCACGCGCGCGTGGAGGACACGCCGGGCGCGCTCGCCGGCCTGCTGCACGACGTGGCGGCGCGCGGCGGCAACGTCATGCACGTCGCGCACACGCGCACCGGCGGGGACCTCGCGCTGAGCGAGGTCGCCGTCGACCTGCAGATCGAGACGAAGGGCCCCGAGCACTGCGGCGAGCTGCTCGCCGGCCTGCGCGGGGCCGGCTACCGCCTCGGCGACGGCTGACGGCCGCGGTCCCGGGACGCCGACGGCGCCGCACCCCGCGGGGTGGCGGCGCCGTCGTGCGTGCGCGCGGTGGGCGTCAGCCCGTGAACGGGCGCGCGGCCGTGATCTCGACCGGGATCTGCCGGCCGTTGGGCGCCTCGTACGTCGTCGCGTCCCCGACCTTGCGGCCGTAGATGGCCGCGCCGAGCGGCGAGGTGGGGGAGAAGACGTCGATGTCGGCCGTGCCCGCGATCTCGCGCGAGCCGAGCAGGAACGTCATCTCGTCCCCGGCGACGACGGCCGTCACGACCATGCCGGCCTCGACGACGCCGTCGTCCGGCGGCGTGCCGATCTGCACGTTGCGGAGCTTCTCCTTGAGCTCGCGGATGCGGGCCTCCTGCTTGGCCTGCTCCTCGCGCGCGGCGTGGTAGCCGCCGTTCTCCTTGAGGTCGCCCTCGTCACGGGCCGCGGCGATGCGGTCCGCGATCTCCTTGCGCCCCACCGTCTCGAGCTGCTCCAGCTCGGCCTTGAGACGGTCGTAGGCCTCCTGCGTCAGCCACGTGGCCGCAGTCGTGTCGGTCACGATCGCTCCTTCCCTTGCCTCGGGTCCACCGCCTCGCGGCGGCGGGTCGTGCCCACCCCCCGGCGCGCACGGGTGCGGCGCGGTGCGTGCGGGACGGGGGTTGTCGCCGTCTCAGCGCGGTCGCGTCGACCTGTCGTACGACGCCGGACCGGGGCGGCGTAAACGACGATTGTAGCCCGGAGCACCCGGGGAGGGTGGACGCGCAACCGGGTTCCACCCGCACGCGCCGGACGCGCAGGTCAGGGCAGCGGGCTGCAGGAGTCGACGACCCCGCTGACGCCCTCCTCGACCGTGGACACCGTCACCGTCACCCGTCGCGTGCGCTCGTCGGCGGGCGGGACCTCGACGTCGAGGACCCCCACCTGCGCGTACGACTGCGAGAGCACCTCCACGCGGCACGTCGCCCCGGCGCCGGGGTCGGTCGTCACGTCGAACGTCACGTCGGTCGACGCCGGCCCGTCGACGCGGAAGCCGATCGTCTTCCACTGGACCGGGTCGCGCAGCACGCCGCTGCCGATCCACCCGAGCACGAGCATCGCCACGACGACGAGCGCCGCCAGGCCCCACCGCTGCAACCGGCGGGCGGCGTCGGTGGGCTCCGGTCCGTAGCGCCCGACGGGCGTGCGGGGGGCCGGTGCGACCACGGGACCTCCTGGGGCGTGGGTTCGTCGTGCGGGGCGGCGGGCGTGCGTAGGGGATCATTGTCCCTCGTCCGACGACCTGTGACGGGAGGCCCTGGGTGAGCACGGAGCGGCTTCGGCTCATGGCGGTGCACGCGCACCCCGACGACGAGTCCAGCAAGGGTGCCGCGACGACCGCGCGGTACGCGGCCGAGGGGGTCGACGTCCTCGTCGTGACCTGCACCGGCGGCGAGCGCGGCGACGTGCTCAACCCGCACTACGGGCCGGCGCCCGCGGGGCTCGAGGAGATGCGCGCGGTGCGGCGCGAGGAGATGGCGACCGCCGCGGCGGCGCTCGGGGTGCGCCAGCACTGGCTCGGCTTCGTCGACTCCGGGCTGCCCGAGGGCGACCCGCTGCCCCCGCTGCCCGACGGGTGCTTCGCGCTCACGCCGCTCGAGGAGGCGTCCGCGCCGCTCGTCGAGCTGGTCCGCGAGTTCCGCCCGCACGTCATGACGACGTACGACCCGACGGGCGGGTACCCGCACCCCGACCACATCATGTGCCACCGGGTCTCCGCGGAGGCGTTCGCCGCCGCGGGCGACCCCGAGCGGTACCGGGGCCGCGGCGAGCCCTGGGCGCCGCTGAAGCTCTACTACAACCACGGCTTCTCGCTGGAGCGGATGCGCACGATGCACGACGCGATCGTCGCCGCGGGCGGGGAGTCGCCGTTCAGCGACTGGATCGACTCCCGGCAGGCCCGCGAGGTGCCCGAGCGGCCGGTGACGACGCGCGTCGAGTGCGCGGACTGGTTCCCGCAGCGGGACGCGGCCCTGCGCGCGCACGCCACGCAGATCGACCCGGAGGGCTGGTTCTTCGCGGTCCCGCGCGAGGTCGAGCTCGCGCACTGGCGCACCGAGGAGTTCGAGCTCGCGGAGTCGCGCGTGCCGACGACCCTGCCCGAGGACGACCTGTTCGCGGGGATCCGCGGGACGGAGGCGGCGCGGTGAGCGCGGTGCACGGGGTGCTGCTGGCCGCGGTCGTGCACGCCGAGCGGCTGCCCGGCCCGACCATCGAGTCGCCCGAGGAGGGCTCGCCCGGCTTCCTCGGCTTCGTCGTCACGTTCCTGCTGGCCGCGGCGGTGATCGCGCTCGCGGTCTCGTTCAGCCGGCGGATGCGCCGCGCCGACCACCGGGCGCGGCTGCGCGCCCAGGAGGAGGGCGGCCCGGCCGCCGACCCCGGTCCCGCACCGGTCACGGCCGAGGAGGCGGTGGCGCAGGCCGAGCTCGACGCGCGCACGGAGGCGGGCCGTCCGGCGGGGACCCCCGACGCCAGCGGGACCGACGCGAGCGGGACCGGCGCGAGCGGGACCGCAGGTGCCGGGGCCGAGGGCACCCGCCCCGGCGGCTCGACGCCCGGGACCGACCCGCACGGCGACGTCCCGCCCGCCGACGGCCGCCGTCCGTGACGGACGCCCCCGCCGCGCCCGTGCGCCCCGCGGTGCGCGTGACCGTCGCGCAGCTGCAGGTCGGCACGGACCGTGCGGCCAACGTCGAGGTCGCCCGCGACGCGGTGCGCGAGGCGGCGCGCGTGCGCGCGGACGTCGTGGTGCTGCCCGAGTACGCGTCCGCCTTCGACCCGCGCGGCGTCGGCCCCGACCTCGCCGAGCCGCTCGACGGGCCGTTCGTGACCGCGGTGCGGGAGGAGGCCGCGCGGGCCGGCGTCGCCGTGCTCGCGGGCACCACGCTGCCGGGGGAGGAGGACGACGCCGCGCGCCGGGTGGTGAACGCGGTCGTCGGCGTCGGCGCGGACGGCTCGCTGGTGGGCGTGTACCGCAAGGTGCACCTGTACGACGCGTTCGGGCAGCGCGAGTCCGACCGCTTCGTCGCCGGGCCCGCCGACGCCCCGCCGCTCGTCCTCGACGTGGCCGGGCTGCGGCTCGGCGTGATGACCTGCTACGACCTGCGGTTCCCCGAGTCGGCCCGACGCCTGGTCGACGCGGGGGCCGACGTGCTCGTCGTGCCCGCGGCGTGGGCGCCGGGGCCGCTGAAGGCGATGCACTGGCGGACGCTCGCGGTGGCGCGGGCGATCGAGAACACCGCCGCGGTGGTCGCGGTCGGGCAGGCCGGCCGGGGCGTCGTGGGGCGCTCGCTGGTCGTCGGCCCGGACGGCGTGGTCGGGCTCGAGCTCGACGAGACGCCGCAGGTGCGCACGGTGGACCTGGACGCGGCGGCCCTGACGGCCGTCCGCGAGCGCAACCCGTCGCTGGCGAACCGCCGCTACACGGTGGTCCCGCGCCCCTGACGGGCACCCTCACCGCCGACCGCGCCGGTCGTCGGGCGAGCGCGCCCCTCGTCCCCGGTGCGCTCGCCCGGTACGAGGCGCGCTCGGTGCCGGACGAGCGGGCGGGGTCAGGCGGCCGCGTGGGCGGCGATCCACACCGCGGCGTAGTGGCAGCCGTACCCGACGACGGTGAGGGCGTGGAAGATCTCGTGGAACCCGAACCAGCGGGGGCTGGGGTTCGGGCGCTTGAGGCCGTAGACGACCGCGCCGAGCGTGTACGCCAGGCCGCCGCCGGCGACGAGCCACACGATCGTGGGTCCGCCGGACTGCCAGAACTGGGGCAGGAAGCCGACGGCCACCCACCCGAGCGCCACGTAGATCGGCACGTAGAGCCAGCGCGGGGCGTTGAGCCAGAAGACCCGGGCCAGCAGGCCCAGCAGCGCGCCGACCCAGACCACGGTGAGCAGCACGCGGGCGGTCGACGCCGGCAGCAGCAGCACCGCGAGCGGCGTGTACGTGCCGGCGATGATGAGGAAGATGTTCGTGTGGTCGAGGCGCCGCAGCACGCCGGCCACCCGCGGCGACCACCGGCCGCGGTGGTAGACGGCGCTGGTGCCGAACAGCAGGACGGCGGAGACGCCGAAGACCGCGGTGGACCACCGGGCGGCGGTCGTGGGGGACACGACGACCAGCACGGCCGAGGCCACGAGCACGAGCGGCGCGACGCCGGCGTGGATCCAGCCCCGCAGCCGCGGCTTGACCTGCTCGACGACGGAGCCGACGGCCTCGCCGACGCTGTCCACCGCGTCGCCGACCGCGTCCCCGACGGCGTCCGCCGCGCGCTCGATACCGCCGCCCGTGCCGGGACGCGGCGCCTCGTCGCGTCGTGCGGGGGTGCTGCTCATGCGTCCGTTCCGCCTTCGTCCGTCGGTAACCTACGAGGCCGTAGGTTACGTGCCCGTAAGGAGGGTGTCGACGCGACGGAGGTCCCGGTACGGCCCGCGGCGCGCCGCCCGGCGAGTACCGTGAGCGCGTCCACCCCCTCGTCCCTCGGAGGATCCGCGTGCGCCTGCCGCACCCGCTCTACGGACTCTACGAGCGTCGTCTCGCCGCGTCCCTGCCGGCCGCGCAGATGCCGCGGCACATCGGGGTCATCCTCGACGGCAACCGCCGCTGGGCGCGCAGCAGCGGGGTCTCCTCGGCTCACGGGCACCGGCGCGGTGCGGACAAGATCAGCGACCTGCTGAGCTGGAGCGAGGACGTCGGGGTCGAGGTCGTGACCCTGTGGCTGCTCTCCACCGACAACCTCGCGCGGGACCCGCAGGAGCTCGACCCGCTGCTCGCGGTCATCGAGGACGTGGTGGGTGAGCTCGCGGCGGAGCGGCGCTGGCGCATCCAGCCCGTCGGCGCGCTCGAGATGCTGCCGGAGCGCACGGCCGCGGCGCTGCGCGCGGCCCAGGGCGCGACGGCCGACGTCGAGGGGCTGCACGTCAACGCGGCCGTCGGGTACGGGGGGCGTCGCGAGATCGCCGACGCGGTCCGCTCGTTCCTGCGCGAGCACGCCCGCGCCGGCACCGACATGGAGGAGCTCGCGGAGGCGTTCGACGTCGACCACATCGCCGAGCACCTGTACACCAAGGGGCAGCCGGACCCGGACCTCGTCATCCGCACGTCGGGGGAGCAGCGTCTCGGCGGCTTCCTGCTGTGGCAGAGCGCGCACTCGGAGTTCTACTTCTGCGAGGCCTACTGGCCGGACTTCCGGCGGGTCGACTTCCTGCGCGCCCTGCGGTCCTACGCGCAGCGCGAGCGCCGCCTCGGCCGCTGACGCCGGTGCCCGTCGGCCGCACGGCGACCGGCGGATGAACATCGCGTGACGGCACGTGCGTGTCGCGCGTCACATGCGCGGGGGGCCTCCTGCGCGGGGTTACGTTCCTGCCCGAGGACGACGCCCGTCGTCCCGGGAGGCCAGCCCATGGAGCCAGTGCTCCGGGAGGAGGGCCGGACCCGGCCCTCGGCCGGCCGACCCCGTCCCGTCGCCGACTGCCGGACGCGGTACGCCCCGCGCTCGCGCACGAGGCGCCCGGCCAGGCGCTGACGCGCCGGAGGGAGCCTGCCGTGGACCACACCTCGCAGCACGACCTGGGGCACGACCGCACACCGCGGCCGGACACGCTCCCCGACGGCACCGCTCCCGCCGACGGCCGCCTCACGTACGTCCTCGACACGTCCGTGCTGCTCTCGGACCCCCGCGCGATCCGCCGGTTCGCCGAGCACGACGTCGTCCTGCCCGTCGTCGTCATCACCGAGCTCGAGGCCAAGCGGCACCACGCCGAGCTCGGCTACTTCGCGCGGACCGCCCTGCGCCTGCTCGACGACCTGCGCGTGCGGCACGGGCGCCTCGACGCGCCGGTGCCGGTCAGCGACGAGGGCGGGACGCTGCGCGTCGAGCTCAACCACGTCGACGACCGGGTGCTGCCGGCGGGCTTCCGGCTCGGCGACAACGACACGCGGATCCTGTCGGTGGCGGCGAACCTCGCCAAGGAGGGCCACGACGTCACGGTCGTCTCGAAGGACCTGCCGATGCGCATCAAGGCGTCGTCCGTCGGGCTGCGCGCCGAGGAGTACCGCGCGCAGCTGGCCGTCGACTCCGGCTGGACGGGCATGGACACCCTGGACCTGACCGAGCAGCAGATGGCGGCGCTGTGGGAGCACGAGTCGCTGCCGCTCGCCGACGTCGCCGCCCCGGCATCCGCGCTCGCGGGCTCCCCGCAGGACCTGCCGTGCCACACCGGCCTGGTGCTGCACAGCCCGCGCGGCTCGGCGCTCGGGCGCGTGACCGCGGACAAGCACGTGCAGGTCGTGCGCGGCGACCAGGACGTGTTCGGCGTCCACGGTCGCTCCGCCGAGCAGCGGATCGCGATCGACCTGCTGCTCGACGAGTCGGTCGGGATCGTGTCGCTCGGCGGGCGCGCGGGGACCGGCAAGTCGGCGCTCGCGCTGTGCGCCGGGCTCGAGGCGGTGCTCGAGCGGCGTCAGCACCGCAAGGTGATGGTCTTCCGGCCGCTGTACGCGGTGGGCGGGCAGGACCTCGGCTACCTGCCGGGCAGCGAGGCCGAGAAGATGAACCCGTGGGCGCAGGCGGTGTTCGACACCCTCGGCGCGCTCGTGAGCAAGGAGGTCGTGGAGGAGGTCCTCGACCGCGACCTGCTCGAGGTCCTGCCGCTCACGCACATCCGCGGCCGGTCGCTGCACGACGCGTTCGTCATCGTCGACGAGGCCCAGTCGCTCGAGCGGAACGTGCTGCTCACGGTGCTGTCCCGGATCGGGCAGTCCTCGCGGGTGGTGCTCACGCACGACGTCGCGCAGCGCGACAACCTCCGCGTGGGCCGGCACGACGGCGTCGCGGCGGTCATCGAGGCGCTCAAGGGGCACCCGCTGTTCGCCCACGTGACGCTCACCCGGTCGGAGCGCTCGCCCGTCGCGGCCCTCGTCACCGAGCTGTTCGAGGGCATCGAGGCCTGACGCGGCGCCGGCGAGAGGCACGAGGGCCGTCCACCCGACGGGGTGGGCGGCCCTCGCCGCGCGTCCCGCCGCCGGCACCGGCACGATGCGGGTCAGCGGGGAGGGGACGGCCCCCTGGCCTCGCCCTCCCCGGACGGTCGAACTATGGTTTTCGGTATGCCGAACTTCCGTCGCCGGGCGGCTGCCGCACCCGCCCTGGTCGCCGTCCTCGCGGTCCTCGCCGCGTGCGTGCCGGCGCGCGCGGGCGGCGAGGACGACGGGCGCCCGCTGGTCCTCACGACGTTCACCGTCCTCGCCGACATCGCGCGCAACGTCGGGGGCGAGCACGTGCGCGTGGAGTCCCTCACCAAGCCCGGCGTCGAGGTGCACGGCTACGAGCCGACCCCCGGCGACCTGCGCCGCGCCGCCGGCGCCGACCTCGTCCTCGACAACGGCCTGAACCTCGAGGCGTGGTTCGCGCAGTTCGTGCAGGACGCCGACGTGCCGCACGTCGTCGCGACCGAGGGCGTCGAGGTCGTCGACATCGCCGACGACGCCTACGCCGGCAAGCCGAACCCGCACGCGTGGATGAGCCCCGCCAACGTCGAGCTCTACGTCGACAACATCGTCGACGCCTTCGTCGACCTCGTGCCCGAGCACGCGGACGACGTGCGGGCGAACGCGCAGGCGTACCGCGCGCAGCTGCGTGCGGTGCAGGCCGAGCTCGTCGACGGGCTGGCCGCCGTGCCGCAGCGGCAGCGCGCGCTGGTCACGTGCGAGGGGGCCTTCTCCTACCTCGCCCGCGACGCCGGCCTGACGGAGCGGTACGTGTGGCCGGTCAACGCCGAGCAGCAGGCCACGCCGCAGCGGATCGCGTCCGTCGTCGAGTTCGTCCGCGAGCGCGACGTGCCCGCGGTCTTCTGCGAGTCGACCGTCTCGGACGACGCCATGCAGCAGGTCGTCGACGCCACCGGGGCCCGCTTCGGAGGGGTGCTCTACGTGGACTCGCTGTCCGAGGAGGACGGTCCCGTGCCGACGTACCTCGACCTGATCCGGCACGACGTGCGCACGATCGTGGACGGCCTGACCGGCGGTGCGTCGTGACGCCCGCGCTGGAGGTCGAGCACGTCACGGTCCGCTACGGCGACGTGCTCGCGCTCGACGACGTCTCGCTGCGCCTCGCGCCGGGGCGCGTGTGCGGCCTCGTCGGCGTCAACGGTGCCGGCAAGTCGACGCTGCTCCAGGCGGTGACCGGCACGGTCCGGCCCGGCGCCGGGCGCGTCCGCGTGCTGGGGGACGACCCGGCCCGGGCGCGGCGGCGCGGCGCGATCGCGTACGTGCCGCAGCAGGAGGCCGTGGACGTCACGTTCCCGGTCAGCGTGCGCGACGTCGTCGCGATGGGCCGGTACGGGCGCCTCGGACCGACGCGCCGGCTGCGCGCCGCGGACCACGCCGCGGTCGACGCCGCACTCGAGCGGGTCGGGCTCACCGCGCTCGCCGACCGCCAGGTGGGGAGGTTGTCCGGCGGGCAGCGGCGCCGCGCGTTCGTCGCGCGCGGGATCGCGCAGGAGGCGGACCTGCTGCTGCTCGACGAGCCGTTCGCGGGCGTCGACAAGGGGTCCGAGGCGACGGTCGTGCGGCTGCTGCGCGAGCTCGCCGCCGACGGGCGGACCGTCCTGGTCTCCACGCACGACCTGCACGCGCTGCCGGACCTCGCGGACGAGGCGGTGCTGCTGCGCCGGTCCGTCGTCTTCCACGGGCCGGTCCCCGAGGCGCTGCGGCCCGAGACGCTCGCGGGGGCCCTCGGGCTCGCGACGGGGACCGTCGCGAGCCGGACGGGCGCGGCGGGGGAGGGAGCGGCCGCATGAGCCCGCTCGACCTGCTGCTGGAGCCGCTCGGCTACGAGTTCATGGTCCGCGCGCTGGCGACGACGGTCCTCGCGGCCGTCGTGTGCGCGCTGCTGTCCTGCTGGCTCGTCCTCGTCGGCTGGTCACTCATGGGCGACGCGGTCTCCCACGCCGTGCTGCCCGGGGTCGTGCTGGCCTACGTCGTCGGGGCGCCGTTCGCGGTGGGGGCGCTCGTGTTCGGGCTGCTCGCCGTGGTCCTCGTCGGGGCCGTGCGCGGGGGCGGTCGGGTCAAGGAGGACGCCGCCATCGGCATCGTGTTCACGACCCTGTTCGCCCTCGGGCTCGTCCTCGTGTCGGTGACGCCGAGCGACACGGACCTGAACCACATCGTCTTCGGCAACGTGCTCGGCGTCTCCACCTCCGACCTCGTCCAGGTCGCGGTGCTCGCCGCCGTCGCGGCCGCCACCCTGCTGCTCAAGCGGCGCGACCTCGTGCTGTTCGCGTTCGACCCCACGCACGCGCACGCGATCGGCCTGTCGCCCCGGCGGCTCGGCGCGCTGCTGCTGGGCGTGCTCGCGGTGACGGCGGTCGTCGCGCTGCAGGTGGTCGGCGTCGTGCTCGTCGTGGCGATGCTCGTCATCCCGGGTGCCACCGCGTGCCTGCTCACCGACCGGTTCGGGCGGATGCTCGTGCTCGCGCCCGTGCTGTCCGCGACGTCCGCGGTCGTCGGCCTGTACCTCAGCTACTGGTACGACCTGGCCTCCGGGGGCATGGTCGTGCTGGTGCAGGGCGTCGTGTTCGGCGTCGTCCACCTGCTCGCGCCGCACGGCGTGCTCGGGCGCCGGCGGGCGGGCCGGGCGGCGGCGGTGGCGGACGAGGCGACCACCGCGCGCCCGGAGGCCGCCCCGGTCGTCTGAGCGCCCCCGGTCACCCGTCGACCGGCCGGCCGCCGTCAGCCCTCGACCGGCCGGCGCCGTCAGCCGTCGACCAGCCGCCCGTCCGCCAGCCGCACCACCCGGTCGGCGAGCGCGACCATCACCGGGTCGTGCGTCGAGACGATCGCCGTCATGCCCTCCGCCTCCACGACGGCGCGGATCAGCGCCATGACGGCCCGGCCCGTCTCGGAGTCGAGCTGGCCGGTGGGCTCGTCGGCGATGAGCAGGCGGGGGGAGTTCGCGAGCGCCCGGGCCAGCGCGACCCGCTGCTGCTGACCGCCCGACAGCTGCCCCGGACGCTGCCGCGCGTGCGGGCCGAGGCCGACGAGGTCGAGCAGCAGCGCGACGCGGGCCTCCCGCTCGGCGACGGGCGTGCGCCGCATCCGCAGCGGCACGCCCACGTTCTCGGCCGCCGTGAGGACGGGCACGAGCCCGAACGTCTGGAAGACGAACGAGACGACGTCGCGGCGCAGCGCGACGAGGCAGCGCTCGTCGAGGGACGACACCTCGCGTCCCGCGACGACCACGCGGCCCTCGTCGGGGCGGTCCAGCCCGCCGATCGCGTTGAGCAGGGTCGTCTTGCCCGACCCGGACCGTCCCACGACCGCGACGAGCTCGCCGGGCCGCACCTCGAGGGACACGTCCTGCAGTGCGTGCACGCGGGCCCGGCCCGTCCCGTAGCTGCGGTGCACGTGCTCGACGCGCACGAGCGGCTCGGCGGCCTGGGGGCGCCCCGGCGTGGCGGCGGCGGTGGTGGCGGTCATCGGACGTCCTCCGGTCCCGCGTCGCGCGGACGGTCGGGGTGGATCTCGACGTGCGCGCGCTCGAGCGCCAGGCGCACGCGCCCCACGAGCTCGAGCGTCTCGCGGTACTCGCGCGGCAGCTGCACGCGCCCGGCGCGGTCCAGCACCGCGAACTCCTCGGCGACCGTGTGCTCGCTGCCGTCGTCGCGCGTGGCGGTGCGGCGCAGCACCTCGGTGCTCGTGCGGCCGTCGCGGATCTCGACCGTGCGCTGCACGTGCTCGCTGACGCCCGGGTCGTGCGTCACCACGACCACCGTCGTGCCGAGCTCCCGGTTGACCGAGCGCAGCGCGCCGAGCACGTCGGCCGACGTCGCCGTGTCGAGCTCGCCCGTCGGTTCGTCGGCGAACAGCACCTGCGGGGAGTTCGCGAGGGCCGTGGCGATCGCCACCCGCTGCTGCTCCCCGCCGGACATCTGCGTCGGCCGGCGGTCCGCGCAGTAGCCGACACCCAGCACGTCGAGCAGGCCGGCCGCGTCCGCGCGGCGCGCGCGCCCGGGCCGCCCCGCGAGTGCCATCGGCAGCGCGACGTTCTCGGCGGCCGTCAGGTACGGCACGAGGTTGCGGGCCGTCTGCTGCCACACGAACCCGACCATCGAGCGGCGGTACTGCACGCGCTCGCGGGCGGTCATGGTCATGAGGTCCCACGGGCCGACGCGTACGCGCCCGGCCGTCGGCACGTCCAGCCCGGACAGCACCGACAGCAGCGTCGACTTCCCGGAGCCGGACGCGCCGACCACCGCGACGAGCTCGCCGGCCTCGACGAGCAGGTCCAGGCCCTGCAGCGCCTGCACCTCGATGCCCTCGGCCTGGTAGATGCGCACGAGCGACTCGCACACGATGAGCGCGGTGCGGCCGAACTCCTCCGGGCGGGCGCGGGCCCGCTCCTCGAGCGCCGACAGGGTCGCCGTCGCCGTCGTGCCGTCCTGCACGCTCAGCTCGTCCACCGGGTCCATGCCGGCTCCCTCCTCGTGGTCCGCGTCATCGTCGTCCCTGCCTCACCGCTCGCCCACCCGCAGCACCTCGCCCAGCCGGTCGCGCCGACGCACCGCCTGCTCGACGGCGACCGCGACGACCAGGGCCACGAGCAGGGCACCGCCCGCCACGGCGACCGACCACAGGGCGGGAACCGTGCGCGCGGCCGGACCGCCCGTCAGCGACTCCAGCCCGAGGGTGTCGGTGACGAGCAACGGCACCACCAGGCCGATCGCGGTACCGCCCAGGAACCCGCCGAGCACCAGGGGTGCGAGCTCGCCCAGCGTCGCGGCGCGGGCCGCGCCGGCGTCGAGGCCCAGGGTGCGCAGGGTCGAGAGCGTGCGCCCCCGCTCGCGCGCCGTGGCCACGACGACGAGCACCAGCGCGAGCACCAGGAGAGCGACGAGCACGACGATGCCGAGCGCCTGCAGCCCCAGCAGGGCCCCCGTCAGGGGCTCGGCGGACCAGGCCCGCCACCACCCGTCGCGCGTGGTGACCGTGACGCCCGACCACGTCGGTGCCGCGAGGCCCAGCGCGGCGACGGCCTCCGCCGCTCCCGGCCCGGCCACCCACGCGCGGTCCGTGGCGGGCAGCTCCACGCCGGTGGCCGCGAGCGTGCTGCGGTCGAGCACGACGACGCCGTCGTCGGTCTCGCCGACGGGGACGGCCGCGCGCGCGTCGAGCGGCGGCGCGCCCGCGTCGGCCGACAACGTGGTCGTCCCGCGCACGTCGAGGACGACCCTCTCGCGCAGGTACGACACGTCCGGAGGTCCCGTGACGCCGTTCTCCGCGAGACGGTCGAGCAGCTGCGCGCTCACCAGGGCCGGCACCTGCCCGTCGGCCGCCTCCTCCTGCGCGAGGCCCGCAAGCCCCGCGTCGACCGGCAGCCCCCGTGCGGTGCGCGCGGCGGCGAGCTCGGCGGTGTCCACGACCAGCAGCGTGACCGACAGGCCCGTGCCCTCGCCGAAGCGGCGGTCGGTGAGCTGGCTGCCCGCCGCCACGGCGGCGACCCCGTCGGCCCCGCGCAGCGCGGCGAGCGCCTCGCGCCCGACCGGACGGTCGAGCGCGCCGTCGAGCCGGGCGTCGGCACCGACCAGCCGGTCGGCCGCCTCCACCTGCCCCGTGCGCACCGACTGCGCGAGCGTCCCGGAGAGCACCACGAGCGCGACGGCGACGGTGACCGTGAGCAGCGGGACGACGGCCGTCGCGGCCCCCTGCGCGCGCGCCGCGGCGAGCGGAGCCGCGATCCCGCGCGAGCGCGCCGCCAGCCGGCCGGCGACCCGCACGAGCGCGGGCGCGACCCGGACCACCACGAGGGACGCGGCGGCGGCGACGAGCACCGGCGCGGCCGCGAGCAGCGGGTCGACCTCGCCCGCGGCGACGGGGACCAGCCCCCGCGTGCGCACCGACGTGAGCGCCGCGACGGCGAGGACGACCACGAGGGCCTCGCCGGCGAGCCGCCGGGCGCCGCGCTGCGCGGCGAGGCGTGCGCGCTCGCGGCGGTCGGCGGGCACCCGGCGTCCCGCCCACGCCGCGCTCGCGGCGCGCGCGGCGAGCACGGGCGGCGCCAGCGCGGCGGCGACCGCCACCGCGACGGCGACGGCCGTCGTGCCGCGGTACGCCCCGAGCGCCCAGTCCACCGCGCCGTACGCGACGCCACCGACGGCGAGCGCGACGGGGACGGTCTCGACGAGCGCGCGCAGGACGACCGACGCGAGCGACGCGCCGCGTGCCCGCTCCGCGGCGAGGAAGGCGCGCCGCCGCTCGACCAGCAGCCCGGCGGCCAGCACGAGGCAGAGCGCGCCGGTGGCGGCGACGCCCACGACGACCAGCGACGCCTGCGCCCGCGCGGCCACGAGGCGCGTCTCGAACGCGTCGACCACGGCCGGCAGGTCGCTCGCGAGCCCGCCGCTCGTGGCGGCGAGCGCGACGACGTCCCGGCGCATCGCCCGCGCGTCCTGGAGCGTCAGGTCGGCGGTCCGCACCTGCGCGCGGACCGCCGCCTGCAGCACGGCGGTCGGGATGACGCGCTGCAGGTCGGGGGCGTTGTCCGGCGGCACGAACAGGCCGTGGACCTCGCCCCGGTCGACGCGCGTACCGCTGGCGGCGACCGGGGAGACGAGCCAGGGCGCCTCGCGCCACAGGACCGAGCCCGGGTCGACCGGCTCGTACAGCCCGGTCACCACGTACTGCGCCTCGCCGCCGACGTCGTTGGTGCCGCGGCTGATGACGAGCGGGCCGGCGTCGAGCGTCACGCCCAGCCGCTGCGCTGACTCCGCCGCCATGCCCACCTCGACGCGGGGCACGAGGTCCGGCTGCGTGGGCCCGGCCTGCTCGGTGTCGGGGACGGGCCGGGGCTCCTGCCCCGCGACCCACCGCACGGCGTCCTGCGGCCGGTCGCCGTCGCCGACGGTGGCGACGACGCCCACGCGGGCGGCGAACGTGCCGGAGGGGAGGCGCGCGGTGAAGGCGCTCGACCGCACGGTGAGCACGGGCACGCCGATGCGGTCGCCGAAGGAGTCCATGAGGAACTCCGCGGACTCCTGCACCACCGATCCCGCGCCCAGGCTCATGCCGGTGGTGGGCAGGGTCGGGACGGCCACCACGTCCGCCGTGGTGCCCGCGTTCTCGACGGCACCGCGCACGCCGAGGTCGCCCGCGCGCTCGACGAGCCGGGGGAGCGCGAGCGCGAGCACGAGCGTGCCGAGCAGCAGCACGGCGGACCCCACGAGCAGGGCGCGGTCCTGCGCGGCGCGGCGCCGGGTGACCAGGGAGGCACCGGCGGTCGTCGCGCGCGCGGAGGTGCGCAGGGCGGTCGATGCGGTCACCGGTCGTCCCCCAGTCGCAGGAGGGCCCCGGACGCGCGCCGGACGAGGAGCCCGGCGACGACGCCCACGGCGAGGCAGGCGCCCACCGCGAGGGCCGCGGTGAGCAGGAGCTGGCCGCCCCAGGGCCAGGCGACCCCCGGTGCGGGCACGGGGCGCAGCCCCTCGCCCGAGACGGTGAGCACGGGGGCGACGGCGTGCGCGAGCCCGAGTCCGATCGCGACGCCGGCGAGGGCGCCGACGGCCACGAGGAGCGCGTGCTCGCCGAGCAGCCCGCGCACGAGCGAGCCGCGGTCCGACCCGAGCGCCTGGAGGCGGGCCAGCTCGAGGCGGCGCGAGCGCACCGCGACGCTGGCGCTCGCGCCCAGGCCGACGACGACGAGCAGCCCGGCGCCCAGGCCCACGAGCGAGAGCGCGACGGGCACGCTGACCCGCAGCGGCCCGCGCGTCGCGGTGACGCGCTCGTCCGCCCGCACCGTGACGTCCCCCAGGGCCTCGGTGCGCAGGTCGGCGGCGAGCGCGCGTGCCGTCGCGTCGTCGGGCGGCGCGAACCACCAGCCGTCGAGCAGCGTCTGCGGCGAGCCGGCGTCGACCAGCAGACGGGTGAGCGCGTCGGAGTCGACGAGCATGCCCGGCCCGCGCGGGGTGCCCGGCAGGTAGGGGACGACCGCCTGCACGCGGGCGACGGCGTCCAGGCCGCCGACGGTGACCAGCACGCGGTCGTCGGGCCCGACGAGGGCCTCCTCGGCGAGGTCCGCCGTGAGCACGGCGCGCAGCTCGTCCTCGCCCTCCCACGCCGCGATCGTCGTGTGCCCGCCGATCGTCGGCTCCGACAGCGCGATCGGGTCCATGTCCGCCGACACGGTGACGTCGGTGCCGGACACGGCGACGTCGGCCGGGTACGGGACCGCCCCGCTGAACGCCGCGCCCGGCCACGCGGCGAGCTCGGCCAGCGCCAGCGGCGTCGAGGGGGCGCTGTCGTCGAAGGAGAGCGCGTTCGCGGAGCGGTCGACGGCGCGTGCCGACGCGAGGGTGATCGACGTGCGGCTCGTCCCCTCGCCGCGTTCCTCCGCCGCCGCCCAGTCGGCCGGCAGCTCGGCGAGCCGCAGGCGCGCGGACACGCCCACCACCGTCACCGGGAGCGCGAGCTCGGGGACGCGGAACCACGCGCTGCCGGGCTCGGCGAGCGAGGGCACGTGCGAGCTGATCCACGTGCGGACGCCCTGGGCGTCCTGGACCACGAGGGACAGGCCGACCTCACCCGGCGCCGGGTACTGCTGCTCGACGCGCACCTCGGCGGCGACCCACTCGGTGTCGCCCGGGAGCGTGACACCCGGCCGCGCCTCGGAGGGGGCGAGCGGCGCCACCACCTGCGACCACGGCACGTCCGCGCGCCCGCGCAGGACGTCGGGGCGGGTCGTGTCGACCGCGAGCAGGCGCGTGTCCTGCACGGAGGAGCGCGTGAAGTCGTCGATGGCCAGGCCGATGCTCGCGGTGCGGTCGACGACGGGCACCGCGAGCACGTCGGGGTGCGCCGCCAGCACCGCGTCGGTCCGCCGTGCTCCGGGCAGGCCGTCGCCCTCGAGCCCGTCCAGGCGGACGTCGGTGCCGACCGCGAGGTCGGCCTGCTCCTGCTGGGACGCACGCCAGGTGGCGAGGAAGGACTGGGAGAACGTCGCGGAGGCGACGGCCAGGACGAGCACGAGGACCGCGCCGGTCGCCGCGGCCGGCCGCCGCGCCACCTGCCACGCCGCGAGCGGCGCCACGAGGGACCGGCTGCGTCCGGCCAGCGCGTCGGCCGCGCGACCCACCACGGGCACCAGGCGCAGGGCGAGGACGGCGGCGCCGAGCGCGACGAGCGCCGGGGCCCCCGCCAGGACGGGGTCGACGGTCGCGGCGGCCGACGGCACCGCGAACGGCGCGCCGTACGTGAGCAGCTGCCAGAGCGCGACGCCGGCCAGGGCGACGAGCGCGAGGTCGGCGCCGGCCCGCACGAGGCCGGCGTGCGCGGAGGGCGCGGACGAGCCGGCCGCATGCCACTGCGGGACGACGAGGGAGACGGCGAGGACGGCCCCGACGAGCGCGCACGTGGCCACGAGCAGGACGGGGGCGCCCTCGGGCGCGTCGAAGCCCGCCGATCCGAGCAGCTCGCCGCCGACGAGGAGCCCGTACAGCGCCCGGGACGCCCAGGGGGCGACGAGCGTCACCGCCACGAGCAGCCCCACGGCCTCGAGGACCGCCAGCGAGCGCAGCTGCCGAGGGGCCGCGCCGCGGGCGGCGAGCAGCTCGCCCTCGGCGGCGCGCCGCTCACCGAGCAGGCGGGCGGCCAGGAGCATGACCGTCGTCGCGAGGACCGTGAGCAGCAGGCCGACGACGACGACGCCGGCGCGCGTGACCGCGAGCTCGCGCCACGCGGCGTCGATCGTCCGGTCGACGCGTGTGCGCACGGCGCCGCGGGCCTCGGTCGGGCGCAGGTCGGCGGCGAGCGCGACCTGCATGTCGGGTACGGCGGCGCGCAGCGCGGTCACGGCGCCCCGGGGCGCGTCGACCAGCCGGGGCACGACGACGAGCTCCATGGACTCCACCGAGCCGCGCGCCGCGAGCGCCGCCGGGTCGACCAGGACCGGCCCCCACGCGTCGGTGGTGGACATGCCGGCGGACCCGGGCACCGGGAACGCGGGGTCGTGCCCACGGCCGTCGAGCCGGTCCCGGTCCCACGTGCCGCGCGGGCCCTCGAGCTCGTGGACGCCGACGACGACCCACTCGTCGCGGCTCTCGCCGCGCTCCAGGCCGACCGGTACGACGGTGCCCACCTGCCACCCGTACTCCTGCGCGGCGAGGGCGGGGACGGCGACGAGCAGGCGCCCGTCGCCGTCGCGGACGGCGTCGGGCCAGGCCCCGGCCACGAGCCGCGCGTTCTCGTCGAGGCCGGGGTACGCCGCGGTGTAGGCGAGCGGGACAGCACCGGTCGGGGTGCGGCCGGGGAGCCGCACGAGCGGTCCGCTGCGCCACACCTCCTCGTCGCCGGGGATCCCGCTCAGCGTCTCCTCGACGACGTCGCGCGCGATCCCGAGCGCGACCTCGGGGTCCTCGTCGTTCGGACGCACGGTGGCCAGGAAGCGGACGGACTCGTCGTCGGCGCGGTGCAGCGCCTCGTCGAGCGCGTCGTTCTGCGTGCCGTCGAGCAGCAGGGCGAACGTGCCGAGCAGCGTCGTGGCGGTGAGCGCGACGACCGCGACGGTCGCGAGGACCGCGCCCTGGTCGCGGACGCGTCGCGTGAGGACCCGCCACCGCCAGCCCATCGGCACCTCCCCGTCCCGCCCCGCGACGTCGCGGGTGCCTGCCGAGACGCCAGGCTAGGGAAGCGGCCCTAGCGCTGGGACCGCTTCCACGTCACGGAACGGAAACGTTTCGTACCCGGCGGTAACGGGCAGCCCGGGGGTGGTGAGGCGTCCGAGCCGTCGCCGTCCTCCTCAGTCCCGCCCGGTCCGGGCCGATGGGCCGTCGACGCCACCGACGGCCGGGGGCGTCCCCGGACGTCGACGCCACCGACCCGGGAGCTCTCGTGACCTCGCCCGCCGCCACCGGCGCCCCTCGCACGTCCACCGCCGCAGCGGTCCCCACCCCGCGGCCGCCCGCCGACGCGCCCGCCCCGCGCGGCACCCGTCCCGCGGCCGGCGCACCCGCGCACCGGGGGCGCGTCCCCGGGCTGCGCGCCCGTCTCGTGGTCGCCGGCGGCGGTGCCGTCGTGGCGACCGCGCTCGTCCTGTCCGTCGTCGGCGGGGCCCTCACGTCGGACCTCGCCGACCGCGCCGCCGACGAGGTCGCCGGGCTCGTCGGCACCTCCCTCACGGAGTCGGCCGACCACGCGGTCACCCTGGTCGGCACGCAGGTCGACACGGTGGGCGCGCACGTGCTGGCCCAGCTGCGCGTCGCCGAGCAGCTCGTCGAGCAGCGCGGGGGCGTGGGGTTCGGCGAGCCCGTCGCGTGGACGGCGACGGACCAGGTCACCTCCGACCGCCGGGACGTCGTGCTGCCGGCGCTCCAGGTCGGCGGGGAGTGGCTCGGCCAGAACCGCGACACGGCCGTGCCCACACCCGTGGTGGACGAGGTCGCGGCCCTGCTCGGCGGTGCCGTGACCGTCTTCCAGCGCGTCGACGAGGAGGGCGACATGCTGCGTGTCGCCACCACCGTCCCCACCGCCGACGGGAGCAGGGCCGTGGGCACCTCCATCCCCGCGGTCGGCGCGGACGGCGTCCCGACGCCCGTCGTCGAGGCCCTGCTCGCCGGCGAGACCTACAGCGGCGTCGCGACCGTCGTCGGCGTCCCGTACGTGTCGGCCTACTCGCCGCTCGTCGTGGACGGCCGCGTCGTCGGTGCGCTGTTCGTCGGGGTCCCGCAGGCCGACGTCGACGCACCCCTGCGGGCGTCGCTCGCCGAGGCGCGGGTGGGGGAGGGCGGCGGGCTGACCGTGCTCGCGGCGGACGGCTCCACCGTGGTGCCCGCCGCACCCGTCCTGGGCGACGCCGACGCGGCGGAGGTGGTCGCGCAGGGCGCCGAGCTCGCGGAGGGCGACCACGCGGTGCGGACCCTGCAGGTCGGCGGCGCGCCCGCCCGGGCGGTCGTGACCCGGGCGCCGGCCTGGGGCTGGACGGTCGTGGCGTGGGCGCCGGAGTCGGAGGTCGGCGCGGTGGCCGCGGAGCTGCGCGCGGGGTCCCGCACGCTCGTGACGACGCTGCTGCTCGTCGGGCTCGGCGTGGCGGTGCTCGCGGTGGCCGCGGTCGCCCTCTACACCAGCCGTCTCGTGGGACGGGTCCTGCGCCTGACCCGCGCGCTCGAGCGGGTCGCCGCCCGCGACCTGGGCGTGCAGGTGCGGGCCGAGGGCCGGGACGAGATCGGCGCCATGGGCGCCGCCCTCGCCGTGGCGGTCGAGGGCATGCGGGGCGCCGTGGCACGCATGCGCGACGGCGCCGCCGACGTGCGCGGCACCGCGGACCGGCTGACGGGGTCCAGCGCGGCGCTCGCCGCGGCCGCCCGCGAGTCCGCCACCGGCGCCGCCGGCGTCTCCGAGAGCGCCGGCGCGGTGTCGGCCGAGGTCACCGCCGTGACCGCGGCGACGACGGAGATGCAGGCGACGATCGCGTCGGTGGCGCGCGACGTCTCCTCCGTCCGGCAGCAGACCGGCGACACCGTCGCCCTCACGGGCGAGGCCGCGCTCGCGGCGCAGCGCCTCGCGGCGTCCTCGTCGCAGATCAAGGACGTGGTGGCCGCGGTGTCGGCGATCGCGGGGCAGACGCACCTGCTGGCGCTCAACGCGACGATCGAGGCCGCGCGCGCCGGGGAGGCGGGGCGCGGCTTCGCCGTCGTCGCCGGCGAGGTGAAGGGCCTGGCGGAGCAGACCTCCACCGCGCTCGGCACGATCGCGCCCGTGCTGACGGCCGTCGAGCGGGACGCCGGGGACGTGGGCGGCGCCGTCGGGCGCATCGCCGAGGCGATCCGGGCCGTCGACGACCACCAGTCCTCGATCGCCGCGGCGGTCGAGGAGCAGGCGGTGACGACGGCCGAGATCGAGCGCAACATGGTCGGCGCCGCCGGGGGGACGCAGGACATCGCCGCCGCGATGCAGCAGGTGGCCGACGAGGCGGCGCGCTCGCGGACCGAGGCCGACGAGGTGCACGACGCGGTCGGCGGCCTCACGCGCGTCGCGGCCGTCCTGCGCGAGGAGGTCGAGCGCTTCCGGCTCGACGGGACGACGGCGGCCTGAGCCCGGCCCGCGACGACGAGGGCGGCCCGCCCGGTCGGACCGGGCGGGCCGCCGTGGCGGGTGGGGTCAGGCCTGCGGCGGACGCGTCATCGACAGCACGTCGAGCGCCGAGTCGAGCTGCTCGAGGGTGATCTCCTCGCGCTCGACGTGACCCAGGTCGATCGTCGCCTGCCGGATCGTGACGCCGTTCTTCACGGCGTGCTTGGCGATCGCGGCGGCCGCCTCGTAGCCGATCACGCGGTTGAGCGGGGTGACGATCGACGGGGACGACTCCGCCAGCGCGCGGGCGCGCTCGACGTTGGCCGTCAGCCCGGCGACGGTGCGGTCCGCGAGCACGCGCGAGGCGTTCGCGAGCAGGCGCACGGACTCCAGCACGGCCGACGCGATGACCGGGATCTGCACGTTCAGCTCGAACGAGCCGCTGGCGCCGGCCCACGCGACCGTCGCGTCGTTGCCGACGACGCGCGAGCACACCATGAGCACCGCCTCGGGCACGACCGGGTTCACCTTGCCCGGCATGATCGAGGAGCCCGGCTGCAGGTCGGGGATCGCGAGCTCGCCGAGGCCGGTGTTCGGGCCCGAGCCCATCCAGCGCAGGTCGTTGCAGATCTTCGTCAGGCTCACCGCGATGGTGCGCAGCGCGCCCGACAGCTCGACGAGGCCGTCGCGCGAGCTCTGCGCCTCGAAGTGGTCCCGCGCCTCGGTGAGCGGCAGGTCCGTGTCCTCGACGAGCAGCGCGATGACCCGCTGCGGGAAGCCGGCGGGCGTGTTGATGCCCGTGCCGACGGCCGTGCCGCCGAGCGGGACCTCGGCGGCCCGGGGGAGCGCGGCCTGCAGCCGCTCGACCCCGTAGCGCACCGCCGCCGCGTACCCGCCGAACTCCTGGCCGAGCGTCACCGGGGTCGCGTCCATGAGGTGCGTGCGCCCGGCCTTGACGACCTCGGCCCACGCCGTCGCCTTCTCCTCCAGCGCGCGGGCGAGGTGCTCCAGCGCCGGCACCAGGTCGCGCACGACGCCCGCGGTGGCGGCCACGTGCACCGACGTCGGGAACACGTCGTTGGACGACTGCGAGGCGTTCACGTGGTCGTTGGGGTGCACGTCGCTGCCGAGGCGCCGCGTCGCGAGCGTCGCGATGACCTCGTTCGTGTTCATGTTCGAGCTCGTGCCCGAGCCCGTCTGGTAGACGTCCACGGGGAAGTGCGCGTCGTGGACGCCGCTCGCGACCTCGTCGGCGGCCGCCACGATCGCGTCGGCGACGTCCCTCGGCAGGACGCCCAGCTCGGCGTTCGCGCGGGCCGCGGCCTTCTTGATGCGCGCGAGCGCCTCGATGTGGCCGCGCTCCAGCGTGCTGCCGGAGATGGGGAAGTTCTCGACCGCGCGCTGCGTCTGCGCCCGGTAGAGCGCCTGGGCGGGCACGCGCACCTCGCCCATCGTGTCGTGCTCGATGCGGAACTCCGGCTGGGCGGAGGGAGGGGTCGCGGCAGCGGGGGAGGCGGTGGCGGCGGCCGACCCCTCCGGGCCGGCCGCGACGTCGGGTCCGGTGCTGGAAGTCATGGCCCGCATCCTCCCACTGGTGGACACGGACGCGCTCCGGTGGCGGGACCGCCGCGGTGGTAGTCGGATGGGGTCCGACCCACCCCCGCGGAAGGGAGGCAGCGACGGTGCGACGACGAGCAGCGCTGCTCGCCACGGTCGCCCTCGTGGCGCCGCTGGCGGCGTGCGCGAGCGCCGAGGCGGGACCGCCGACGCTCACCTGGTACATCAACCCGGACTCCGGCGGGCAGGCGCGCATCGCGCAGCAGTGCACCGAGGAGTCGGGCGGCGACTACCGCATCGAGACGGCCCTGCTCCCGCGCGACGCCCCCGGGCAGCGCGAGCAGCTCGTGCGCCGCCTCGCCGCCAACGACGCGTCGATCGACATCATGAGCCTCGACCCGCCGTACATCCCGGAGTTCGCGAACGCCGGCTTCCTCGCGCCGATCCCGCAGGACGTGCAGCAGGCCGTGACGCAGGACGTGGCCGAGGGTGCGATCGCCGGCGCGACGTTCCGCGACGAGCTCGTGACGGTGCCGTTCTGGGCGAACACGCAGCTGCTCTGGTACCGCAAGTCGGTCGCGGAGGCCGCGGGCCTCGACATGACGCAGCCCGTCACCTGGGACCAGCTCGTCGAGGCGGCGGCCGGCCAGGGCAAGACCGTCGCGGTGCAGGGCGTGCGCGCCGAGTCGCTCATGGTGTGGGTGAACGCGCTGGTCGAGTCCGCGGGCGGCCACGTCCTCGAGGACTCCGAGGCCGACGAGGGCGAGGACGTCACGCCCGACCTCGACTCCGACGCCGGCAGGCGCGCGGCGGAGGTCGTCCGCACCCTCGCCGACGCGGACGTGGGCGGCCCGCAGCTCGCGAACGCGAACGAGGACATCAACGCGAGCATGTTCGAGAACGACGACTCCGCGGGGTTCATGGTCAACTGGCCGTTCGTCTGGCCGCGCGCGAACGCCGCGGTCGAGGCCGGCACGCTCGACCCGTCCGTCGTCGAGGACTACGGCTGGGCCCTGTACCCGCAGGTGGACGAGGGCCAGGAGTCGCGGCCCCCGTACGGCGGGATCAACCTCGGCGTCGGGGCGTTCAGCGAGCACGTCGACCTCGCCTTCGAGGCCGTGCAGTGCATCGTCGACCCCGCCAGGCAGGCGGAGTACTTCGTGACGGACGGCAACCCGCCGTCCAGCCTGGTCGCGTTCGACGACCCGGAGGTCCAGGAGGCCTTCCCCATGGCGGACGTCATCCGCGAGTCGCTGCAGAACGCGGCGCCCCGCCCGCAGACGCAGTTCTACAACGAGGTCTCCTCCAGCGTGCAGCGCACGTGGCACCCGCCGCGCGGCGTCGGCCCGGACACGAGCCCGCGTGAGGCGGACGAGCTCATCGCGGCCGTCCTGAGCGGGGAGGCCCTGCTGTGAGCAGCGTCGCCGGGGCACCCCCGGCCCTCGCCGAGGACGACCGCCCGCGCGGCCGGTCCGCCCGCAGCGGCGCGCCGCGGCGCTCCGACCGGGCCCGGCAGGAGGCGCGCCTGGGCATGCTGCTGTGCGCGCCGGCCGTGCTCGTGCTCGTCGCGGTCGTCGGGTACCCGATCCTGCAGGCCGTGTGGGACTCGCTGTTCAGCTACCGCCTGACGAACCCCGACGCGCGCGAGTTCAACGGCCTCGCCAACTACGCGCTGATCCTCACGGACCCGATCTGGTGGCAGGCGCTCGGCGTGACCGTGCTCATCACGGCGATCACCGTCGCGATCGAGCTCGTCCTCGGGTTCGGGCTCGCGCTGGTCATGAACCACGCGCTGAAGACCCTCCGGCCCGCGCTGCGCACGGCGATCCTCATCCCGTACGCGATCATCACGGTCGTCTCGGCGTTCGCGTTCCTCTACATGTTCGACCTGACGAGCGGGTTCGTGAACAGCTGGCTGCCGTTCGTCGCCGACGGCAAGGACTGGTTCGCGACGTTCGGCTCCGCGGTGAGCGTCATCATCCTGTCGGAGATCTGGAAGACGACGCCGTTCATCTCGCTGCTGCTGCTGTCGGGCCTGGCGCAGGTGCCGGGCGACCTGGCGGAGGCGGCGAAGGTCGACGGCGCGACCGCGTGGCAGCGGCTGTGGCGCGTGACGATCCCGAACATGAAGGCCGCGATCATGGTCGCGCTGCTGTTCCGCACGCTCGACGCGTTCCGCATCTTCGACAACATCTTCATCATGACGAACGGTGCGGCGGGCACCGAGTCGGTCGCGTTCCTCGCGTACCGGCAGACGATCCAGCGGCTCGAGATCGGCGTCGGGTCGGCGGTGTCCGTGCTGCTGACGATCCTCGTCGCCCTCATCGCCCTGCTGTTCGTCAAGGGGTTCAAGGTCAATCTCGCCGCGTCGACGAGGGGTGGGCGATGAGCACCGCGCGCACGAAGGTCTGGTGGTGGGTCGGGGGCCTGCTCATCATCCTGTACTGCCTGTTCCCGGTGGCCTGGATCCTCTCGCTGAGCCTCAAGGCCCCGTCCGACCTGGACAACGGCTCGTTCCTGCCGACGCAGGTCACGTGGCAGAACTACCAGCTCATCCTCACCGGGCAGGCGTCGGACCTGTTCCTGCCGGCGCTGCGCAACTCCGTGGGCATCTGCCTGATCGCGACGCTGATCGCGGTGGTGCTCGCGGCGCTGACGGCGTACGCGATCGCGCGGCTCGACTTCCCCGGCAAGGCGTTCGTGCTCGGCCTGTCGCTCGCGGTGTCGATGTTCCCGGTGATCTCGATCGTCACGCCGCTGTTCAACATCTGGCGCTCGATCGGGCTGTACGACACGTGGGCCGGACTGGTCATCCCGTACCTGTCGATCACGCTGCCGCTGTCGATCTGGACGCTGACCGCGTTCTTCCGGGAGATCCCGTGGGAGATGGAGCAGGCCGCGCAGGTCGACGGCGCGACGACGTGGCAGGCGTTCCGCAAGGTCATCGTGCCGCTGGCCGGGCCGGGCGTGGCGACGACCGCGATCATCGCGTTCTTCCTCGCGTGGAACGACTTCGTCTACGGCATCTCGCTCACGTCGACCGAGGCTGCGCGGCCCGTGCCCGCGGCCCTGGCGTTCTTCACCGGTGCCTCGCAGTTCGAGGAGCCGACCGGCGCGACGTCCGCCGCCGCCGTCATCGTCACCATCCCCGTCGTCGTCCTCGTGCTGCTGTTCCAGCGCCAGATCGTCGCCGGGCTGACCCAGGGCGCGGTCAAGGGCTGACGCCCGCCGCCCGTCACGCGTAAGGAGTGCGCAGATGGCCGCGATCACGCTGAGCCACGTGGTGAAGAGGTACGGCGACGGGTACCCCGCCGTCAACGACGTCAGCCTGGACATCAAGGACGGGGAGTTCGTCATCCTCGTCGGCCCGTCCGGGTGCGGGAAGTCGACGCTGCTGCGGATGGTGGTGGGCCTGGAGGACATCTCCGACGGGGAGATCGTCATCGACGGGGACGTGGTGAACGACAAGGCGCCGCGCGACCGGCGCCTGGCGATGGTGTTCCAGAACTACGCGCTGTACCCGCACCTGACGGTGTTCGAGAACATCGCGTTCCCGCTGCGGCTGGAGAAGGGCAAGTTCTCCGACGAGGAGATCCGCACCCGCGTGGAGAAGGCCGCGGACACCCTGGAGCTGCGCGAGCACCTCGACCGCAAGCCGGCGAACCTGTCCGGCGGGCAGCGCCAGCGCGTCGCGATGGGCCGCGCGATCGTGCGCGACGCGCGCGCGTTCCTGTTCGACGAGCCGCTGTCGAACCTCGACGCGAAGCTGCGCGGGCAGATGCGCACGGAGATCTCGCGCATGCAGCGCCGCCTCGGCACCACGACGATCTACGTGACGCACGACCAGACCGAGGCGCTCACCCTCGGCGACCGGGTCGCGGTGCTGAAGAAGGGCGTGCTGCAGCAGGCCGCGAGCCCGCGCGCGCTGTACGAGCAGCCCGTCAACCTGTTCGTCGCGGGCTTCATCGGCTCCCCGCCGATGAACTTCCTGCCCGGCGAGGTCACGGGCGACGTGCTGCGGCTGCCGCTGGCGGACGTGCCGCTGTCCGCCGACCTGCGGGCCCGCATCGGCGACCGGTCGCTCGTCATCGTCGGCCTGCGCCCGGAGCACCTCGAGGACGCCGACACCCTCGACGACGACACCCGCGCGAGGGGCGTCACGTTCGAGGCCGACGTCGACGTCGTCGAGTGGCTCGGCGCGGAGCTGTACGCGTACGTGCCGTTCGAGACCCGGGCCGAGGTGGCCGGCACGCTCGACGAGCTCGACCGCGACCTGGACGGCGAGGGCATGCGCACGCAGCTCGTCGCGGCGCTCGGCGCCGAGAGCCACGTGCGCGACGGCGACGTCGCGGAGCTGTGGTTCGACCCGGGCCGGCTCATGGTCTTCGACCCGGAGACGGGGGAGAACCTCACCTACGACGCGGACGCGGCGCGCGCCGCCGACGAGGAGAGCGAGACGGAGCGGCGGCGGGCCGTCGAGCGGGCGCACGCCCGCGAGACCCGGCGCGCGCAGCGGAGCACCCCGGCGGCCTGACGGGCGTAGCGGGCGGACCGGCCCTGCCGACCGCCGCGCGGACGCGTCACGGGGCCTCGCCGGCGGTCGGGCGGGGGGTGGGCCCTCCTGGGGGCTGTACGCACGCCGTGCGCACGCCTGTACGTGCGGCTGTACGCAGGGCTCTGTACGCACGCCGTGCGTACCGCCGCGGACGAGGTGCCCCGCCGCCCTGTCCGGCGCGCGGCGCACGGGCGGGCCGGCGACGGGCCGTGCGGGGCCCGTCGGGCGCCACCCGCGTCGGGCGCCACCCGCGCGATCACCTGGCCGCGCGGGTGCGCGTTGCGGACCATGGGGGCATGCACCCGTCCACCCCTGAACCGGTCTGCGACGCCGCGCGCTTCCTCGTCCGCGGGCGCTTCGTCACCACGCCGCGGCGCTCGCGCGACCGCGACGCGCTGGTCGAGCACGTCGCGGCGACGCTCGTGGCGCCGGGCGAGGAGCTCGACGAGGCCGAGCTCATGGCCCGCCTCGTGCCCGTCGCCGACGACCCCGTGCGCCTGCGGCGCGAGCTCGTCGAGGCGGGCCTCGTCGGCCGGCGCGCCGACGGCTCCCGCTACTGGCGGGAGCGGCTGACCGCGCACGACGACGAGCCGGGCGTGCGGAGGCGACCGACGACCTGACGCGCCGAGGGCGCCGCACCGGTCGCGGTGCGGCGCCCTCGGGCGGGGAGGTCAGGCGTCGACGGCCCGCGCCGGCTCGACGCCGATGTCGCCGATGACGTGCGCGAGCTTCGCCCGCCCGTCCGCCAGCGTGTACTCGACCGCGACGATGGCGCACCGGCCCTCCGCCACCGCGTCGGCGAGCGAGACCGAGTAGCCGTGCAGCTGCTTCGCGGTGTGCAGCACGTGCTCGTGCCCGAGCTCCGCAGCGTCGAACGTCCCGCCCGCCCGGCCGTGCTGCGACAGCCCGATGATCGACGGGATGACGCGGTCGACGACGGCCTGCACGAAGCCGGCCGGCACCTTCCCGCCGTTCAGCGCCTCCGACGCCGCCGCGACCGCACCGCAGCGGTCGTGCGCCAGCACCACGACGAGCGGCGCGCCGAGCACCTCGACGCCGTACTCGATCGACCCGATGACCGTCGTGTCGAGCACGTGACCCGCGGTGCGCACGACGAACAGGTCGCCGAGGCCCTGGTCGAAGATGATCTCGGCGGCCACGCGGCTGTCCGAGCAGCCGAAGACCACCGCGAACGGGTGCTGCTCCGCGCTGATCTCCGCGCGCCGGTCGATGCCCTGCGAGGGGTGCTCCATGCGGTCCTCGACGAAGCGCGTGTTGCCCGTGGCGAGGGCGGACCACGCCTCGGCGGGCGTCAGCGGCTGGGTGGTGGTGCTCATGCGGGACCTCCGTCGGGGGCGTCGGCGAGGACCGCGGCGAGCACCGACGGGTCGTCGAGCTCGGCCGCGGTGGGCGGGTTCGCGCCGTGGCGCGAGACGGTGAGGGCGGCGATGCGCACGCACCGCGCGAGGACGTGCTCGGCGGTCGCGGCGTCGATCTCGTGCAGCGCGTCGCGCCGGTCGGCGCCCAGCAGGCCCGCGGACCACAGGCCGTCGACGAGGCCCGCCATGAACGAGTCGCCGGCACCGACCGTGTCGGCCACGCGCACGCGCGGGGCGGGCACGTGCAGGCGTGCACCGGCGTCGGTGCACGCGAACGCGCCCTCGCCGCCGTGCGTCACGACGACGAGCGCGGGACCGCTGCGGGCCCAGTCCTCCGCGACCTCGGCGGGCGCCACCCCGGGCAGCAGCCAGGCGAGGTCCTCGTCGCTGACCTTCACCACGTCCGCGGTGCGCACGAGCCGCTCGACGAGGGGCCGCACGTCCTCGGGGCGCCCCATGAGCGCCGGGCGCAGGTTCGGGTCGTACGTGAGCGTCGAGGTGGTGCGGCGACGCTCGAGCAGGTCGGCGACCCGCGGCCCGCCGGGCTGCAGCACCGCGGCGATCGAGCCCGTGTGGACCACGAGCGGCGCGCCGGCGCCCTCGTCCCAGGACGCCGGCAGGTCCCACTCCAGGTCGAAGTCGTACGTCGCGACGCCCTGGGGGTCGAGCCGCGCGGTCGCCACCGACGTGCGGGCCGGTGCGCGGTCGCCCGTGAGCACGCGGACGCCGGAGGCCTCCAGGTGGGTGCGCACGAGGTCGCCGTGGGCGTCGGGCCCCAGCCACGTCAGCAGGTCCGCCCCCCGCCCGAGCCGCGCGAGGCCCACCGCGACGTTCGCCGGGCTGCCGCCCGCGATCTCCTCGCGGCTGCCGTCGGGCCGCTCGACGACGTCGACCAGCGCCTCGCCGACGACGAGCGCCCGCGCGGGGCCCGCGCCGCCGCCGCCGCCCGTCACGACGCGTCCCCGTCCTCGGCGGAGTCCCGTCCCTGGCCGCGGGCGGCCGCGAGGCGCTCGCGCGCCCCGTCGAGCCACTCCTGGCAGCGCGCCGCGAGCGCCTCGCCGCGCTCCCACAGCGCGAGCGACTCCTCGAGCGTCGCCGCGCCCGTCTCGAGCCGGTCGACGACGGTCACGAGCTCGTCGCGCGCCTGCTCGTAGGTCAGCGTCGCGGGGTCGGGAGCGGCCGCGGGGGAGCCCCCGCCGGCGGCCGCAGGGTCGGTCGGGCGTGCCACGGGGCACAGTCAACCAGCAGGGCCCGACGGGGGCGCGGGGGCGTCCGGAGGGCGGGAGCCCGTCCGCCCCCGGACGGCGGTCGGAGGACGTGGGCCTCGTCAGGCCGGCGCGGTCGCCGAGCCGCCGTCGTCGGCCGTCGCGCCGATCTCGCCCTCGGCGAGCCGCACGCGCAGCGCGTCCCCCGGCGCGACGTCGTCGGGCCGGCGCACCACCGCGCCGTCGGCGCGCTGCACGACGGCGTACCCGCGCTCGAGCGTGGCGGCCGGGGACAGGGCCCGCACCTGCGCGGCCAGGCGCCCGACCTCCCCGCCCGCCCGGGCGAGCGAGGCGTCGAGGAGGGTGCGGCCCCGGTCGACCGCGCGGTGCAGCCGCACCTCGTGCGGCTCGACGAGCGTCCACGGCTGCGCGAGCACCGGACGGGACCGCAGCTGCGCGAGGTGGTGCTCCTCGCGCGCCAGCCGGTGCTGCAGGGCGGCGTGGGCCCGCGCCCGCGCCTGGACGAGCCGGGCCCGCTCCTCGGTGACGTCGGGCACGACCCGCTTCGCGGCGTCCGTGGGCGTGGACGCGCGCAGGTCCGCGACGAGGTCGAGCAGCGGGGAGTCCATGTGGTGGCCGATCGCGCTGACGAGCGGCGTCCGGCAGGCGGCGGCCGCCCGCACGAGCGTCTCGTTGCTGAACGGCAGCAGGTCCTCGAACGAGCCGCCCCCGCGCGCGACCACGACGACGTCCACGCGCGGGTCGGCGTCGAGCTCCGCGATGGCCGCGGTCACCTCGGGCACGGCCGACGGGCCCTGCACGGTGACGCGCCGGACCTCGAACTGCACGGCGGGCCAGCGGGCGCGGGCGTTCGAGACCACGTCGTGCTCGGCGTCGCCCTGCTGCGCGCAGACGAGCCCGATCACCCCGGGCAGGAACGGCAGGGGCCGCTTGCGCGACGCGTCGAACAGGCCCTCGGCTGCCAGCACGCCCTTGAGGTGCTCGATGCGCGCGAGCAGCTCGCCCAGCCCGACGAGGCGCACCCGGTCGGCCGAGAACCCGAGCGAGCCCTTCTTCGGCTGGAACTGCGGCTTGGCGTGCACGACGACGTGGGCGCCGTCGTGGAACCGGTCGCCCAGCGACATCGCGGCGACGGCGGGCAGCGTGACGGACAGGGACATGTCGAGGTCGGTGTCGCGCAGCGTGAGGAACAGCAGCGAGTTCCAGCGGCGCAGGTTGAGCACCTGCCCCTCGACCCAGACGGCCGGCATGCGCGCGACGTACTCGGCGACCTTGGGTGCGAGGTGGCGGACCGGCCACGGCCGCTCGGGCGTCGTCTCGGCCGCCTTCAGCGGCAGCGGCAGCCGCTCGGGGACGGGCACCCCGTCGCCGGTCGCGGGCCCGTCGCCCACGGCGCTGCCCCGCATGCTCTCCACGTCCACCCCACCAGCCTGCCGCACGGCACCGACGCGCCCGCGCACGGCCGCCCCCGGCCCGCACAGGATCACCACGTGGCGCTTACCACGCGCCCGGGGGTGCGCCTCCCGCGCCACCTAGACTGGACACGTGACCTCTCCCGCGACCGACCGGACCGACGTGCGCCGGCGCGTGCTCCTCGCCGCGCCCCGTGGCTACTGCGCCGGTGTCGACCGCGCGGTCGTCGCCGTCGAGAAGGCCCTCGACCACTACGGCGCCCCCGTGTACGTCCGCAAGGAGATCGTGCACAACAAGCACGTCGTCGAGACGCTCGCCGCGCGCGGTGCCGTCTTCGTCGACGAGACGGACCAGGTGCCCGAGGGCGCCCGCGTCGTCTTCTCCGCGCACGGCGTCTCGCCGGCGGTCCGCGAGTCCGCCGCCGCCCGCAACCTGCTGACCATCGACGCCACCTGCCCCCTCGTGACGAAGGTGCACAAGGAGGCCGTGCGGTTCGCGGCCGACGACTACGACATCCTGCTCATCGGCCACGACGGCCACGAGGAGGTCGAGGGCACGCAGGGCGAGGCGCCCGAGCACATCCAGGTCGTCAACTCCCCGGACGCGGTCGACGACGTCGTGGTGCGCGACCCCGAGCGGGTCGTCTGGATCTCGCAGACCACGCTGTCCGTCGACGAGACGATGGAGACGGTCCGCCGCCTGCGCGAGCGCTTCCCGCACCTGCAGGACCCGCCGAGCGACGACATCTGCTACGCCACGCAGAACCGCCAGGTCGCGGTGAAGAAGCTCGCGCCGGACTGCGACGTCGTGCTCACGGTCGGGTCGGCCAACTCCTCGAACTCGGTCCGCCTCGTCGAGGTCGCGCTCGACGCCGGTGCGCGCTCGTCGTACCGGATCGACGGCGCCGCCGAGATCGACCCGGCCTGGTTCGAGGGTGCCGCGACCGTCGGCGTCACGTCCGGTGCCTCGGTGCCCGAGGTCCTGGTCGACCAGGTCCTCGCCCGCCTCGCGGAGCTGGGCTACGGCGAGGTGGAGGAGGTCCGCACCGCGACCGAGGACCTCATGTTCTCGCTGCCGCGCGAGCTGCGCGCCGACCTCAAGGCCGCCGGCAACGGCGACCCGCGCCCGCGTCGCGAGGGCCGGCGCGCGCTCGACGTCCAGCCCGTCTGACCGCGGGCCGCCGCCGGGGGCACGCCGTCACCGGGTGCCGCTGCGCGCCCCGTCGTCGGCCGGGGCCACCGCCACGCCGTGCGCCCCGTGCTCCTCGAGCACGACCGCCTGCGCCGTCGAGAACGCCACGAGCTCCGGCGCGCTGACCGTCGCCAGCCGCGGGTCGGCCGGCGGCGGCGTCGGCAGGTCGCCGTCCACCACGTGCAGGTCGGCGAACCGGCGGGCGCTGACCAGCACCCGGGTCTCCAGCGACGCGACGGTCTGGTTGTAGGCGCCGGCCGCCGAGTCGATCGCGCGGCCCAGCCGGGTCAGGTGGCCGCCGAGCGTCGCGAGCCGCCCGTGCAGCTCCTTGCCGAGCGTGAGCACCTGCTGCGCGTTCGCGGCCAGCGCGTCCTGCTTCCACGCGTACGCGACGGTGCGCAGCAGCGCGAGCAGCGTGGTCGGCGTCGCCAGCACCACGTTGCTCTCGAACGCGTACTCGACCAGGCCGGGGTCCTGCTCGACGGCCGCGTGCAGGAACGACTCCGCCGGCACGAACATCACGACGAACTCGGGCGCCGGGGCGAACTGGTCCCAGTACCGCTTCGCTGCGAGGGCGTCGACGTGCGCCCGCACGTGCCGGGCGTGCGCCGCCATGCGCTCCGCCCGCACGCGCTCGTCCGTGGCCTCGGCCGCCTCGAGGAACCCGAGGAACGCGACCTTCGCGTCGACGACGACGTTCTTGCCGCCCGCGAGCCGCACCACCATGTCCGGGCGCAGCACGCCGTCGTCGGTGCGCACCGAGGCCTGCTCGACGAAGTCGACGTGCGCGAGCATCCCGGCCGCCTCGACCACCCGCCGCAGCTGCACCTCGCCCCAGCGCCCGCGCACGTGCGACGACCGCAGCGCCGTCACGAGCTGGGCGGTCTGCCCGCGCAGCTGCTCCGACGCCTCCCGCATCGCGCGGACCTGCTCACCCAGCGCGGCGTCGCCCGCGGCACGGGCACGCTGCGCCGTCGCGAGCTCCGCACGCACCTGCTCGAGCGTGCGCGCGATCGGCTCGACCATCGTCCGCACGGACTCCTCGCGGCGCGCGAGCTCGGACGCGCTCGTCTGGTGCTCCGCCGCCATCCGCTGGTGGGCGAGGGCGAGGAACTGCTCGCTCGTGGCGCCGAGCGCGTCGGCCGCGAGCGCGCGGAACCGCTCGTCGTCGCCCTCGCCGCGGGCCTCGAGCACCGACCGTGCGCGCGCCGCGTCCAGCTCCGCCGCCCGCACGCGCCGCTCGGCCGCCCGCGCGGCCCGCGCGCCCCCGGCGACCCACGCGGCGGCCCCGCCGAGCAGCGCGCCGAGGAGGACGCCGCCGAGCAGCGTGAGGACGAGCGTCGCGACCGACATCTGCACCATGGCACGCAGCGTGCCAGGGCCCACCGACACCGCCGGGCGACCCCCGCGGGACCGCCCGGCCGCGGCGGGCGGTCCCGCCCGGCGTCACCACCTGCACCTATGCTGGCGCGATGGTCTCCGAGCACCCGCCGAGCCCGTCCCCCCACCCGTCGTCCGGCCCGCCCGCCGCGGCCGGCGTCCCGGGCCGGGTCCCCGCCGCGTCCCCGGCGCCGGCCGCCGGGCCCGCGCCGGCGCTCGAGCTGCGCGGCCTGTGGCGGCGCTTCGGCGACAAGATCGCGGTCGCCGGCGTCGACCTGACGATCCCCGCCGGCTCGTTCTACGGGCTCGTCGGCCCCAACGGCGCGGGCAAGACCACGACCCTCTCGATGGCGACCGGGCTCCTGCGCCCCGACCACGGCACGGTGCTCGTGCAGGGCGTCGACCTGTGGGCCCACCCCGACGTCGTCAAGCGCGGCCTGGGCGTGCTGCCCGACGGCGTGCGCCTGTTCGACCGCCTCACGGGTGCGCAGCTCATCACGTACGCCGGGCTGCTGCAGGGCCTGGACCGGCCCACGGTCGAGGCGCGCACGCGCGACCTGCTCGCCGCCATGGACCTCACCGCCGACGCGAGCACGCTCGTCGTCGACTACTCCGCGGGCATGACGAAGAAGGTGGCGCTCGCGTGCGCGCTCGTCCACGCGCCGCGCCTGCTCGTGCTGGACGAGCCGTTCGAGGCGGTCGACCCGGTCTCCGCCGCGAACATCCGTGAGATCCTCGCGCGCTACGTCGCCGGCGGGGGCACGGTCGTCGTCTCCTCGCACGTCATGGACCTGGTCCAGCGCATGTGCGACCACGTCGCGGTCATCGCGGGCGGGCACGTCCTGGCCGCGGGCACGGTGGACGAGGTCCGTGCCGGCCGGTCCCTGGAGGAGAGGTTCGTCGAGCTCGTCGGCGGTCGCGTGACGGGGGAGGGGCTGGAGTGGTTGGGCACCTCGTCCGTCTGAAGCTCACGCTGCTGCGCAACGGCCTGCGGCGCAGCGTCTGGCAGGTGCTCGGCCTCGTCGTCGCGGCGCTGTACGGCCTGGGCGTGCTCGTGCTCGCCGGGGCGGGTCTGGTCGCGCTGTCCCTGCAGGACGCCGCGCTGCGGGAGACGGTCCTGGTGCTGCTCGGCTCGGCCCTCGTGCTCGGCTGGTGGGTCGTCCCGCTGGTCGCGTTCGGCGTGGACGCGACCCTCGACCCCCGCCGCTTCGTCACGTTCGGGGTGCCGCGCCGCGACCTGCTCGTCGGGCTGACGCTGGCGGGGCTGGTCGGCGTGCCGGGCGTCGTCACGGCGCTGCTGGCCGTCGGCACCGCCGCGGTGTGGTGGCGCGAGCCGCTCGCCGCCCTCGCCGGCCTGGTGGGCGGGCTGCTGGCGCTCGCGGCCTGCGTCGTCGGTGCGCGCGCGAGCACCGCGGCCCTCGCGGGCGTGATCGGTCGACGCCGGGTGCGGGAGGTCGTCGCGGTCCTCGCGGTGCTGCTGCTGGCGATGACCGGCCCGATCATCAGCGGGCTGACCGACGGGGTCGCCGCGCTCGGCACCGGCGGGCTCGGCCGCGTCGTGGACGCGCTCGCGTGGACGCCGCTCGGCGCGGGCTGGGCGGTCGCGCCGGCGGTCGTGGCGGGCGACGCCGGCGCGGCCGTGCTGCGCCTGCTGGTCGCCCTCGCGACGGTCGCGCTCGCCTACCTCGTGTGGGACCGCGCGCTGACGCGCACGCTCGTGCAGCCCGCGTCCGCGTCGCACGAGGTCAAGGCGCGCGGGCTGGGCTGGTTCGCCCGCTTCCCCGCCACGCAGTCCGGCGCGATCGCGGCCCGTGCGGCGACGTACTGGGTGCGCGACCCGCGGTACGCCATGGCGGTCGCCATCGTGCCGGTGCTCCCGCTCGTCATGGTCGTGTCGGGCGCCGGCGACCTCGTCCTGGTCGCCGGCCCGCTGACCGGCATGCTCGTCGGCTGGAGCGTCTCGGCCGACGTGGCCTACGACGGGACCGCGTTCTGGACGCACGTCGCGGCGCCCCTGCGCGGCGTCGTGGACCGCTGCGGCCGCGTGGTCGTCGCGGGGGCGCTGGGCGCCCTCGCGACGGTCGTCGTCACGGTCGCGACGGCCGCGTGGGCGGACGCCCTCGCGCACCTGCCCGCCCTGCTCGGCGCGGGCCTCGGCCTGCTGCTCACGGCGCTCGGTGCGGCGTCGGTCGTCTCGGCCATGGTCGTGTACCCGGTGCAGCAGCCGGGGGACAACCCGTTCTCGACCAAGCAGGGCACGAGCGCCGTCGCGTTCACCTCGCAGCTCGTCGGCGGCACGGCGGTGTTCGTGCTGACCCTGCCCGCGACCGTGCTCGCGGTGCTCGCGGTCGTGCAGGGGTCGGCGGCGTTCGGCTGGGCCGCGCTCGTGGTCGGCGTGCTGCTCGGCGCCGCGCTGCTCGTCGCCGGCGTCGTGCTGGGCGGGCGCCTGCTCGACCGTGGTGCGCCGGAGCTGCTGGCGCGGATGCGCTCGTTCCCCTGACCGCGCCCCTCGGCGCCCGTGGGGGCCGCTGCACGCGGTCGTGACGGTCGGTCACGGCCCGTGCCGTGCAATTCATGGACGATCGTCCAGACGCCCGGCTGCACATTGCCCGGGTGATGTTCCGGCGCGCGAGTCACAGAAGAATGAGAAGGCCATTGACTCCACGTCACCGGCCCCCCTACGCTCTGGAATTGTCCGAAAAAGGACATAGGTGCTGTCGCCGTGCAGCGGCGGTCCCGCTCTTCTCCACCAGACCGTGATCTGACGCGCGTCCCGTCCGGGACGCGCGCCGACGACGAGGGGGTACTGGCGTGCAGCAGGTGTGGGACCTGGAGGCCTAGGCCCGTCCGGAGACATCGCCCGCTCCCCGGGCCGCCGCTGCGGCCGCGGGGCGCGGTGGGGGCCGTGCGACGACGTCGTCGTCCGATCGGCGCGAGCCGTCCGCCGCATGACATTCACGTGGACGTCAGGAATTGCGGTCACGCCGCCCTGAAATGACCCACGAGCCCGGCGTCGACGTGCTATTGGCACGACGGTGCCGTCCCTTCCGTGCCGACGTGCGGCGCCTGGCGTCGTCATGTCCGGCCGAGCCGTGCGAGGAGGTGAGACCGATGGAGAAGACCCACGACGAGGAGCTGCGCTCGGGCGCGACGCTCGCCTGCAACGACCACTGCATGTGCACGTGACCTGACCGCGTGCGACGCGGTCGCCGGGACCTCGCACAGGCGCGGGGACCGGTGGGGACGGCCGAGAGGGGGTGACGACGGTGGAGAAGACGAACGAGGAGGAGCTGCGCTCGGGCGCGACGCTCGCCTGCGAGAACAACTGCATGTGCACCTGACCGGCCCGGTCCCGGCGCCGGCAGGGCGCGGCGCCGGGACCGGTCCCGACCGCACGCCGTGCGCCCGTCCACGCCCCACGACGACCGTCGCCCCGGGCCCCCCAGGACCCGCCTGCCGAGAGGCCGCCATGTCGCAGCTACCCCTGTTCACGATCTTCGACCTGCCCCCGCGGCTCGACCTGTACGCGGCGCTGCGCCGGTGCGGCCCGCAGCGCGCCTGGGAGCTGATGCAGGAGCTGGCGGAGCACGACCGGCCCCGCTACGAGGCCGGGCTGGGCCCCGGCCAGGACGTCGAGTCCCTCGCGGCCCGTGCGCGGTCCGGCATGCGGTCGACGCCCGCCCTCGCGGGGCGCGACCTCGAGCAGGACGCGACGGCGTTCGCGCGCTACGGCCCCCGGCTGCAGCTGGAGTGCACCTACCTCGCGCTGTGGCTGGGCCGCCGCGAGGACCTCGACACCGTCGTCGAGGTCGTCGGGGCCGAGCACCTGCGGGACGCGCTCGCGGTCGGACGCGGCGTGCTCGCGCTGCCGTTCCACGTCGGGCCCTCGTACGCGGTGTCCCCGGTCCTGGCCCACCACGTGGCGACGACGGCGCTCTACAACCGCATGAACTTCGACGAGCTGGCGGCCGCCTTCTTCCCCGACCTGCCCATCGAGGCCCACCGCCTCGGCGACGGCGCCGCGTTCCGGCGCGCCGTCACGGCGCTGCGCGCGGGCCGGGCGTTCTCGATGTTCCCCGAGCTGGACCCGCGCGGGGTCGACCGGCACCACGAGCGCGTGCCGTTCCTCGGCACCACGGTCCTCGCGCCCCTGGGGCCCGCACTCCTGAGCCGGTCGACGGGGGCGCCGATGCTCCCGCTGGACCTGCGGCGCACGGGGGACGGCACGTTCCGGCTGACCTTCCACCCGCCGGTCGAGGCGCCGCGCGACGCGCAGGAGGACCTGCCGGCCGTGCGCGCGGTCTGGTCCGCGCTCGAGGACGTGCTGCTGGCCGGCGTCGTCGGCGAGTGGGAGATCTGGTTCGAGTTCGACGCGCTGCTGCCCGCCGCGCCGGTGCCCGCGTGAGCGGCACGGCGCCCGTCGTCGCCACGCAGCTGCGGCGGGAGTACCGGGACGGGGGAGGGGCCACCGTCGAGGCGCTGCGGGGCGTCGACCTGGAGGTCGCCGCCGGCGAGTCGCTCGCCGTGATGGGGCCGTCCGGTTCGGGCAAGTCGACGCTGCTGCACCTGCTCGGCGCTCTCGACACGCCGACGAGCGGGTCCGTGCGGCTGGCGGGCGAGGACGTCGCCGCGCTCTCGGCCGAGCAGCGCGCGGCCCTGCGGCGCCGGTACGTCGGCCTCGTCTTCCAGACGTTCGAGCTGGTCCCGTCGATGACGGTGCTGGAGAACGTCGCGCTGCGGGACGTCGTGGGCGGGCGCCCCGCCCGCGGGTGGCAGCCGGACGCCGTGGAGCTCCTCGAGCTGCTCGACCTCGGCGCCCTGGCGGAGCGGCGGCCGCACGAGCTCTCGGGCGGTCAGCAGCAGCGGGTCGCGGTCGCGCGTGCCGTGTACGGGAAGCCGCCCGTCGTGCTCGCGGACGAGCCGACGGGCAACCTCGACCAGGAGAACGGCGCGACCGTGCTGGACCTCCTGCTGTCCGCCGTCGAGGAGATCGCCGGGGCCTGCCTGGTGGTCGTCACGCACGACGCCGCGGTGGCGGCGCGCTGCGGGCGGGTGGTGGCGCTGCGCGACGGCCGGGTCGTCGACGAGCTGCGCACGCACGGTGCCCGTGCGGACATGGCGGCGGAGGGCGGTGACCCCGGTGCGGAGCGAGTTCGTCGATGGCTGGCGGCGCGTCCGTGACGACCGGCGGCGGCACCTCGCCGCCGCGGTCGCCCTGACGCTCGGCGTCGCGCTGCTCTTCGGCACCCTCGTGGCCGCCCGCTCGATCGGTGCGCAGCTGGCGGCCCAGGCGCAGTCCCTCGGCGGGCTGGGCGACGTGGGCGTCGTGCCCGAGCTCGCCGGGACCACGATGGACGAGGGCGCCGCGACCGGGCTCGCGGTGCTCGACGACGTCCGGCTGGCGGTGCCGACGTTCAGCTCGCGCACGTCCGTCCGGGGTGCCGGGCAGGACGAGGCCGAGCGGCTCGTCGTCACCGGCTACCCCGTCGAGCTGGGCGGGCAGCTCCCGCGCCTGCGCGTGGACGGCCGGCTGCCGGGGGACGGCGGCGCGGAGGTCGCCGTCCCGGACGACGTCGCGCAGCGGCTCGGCGTGACCACGGGCGACACCGTCGAGCTCGCGGGGGCACGGGGGGTCCACACCTTCACGGTCGTCGGCGTGCTCGCCGGCGGCGAGCTGGGTGCGCTCGCGGTCGACAACGTGTTCGTCGACCTGCCCCGCGCCCAGGAGCTGTTCGCCGAGCCGGGCCGGCTGACCCGCGTCGACCTGCTGCTGAGCGGGGGCACCGACCCCGGGCGCTGGGCGGTGCGGCACGCGGAGCACCTGCCCGAGGGCACGCAGGTGCAGGACACCGCCGCCCTGGCCACCGCGGCCGCGCCCCTGCTCGCGACCCTCACCGCCGTCCTGGTGGGTGTGTCGGTCGCGACGCTCGTGGTCGCGTCCCTGCTGGCCTCGTCCGCCTTCGGCACCGTCCTGCTGGCGCGGCGGCCCGCGTTCGCGGTGCTGCGCGCGACGGGCGCCCCGCGGGGGTGGCTCGCCCGCTCGGTCGTGGCCGAGGTGCTCGTCGTCGCGGTGCCCTGCGTCGTGCTCGGCCTCGCGCTGGGGCTCCTCACCGGCCGGGCGCTGGAGGGGTTCCTGGCGTCCGCGGGCAACCTGCCCGCCGGGCCCGGCGGCGTGCCGGCGTGGGCGGTGCCGCTGACCGCGGCGGTCGGGGTCGTCGCCGCCCTGCTCGGCGCCGTCCGGCCCGCCCGCAGCGCCGTGGCGGTGGACCCGGTCCGGACGCTGCGCGGGGAGCCGGGGACGTCGGCGCGCCGCGCGCCGGGGCGGGTGCGGCGGGTCGCCGGTGCGGCCCTGGTCCTGGCCGCGCTCGCGCTCGCGGTGCTGCCCGTCCGGCCCGCCGGCCTCGCGCTCGTGGGGGCGCTCGGGGCCGTCACGGCGGCGCACCTGCTCGCGCCGGACGCGCTGCGCCTCCTCGCCGGCCGGGTCGCCGGCTCGTGGGCCACCCGCCTCGCGCGGGGACGCGCGCTCGACGGGGCCCTCGGCGGGGTGGCCGCGACGTGCGCCGCCGTGGTGGCCCTCGGGGTCGCGTGCACGGTGGCCGTGGGCTCGGTGGGCGCCGCGACGGTGCGGCAGATCGGCGTGCAGTTCGGGGCCGACGTGCAGGTCGTGCTCCCCGTCCCGGTGACGGACGACGAGCTGACGCGGCGGGTCGCCGCGGTGCCCGGCGCGGGGACGGTCGCCGGGACGGCCACCGCCGACGCACTGGTCCGGGCGGGGACCGGCGAGGCCCGGGTGACGGTGCTCGCGGTCGAGCCGGAGCAGTACTTCCAGGTCGCGGACCTGCCCTGGTCCGAGGGGGAGCCGGACCGGGCGCGCGCGGCGCTGGCCGCGGGAGGCGCGGTCGTGCTCCCCGTCGCCCTCGCGCGGGAGCTCGGCGCCCGGGTCGGCGAGCCGGTCACGGTGGAGCGCGAGGGCGCCCGCGTGCAGCTCGTCACGGCGGGGACCTACGCGTCGCTGTCGACGGGTCTGCAGGTCGTCGTCGACCGCCGGGCCGCCGCGGCGCTCGGCGTGGAGGGGACCCGCCAGTGGTTCGTGCGCGCGTCGCCGGGCTCGGACGTGCGCGCGCTGCGGGACGCGGTGGCGTCCGAGGTCGCCGACGTGCCGGGCGCGGTGGTCCTCACCGCCGCCGACATGCGCGCCCGCGCCCAGCGCGAGCTCGCGACCTACTCCGCCGCGGTCCTGGCGGTGGTCGTGCTCATGCTCGTGCTCGGTGCCGTCGGCTCCGCGGGCGTGCTGAACGTGGCGGTGCTGGCCCGCTCCCGCGAGCTGGCGGTGCTGCGGGCCACCGGTGCCGGCGCACGGGACCTGCGGTCGTCGGTGCTGCGGGAGGCGGTCCTCGTCGCCGGGTCCGCGGTCGTCCTCGCCGTCCCCGTCGGGCTGCTCGCCGGCGTGCTGCTCACCGACGCCGTCGGCGCGATGCTGCGCACGTCCGTGACCCCGCGGCCGACGGTGTGGCCGCTCGTCGTGGTCGTCGCGCTGACGTTCGTGGCGATGGCGGCCGCGGCCGTCGGCCCCGCGCGACGGGCCGCGCGGGTCGACCCCGTCGTCGCGATGAGGGCCTCGTGACGGCCGTCGCGGGGCCTGGGGCGCGCCCGCAGGTCCGCGACTCCGTCGTCGTGCTCACCGACGGCCGGCGCGTGCAGTTCCGCTGCCTCATGGAGCTGCGGGTCAAGGAGTTCACCGTGCCGCCGTTCGTGGTCGACCTCATCCCGCGGCTGGACGGCACGCGCACCGTGCCGGAGCTCGCCGCGGAGCTCGCGGGCTCGGACGGGTTCACGCCCGGGCGGCTCGACGACGTCCTGCGCACGCTCCGCGACGAGGGCCTGCTGCGGCGCGCCGAGGTCGGCGCGGGCGACGACCGCCACGAGCGGCAGCGGCGCTTCCTCGCCGAGCTCATCGACGTGCACGACGAGCTGCCGACCTCGGCGGCGCAGCTGCAGGCCCGTCTGACCGGGGGCACGGTCGCCGTCGTGGGCGTCGGCGGCGCCGGCTCCTGGCTGCTGCACTCGCTGGCGCTCGCGGGCGTCGGCCGCCTCGTGCTCGTCGACCCGGACCGGGTGGAGGTGACGAACCTCAACCGGCAGATGCTCTACGGGGACGGCGACGTCGGCGCCGCGAAGGTGGACGCCGCGGCGGCCGCGCTGCGCCGGGTCGCACCGGGCGTCGAGGTCGTGGGGCACCCGGTGCACGTGGAGCGGCCGGGCGACCTGGCACCGCTCGTCGAGGGCGCCGACCTCCTGGTCTGCTGCGCGGACCGGCCCAGCGTCAGCCTCGCGTCCGACCTCGTCGCGACCGTCGCCCACGCCACCGGCACGCCGCACGTCGTGGGCGGCGCGTACGGGGCCAACCTGGGCGTGCCGGGCACGAGCGTCATCCCCGGCCGGACGGTGTGCTGGGCGTGCGTGCGCCAGGCGACGGCGGACGACCACGGCACGCGCGCGCTGCGTCCGCTCAAGGGCCGCGGCGCGGGGTCGGGCAGCATCGGCGCCGTCACCGCCTTCGTCGCCGCGGTCATGGCGTGGGAGTCCTTGCGCCTGCTCCTGGGCGTGCCGCCGGCGCTCGCCGACCAGGTGCGCGAGCTCGACGTCATGACGCTGGAGTGGCGCGTCCGCCCCGTGCAGGGGCGTCCGGGGTGCGCGACGTGCGCCGGCCCCGGCCGGCTGCGGGAGCCGTCGTGAGCGCCGGGCCGGGGGCGCGGCGCGACCTGCTGCGCCGGCTGCGGGCGCCCCGGGCGGCGCTGGGCCTGGCGGCGCTCGCCGGGCTCGGTGCGGCCGCGGCGACCCTCACGCAGCCGGTCCTCGTGCGGCACGTCGTCTCGGGCGTCGAGGCGGGGGAGCCCGTCGGCACCTGGGTGGGTGCGCTGGTGGCCGCGCTGCTGGCGGCCGGCCTGCTGGCCGGTGCGCAGCTGTGGGGGGTGCACCGCGCCGTCGAGCAGGTCGTGCTCGGGCTGCGGCGCGAGCTCGCGGCCGGGGTCCTGCACGCCCGCGTGGACGCCCTCGCGTCGACCCGGACCGGCGACGTCGTCTCCCGGATGACCGCGGACACCGCGGCCGTCCGGACCTCGCTCGCGCAGTGCGCGTCGGCGGTGCTCGGCGCGGCGCCGCTGCTGGTCGGGGCACTGGCCGCGATGTTCGTCGTCGACGTGCCGCTGGCGCTGGTCACGGTGGCGGTCGTCGCGCTGGCGGCCGTGGCCGTGCTGCTGCTGGTGGGCAGGGTCGAGCGGGCGAGCGCCGAGCTGAGGACGGCCTCGGGCCGCCTGTCGGAGGCGTTCGAGCGCAGCGTGCGCGGGCTGCGCACGATCCGCGTCAGCAACGCGACCGACCGGGAGACGGCGGCCGTCGGGCGGAGGGCGGAGGAGGCGGCCTCGGCCGGGCTGGCGCTCGCCCGGGCCGTGGTGGTCATCTCCCCGGTGTCGACCGTGACGGTGCACCTGGCCGTCCTCACGGTCCTGGGCGTCGGGGGCGTACGGGTCGCGGTGGGCGGGCTGCCGGTCGGTCGCCTCGTGGAGTTCGCGCTCTTCGCCTTCCTCATGGTCGTGCCGCTCAACCAGTGCTTCGCCGCCGCCGGGGCGTTCGCGGAGGCCGCCGGCGCGGTCGGCCGGGTCCGGTCGGCGGCCGCGCTGCCGGCCGAGCCGCGGCTGCCCGTGGGGCGGGAGGGGACGCCGCCGGTGGTGGCCCCCGGTCCGGGACCGGTCGGCGTGGAGCTCGAGGGCGTGTCGTACGCGTACCCGGTCGAGGACGGCCCGCCGCGCGCCGCGCTCGACGGGCTGGGCCTCGCGGTGGCCGCCGGCACCCGCCTGGCGGTGGTCGGCCCCAGCGGTGCGGGCAAGTCGACGCTGCTCGGCCTGCTCGCCCGGCTGCACGAGCCGACGGCCGGCCGCATCCTGCTCGACGGCCACGACGTGCGCGACCTGCCCGTCGACCGGCTGCGGGGCCTGCTCGGCTACGTCGAGCAGGACGCACCGGTCCTGAGCGGCACGCTGCGCGAGAACCTCACGCTCGCCGCGCCGGGCGCCGACGACGAGCGCTGCCGGCGGGTGCTCGACGCGGTCGGCCTGGCGGACGTCGTGGAGCGCGCGGGCGGGCTCGACGCCGACGCGGGCGAGGCCGGCCGCGCCCTGTCCGGCGGGGAGCGGCAGCGGCTCGCCCTGGCCCGGTCGCTCGTCGCGCAGCCGCGGCTGCTGCTCCTGGACGAGGCGACGTCCAGCCTGGACGGCGAGAGCGAGCGGCGGGTCCTGGACGCCGTGCGCGCGGTGGCGCGCACCTGCACGGTCGTCGTGGTGGCGCACCGGCTGTCGACCGTCCTCGACTGCGACGAGATCGTCCTCGTCGACCGCGGCCGGGTCGTGGACCGCGGCACGCACGACGAGCTGGTCGCACGTCAGCCGCTGTACCGCCGCATGGTCGCGGGCCAGCTCGTCGCGGAGCCGGTGCCGTGACGCGCCGGACGGTGCTGCTCGCACCCGAGACGTTCAACCTCGCGGAGACGACGCGCGCGATCCAGGTCGCCCGTGCCCTGGGCGACCGGCACCGGTGCGTGGTGGCCGGGTACAGCGAGCGCTACGCCGGCCTCGTGCGCGACGCCGGGCTGGAGTACCGCGCCCTGCAGCCGCGGCTGACGGACCGCCAGGCCGACCAGCTGCTGCGGGTCGACCAGATGCGCGGCGTCCGGCACCCGTTCGACGTGCCGACGGTGCGCGCCCGCGTCGCGTCCGAGGTCGCGCTGATCCGGGAGCTCGACGCCGCGGCCGTCGTCATCGGGATGACGCTCACGCAGCTCGTGTCCGCCCGTGCGGCCGGGGTGCCGCTCGTGCACGTCAAGCCCTGGGCGTTCAGCGTCCCGCACCTCGCGCGCCTGCGGCACGTGCCGCTGTCCGGCGGGACGACGCCGGCGGGCCGGGCGCTGGACCGGGCGGCCGCGCGCGTCACCCGTGCCGTCGCGCCGCACGTCACGGCGAGGCCGCGCGCCTTCGACGTGGTCGCACGGGAGCACGGCGTGCGCCTGCCACGGCCGACGGTGCACGCGCTCGAGGCCGACCTGAACCTCCTGACGTCGATGACCGGGTTCGTCGAGGACGTCCCGCTGCCCCCGGGGTACGCGCACGTCGGCCCGGTGTTCGCGCGGCTGGGCGGCGCGCTGCCGGACGCGGTGCGGTCCGCGGTCGAGGCCTCGACGCGGCCCGTCGTCTACCTCGGGCTCGGCAGCTCCGCCGACCGGCGCCTCGTCGTGCGTGCCGTGCGCGCCCTCGCCGCGATGCCGGTGACCGTCGTCGCGCCGGTCGGGCACTACCTGGACGCGCCGACCCGTGCGCGGCTCGCGGCCGAGCTGGGGCCGCACGTGCTGCTGACCGACCTGCTGCCCACGCACGAGGTGCTGCCGCTCGTCGACGCCGCCGTGCTGCACGGCGGCGAGGGCACGGTCCAGGCGGCGGTCGTGCAGGGCGTGCCGTTCGTCGGCATCGGGCTGCAGATGGAGCAGCGCTGGAACGTCGACGAGTGCGTGCGGCACGGTGCGGCGCTGGCCGCCCGGCCCCGCGACGTCGGCACGCCCCGCCTGCGGGCGCGCGTGGCCGCCGTGGTGCGCGACCCGGCCCTGCGGGCGGGCGCGCGACGGCTGCAGGGCCTGCTGCACGGCGTCGACGGCGCGACCCGCGCCGCCGACGAGATCCATCGCCTCGTCACCTCGGGGCGACCACGAGGAGAGGAGAGCACGTGCACGCCTTGAGCACGGACATCCGCCGGACCGTCGCCCAGATCGCGTCCTACGACCTCGACGAGATCGAGGACGGGCACCGTCTCGCCGACGACCTCGGCTTCGACTCGATCATGCTGATGGACCTGTTCGCGACCCTCGCGCGCACCTACCCGGGCGTGCGCGCGATCGACCCGTCGTGGGCGACGCGCCGCGACCTGACGTTCGGGCTGCTCGAGCTCGAGCTGCGCACCCTGCTCGGCGCCCTGCCGGCGCCGCCGGCCCCCCGCCTCCGCCTGGACGGCACCCCCGAGGTCACGCAGTTCCACGACATGCTCGCCGAGCAGCCCGCGCTGCCCTACTTCGCGCCGCGCGACGCCGTCGCCGCGCGCGTGCTGCGCCGGGACGGCACCGAGCTGGTGACGTTCTCGCTCTACAACTACCTCGCGACGAACGGGCACCCGCGCGTCACGGCGGCCGTCCGCGCGGCGGTCGAGCGGTACGGCACGTCCGTCTCCGCGAGCCGGCTCATCGGCGGGGAGGTGCCGCTGCACGCCGAGCTCGAGCGGGCCGTGGCGCGGTTCGTCGGCGCCGAGGACGCCCTCGTCCTCGTCGGCGGCCACGCGACCAACGTCAGCGTGCTGGGGCACGTGGCCGGGGCCGACGACCTCGTCCTGCACGACGCGCTGGCCCACAACAGCCTCGTCCAGGGCGCGCTGCTCTCGGGCGCACGGCGCAAGCCGTTCCCGCACAACGACGCCGCCGCGCTGGACCGGGAGCTGCAGCGGGTGCGGGGCCGGTTCCGCCACGTCGTCGTCGCGGTCGAGGGCGCGTACAGCATGGACGGGGACCTGTGCCCGCTGCCCGAGCTGCTCGACGTGGTCGAGCGGCACGACGCCTTCCTCCTCGTCGACGAGGCCCACTCCGTGGGCACCGTCGGACCGGGCGGGCGGGGCGTGTGCGCGCACTTCGGTGTCGACCCGGCCCGGGTCGACCTCCTCATGGGGACGCTGAGCAAGGCGTTCAACAGCTGCGGCGGCTACCTGGCGGGCAGCCGGCGGCTCGTGGAGTACCTGCGCTACACCCTGCCGGGCTTCGTGTTCAGCGTCGGCATGACCCCGCAGAACGCCGCCGCCGCGCTGGAGTCGATCCGGCTGCTGGAGGAACGACCGGAGATGGTCGACGAGCTGACGGCCGTGGCCGACCGGCTGCGCGCGGGGGTGCGTGCGCTCGGGCTGGACGCGGGGCGCAGCGACGCCACGCCGATCGTGCCGGTGATCGCGGGCGACTCCGCGACCGCCCTCGCGTGGTCCGTCGCTCTCGCCGACCGCGGCGTCGACGTCGCGCCGATCCTGTACCCCGCGGTGCCGGACGAGCTGGCACGGCTGCGGTTCTTCGTGTCCCGCGCGCACACCGACCACGACGTGGCGCACGCGCTGGCCGCGCTCGCCGAGGTGGCGGTGCCGCGATGAGGTACGCGCAGATCCAGCGGCGCCGCGCGCAGGCGGCGCCGCCGTCCGGCCGGCCCGCGTCGGTACGCCTGCTCGTGCGGGCCGCGCACGCGCTCGGCACCCGCAGCACGCCGCTGCTCGCGCTGTCGGTGCTCGACGCCCTGCCGGGGTACGTGCGCCACGTCGTGCTCGGGCTGGTCGACCGGCACTTCCCCGACGGCGACCTGTCCCCGCGGCCGGGCGCCGACCTGCCGACGCACCACGACTTCGTGTCCCTGGCCCGTGCCGTCGACGTGGTGAGGGACGGGCCCGCGGGGCCGGCGCTGGACGCCGCCTACCGGCGCGGGGCCGGCGGCACGTCGCCCCTGCGCCGCCGTGCGGCGGCCGACCACGCGCGCGTCCGCGACCTGGTGGAGCGCGCGCGGACGGGGGCCGGCGGGCGGGGCCTGCGCCGCGACGACGTCCGCTACCTGCTGGTCCTGGCCGGGTACGTCGCCGAGCTCGAGCGGATGTCCTTCACCGGCCGCGTGGCCCCGTCGTTCCCGGCGGACTTCTACTCGGACCTCGGCGCGCTGGCGTTCGACCTGTACACGCGGCGCCCGTTCGAGCGGCTCCTGCGCCGCCTGCAGCCGCGCACCCTCCTCGACGTGGGCTGCGGCGAGGGCCGGCACCTGGGTGCGGCTGCCCGCGCCCTGCCCGGGCTGCGCCGGGCGGTGGGCGTCGAGCGGCAGCCGCACGTCGCGGAGTCGGCGCGGCGGCGCGTGGCCGCCCACCCCGGGGTCGAGGTCGTGGAGGGGACCTTCGGGGACGAGCCCGTCGTCGAGACCTTCGACGTCGCGCTGTCCAGCTTCATGGTCTTCTACCTGACGGCCGAGCAGCGGGCGCGCCTGTACGCGCGGGTGCGCGACTCCCTCAACCCCGGCGGCACGTTCGTCCTCGGGCAGTACTTCCCGGACGTCGAGCACATGCAGGAGGTCCTCGTGCGGGACCGGTCGCCGCTGCCGGGGCTCCAGCTCGCCCTGTGCGCGGTCGGCAACGTCCTCGTCCGCGCGGAGGCGCTCCTCAACCGGACGCTGTCGGACTTCGCCTCGGTCGCCTACTGGCAGGAGACGGTGGACGAGCTCGCGGCGGCGGGTCTCGTGGTCGACGAGGTCCTGCCCGCCGACTCGATGTACTACTCCTGGTTCGTCCTGGCCCGCCGCGCCGAGGACGTGCGCGGCACTGCGGCCCCCGTGCTCGAGGAGGTGACCGCGTGATCGTCGCGCAGGACCTGGTGAAGACGTACGCGACCGGCGGTGCGGGCGGCACGCCCGTCCTGCACGGCGTGGACCTGCACGTCCGGCAGGGGTCGTTCTGCACGATCCTCGGCCCGTCGGGCTCCGGGAAGTCCACGCTGCTGTCGTGCCTGTCGGGGCTCGAGCCCGTGGACGCCGGCTCGGTGCGGGTCGGCGGCCGCGACGTGCACGGCATGTCGCGCCGCGAGCGGGACGCGTTCCGCCGCGACGGCATCGGGTTCGTCTTCCAGGACCACAACCTCATCGGCGACCTGACGCTGCTGGAGAACATCGGCCTGGACCGCGCGGTCCGCACCGAGGTCGAGCAGACGGCGCACGCGTGGGGGATCGGGCACGTGCTGCACCACTTCCCCGCGCACTGCTCCGGCGGGCAGCGGCAGAAGGCCGCGATCCTGCGCGCGCTCAACAAGCGGTCCGACGTCCTGTTCTGCGACGAGCCCACGGGCGCGCTCGACGCCGCGTCCGGGCGGGACGTGCTCACGGTGCTGCAGGACCTGAGCCGGACCGCGGGCGTGACGGTCGTGATGATCACGCACAACGAGAAGGTGACCGCGATCAGCGACCACGTCGTGCGCCTGCGCGACGGGCGGGTCACGCACGAGACGCGCCCGGTCCCGGCCGACGCGCGCGAGGTCGACTGGTGAGCGCCCCGCTGCGCCGGCACCTCGCACGCCGGGTGCTGCGCCGGGCCCGCCGGTCCTGGGCGGACCTGCTCACCATCGGGCTCGTCGTCGTGGCCGGCTTCGGCCTGGCCAACACGTTCGTGGTGGCGTCCTCGAGCGTCCTGGCGGGTCTGCACGCCTTCGCGGAGGACCACCGGCAGGAGGCGGGGCAGTTCCAGCTCGGTCCCCGTGCCGACGGACGGGACGGGCTGCTCGCGCAGGACGGCGTCGAGCTCGTCCGCAGCGTGGACCTGGGCGGGGTCGCGGAGGCGTCGGTCCGGGTCTTCCCGCCGCGGGCGGAGGTGAACACCTACCAGGTCGTCGCGGGCCGCGACCTGCGCGACGGTGACGACCTGCTGCTCGACGCCCGGTTCGCCGACCACCACGGGCTGGTGCCGGGGGAGCGGGTCCGGCTCGGCGACGACGAGTACCACCTGGCCGGTCTCGCCACGGCGCCCGACTACATGACGACCAAGAGCAGCGAGCTGGAGCTGCAGCCGAACCCCGACCGGTTCGGCATCGGCTTCGTCCCGGCGCCGACGTTCGACGACCGGTACGCGGCCCGGGCGTCGGAGTACGTGGCGGTGCACGACGCGGCGACGTTCGACCGCCTCGTCACCGACCTCGACCCCGTGATGGTGCGCGACGCCGCGAACAACTCGCGCATCCAGCAGGTGCTGGGGGACTCGGAGGCGCCGCGCGACCTGGCGGTGCTGATCTTCGCCGTGTTCACCGCGGTCGTCGTCGCGCTGCTCGCGGTCTACCACTTCGAGACGCGGCGGTCGGAGGCGGCGGCGCGGGCGACCTTCGACCGCCTGGGGCTCGGGAGCGCGACCGCGCCGCACTACCGCGTGGAGACCGCCGTGACGCTGGTCCTGGCGTGGGCCGTCGCGACCGCCGTCTGCGCGGTGGCGGCCCGTCCGGTCATGGGGATCAACGGTGCGCTCTACAACTACCCGCGGATCGAGCTGGACGGCGCCGTGCTCTGGTCCCTCAGCCTCGGCACCCTCGTGCTGCTCCTGCTGGCGGACCTGGTGGTGCAGCGTCTCGTGGCCCGCCCGCCCGTCCGGTCGGCGCGGCGCCGGGCCCTCGTCCGCGCGCCGCGCCCGTCGACCCTGGGGCTGCGGGCCGTGCGCGACGTCGGCCTGCGGCTGCGTGTGGTCACGGCCGCGCGCGCCCCGCGCGAGCCCCTCTCCCTCCTCGTGCTCGTCGCCGTCGTCGCGCTGTTCGTCAACTTCGCGCTGCTCCTGAAGACGTCGGTCGACGAGTGGGTGGCGTCCCTCGCGGACGACACGCCCTACTCCCGCATGTACCTGGCGGCCGCCGGGCCACCGGCCCGCGACCGGCCCGACGACGAGCCCGCGCTCATGTCGACGCTGTACGACGCCGAGGGGGTCGCGCAGGTCGTGCTGACCGTCGCACCCGGGTCGCGCATGTTCCCGGTGGGGGAGGACGGGGCCACCGTCACACGCGCGTTCGCGGAGAAGTACGACGTCGCCGCGGGCGACACCGTGCGGCTCGCGGACGCCACCGGCACCCGGGCCTTCCGCTTCGAGGTCGCGGCCGTCGCCGGCAGCCGGACGTCCGCGATGGTGTACGACGTCGACCCCGACCTCGCCCCGCCGACGACCGCCGACGGCGGCGCGGCGGCGGCGCTGCCGGTCCTGTTCACGGCCGGCGCGCACCCCGACCTGGAGGACGTGGTGCCGACCGTGAGCCGGGAGGCCGTCGTGTCGTCGGGGGCGCAGATCGTGCGCATCATCGACGCCCAGGTCTCGCTCCTCGTGGGGATCGCGCTCGCGATGCTCGTGCTGCTGCTGTGGTCGGTGTACCGCTTCACGCACGCGACGCGCGCGGACATGGTGCGCGTCCTGCGCCAGAACGGCATCGGCGCGGCGGGCGTCAACCGGGCGCTGTTCGGCTTCACGGTGCCCGCCGTGGTGCTCCTCGTCGCCCTGGCCTACCTGGGTGCGCGGGTCATGGTGCGGGAGTTCTTCGACCGGATCATGGCGACGTTCACGTCGTACGTGCCGGCCAGCGCCGCCCCGGTGCCGCTGCTGGTGACGACCGCGGTGGTGCTCGCGACGTTCGCCGTCGTGGCCTGGCGCTCGCGCACCCGGGTGGCCCGCGCATGAGCCGGCGACGGGTCGTCGTCACGGGCATGGGCGTCGTGAGCCCGCTCGCGGTCGGTGCGGACGCGTTCTGGGCGGCCCTGCTCGCCGGCCGGACGTCGTTCACGCCGTCGGCGGTCGAGGGCGTCAGCCTCGTCTCGGTCGTGCCGCCGGGGTGGGACGACGGGTGGCCCCCACGGGTGCGCCGCTACACGGACCGGTGCACGCGAATGGCCCTGCGCGCCGCCCAGGAGGCGCTGGCGCAGGCGGACGTGGACCCGGGCCGGCTCGCGGACGCGGGCGTGTACGTCGGGAGCTCGATCGCGGGCGTCGGGACGCTGTCGGAGGAGTTCAGCGAGTCGGCCGTGCACGGCCTGCGCCGGATGACCCCGCTCGTGGTGCCCAAGGCCCTGATGAACATGATCGCGGCGAACCTCTCGATCCACGTCGGCGCCCGCGGGGAGGCGCTCACGTACGCCTCCGCGTGCGCCTCCGGCACGGTCGCGATCGGCGAGGCGTACCGGCGCGTGCGGGACGGGGACGTCGACGTCGCGCTCGCGGGCGGGGCGGAGGCGTGCGTCGTCGACCAGGTGCTGGAGCCGTTCCGGCAGCTGGGGGCCATGACGTCGTCGGACGACCCGGGTGCGGCGTCCGTCCCGTTCTCGCGGCACCGGTCCGGCTTCGTCATGGCCGAGGGCGCCGCGATGTGCGTGCTGGAGGACCGCGACGCGGCACTCGCCCGGGGTGCGCGGGTGCTGGGCGAGGTGCGGGGCTACCACGGCACGTCCGACGCCCGCTCGCTGCTGGCGCCCGACGTGGACGGCATGCGGCGGGCGATGCAGGGTCTGCTCGCGCGGGCGGACCTCGACCCGCAGGACGTCGGGTACGTGAACGCGCACGGCACGTCCACCCCGCTCAACGACGCGCTCGAGGGGCAGGCCATCGGCAGCGTGCTGCCGCACCGGCCGCTCGTGTCGTCGACGAAGTCGGCGTACGGCCACCCGTTCGGTGCGGCGGGCGCGTTCGAGGTGGTCGCGTGCCTGCTGGCGCTGCGCGACCGGGTGGCGCCCGCGACCGTGAACGTCCTGCCCGAGCACGTCGACCCCGAGATCGACCTCAACCTCGTGCTCGAGGGGCCGGCGCCGTTCACGGCACCGTTCGCGGTGTCGAACTCGTTCGCGTTCGGGGGGCACAACGCCTCCATCGCGCTGGCACGCTGACGCAGGAGGCGGTGCCCGTGCGGTGCCTGCCGCGGAGCGCGTCGTCGCGGGGCGCGCGGGGCCGCCGTCGACGTGCGCCGGCCCCGCGTAGAGTGGAACCCCGTGGCGCTCACCATCGGCATCGTCGGACTGCCCAACGTCGGCAAGTCCACCCTCTTCAACGCGCTGACGCGCGCGCAGGTCCTCGCGGCGAACTACCCGTTCGCGACGATCGAGCCGAACGTGGGCGTCGTCCCGCTGCCGGACCCGCGCCTGGACCGGCTCGCGGAGATCTTCGGCTCGGAGCGGGTCCTGCCCGCGACCGTGTCCTTCGTCGACATCGCCGGCATCGTGCGCGGCGCGAGCGAGGGCGAGGGCCTGGGCAACAAGTTCCTCGCCAACATCCGGGAGGCGGACGCGATCTGCGTCGTGACGCGCGCGTTCGCCGACCCGGACGTCGTGCACGTCGACGGCCGCGTCTCGCCGAAGGACGACATCGAGACGATCCACACCGAGCTCGTCCTCGCGGACCTGCAGACGCTCGAGAAGGCCGTGCCGCGCCTGGAGAAGGAGGTGCGGGCGAAGAAGGCCGACGCCGCCGAGCTCGCCGCGGCGCAGAAGGCGCTCGCCCTCCTCGAGCAGGGCACGACCCTGTTCCAGGGCGCGGCGGCCGCAGGCCTCGACCTGGCGGACCTCGCGTCCTTCCAGCTGATGACGACGAAGCCCTTCATCTACGTCTTCAACACCGACGACGAGGGCCTGGCGGACACCGCGATGCAGGCGGACCTGCGCGCGCACGTCGCCCCCGCCGACGCCGTGTTCCTCGACGCGAAGTTCGAGTCCGAGCTCGTCGAGCTCGAGCCCGACGAGGCGCGCGAGATGCTCGAGGCGAACGGCCAGGAGGAGGCGGGCCTCGACCAGCTCGCCCGGGTCGGCTTCCACACCCTCGGCCTGCAGACGTACCTGACCGCGGGGCCGAAGGAGTCGCGCGCCTGGACGATCCGCCGGGGCTGGACGGCCCCGCAGGCCGCGGGCGTGATCCACACCGACTTCCAGAAGGGCTTCATCAAGGCGGAGGTCGTCTCGTTCGACGACCTCGTCGAGGCGGGCTCGGTCGCGGCGGCGCGCGCGGCGGGCAAGGCCCGCATCGAGGGCAAGGACTACGTCATGGCCGATGGCGACGTCGTGGAGTTCCGTTTCAACGTCTGACGTCACCCTGCGTTACCGCAGCGTTGCGTCTCAGTTTCTGAGACGTACTGCCCAGTATCGAATCCGTAACGATCGATTCACCTCGGGTGGCCTGTCCCATATGTCGGGATTTGCCGATGTACTCTCGCCTGCATCCATCGTGGATGTCCGGTCATGAGTGTGCCTCTCGGCAGCGCCCGGACGCCATGCCCGTCAGGAGGAACATTGAGGACGACACGCAGGTCAACGACCGTCGTGGCGCTCGCCGCGACGGCACTCGTGCTCGCCGCGTGCACGAGCCCCGAGGCGGACGGTCCGGCCGCCAGCCCTTCGGAGTCGCAGGGCGGCGAGGCCAGCACGACCGCCAAGGAGGACCTCGGGATCACCGAGACCGCCGAGGGTGAGATCTTCTACTCGATCGGCCAGGACGAGTGGACCGGGTACAACGCGTTCACCGCGGACACCTACTCGACGTACAACTCGGCCGTGAGCGACCGCCTGAACCCGGGCGGCTTCTTCTACTTCGGCACCGACGGCACGATCTACCCGAACGAGGAGTTCGGCACCGCCGAGGTCGTCTCCGGGCTCGAGGGTGACGACCCGCTCGTCATCGAGTACACGGTGAACGACGGCGTCGAGTGGTCGGACGGCAACCCGATCGACTACGCCGACTTCCTCTTCGAGTGGGTGTCGCAGAACCCGGCGTGGCTCTCCCCGGACCCCGAGAACCCGGTGTTCAACCACGTCTCGGGCACGGACTACACGCAGACCAACGTCCCCACCGGCCCGCAGGGCGAGAGCGGCGACCTCTCCTTCACGGTCGAGTACGCCGAGAAGTACCCGGACTGGAAGCTCATCACCGGCGCCTACCTGCTGCCCGCGCACGTCGTCGCGGAGCAGATCGGCATCACCGAGGAGGAGCTCGTCGAGGCGATCAAGAACGAGGACGTCGCGACGATCACCCGCGCCGCCGAGTTCTGGAACAACTGGCTCTCCCCGACGCCGGGCGAGCTCCCCGACCCGGCCATCGCGCCGTCGGGCGGCCCGTACCAGCTCATGGAGGGCGGCTGGACCGCCGGCCAGTCGATCACGCTCGAGGCGAACCCGAACTACTGGGGCACGCCGCCCGCGACCGACCGGATCACGATCCGCTTCCTCGCGGCCGACGCGCACCTGCAGGCGCTCGCCAACGGTGACCTCAACGTCATCGAGCCGCAGGCGACGGTCGACACGATCAGCCAGCTCGAGGGCCTGGGCGACCAGGTCGAGGTCCAGACGGGCCAGTCGCTGACGTGGGAGCACCTCGACTACAACTTCAACAACGGGGTCTTCTCCGACGCGGAGGGCGGCCTGGCCGCTCGCGAGGCGTTCGCGCTCTGCGTCCCGCGCCAGCAGATCGTCGACACGCTGATCAAGCCGGTCAACGAGACGGCGACCGTCATGAACGCGCGTGAGGTCTTCCCCTTCCAGGACGACTACGACGAGGTCGTCGAGGCCTCGTACGACGGCCGCTACGACGAGGTCGACATCGACGCCGCCAAGGCGAAGCTCGAGGAGGCCGGCGTGACCGCGCCCGTCACGGTCCGCATCGGCTACTCGGCGCCCAACCCCCGTCGTACGGAGGAGGTCGCCCTGATCAAGGCCAGCTGCGACCAGGCCGGCTTCGACATCCAGGACGTGGGCTCGGCGGACTTCTTCTCCAACGCGCTCCCGAACGGTGACTACGAGGTCGCGCTCTACGCCTGGGCCGGCTCGGGCCAGATCGCCTCGGGTCAGAACATCTACTCGACGAACTACCCGCAGAACTACGGCGGGTACTCGAACCCGGCGGTCGACGAGGCGTGGAGCACGCTCGCCGCGTCGCTCGACCCCGAGGTGCACCTCGAGCAGACGAAGATCATCGAGAAGGAGCTGTGGGACACGCTGTACGGCATCCCGCTCTTCGCTCACCCCGGTGTCGTCGCTCACACGACGGACGTCCAGAACGTCCGCTTCACCGCGACGCAGAACGGCGCTCTCTGGAACGCCGAGCAGTGGCAGCTCGCCGAGTGAGCTGACCCGCCGCTGACGACGCCGCCGGCCTGAGCCCGGCGTGCGCGGCACGCACGGTGGGGCAGGGGTCCGCCCCCTGCCCCACCGTGCTCGCGTGGGCGCGTACAGTGCGTCATCGATCCGTGGGCCCGGGTCCGCCGGGGCGCCGCTCGGCGCCCGGCGGACGACCCCCGAACCGGGCGATATGAAGGGTTCGAAGCGTTGACCAGATTCATACTGCGCCGCCTGGGCATCTCCGCCCTGGTGCTGCTCGGCGGCTCGGTGCTCATGTTCGTGCTCACGATCAACTCGGGCGACCCGCTCCAGGACCTGCGTGAGTCGAACGACCCCAACCGCGACAACCTGATCGCCCAGCGGATCACGACCATGGGTCTCGACCTGCCGTGGTACCAGCGGTACTGGCAGTGGCTCAGCGGGGCCGCGGGCTGCCTGGTCGGGCGCTGCGACCTCGGCACCAACCGCGCGGGCGTCGACGTGATGAGCATGCTCGAGAACGCCGCCAGCGCGACGCTGCGCCTGGTGGTCCTGGCGACGCTGCTCGCGATCGTCGCGGGTGTCGCCTTCGGCATCCTCACCGCGATCCGGCAGTACTCCGGCTTCGACTACGTCATCACCTTCTTCGCCTTCCTCTTCTTCTCGCTCCCCGTGTTCTGGGCGGCCGTGCTGCTCAAGGAGTACGGCGCCATCCGGTTCAACGACTGGATCGCGGACCCCTCGGTGAGCCTGCTGACGACGCTGCTCATCGCGCTCGTCGTGGGAGTCGTGCTCCAGGGCGCGCTCGGCGGGGACACGCGTCGCCGGCTCATGACCGCCGGCGGAGGCGCCGTCTTCGTCTTCGCGGCCATCACCTACTTCGACGCCGTGGACTGGTGGCGCCGCCCGGCGCTCGGCCTGCCGGTCGTCGCGCTCGTCAGCATCGGCGCGGGCGCGCTGATGGTGGCGCTCACCAGCGGGTTCGGGAACCGTCGCGTCGTGAACGCCGTCGGGGCGACGGTGGGCCTCGGCCTCGTGGCCTACGTCGCGCTCGGCGGCGTCCTGGCGGACCCGTCCTGGCCGATCCTGCTCGGGCTCTACGCCGCGTCCGTCGCGGTCGCCCTCGCGTGCGGGTGGTTCCTCGGCGGCTTCTCGCGGCGCACCGCGATGTGGGCCTCGTTCGTGACCGCCACCGTCATGGCGGGCGCGGTCGTCCTGGACAAGGCGCTCAGCGCGTGGTCCGGCTACCTCGGGCTCCAGCCGCGCCCGATCTCCACGATCGGCTCGCAGACGCCCAACTTCGTCGGCACGTTCTGGCAGGACTTCCTCGACAAGGGGACGCAGCTCATCCTGCCGACCGTCGTCCTCACGCTGATCTCCCTCGCGTCGTACACCCGCTACACGCGCGCGTCGATGCTCGAGGTGCTCGAGCAGGACTACGTGCGCACGGCGCGGGCCAAGGGCCTGAGCGAGCGCGAGGTCATCACGCGCCACGCGTTCCGCAACGCGCTCATCCCGCTGACCACGATCGTCGCGTTCGACTTCGCCGGCCTCATCGGCGGTGCGGTCATCACCGAGGCGGTCTTCGGCTGGAAGGGCATGGGGGAGCTGTTCCGGACCGGTCTGAACCAGGTCGACCCGGGCCCCGTCATGGCGTTCTTCCTCGTCACCGGCGTCGCGGCCGTGGTCATGAACATGCTGGCCGACATCAGCTACGCCTTCCTCGACCCGCGGATCCGGCGGTGAGCCCCGTGACCAGCGCGGCCCACCCCGTCCCCACCGCGACCGGAGCGCACCATGAGTGAGCGGAACACACCCGAGGCCATCGTCCCCCTCCCGACCGGCCAGCAGGCCGACCCCGGCAACCAGCAGCCGACGAGCCGGGTGGAGGACGACCTCCAGGGCGCCACCACCGACAAGTCGTACTCGCAGGGCCAGCTCGCGCTGCGCCGGTTCCTCCGGCACCGCGCGGCGATGATCTCCCTCGGGATCCTGCTGTTCATCACGGTGCTCGCGTTCACGTCCATCGGGGTCGGTCCGATCCCCGGCTGGTGGAAGTTCAGCTACACGCAGCCGGTCGAGGTCATCAACGGCGGACGGCCCACGCTCTCGCTGTGGCCGTTCCGCATCGGCGAGCACCCCTTCGGACAGGACACGATCGGGCGCGACTGGTTCGCCCTCGTCATGCGCGGGACGCAGCGCTCGCTCATCATCGCGTTCGTCGTCGGGATCGTCTCCACGCTCATCGGCACGGCGGTCGGCGCGCTCGCCGGCTACTACCGCGGCTGGGTCGAGGCGCTCCTCATGCGCATGACCGACCTGCTCATCGTCATCCCGCTGCTCGCACTCGCCGCCGCGCTGGGCCAGATCTCCGGCGGCCGCAACATCGTGGTGCTGGCGCTCGTCCTGGGGCTGGTGACCTGGACCGGGCTGGCGCGCCTCGTGCGCGGCGAGATCCTCTCGCTGCGCGAGCGTGAGTTCGTCGCCGCGGCCCGCGCCGTCGGCACCTCGCCCGCGCGCATCATCGTCAAGCACATCCTGCCGAACACGCTCGGCACGATCATCGTCGCGGCGACGCTCTCGATCGCCTCGGCGATCCTGCTCGAGACCTCGCTGTCCTACCTGGGCTTCGGCGTGAAGCCGCCGGACACCTCGCTGGGCCTCCTGATCTCGGACTACCAGAACGCCTTCACGTCGCGGCCGTGGCTGTTCTGGTGGCCCGGCCTCTTCATCCTCGGCATCGCCCTCACCGTGAACTTCATCGGCGACGGCCTCCGCGACGCGTTCGACCCGCGCCAGAACAGGAAGAAGGACTGATGACGGTCACCCCCAGCGTCGGCAGCACGCCGATCGACGGCCGCGTCCTGAGCTTCGACGACCTCGACGTGCGGTTCACCACCGAGTTCGGGTCGGTCCACGCGGTCAAGGGCATCTCGCTCGAGGTGCGCCCCGGCGAGGTCGTCGCCCTCGTCGGCGAGTCGGGCTCCGGCAAGTCGGTCACGTCGATGACGGCGCTCGGCCTCCTGCCGAAGAACGCCCGCGTGGGCGGGTCGGTGGAGGTCGCCGGCAAGTCGGTCGGGTCGCTCGACCGCCGCGAGCTGCGGCGGCTGCGCGGCAACGACGTCGCGATGGTCTTCCAGGAGCCGATGACCGCGCTCAACCCGGTGCTGACGATCGGGCTCCAGATGAGCGAGGCGCTCGAGCTGCACGGCATCGCGTACGGGCAGGCCGCGCTGGAGCGCGCGGTCGAGCTGCTGCGGATGGTGGGCATCCCCGAGCCGGAGCGACGGGTCAAGCAGTACCCGCACGAGCTCTCGGGCGGTCAGCGGCAGCGCGTCGTCATCGCGCTCGCCATCAGCTGCAACCCGAAGGTGATCATCGCCGACGAGCCGACGACGGCCCTCGACGTCACCGTGCAGGCGGAGATCCTCGACCTCCTGCGGTCGCTCAAGGACCAGCTCGACACCGGCATCCTGCTCATCACCCACAACATGGGCGTCGTGGCGGACATGGCCGACCGCGTGGCCGTCATGTACAAGGGCGAGATCGTCGAGCGGGGCACCGTCGACGACGTGCTCAACCGGCCGCAGCACGCGTACACGCGGCGGCTCCTCGGAGCCGTGCCCCACCTCGGTCGCGGCCCGGGCCAGTTCGGCACGGCGCGCGGTGCCGCGGAGTCCGTCGACCTCACGGGCGTGCCCGCGCTCGAGGTCAAGAACGTCGTCATCGAGTACCACCGCATCGGCAAGCCGCCGTTCCGGGCCGTCGACGACGTGACGTTCGACGTCAAGCAGGGCGAGGTCGTCGGGCTCGTCGGGGAGTCGGGCTCGGGCAAGTCGACCCTCGGCCGGGCGGCGCTCGGCCTCATCCCGGCGACGAGCGGCGAGGTCACGCTGTTCGGCGAGCGCTTCACGGGGATGAAGGCGAAGGACGCGAAGCGCCTGCGCCGCCGCATCGGCGTCATCTTCCAGGACCCGGCCGCGTCCCTGAACCCGCGCCTGCCGATCGGCGACGTCATCAGCGAGCCGATGATCGTGCACGGCGTGGGCGACCGCCGCTCGCGGCAGAAGACGGTGTACGAGCTGCTCGACGCGGTGCACCTGCCGCGCAGCGTCTTCAACCGCTACCCGCACGAGCTCTCGGGCGGTCAGCGGCAGCGCGTCTCCGTGGCCCGGGCGCTGACGCTCGAGCCGGAGCTGCTCGTGGCCGACGAGCCGACGTCGGCGCTGGACGTGTCCGTCCAGGCCAGCGTGCTCGCGATGTTCACCGAGCTGCAGGAGCGGTACCGGTTCGCGTGCCTGTTCGTCTCGCACGACCTCGCGGTCGTCGACCTGCTGGCGCACCGCGTGGTCGTGCTCCGGGACGGCCGGATCGTCGAGCAGGGTGAGCGCGAGGAGGTGCTCCAGCGCCCGCGCGAGGAGTACACGCAGCGTCTGCTCGCCGCGGCGCCCGTGCCCGAGCCGGGGGAGCAGCGCCGTCGGCGCGAGGAGCGGCACCGCCTGCTCCAGAGCTTCGGCGACGAGGTCACGGCGCTGCAGGTGGACCCGGAGCGCCAGCACGGCGCGCTCGACGACAGCACCCGCGAGTAACCGGCCCACGGAGGTAGGGCGTGCGTCCGGTCGGCCTGCTCCGGGCCCGGGCGCGGTCGCGCGCCGGCGTCCTCGGTGTGCTCGCGCTGCTCGTCGCGACCGTCGCCGGGGTCGGGGGCGTCGTCGTGGTCGCCGCGGGGACGTCCGCGGTGGCCACGGCGCGGGAGCTGCTCGCGTCCGCGCCGGACGGCGACGCCGCTCTCGTCGTGCGCACCCGTCTCGGCGCCGACCCCGAGCACCAGCAGGCGGCGCTCGAGCGGGCGCTCCGGGACCGCTTCGGCGCCGTGCCGCTCGCGGTCGGCCGCTCGCTGGCGAGCCCTCCGCTCCGCGGCGCGGACGACGCGGCCGGCCGGGTGGTCCTGCGCACGGCCGCGGCGGACGCCGGTGACGCCCTCCCGGTCGTGCCCGGCCCGGGCGAGGCGGTCGTCGCCGACGACGTCGCGGCCGCGCTCGGCGTCGCCGCGGGTGACGTGCTCGCGCTGGAGGACGGTGACCTCACGGTCGTGACGACGCCGGGGGACGCGGTCGACGCCGCGGCGCCGGCCGGCACGGGAGCGCCCGGGGCCGGGTCGGACGTGCGGGGCCCGCTGGTCGTGGCCGAGGAGACGCTGCTCGACCTCGTCGACGCCCCGTTCGTCGAGTGGACGGTCCGTCCGGTCGTCGCCGCGGCCGGGGTCGACGACCTCCGCCGGCTGGCCGACGCGGGTGCGGCGCTGGAGCCGGTGCTGGCACGGGCGGACGGTCTCGCCGTCCGCGGCCTCACCGTGGAAGGCGACCTGCCGGCGACGGCCGCGCGCGCGGCGCAGGCCGCGACGACCGTCCGGACCGCCGGCCTCGTGCCCGTGCTGCTCCTCGCCGTCGTCGCGGCGGTCGCGGTCGGGCAGGTCGTGCGGCTCGTCGTCCGGGTCCGCGGCGGCGAGGTCGGCGTCCTCCTCGGACGCGGCGCCGACCCGGCGCGTCTCGTGCGGTGGGCGGCGGCGGAGGCGGCGGCCGTCGCGGGGGCGGGAGCGGTGGTCGGCGGCGTCTCCGCGGTCCTCGTGGCCGGGGGAGGGCGTCCCGACCCGGCCCACGTGCCCGCGGTCGCCGCGACCGCACTCGTGACGGCGGCGCTCGCCGTCGCGGTGACCGGCGCGACGACGGCGCGCCAGGTCCTGTCCTCCGCCCGTGTCGACGGTGACGCCCGCCGGGCGCGGCTGCGGGGCGTGGCCACCGTCGCGTCGGTCCTCGGTGCGCCGCTCGTCGCGGCCCTGACGTCGTGGCGGCTGCTGCGTGCCGACGGCGTGCGCGGGGACGCGTCCTCCGCGGACCTGCTCGCCGTGGCGGCGCCGGCGGCGGTGCTCGTCGCGCTCGCCCTCGTCGGCCTCGTCCTGCTCGTGCCGCTGTCCCGGGCCGGCGAGCTCGTGACGGCCCGCCGCCCTCCGCTCGTGCCCGCCTACGTGGCGCGGCAGGTCGCCCGCCGTCAGGGCCAGCACGCGGCGGCGGCCGTCCTCCTCGTGCTCGCCGTCGGCACGGTGTCCGTCGCGGCGGCGTACGCGGCGTCGGTCGCCCGGCACCGGGGCGACCTCGCCGCCCTCGAGGCCGGCTCGGACGTGCGCGTCGCCCTGGGGAGCGAGGCCGGCGCGCGCGGCCGGGACGCGGCCGCGGTGCCGTCGGCGCCGTACGCCGGGGTGGCGGACGTCGCCGCCGCCGCGTCCGTGCTCCGCGACCGCGCGACGATCGCGGACGGGCAGGTCGCCGTGACCGCGCTGCCCGTGTCCCGGGCGGACGCCGTCGTCCGCGCACCCGTCGACCTCGGGCCGCACGTCGAGGCCCTCACCGGAGCCGTCGACGGTGCGGGCTCCGGCACGCGTCCGGCGCTGCCCGCAGGTGCGACCGCGCTCGAGGTCGAGGTGCGGGTCGCCCTCGATGCCGGACCCGGCGCAGCGGTCGGCCCCTCCGCCGTCCCTGTCGACGTCGCCGCCTGGCTCGCCGACCCGGACGGCGGCCTCACCCGCCTCGACCTCGGCGCGGTGGCGCCCGGGGGGTCCGGCACGGCGCCCGCCGTCCTGCGCGCCGACCTGCCGGGTGCGGGGCCCTACCGGCTCGCGGCCCTCGACGTCGGCGCCCGCGCCGCGGGCGGGACGCTCGAGGCGGAGGCGGTGCGGCTCGCCGCCGCCGCGCCGGGGGGTGCCGTCGACGTGCCGCTCCCCACGACGGCGTGGCAGGTCGCCCCGGCCGCGGGCACGGGGGTCGAGGACGCCGAGGGCGTGGGCGCGGTGGGCGTGCGCGCCGTGCTGGGCGCAGCGCCCGACGGCGGCCCGGCGCCGGCGTCCGTCCGGCTCCTCCCGCCCGCGTCCGACGGCGTGCCGGCCGTCGTGACCCCCGCCCTCGCCGAGCGTGCCGACCTCGCGCCGGGCGACCGGGTGCGCGCGGCGCTCGCCGGACCGGAGGTGGTGCTCCGGGTGGTCGGGGTCGTCGACGCGGTGCCCGGCGTCCTCGACGCCGAGGCCGTGCTGGTCGACCTCGACGCCCTCGGCCAGGGCCTGCTGCACGACCGGAGCACCCCGGTGCTGCCGGACGAGGTGTGGCTCGCCGTCGACGAGGGCGCACCGGCGACCGCGGTCGCGGAGGCCGCGGCGGCGCTCGCCGGGCCGGGCGCCGCGGCCACGACGGCGACGACGACCGGGGCCGACGCCGGTGCGCCCGTCGTCGACGCGTTCTGGACGACCGCGGGTGCGGCCGTCGCGCTCGCGCTCACCGGTGTCGCCGCGGTCGCGGTGGCGCTCGTGCGGGCGCGCCGCCGCGAGGTCGTCGTGCTCCGGGCGGTCGGGCAGACCCCGGCGGCGCAGGCGCGGGCACGGGCCGCGGAGCACCTGGCGGTCGCGCTGCCGGCGGTCGCGGTGGGGGCGCTGGCGGGCGCAGCGACCTCGCTGGCCCTGGTGCCACCGCTCGTGCGGTCGACCGTGCTCGCCCCGGGCCCCCTGCCGGTGCGGCTCGCCGCCGACACGTCGGGGGCCGCGGTGCTGGTCCTCGTGCTCCTGCTCGGCCTCACGGCGGTCGCCGTGGGGGCCGCGCTGCGGGTCCGGGGGCAGGCGCTCGACCACGAGCACCGCGAGGAGGTCGCGTGAACGCCGTGCAGCTCGTGCGCCGCACCGCCGCCGCGCACGCGTCCGTGCCGCTCGCGCTCGCGGTGCTCGTCGTCCTCGTCAGCCTCGCCGCGACCGCGGCGCCCAGGCTGCTCGGGGACGTCGGGGACCGGCAGGTCAGCCACGAGGTCGCCCGGGCGGGTCCGCTCGACCGGGACGTCGTCGCCGTCGTGCCGGGGCGCTGGCCCCGCCTGCCCGCGCCCGCCGACGACGCGCCGGGGGCCGCCGGGCTCCCGGCCGACGCCGTCGCGGTGCACGGCGGCAACCTCGCGTTCCTCGAGCGCGTGCGTGCCGAGCAGCCCGAGCCGCTGCGCTCGGTCCTCGGCGACCCGCACCTCACCGTCGAGACGGGGGCGGTCCGCATCGCCGCGGTCCCGGGCGGTGCGGTCGGCTCGCCGGAGGTCACGCTCAAGGTCGACCCGCTGCTCGGCGAGCACGTCGAGCTCGTCGCGGGGGAGTGGCCCGCCGCGCCCACGGTCGTCCAGCCGTTCGACGACCTCACGGACGAGCAGTACCGCGACCTCACCGTCGAGGAGGTCGCGGAGCGTCGTGCCCGCGCCGACGCCGCGACGGGGGCGTTCGAGGTGGCGCTCGCCGAGGCGGCGGCGGAGGCGCTCGAGTGGCCGGTCGGCACCGAGCGCGCCGTGCCGGGGACGGGTGTGCCGCTGCGGCTCACGGGGACGTTCCGGCCGCGGGACCCCGACGAGTCCTTCTGGGCCCACAACCCGCACAGCGCGAGCGCGCACGTCGTCGACGACCTCAACCTCGGCACCTCGGCGGTCGCCTCCGCCTACCTCAGCCCGGCGTGGGACGGCACGTTCCCCGTCGGCTTCCCGGTCGGCACGGTGAGCACGCGCGCCTGGTTCCCCGTCGCGCCCGACGCCGTCGCCGGTGACCAGGTCCACACCGTGCTCGCCCAGACCCGCGGCCTCGTCGCGGCCGACGTGCCGTGGGGCGAGGGCACCGGCGCGACGCTCGCCCCGTCCACCGGGCTCCCGGACGTGCTCGAGCAGGTGCGCGCGCAGCAGCGGACCACCGCGACCGTCCTCGCCATCGTCGCGGCGGGGCCGGTGGGCGTCGTGGTCGCGGTCTTCTGGCTCGGCGCCCGGCTCGTGGCGTCCCGGCGGCGCGCGGCGCTCGGCCTCGTGGCGAGCCGCGGCGGCGCCGCGGGGCAGCTGCGCGCCGCGCTCGCGCTCGAGGGGCTGGTGCTCGGCCTGCCGGCGGCCGCGGTGGGCGCGCTCCTCGCGGTGCGGCTCGTTCCCGGCGGCCCGCTCGCACCGGCGGACCTCGTCGTGCCGGTGCTCGTCGGGCTCGTGCCCGCCGCGGCCCTCGCGGCCGCCCCGCTGCCCGGGGGCCTGCTCGAGCGGCGCGCCGACGTCGGCCGCAGCCGCGGGCGGGGGCGTCTGCTGGCCGAGTGCGGGGTCCTGGCCCTCACCGTCGTCGGGGTCGCGCTGCTCGCGCGGCGGGACCCGGCCGCCGGCACGTCCGCGGGCGTCGACCCCCTCGTCGCCGCGGTGCCGCTGCTCCTCGCCCTCTCGGCCTGCGTGCTCGTCCTGCGGGTCTACCCGTGGCCGCTGCGGGCCGTGGAGCGGGTGCTGCGCCGGCGCCGGGACCTCCCGCTCTTCCTCGGGGCCGCCCGCGCCGTGCGGGAGCCGGCCGGCGGCCTGGTGCCCGCCGCCGCCCTCGTCGTGGGCGTGGGCGTCGCGGTCTTCTCGGCCGTGCTCACGAGCACCCTCGCGCACGCCGTCGAGTCCACCGCGTGGCGGTCCCTGGGCGCCGACATCCGGATCAGCGGGCCGCTCGTCGGGCCCGACCTCGTCGAGCGGGTCGCGGCCGCCGACGGCGTCGCGGGCGTGGCGCGGATGGCCGACGCCGGCCGCGTGCACCTCACCGGTGCCGGCGACGCGCAGCGCGTGGCGCTCGTCGCGGTGGACGCGCTCGCGATGCAGGAGGTGCAGTCCGCCGCGGTCGGGGTGACGCCGGTGCCCACCACGTTGACGCGCGACGACGGCGGCCGGCTGCCCGTGCTCGCCGGTGCCGCGGTGGGTGTGGCGCCGGGGCAGGACGGGCTGCGGCTCGCGCTGGGCGGCGGTGTCGAGGTGGCGGTCGTCGGCGTCGCCGACGCGGTGGGCGGTGCCCGGGTGGACGCCGGCGCCGTCGTCGTGGACGCGGCGAGGCTCGAGGAGCTCACGGGCACCGAGCTGCGTCCGCGGGTCCTGCTCGTCGACGTCGCCGACGGCGCCGACCCGGAGGCCGTCCTCGAGCGGGTGCGTGCGGCCGCACCCGGGGCCCGCGTCGAGTCGCTCGCGAGCGCCACCGCGACGTACCTCGACGCCCCGATGACGGCCGGGACGGCGCAGGCGCTGCGGGTCGCCGTCGGCCTGTCCGCGGTGCTGGTCGTCGTCGCACTCGTCCTCACGCAGATGCTCGCCGCACCGCGGCGCGCGAGCGTCCTCGCCGTGCTGCGCGCCCTCGGCCTCGCCCGGCGCGGGTCGCGGCACGTCGTCGCGTGGGAGCTCGCCCCGCTCGCGCTGGCCGCACTCGTCGCCGGCGCGGTGCTCGGTGTCGCGGTGCCGGCCGTGGTGCTCGGCGCGCTCGACGTCGCCGTGCTCACGGGCGGGCCGACGCCGCCGCGCCCCGTCCTGGACCCGCTCGTGCTCGGCGGCGTCGTCGCCGGGCTGCTCGCGGTGACGGCGGCCGCCGTCGCCGTCTCGACCTCGATCAGCAGCCGTGCGGACGTCGCCGCGCGCCTGCGCCTCGGTGAGGATGGCTGACATGACCACGACGAGCGCACGGCCGGGGACGGCACGGCGGGACGGACCGGACGCGTCGGAGCCGGACATCCTCTGCGAGGGGCTCGTGCGGATCTACTCGACCGAGGGGATCGAGGTGCAGGCCCTCCAGGGCCTCGACCTGCGGGTCGCGCGGGGCGACGTCGTCGCGCTCGTCGGCGCGTCGGGCTCGGGCAAGTCGACGCTGCTGAACATCCTCTCCGGCCTCGACCGGCCGACCGGCGGCCGCGCCGTGGTGGCGGGCACCGACCTCGGGTCGCTCGGCCGGCGGGAGAAGGTGCGCTACCAGCGGCACACCGTCGGCTTCGTGTGGCAGCAGACCTCCCGCAACCTCCTGCCGTACCTCACCGCCGCGCAGAACGTCGCCGTCCCGCTCGTGCTCAGCCGTGCGCGAGACCGGTCGCGCCGCGTGGGCGAGCTCCTCGACCTGCTCGAGGTGGGCCACTGCCGGGACCGGCGGCCCGCCGAGATGAGCGGCGGCGAGCAGCAACGCGTCGCGATCGCGGTCGCGCTCGCGAACGGTCCGCGCGTCCTGCTCGCCGACGAGCCGACGGGCGAGCTCGACCACGCGATGAGCGCGGACGTCCTCGAGGCGCTGCGCGGGGCGTCGGAGGCGCTGGGGCTGACGGTGCTCGTGGTGACGCACGACCCGACGGTGTCCGAGCACGTGCGCCGGACGGTGCAGATCCGCGACGGCCGGACCTCCACGGAGGTGCTGCGCCGCGTCGAGGTGGACGAGCACGGCGCCGAGCAGCACGTGGCCGAGGAGTTCGCGGTGCTCGACCGGGCCGGGCGGCTGCAGATCCCGGAGGAGTTCGTGACGGCGCTGGACCTGCGCGACCGGGTGCGGCTGGCGCTGGAGGCCGACCACGTGGGCGTGTGGCCCGACGGCGCGGGGCGGGAGGACGCATGACGGCGACGACGACGGCCCAGGCGCTGCGGGCGCAGGAGGTGACCCGCGTCTTCCGGACCGGCTCGGTCGAGGTGCACGCGCTGCGCGGGGTGAGCCTCGCGGTCGCCCCCGGTGAGCTGCTCGTGGTGCGCGGCCCGTCCGGCTCGGGCAAGACGACGCTGCTCAACGTGCTCGGCGGCCTCGACCGGCCGACCACCGGGCGCGTCCTGCTGGGCGACCGCGAGCTGTCGGCGCTGCCGGAGGACGAGGTGCTGGCGCTGCGACGCACGCGGCTGGGCTACGTCTTCCAGTCGTTCGGCCTCATCCCCGTGCTGTCCGCGGCGGAGAACGTCGAGGTGCCGCTGCGGCTGCTCGAGCTGCCCGCGGCCGAGCGCGACGAGCGGGTCCGGCGCGCCCTCGAGACCGTCGGCCTCGCGGGGCACGCCCACCAGCGGCCCGCGGAGCTCTCGGGCGGTCAGCAGCAGCGGGTGGGGATCGCGCGGGCGCTGGTCGCCGAGCCCGACGTGCTGCTCGCGGACGAGCCGACCGGGCAGCTCGACTCGCGGACCGCCGCGGTCGTGTCCGACCTCATCCGCGACCTCACGCACCGCCGGGGCGTGGCCGCCGTCGTCACGACGCACGACCAGGTGCTCATGGAGCGGGCCGACCGCGTCGTCGAGCTCGTGGACGGCGAGCTGCAGGGCTGACCGGCCGCGGCCGGCCACCGACGAGGGGTCGCGCGCACGCCCTCGGCCGCCGCCCGACCTGCCCCGCTCGACGCCGTCTGCGCGGTTCTGCGACGAGCCGCACGATTCGTGCCGCTCCAGGGGTTCAGCCCGCGGGTCCGCGCGCCGATGACCCGTCTGGCATGGGATGGTCCGGACGGGTGACGGCGGCAGGGGCCGCCGCGGGCTGGGAGGACGCGTGGGCGACCGGGCGGGACGGCGGACGACGACGGCTGCGGCACGACCGCGGGTGGTGACGGCCACGGCGCTGACGGCGGCGCTGCTGGGCGTGGCGGCGTGCACCGCGCAGGAGGCCGATCCGGACCGGGCGGGGAGCGTCGTCGTCGCCGTCGACGCGCCGTTCCGGTCCCTCAACGCCGCGACGGTCGAGGGACGGGCGCCCGGGAGCGTGCTCGTCCGCGGGCTCGTGCAGTCGGGGTTCGTCGCCCTCGAGCCGGACGGGTCCGTGACCGAGGACCGCTCGTTCGGGACCGTGGAGAAGGTCGCCGACGACCCGCTCACCGTCCGGTACACGATCGCCCCCACCGCCACCTGGTCGGACGGCGTCCCGGTGACCCCCGCCGACCTGCTCCTCGAGTGGGCCGCGCGCAGCGGGCAGCTCGACGAGGTCGTCCCCGAGCTGGGCCCCGACGGACTGCCCGCGGACCCGGCCGCGCTCGACGACGTCGTCGCGTTCGCCGCCACGTCGCCCGCGCTGGCGCACGCGACCGCGCTGCCGGTCGTCGACGGGGCGACGGTCACCGTCGTCTACGACCGGCCGGTCGCCGACTGGCGGCTGGCGCTCGACGTCAACCTCCCGGCGCACGTGGTCGGGCGTCTCGCGCTCGACCCCACCGCCCGGTCGGCCACCGCGACCCCGTCGGCCACGGCGACCCCGTCGGCCACGGCGAGCCCGTCGGCCACCGCGACCCCGTCGGACGACGGGGCGGGCGAGGCCGCGCGGTGGGCGGACGCCGTGGTCGACGCCGTGCAGCAGCAGGACCGCGAGGCGCTGGTCCCCCTCTCCCGCGCGTGGCGCACGGCGGCCGCGGCGGGGGACGTCGCGGGCGACCCGACCCTCACCACGACGACGGGCCCGTACGTGCTCGACCGCGTGGGTGCCGACGGCGTCGAGGCGGTGCGCAACGAGGCGTACCGCGGCGACCGTCCCGCCCGCTACGACCGGGTCCTCATCCGCACGGACCTGGACCCGTTGGCCCAGCTCGACGCCGTCGAGGACGAGCGCGTCGACGTGGCCGCGCCCCTCGTGACCCCGGACGTGCTCGACGCCGCGCAGGACCTCGAGGACGCGGTGTCGGCCCCGGGGGGCGACGCCGTGCTGCAGCTGCTCGTGCAGCAGGGCGGCGGCGGCGCCTTCGACCCGGCGGCGCACCCCGAGGCGGCGGACCCGGCGGCGGCCGCCGCCGCGCTGCGGACCGCGTTCCTCGCGGCCGTCCCGCGCGACGACGTGGCCGACGCGGTGGCCGAGCCGTTCGGCGGGGCGGCGCAGCACCCGGACCTGGTGCCCGGCAGCGACGTGGTGGCCGCCGAGGCGGGACCCGAGGCGCCGCCGGCCCCCGTCGCCGACGCGGCGTCCGACGCCGGCGCCGCACCGGCGGGGGACGAGGCGGTGACGGTGCGGGTGCTCGCCAACACCGACGACCCGCTGCGGGCGCGGGCGGTCGAGGCGCTGGCCGCGGCCGCGCAGGGGGCCGGCTTCGCCGTGGTGCCGGCGGACGTCGACGACCCGGTGCGGGCCCTGCGCGCCGACGCGGGAGCGTGGGACGTCGCGCTGGTGCCCGTGCCGCAGGCCGACCTGCCCGTCGCGACGTTCGCGTCCCGCTGGCGCACCGGCGGGGCGACGAACGTGACGGCGCACGCCGACGCCGCCCTCGACGCCCGCCTCGACGCGCTCGAGGCCACCGCCGACCCGGCCGCGGCCCGCGAGCTGCTGACCGGGACGTCGGAGTCGTTGCTGCGCTCCGGCGCCGTGCTGCCCCTGGTGCGCACGCCGGCGCTGACGGTCGTCGCCGACCGCGACGGCGAGGAGGACGACGGCCTGCCGGTGCTCGAGGGCGTCGGCACGCTGGCGCCCTCCCGCGCCGACCAGACCTCCTGGTGGGGCTGGGCGCGCACCGACGGCTGACCCCGCGGGCGGGGCCCGGGAGACGGGCGTCACCGGCCACGGGCTGGGGGCGACCGGTAGGATGGGTGCGCGCCGCCGTCGGCGCCTCCCCCTCTTCCTCGTGAGATGAGCACCCGCATGCCCGCAACCGGCCAGGCCGCCGCCGTGCGTTCCGACCTGCGCAACGTCGCGATCGTCGCCCACGTCGACCACGGCAAGACCACCCTCGTCGACGCCATGCTGTGGCAGTCGGGCGCGTTCGGCGCGCACGACCACGTCGACGAGCGCGCGATGGACTCGGGCGACCTCGAGCGCGAGAAGGGCATCACGATCCTCGCGAAGAACACCGCGATCCGGTACGCCGGACCCGCGGCCGCGGCCGCCGGGCAGCCCGACGGGATCACGATCAACGTCATCGACACCCCGGGGCACGCGGACTTCGGCGGCGAGGTCGAGCGCGGCCTGTCGATGGTCGACGGCGTCGTCCTGCTCGTCGACGCCTCCGAGGGCCCGCTGCCGCAGACGCGGTTCGTGCTGCGCAAGGCGCTCGCCGCGAAGCTGCCGGTGATCCTCGTCGTGAACAAGGTCGACCGCCCCGACGCGCGCATCGACGAGGTCGTGCACGAGGCGACCGACCTGCTCCTCGGCCTGGCGTCGGACCTGCACGAGGACGTCCCGGACCTCGACCTCGACGCGATCCTCGACGTGCCGGTCGTCTACGCCGCCGCGAAGGTCGGCCGCGCGTCCCTCGAGCAGCCCGCCGACGGCGGCCTGCCGGACAGCCCGGACCTCGAGCCGCTGTTCGCGACGATCCTCGAGAAGATCCCGGCGCCGACGTACGACCCCGGGGCCCCGCTGCAGGCGCACGTGACCAACCTCGACGCGTCGCCGTTCCTCGGCCGCCTCGCGCTCCTGCGCATCCACAACGGCACGCTGCGCAAGGGCCAGACCGTCGCGTGGGCCCGTCAGGACGGCACGCTGCAGAACGTCCGCATCACCGAGCTGCTGGAGACGAAGGCCCTCGAGCGCGTCCCCACGGACTCCGCGGGCCCCGGCGACATCGTCGCGGTCGCCGGCATCGAGGAGATCACGATCGGCGAGACGCTGACCGACCCGGAGGACCCGCGGCCGCTGCCGCTCATCACGGTCGACGACCCGGCCATCTCGATGACGATCGGCATCAACACGAGCCCGCTCGCCGGCAAGGGCGGCAAGGGCCACAAGGTCACCGCCCGCCAGGTCAAGGACCGCCTCGACCGGGAGCTCATCGGCAACGTCTCGCTGCGCGTGCTGCCCACCGAGCGTCCCGACGCGTGGGAGGTGCAGGGCCGCGGCGAGCTCGCGCTGGCGATCCTCGTCGAGCAGATGCGCCGCGAGGGCTTCGAGCTGACCGTCGGCAAGCCGCAGGTCGTCACGAAGAAGGTCGACGGCCAGGTCCTCGAGCCGACCGAGCGCATGACCATCGACGTCCCCGAGGAGTACCTCGGTGCGGTCACGCAGCTGCTCGCGCAGCGCAAGGGCCGCATGGAGACCATGAGCAACCACGGCACCGGCTGGGTGCGCATGGAGTTCGTCGTCCCGGCGCGCGGGCTCATCGGCTTCCGCACGCGCTTCCTCACCGACACCCGCGGCACGGGTATCGCGTCCTCCATCGCCGAGGGCTTCGAGCCGTGGGCCGGGCCGATCGAGACGCGCACCAACGGCTCGCTCGTCGCGGACCGCGCGGGCGTCGCGACGCCGTTCGCCATGCTCAACCTGCAGGAGCGCGGCACGTTCTTCGTCGACCCGACCTCCGAGGTGTACGAGGGCATGGTCGTCGGCGAGAACGCGCGCAACGAGGACATGGACGTCAACATCACCAAGGAGAAGAAGCTCAACAACATCCGCTCGTCGACGGCGGAGTCGTTCGAGAACCTGGTGCCGCCGCGCAAGCTCACGCTCGAGGAGTCCCTCGAGTTCGCGCGCGAGGACGAGTGCGTCGAGGTCACGCCCGAGGTCGTCCGCATCCGCAAGGTGATCCTCGACCAGACCGAGCGGGCCCGGCAGACGGCGCGCAACAAGCGCGCGTGACCCCCGGCGGCCTGCTCGCCGTCCACGCCCACCCGGACGACGAGTCGCTCGCGACCGGCGCCCTGCTGGCGGCGTGGGCGGCGGCGGGCCGTCCGGTCACGGTCGTCACCGCCACCCGGGGGGAGCGCGGCGAGGTCATCGGCGACCGGTGGGCGCACCTCGAGGGCGACGGGCCGGCGCTGGCCGCGCACCGGGTGGGCGAGCTCGCCGGCGCGCTCGCGGCGCTCGGCGTGCGGGACCACGTGTTCCTCGACGAGGCCGCCGGCGGCGGCCGCCGGTTCGAGGACTCCGGCATGGCGTGGGTCGGCACGGCCCGGGCCGGTGCCGCCGACGACGTGCCCCCCGCCGCCTTCGTGCGCGTCCCCGTGCCCGAGGCCGCCGCGGCGCTCGCCCGCGTGCTGCGCCGCCGCCGGCCCGACGTGGTCGCCACGTACGAGCCGGGCGGCGGGTACGGCCACCCGGACCACGTCCGGGTGCACGAGGTCACGGCGCTCGCGGTGGACCTCGCCGCCCGGGAGCCGGACGAGTCGGAGCCCGCGCACGCCGTGCCGGTCGTGCTGTGGTCCGCCCAGGGCCGTGACGCGCTGCGGCGGGCGCAGGCGGCGCTGCGCGGGGACGCCGTCCGTGCGGCGCTCGGGCCGGACGCCGAGGGGCTGGTCCTGCCCGACCCGGAGGGGGAACCGGCGTCCGTCGCGGTGCCCGACGACGCCGTGGACGTCGTCGTGGACGTCCCCGGCGTACGCGACCGCCTGCTCGCCGCCCTGCGCGCGCACGCCACCCAGGTCCAGGCCGTCCGGGCGGTCGACGGCGAGCCCGGCCTCGTCGGCTGCTACGCCCTGAGCAACCGCCTGCTCGCGCCCGTCCTGCCCGTCGAGGCCTACCGGTACGCGCCCCGCGGCACGGCGCGGGACGGCGGCGTCGCCTGGCCGCCCGGTGTGCGGCCGGTAGCCTGACGCCGTGCAGCCGCCCACCACCGCGCTCCTCGGGCGCGCCGCCGCGACGTTCGTGCTCGGGGTCGTCGTCGGGGTCCTGGGCACGGTCATGCACCGCGCCGTCCGCCCGTGGGGCCTGGTCCTGTGCGTGGTGCTCGTGCTCGTGGCGCTGCTCACCGCGCGCGCCTGGCACGGGTGGGCCACGTACGTCGGCGCGGTCGGCGGGCTGTTCCTCGCCACGACGCTGCTGGCCGGGGAGGGGCCCGGGGGCGACGTGCTCGTCCCCGGCACCGACCTGTGGGGCTGGGGGTGGATCCTCGGCGCGGCCGTCGCCGTGGTGGCCGTGGCGCTCGTCCCGCGGCGGTGGGTCCAGGACGACCCGGCCCGCACGGGCGCGGTCGCGCCACCGCCCGCCGGTCCGCTGCCGTGACCGGCGCCGCCCCCGTCGCCGGACCCGTCGACGAGGACGCGTTCCGGGCGGCCGTCGGGCGCCTGCCCGCGGGGGTGGCGGTGGTCACGGTGGTGCGCCGCGGGATCGCGCACGCGACCACGGTCAACTCGGTCGTGTCGGTGTCCCTCGACCCGCCGCTCCTGCTCTTCTGCGTGCACACGGACTCGCGGCTGCGGGACGTCCTCGACGAGGCCGACGCCTGGGCGGTGAGCGTCCTCGCCGACGACCAGGGCGACGTCGCCGACTGGCTCGCGTCGCCCGGGCGGCCGGCGGTCGGCCAGCTCGACCGCGTCCCGCACACGCCGGCCACCGTCTCGGGTGCGCCCTGGATCGACGGCGCCGCGGCCTGGTTCGACTGCCGGACCGCCGCCGTGCACCCGGCCGGCGACCACGACGTCGTCGTCGGCACCGTGGTCGCGGCGGTGCAGGGGCCGGCCGCCGCCGGCGGGCTCGTCCACCTGCGCGGACGCGTGCGCGGGGTCCGCTGAGCGACGGGCCGCGGGCCCGTCCGGCGCCGCCGCGGTCCCGCCCGGCGCGCCGACGGGTGATCCTCGTCGCGCGCGCGCACCGCCGCCCCGGCGAGGCGGTCCCGCATCGTAGACTCGCCCGGGCGCGGTCTGCGCGCTGCAGAGCACGACGGGGGATCGATGACGCACGGGACCGACCGCGGCACCACGGCCGACGGCACGACGCACGACCCGGCGGCGCCGCAGGCGCAGCCCGGTGCCGGCACCTCCGCGCCCGAGGAGGCACCGGCGGGTGCGGCCGCACCGGGGGCCGGTGAGGCGAGCGGCGTCCCGGCACCGCGCGTCCCGGCCGAGCGGCCCGCGGCGGCGGCGCCGTCCGACCCGTCGACGGACGAGCCGACCACGGCGGACGCCGCCGGGTCCGCCGGGCCGGACGCCACCGGGCCGACCCCCGAGCCGGACGCCGAGGTCGCGCCCGACGCGGACGCCGGCGACGACGCACGAGCGGCCGTGCGGCCCGCGGTCGTGGAGCGGCCGCGCCCCCTGAGCCCGGGGCCGGCGCTGACCGCGTGGCCGTCATGGTCGGACGTCGCGGTGACCGCGCCCTCCGCCTCCGGCACGGACGGGACCGCCGCGGACCTGGTCGACCCGCCCCGCGACGGCCAGGACGCGACGCGAGACGACCGGCCGGCCGCCCCGGTGGCCGACGGCGACACCGCCGGTGCCCCCGGTGACCGCTCCGAGCCCGGACCGGGGGACGGCGAGGACGAGCCCCGCTCGACCTCGGGCCGCACCGACGACACGGAGCCCGCGACGACGCCCGCGCCGGTCGAGGAGTCCCTCGACCAGGCGGCGCGGCGACCGGCGCCGCTCGACCTCGGCGGCCTGTCCGCCCTCGCGATGACGGCCCTCAACGCCGCGGCCGTCGGCGTCCCGGCGCACGCGCTCACCCGGCCGGAGGGCGCGGCGGCGGCCGACGCCGCCGCAGCCGAGCCGGGGCGGACCGACGCGGAGCCGACGGAGGCCGACGCCGCCGCCGGGGGCCCGCCGGTCCCCGCCTCCCCGGAGCCGGTGGACGAGGCCGGGTCGTCCTCCGACGCCCGGGACGACGCCGAGCCCTCCGAGGCCGCCGGGTCGCGGCCGGACCCCGAGGGCGCCGGCGCGCGCGCCGACGCCACCGGGCGCCCCGAGGACGCGGATGCCCCCGCCCGCGACGCCGCGGGCGCCCCCGCCCGCGAGGACGCGAACGCCCCCGCCCGCGAGGACGCGAACGCCCCCGCCTCCGCCCCCGCCCCCGACGCCGCGGACGCGCCCGCCCGCGAGGACGGCGCCGACCCGGCGGCCACGGCGGCGGTGCCCGTCGTCGCGGAGACGCGCGAGCCGTCCCGGCCCACCCCGGCGGACCCGGCGGCCACGCAGGTCGTCCCGCCCGTCCGCGCGACGCGCGGGTGGCCCACGACGGACGCCGGCGCGGGCGACGGGCGCCCCGTGCCGGGAGGGCCGGTGCCGCACACCCCCGAGGCGGAGCGGGAGCCCTCGCCGCTGGACGTGTTCGAGCCGCAGGACCACCGCCGCCGGTGGCCCCGCACGCTCGCCGTCGTGGGCGGTGCGGCCGTGCTCCTCGGCGGGGCGTACGTCGGTGCCTCCTACGCGCTCGCGGACCGCGTCCCGCGCGGGGCGACGGTCGCGGGCGTCGAGATCGGCGGCATGACGGCCGACGAGGCGCGTGCCGCGCTGACGTCGGGGCTCGAGGAGCGCACCGGCGCGCCGCTGCCCGTCGTGGCGCAGGACGCGCAGGCCGAGCTGGACCCCGCGACCGCCGGCCTGGCGTTCGACGCGGACGCGACCGTGGCGCGCCTGACGGGCGTGGACCTCGCCGAGCCGGTGCGGCTGTGGCGGCAGCTCGTCGGCGTCGACGCGCAGCCGCCGGTCACGCAGGTGGACGACGACGCGCTGGAGACCGCGCTCGGCTCGCTGTCGGAGTCGGTGCGCCTCGCGCCGGTCGACGGGACCGTCGTCTTCGCCGACGGCGCGGCGCACGCGACGGACGCGGTGGACGGCTGGGAGCTGGACCTGCCGGCGGCGGCGACGGCGATCGAGGAGGGCTGGCTGGTGGGGGAGCGTCCGCTGCCCCTGCCCACCACCGCGGTCGAGCCGGACATCACGCAGGAGGAGACCGAGCAGGCCCTCACGGAGGTGGCCCAGCGGCTGGCGTCGGCACCCGTGACGGTGCAGATCGGGGACCGGCAGGCGACGCTGGACGTCCCGACGCTGACGGCGAGCGCGAGCATGGTGCCGGTCGAGGGGCGGCTCGAGCTGCAGCTCGACGGGCAGGCGCTCACCGACGCGGTGCTCGCCCAGGTCCCGGACGTCGTCACGGCGGCGGCGGACGCGCGCTTCGAGTTCCAGGGCGACGCCCCGGTGATCGTCGGCGGCGAGCCCGGCACGACCCTCGACCCGGCGGCGCTCGCGTCGTCCGTGGCGGGCGCCGTGACGGCCGACCAGCGGGTCGCCCCGGTCGAGCTGGTGCAGTCCGACCCGGCGCAGACGCGCGCCGCGCTCGAGGCCCTCGGCGTCAAGGAGGTCGTGTCGGAGTTCTCGACCCCGCTGACGAGCGAGCCGCGCCGCACCCGGAACATCGCGACGGGCCTGGCGAACATCACGGGCACGCTCGTGCGGCCGGGGGAGACGTTCAGCCTCACGGAGGCGCTCGGCCCGGTCGACGGCGCCCACGGTTTCGTCCAGGCCGGTGCGATCGTCAACGGCGAGCACAAGGACGCGTGGGGCGGCGGGCTGTCGCAGGTGTCGACCACGGTGTTCAACGCCGCGTACTTCGCGGGCTTCGAGGACGTCGAGCACACCCCGCACAGCGAGTGGTTCCAGCGCTACCCCGAGGGGCGCGAGGCGACGATCTTCACCGGTGTGCTCGACATGAAGTGGAAGAACAACACGCCGTACGGCGCCCTGGTCCAGGGCTTCGTGGCCGACGGACGGGCGCACGTGCGCATCTGGGGGACGAAGCACTTCACCGTCGAGACCGAGAAGAGCGGCCGGTCGGGCGTCGTGGCGCCGACCACGGTCTACTCCCAGTCGCCCACGTGCGAGCCGCAGAGCGCCGGCAACCCCGGGTTCACGGTGACGAACACCCGCCGGGTCTACCTGAACGGCGAGCTCGTCGACACCGAGTCCGACACGTGGCGGTACAAGCCGCAGAACCGCGTCATCTGCGGCTCGCCGCCCGCGCCGACGCCCACGCCCTGACCGGCGCGCGCCGCCCGTCGGGTCAGTCCTCGACGGGCGGGCGCGGCCGGCGCACGGGTGCGGGCGGCACGACCTTGCCGAGCAGCACGTCGGCCGCCGGCACGCGCACGTCGCCGCGCCGCGTGCGGACGGTCAGGCCGGCGTCGTCGACCGCGAGCAGGTCGCCGAGCACGTCGGTGTAGGGCGGTTCGTCGCCGCCCGCCGGCGCGCCCGCGGGCAGGTCGTCGCGACGGCGGCGGACGACGACCCGCACCCCCGGTGCCCAGGCGCGCCAGGGCGGGCCGGCCGGGCCGGTCACGCCGCCCACGCGTCCCGTCCTCGGTCGCGGACCGTGTCGCACGGTGGACGTCGGGTCGTCGTGGGCGCCACGTGAGGGATACTAGGTCGACCGCTGCACCTGTGGAGGACGACCCGTGACCTATGTGATCGCCGAGCCCTGCGTGGACGTCAAGGACAAGGCGTGCATCGAGGAGTGTCCGGTCGACTGCATCTACGAGGGCAAGCGCTCGCTGTACATCCACCCGGACGAGTGCGTGGACTGCGGCGCATGCGAGCCCGTCTGCCCCGTCGAGGCCATCTACTACGAGGACGACGTCCCGGAGCAGTGGGGCCAGTACTACGAGGCGAACGTCCACTTCTTCGACGAGATCGGGTCGCCGGGCGGCGCCGCGAAGATGGGTGAGATCGCGCACGACCACCCGATCATCGCCACCCTGCCGCTGCGCGTCCACGGCGAGTGAGCCCCGCGCGCCCGCCCGCGCGGGTCGCGGGCTGACCGGCGTGGGCCTGCGCACCGGCGCGCTGCCGGACTTCCCGTGGGACACGCTGCGGCCGTACGGCGAGCAGGCGCGCCGGCACCGCGGCGGCATCGTCGACCTGTCCGTCGGCACGCCCGTCGACCCGACGCCCCCGCTCGTGCGCGAGGCGCTCGCGGCGGCGGCGGACGCACCGGGCTACCCGGCGACCCACGGGACGCCGGCGCTGCGCCAGGCCGTCGTCGAGTGGTTCGCCCGCCGGCGCGGGGTCCCGGGGCTGGACCCGGCGGCCGTGCTGCCGACGGTCGGCTCGAAGGAGCTCGTCGCGCTGCTGCCCGCCCTGCTGGGCGTCGGCTCCGGCGACGCGGTCCTGCACCCCGCGACGGCGTACCCGACGTACGACGTCGGGGCCCGGCTGGCCGGCGCGGCGCCCGTGCCGACCGACGACCCGGCCGCGGAGCTGGCGCGCCGCGACGACGTGCGGCTGGTCTGGCTGAACTCCCCGGCCAACCCGCACGGCGCCGTCCTGGGCGTCGAGGACCTGCGCGCGCTGGTCGAGGCCGCCCGGGCGGCGTCCGCGCGCACCGGCCGCCCCGTCGTCGTCGCGTCGGACGAGTGCTACGCCGAGCTGGCGTGGGACGAGCCCTGGGCGTCCTCGGGCGTGCCCAGCGTGCTCGACCCGCGCGTGTCCGGGGGCGACCTCACGGGGCTGCTCGCGGCGTACTCGCTGTCGAAGCAGTCGAACCTCGCCGGGTACCGGGCCGCGTTCCTGGCGGGCGACCCCGCGCTCGTCGCGGGCCTGCTCGAGACGCGCAAGCACGCGGGCATGATCGTGCCGGCGCCGGTGCAGGCCGCGATGGCGGTCGCGCTCGGCGACGACGCGCACGTGTCCGAGCAGCGCGAGCGGTACCGGCGTCGCCGGTCCGTGCTGCGCGCGGGGTTCGAGGGCGCCGGGTACGTCGTGGACCACTCCCACGCCGGGCTGTACCTGTGGGTGCGCCCGGAGGGGCCGCGGCAGGACGCCTGGCGGACGGTCGCGGACCTCGCGGGCCTCGGGATCCTCGTGGCTCCGGGGTCCTTCTACGGCGCCGCCGCGGCGGGGCACGTGCGGGTCGCCCTCACCGCCTCGGACGACGCCGTGGCGGAGGCGGCGGCGCGGCTGCAGGGGGCGTAGTCGCCCGTCGGCGACCGCCGTACAGTGGTCACCCCGTCGTGTGAGGCGCCTCACACGCGGGCCAAGGGACGGTCACCCATTCGTCACGAGCGGCGTGGCGCGGGTACCGTCGCCACGGACCGACGGAGGTCACCCCTCGCGCCGGTCGTCGAGCAACCCGGCGACCGCCGGGGCCGACGCTCCCCGTCGGTCGACGCAGGAAGGAACACCATGTCGGACGTCGTCACCGCCCCGGTCCAGGCCCCCGTGCAGCTCGTGGTGGGGGGGCAGGCGCGCGACCTGCCGGTCGTCCCCGCCACCGAGGGCAACGACGGGATCGTGGTGTCCTCGCTGCTGCGGGACACCGGCATGGTCACCGTGGACCCCGGCTTCATGAACACCGCGGCGTGCGAGTCGCGCATCACCTACATCGACGGCGAGCAGGGCATCCTGCGCTACCGCGGGTACCCGATCGAGCAGCTGGCGGAGCGGTCCTCGTTCCTCGAGGTCGCGTACCTGCTCATCCACGGCGAGCTGCCGGATGCCGCGACGCTCGCGGCGTTCGAGGAGCGGGTCAACCGCCACACGCTGGTGCACGAGGACTTCCGCACGTTCCTCGGCTCGTTCCCGCGCCAGGCCCACCCGATGGCCGTGATGGCCTCGGCGCTCAACGCGCTCTCCACGTTCTACCCGGAGTCGCTCGACCCGTTCGACCCGGAGACGGTCGAGCTGGCCACGGTGCTCATCCTCGCCAAGACGCGGACGATCACCTCGTACGTGCACCGCACGTCGAAGGGCGAGCCGCTGCTCTACCCGGACTACTCGCGCGGGTACGTCGAGGACTTCCTGCGCATGACGTTCGCCGTGCCCTACCAGCAGTGGGACCCGGACCCGGTCGTCGTCAACGCGCTCGACAAGCTGCTCATCCTGCACGCCGACCACGAGCAGAACTGCTCGACGTCGACGGTGCGGATCGTGGGCTCGAGCCACGCGAACATCTACGCGTCGGTCGCCGCCGGCATCAACGCCCTCTCCGGGCCGCTGCACGGCGGCGCGAACGAGGCCGTCCTGACGATGCTCGACGAGATCAAGGCGAACGGCGGCGACGCCACGGACTTCATGCGCCGCGTGAAGGACAAGGAGGACGGCGTCCGCCTCATGGGCTTCGGCCACCGGGTCTACAAGAACTACGACCCGCGCGCGGCGATCGTGAAGCAGAGCGCGCACGAGGTGCTCCAGGCGCTGGGCAGCAACGACGAGCTGCTCGACATCGCGATGCGCCTCGAGGAGATCGCGCTGCACGACGACTACTTCGTCTCGCGCAAGCTGTACCCGAACGTCGACTTCTACACGGGCCTGATCTACAAGGCGATGGGCTTCTCGGAGCGCATGTTCACGCCGCTGTTCGCGCTGGGCCGCATGCCCGGCTGGATCGCGCAGTGGCGCGAGATGATGAACGACCCGCAGACGAAGATCGGCCGGCCGCGCCAGGTCTACACCGGCGCCACCGAGCGCGACTACGTCGCCGTCGAGGACCGCTGACCCCACGCCGTCGGCCGCGCGAGCCGGTGCCGCCCCGCGGGTGGCACCGGCTCGCTGCGTCCCGGGCCGTCGTCAGCCGGCGAGCGTGACCCGGACCTGACCGGGCGGCAGGGGAGCGCTGCCGGGCTCCCACGTGGGGCTCTCGCGCGTCCAGACGCGGTCGGCGACCGCGACGCCGTCGACGCCCACCTCAGCCGCGACGGCGACGGCCCAGTGGGCCGCGACCCAGGACGCCCGGGCCGGGTCGCCCGGCACCAGGGAGTCGGACGTGAGGTCGACCGTGGCGCCCTGCCCCGCCGCGGCGTCGGCCGTCGCGACCACCAGGGGCACCTCGCCGAGGTCGCGCGCGACCCGGCCGAGCAGCGCGTCGGGGCCGACGGGCCCCTCGGCCGGGCGGAGCACGCACGTGACCGTCGCGGGGGAGTGGCCGGTCAGGCCCGAGGCCCACGCACGCGCCCGCACCTCGTGCTGCGCGTACGCGTCGGGGAAGCCCGAGCGCTGCACGGCCTGGGCGGCCACGGTGACCTCGAGCTGCTCGTAGCCCGGGACCTGCACCAGGCCGTCGTAGAACCGGCCCGTCGAGTACACGGGGTCCATGATCTGCTCGACCGTCCCCCAGCCCTGGGACGGCCGCTGCTGGAACAGCCCGACCGAGTCCCGGTCGCCGTAGTCGATGTTCACGAGCCGCGACTCCTGCAGCGCGGTCGCGAGCCCGATGGTCACGGCCCGCGCCGGCAGGCCGCGGCGGACGGCCGTCGCGGAGATCAGGGCCGCGTTCTGCGCCTGGTCCGGGCTGAGCCGCCAGTCCGTGCCGTCGAGGTGGGCCGTGCACCGCTCGGTCAGGGGAGCGCCGGGGTGCGTGCGGTCCAGCAGCGTGACGACGCCCGCCACGGCGGCCGCGAGCACGCCGACGGCGGCGACCGACGTGACGGCCGCCGCCGCGGCGCGGGACCGCCGGCGACGGGACGGGCGGCGCCCGCCCACGGTCAGTTGCTGTGCAGCGCGGCGTTCAGGTGCACGCCCGCGCCGGAGCGGGCGACGGCCTCGACCGCGCCGGTCTGGGAGTTGCGGCGGAACAGCACGTTGTCGGCGCCCGCGAGCTCGCGCGCCTTGACGACACGGCTGCCGTCCTCGGCCGTCGTCGCGGTGGGCACGTCGAAGCCGACGAGCCGCACCTTCGTGCCGGCCGTGACGTACAGGCCCGCCTCGACGACGCAGTCGTCCCCGAGCGGGATGCCGAGGCCCGCGTTGGCACCGAGCAGGCTGCGGCGCCCGACCGAGACGACCTCGCGGCCGCCACCGGAGAGCGTCCCCATGATCGAGGCGCCGCCGCCGACGTCCGAGCCGTCGCCGACGACCACGCCGGCGGAGATGCGGCCCTCGACCATCGAGGTCCCGAGCGTGCCGGCGTTGAAGTTGACGAAGCCCTCGTGCATGACGGTCGTGCCGGCGGCCAGGTGCGCGCCGAGGCGCACGCGGTCGGCGTCCGCGACGCGCACACCGGTGGGGACGACGTAGTCGACCATGCGCGGGAACTTGTCGACGCCCAGGACGGTGACGGGCGCGCCCGTGGCGGCGCGCAGCCGCAGGCGGGTCGCCTCGAAGCCCTCCACGGCGCAGGGCCCGTGGCTCGTCCACACGACGTTCGGCAGCACCGCGAAGATGCCGTCGAGGTTCTGCCCGTGGGGCGCGACGAGCCGGTGCGAGAGCAGGTGGAGGCGCAGGTACGCGTCGGCGGTGTCCGCCGGCGGCGCGTCGAGGTCCACGACGGTCGTCACGACACGGACCTGGACGCCGCGGGCGTCGTCGTCGCGCTCGGCGGCGCGCAGGTCCTCGGGGACGGCCGCGTCGGCGGGCGGGGCGCCCAGCGCGGGAGCGGGGTACCAGACGTCGAGGGTCGTGCCCTCGGGGGTGCGGGTGGCCAGGCCGTGGCCCCAGGCCGTGCGGTCGGTCATGGTCGTCAAGCCTACGGTCTGCGGGCGGACGCCCGTCCGGGTGCCCGCCCGTGCGCCCGGCGTAGGGTCGGGCGCGTGGCCGTCGACACCCTGGACCTGTCCGCCGACGTCGTGACGCTCGCGCGCGAGCTGTGCGACATCCCCTCGGTCTCCGGTGACGAGACCCGCCTGGCCGACGCGGTCGAGGCCGCGCTGCGCGCGCAGCCGCACCTGGAGGTGCTGCGGGACGGCGACGCGGTGGTCGCGCGGACGCGGCTGAACCGCGCACGACGCGTCGTCGTCGCCGGGCACCTCGACACCGTGCCGGTGACGGGCAACCTGCCCACGCGGCTCGAGGACGGCGTCCTGCACGGCCGCGGCACGGTCGACATGAAGGCCGGCGTCGCGGTCCAGCTCTCGCTCGCGGCGGCGCTCGCCGCACCGGTGCACGACGTCACCTGGGTCTTCTACGACCACGAGGAGGTCGACGCGGCGCTGAACGGGCTCGGGCGCGTCGCCCGGAACCACCCCGACTGGCTGGCCGGCGACTTCGCGGTGCTGTGCGAGCCGACGGCCGGCGGCATCGAGGGCGGCTGCAACGGGACCCTGCGGGCGCAGGTGCGGCTGCAGGGGGTCGCGGCGCACTCGGCGCGCGCGTGGACGGGGGTGAACGCCGTCCACGCCGCGGGCGAGGTGCTGCAGCGGCTCGCCGCGTACCACCCGGCGACCGTCGAGGTGGACGGGCTGACCTACCGCGAGGGTCTCAACGCGGTCCTCATCTCCGGCGGGCGGGCGACGAACGTCATCCCGGACGAGTGCGTCGTCACCGTCAACTACCGGTTCGCACCGTCCCGCTCCGTCGAGGAGGCGTCCGCGCACGTGGCGGAGGTCCTCGCGGGGTACGACGTCGAGGTCGTCGACGCCGCCCCGGGCGCGCGCCCCGGCCTGGACGACCCGCTCGCGCAGGACTTCGCCGCCGCGGTGCTCGCCGTGACCGGCGGCCGCCCCGCCGCGAAGCAGGGGTGGACGGACGTCGCGCGGTTCACCGCCCTCGGGGTCCCGGCCGTGAACTTCGGCCCGGGTGACCCGCTGCTCGCGCACACCCAGGACGAGCACTGCCCCGTGGAGCAGGTCGTGCGCAGCCGCGAGGCCCTGGGTGCGTGGCTCACCGGGGCGCGTCCGGAGGACCTGCCGCTCGGGCTCTCCTGACCCGCCCCCGGGGCGCGCGGGGCGGCCCGCAGCGGTCCGTGTCCTCGCCCTGAGACGCCGCCGAGGACGGTCTAGGGTCGGGCGCATGACCCACGACGACACGACGGCACCCGCGCCGGAGTACCGCCGCGGCCCGGTGCTCCTGCGCGGCGACCAGATCCCGGCGACCACCTCCGACCAGGGGCTGCTGCGACGCGGCGAGGGTGCCGCGTGGGCGCACCAGGACCCGTGGCGCGTCATGCGGATCCAGAGCGAGTTCGTCGAGGGCTTCGGCGCCCTCTCCGAGATCGGTCCTGCCGTGAGCGTGTTCGGCTCGGCGCGGGTGAAGCCCGACGACCCGTACTACGCGCTCGCGCGCGACGTCGCGAAGGGCCTCGTCGCTGCCGGCTACGGCGTCATCACGGGCGGCGGCCCCGGCATCATGGAGGCCGCGAACCGCGGCGCCGCGGAGAGCGGCGGTCTGTCGGTCGGCCTCGGCATCGAGCTGCCCTTCGAGCAGGGCATGAACCGCTGGGTCGACCTCGGCGTCAACTTCCGCTACTTCTTCGCCCGCAAGACGATGTTCGTGAAGTACTCCGAGGGCTTCGTCGTGCTGCCCGGCGGCTTCGGCACGTTCGACGAGCTGTTCGAGGCGCTCACGCTCGTGCAGACGCACAAGGTGACCGGTTTCCCGATCGTCCTGCTGGGTGGCGAGTACTGGACGGGCCTGCTGACGTGGCTGCGGGACAGCGTCCTGGCGCACGGCATGATCGCCGAGGCGGACCTCGACCTGCTGCAGGTCGCCGACAGCGCGCAGGAGGCCGTCGACGTCGTCGTGCGCCGCGGCGCCGAGCTGCGGGCCGAGGAGCAGGCGGCGATGCGCGCGGCGCAGCGCGCGCAGGCGTCCGCGGCGCGCGCGTCCGACGGCACCCCCGCGCCGGGGCCGGTCGACGGCCCGGACCGGGCCACGGACGAGGGGTGGTGACCGGGTCCGACCCGGGCGACGCCGGCCCCGTCGGGGCGCTGCCGGCGGCACCGCTGCCGGGCGTGCCCGTGGGGGCGGCACCCCTGCGCCTGCGCGGGCGCACGTTCGGGCCGGAGCACCCCGTGGTCATGGCCGTGGTCAACCGCACGCCGGACTCGTTCTACGCCGCGGCGCGGTTCGACGAGCGCGGCATCGACGCGGGCGTGGACCGCGCGGTGGAGGAGGGGGCCGACCTGCTCGACGTCGGGGGCGTGCGGGCCGGCCGGGGGCCCCGCGTCGACGTGGACGAGGAGATCGCGCGCGTGGTGCCCGTGGTCGAGCGCGTGCGGGCCCGCCACCCCGACCTCCTCGTCAGCGTCGACACGTGGCGTGCCCCGGTCGCGCGGGCGGCCGCCGACGCCGGCGCCGACCTCGTCAACGACACGTGGGCGGGGCACGACCCGGCTCTGGTCGAGGTCGCGGCCGAGCGCGGCCTCGGCGTCGTCTGCTCGCACACGGGCGGCGCCGCCCCGCGGACGGACCCGTGGCGCGTGGCCTACGCGCCCCGCCCGGGAGCCGACCCGGACGCCGACCCGCTCGACGCCGTCGTGGACGACGTGGTCGCGACCGTCACGGCCGCGGCGGCGCGTGCCGTCGCGCTCGGGGTCGACCCCGCCTCGGTGCTGGTGGACGCCACCCTCGACTTCGGCAAGACGACGTGGCACTCGCTGCACCTGCTCCGACGGACCCCACGGATCGTGCAGATCGGGCACCCTGTGCTCATGGCAGTGTCGCGCAAGGACCTCGTCGGGGAGACCCTGGGGCTGCCGCCCGAGGAGCGTCTCGAGGGCACGCTCGCCGCGACCGCGGTGGCCGCGTGGCTGGGGGCGCGGGTGTTCCGCGTGCACGACGTCGCGGCGACGCGGCGCACGGTCGACATGGTGGCCGCCCTGCGCGCCGAGCGGGCACCGGTGCACGCCGTCCGGGGCATGGTGTGAGCGAGTCCGACGGGCCCGTGCGCGCGCGGGACGCGGACGCGGTGTCCGCCCCGCCGCCCGCGGAAGCCACGCCGTCCGCGGGGGCCGCGCCGGCAGCGGACGCCGCGCACGCCGGCCCTACCGCGGACGAGACGCCCGCCACGGGCCCGGCCTCACCCTGGCAGGGCGTGCGCGCGTGGCCCTGGTGGGCTCACGTCCTGCTCGTCTACGCCGCGGCCAAGGTGTTCGCCGCCGCCGTGTTCGTCTGGACCGCGCAGGTGCAGGAGGCGAACCTGTGGACCTCCGCGCGCCCCGACTACCTCTCCTTCGTCGCGCTCATGTACGACGGGTCCTGGTACCGCCAGGTGGCCGAGGACGGCTACCCCGCGGAGCTGCCCCGCGGGGCGGACGGGCTCGTGCAGCAGAACGCGTGGGCGTTCTTCCCCCTCTTCCCGATGCTCGTGCGCGGGCTCATGACCGTCACGGGCGGGACGTGGGTCGTGCTCGCGCCGACGCTCGCCCTGCTGCTCGGCGCGGGCGCCGCGCTCGTCGTGCACCAGGCCGTCGTGCACGGCGCACCCCGCGCGGTCGCCGCGCGCCCCGGCCTGCCGCTCGCCACCGTCGCGCTGGTCTGCGCGTTCCCGACCGCCGCGGTGCTCCAGGTCGCGTACACCGAGTCGCTGGCGCTGCTGCTCGTCGCGTCGGCGCTGCTGCTGCTCGTCCGGCGGCGGTACGCGTGGACGGCCCTCGTCGTCCTCGCGCTGGGGTTCACGCGGGCCGTCGCCCTGCCGATGGCCGCGGTCGTGGTGGTGCACCTGGCGGTCCGCTGGTGGCGCACCCGCCGCGGCGAGGACGACCTGCGCCCGGCCGGCACGCTCGGCCTGGTCGCGCTCGCGGGCTTCTCGGGCGTCTCCGGCTTCGCCTGGCCCGCGATCTGCGGCTGGGCGACCGGGGTGCCCGACGGGTACCTGCAGACGCAGGAGGCGTGGCGCGGCGTGCGGGAGGTCGTGCCGTTCTCCGGCTGGACCTACGTGCCGCAGTTCTGGTTCGGCGCGTGGGGCACGTGGCTGACCGTCGCCGGCTTCGTGCTCGTCGCGGTCGTGCTCCTCGTGCCGGCCGCGTGGCGCCTCGGGCCCGAGCTGCACGCGTGGGGGGCCGCCTACGTCGTCTACATCCTCGCGGTGATCGAGCCGGGCAGCAGCCTCGCCCGGTTCCTGCTCCTCGCCTTCCCGCTCGGAGCGGTCACGGCCGGTGCCGTCACGCGCCCGGCCCGGGCCCGGCGTGCCTGGTTCGTCGGCGTGCTGGTCCTCATGCTGGGCCTGCAGGCGCTCTGGATCCGGCAGATGTGGGAGTTCAACCCGGGCGGCGACTGGCCGCCGTGACGCCCCGGGCGGCGCTCGCGCGCGGGGCCGGACGGGTGGGGGCGGCACCCGGTGCGGGTGCCCGCGCGCCGGGCGCCGCCCGGCGCCGTGCCCGGGTGAACTAGGATGGTCGGCGGACAACCGGCTGATCAGGGACTGATCGACCGTTGATCGGGCACGCCCCGGGACCCGTCGGGGCGGCACCGCACGAGGCGAAGGAGAGGCCGCATGGCCGCGATGAAGCCGAGGACCGGCGACGGACCGCTCGAGGTGACCAAGGAGGGGCGCGGCATCGTCATGCGCGTGCCGCTCGAGGGGGGCGGACGGCTGGTGGTCGAGCTCAACGCGACCGAGGCCGCCGAGCTGGGCGAGGCGCTGACCTCCGTCGTCAGCTGACGACCGCATGACACCCCGCACCACCGCGCGACGCACCGGGGTGGCCCGCACGTCCGGTGCGGGCTCCTCGCGCGCGTCGTCGCCCGCCCCGGGCACGCGCCCGCTGCCGGCGGTCGTCCTGCACGGCGCCACGGTCGTCGACTCGCCCCTCCTCGAGGACGGGTCGGTCGACGCCGTGGCCGTGCAGGTCGCGCCCGCCCGGCCCGGTGACGACGAGCTCCAGCCGCGCACCGGCACCCCGCAGGCCGCCGCCCGGTACGGCATCGACCTCGCCGAGCTGGCCGAGCGTGCCGGGCTGACGGGCGCCGCCGGGGAGGCCTTCACGGTGCACCTGCCGCAGCCCGTGGGCTCGTCGGTCGTGCTGCCGTGGGCGGGGATGCCGCCGCGCATCGTCCTGGTGGGCGTCGGTGACGAGGGCGGGACGTCGCTGCGTCGCGCCGGCGCCGCCCTCGCGCGCGCCACCCGCGGGCTGCGCCGGGTCGCCACGAGCGTGGGCGCGCAGACCCACCACGACGCCCCCGCCGCCGCGCAGGCCGCGCGGGCCGTCGTCGAGGGCTACCTGCTGGCGTCCTACACGATCCCGCGCATCGCGTCGTCGTCGGACGAGAAGGCCCCGGCCGAGCTCGTGCTGCTCGGGCGCGACGGGCCCGAGGTCACGGCGGCCGTCGACGCGGCGCGCACCGCGGCCGCCGCCACGTGGCTCGTCCGCGACCTGGCGAACACGCCCTCGAACGTCAAGGACCCGGCCTGGATGGCGGACCGTGCGCGCCGGCTCGCCGGGCGGGCCGGGCTCGAGGTCGAGGTGCTCGGACCCCGCGAGCTCGCCGCCGGCGGGTTCGGCGGCATCCTCGCGGTGGGCGGCGGGTCGGCCTCCTCGCCGCGCCTCGTGCGCGTCACGTACACCCCCGAGGGCCGCGCCGGCCGGCACGTCGTCGTCGTCGGCAAGGGCATCACGTACGACACGGGCGGGCTGTCCATCAAGCCGCGCGAGGCGATGGTCCCGATGAAGACGGACATGGCCGGCGCCGCCGTCGCGCTCGCGACGGTGCTCGCGGCCGCCGAGGCCCGCGTCCCGCACCGGGTCACCGCCGTCCTGCCGCTCGCCGAGAACCACGTAGGGGCGGCGTCGTACCGCCCCGGGGACGTGCTGCGCCTGTTCGGCGGCACCACGGTCGAGGTGGCGAACACCGACGCGGAGGGCCGGCTCGTGCTGGGCGACGCGCTCGCCTGGGCCGACGCGACCCTCGAGCCGGACGTCCTCGTCGACGTCGCGACCCTCACCGGTGCGGCGACGCTCGGCCTCGGCAAGCAGCACGCCGCGCTGTACGGCACGGACGACGCGCTCGTCGCCGGCCTGGTCGCGGCGGGCGAGCGGACGGGCGAGCTCGCGTGGCACATGCCGCTCGTCGAGGAGTACGACGAGGCGGTCCGCTCGAGCGTGGCCGACCTGCGGCACGTGCCCGTCGACCGGCACATCGGCGGCGGGTCCATCACTGCCGCGCTGTTCCTGCGCCGGTTCGTCGGGACGCGCCCGTGGGCGCACCTCGACATCGCCGGCCCCGGCCGGGCCCCGGCGGACAAGCACGAGGTCACCGAGGGTGCGACCGGCTACGGCGCGCGCCTGCTCCTCGACTGGCTGAGCCGCCTCGACTGAGCGCCGCCCGCCCGCGCGGGCGGGCCCGGGCGCGCCGGCTCAGCGGCGGACCGCGACCAGCAGGCCGTCGCCGACGGGCAGCAGGGCCGGCACGAGCCGCTCGTCGCCGCGCACCTGGCGCCCGACGTCGCGCATCGTCGTCGTCGCCTCGTCCCGCCGCGCCGGGTCGCCCACCCGGTCGTGCCACAGCGCGTCGTCGACGACGAGCACGCCGCCGCGGCGCAGCAGGCGCACGGCCTGCTCGACGTAGCCGGGGGTGCCCTCGACGTCGGCGTCCACGACGACCATGTCGTAGCCGCCGTCGGTCAGCCGGGGGAGCACGTCCGACGCGCGCCCGGAGATCGTGCGCGTCCGGGTGCTGCGCACGCCGTCCTCGGCGAAGGCCTGCTTCGCGGCCCGCTGGTGCTCGAGCTCGATGTCGATCGTCGTGAGGACGCCGTCCGCGGGCATGCCCCGCAGCAGGTACAGCGACCCCACGCCGGCACCCGTGCCCACCTCCACGACGGCCCGCGCCTGCGCGGTCGCCGCCAGGACGCGCAGCGCCGCCCCCGCGCCGGGCAGCACCGGCGTGCACCCGAGGTGGGACGCCCGCTCGCGCGCGCGCAGCAGCACGTCGTCCTCGGCGAGGAACTCCTCGCAGTAGACCCAGCTCTGGGCCTTGTCGGTGGAGATGGGGTCCTCCTGCGCGGTGGGTGGGGCCGGGGTGGAAAGGCGCGGGACCCGCGCCGCCGTCAGCGTAGTGCCGGACCCGTGCCCGGTCCGGGAACCCCTCGGCCGCGCCGGTCGTTCCGCCCAGGACGAACACGGGTCGAGCCCGGGGCGCCGACCTGGGAGACTGGCCGCGCACGTCCCGGCGGGACCCTCCCGCCGGCACGCGAGGAGACGATCACCGACCGATGAGCACCCCGCCGGCCGACTGGCAGGTCCCGTCGTGGGAGGAGATCGTCCGCACGCACTCCGGACGCGTCTACCGGCTCGCCTACCGCCTCACCGGCAACCGCCACGACGCGGAGGACCTGACGCAGGAGACGTTCGTCCGCGTGTTCCGGTCGCTGCACACCTACAGCCCCGGGACCTTCGAGGGCTGGCTGCACCGCATCACGACCAACCTCTTCCTCGACATGGCGCGTCGCAGGCAGCGCGTGCGGATCGAGTCGATCGGCGACGACACCGAGCGCTGGTCGTCGCCGGACGTGCTGAGCACCCCCGAGCGGGCGTTCGAGAACGCGAACCTGGACCACGACGTCCAGCGGGCGCTCGACGCCCTGCCGCCGGAGTACCGCGCCGCCGTCGTGCTGTGCGACATCGAGGGCCTGTCCTACGAGGAGATCGCGGTCACCCTCGGCATCAAGCTGGGGACCGTCCGCTCGCGCATCCACCGGGCCCGGGCGCGGCTGCGGGACGCGCTGGAGCACCGGCGCCCCGGCACCCAGCACGCGACGGACGAGGAGTCCGCGCCGTCCGCCGTGGAGGTCGGGTGACGCACCTCGGCTCCTGGGTCAGCGCCCTCGTCGACGGCCAGCTGGACGCGGCCGCGACCGAGCGTGCGCTCGCGCACGTCGCCGTCTGCCGGCTGTGCGCGCAGGACCTCGCGGCCGCCCGTGCGGCCCGCCGCGCCCTCGCCGCGGCCGAGGAGGTGCGCCCGCCGGAGGACCTGACCGCGCGCCTGCTGTCGCTGTCGCAGCAGGTGCCGCCCGCGCCGCCCGTGCCGGTGGCGCGCGACCCGTTCGCCGTGCCCGGCGCGGGGCCCGGCGCCGGACGTGCCCTCCCGCAGGACGCGACCCGCACGCTGCGCGGCGACGTGGTGGCTCGTCGCTCGTCCCGGCGCGTGCTCGCCGGGTCCCTCGCCGGGGTCGGCGCGGTGGCGGCGATGCTCTTCGCGCTCGGCGAGCGCCCGGTGGTGGCCCCGTCGGCCCACCCCGCGGCGGTGCTCGGCCTCCTCGCGCACGACGACACGGCGGCACCCGCCCGGACCGTCCCGGTGTCGGACGACACCGTCGCGTGGCTGCGCGCGCACGGCTGGACGTTCCCGCGTGAGCTGCCCGCGGGGTGGACGGTCCGGTCGATCCGGTGGTCCGGCGACGACCGCCGCGCGCTCGAGGTCGAGCTCGCGGCCCCGTCGGGGACCGTGGTGGTGAGCGAGCAGCAGGGCCGGCTGGACACCGACGCCCTGGCCGGGGCCCCCGTGCGCACGGTCGGCGGACGCGAGGTGCACGTGCTGTCCACGGAGCCGTGGCTGGTGGTGTGGCAGTCGGAGTCGACCGTGGTGCAGGTGGTCGGCACGGAGGGCGAGGAGGACGTGGACGCGATCGTCGCGGCGTTCCCGTCGGGCGGGTACGACGACACGGTCGCGGGGCGGATCGGCCGGGGGTGGCAGACGGTGTCGGACGCGGTGGACGGCCGGTGACGGACGACCCGCAGCGCGTCGAGCAGTCCGAGCCGCCGACGCCGTCGTCCGCGCCGGAGCCGACGCCCGCCACCGAGCCGACGCCCGCCACCGGACCGACGCCGGAGCCGACGCCGGCCACCGAGCCGGCCCCTGCCCCGGAGCCGACTCCTGCCCCGGACCTGTTCGCACGTCCCTCGACGTACCGGCGGGTCGAGCCGGCCCGCCCGGTCGGCGCCGCTGCCCCTCCCGGCGCGGCCACCTCGGGTCCCGTCGCTCCCGCTGCCGGTCCCGCCGCGGGCGCCGGTGGTCCTGTCGCGCCCGCCGCCCCGGCGCCCCGGCCGCCCGCGGCCCAGCCGCCTGCAGCGGCACCCGCCTCACCCGCGTCACCGCCGCAGGCCTCGGCGCCGGCGCCGTGGCGCCCCGAGAACACGACGCCCGGCCCCGCGCACGCCCCGGTGTGGCCGACGGCCGCCCCTCCCGCGCCCGTCCGCCGGCGGGTGCGGCGTTCCCGCTCGCTGTCGGTGGCATGGGTCGTGCCGCTGCTCGTCCTCGCGCTCGTCGCGGGCCTCGTGGGGGGCGTCGTCGGCGCCCGCACGTGGGGCGACGACCGACGGCCGACCAGCGCGGACCTGCCGTCCCCGCCGGCCCAGGAGCCGGGAGGGCAGGCGGCGGCTGTGGAGCGCGACCCCGCCTCGGTCGCGGGGATCGCCGCGGGCGTGCTGCCGAGCGTGGTCTCCATCGAGGTGGAGGGCGCGGGGGGGTCCGGGTCGGGCTCGGGGTTCGTCCTGCGGGAGGACGGCTACGTCCTGACGAACAACCACGTGGTGGCCGGAGCCCGCGAGGGCGGGCTGGTCGTGGTGTTCGCGGACGGCACCCAGCTGCCCGGGTCGGTCGTGGGCGCGACCACCGAGTACGACCTCGCGGTCGTCAAGGTCGAGGCGACCGGGCTCACGCCGCTGACGCTGGGGGACTCCGACGCGGTCGTCGTCGGGGACCCGGTGGTCGCGATCGGTGCGCCCCTCGGTCTGGTCGGCACGGTGACGACCGGCATCGTCAGCGCACGGAACCGGCCGGTGGTGGCCGGGGAGGGCTCGGACCAGGCGTTCATCAACGCCCTCCAGACGGACGCGGCCATCAACCCCGGCAACTCCGGCGGCCCGCTCGTCGACGCCGCGGGCCGCGTCGTGGGGATCAACTCGGCGATCGCGCAGCTGCCGGGCGGCCTGGGCGCGGCAGGCGGCAGCATCGGGCTCGGGTTCGCGATCCCCTCGAACCAGGCGCGGCGCACGGCGGAGCAGCTCATCACGACCGGGCGCGCCACCTACCCGGTGATCGGCGTCCTGCTCGACGAGGGGTGGACCGGCGAGGGCGTGCGCGTGCGCGAGGAGGACGTCGACGGACGTCCCGCGGTCACCCCGGACGGCCCCGCCGACCGGGCGGGCATCCGCCGGGGCGACGTCATCCTCACGATCGACGGCCGGCCCGTCACCGCCTCGGAGGAGCTGATCGTCGCGATCCGCGCCCGCGAGCCCGGCGACGCCGTCGAGCTGCGCGTGCGCACCGGCGAGCGCGAGCGCGACGTGCGGGTGCGCCTCGACGAGATCGCGTCCGACTGACCGCCGCCCACGGCCCGGCCGACGTCCCCGGCACCCGTGGGCGGGTGCGTGCAGGGGTACCCTGTCCGGGTGCTGGGCATCAACGGTGGCGAGCTGCTCGTGCTGCTGCTCGTCGCCGCCCTCGTGATCGGGCCGGAGCGGCTGCCGTCGTACGCCGAGCAGTTCGCCGGCTGGGTCCGCCGGCTGCGCGACGTGGTCCGCGACACGCGCCGACGGGTCGACGACGAGCTCGGCGACGCCGCGCGCGACGTGGACTGGGCCGCGCTCGACCCTCGCCGGTACGACCCCCGCCGCATCGTGCGCGAGGCGCTGATGGAGGACGTGGGCACGTCCGCACCTCCCCGGGCGGCGGCGCGCGCCGCCGCCGCGACGGGCGGGGCCGCCGCCCGGCCGGCCGGTGCGTGGACCGGTCCCGCACCGTTCGACGACGAGGCGACCTGAGCCGTCCCCGCTCGCGCAGCCACCGCGTCACCCGTACCGCCCGCACGTCACCCGCACCAGCCGCTGCCCGTCGGTCCGCCGGCGCGGCTCCGGTCCGCACGACGCCCGTCCCGTCCCAGGAGGCCCTCGCATGACCCAGGTGCTGCCCTCGCCGTCGCCGCAGAGCACGACGCCGGCCGCGAGCCGGATCTTCTCCGGCATGCAGCCGACGTCCGACTCGCTGCAGCTGGGCAACTACCTCGGCGCGCTCACGCAGTGGGTGGCCCTGCAGGACACGCACGACGCGATCTACTGCGTCGTCGACCTGCACGCCCTCACCGTCGCCCCGGACCCGCGCGTGCTGCGGGAGCGCACGCGCCGCACGGCCGCGCAGTACCTTGCCGCCGGCGTGGACCCGGCGCGTTCGGTGCTGTTCGTGCAGTCGCACGTCCCCGAGCACGCCGAGCTCGCGTGGATCCTGTCGTGCCTCACCGGCTTCGGCGAGGCGTCGCGCATGACGCAGTTCAAGGACAAGTCCGCGAAGCAGGGCACGGAGGGCACCACGGTCGGGCTCTTCACGTACCCGGTCCTCATGGCGGCCGACATCCTGCTGTACGACACGGCCCTCGTGCCGGTCGGCGAGGACCAGCGCCAGCACCTCGAGCTGACGCGGGACCTCGCGCAGCGGCTCAACTCGCGCTTCGGCGCCGGGACGGCCGTCGTGCCCGAGCCGTACATCGTGTCCGCGACGGCGAAGATCTACGACCTGCAGGACCCGACGGCGAAGATGAGCAAGTCCGCCGAGAGCCCCAACGGCCTCATCGAGCTGCTCGACGACCCGAAGGTCGTGGCCAAGCGCATCCGCTCGGCGGTGACGGACACCGAGCGGGCGATCCGGTTCGACCCGGTGTCCAAGCCGGGGATCTCCAACCTGCTGACGATCTTCTCGGCGCTGTCGGGCCGGACGGTCCCGTCCCTCGAGGCGGACTACGCGGGGAAGGGGTACGGCGACCTGAAGAAGGACCTCGCGGACGTCGTGGTCGACTTCCTCACGCCGTTCCAGGAGCGGGTGCACCACTACCTCTCGGACCCGTCGGCGCTGGACGACGTGCTGGCGGCCGGCGCCGAGCGGGCGCGCGAGCTGGCGGTGCCGACGCTGGAGCGGATGTACGACCGCACGGGTCTGCTCCCGCGGCGGCGGACGCGTCCGTGAGGCTGCCGGAGTGCGGCCCCGGCGAGCGCCTCGTCGGCGTCGCCGTGGCCCTCCCGGAGCCGTACCGGGGTGAGCTCGCGGCGGCGCGGGCCCGCTCGGGCGACCCGGACGCGGCGCACGTCCACCCGCACGTGACGCTCGTCGGCCCGACGCCGGTCCCCGCGTCGGCCTCCGCGGTGGTCGACGACCACCTGCGCGCCGTCGCGGCCGAGCACCCGCCGTTCGAGGTGCACCTGCGCGGGGCGGACACGTTCCGGCCGGTCACGCCGGTCGTGTTCGTGCCGCTCGTGCGGGGCGCGGCCGAGTGCACCGCGCTCGAGCGGGCGCTGCGCGCGGGCCCGCTCGCGCACGAGTCGCGCTACCCGTACCACCCGCACGTCACCGTCGCGCACGAGCTCGACGACGCCGCGCTCGACGCGGCGCAGACGGCGATGGACGCGTACGAGGCGACCTTCCTCGTCACGCACCTGCACCGGTACGTGCACGACGGGCGGGCCTGGCGGCAGGAGCGCGCGTTCGCCCTGCGCGGCGGGGCTGCGGCCGGCGGCACGACCGCGCAGGGCCGTCCGGATGCCGCGGCGGTGCGGCCGACCTAGATTCGGCCCATGACGCGCCCCCGCACCCCGACCGAGCGCACCGTGGTGCGCCCGGCGGCCGGGGCGGGTGAGGCGCACCGGAACGCCGCGGCGGCCGCGCCGGACCCGCGGCCCGAGCGGCGGTGGGCACCGGGCCTCGCGGGGCTCGTCGCCCGCGGGCAGGCCCTCCTCGCGTGGTGGAACCACACGCGCCCCGCGCGCGCCAACGCCCGCTTCGGCCGGGCGGGCGGCGGGGTCCTCACGGGTGGGATCGCGTACGCGGCGCTGTTCTCGATCTTCGCCGGCCTGACGATCGGCTGGACGGTCTTCACGGCCGTCCTCGGCCGCAACGACTCGCTGCGGTCGACGGTGCTCTCGACGGTCGACGCCTCCCTGCCCGGTCTGGTGGACACGGGCGGGGGCGGCCTGCTGAAGCCCTCCCAGCTGCAGCTGTCGACGGGGCTGTCCTGGGCCGGGCTCGTCGCGACCGGTGTGCTCGTGTTCACCGGCATCCGCGCCATCGCGGCGCTGCGGACGGCCGTGCGGGCGATGTTCGGCGTGCACCCGGCCGAGAACGTGGTGCTGGGCAAGCTGCGCGAGCTCGGCGGGTTCGTCGGCATCGGGCTCGCGGTGCTGCTGTCCGCGGTGGTCACGCTCGGCGTCACCACCGCCGCGGACTGGCTGCTGGACGTCGTGGGCTGGGACGAGGGCTCCGGCTTCGTCGTGCGCGCGCTGGGCATCGCCGTGGCGTTCCTCGTCGACGCCGCGCTCTTCGTCATGCTCGTGCGCGTGCTCGCCGGCCAGGCGCCGCCGCGGCGCGACCTGCTCGGCGGTGCGGCGATCGCCGCGACGGGCCTCGGGGTGGTGCGCGTCCTGGGCACCTCCATCGTGTCGGGGTCGGTGCAGGAGGACCCCGTGCTGGCGTCGTTCGCCGCGATCGTCGTGCTGCTGCTGTGGGTCAACCTCATCGCGCGCATCGTGCTGCTCGCGGCGGCGTGGACCGCCGACCCGCCGTACGTCGCGCCGGGCGAGGGTCAGGACGAGGACGACGCCGCGGCGTCGGCGGCCGCCGCGTCGGCGAGAGCGGCGAGCAGCTCGGGCAGCCGGGCGACGTAGGCCGCCAGTGCCGCGCGGGTGCGTGCGGGCTCACCGCTGCGGGCGAGGTTGAGCATGCCGGGGTCGCCGGCCTCCTGCCCCGCGGCGATGGCGTCGCTCGCGCCGGTCATGCGGACGACGACGTGCCGTGCGACGACCGCGGCGTCGTGGCGGGGCAGGTGGCGGCGTGACGCCTCCTCGCCGTAGGCGTCGACGAGCAGCCGCAACCGGCGCGCGCCCTCCGGGGCGCCGGCGTCGGTGTAGAACGGCACCCCGCTCCACGCGAGCATCGCCAGCTCGTCGAGCGGCACACCGGGGCCGGCGACGTCCCAGTCGACGACGCCCACGACGTCGTCCCCGCCGGGCGCCGCCACGAGCATGTTGTAGAGCGTCGCGTCGTGGTGGCACACGATCTCGCCGGGGCGCAGGTCGCCCTCCTCGAACCGCCACCGGACGCGGCCGGGCCGGAAGTCGGCGACGGCGGCGTGGTAGCGGGCGAGCCAGGCCGCCGCGGAGGCGAGGCGCTGGTCCGTCACCTCCGCCAGGTCGACCGGCACACCGGGCAGGTAGGTCAGGACCTCCCGTCCGCCGTCGTCGACGCCCAGCGGCTCGGGCACGCCGTCGAGGCCGCGGGCGCGCACGTGCCGCAGCAGCGCGTGCACGGCGGGCGTCCAGGGGCCGGCCGGACGTCGGACGGTGTCGCCGACGCGGACCGCGCCCCCGACGTTGCCCCCCGGCAGGCGGGTGCCGGCGGGTGCCGGGTCGGGGTCCCGGTACCGCGGCGGAGGGGGTGGGAACACGTCGGCGGGCACGCGCGATGCTCTCGCGCGTGCCCGCCGACGTGCGAGCGGAAAAGCGGTGCCTCAGAAGGCGCGCGTGATCATCGCGCGCTTGACCTCCTGGATCGCCTTCGTCACCTCGATGCCGCGGGGGCACGCCTCGGTGCAGTTGAAGGTCGTGCGGCAGCGCCACACGCCCTCCTTGTCGTTGAGGATCTCCAGGCGCTGCGCGCCGCCCTCGTCGCGGCTGTCGAAGATGAACCGGTGCGCGTTGACGATCGCGGCGGGGCCGAAGTACTGCCCGTCGGTCCAGAAGACCGGGCAGGACGACGTGCAGGCGGCGCACAGGATGCACTTCGTCGTGTCGTCGAAGCGCTCGCGCTGCTGCGGCGACTGCAGGCGCTCCTTGGTCGGCTCGGTCCCCGTGGTGATGAGGAACGGCATGATCTCGCGGTAGGACGCGAAGAACGGCTCCATGTCGACCACGAGGTCCTTGACGACCGGCAGGCCCTTGATGGGCTCGACGACGATCGGCTTGCTCGGGTCGAGGTCCTTGAGCAGCGTCTTGCACGCGAGGCGGTTGCGGCCGTTGATCCGCATGGCGTCCGACCCGCAGATGCCGTGCGCGCACGAGCGGCGGAACGTCAGGGAGCCGTCGTGCTCCCACTTGATCTTGTGCAGGGCGTCGAGGACGCGGTCCGTGCCGTGCACGGTGACGCGGAACTCGTCCCAGCGCGGCTCGGCCTCGAACGGCTCGCCGAAGGTCGGGATCGCGTCGTCCGACGGCAGGAAGCGCCGGATCTTCAGCGTGACCTCGAACGACGGGACGGCACCGACCTCCGGTGCGGGTGCTTCTGCGGTGGCGGTCATCAGTACTTGCGCTCCATCGGCTGGTAGCGGGTCATGATCACGGGCTTCGACCCGAGCACCACCTGGTACCCGTCGAACGGCTCCGTGTGGGCGAACGTCCCCTCGGCGTCCCCGCCCTCGGCGGAGGCGCCGTCGAGTCCGGCCGGACGGCGGTAGGCCATGGTGTGCCGCATGTAGCCGGCGTCGTCGCGGTCCGGGAAGTCCTCCCGGAAGTGCCCGCCGCGGGACTCCTTGCGGTTGAGCGCGCCGACCACGACGGTCTCGGCGATGTCGAGCAGGAAGCCCAGCTCGACGGCCTCGAGGAGGTCGGTGTTGAACGTGCGGCTCTTGTCCTGGACGCTCACGGCCGTGTACCGCTTGCGCAGCGCACGGATGTCGTCGAGCGCGGTGCGCAGCGACTCCTCCGTGCGGAACACCTGCGCGTTCGCGTCCATCGTCTCCTGCAGCGCCCGGCGGATGTCCGCGACGCGCTCGCCGTCCGGACGGGTCCGGATGCCCTCGAGCTCGGCCGTGACGACCGCGGCCGGGTCCTCCGGGAGCTCGACGAACGAGGCCGTGGCCGCGTACGCGGCCGCCGTGCGGCCGGCCCGCTTGCCGAAGACGTTGATGTCGAGCAGCGAGTTCGTGCCCAGGCGGTTCGAGCCGTGCACCGACACGCAGGCGACCTCGCCCGCGGCGTACAGGCCGCGGATGACGTCGGTGCTGTTGCGCAGCACCTCACCCTCGATGTTGGTGGGGATGCCGCCCATCGCGTAGTGCGCGGTGGGGTACACCGGCACCGGCTCGGTGTAGGGCTCGATGCCGAGGTACGTGCGGGCGAACTCGGTGATGTCCGGGAGCTTCGCGTCGATGTGCGCGGGCTCGAGGTGCGTCAGGTCGAGCAGGACGTAGTCCTTGTTCGGCCCGGCGCCGCGTCCCTCGCGCACCTCGTTCGCCATGGACCGCGCGACGATGTCGCGCGGCGCGAGGTCCTTGATGGTCGGTGCGTAGCGCTCCATGAAGCGCTCGCCCTCGGCGTTGCGCAGGATGCCGCCCTCGCCGCGGGCCGCCTCCGAGAGCAGGATGCCCAGACCCGCGAGGCCCGTCGGGTGGAACTGGAAGAACTCCATGTCCTCCAGCGGGATGCCGCGGCGGTAGGCGAGCGCCATGCCGTCACCGGTGAGGGTGTGCGCGTTCGACGTCGTCTTGTAGATCTTGCCGGCGCCACCCGTCGCGAGGACGACCGACTTGGCCTGGAAGACGTGGATCTCGCCCGTCGCCAGCTCGTACGCGACGACGCCGGAGACGTGCACCTCCTCGCCCTCGGGCACCGAGGACGCGGCGAGGTCGTGGTCCACCAGCAGGTCGAGCACGTAGAACTCGTTGAAGAACTCGACCTCGTTCTTCACGCACTGCTGGTAGAGCGTCTGCAGGATCATGTGACCCGTGCGGTCGGCGGCGTAGCACGAGCGGCGCACCGCGGCCTCGCCGTGGTTGCGGGTGTGCCCGCCGAACCGGCGCTGGTCGATGCGGCCCTCGGGCGTGCGGTTGAACGGCAGGCCCATCTTCTCCAGGTCGAGGACCGCGTCGATGGCCTCCTTGGCCATGACCTCGGCCGCGTCCTGGTCGACGAGGTAGTCGCCGCCCTTGACGGTGTCGAACGTGTGCCACTCCCAGTTGTCCTCCTCGACGTTGGCGAGGGCGGCGCACATGCCGCCCTGGGCCGCGCCGGTGTGGGAGCGGGTGGGGTAGAGCTTGGAGATGACGGCCGTGCGCACGCGGGTCGACGACTCGAGCGCCGCGCGCATGCCGGCGCCGCCCGCGCCGACGATGACGACGTCGTACTGGTGGGTCTGCATCGAGGGCGATGCCTTCCTTGAGGAGTGGGCGACGGTGCCGGGCGCGTCAGCGCTCGCAGAACGACGGCAGCAGGTCCGTCGGGCTGTTCGGGGGGCACGGGTCGAACGTGAAGATGACGAGCGTGCCGAGCACGATCACCACGACGGTGGCGACGTACAGCAGGCTCTTGAGGACGATGCGCGTCGAGTCCTTCTCGGCGTAGTCGCTGATGATCGTGCGGACGCCGTTGGCGCCGTGGATCATCGCGAGCCAGAGCATGAGCAGGTCCCAGACCTGCCAGAACGGCGACGCCCACTTGCCGGCGACGAAGCCGAAGTCGATGGCGTTGATGCCCTCGCCCTGCACGAGGTTGACGAACAGGTGCCCGAAGATCAGCACGACCAGGATCACGCCGGACACGCGCATGAACAGCCACGCGACCATCTCGGTGTTGCCGTGCGTGGAGCGCCGGGTGGGGCCGGGCCGCGAGGGGCGCGGGGCCTTGGGGTCCGCGATCGTCGTCATGGTCAGTGGCCTCCGAACACGTTCATGAGGTGACGGGGCAGGAAGCCGGCCATCGTCACGACGACCAGGCCCATGACGACCCAGAGCATCACGCGCTGGTACCGGGTCCCCTGCCACCAGAAGTCGACGAGGATGATCCGCAGGCCGTTGAACGCGTGGAACACGATCGCCAGCACCAGGCCGGCCTCGCCGAGCCCCATGATCGGGTTCTTGTACGTGCCGATGACGTCGTTGTACGCCTCGGGGGAGACGCGCACGAGCGACGTGTCGAGCACGTGCACGAGCAGGAAGAAGAAGATCGCGAAGCCGGTGACCCGGTGCGCGACCCACGACCACATGCCTTCGCGCCCGCGGTAGAGCGTTCCGGCCGGCCGCGCGGGCGCGGTGGGCGCAGTGGACACGGTGGTGCCTCCTGGGGCGAGTCGGCGTGGACGGCGATGTCCGGGGGTGAGCCTCACTGTAATGACCCGACCGCCCGCACACGCCGCCGTCACGGGACACCCGACCCCGCGCACGGGACTTTGTGACCAAGTCCACACACTGAGACGGTGGTAGCGGAGGCAGCCCGCGGAGGTCCGCCGCAGGGCGACCGCGCCCGGCGGCGGCGGCCGTCTCGGTACCGTTCGGGCATGCCCAGCGCCGAGGCCACGTCGCCGATCCCCGACCTCCACGCCGTCGTTCCCGCGGGCGGCGCGGGCACCCGGCTGTGGCCGCTGAGCCGCGCGGGGCGGCCCAAGTTCCTGCTCGACCTCACGGGGAGCGGTCGCAGCCTCCTGCAGTCGACGGTCGACCGGCTGCTCCCGCTCGCGGGCCCCGGCCACGTGCTCGTCGTGACGGGGCAGCGGCACGCGGCGGCCGTCGCGGAGCAGCTGCCCGAGCTGGGGCCGGACGACGTGCTCGCCGAGCCGAGCCCGCGCGACTCGATGGCGGCCATCGGCCTGGCCGCCGCCGTGCTGCTCGAGCGGCACGGCCCCGACGTCGTCCTCGGCTCGTTCGCCGCCGACCACGTCATCTCCGGCACGGACGTGTTCGGGGCGACCGTGCGCGAGGCCGTCGAGGCGGCGCGCGCGGGCTACGTGGTGACCGTCGGCATCGAGGCGAGCGGGCCGTCGACCGCCTTCGGGTACGTGCGGGCGGGCGACCCGCTCGGCGTGCCGGGGGCCCCCGGGGCGCGGCACGTGGACGGCTTCACGGAGAAGCCCGACGCCGCGACCGCGGCGGAGTACCTCGCGACGGGCCGGTACAGCTGGAACGCCGGCATGTTCGTCGTGCGCGCGGCCGTCCTGCTGGACCACCTCGCCGCGCAGCTGCCCGCGCTGCACGACGGGCTGCGCCGCATCGCGTCCGCCTGGGACGGGCCCGAGCGCGACGCGCGCCTGGCCGACACCTGGCCGACGCTGACGCGGATCGCCATCGACCACGCCATCGCCGAGCCCGTCGCCGCGGCCGGGGGCGTGGCCGTGGTGCCCGGCGGGTTCGGGTGGGACGACGTCGGCGACTTCGCCTCCCTCGGGGCCCTGCTCGCCGACGGCACGGGCGACGCGACGCTCGGCGACCCGGCGGCGGTGCTGCGGCTGGACGCGCCCGGCAGCGTCGTCGTGGGCGGCGGACGCACCGTGAGCGTCGTCGGCGTCCCGGACGCCGTCGTGGTGGACACGCCGGACGCGGTGCTCGTCACCACCCGCGCGCACGCGCAGCAGGTCAAGGGGGCGGTGGACGCCTGGCGCGAGCGGGGCCGCGAGGACCTGCTCTGAGGCGGGCGGTTACAGTCGAGGACGTGCCCACCGCTCCCTCCGACCGTCCCCTGACGTCCGACGCGCCCGCCACCGGGGAGCTCCGTCCGCCGGTGCCGGTGCCCGACGGCGACGGAGCGTCCCGGGCGCCGCGGGACGCGGTCGCGCCGCTGCGCTCGCTCGCGCCGGCCCCCGCCGACGGGGAGGCGGCCCGGCTCGCGGAGGTGGTCGCCGGCCTGCGGGACGAGCTCGTGCAGATCCGGCGCGACCTGCACGCGCACCCGGAGCTGGCGCGGACGGAGGAGCGGACGACGCGGGTCGTCGCCGACCGGCTGCGCGCCGCGGGCCTCCACCCGCACCTGCTGCCCGGGTCCGGGCTGTGGTGCGACATCGGCCCGACGGTCAGCGCCCGCGGTGCCCGGCGGGTGGCGCTGCGCGCGGACCTCGACGCGCTGCCGGTGGCGGACACGTGCCACCTGCCGTGGGCCTCCGGCGTGCGCGGTGTGGCGCACGCGTGCGGACACGACGTGCACACCACCGCGGTGCTCGGTGCCGGGCTCGCGCTCGCGCAGGTCGCCGACGGGCTCGCGGCGGGCGTGCGCCTGCTGTTCCAGCCCGCGGAGGAGGTGCAGCCGGGCGGGTCGCTCGACGTCATGGCGGCCGGGGGCCTGGACGGCGTGGAGCGCATCTTCGCGGTGCACTGCGACCCGAAGCTCGACGTGGGCCAGGTCGGGACGCGCATCGGCCCGATCACGTCCGCGTCCGACGAGGTGACGGTGACGCTCACCGGCGACGGCGGGCACACGTCGCGCCCGCACCTGACCGGTGACGTCGTGTTCGCGCTCGGCCAGGTGATCACGCAGGTCCCCGCCGTGCTCGGCCGGCGTCTCGACCCGCGCTCCGGGGTCAACCTCACGTGGGGCGCGGTGCGCGCGGGCAGCGCCCACAACGCGATCCCGTCGAGCGGGACCGTCATGGGCACCCTGCGCTGCCTCGACGTGCGGGCGTGGGAGCACGCGTCCCGCGTGCTGGAGGCGGCCGTGCACGACGTGGTCCGCCCCTTCGGGGTCGAGGTCGAGGTGAAGCACGCGCGCGGCGTGCCGCCCGTCGAGAACCGGGAGGGGGCGACCGCGGTGCTCGAGGCCGCGGCGCGCGACGTCCTGGGGCCGGAGTCGGTGCGCCTGACCGAGCAGTCGCTCGGCGGCGAGGACTTCGCGTGGTACCTGCAGAAGGTGCCGGGCGCGATGGCGCGGCTGGGCACGCGGACGCCGGGCGGCCACACGTACGACATCCACCAGGGCGACCTGCGGGTGGACGAGCGGGCCGTCGAGGCGGGGGCGCTGCTGCTCGCGCGCACCGCGCAGCTCGCCGGACGCAGCACGCCGACCCGGCCGAGCGCCGCAGGGAGTGACGCGTGCCGCGGCGGCGGGCCTGGTCATACGTCCAGTCCTGCCGCATTCGGCACCGCCCGACGGGTGTCCGCAGGTTGCGAATTCATCACGGAACCTGCGCGGATACCCATCGGTAACAGGTCCGTGACCTCGCGGTGCCTAGGGTCGTCGGTGAACTCCGTCGACAGCCGCACGCCGCGGCGGCGCCTCCCTGCCGCCCGCTCCGGCCCCTGCGACGGGACGTCACGACGACAACAGGAGATAACCGGCGTGAAGAAGATGATGCGAGCGGCCGCGCTCGGCGGTGCGGTCGTCCTGGCGCTGACCGCGTGCGGCAGCGCCCCCGAGGACACGCAGGAGACCGCGGGCGGCGACGAGACGGCGGCCGGCTCCGACTTCAAGGCCTGCATCGTCTCCGACGAGGGCGGCTTCGACGACAAGAGCTTCAACCAGCTGAGCTACGAGGGCGCCCGCAAGGCCGCCGACGAGCTGAGCGCCGAGTTCGCCGAGGTCCAGTCGGAGTCCGCCGCGGACTACCCCGCCAACCTCGAGAGCCTCGTCTCGGCGAGCTGCAACACGATCGTGTCCGTCGGCTTCGCGCTGTCCGCCGACACGGTCGAGTCCGCCAACGCGAACCCCGACCTGCACTACATCCTGGTCGACGACGCCGCGGACAACGACTTCGACGGCGAGAAGGACGCGGAGAACATCAAGCCGCTCCTCTACAACACGGCCGAGGCCGCGTTCCTCGCCGGCTACCTCGCCGCGGGCTACTCGGAGGTCGGCAAGGTCGGCACGTTCGGCGGCCAGCCGTACCCGACCGTCACCATCTTCATGGACGGCTTCAAGCAGGGCGTCGACCACTACAACGCCGAGAACGGCACGTCCGTGCAGGTCGTCGGGTACCAGGGCGGCGACCAGGGCTCGTTCACGGGCGGCTTCGCGGCCAACGACACCGCCAAGGAGGTCGCGGCCGGCATCATCGACCAGGGCGTCGACGTCCTGCTGCCCGTCGGCGGCCCGATCTACCAGTCCGCGCTCGACGCGATCGCCGACTCCGGGCGCGACATCGCGCTCATCGGCGCCGACGCCGACGTCTACGAGACGGACCCGGCCACGCAGCCGTACGTCCTCACCTCCATCCTGAAGAAGATGGACGTCTCGACCTACGAGGCCGTGCTCGCGTCGGCGGGCGACGACTGGGACGCCGAGGCGTACGTCGGCACGCTCGAGAACGGCGGCGTCGGCCTGGCCGAGCTGCACGACTTCGAGGACAAGGTCGACCCGGAGCTCTGGGCGGCCGTGCAGGAGCTGCAGACGCAGATCATCGACGGTGACGTCACCGTCACCTCCTACCTGGCCGAGTGACCCCGCTCGCACGGTGACCGCCCCGGGGAGGCCGCAGCCGCGGCCTCCCCGCGGCGCGTCGGCGTGCGGCCCTCCCACCCACCCGTCGAGGATCGGTACATGAAGCTCGAGCTGCGCGGCATCACCAAGCGCTTCGGCGCGCTGGTCGCGAACGACCACATCGACCTCACGGTCGAACCCGGGCAGATCCACTGCCTGCTCGGCGAGAACGGTGCGGGCAAGTCGACGCTCATGAACGTCCTGTACGGCCTCTACCAGGCCGACGAGGGCGAGATCCTGCTCGACGGCCGCGAGCAGCACTTCGCCGGGCCGGGCGACGCGATGGCCGCCGGGATCGGCATGGTGCACCAGCACTTCATGCTCATCCCCGTCTTCACCGTCGCGGAGAACGTCATGCTCGGCCACGAGCAGACGCGGGCCGGCGGCCGGCTCGACCTCGACGCCGCGCGCTCGCGCGTGCGCGAGATCGCCGACCGCTTCGGCTTCCACGTCGACCCCGACGCGCTCGTCGAGGACCTGCCCGTCGGCGTGCAGCAGCGCGTCGAGATCATCAAGGCGCTCTCGCGCGACGCCCGCGTCCTCGTCTTCGACGAGCCGACCGCGGTGCTGACGCCGCAGGAGACCGACGAGCTCATGGCGATCATGCGCCAGCTCAAGGAGTCCGGCGCCGCCATCGTCTTCATCACCCACAAGCTGCGCGAGGTCCGCGAGGTCGCGGACCGGATCACCGTCGTGCGCCGTGGCGCGGTGGTGGGGGAGGCCAGCCCGACCGCGTCCGACGCGGAGCTGGCCTCGCTCATGGTCGGCCGCGCCGTCGAGCTCACCGTGCAGAAGGACGACGCCGTCCCCGCCGGGCGGGGCCTGGAGGTCCGGAACCTCGAGGTGACGGACGCGCGCGGCACGGTCCTCGTCGACGACGTCTCGTTCGAGGTGCGCGGCGGGGAGATCCTCGTGGTCGCCGGCGTCCAGGGCAACGGCCAGACCGAGCTCGCGGAGGCCCTCGCCGGGCTCGCGGAGCACGTGCGCGGCTCGGTGCGGCTCGACGGCGATGAGCTGGTCGGCCGCAACGTGCGCCAGGTGCTCGACGCGGGCGTCGGGTTCGTGCCCGAGGACCGCAACGAGGACGGCCTCGTGGGCACCTTCAGCGTCGCGGACAACCTCGTGCTCAACCGCACCGACGGGCCGCCGTTCGTCCGGTCCGGCGCCCTGCAGCTGCGGGCGCGCGACGCGTTCGCGCGCGAGAAGGTCGAGGAGTTCGACATCCGCACGCAGGGCATCGACACGCCGGTCGGCCGCCTGTCCGGGGGCAACCAGCAGAAGGTCGTGCTGGCCCGCGAGCTCTCGCGCGAGCTGCGCCTGCTCGTCGCGGCCCAGCCGACGCGCGGCGTCGACGTCGGGTCGATCGAGTTCATCCACAAGCGGATCGTCGAGACGCGCGACGCGGGCGTGCCCGTGGTCGTCGTCTCCACCGAGCTCGACGAGGCCGTCGCGCTCGGCGACCGCATCCTCGTCATGTACCGCGGACGCGTCGTCGGGATCGTCCCGGCGACCACCCCGCGCGACCAGCTCGGCCTCATGATGGCCGGCATCGCGCCCGGGACGGAGGGAGAGGCCGCGTGAGCGAGCCGACACGCGCTGCGGCGCCGGCGGGGGCCGCACCGGCTCCTGCCACGGACACCGGCGGCACCGACGGGGGCGCCGCGACGCCACCCGGCGACCGGCGCTGGCACGAGGCCTTCGCCCGCATCGTCTCGGGCGGCTGGGCCGTCTCCCTCGGTGCGGTGGTGCTCGCGATCCTCGCGGGCTCCGTGATGATCGCGTTCACCGACGAGGCGGTGCAGGAGTCGGCGGGCTACTTCTTCGCCCGCCCCGCCGACACGTTCGCCGCGATCGGCCAGGCCGTCGGCGGCGCGTACGCCGCGCTCTTCCGGGGCGCCGTGTGGAACTACGAGGCGGACTCGTTCGCGGCGGCCGTGCGTCCGCTGACGCAGTCGCTCACGTACGCGACGCCGCTGATCGCGGCGGGCCTCGGCGTGGCCGTGGCGTTCCGCGCCGGCATGTTCAACATCGGCGGCCAGGGGCAGCTGCTCGTCTCGGCCGCGGCCGCGGGCTGGGTCGGCTTCGCGTTCGACCTCCCCGTCGGCCTGCACCTCGTCGTGGCCGTGGTGGTCGGCATCCTCGCCGGGGCGCTGTGGGCGGGGATCGCGGGCCTGCTCAAGGCCGCGACGGGCGCCCACGAGGTGATCGTCACGATCATGCTCAACTACATCGCGTTCTACCTGCTGTCCTACCTGCTCGCGACCCCCGGCCTGCTGCAGGCGCCGGGGTCCGCGAACCCGAAGACGCCGGCCATGGCGGAGACGGCGGTGATGCCGGGCCTGCTCGGGGACCGCTACAACCTGCACGTCGGCTTCCTGCTCGTGCTCGGGGCGGTCGTCCTCGTGTGGTGGCTGCTCAACCGCTCGAGCCTCGGCTTCGGCTTCCGGGCCCTCGGCGAGAACGCGCACGCCGCCCGCGTCGCCGGCATCGACGTCCGCCGGACCACGGTCCTCGCGATGGGCGTCGCCGGCGCCCTCGTCGGCCTGGCGGGCACCACGCAGGTGCTCGGGCTCATCACGACCGGCTTCGGCGCCGACATCGACGCCGGTGTGGGCTTCGACGCGATCACCGTGGCGCTGCTGGGCGGGTCGAGCCCCGTGGGCGTGCTCCTGGCCGGCATCCTCTTCGGCGCCTTCAAGGCGGGCGGGTCGTCGATGCAGGCGCTGGAGGGCGTGCCGATCGAGATCGTCCTCGTCGTGCAGTCCCTCATCGTGCTGTTCATCGCCGCACCGCCGCTCGTGCGGGCCGTGTTCCGGCTCCCGCAGCCCGGCGGGCGCGCGCGCCGACGGCCCGGCCGCGGTGCCACCGGCACCCCGACGTCGCAGGAGGTGGCGGCATGACCGCGACGCTCGCGCCCACGCCCGAGGACGTCGTGCAGCACCGCACCGTCACGGTCGTCAGCCGCAAGGCCCCGATCGCCCTCGGCGTCGTCACGGCCCTGTTCGCGCTCCTGCTGCTGCTCGCGGCCCGCGCCGGCGACGCCACGTTCCGCCTCGCCTCGGAGGGGGACCTCGTCGCGCTGCCCGACGTGACGGTGCCCGGCACCGCCACCGCGTGGGTGTGCGTCGCGCTGGGTGCCGCCGGCACGGCCGTCGCGGCGCTGCTCGTCGCGCGCGGCCGGCGGGTGCCGCTGTGGCTCTCGCTCGTGCTCGCCGTCGTCCTGCTGTTCGGCTTCCTCGCGTGGGCCGCCGCCGGCTCGGCGGGCGACATCCCCGTCACGCGCCTCGTCGGCGGGTCCGTGCTGCTGGCGGTGCCGATCGTCTTCGGCGCGCTCGGCGGCGTCGTGGGCGAGCGCGCGGGCGTCGTCAACATCGCCATCGAGGGGCAGCTGCTCGCCGGCGCGTTCTGCGCGGCCGTGGCCGGCACGGTCACGGGCAGCCCGTGGGCGGGCCTGCTCGCCGCGGTCGTCGCGGGCGTGCTCGTCTCGCTCGTGCTCGGCGTCTTCGCCATCACCTACCGCGTCAACCAGGTGATCGTCGGTGTCGTGCTCAACGTCCTCGTCATCGGCCTGACGAGCTTCCTGTACTCGCAGGTGCTCGTGCCGAACGCCGAGACGCTCAACGCCACGACCCGGTTCAGCCGCATCGCGATCCCGCTGCTCGCGGACATCCCGGTCGTCGGCCCGGCGCTGTTCAACCAGAGCGTCGTCGTCTACCTCATGTACCTCGCCGTGCCCGCGATCTGGTTCGCCCTCGCACGCACCCGGTGGGGCCTGCGCCTGCGGGCCGTCGGCGAGCACCCCAAGGCCGCCGACACGGTCGGGATCAAGGTCGGCCGCACGCGCTACCTGGCGCTCGTGGTGGCCGGCGCGATCGCCGGCGTGGGCGGCGCGTTCTACACCGTCGTGTCGGTGTCGAGCTTCGGCAAGGAGATGACGGCCGGCGCCGGCTTCATCGCGCTCGCCGCCGTCATCTTCGGCAAGTGGGACCCGGTGCGCGCGGCGCTCGCGGCCCTGCTGTTCGGCTTCGCGTCGAACCTCGAGGGGGCCCTGAGCATCGTCGGGGCGCCCGTGCCGAGCCAGTTCATGCTGATGCTGCCGTACGTGGTGACGATCTTCGCGGTCGCGGGGCTCGTGGGGCGCTCGCGTGCGCCCGCCGCGTCCGGCCAGCCCTACGTCAAGGAGTGACCGTGACCCACCCCCAGGTCGACTGGGACGCGCTGCGCGCCGCCGCGCGCGACATGCTGCCGCGGGCGTACGTGCCCTACTCGCGGTTCCCGGTGGGCGTCGCGGCGCTCGTCGACGACGGCCGCGTCGTCACCGGCTGCAACGTCGAGAACGCGTCGTACGGCGTCACGCTGTGCGCCGAGTGCAGCCTCGTGTCGATGCTGCACGTGACGGGCGGCGGCCGGCTGGTCGCGTTCACCTGCGTGGACGGCCACGGCAACGTGCTGGCGCCGTGCGGGCGCTGCCGGCAGCTGCTGTTCGAGCACGGCGGCCCGGACCTGCTCGTCGAGACCGTGCGGGGCGTGCGCCCGATGAGCGAGGTGCTGCCCGACGCGTTCGGTCCGGTGGACCTGGTCGAGCGGGGCGCGGGGGAGGAGCAGGCGTGAGCGAGCCGTTCGACGCCGTCGACGTCATCGTCACCAAGCGCGACGGGGGCCGGCTGTCCGAGGCCCAGATCGACTGGGTGCTCGACGCCTACACCCGCGGCGTGGTCGCGGACGAGCAGATGTCCGCCCTGGCGATGGCGATCCTGCTCAACGGCATGGACCGCGCCGAGATCGCGCGGTGGACCGCCGCGATGATCGCCAGCGGCGAGCGCATGGACTTCTCGGGCCTGTCGCGCCCCACCGCCGACAAGCACTCGACCGGCGGCGTCGGCGACAAGATCACGCTGCCGCTGGCACCGCTCGTCGCGGTGTTCGGCGTCGCGGTGCCGCAGCTGTCCGGGCGCGGCCTCGGCCACACGGGCGGGACGCTCGACAAGCTCGAGTCGGTCCCCGGCTGGCGGGCCGCGCTGAGCAACGACGAGATGATGCGCCAGCTCGAGGACGTCGGCGCGGTCATCTGCGCCGCCGGCTCGGGCCTGGCGCCGGCGGACCGCAAGCTCTACGCGCTGCGCGACGTCACCGGCACGGTCGAGGCCATCCCGCTCATCGCCAGCTCGATCATGAGCAAGAAGATCGCCGAGGGCACGGGCTCGCTCGTCCTGGACGTCAAGGTCGGGTCGGGTGCGTTCATGAAGGACGCCGAGCGGGCCGGCGAGCTCGCCCGGACCATGGTCGAGCTCGGCACGGACGCCGGCGTGCGGACCGTCGCGCTGCTCACCGACATGTCGACGCCGCTCGGCCTGACGGCCGGCAACGCGCTCGAGGTGCGCGAGTCCGTCGAGGTGCTCGCAGGCGGTGGCCCCGCCGACGTCGTCGAGCTCACGGTCGCGCTCGCGCGGGAGATGCTCGACGCCGCCGGCCGCCCCGACGCCGACCCCGCCGCGGCGCTGGCCGACGGCCGCGCGATGGACGTGTGGCGTCGCATGATCGCGGCGCAGGGCGGGGACCCGGACGCCCCGCTGCCGGTCGCGCGCGAGACCGAGCAGGTCGTCGCGGAGGCGGACGGCGTGCTGACCACGCTCGACGCGTACGCCGTCGGCGTCGCGGCCTGGCGCCTGGGTGCCGGGCGGGCGCGCAAGGAGGACCCGGTGCAGGCCGGTGCGGGCGTCGAGCTGCACGCCCGTCCCGGCGACCGGGTGCGCGCGGGGCAGCCGCTGCTCACCCTGCACACGGACACCCCGGAGCGGTTCGCCCGTGCGCGCGAGGCGCTCGCCGGCGGCGTCGTCGTGGCGCCCGAGGCACCGGCCGCCGCGCCGCGGCCGCTCGTGCTGGACCGCGTCGCCGCCGGCTGACCCGGCGGGCGCTGCCCGTCGCCTCCCATGGCAGGCGGGCGGGGCGCCCTGCACGATGGGGACGTCCCACCCACCTGTCCGAGGAGGAGCCATGAACTCACCCCACCCGATAGTTCGCTGCGCTCACGATCGCGCGGGGGCCCCGGCATGAGCACCGTGCCCGGGAACGACGCCTGGCGCGACGCGGGGCTGGTCCCCGTCGACCCCGACGCACCTGCGCGGCTGACCGACCCGGCGGACGAGCCGGAGCGGGACGCGCTGCCCGAGCGCGCCGACCCGGAGGAGTACACGCCCGCGGTCCCGCGGCCGGACCTCGCCGACGCCGCGAACGAGGCGGACGTCGCCGAGCAGGCCGCCGAGGTGCCGATCGACGAGGAGGACGAGGTCCAGGGGGAGTGAGCCGTCCCGCTACGGTGGACGCATGACCGCGCACCTCCCGGCGTCGGGCACGCCCGACGCCGATCCCGGCGCGGCCGTCCGCGCACTGCCCAAGGTCCTGCTGCACGACCACCTGGACGGCGGCCTGCGACCGGCGACCGTCGTCGAGCTCGCCGCGCAGGCCGGCCACACGCTGCCCACCACGGACCCCGACGCGCTCGGGCGCTGGTTCGTCGAGGCGGCGTCGTCCGGCTCGCTCGAGCGCTACCTCGAGACGTTCGACCACACGGTGGGCGTCCTGCAGACGGCCGACGCCCTGCACCGGGTCGCGCGCGAGACCGTGCTCGACCTCGCGGCGGACGGCGTCGTGCACGCCGAGGAGCGGTACGCGCCCGAGCAGCACCAGCGCGGCGGGCTGTCGCTGCAGGCCGTCGTCGACGCCGTCCGGGCCGGTCTCGAGGACGGCATGGCGGAGGCCCGCGACGCGGGTCACGAGATCCGGGTGACGCAGGTCCTCTCGGCGATGCGCCAGGCGGACCGCGCCGAGGAGGTCGCCGCGCTCGCGCTGGCGAACCGGGACGCGGGCGTCGTCGCGTTCGACGTCGCCGGGCCCGAGGCCGGCTTCCCGGCGTCGCGGCACGCCGCGGCGTTCCGGACGCTGCGGCAGGAGAGCTTCCCGGTCACCGTGCACGCCGGCGAGGGCGCGGGCCTCGACTCGATCGCCGACGCCCTGCACGGTGCCCTCGCGCTGCGCCTCGGGCACGGCGTGCGCATCGCCGACGACGTGCAGGTCGGCGCCGACGGCGCGCCCCGGCTCGGGCGGCTCGCGCACTGGGTCCGGGACCGCCGCGTGCCGCTCGAGGTCTGCCCGTCGTCGAACCTGCAGACCGGCGCGGCCGCGTCCGTCGCCGAGCACCCCGTCACGCTGCTGCTGCGTCTCGGCTTCGAGGTCACCGTCAGCACCGACAACCGCCTGCAGTCCGGCACGTCGCTCTCGCGCGAGCTCGAGCTGCTCGTCCGCGAGGCCGGGTGGACCCACGACGACGTCGTCGCGGTCCAGGTGGCCGCCGCACGCCACGCGTTCCTGCACGAGGACGAGCGCCGCGCGCTCGTCGACCGCATCGTCCGCCCGGCCGGCACGCCGGGCACCGCACGGCCCGGGAGGCACCGCGCATGACCACCGACCCCACCACCCCGACCGACGCCGTCGCGCTCGCCCGGTACGTCGACCACACGCTGCTCAAGCCGGAGGCCACCCGCGCCGACGTCGAGGCCCTCGTGGCCGAGGGCGTGCGGCTCGGCGTGTACGCCGTGTGCGTGTCGCCGTCGTTCCTGCCGCTGGAGGTGCCGGTCGGCCTGGACGGCGAGCCGGACCTGCTGGTCGCGACCGTCTGCGGGTTCCCGTCCGGCAAGCACCACAGCGACGTCAAGGCCGCGGAGGCCGCGCGGGCGGTGCGCGACGGCGCCGCCGAGGTCGACATGGTGATCGACGTCGGGGCGGCGAAGGCCGGGCGGTTCGCCGACGTCGCGGCGGACGTCGCGGCGGTGCGGGCCGCCGTGCCCGCGCCGACCGTGCTCAAGGTCATCATCGAGTCGGCCGCCCTGACCGACGAGGAGATCGTCGCCGTGTGCGAGGCCGCGGAGGCGTCGGGCGCCGACTACGTCAAGACGTCCACCGGCTTCCACCCCGCCGGCGGCGCGAGCGTGCACGCCGTGCGGCTCATGGCGCAGACGGTCGGGGGGCGCCTCGGGGTCAAGGCCTCCGGCGGCATCCGCACCGCCGAGGACGCGCTCGCGATGATCGACGCCGGGGCGACCCGGCTCGGCCTGTCCGGGACCGCCGCCGTGCTCGGCGGCCTCACCGCCGACGCGGGCTACTGACCGGCCGACCCTCCCGCTGCGTGAGAGCACGGTGAGAATCCGGTCCACGGCCGGGTGAAACACCGCGAGCCGGGACGTCCCGGGCGTTGACTCGGGGGACGACGCGCGACGATGGTGGACACCTGTCCGACCCGTCGTCCCCGGGACGGACCACGCAGCACGGCAGGGCACGGTCCGGCGGACCTCGGCGCGTGCGCACCGGGCGGGAGGAGACGCACGCGGTGATGGCGAGGATCGGCCGGAGCACGCTCGCCGCCGTGCTCGCCGTGCCGTTCGTCCTCGGCGCCGTGCTCGCGGGGGCGCTCGCCAGCAGCGACGGCGGTGCCCCCGGCCTCGTCGTGCCCACGACGTGGAGGGCGGTGTGGGACGCCGCCCACGTGCGGGTCGGGGAGCACGTCGCGCTCGCCTGGGGCGACCGCGCCGGCGAGGACCCACGGGCCGCCGCGGACGACCTCGCGTTCGACCCCGCCGCCGCCGTGGCGCGCCTCGAGGCCCTGCACGCGCTGCACGCCGACCTGGGCCTGGGCCCCGCAGAGGGCCCGGCGGCCGGGCGCAAGGTCCTCGTCGTCGTCGACGGCACCTGGTCGGGCGGGCCCGGGGTCCGTGCCGCACCCCCGGGCGAGCCGGTGCGGGGCGACGCGAGCCGCGCCGAGGTCCTCGACGACGTCGGGATCGTGCGCGTGACGCCCGCCGTGCTCGCGCCGGACGGCGAGGGCGCGACGGACGCGACGCAGGCGCCCGCCCCGCCGGGGGGCGTGGAGGCCGGCACCTCGTGGGAGCTGGCGCGTGCCGCCGCCGAGGTGGCGCTGCGCCTGACCGAGGGCGGCCCGGACGGCGGTCCGCCCGGGGCCGCCGCCGAGCACTTCCGCTCCACGAGCGCCGCGTACCTGGCGACCCTCGCCGTCCCGGACGGCCACGCGGGCGTCGGCGAGCTCCTGCGCGCGTCGCACCTCGCCTGGGGCAGCGCCCGGCACGGGGCAGCCGGGTGGCTCCTGCTCGACTCGCTCGTCGCCCGCGCCGACCCCGGCGTCGTGGCCGACCTGTGGACCCGGTCCCGGGACGACGAGACGGTCCTCGCGGCCTACGCGCGCCTGACGTCCACCAGCCCCGAGGTCCTCAACCGCCGCGTCGCCCAGCACGCCCTGCGCGTCGCGGCGGGGGACGCCGGCGCCCGACCGGGTGCCGCCCCCGTCGAGGCGGTCGACCCCGTGCTGCTCGCCGACCTCAGCACGCCCACCGAACCCGTCCCGGGCGACCCCGCCCACCACCGGGTGGTCGGGGCGTTCGCGCCGGGCGCCTACGGCTTCACCATCGTCCGCCTCGTCCCGGACGGGTCGGGCGGGGACGTGCGGGTCCGGCTCCGCGGGCACGCCGAGGCGCTCGAGCCCGGCACGGCGGGGTGGAGCGTCGGCATGGTGGCGCTCGGCCCCGCGGGCCCGCGGTACGGCCCCGTGACCGAGACGGCCGACGGCGAGGTCACGCTGACGCCCCGTGCCGGCGAGGAGACCGTGCTGCTCGTCGTGACCGCGACGCCGCCCGCGGTGCCCACGGCGGCCCCCGGGGCGTTCCCCACGACGACGCGGTACCCGTACGAGTTCCGGGTCGGTGGCGCCGTGGTGGCCGACCCGGTCGCGACCGAACCGGCCGCCGGGGGGCACCGGCACCCGAACGGAGGGGGCTGGGTCGACGACCGGGCCTCCGTCGACGCGACCGCGTGGGTCGGTCCGCACGCCGTCGTCCGCGGTGCCGCGCAGGTGCGCGACCAGGCCCGCCTGGAGGGGCGGGCGTGGGTCGAGGACGGCGCGGTGGTGGAGGACCGCGCGGTCGTCCGCGACGTGGCCCGCGTGGCCGGCGGTGCGCACCTGTCGGGCGAGGTCGTGGTCGGCGGCGACGCCGTGGTCACCACCGCATGCTCGTCCGGCGAGCACACGGCGTACCGGGCCGACGGCGGCTGCCGCGACGAGGACGCCCCCGCCGACGTGAACCCGCCCGTGACGCCCTTCACGGCGGAGGAGACGGCGCTGAGCGCGCCCGCCGTGCCGCCCGCGCCGCAGTCCCCGCCCGGGCCCGTCGACCCCGCCCCGGCGTCGCCCCCGGCACCGGCGGAGGGCGGCACGCCGGCCCCGCCCGTCGGCGGACCGGGTGGCGACGGGAGCGGCGACGGCGGGGCGACCGGGGGCGCCGGCGCGGGCACGCCGCCCCCGGCCGCCCCGGTACCGCCGTCGCCGGGGGTCGTCGCGCCGCCGCCCGCCGTGCCGGCCGGCGCCTGCACCGCGCGCTACGAGGTGCTGACGTCCTGGCCCGGCGGCTACCAGGTGCAGGTCACCGTCACGGCCTCGGCGCCGGGCGTGCAGGGGTGGCTGGTCCAGTGGGACGCCGTGCCGGGCGGCGGCATCACCGACTCCTGGGGTGCGGAGATCGGCACGGGCGGCGGCACCGTGAGCGCCGAGAACCTGTCGTGGAACGGCTCCGTGGCGAACGGGCAGTCCGTCGTGTTCGGCTTCACGGGGCCGGCGGAGGGCGACGCCGCGCAGGTGGTCCCCCAGGTGCGCTGCACGCAGACCCGCTGACCCCCGCGGCCCCGCACGCCGACGCCCCCGCCGCCCGCAGGGGCGACGGGGGCGTCGGCGCGGTGGGCCGTCAGCCGGTCAGGCCGAGCGCGTCGCGGACGTCGTCGGCGAGCACGCGCAGGCGCTCCCGGGCCTGGCGGTGGGCCGCGTCGAGCTCGTGCCGGTCGGCGTCGGGTCCGACGGGGACGACGACCTCCAGGTACGACTTCACCTTCGGCTCCGTGCCCGACGGCCGGACGACGACGCGCGTGCCGTCCGCGGTGAGCAGGCGCAGGCCGTCGGTCGGCGGCAGGCCGTCGCGGTCGGCGTCGGTGCCCGCCGCGAGGTCGACGACCTCGACGACGTCCGCGCCGGCGAGTGCGGCCGGCGGCTGCGCGCGCAGTCGGTCCATCGTCGCGCCGATCCGGGACAGGTCCGCGAAGCGGGCGCTGACCTGCCCGCTCACGTGCAGGCCGTGCGCGCGGGCCAGGTCGTCGAGCGCGTCGACGAGCGTGCGTCCCTCGGCGGCCAGGCGCGCGGCCAGGTCGAGCACCCGCACCGCGGCGGAGATGCCGTCCTTGTCCCGCACGTGCGCGGGGTCGACGCAGTAGCCGAGGGCCTCCTCGTAGCCGTACACGAGGCCGTCCACGCGGGACAGCCACTTGAACCCGGTAAGCGTCGGCGCGAAGCGCAGGCCCGCGGCGGCGGCCACCGACGCGAGCAGGCGGGAGGACACGATCGAGCACGCGAGCGTGGGGGGCGGCGTGCCGTCGGTGACCGCGGCCGTGCCGCCGGCGGTGACGCGGGCGGCGGCGTCGGCGCCCAGCAGCGCCCCGACCTCGTCGCCGTGCAGCATGCGCCACCCGTCGGCCTGCGGCGTCTGCGGGGCGCCCGCCACGCGCGAGCGGACGTCGACGACCGCGACCGCGCACCGGTCGGCGTCGGGGTCGAGCGCGATGACGACGTCGGCCCGCTGCGCGCCCGCGTGGGCGAGGGCGAGGTCGATGGCGCCCGGCTCCTCGGGGTTCGGGAACGCGACCGTGGGGAACTCGGGGTCCGGGTCCGCCTGCTCCGGGACGACGGTGACGTCGGTGAAGCCGGCGCGCGCGAGCACCCCGCGCGCCACGGCGCCGCCGACACCGTGCAGGGGCGTGAGCACGACCCGCAGGTTCGCCCGGGACCGGGCCACGGCGGGGTCGTCCGCCGCGGGCACGACGGCGGCCGCGTCCCGGCTGTACGCCTCGACGACCTCCTCGCCGAGCACCGTCCAGCCCGCCTCGGCGCGGGGGACCGACGCGACGGACGGCACGCGGGCGATCTCGGCCGCGATGGCGGCGTCGGCCGGTGGCACGATCTGGGCGCCCTGGCCGGCGTCGGTCACGACGCGCCCGCCCAGGTAGACCTTGTAGCCGTTGTCCCGCGGCGGGTTGTGGGACGCCGTCACCATGACGCCGGCGTCGGCGTCGTAGCGGCGCACCGCGGACGCGAGCACGGGCGTCGGCAGCGGACGGGGCAGCAGCAGCACCTCGATGCCGACCGCCGTCATGACCCCGGCGGTGTCGAGCGCGAACCGCTCCGAGTTGCGTCGCGCGTCGTACCCGACGACGACCCGCGGGGGACGCGCGTCCCCCTCGAGCTCGCCGAGCAGGTGCGCCGCGAGGCCGGCGGCCGCCCGGATCACCACGGCGCGGTTCATGCGGTGCGGTCCGCCCGCGAGCTCGCCGCGCAGCCCGGCGGTGCCGAACTGCAGCAGGCCCGAGAACCGCTCGGCGAGGTCCTCGCGCGCCCGGGCGGAGGCCTCGCGCGCCTGGTGCTCCTCGGGTGCGACGGGCTCGTCCTCGCGGGGCGGCCACGAGTCGACCGGGTGCTCGCGGGCCGTGCGCAGCAGGTCCGTCAGCTCCTGCGCCGTCTCCGGGTCGGGGTCGTCGGCGACCCACGCCTCGACCCGGTGCTGCAGGTCCGCCCAGCGGTCCCCGCGGTCCGCGTCCGCGGCCGGGTGCGCCGCGCCCCGCGGCGCGTGCTCGGGCGCGCCACCGGCGCGGACGTCCTCACGCTCGTTCTCGGCACTCACCCGTCCAACGTACTGGCCCGTACGGGCCCGAGACGCGGGACGCGGCGTTCGGGCCCGCGGTCAGAGGCGCCGGACGACGTCCGCCAGCAGCGCGCTGATGCGCGGGCCCGCCGCACGGCCCGCCTCGAGGACCTCCTCGTGCGCGAGCGGCTCCGGGCTGATGCCCGCTGCGAGGTTCGTCACCAGGGAGATCCCCAGCACCTCGAGGCCCGCGTGCCGCGCGGCGATCGCCTCGAGCGTCGTCGACATCCCGACCAGGTCGCCACCCAGCCGCCCGGCCATCGTCACCTCCGCGGGCGTCTCGTAGTGCGGCCCGGGGAACTGCACGTACACGCCCTCGTCCAGGGTCGGGTCGACCTCGCGCGCCACGGCCCGCAGGCGCGCGGAGTACAGGTCGGTGAGGTCGACGAACGTCGCGCCCTCCAGCGGGGACGTCGCGGTCAGGTTGATGTGGTCGCTGATGAGGACGGGCGTGCCCGGCCCCCACGCGAGGTTCAGCCCGCCGCAGCCGTTGGTCAGCACGACCGTGGACGCGCCGGCCGCCGCGGCCGTCCGCACGCCGTGCACGACGCGCCGCACGCCCCGGCCCTCGTACAGGTGGGTGCGCGAGCCGAGCACGAGCGCGTACCGGTCCCCGCGGCCGTCCGCGCCGGCGATGCGCACCGAGCGGAGCGTGCCGACGTGGCCGACGACCGCCGGGGCGGAGAACCCCGGCACCTCGTGGCTCGGCAGCTCCGCCACCGTCTCGCCCAGCAGGTCCGCGGCGCCGCCCCAGCCCGAGCCGAGCACGAGCGCCACGTCGTGGCGGCCGATGCCCGTGCGCTCGGCGATCACCGCGGCGGCGCGACGCGCGACCTCGAACGGGTCGGTGGCGGGGTCGTCGAGGTCCGGCACGGCGACGCCGTCGGCGGGGTACGGGTCGGTCAGGTCGCGGGCGGCGTCGGTCATGGCCCCAGGCTAGCCGCGGCCGCGCAGGTCCCGTCCGGTCGGCGGGCGCCGCGCGGTCGGGCAGGATGGGGGCGTGATCCTCCCGCACACGACCGCTCACCGCGCTCACGACCGCGCGGGGGCCCCGGAATGAGCAGCCAGGACCCCGCCGCGTCCGCCACCCCCGCCCAGCCCGCCGTGCCCGCCACGGTCGCCGCGTCGACCGTCCGGCCTGCTGCGGACGCCCCGCCCGCCGGCCGCGTCGTCGTCGTCGGCGGCGGCCCCGGCGGCTACGAGGCGGCCCTCGTCGCCCGGCGCCTCGGCGCGCACGTGACGGTCGTCGAGCGCAACGGGCTGGGCGGCTCGGCCGTGCTCACGGACGTCGTGCCGTCGAAGACGCTGATCGCCACGGCCGAGTGGATGACCATCGCCGACCGCGCACCCGAGCTGGGCATCCGCCTCGACACGCTCGCCGCCGGCCTCGCGCCGGCGGAGGGCGGCACCGGCTCCGCCGTCCGCGACGTGCTGCACCACCGCATCGACCTCGACGCGGTGAACCTGCGCGTCAAGGCCCTCGCCGCGGCGCAGTCCGCCGACATCCGCACCCGGCTCGAGCGCGAGGGCGTCGACGTGATCGCCGGCACGGCGCGCCTGCTCGACCCCGAGCGCGTCGCCGTCCGCACCCACGAGGGGCGCGAGCACACGCTCGACGCCGACGTCGTCCTCGTCGCCACGGGCGCCACGCCGCGCGTGCTGCCCGACGCGCGCCCCGACGGCGAGCGCATCCTCACGTGGACGCAGATGTACAACCTGACGTCGCTGCCGGAGCGGCTGATCGTCGTCGGCTCCGGCGTCACGGGCGCCGAGTTCGCCGGCGCGTACACGTCGCTCGGCGCGGACGTCGTCCTCGTCTCCAGCCGCGACCGCGTGCTCCCGGGCGAGGACCAGGACGCCGCCGAGCTCATCGAGCGGGTCTTCACGCAGCGCGGCATGACGGTCATGTCCCGCTCGCGCGCGTCCTCCGCGCGCCGCACCGCCGACGGCGTCGTCGTGACGCTCGAGGACGGGCGCGAGGTGGAGGGGTCGCACGTGCTGTTCGCGGTCGGCGCGGTGCCGACGACGCGTGACCTCGGCCTCGAGGAGGCGGGGGTGCGCCTGACGCCCTCCGGGCACGTCGAGGTGGACAAGGTCTCGCGGACGAACGTGCGCGGCGTCTACGCCGCCGGCGACTGCACCGGGGTGCTGCCGCTCGCCTCCGTCGCGGCGACGCAGGGGCGCATCGCGATGTCGCACGCGCTCGGCGACGCCGTGCGGCCGCTGTCGCTGCGGGGCATCTCCGCGAACATCTTCACCGCCCCGGAGATCGCGACCGTGGGGCTGTCCGAGAGCCGCCTGCGCGAGCGCGGCGTGCAGTACCAGGTGAGCATGCTGCCGCTCGCGCGCAACCCGCGCGCCAAGATGCTCGGCGTCCGGGACGGGTTCGTGAAGATCTTCGCGCACGCCGGGACGGGCACCGTGCTGGGGGCGGTCGTGGTCGGGCCGCGCGCGAGCGAGTCGATCTTCCCGCTGACCCTCGCGGTCACCCACCGGCTGACGGCGGACCAGATCGCCGACGCGTCGACCGTCTACCCGTCGATGTCGGGGACGATCGGCGAGGTCGCGCGGATCATGCACCACCGCACGGAGGACTGAGCGGCTCTCAGGCCTCGTCCGTGGCCGGGTGCTCGACGCGTGCGCGCAGCCCCGGCCACGCGTCCGCGAACGCCGGGAGCAGCGGGCGCTCGGTGACGTCGTCGAGCGCGACCCACGCGACCTCGAGGCTCTCCGCGTCGGTCACGGCCGGCTCGAACGGCACGAGGGTCTCCGCGAGGACGGTCGTGTAGGACCAGTCGGGGTGCTCGAGCACGTGCGTCCCGAGCACGCGCAGGCCGGCGGCGTCCACGCCCGCCTCCTCGTGGGCCTCGCGCAGGGCGGCCTGCTCCGGCGTCTCGTCGGCGCCGCGGGCACCGCCGGGCAGGGCCCACGTGCCGCCGGCGTCGCTCCAGGGCGCGCGGTGCTGCAGGACGACGTCGGTGGCCCGGCCGTCGCGGTCGCGGCGCACCAGCAGCAGGCCGGCGGCGCCGTGCAGCCCCCAGTGCCGGCGGCCGCACCCGCACTCGACCCAGCCGTCGCCCTCGACGCGGTGCCGGCGCGCGCCCGCCGCGGCGCCCTGGTGCCCGGTCAGCCGACGATCTCGCAGATCGCGGTCCCGGCGCTCACGCTCGCGCCGACACCTGCCACGAGCTGCTGCACGGTGCCGGCCCGGTGCGCCACGAGGGGCTGCTCCATCTTCATCGCCTCGAGCACCACGACGAGGTCGCCCTCGGCGACCTGCGCGCCCTCGGCGACCGCGACCTTGACGATCGTGCCCTGCATGGGCGACGCGAGCGTGGTCCCGTTGCCGGCGGAGCGCGTCGCGCGGGCACGTGCCGTGCGGCGCGGTGCGGCGCCCGGACGGGCCCCGCCGGCGCGACCCGGGCCGGTGCCCGCGCCCCGGCCGAGCCCCAGCGCGGCCGGCAGCACGACCTCCAGGCGCTTGCCCCCGACCTCGACGACCACGCGCTCGAGCGCGGCCTCGGCGGGCTCGTCCTCGGCGGGGGCCGCGGCGGGGGAGCCGCCCAGGCCCGCGACCGTCTCGGCGAACTCGGTCTCGATCCAGCGGGTGTGCACCCGGAACGGCTCCGCCGGGTCGGCCGGGACGAACGCGTCGGCCTCGAGCACCGCGCGGTGGAACGGCACCACCGTCGGGATGCCGGCGACCTCGAGCTCGGCCAGCGCGCGCCGCGCCCGCTCGACGGCCTGCCGCCGGTCGGCGCCGGTGACGATGAGCTTGGCGATCATCGAGTCGAACATCCCCGACACCGTGTCGCCCTCGACCACGCCGGAGTCGACGCGCACACCGGGACCGGCGGGGAAGCGCAGGCGCGTGATGCGGCCCGGCGCGGGCAGGAAGCCGGCCGCCGGGTCCTCGCCGTTGAGGCGGAACTCGATCGAGTGCCCGCGCGTGGCGACCTCGGTGTACCCGAGGGGCTCGCCGGCCGCGATGCGCAGCTGCTCGCGCACCAGGTCGATGCCGGAGATCTCCTCGGTGACCGGGTGCTCGACCTGCAGGCGGGTGTTCACCTCGAGGAACGAGACGGTGCCGTCCGCGCCGACGAGGAACTCGCAGGTGCCCGCACCGACGTAGCCGGCCTCGCGCAGGATCGCCTGGGACGCGCTGACGAGCGTCGCGCGCTGCTCGTCGGTGAGGAACGGTGCCGGCGCCTCCTCGACGAGCTTCTGGTGCCGGCGCTGCAGCGAGCAGTCGCGCGTCGAGACGACGACGACCGTGCCGTACGCGTCGGCGAGGCACTGCGTCTCCACGTGCCGCGGCCGGTCCAGGTACCGCTCGACGAAGCACTCGCCCCGGCCGAACGCCGCGACCGCCTCGCGCACCGCGGACTCGTACATCTCGTCGATCTCGTCGACCGTGCGCGCGACCTTCAGGCCGCGTCCGCCGCCACCGAACGCCGCCTTGATCGCGATCGGCAGGCCGTGCTCGGCCGCGAACGCGTGGATCTCCGCGACGTCCTCGACGGGGTCCGGGGTGCCGGCGACGAGCGGCGCACCGGCGCGCTGCGCGATGTGGCGCGCGCTGACCTTGTCGCCGAGCTGCTCGATGGCCGACGGCGGCGGGCCCACCCAGACCAGGCCGGCGGCGGCGACGGCGCGGGCGAAGTCGGCGTTCTCGGAGAGGAACCCGTAGCCGGGGTGCACGGCGTCGGCGCCGGACCGGCGGGCCACGTCCAGGAGCTTCGCGATGTCAAGGTACGTCTCGGCGGCGCGGGCGCCGTCGAGCGCGTACGCCTCGTCGGCGACGCGCACGTGCAGCGCCTCCCGGTCCGTGTCGGAGTACACGGCCACGGACGCGAGGCCGGCGTCCCGGCACGCGCGGGCGACGCGGACCGCGATCTCGCCACGGTTGGCGATGAGCACCTTGCGCAGGGGGGTCGAGTCGGGCACGGCTCACCGTAGCGCGGCGCTCCCGCGACGCCGGGGCCGGGTCCGCCGGGTGCCGCGAAGATTGGGGAAGGGACCAAGGGCCTTCGGGTGCACCTTGTAGGAACTCACCAGGGCGCCGCGACGTCGCGCGGGTCCTGCGCGGGTCGTCGTTGTCCGGGTCGGACAACGGCGCCGGTCAGCGCCGCCAGAGGTCGGTGACGCGCAGGCCGATCTCGCCGAGCAGCTCGCGCAGCAGCGGCAGGCTGACGCCCACCACCGCGTGGTGGTCGCCCTCGATGCGCTCGACGAACGGGCCGCCGAGGCCGTCGACCGTGAACGCGCCCGCGACGGCCAGCGGCTCGCCCGTCGCGACGTACGCCGCGACCTCCTCGTCGGACACGTCGGCGAAGTGCACGACCGTCGACGCCGTCGCGCCGAGCGTCCCGCCGGTGCCGGGGCCGTCGCTGCCCGAGGGCCGGTCGTCGACGAGCCAGTGGCCGGTGTGCAGCACGCCCGACCGGCCGCGCATGGCCCGCCACCGGGCGACGGCGTCGTCCGCGTCGGCCGGCTTGCCGAGGATCTCGCCGTCGAGCTCGAGCATCGAGTCGCAGCCGAGGAGCACGAGGTCGTCCTCGCCGTCCCAGCCGGCGACGTCGAACGTCTCGTCGGAGGCCAGCCGCCGCGCGACGTCCTCGACCTTCGCCTGCGCGAGGACGAGCACCGCGTCCGCCGGGTCGAGGTCGCCGAAGCGCTCGCGGGCGGCGGCGAGCGTCGCGTCCTCGTCGACGCCGGAGACCGCCACGAGCGGGTCGAACCCGGCGGCGGTGAGGGTGGCCCGGCGGGCGGGGGAGGCGGAGGCGAGCAGCAGACGAGTCACGTCGCCGACCCTAACGGCCGCCCCGGTCCCCTCCCCGCCGAGCGCGCCACTCGTCGGGCGAGCGCACCGGACACGAGCGGCGCGCTCGGGCGAGGAGTGGCGCGCTCGGCGGAGGGGGTGGGCGGGAGGGGTGGGCGGGAGGGGAGGGGTGGGTGGACGGGGGGAGGGTGGCGCGGTCAGGCTCGCGCCATGACGCTCACCCGGTCCCTCGTCCTGTTCGCCGTCGCCGCGCTGTGCGAGATCGGCGGCGCCTGGCTCGTGTGGCAGGGCGTGCGCGAGCACCGCGGGTGGGTGTGGATCGGCGCCGGCGTGCTGGCGCTCGGGCTGTACGGGTTCGTCGCGACGCTGCAGCCGGACGCGCACTTCGGGCGGATCCTGGCCGCGTACGGCGGCGTGTTCGTCGCCGGCTCGCTGGCCTGGGGCATGGTCGTCGACGGGTACCGGCCGGACCGGTGGGACGTCGCGGGGGCCCTCGTGTGCCTCGTCGGCGTCGGGCTGATCATGTACGCGCCGCGCCCGGCGTGATCGGCGGCGCCGCCGATCAGCGCCGGCACCGTCCGACCGGGACGATGGTCTGCCGCACGCCCAGGTCCGCGTGGCACCATGCAGGTCCCGACCACGTCCGCCGGTGAGCCGCGCAGGAGGACTCCCGTGAACCAACCCAGCGCCCCGACGGGCCGGACGGCGACGACGCCGCCCGCCCCGGACGCGGACGACACCCACGACGACGACCTCGACGACCTCGACGTCGACGACGGCGCACCCGCCGACCCGCTCGACTCCGGTCCGGCACCGCTCGCGTGGCGCCGGCGCACCGCGATCGAGATGGTCGTGTCCGGCCTCATCGGCCTGTACGCGTCGTTCGTGCTCTCGGTCGAGGCCGTGACGCTGGCCGCGAACCCGAGCGCGACGCTGGGGTGCGACCTCAACGCCGTCATCAGCTGCGGCAAGGTCGCGCAGACGTGGCAGGCGAACCTCCTGGGCGAGCACTTCCCCAACGCGTTCCTCGGCATCGCGGCCGAGGCGGTCGTGCTGACCGTCGCGGTCGCGATGATCGGCGGCGTGCGGTTCCCGCGCTGGTTCATGCTCACCGCGCAGGTCGTCTACACGCTCGGCCTGGTCTTCGCGCTGTGGCTGTTCCAGCAGGCCTACACCGAGATCGGCGCGCTGTGCCCGTGGTGCCTGCTCGTCACGGTGACGACGACGCTCGTCTGGGCGGGCCTCACCCGCGTCAACGTGCGCGACGGGCACCTGAACCTGCCGGGCGCCGCCGGCCCGTGGGCGCGCCGGTTCGTCGCGAGCGGCAACGACTGGTTCGTCACCGTGGCGTTCCTCGTGCTGCTCGCCGCGGTCGTCATGCTCAGGTACGGCTGGGCGATCATCGGCTGAGCCCCCGAGGGGACCGTGCACCGGAGCCCGGCGGCCGCGTGGCCGCCGGGCTCCGTGCTGCCCGGGCCCCGGTCGTCGAGGGCTCAGGCGCCCAGCGACGACGGCAGGATCTCCAGCGGGACCGACCCGAGCCGCAGCGCGCGGGCGTGGAAGTCGCGCAGGTCGAACGCCTGCCCCCGCTCGGCGGCGGCGCGGCGCGCGGCGTCGCGGGTCTGCTCCCACAGCCGCTGGCCGACCTTGTACGACGGGGCCTGGCCCGGCCAGCCGAGGTAGCGCGTGTACTCGAAGCGGACGAACGCGTCCGACATGTTCACGTTCTCGTCGAGGAACCGGTACGCGCTGTCGGGCGTCCACACCCCGCCGTACTCGGCCGGCGCCGGCAGGCCCAGGTGCACGCCGAGGTCGAAGACGACGCGCGCCGCCCGCAGGCGCTGCCCGTCCAGCATGCCGAGCCGGTCGCCCGGGTCGTCGAGGAAGCCGAGGTCGGCCATGAGCCGCTCCGCGTACAGGGCCCAGCCCTCGCCGTGGCCGGACGTCCACGACGCGAGGCGGCGCCACTGGTTGAGCGTCGCGCGCTCGTGCACCGCCTGCGCGATCTGCAGGTGGTGGCCCGGGACGCCCTCGTGGTAGACGGTCGTGAGCTCGCGCCAGGTGTGGAACGTCGTCTCGCCGGCGGGCACGGACCACCACATGCGCCCGGGGCGGCTGAAGTCGTCGCTCGGCCCGGTGTAGTAGATGGCGCCGGTCGCCGACGGGGCGATGCGGCACTCGAGGACGCGCACGGGCGCCGGGATGTCGAAGTGCGTGCCGTCCAGCGCCTCGATCGCGGCGTCGGACGTGCGCTGCATCCACGTGCGCAGGGCGTCGACGTCGGTCAGCGTGCGGGCCGGGTCGGCGTCGAGGACGGCGACGGCCTCCTCGACGGTCGCGCCCGGGCCGGCGATCTCGGCGGCCAGCGCGGTCTGCTCCGCCTGCACGCGCGCGAGCTCCTCGAGCCCCCACGCGTACGTCTCCTCGAGGTCGAGCGTCGCCCCGACCCAGTGCCGCGACCACAGGGCGTACCGGTCGCGCCCCACCGGGTCGGCCTCGGGCGCGCGCGGCGCCAGCTCCTCGGCGAGGAACGTGGCGAGGTCGGCGTAGGCGGCGCGCGCGTCGGCGGACGCGCGCTCCAGGTCCGCGCGCAGCGGGTGCTCGGCCCCGAGCACGGCCTCCGCCTCCGGGCTGCGCACGAGCCGGGCCAGGGCGGACTCCTCCGCGTCGGCGAGGCGCCGGGCCTGCTCCACGACGGCGCGCACCTGCCGGACCGCCGCCACGTGACCGCGCTCGGCGGCGTGCCGCAGCGACGCGGTGTACCCGGCGAGCGCACCGCGCACACCGCGCAGCCGCGCGGCGACGTCGTCCCAGGCCTGCTCGCTGTCGGTCGCCATGAGGTCGAACACCTCGGCGACGCGCTGCGCGGGCGACGCGATGTTGTTGAGCTTGCGCTCGTCCTCGCCGGCCTCGTGCAGGTCCAGGTCGTCGCGCAGCGCGAACCGCATCGCGGCGAGCGTCACGGTGTCGGCGTCGTCGGCCGGGGCGAGGGCCTCGAGCGCGAGGAGGGTCGAGCGGCGCTCCTCGGCGCGGGCGGCGTGCCCGTCGGGGGAGAGGTCGGGCATCTCCCGCTCGTGGCCGGGCACGCCGAGCGCGGTGGCGTCGAGGGGGTCGAGCCGGGTCAGGGAGGCGACGTGCGCGTCGGCGACGGCGTCGACGGGCGTGGGGGTGCGGGTGGGGCCGGACGGGTGCAACGTGCTCACCGAGGGAACCCTACTGGCCGGTACGCACGGGCCCACGGGACGGTCACGCGACGGTCAGGGGTGCAGGCTCCAGCGCCACGCGTCGGGCCCGGGCTGCGGGCGCACCGCGCCGCGCAGGCGCCCGGGGGCCGTCCAGCGTGCCCGGGCGGCGCGGGCCGCGTCCTCGCGCCCGGCGCCGTGCGCGTCCCCGTGGTCGTCCTGCCCGGAGGCGGCCGCGACCAGCCCGGCGACGAGCGCGGCGAGCTCGACGTCGTCCGGGGTGCCGCGCACCACCTGCACGTGCGGGTCCACGGGCACCGGGCCGGTCTGCGGTGCGCTCACTCGTCGTCCTCCTCGTCGTCCTCGTCGAGCAGGACCGGCGCCCCGCGCCCGGCACCCCACTCGCCGACGACGTAGCCGCGGTCGAGCAGCGTCTGCGCGATCTGCGCGCCGCCGTCGTCGACGACGTCGAGGACCGCGTCGAGCGTCAGGTCGGTGACGCCGCCGGGCAGCTCGACGACGAAGCCGAGGTGGAACGTGTCGTGGTCCCCGGGGCCCGCCGCGTCGTCGGTCCGGTCGTCCCACGTCATGCCGGTGAGGTCCGCGTGCAGGCCCAGGCGGGCGTGCAGCAGGTCGTACAGCCCGGCGTTGAGACCGCCGACGCGCGCCTCGAGCGCGAGGACGCGCGGGTCCTCGTCCGCCTCGCGTGCCCCGAACTCGGCCCGCACGCCGACCGCCGTCTCGACGTACGCGTGCAGGGCCTCGGCGATCGCGTCGACCGCCGCGTGCAGGTCGGTCGCGTCCACGCCCTCGAGCGGCTCGCGGCCGTGCGAGGCGGGGTCGTGCTCGTCGGGGTCGCCCACGGGTCCCGGCTCCGCGCTCACAGGGGGATGTTCCCGTGCTTCTTCGGCGGCAGGCTCGCGCGCTTGGTGCGCAGCAGGCGCAGCGCCTTGACGATCTCGCTGCGGGTCTGCGACGGCGCGATGACGGCGTCCACGTAGCCGCGGTCGGCGGCCTCCCAGGGGTGCACGATCGCGTCCTCGTACTCCGCGGTGAGGCGCCGGCGCTCGGCGTCGACGTCGCCGCCGGCGTCCTGGACCGCCTTGAGGGCACCGCGCTGCAGGATGTTCACGGCGCCGCCGGCGCCCATGACCGCGATCTGCGCGGTCGGCCACGCGAGGTTCACGTCGGCGCCGAGCTGCTTGGAGCCCATGACGATGTACGCGCCGCCGTACGCCTTGCGCGTGATGACCGTGACGAGCGGGACCGTCGCCTCCGCGTACGCGTAGATGAGCTTCGCACCGCGGCGGATGATGCCGTTCCACTCCTGGTCGGTGCCCGGCAGGAAGCCCGGGACGTCGACGAACGTGAGGACCGGGATGCCGAACGCGTCGCACGTGCGCACGAAACGCGCGGCCTTCTCGGCGGCGTTGATGTCGAGCGTGCCCGCCATCTGCTGCGGCTGGTTCGCCACGATCCCGACGGGCTGCCCCTCGACGTGCCCGAACCCGACGATCACGTTCTGCGCGTAGAGCGCCTGCACCTCCAGCAGCGCGCCGTCGTCCAGCACGTGCTCGAGCACCGTGTGCATGTCGTACGGCTGGTTGTCCGAGTCCGGCACCAGCGTGTCGAGCGCGAGGTCGTCCTCGGTGACCTCGGTCGAGGACTCGTGCGGGTAGGCCGGCGGGTCGGACAGGTTGTTCTGCGGCAGGTATGACAGCAGCGAGCGCACCCAGTCGATCGCGTCGTCCTCGTCCGAGGCCATGTAGTGCGCGACGCCGGAGCGCGTCGAGTGCGTCGTCGCGCCGCCCAGCTCCTCGAAGCCCACGTCCTCGCCCGTGACGGCGCGGATGACGTCCGGCCCGGTGATGAACATGTTCGACGTGCCGTCGGCCATGACGATGAAGTCGGTGAGCGCGGGGGAGTAGACCGCGCCGCCCGCCGACGGGCCGAGGATCAGGCTGATCTGCGGGATCACGCCCGACGCGGCGACGTTGCGGCGGAAGATCTCCGCGAACTGCGTCAGCGCCGCGACGCCCTCCTGGATGCGGGCGCCGCCGCCGTCGCTGATCCCGACGAGCGGCACACCCGTGCGCAGCGCCAGGTCCATGACCTTCGCGATCTTCTGCCCGTGCACCTCGCCGAGGCTCCCGCCGAAGACGGTGAAGTCCTGCGAGTACACCGCGACCGGGCGCCCGTCGACCGTGCCGTGCCCGACGACCACGCCGTCGCCGGGCACCCGCTTGCGGTCCAGGCCGAAGTTGGTCGAGCGGTGCCGCGCGAACGCGTCGATCTCGGTGAACGAGCCGGGGTCGAGCAGCTGGTCGATGCGCTCGCGCGCCGTCTTCTTGCCGCGGGCGTGCTGCTTGGCGGCGGCGGCCTCCTCGGGCGCGTCCACCGCGGCGGCGCGGCGGGCCTCCAGGTCGGCGAGCAGCGCCGCGGTCGTGCGGACGGGAGCTGCGGGGTCGGTCGAGGTCACCCGAGGAAGGCTAGTTGTCGGTGTCCACCACCCGCCTGCACAGCAGGGACCGTGTTGCCGCCGGTGGCCTGTCGGTTCCCCACAACGCCGGTGCGGCGGTCCGCCGCTCGCCGGTCGCGGCCTGCCCGGCGCGCGCCCCTGCGCCATGATGAGCCGGTGACGCCCGCCCGCCCACCGCTCGAGGCCTCCGCGCTGCGCGCGCTCCTGCTCGCCCCCGCCGGACCGCTCGCGCGGCTCGACGTCGTGGCGGCGACCGCGTCGACGAACGCCGACGTCGTCGCCGGCCTGCGGTCCGAGCCCGGGGCGTGGCCGCACGCCAGCCTGCTGGTCGCGGACCACCAGACGCAGGGGCGCGGGCGCACCGGGCGCATCTGGGAGACGCCCGCGCGCGCCGCGCTCACCTGCACGTTCGTCGCCCGCCCCCGCTCGGGTCCGGGGACGTTCGGGTGGCTGCCCCTGCTGGCGGGCCTCGGCACGGTGCACGCCCTGCGCGCGACGACCGGCGTGCGGGCCGTGCTCAAGTGGCCCAACGACGTGCTCGTCGAGCTCGGGCCCGACGCGGACGTCGTCGAGGGCTGGGGGACCGCGCGCAAGGTCGCCGGCATCCTGGCCGAGGTCGTCCCGGACGCCGGCCCCGGCCCGGCCGTCGCGGTCGGCATCGGCGTCAACGTGCACCAGGGCGCCGACGAGCTGCCCGTGCCGTGGGCCACGTCGCTCGCGCTCGCGGGGGCGCGCGACACCGAGCGCGCGACGGTGCTCGTCGCGCTCGTCGACGCCCTGCACGACCTGGCGTCCCGGTGGGCGGACGGCGGCGGCGACGCCGTGGGCACCGGCCTCGCGGACGAGGTGGCGGCCGTGTGCACGACGCTCGGCGGCGAGGTGTCCGTCGCCCTGCCCGACGGCAGCACCCTGCGCGGGACCGCCCGTCGCCTCGCCGCCGACGGCGCGCTCGTCGTCGCGGACGACGCCGGCGCCGAGCACGTCGTGCACGCGGGGGACGTGCGCAACGTCCGGGCCTGACGCCGCCGACCCGCGCGGGCGCCCGCACCCGTCCTGAGCGCGGGCCCACCGCCCCGGCGACCGCGCCCGTGCGTGATCTACGCTCGTGACGTGCACGACGGCGTCGGCGGTGCGCCCGGAGCCCGGGCGGCGGAGCCCCAGGAGGCGACGGTCCCGGTCGACCCCGCGCACCCCCGAGAGGCGGTCCCGCCCGCGCCGGAGCCCCCGGCCGTCGCCGGCTCCCGCACCGGGACCACCGGCGAGCTCGACGACCTGCTGCTCGGCGGCCCCCGCACGCTGTCGGCCCGTGACCTGGCCGAGCGGTACGACATCGACCTCGACCTCGTGCGCACGTTCTGGCGCACGCTCGGCCTGCCCGCGGCGGGCGACGACGACCCGCTCTACACGGAGCGCGACGCCGACGCGGTCCGCCTGGCGGGCGCGCTGCTGCGCCGGCACGGCCTGGCGCTGCCCACGGTCGTGACGGTCGTGCGGTCCCTCGGCCACACCTCCGACCGCCTCGCGCTGTGGCAGGTGGAGGCGCTTGTCGAGGACATGGCGGCGCGCTACGGCCTCGACGACACGAGCGCCCGGCTCCTGGTGCTCGACCGCCTCAAGGACCTCGCCCCCGTGCTCGAGCAGCAGCTCCTGCACTCCTACCGGCGCCAGCTCGCGGCGGTGGCGGACCGCTACGCCGCCGAGTTCGGCGAGGTGCGCGACCAGGTGGGGGACGCGGGGCAGCTGCCGCTCGCCCGCGCGGTCGGGTTCGCCGACATGGTGTCCTTCACGCGCCGGACCGCCGGCCTGGGGTCCACCGACCTCTCGCAGTTCGTCCAGCGGTTCGAGGCGGCGGCGCGCGACGTCGTCGTGGGCGCCGGCGGACGCGTGGTGAAGACGATCGGCGACGCCGTGCTGTTCATCGCGGACACCCCCGGGGTGGGTGCCCGCGTCGCGCTCGGCCTGGCGGACGCGTTCGGGGAGTCGCTCGACGTGGACGCCGAGCGCGGTGCCGGCGGGCTGGCCGAGGGCGCGCGGGGCGTGACGCCCGTGCGGGTGGGGATGGTCTGGGGCCGCGTCCTGTCGCGGTTCGGCGACGTGTTCGGTCCCGTCGTCAACCTGGCCGCCCGGCTCACCGACGCGGCGGAGCCCAGCAGCGTCCTCGTGGACGCGAGCACGGCCGCCGTGCTCGGCGGCGACCCCCGCTTCGTGCTCGAGCGTCAGCCGGTGCGGGCGCTCGCGGGCGTCGGCGAGATCACGCCGTACCGGCTCTCGTCGGCGCCGTCGCAGCGCTGACCCGGCGCCGGCCGGGCGCGCCGCGCGGCCCGCTCAGCGCGGGTGGACGTCCTCGCCGACGGGCTCGAGGAGGTCCGCGCCGTCGTTCGCGACGGCGTTGACCCGGGTCGAGACGGGCGTCGCGACGAGGTCCGGCGGGGCGGTCGCGAGCAGCTCGCGGGCCTCGTCCGCGCCCACGGCCGGGTCGAGCCAGGCCGACCACAGGTCCCGCGGGAGCATGAGCGGCTGGCGGTCGTGGATCGCGGCCAGCGCCTCGGTGGCCGCGGGACGGGTGACGACGGTGGCGGAGACCACCCAGCGCTCGGGGTCGTCGTCGTCCTTCGTCGGGTCGCGCCAGAACTCGTACAGCCCGGCCAGCGCGGCGACGTCGCCGTCCGCCGGGTGGATCCAGTACGGCTGCTTGGCGGTCCGCCGGCTGCGGGGCGCGCCCTCGGGCGCCTCGAGCCGCTGCCACTCGTAGTAGCCGTCCGCGGGCAGGAGCGCCCGCCGCACGGCGAAGGGCTTGGCGAACGCCGGCTTGTCCGCGACGGTCTCGACCCGCGCGTTGATCATGCGTGCCCCGACCGACGGGTCCTTCGCCCAGGACGGCACCAGGCCCCAGCGTGCGACCCGCAGCTGGCGGGTGACCTCCCCGGTCTCGCGGTCGGCCCGCTCCACGACCATGCGCACGCCGTCGGTGGGCGCGACGTTCCACGACGGGGGGAGGAGCCGGACGTCGTCCGCGATCGTCGCGACCGCGAACTCGTCGGCGATCTGCTGGTCCTCGCGGAAGGACGCGTACCGGCCGCACATGCCGCCCACCCTCTCACCGGGCACCGACAGCCCGCCTCCGGCACGAGGCGCGGGGGTGCGGCGAGCCCGCGGACGGCGGGCGGGACCGAAATGTCGAATCGATTCGCGCGGCGTCGCGCGGCGGTGCGACCATGAAGGGGATGTCACCCCTGAACGACCCCGCCGGACGGGCCCCCGCGGACGCCCCCTCCGCCGGCCTGCCCACGCCGCACCGCGCCCCCGCCCCGTCCTCCGACGCACCCGCGCGCCCCGACGCGCAGGTCGCCGCGCCGCCCGAGGCGCGCGCGTCGACGCCGCCCGACCCCCGCGCGGCGGACGCCGGCCGCACGACGACCGACGGCGCGACGCCCGCCCCGCCGGCGTACCGCCCCGACTGGCGGTACGTGCTGCTGCTCGGCTCGATGACGGCGCTGCCCGCCGTCTCGACCGACATCTACCTGCCGTCGCTGCCGGACGTCGCCCGCGACCTCGGCACTTCGGCGGCCGCCGCCCAGCTGACGATGACCGGCATGCTCCTCGGCGGCGCCGTCGGGCAGCTCGTCATCGGGCCGCTGTCCGACCGCTTCGGCCGCCGCGCGCCCGTGCTCGTCGGCATCGCGCTGCACATCGTCACGTCGCTGCTGTGCGCGATCGCGCCGGCGATCCTCCCGCTGATCGCGCTGCGGATGCTCCAGGGCTTCTTCAACGCGTCCGCGTCGGTCGTCGCGATGGCGCTCATCCGCGACCGCTTCGTCGGGTCCGACGCCTCCCGCCTGATGTCCCGGCTCATGCTCGTCATCGGCGTCGCGCCGCTGTTCGCGCCGTCCGTCGGAGGGCTGATCGCCGGGCAGTGGGGCTGGCGCGCGGTGTTCCTCGCGCTCGCGCTGTTCGGCGCCGGCCTGTGGGTCGTCGTGCTCACGAAGATGCCGGAGACGCTGCCCGCCGAGCGGCGCCGCGCCGGCGGGTTCCGGACCGCACTGTCGGGGTACCGCTCGCTGCTGCGCGACCGGCACTTCGTCGCGCTCGCGGTCCTGCCCGGGCTCAACATGGCCGTGCTCATGAGCTACGTCGTCGCGTCGCCGTTCGTGCTGCGTGAGGGGTACGGGCTGTCGGAGCACGAGTTCTCGCTCGTCTTCGCGGTCAACGGCATCGGCCTGGTGCTCGGCGCGCAGGTCAACGCCGCGATCGTGCGGCGGGTCGCACCCATCCGGATCCTGCGGGCCGCCCAGGTCGGCGTGGTCGCGCTGTCCGGCGTGCTGCTCGCGCTCGGCATCACGGGCGCCGGCGGCCTGTGGGCGCTGCTGGTCGTCCTGTGGTTCGTCCTCGCGCTGGTGAACTTCGCGCCGCCGAACGCCTCGAGCATCGCCCTCGGGCGGCACGGGGAGATCGCCGGCACGGCCGCCGCGTTCATCGGTGCGTGCCAGGCCGGCGTGTCCGGCCTCGTCTCCCCGGTCTCGGGGCTGCTGGGCGGGGACGCGCTCGCGATGACGGCGGTGATGGCGGGTGCGAGCGTGCTGGCGCTCGCCGTCCTGGCCCTCGCCACCCCGGCGTTCCGGCGTGGCGGGGCGTGGAGGTCGCTGGGCTGACGCCGGTGGCCGGTCAGGCGCCGCGCAGCCGCCGCAACCGGTGCACGGCCTCCTCGAGCACCTCGCGACGCTTGACGAACGTGAAGCGGACGTAGGAGCGCAGCGCCGCGTCGGCCGCCGACCCGGGCCGAGTGAACGCGCGCACGGGCACGCCGACCACACCCGCGAGCCCGGGCAGGTCCCGGCAGAGCGCCACCCCGTCGTCGTACCCGAGCGGCGCGGCGTCGGCGAGCACGAAGTACGTCCCGTCGGGCGGGACGACGTCGAAGCCAGCGTCCCGCAGCCCGCCCGCGAGCAGGTCGCGCCGCTCGGCGAGGGACGCGACGAGCGCGTCGACCCACGCGAGCGCGTCCGGGTCCGTGAGCGCGGCCGCGACCGCGGGCTGGAACGGGGCGCCGGAGACGTACGTGAGGAACTGCTTGACCGTGCGCACGGCCGTGACGAGCTCCTCCGGGCCGGTCACCCAGCCGATCTTCCAGCCGGTGAAGGAGAACGTCTTGCCGGAGGACGACACGGTCAGCGTGCGCCCGGCCATGCCGGGCAGCGTCGCGACGGGCACGTGCTCGACCCCGAAGACCAGGTGCTCGTACACCTCGTCGGTCACGACGAGCAGGTCGTGCGCGACCGCCACGCGCGCGACCGCCTCGAGCTCGGCGCGGCGCAGCACCGCCCCGGTCGGGTTGTGCGGGGAGTTGAGCAGCAGCAGCCGGGTGCGCGGCGTGACGGCGGCGGCGAGGGCGGTGGCGTCGAGCCGGAAGCCGTCGGCGGACGCCTCGAGGGGCACGGTCGTGTGCCGCGCCCCGGCCAGGGCGACGACGGCCGCGTAGGAGTCGTAGTACGGCTCCAGCGTGAGCACCTCGTCGCCCGGTCCGGCGAGCGCGAGCACCGCCGCGGTGAGGCCCTCGGTCGCGCCGGTCGTGACGAGCACCTCCCGGTCGGGGTCGAGGTCGATCCCGTACCGCGCGGCCTGGTGCGCCGCGACCGCCGCCCGCAGCGCGGGCACGCCGGGGCCGGGCGGGTACTGGTTGTGCCCGGCGAGGATCGCCTCGGCGGCCGCGCGGGCGACGGCGGCCGGCCCGTCGACGTCCGGGAACCCCTGGCCGAGGTTCAGCGCGCCCGTGCGCGCGGCGAGGGCGGACATCTCGGCGAAGACGGTGGCGCGCACGGCGCCGTCCGCGTCGAGCAGCCCCGAGGCGGCGGCGACCTGCCGCCAGCGCGGGGCGGACGTGCCCGGGTCGGTGCTCACGGACGCCGAGCCTAGGCCCGCGGCCGCGCCCCGGCCGTGGACCGGGCGGCGCTCAGACGAGACCCGCGGCGGCGAGCAGCCCGCTCACGACGAGCAGGGCGAGCGACGCCCACGCCGCCACCACCCACCACTCGACGCGGTGGTGGGGGACGTCCCGCACCGGCTGCCGTGCTGCCATGCCTCCACCATCGGCACGTGGCGCACGGGGACGAGGACGCCGGGCCGCGCGGCGCACGAAATCACCCGCCCGGTCGTGCCCGCGTCAGCCGGCGGTGGCGTTCTCGAGGTCCTGCCCGAGCGTGGCGAGCTCCTCGGCCAGGGACCGGAGCGCGTCACCACCCTCGGCGCCGGCGCTCGCGGTCGCCGCGTCGAGCTCGGCGCGTGCGGCGTCGACCCGCGCGCGGGCGTCGGCGACCGCCTCCGCGGAGGCGGCCTCGCCCTGGTCGCGGACCTGGGCGAGCGCGGCCTCGGCCTCGTCGACGGCCGTCTGCGCCGACGTCACCGCCGAGTCGGCCTGGGCGCGCGCCTGCTCGTCGAGCCCGTCGAGCGCGGCGCGCGCCTCGTCGACCCGGGCCCGCGCCGAGTCGGCGTGCGCTTGCGCGTCGGCGAGGGCCTGCTGGAGGGAGTCGCCCGCGCTCGTGATGTCGTCCGCGGCGCCCTGCGCCGCCTCGGCGACCTCGTCGGCGGCCCGGTCCACGTCCGCGTCGGTGCAGGCGGTCAGGCCGAGGGCGAGCAGCCCGGCCGCGGCCAGGCGGAGCGTGCGGGGGACGGACGTGCGGTGCGCTGCCACTGGGGACCTCCCGGGTCGTGGACGTGCGGCTCGCGCCGGCCCCGAGGGGGAGGGGCGGCGGCGTCACAGTCTGCCGCCCGGGCGGGTGGGACGCCCGTCCAGCTCATCGAGCTCTCATCCGGGCTGGTGCGGCGCTCGTGCGGGGCTGGTGCCGGGGCGCTGCCGCACCCGCAGCGGGGACGGCGGCGCCCCCCGCCGGGGGGACGACGGGGGGCGCCGGGCGAGCGTTGACGGAGGCGGCCCTGGGGAGGGGCGCCGGGACCGTCGGGGAGTCGGTCAGTCCTCCGCGCGCTCGCGGCGGCCCCGCACGTCCTCCAGCGACGTGCCGTAGTAGGCCGCGGTCATCAGGTCCTTCATGTCGTCGATCATCGGCATGCGCGGGTTGGCGGGGGCGCACTGGTCCTCGTAGGCACCCATGGCCACCTCGTCGAGCCGGCGCAGGAACTCCTGCTCGTCGACGCCCTGCGCCTGGAACGACGCCGGGATGCCGACCTTCGCCCGCAGCGACTCGACGGCCCGCGCGTAGGACTCGACGCCCTCCTCCGGGGTGCTCGCCGGCAGGCCGAGCATCTGCGCGACCTGCTGGAACCGCTCCGGGGCGACGTACCGCTCGTACTTCGGCCAGCTCGTGAGCTTGGTCGGGACCGTGCCGTTGTAGCGGACCACGTGCGGCAGCAGGGTGGCGTTCGTGCGGCCGTGCACCAGGTGGTACGTCGAGCCGACGACGTGCGCCATCGCGTGCACGATGCCGAGGAACGCGTTCCCGAACGCCATGCCGGCGATCGTGCCGGCGTTGTGCATCTTCTCCCGGGCCTCGTGCGTCGCCGGGTCCGCCGGGTCGCCGTTCACCGACTGCGCGAGGTTGTCGAAGATCAGGCGGATCGCCTGCAGCGCCATGCCGTCGGTGAAGTCGTTGGCGTAGACGGACACGAACGCCTCGGTGGCGTGCGTGAGGGCGTCGAAGCCGGAGTCGGCCGCGAGGCTGCGCGGCATCCGGGACGTCAGCACCGGGTCGACGATCGCGACCGTCGGCGTCAGGGCGTAGTCCGCGAGCGGGTACTTCTTGCCCGCCTCGGGGTCGGAGATGACGGCGAACGGCGTGACCTCGGCGCCCGTGCCGGACGTCGTCGGGATGCACACGAGCTTGGCGAGCTCGCCCAGCACCGGGAACTTGAACGCGCGCTTGCGCACGTCGAAGAACTTCTGCTTCAGGTCCGAGAAGACGATCTCCGGGTGCTCGTAGAGCAGCCACATGACCTTGGCGGCGTCCATGGGCGACCCGCCGCCGAGGGCGATGATCGTGTCGGGCCGGAAGTGGCGCATCTGCGCGGCGCCGGCCTGCACGGTCCGCACGGACGGCTCGGGCTCGACCTGGTCGATGATCTGCAGCGCGACCCTGTTGCCGCGTCGGTTGAGCACGTCGATGACCTTGTCGACGAAGCCCAGGGTGGTCATGGTCGCGTCGGTGACGATCGTGACGCGCTCGACGTCCGCCATGTCCGCGAGGTAGCGGATCGCGTTCGGCTCGAAGTACGTCTTGGCCGGCACCTTGAACCACTGCAGGTTGTTGTTGCGGCGCCCGACGCGCTTGATGTTCACGAGGTTGACCGCCGACACGTTGTTCGAGACGGAGTTGCGGCCGTAGGAGCCGCAGCCCAGCGTCAGGGACGGGATGAACGCGTTGTAGATGTCGCCGATCCCGCCGAGGGACGACGGCGCGTTGCAGATGACGCGGATCGCCTTGACCCGGGTGCCGAACTCGACCGTGAGCGCGTCGTCCTGCGTGTGGATCGCGGCGGAGTGGCCCAGGCCGTCGAACTCGACCATCTGCTCGGCGAGGCTGATGCCGTGCTCGGTGCTCGTCGCGCGCAGCACCGCGAGGACGGGGCAGAGCTTCTCCCGCGTGAGCGGCTCGGCCGGACCGACGCCGGACACCTCGGCGAGGATGACCGAGGTGTCCGCCGGCACCGTGAAGCCGGCCTGCTCGGCGATCCACACGGGGCTCCTGCCGACCACCGCGGGGTTCAGCCTCGCCCCGGCGCAGTTCTCGCCGCCGGCCTCGACGCCGAAGACGAACCGCTCGAGCATCGCCTTCTCGGCGGGGGTCGCGCGGTACGCGTGCAGCCGGGCGAACTCGGCCATCGCCGCGTCGTAGATCTCGTCGTCCAGGATCGCGGCCTGCTCCGACGCGCAGATCACGCCGTTGTCGAACGCCTTCGACAGGACGATGTCGTTGATCGCACGGCCCAGCTTCGCCGTCCTCTCCACGTAGGCGGGCACGTTGCCCGCGCCGACGCCGAGCGCCGGCTTCCCGCACGAGTAGGCGGCCTTGACCATCGCGTTGCCGCCGGTGGCGAGGATCGTCGCGACGCCGGGGTGGTTCATGAGGGCGCTGGTCGCCTGCAGCGACGGCGTCTCGATCCACTGGATGCAGTGCTCGGGCGCGCCCGCGGCGACGGCGGCGTCGCGCACCACGCGGGCCGCGGCGACCGAGCACCGCTGCGCGCTGGGGTGGAACGCGAAGACGATCGGGTTGCGCGTCTTGAGCGAGATGAGCGCCTTGAAGATCGCGGTGGACGTCGGGTTCGTCACGGGCGTGATGCCCGCGACCACGCCCACCGGCTCGGCGATCTCGGTGATGCCGTTCAGCTCGTCGACGGCGATGACACCGACCGTCCGGAGGTTCGCCATCGAGTTCGTGACGTGCTCGCACGCGAAGATGTTCTTCACGGCCTTGTCCTCGAAGACGCCCCGGCCGGTCTCCTCGACCGCCATCTTCGCGAGCACCCCGTGCTGGTCGAGCGCGGCGACGGCGCCCTTCTTCACGAAGCGGTCGACGTCCTCCTGCGTCATCCGCTCGAACTCGGCGAGCGCCTTGGTCGCGTTCGCCACGAGCTGGTCGACCGCGGCGGCCACGCCGGCGTCGTCGCCGACGCCGAGGGCGGCGCCGGGAGCGGCGGGTGCGGTGGCGACGGCGACCGCGGCCGGCGCCGCGGACTTCTTCCTGCTGGTCTCGGACACCGAGGTCCTCCTGGTCGGTGGGGCGGTGGGCGGACGCTGGAGTCGTCCGTCCGCTGCCTTCGACGCTAGGGACCCGACGGCGGCAAATGATGGGATGAAAGTCCCCGGAGGCGTGACCGCGATCCCGGGCCGGGACCCCGTCCCCCGCACCCCGGGACCTCGGTCCCGACCGGCCGCGGCGGCGGCGAGCCAGGGCCGGACGGCTCGGGAAAGGACGCGACGCACCGCGCGGCCCGCACGTAGCGTGCCCGCGTGAGCACCACCGGGACCGCCCTGCGCCAGGTTGTCGAGGACGCCGTGCGCACCGCCGCGTCGGACGAGGACGACGACGTCGGCCTCGTCGCCCGTGCCGTGCGGGGCGAGGAGGTGCTGCTCGACGCGGCCTGGGGGCTGGCCGACCGCCGGCACGCGCTGCCGATGACGCCGCGGCACCGGTTCGCGACGGCGAGCGGGTGCAAGGGCTTCACCGCGCTCGCGGTCCTCTCGCTCGTCGCCGACGGCACGCTCACGCTCGGCACGACCGCCCGGTCGCTGCTCGGCGACGACCTGCCGCTCGTCGCCGACGACGTCACGGTCGAGCACCTGCTCGCGCACCGGTCCGGCATCGGGGAGTACCTCGACGACGACGCGGACCTCGCCGAGTACCTCATGCCGGTGCCCGTGCACCGGCTCGTCTCGCCCGAGGACTACCTCCCGCTGCTCGACGGGCACCCGACGGAGTTCGGCGCGGGGGAGCGGTTCGCGTACTCCAACGCCGGCTTCGTGCTGCTGTCGGTGCTCGCGCAGCGCGCGTCCGGCGTGCCGTTCCACGACCTCGTGCGCGAGCGCGTCCTCGGGCCCGCCGGGATGACGTCCACGGGCTACCCACGGTCCGACGCGCTGCCCGGCGACGCCGCCGTCGGCTACGTCCGGGTGGACGGCGCCTGGCGGACGAACGTGCACCACCTGCCCGTCGTCGGCGGCGGGGACGGCGGGGCGTACACGACGACCGCCGACATGGAGGGGTTCTGGAGCGCGCTGCTCGCGGGGCGGCTGGTGCCGGACGACCTCGTCGCGGCGATGCGCGAGCCGCGTCCGACGGGCGACGACGAGGCGTACGGCCTCGGGCTCTGGCTGTTCGACGACGGCACGGTGGGGCTCGCCGGCGAGGACACCGGCGTCTCCTTCGCCTCCCGGCACGACCCCGCGACGGGGACGACGTGGACCGTCGCCGGGACGACCGCCGAGGCGGCGTGGCCGGTGGCGCGGGCCGTGCGCGAGGCGCTCGCCGGCTGACGGCCAGGTGCCCGCGCGGCGGCCCGGGGACGTTCCGCCGCGGGGGTGGATCGGGCGCCGTGGGCGTGGGACACCCTCCCGCGGCACCGCCCCGGACCTCTAGGGTGCGAGGACCGCCACCTCCGCCCGGCTCGTCCGGGTCCCGTGGCGCACGCCCCCGCGGCCGGGCCAGCGGCCCGCGCCGCACCCGTCGGCCTCCCGCGCGGAGGTCCTGGCACGAGGAGTCCCATGGAGGCCGTCAGCACCGTCGCGACCGTCGTGGTGATCGTCGTGGTCCTGATCGTGCTCGCCGTCGTCGGCGCCGTGTACGCGAAGGTCCGCTTCAAGATCGCCACACCGGACGAGGCGCTCATCATCACCGGCCGCAAGAGCGGCACCCCCGTCATCAACCCGGAGACGGGCGACGAGACGACGGACCTGTCGGGCCAGCGTGTCGTCATCGGCGGCGGTACGTTCGTCAAGCCGATCTTCGAGCAGGTCGTGCGCCTGTCGCTCGCGTCGCAGAGCTTCCCCGTCGCCGCGGAGGACGCGACCACCAAGAGCGGCGTCGGCGTGACGCTGCGCAGCATCGCGGTCGTCAAGGTCGGCGGCACCGAGCGCATGGTGCGCGCCGCCGCACAGCGGTTCGCCGGGCGCAGCCAGGAGCAGGTCATCGAGCAGCAGACCAGCGAGGTCCTCGTCGGCGTGCTGCGCACGATCGCCGGCACGCTGACCGTCGAGTCGATCCTCTACGAGCGCCAGGAGTTCTCGAAGGAGGTCAAGGACATCGCCGTGCCCATGCTCGCCGAGCGCGGGCTGGTGCTGGAGAACTTCGAGATCCAGACCGTCGAGGACTCCGGCGACTACATCCGCAACCTCGGCCGCCCGCGCGCCGCCGCGGTCGCGCGCGACGCCGAGATCGCGGAGGCCCAGGCCCGCCAGGAGAGCACGCAGCGCTCCAACGAGGCCGCGGTCCAGATCGCCGAGTCGAACAAGGCGGTCGCGCTGCGCGAGGCGCACATCGCACAGGAGACGGCCACGGCCCGGGCCGAGGCGGAGGCCGCGCAGGAGCGGGCCGAGGCCGAGGCGCAGCAGGCCGTCCTCATCCAGCAGGAGCAGGTCGCCCTGCGGCGCGCCGCCCTGCGCGAGCAGGAGCTGCAGACCGAGGTCCGCAAGCCGGCCGAGGCGCGCAAGTACGAGGCGTCGCAGGAGGCCGAGGCCCGCCGGTACGCCGCCGAGCAGGAGGCCGAGGCCGCCCGCACCGCCGCCATCCGCGCGGCCGAGGCGGACGCCCAGCGCATCACCGCGCAGGCCGACGCCGAGGCGGCCGCCGCGCGCGCCCGCGCCGACGCCGCCCTGGTGGAGCAGCAGCGCCGCGCCGAGGGTGCCCTCGCGCTGGCCCGTGCCGAGGCCGACGGCGCCCGTGCGCGCGGCGAGGCCGAGGCCGCCGCGGAGCGCGCGAAGGGCGAGGCCCGGGCCGCCGCCATCAAGGCGGAGGCCGACGCGTACCAGACGTTCCCCGAGTCGGCGCGTCTGCAGATGGTCCTCGACGCGCTGCCGAAGGTCGCGCAGCCGTACGCCGACGCGCTCGGCGCGATCGACGGCATCACCGTCATCGACAAGGGTGGGGCGTCGAACGTCACCGGGAACGTCGCGACGGGCGTGCAGGAGCTGACCGCGCTGCTCAAGGCGCAGACCGGCATCGACCTCATGGAGATGGTGCGGGGGCGCGGCGACGCCCGCCGCTCCGACGACGCCGACCGGCGTCCGGTGGCCGCCGCGGTGGCTCCCGCCGAGGCGCCGGGCCCGGACGGGCCGGACGGCACGACGGCGTGACGGCCGGCGCCCGGCGGCGGTCCACGCCGCCGGGCGCCGCCGTGTCGGTGCGGGCGTCGGTGGTCCCTGGCACGGTGGTGCCATGACGAAGGCCACGGACGTCCTGCCGCACTCCACCGTCTCCGACGCCGTCGACGCCCGGCACTGGCGCGTGCTGCTCGGCACGCTGCGCGCGACCTTCCGCACGCCCGACTGGGCCACCGGCGCCGCGTTCGTCGCGCGCGTCGCACAGGCCGCGGACGCCGCCGACCACCACCCGGACGTCCTGCTCCGGTACGGGCAGGTCACCGTCACGACGTCGAGCCACGACGTGCACGGGCTCACGCAGCGGGACGTCGACCTCGCGGCGACGGTCACCGCGCTCGCGGACGAGCTGGGCCTGGAGCCGGCGGTGGCGGCGAGCGAGGTGCTCGAGGTGGCGGTCGACGCCCTCGACATCCCGGCCGTCCGCCCGTTCTGGCAGGCCGTCCTCGGCTACGTCGACGTCCCCGGTGACCCCGACGCCCTGGTGGACCCGGCCGGCACCGGGCCGGCGTTCTGGTTCCAGCAGATGGATGCGCCGCGCCCGCAGCGCAACCGCATCCACCTCGACGTCACGGTGCCGCACGACCTCGCCGAGGAGCGCGTCGCGGCCGCGATCGCCGCGGGCGGCCGGCTCGTGAGCGACCACGCCGTCCCGGCGTTCTGGGTGCTCGCCGACCCCGAGGGCAACGAGGCGTGCGTGTGCACGTGGCAGGCGCGCCCCACGGCCTGACGGGCGCGGGCCCGCGTCGTGCGACGGCGCGAGTCGTCCGGTCGGTGTCAGGTGCTCTCGCGGACGATGAGGCGCGTCGCGAGCATGCGGGAGACGGCCTCGCGCCCCTCGACCAGGTCGAGGACGAGGTCGACCATGACGCGCGAGATCTCGTCGAACGGCTGGCGCATGGTCGTCAGCGGCGGCTCGAGGGACTCGGCGAGGCCGGAGTCGTCGAAGCCGCCGACCGCGACGTCGCCGGGGACCGTGCGCCCGGCCCGTCGCAGCGTCGCCATCGCGCCGGACGCCATCCTGTCGGAGGCGGCGAAGACCGCGTCGATGTCGGGGGCCCGCTCGAGGAGCACCGCCATCGCCGCGGCACCGGACTCCGTCGAGTAGTCGCCCTCCTCCACGAGGAGCGGGTCGAAGGCGTCGCCGAGCTCCTCGCGGTAGCCGACGAACCGGTACCGCCCGCCACCGGTGTCGGAGGGGCCGGTGATCATCGCGATGCGCCGGCGGCCGCGCTCCTTGAGGTGGCGCGTCATCGTGCGTGCCGAGCCGACCTCGTCGACCGACACGACCGTGAGGTCGTCGCTGTGGCCGAGGGGGATGCCGCACGCCACGGTGGGGATGCGCGCCTCGAGCAGCATGTCGACCATCGGCTCGCTCTCGTGCGAGGAGATGAGCAGGACCCCGTCGACGTGGCCCGCCGTGACGAACTGCGTGACGTTGCGGCGCTCGGCCTCGGAGCCCGCGACGAGCAGGACCGGGGTGAGCTGCCGCTGCGACAGCGCCTGGGCGGCCCCGCGCAGCAGGATCGAGAAGGTCGGGTCGGTGAACAGCTGGTGCTGCGGCTCGGTGAGCAGGAACGCGAGGGAGTTGGCCCGTCCGGTGGCGAGCGAGCGCGCGTGCTGGTTGGCCTGGTAGCCCGTGTCGCGGATGGCGTGCTCGACCGCCTCGCGCGCGGCGGGGGACACCCAGTGCCCGCCGTTCATGACGCGCGAGACCGTTCCGCGCGAGACGCCGGCGGCGGCCGCGACGTCCCGGATCGTCGGACGCCGACGTCCCGCCACGTGCGCCGTGACGGGCGGTCCTGCGGGCGTGGCGCTCTCCACGAGGGTCGAGGGTAACGCCGTCGACGTCCGCGCCGGGACGCGCGGGTCCCGCCCGGACGCGGCGGGGCGCGGCACGTGGGGGTCACGAACGGCACGTGCGGTCACGCCCGCCGCGACCGGATCACCCGGACGTGCTGTGACCGGTCACAGTTGGATCACGAAACGGTTCTGGGATCGTTCCCACCGTCTGACTGCGTCGGGACCGTGACCGGTCACAGGTACTGTCGTCCGCCTCAGCACCACCCGGCGCCGCCGCGGCGCCCGACCCGACGGAGTGTCATGACGGCCCACCCCTGGCCCCTGCTCGACGGCATCGCCTACGGCGGTGACTACAACCCGGAGCAGTGGTCCCGCGACGTCTGGGACGAGGACGTCGCGCTCATGCGCAAGGCGGGCGTCAACCTCGTCAGCGTCGGCATCTTCTCGTGGGCGATGCTCGAGCCCCGCGAGGGCGAGTTCGACTTCTCCTGGCTCGACGAGCTGCTCGACCTGCTGCACGCGAACGGCGTCGCGGTCGACCTCGGCACGCCCACGGCGGCGCCGCCCGCGTGGTTCTACGCGACGTACCCCGACGCGCGCGTGGTGACCGCCGACGGCACGGTGCTCGGGTTCGGGTCCCGCGGCATGGTGTCCCACTCCGCGCCGGAGTACCGCACGGCCATCGCGCGGGTCGCCGGCGAGCTCGCCCGCCGGTACGCGGAGCACCCCGCCGTCGTCCTGTGGCACGTGCACAACGAGTACGGCGCCCCGGTGTCGGACGACTTCTCGCCGCGCGCGGTCGCCGCGTGGCGGGAGTGGCTGCGCGAGCGGTACGGCTCGCTCGACGCGCTGAACGCCGCGTGGGGCACCGCGTTCTGGGGCCAGGTCGTCCGCGAGTGGGACCACGTCGTGGCACCGGCGGCGACGGCGTCGATCGCGAACCCGTCGACCAAGCTCGACTGGGCGCGGTTCACCGACGAGCAGCTGCGGGCGTGCTTCCGCATCGAGCGCGACGCGATCCGCGCGCACGCCACGCAGCCGGTGACGACCAACTTCATGGCGCACCAGAACTACAACACCGACCTGTGGCGCTGGGCGCAGGAGGTGGACGTCGTCTCGGACGACCACTACCTGTGGTCGCCGGACCCCGACGCGCACGTCGGGCTCGCGCTGTCGGCCGACCTCACGCGCTCGGTCGCGGGCGGGCGCCCGTGGATGCTCATGGAGCACTCGACCTCGGCCGTGAACTGGCAGGGGCGCAACATCGCCAAGCGCCCGGGCGAGATGCACCGCAACGCGTTCACGCACCTCGGGCGCGGTGCCGACGCGATCATGTTCTTCCAGTGGCGGGCCTCGCGGTCCGGCGCCGAGAAGTTCCACTCCGCGATGCTGCCGCACGCCGGCGCGTCGTCCCGCGTGTTCCGCGAGGTGGTCGACCTCGGCGCCCGCCTCGCCGCGGTCGAGGAGCTGCGCGGCACGCAGGTCCGGGCCGACGTCGCCGTGCTCTACGACTGGGAGTCGCTCTGGGCCCAGGACCTCGAGTGGCGCCCCTCGGACGCGCTCGGGTTCCGCGAGCGCGTGCGGGCGTACTACGAGCGGCTGTGGCGCGACGGCGTGACGGTCGACCTCGCCCACCCCGAGCACGACCTGTCCCGCTACCGCCTCGTCGTGGCGCCCGCGTCCTACCTGCTCACGCAGGCGGCGGCGGCCAACCTCACCGCGTACGTCGAGGCCGGCGGGACGCTGCTCGTCTCCTGCTTCTCCGGCGTCGTCGACGAGCACGACGCCGTGCACGTCGGGGGCTTCGGCGCCCCGCTGCGCACGGCGCTCGGCGTCGCCGTCGAGGAGTTCCTGCCGATGCGCGAGGGTGAGACCTGCGCGGTCGACCTCGACGGCACCGAGGTCACCGCCGACGTCTGGACCGAGGACGTCGTGCTGCACGGTGCCGAGGTGCGCGGCACCTACCGCGGCGGCCCGGCCGACGGCATGCCCGCGGTCACGCGGCACCGGCACGGGCAGGGGACCGGCTGGTACGTCAGCACCGCGCTCGGCGTCGACGCGCTCGCGCCCGTGCTGCGGGGCGTCTACGCCGACGCCGGCGTCGTGCCGCCCGGCCACCCCGAGGGCCTCGAGGTCGTGACGCGGCAGGGCGGGACGGCGGACTTCCACGTCGTCGTCAACCACCGCGCCGAGCCCGCCGAGCTCGCCGCGAGCGGCACCGAGCTGCTCTCCGGCGCACCCGTCGACGGCACGTTCCGGGTGGGTCCCGGCGACGTGGCCGTGATCCGCACGCCCCGCGCGCAGGGGGGTGGTCGCTGACCGCGCACCGCCCCGGGTGCCGGCCGCCCCTCCCGTCGAACCCGACGGGTCGGCCGCGCACCTCGCACCCCCACCAGGTCGCAGCGTCGCGATCCCGTACGAGACGCGCGCGGCGGCCCAACCCGGAAGGAAGACAGATGCGCAAGCACATCGCGCTCGGCGTCGCCGTGGTGACGTCGGCCGCCCTCCTGGCCGCGTGCAGCGGCGGCGACCCCGCACCGGCGACGACCGAGGGCTCGTCCGCGGGCGCCGGCGACGGCGCGGGCACCGAGCTCGTGGTCTGGTCCGACGCGGAGCGCGCGGAGGCCATCAAGAACGCCGCGGCCGACTTCGAGGAGGACACCGGGGCGACCGTCACGGTCGTGCAGAAGAACTTCGAGGACCTGCGCGCCGACTTCCTCGCGCAGGTGCCGACGGGCGAGGGCCCGGACATCACCGTCGGCGCGCACGACTGGCTCGGCGAGTTCGTCGAGTCGGGCGTCGTCGACACGATCGACATCGGCGACCGCGCGGGCGACTTCGAGCAGGTCACGCTCGACGCGCTGACCTACGACGGCCAGCTGTACGCGCTGCCGTACGCGCAGGAGTCCGTGGCGCTGATCCAGAACGTGGGTCTCGTCGGCTCCGAGCCGCCCGCCACCTGGGACGAGATGATCCAGATGGCGACGGACGCGGGCTTCGCGGAGCGCCCGTTCGTCCTCTACACCAACGGTGCCGAGGGCGACATGTACACGTCCTACGCGTTCCAGACGTCGTTCGGCGCCCCCGTCTTCGTGCAGGACGAGAGCGGCTCGTACACGAGCGAGGTCGGCCTCGGCGGCGACGCCGGGCTCGCCTACGCGCAGTGGATCCACGCCAACGGCTCGGCCGGCACGGGGTACTTCACCGACACCGTGGACTACGACATCGGCAACGAGCTCTTCGCGACCGGCCAGTCGCCGTTCATCGTGCAGGGCCCGTGGACGATCCCGACCTACCAGGACGCGGGCATCGAGGTCGCGGTCAGCCCGGTGCCGTCGGCCGGCGGTCAGACGGCGTCCCCGTTCGTCGGCGTGCAGGGCTTCTACCTGTCCGCGCAGTCGTCGAACGCGCTGCTCGCGAACGAGTTCCTCGTCAACTACATGGCGACGGACGAGGCGCAGCAGGCCCTGTACGACGCCGACCCCCGCATCCCGGCGCTCACGAGCGTCGCGGAGCAGGTGTCGGACGACCCGGTCATCGCCGGCTTCCTCGCCTCGGCGCAGAACGGCGTCCCGATGCCGAACATCCCCGAGATGGGCGCCGTCTGGGAGTTCTGGAACCCGGCGCAGATCGCGCTGATCAACGGTGAGGACCCGACGTCCGTCTGGACGAGCATGGTCACCAACATCGAGGGCGCCATCGGCGGCTGACGCCCGCCGCCGCACCCGGGGTGGGGCGCGCACCGCGCCCCACCCCACCCCCCTCCGCCACCCAGACGAGGAGTCCTGATGTCCGTCGGCCTGCAGCGCGTCGAGCCCGCGCCGAGCCCCGCGCCGCCCGAGTCCCACGCCCGGGGCTGGACCGCGCCCGGCTGGGGCTTCGTCGTCAAGCTCCTGCTGATGATGGTCGTCAACGCCGCGGGCGTCCTGGCGATCCTGTCCGCGTGGAACGCGGGCGCGTGGGTGATCCTCGGCGTGCTCGTCGCGCTGCTCGTGGCGGCCGACTGGGTCTACTTCTCCCGGCGCGCGCTGCCGCTGAAGTACCTGTTCCCGGGCCTCGTCTTCCTCGCGGCGTTCCAGATGTTCACGCTCGTGTACACGGGCTACGTCGCGTTCACGAACTACGGCACCGGCCACCTCGGCTCGATGCAGCAGGCCGTCGACGCGGCCCTCATCCAGGACGAGCAGCGCGCGGAGGGCTCCCCGACGTACCCGCTCGCGGTGCTGCGCGAGGGCGACACGCTCGGCTTCGCGATCAACGACGAGGGCGTCGTGCGGGTCGGCACGGCCGAGGAGCCGCTCGAGGCGGTCGGCGGCGCGGTCGTCGACGCCGACGGCGCCGTGACGCAGGTGCCGGGCTGGGAGGTCGTCCCGCGCGCGCAGCTGTTCAGCGACGCGGCGCTGCAGGAGCGCGTCGTCGCGCTGCGCGTGCCCGTCTCCGACGACGCGACCGAGGGGTCGATCCGCACGCGCGAGGGCGCGACCGGAGCGGTGTACACCTCGACGCTCGAGTGGGACCCGGCCGCCCGGACGATCACCGACACCGAGACGGGGGCCGTGTACTCGCCGGACGACCGCGGCAGCTTCGTCAGCGCGGACGGCGACCGCCTCGCGGCCGGCTGGTACGTCAACGTCGGCTTCGAGAACTTCGCCCGCGCGTTCACCGACGACCGCTACGCGGGGCCGCTGCTGCGGGTCGCGGCGTGGACGTTCGCGTTCGCGATCCTCACCGTGCTCACGAGCTTCGGGCTCGGCCTGCTGTTCGCGCTCGTCTACAACGACCCGCGCGTGCGCGGCCGCAAGGTGCTGCGGACCATCTTCATCCTCCCGTACGCCTTCCCGGCGTTCATGTCCGCGCTGCTGTGGCGCGGCATGCTCAACGCCGAGTTCGGGGTCGTCAACGACTGGTTCTTCCTCGGCGCGAACATCAGCTGGCTGACCGACCCGTGGCTCGCCAAGCTCGCGATCCTCTGGGTCAACCTGTGGCTCAGCTACCCGTACTGGTTCCTCGTCACCACCGGCGCGCTCCAGGGCCTGCCCGGCGACGTCATGGAGGCCGCCCGCGTCGACGGCGCCGGCCGCTGGCGCCAGTTCCGATCGATCACCCTGCCGCTGCTGCTGGTGGCGACGGCACCGCTGGCGATCGCGTCCTTCGCCTTCAACTTCAACAACTTCACGATCATCTACATGCTCACGGACGGCGGGCCCGCCTTCCCCGGCGCGAGCGTGCCCCTCGGGGCGACCGACATCCTCATCTCCGCGATCTACCAGATCTCCGGGGTGTCGGGCGGCCGCGCCGACTACGGCCTGGCCTCCGCGCTGTCGATCATCGTCTTCGTCGTGATCGGCATCGTGTCGGCCGTCGCCTTCCGCCGGACCCGCAAGCTCGAGGAGATCTGATGGCCGTCACGCAGACCCCGGCGCGCCCGCAGGCACCGGCCCGCCCGTCGAACCCCGCACGCCGTGGGCGGTGGTGGGCCGAGGTGGGGTGGAAGTACCCCGTCGCGGTCGTCATCGTCTTCTACGCCGCCTTCCCCCTGGTGTACGCCGTGTCGGCGTCGCTCGACCCGCGCGGTTCGCTGGCCGGCTCGAGCAACCTCTTCCGCACCGTCAGCGGCGCGAACTACGCGGCGCTGGGCAGCACGAGCTACTGGACGTGGGCGGTCAACACCCTCGTCATCTGCGCCGCCGCGGCGTTCGGCGCGGTGCTCATGGGCGCGGCGGCGGCGTACGCGTTCTCGCGCTTCCGCTTCCGGGGGCGGCGCGCGTCGCTGACGACGCTGCTCATCATCCAGATGTTCCCGCAGACCGTCGCCTTCGTGGCCGTGTTCCTGCTGCTCATCGCGCTCGGCAACGTCGTGCCGGCGCTGGGCGTGAACTCGAAGATCGCGCTGATCTGCGTGTACCTGGGCGGCGCGCTCGGGGCGAACACGTTCCTCATGTACGGGTTCTTCAACACGATCCCGATCGAGATCGACGAGGCCGCCAAGATCGACGGCGCGACGCACGCGCAGGTGTTCTGGCGGCTGATCATGCCGCTCGTCCCGCCGATCCTGGCGGTGGTCGGCCTGCTCGCGTTCATCTCGGCGTTCGGCGACTTCATCCTCGCCCGGATCGTCCTGACCAGCGAGGACAACTGGACGCTCGCGGTGGGCATGTACCAGTGGGTCTCGAACCAGCTCACGTCGCGCTGGGGGCTGTTCGCGGCCGGCGCGACGATCGGCTCGCTGCCCGTCCTGGTGCTGTTCCTCTCGCTCCAGCGGTACATCGTCGGCGGCCTGTCCGCCGGCTCGGTCAAGGGCTGACGCCCGGGCGGGACGGCCCCGCCCACCTGCACCTGCATCACGACACGACCCCGCGCGCGCCCGCGCACGGGCAGATCGACGACGATCGGAAGGACGTGCCATGGGAGTGCGAGGACGACTGGGAGCGGTCACAGCCGCGACCCTCGTCGCGGCGATGGCGGCCGGCGGGGCCGCCGCGCAGGCGGCGCCTGCGGAGCCGGTGGAGGCCGGGATCACGGTCCCGCGGGTCGAGGGGATGGGTGCCGACTGGATCAACGGCGCCGACTTCTCCACCGTCCTGTCGCTCGAGGAGAGCGGCGTGACGTTCAAGGACCGCCAGGGCCAGGAGGCCGACCTGTTCGAGGTGCTCGCGGACGCGGGCGTGAACTGGGCCCGGGTGCGGGTGTGGAACGAGCCGTTCCTCAGCACCGACCCGACGAAGGGCTACGGCGCGGGGAACGTGGACGCCGAGCGGGCCACCGAGATCGGCCGGCGCGCCACCGAGGCCGGCATGCGGGTGCTCGTGGACTTCCACTACTCCGACTTCTGGGCCCACCCGGGGCAGCAGTACGCGCCCCGGGCGTGGCGCGACATGGACCTGACGCAGCGCACGCAGGCGCTGTACGACTACACGGCCGAGACGCTGCAGACGATGGAGGACGCGGGCGTCGACGTCGGCATGGTGCAGATCGGCAACGAGACGACGGGCGGCGAGATCGCCGGCACGCGCGGCTGGGACAGCACGGCGCAGCTCTTCCAGGCCGGCTCGCGGGCCGTGCGCGACACGCTGGGGCCCGACGTGAAGGTCGCCGTGCACTTCACGAACCCCGAGCGCGCCGGGCAGTACGCGTCCGTCGCGAAGGCGCTCGACGACCGCGGCGTGGACTACGACGTCTTCCTCAGCTCGTACTACGCCTTCTGGCACGGGTCGCCCGAGAACCTCACCTCCGTCCTGACGCACGTCGCGCAGACGTACGACAAGGAGGTCGCGGTCGCCGAGACGTCGTACACGTACACGCTCGCCGACGGCGACGGGTACCCGAACGCGGTCCGCACGGCCGCCGGGCCCTACCCGGCGTCGGTGCAGGGCCAGGCGCTCGCGATCCGCGACGTCATGCAGGCCGTCGCCGACGTGCCGGACGGCAAGGGCCTCGGCACCTTCTACTGGGAGCCCGCGTGGCTGCCGGTCGGCCCGCCCGACCAGGCGGAGGCGAACTGGGAGCTGTGGCAGCGCGACGGCTCGGGCTGGGCCACCACCTACTCGCAGGAGTTCTACGACCCGACGGGCGCGCTCGGCGACGAGTGGGCCGACGACTTCGGCGGCTCGGGCTGGGACAACCAGGCGCTGTTCGCGTTCGACGGGACGCCGCTGGAGTCGCTGCGCGTGTACGAGTACGCCCGCACCGGGTCGGTCGGCCCGCGTGAGCTCGACGCCGTGCAGGAGGCGCAGGTCACCGTCGCCGACGGCGACCCGGTCACGCTGCCCAGCACCGTCGACGTGTCCTACACGGACGGCACGACCGAGGCCCAGGAGGTGACCTGGCACGGGTCGACCGGCTGGATCGTGGGGCCGGGCGTCTACACCGTCACCGGCACCACGTCCGCGGGCCACGACGCCGTCGCGACGGTGACCGTCCTGGGCGACGCCTCGCAGGCCGCGAACCTCGTCGTGAACCCCGGGTTCGAGGCCGGCGTCGCGCCGTGGACGGGTACGGGCACGGGCTACACGATCAGCTCGCCGAACGACCCGTTCGCCGGGTCGCGCTCGCTGCACTTCTGGTCGGGCAGCGCGTACGCGTTCTCGGTCGAGCAGACGATCCGGGACGTCCCCCCGGGCCGCTACCGCCTGTCGGCCAAGGTCCAGGGCGGCGACGCCGGCGCGGCCGACACGGTGCGCATCAGCGCGAGCTCGGGCATCTCGTCGGTCACCGCCGACGCGCGGCTGCAGGGCTTCGTCAACTGGCAGACGCCGCAGACGGAGCCGATCGACGTCGCCGCCGACGGCGTGGTGGTCGTCTCCGCGAACCTCAGCCTGTCGGGAGGCGCGTGGGGCTCGATGGACGAGTTCTCCCTCGTCGCGGTGCCGGACGAGGCTGCGGCCGACACGGCGGCGCTCGCGGCGCTCGTGCAGGACGCCGAGGGTCTCGACCGCGACGCGTGGACGCCGGCCTCGCTCGAGGCGCTCGACGCCGCGCTCGCACGGGCGGCGTTCGTGCTGGCCTCCCCGCGCCCCGGCCAGGCGTCGGTCGACGCCGCGGCCGAGCAGCTGAGCGCGGCGCTCGGCGGCCTGGTCGCCGTCGTCCCCACGCCGCAGCCGACCACCTCGCCGCAGCCGACCAGCTCGCCGCAGCCGACCACGAGCCCGGCCCCGACGCCGTCGGCCCCGGCGGTCCAGGGCACGTCGATCGCGGTCTCGGCGACGACCGTGCGCCCGGGCGACCGGCTGACGGTGACGGTCACCGACGCACCCGGCACGCAGGTCGAGGTCGGCGTGGCGTCCGCGTACCGCGCGCTCGCGACGGCGACGCTGGTCGACGGCGCCGCGACCGTCACGGTCACGGTGCCCGGCGACCTCGCGCCCGGCGTGCACCACGTCCAGGCGCGCGGTGCCGACGGCACGGTGCTCGCCCAGGTCGAGATCCGGGTCCTCGGTGACGGCACGCTCGCGGTGACGGGGACGAGCGTGCTGGTCCTGCTCGGCGCGGCGCTCGCGCTGCTCGCGGGCGGTGCCGTCCTCGTGGTGCACCGCCGGCGCCGGACGGCGTGAGGACCGGCCGCGCGGCGCCCTGCGGGGGGTCGCGCGGCCCACGCCCCGCGGTGGCACTCGCCCGGGTGCCGCCGGCATGGGCGCGAGCACACCGTCAACCGGTTGACACCCGCCTGTGTCAACCGGTTGACTTTTCCCATGGCCCAGCATCTCGTGCCCACGCTGCACCACCTCGTCGACGCCCTCGACGCGTACGCGGACCGGCTCCTCGCCGCGCACCGGTACGAGCTGACGTTCAACCAGGTCGTGTTCCTCGCCGTGCTGCAGGACGTGCAGCCGCAGGACGTGACCCGCCTCGCGGAGTGCCTGCGCGTGTCCAAGGCCGCGGTCAGCAAGCGGGTGCCCGGGCTCGTGGCCCGGGGCCTCGTCCGGTCCGGCACCGACCCGCACAACGCCCGCCGCGTCGTCCTGAGCCTCACCGACGACGGTGCGCGCGTGGTGCAGGAGGCGAGCGCGCTGCTCGACCGTGAGCTCGGCCGCCTGCTCGCGGGGCGCGACGGCCTCGACCTCGACCGGACCCAGGCCGACCTCATCGCGATGCTCGACGCGGTCCGCGCGCAGGACGCCGACCGGTGACGGCGCTCGTCGCCGCGCCGCCGCGGGCCGCGGTGCGCGCGCCGCGCATCCTCGTCGTCCTCGGGCACCCCCGCACCGACAGCCTCTGCGGGGCGATCGCGTCGGCGTACGCCGACGCGGCACGGGCCGCCGGCGCCGAGGTGGAGCTGCTCGCGCTCGGCGGCACGGCGTTCGACGTCGCGTCCCGGGACCCCGCGGCCCTGCGCTGGCAGGGCCCGGACCAGGACCTCGAGCCCGACGTCCACGCCGCGGTGGCGTCCCTGCGCCGCGCCGACCACGTCGTGCTCGTGTTCCCCCAGTGGTGGGGCACGTACCCGGCCGTGCTCAAGGGGTTCGTCGACCGCGTGTTCCTCTCGCAGCTCGCCTTCCGCCACCGCGGCGCGGACCTGGGCTGGGAGCGCCTGCTGACCGGGCGCACCGCCCGGCTCGTCATGACGATGGACAGCCCCGTGTGGTGGGACCGCCTGCGGTACCGCAGCGCCGCCGTGAGCTCCCTCGTCCACGCGACCCTGGGCTTCTGCGGCATCCGCACGGTGGGCGTCACGCGGTTCGCACGGGTCCGCACGTCGAGCGAGGCGACGCGCCGCCGGTGGCTCGTGCGGGCCGGGCGTCTCGGGCGGGCCGACGCCGGCCGGCGCGTGCGCCCGCCCCGCTGAGCGGCGCCGGGGCCCGGACGACGAGAGCCGCACCGTCGTGACGGTGCGGCTCTCGCGCTGGTGCGCCCGAAAGGATTCGAACCTTCGACCTTCTGCTCCGGAGGCAGACGCTCTATCCGCTGAGCTACGGGCGCGCGGCGTGCGAGCGGCACGAGGCCGTCGACGCGATCCCCGAGACTACCAGCAGGTCGACGTGGCGCGGCACCGCGATGCCGCCGCCGTCCCCCTGCCCCTGCCTCAGCGGTCGCCGGCGAGCGCCGAGAGGTACCCGGAGGTCTCGGCCACGGCCCGGGCCTCGTCCCCCGCGACGATCGCCTCGACCAGCCCGTCGTGCGAGTCGTGCCCGTGGGCGTCGGTGACGAAGTTGAAGCGGATGTTCTCGCCGATCGCGTCGAGCAGGTTGTCGTACAGGGAGCGCAGCACCGGGTTGCCGGCGGTGCGCACGATCGAGCGGTGCAGCGCGAGGTCGGTCGCGACCATCCGGTCGAGGTCGCCGGCCTGGTAGGCGTCGGCGCGCGCGTCGCGGTGCCGCAGCAGCTCGGCGACGTCGGTCGCGGTGCGCCGGTGCGCCGCGAGCCGCGCGGCCTCGATCTCCAGGGCGCGACGCACCTCGACGACGTCGCGCTGGCGGGCGTCCGCGATCTGCCGGCTCATCGTCACCGCGAGCTCCGAGGCGGACAGGACGTACGTGCCCGAGCCCTGCCGCCGCTCCAGCAGCCCGGCGTGGACGAGCGACTGCACGGCCTCCCGCACGGTGTTGCGGCCGACCCCGAGCAGCTCGACGAGCGCGGGCTCGGGCGGGATCCGGGACCCGACGGGCCACTCGCCGGCGGTGATCCGCGACCGGAGCGCGTCGACGGCGCTGTCGATGAGTCCGGTACGACGCGCCATCGGCGGCGGCCTCCTCGGGGGGTGCGGTGCGGTGCGGGCCGGCGGGCAGGGCCCGCCACGGCGGCCGCGACGTGTGGGGTTGCAGTCAACACGGCCGCTGGGCGCCAGGCCAGACCCTCGTCCGGGGGGTGCGTGCGCGTGCTCGGCGTCACCGTCCGCCCTGGGTGGAACGACGGGGGAGCGTGCGGCGGCCCTCGGTAGGATCCGGGGGTGACTCCCGACCAGCTCGCCGACGCCCTGCGGGGCGCCCTCGTGCACGCCGTCGACGACGGCACGTTCGCCCTCGACCCGGCCGCCGTCCCGGCCAAGGTGCACCTGGAGCGGCCGCGGCAGCGCGAGCACGGCGACTGGGCCACGAACGTCGCGCTCCAGCTGGCGAAGAAGGCGGGGACGAACCCGCGCGCCTTCGCCGAGGAGCTCGCGCGGCGCCTCGCCGACGTGCCGGGCATCGCCGCGGTCGAGATCGCCGGGCCCGGGTTCCTCAACATCCGCCTGGACGCGGCGGCCGCCGGCGAGCTGGCCCGCTCGGTCGTCGAGCAGGGCGAGGCGTACGGGCGCAACGCGACGTTCGCGGGCGTCCGCGTGAACCTCGAGTTCGTCTCCGCCAACCCCACGGGCCCGATCCACATCGGCGGGGTGCGCTGGGCCGCCGTCGGCGACAGCCTCGCCCGCGTGCTCGAGGCCTCCGGCGCGGACGTCACGCGCGAGTACTACTTCAACGACCACGGGGCGCAGATCGACCGGTTCGCGCGCTCCCTGCTCGCCCGTGCGCGCGGCGAGGAGGCCCCCGAGGACGGCTACGGCGGCCAGTACATCGCCGACATCGCCGAGCGGATCCTGGCCGACGCCGCCGCGGCGGGCGAGCCGGACCCCCGCACGCTCGACGACGCGGCGGCGGTCGAGGCGTTCCGCGTGCGCGGCGTCGACCTCATGTTCGACGAGATCAAGGCGTCCCTGCGCGACTTCGGCGTCGAGTTCGACGTCTACTTCCACGAGGACTCGCTGCACGAGTCCGGCGCGGTGGACCGGGCGATCGCGCGGCTGCGCGAGTCGGGCCACATGTACGAGGCGGACGGCGCCACGTGGCTGCGCACGACCGAGTTCGGCGACGACAAGGACCGCGTCGTCCTCAAGTCCGACGGCCAGGCCGCCTACATCGCCGGCGACATCGCCTACTACCTCGACAAGCGCGAGCGCGGTTTCGACCGCGTCGTCATCATGCTCGGCTCGGACCACCACGGGTACGTGGGCCGGATGATGGCCGTGTGCGCCGCGTTCGGCGACACGCCCCACGTCAACCTCGAGCTGCTGATCGGCCAGCTGGTCAACCTCGTCAAGGACGGGCAGCCGGTGCGGATGAGCAAGCGCGCGGGCACGGTCGTGACGATCGACGACCTCGTGGACGCGGTCGGCGTCGACGCCGCGCGGTACTCGCTGTCCCGCTCGTCCAGCGACCAGCCGATCGACCTGGACCTCGACCTGCTCACGCGGGCGAGCAACGAGAACCCCGTCTACTACGTGCAGTACGCGCACGCCCGGACCGCCGCGGTGGCGCGCAACGCCGCCGAGGCCGGGGTCCGGCGCGAGGACGGCTTCGACGCGTCCCTGCTCGACCACGAGTCGGAGTCGGTGCTGCTCGGCCTGCTCGCGGACTTCCCGCGCGTGGTCGCGCAGGCGGGCGAGCTGCGCGAGCCCCACCGGGTGGCGCGCTACGCGGAGGACGTCGCCGGCGCGTACCACAAGTGGTACGACCAGAAGCGCCGCGTCGTCCCGTTCGGGGACGAGGCCGTCACGGACGCGCACCGCACGCGCCTGTGGCTCAACGACGCGACGCGTCAGGTGCTCGCCAACGCGCTCGCGCTGCTGGGCGTGAGCGCGCCGGAGCGGATGTGAGCGCCGCGGCCGGGGCGCCCTGGTCGACGGGCGTCGCGCGCGGGGACGACGGCGCGCTGCGCGTCGCCGGCGTGGACGTGCGCGCGCTCGCGGCCGAGCACGGGACGCCGGCGTACGTCCTGGACGAGGCCGACCTGCGGGCCCGCGCCCGGGCGTACCGCGAGGCGTTCGAGGCGGCCGCGGCGCGCGCCGGCACCCGCGTCGACGTCTACTACGCCGGCAAGGCGTTCCTGTCCCGGGCCGTGGCCCGGTGGGTCCACGCCGAGGGCCTCGGCGTCGACACGGCCAGCGGGGGAGAGCTCGCGGTCACGCTCGCCGCGGGCGTCCCGGGTGCGCACGTCGGGCTGCACGGCAACAACAAGTCGGACGGCGAGCTGCACGCGGCGCTCGACGCCGGTGTCGGCCGGATCATCGTCGACTCCCTCGTCGAGGTCGACCACCTCGCCGACCTCGTCGCCGCGCGCCGTGCCGAGGGCCGGGACACCCCGGCCGCACCCGTGATGGTGCGCGTCACGACCGGCGTGCACGCCGGGGGGCACGAGTTCATCTCCACCGCCCACGAGGACCAGAAGTTCGGCCTGTCCGTGGCCGCGGGCCCGGACGGCGGCGACAGCCCCGCGCTGACGGCCCTGCTGCGCGTGCTCGCCCGGCCCGAGCTGCACCTGCTCGGCCTGCACTCGCACATCGGCTCGCAGATCCTCGACTCCTCCGGCTTCGCCGCGGCCGCGCACAAGGTGCTCGCGCTGCGCGCCGAGCTGGCAGCCCGCTCCGGCGTGCTCGTGGAGGAGGTCGACCTCGGCGGCGGCTACGGCATCGCGTACCTGCCCGGGGACGAGGCGATCGACCCGGTGCGCGTCGCCGACGAGGTCGTCGGGGCCGTCGCCGCGGCGGTCCGCGCGCTCGGCACCGACGTGCCGCGGCTGTCCATCGAGCCGGGTCGCGCGATCGTCGGCCCGGCCGGCCTCACGCTCTACCGCGTGGGGACGGTCAAGCCCGTGCGGCTCGACGACGGCCGCGTCCGCACGTACGTCTCGGTCGACGGCGGCATGAGCGACAACATCCGCCCCGCCCTGTACGGCGCCGCGTACCACGCGGAGGTCGTCAGCCGGACGTCGGACGCCGAGCCCGTGCTGGCGCGGGTCGTCGGCAAGCACTGCGAGAGCGGCGACATCGTGGTCCACGAGGTCCGGCTGCCGGCGGACGTGCGTGCCGGCGACCTGCTGGCCGTCCCGGCGACCGGTGCGTACGGGCGCTCGATGGCGTCGAACTACAACCTGCTGACGCGGCCGCCCGTGGTGGCCGTGCGGGACGGGGCGGCGCGCATCCTGGTCCGCCGCGAGACGGTCCAGGACCTGCTCGCGCTCGACGTCTGCGGCGACTGAGCCGGCCGGGGCGCCGCACCGGCACCCCGGCTGGACACGGCCGCGGTCGCCGACGGCGCACCCCTATCCTGGGCAGCGCCCGGCCGGGCCCGCCCCGGTCCCGTCCCGCACCACCGAGAGGCAGCTGACGTGCCCCACCCGTCGTCGTCCGCCCACCCGCCCCTGCGCGTCGCCGTCCTCGGCTGCGGCGTCGTCGGGACGGAGGTCGTGCGCCGCCTGGTGACGGAGGCGGACGAGCTCGCCGCGCGCGTCGGTGCGCCGCTCGAGATCGTCGGCATCGCGGTGCGCGACGCCGACGCGCCGCGCGACCCCGTCGTCGACCGCGGCCTGCTGACCACGGACGCCACGGCGCTCGTCGAGAAGGCGGACGTGGTCGTCGAGCTCATGGGCGGCGTCGAGCGCGCGCGCACGCTGCTGCTGCACGCCGTGGAGCACGGCGCGTCCGTGGTGACGGCGAACAAGGCCCTGCTCGCGCAGGACGGCCCGACCCTCTACGCCGCCGCCGACGCCGCGGGCGTCGACCTCTACTTCGAGGCGGCCGTCGCCGGTGCGATCCCGATCGTGCGGCCGGTGCGCGAGTCCCTCGCGGGCGACACCGTGCAGCGCGTCCTCGGGATCGTCAACGGCACGACGAACTACGTGCTGGACCGCATGGCGACCGAGGGGCTCGACCTCGACGCCGCGGTGCGCGAGGCACAGGCGCTCGGGTACGCCGAGGCCGACCCGACGGCCGACGTGGAGGGGTACGACGCCGCGGCGAAGGCCGCGATCCTCGCCTCGCTCGCCTTCCACACCCGCGTGGGCCTGGACGACGTGGACCGCACGGGCATCACCGGCGTCACCGCGGAGGACGTCGCGTGGGCGGCGCGCACGGGGCACGTCGTCAAGCTCCTCGCGGTCGCCGAGCGCGCCGACGACGGCGCGGGCGTGCTCGTGCGCGTGCACCCGGCGCTGGTTCCCTCGGGGCATCCGCTCGCGGGCGTCCGCGGCGCGTTCAACGCCGTGTTCGTCGAGGCGGAGGCCGCCGGCGAGCTCATGTTCTACGGCCGCGGCGCCGGCGGGGCGCCGACGTCGTCGGCGGTGCTCGGCGACCTGGTGCAGGTGGCCCGGCACCGCGTGCTCGGGGGCAAGGGCCCGGTCGAGTCGTCCTACGCCGACCTGCCCGTGCTCGACGCCGGCGACGCGCGCACCCGCTGCCAGCTGCGCCTCGAGGTCGCCGACCGTCCCGGTGTGCTCGCGCGCGTCGCCGCCGAGCTCGCGGCGCAGGACGTGTCGATCGAGGCCGTGCGCCAGACGCCCCCCGCCGACCCGTCTTCCCCGGACGGCGAGGGCGTCGCCACGCTCGTCATCACGACGCACACCGCCGCCGAGCGCGCGCTGCGCAGCACGGTCGAGTCGGTCGCCGCGCTCGACGTCGTGCACCGCGTCGTCTCCGTGCTGCCCGTCCTCTGACCCTCCCCACCCGCACGACCGCCCCGACGCCCGGCCGGGGCCCGCACCCGAACGAGGAACCCATGGCACACCAGTGGCGCGGCGTCATCGCCGAGTACGCCGACCGCCTGCCCGCGCACGTCCAGGAGCGGGTCGTCACGCTGGGCGAGGGCGGCACGCCGCTCGTGCCCGCGCCGGTCCTGTCGCAGCGCACGGGCGCCGAGGTGTTCCTCAAGGTCGAGGGCATGAACCCGACCGGGTCGTTCAAGGACCGCGGCATGACGACGGCGATGTCGGCCGCCGCCGCCCGCGGCGCGCAGGCGGTCGTGTGCGCGTCCACCGGCAACACGTCGGCCTCGGCGGCGGCGTACGCGACGCGCGCCGGCATGCTCTGCGCGGTGCTGGTGCCGGACGGCAAGATCGCGATGGGCAAGCTCTCGCAGGCCATCGCGCACGGTGCGCGGCTGCTGCAGGTCGACGGCAACTTCGACGACTGCCTGGTCGCCGCCCGCAAGCTCGCCGACGCGTACCCGGTCGAGCTCGTGAACTCCGTGAACCCCGACCGCATCGAGGGGCAGAAGACCGCCGCGTTCGAGGTCGTCGACGCGCTCGGCGACGCCCCCGACGTGCACGTCCTGCCCGTCGGCAACGCGGGCAACATCACCGCGTACTGGAAGGGCTACCGCGAGTACGCGGGCCTGGACGCGGGCGGCACTCTGCCGGCCGTGGCGACGCGCACCCCGGTCATGTGGGGCTTCCAGGCGGCGGGCGCGGCACCGATCGTCGCCGGCCACCCGATCGACCACCCCGAGACGATCGCGACCGCGATCCGTATCGGCAACCCCGCCTCCTGGCAGCAGGCCGAGGAGGCGCGGGACGTGTCGGGCGGCGTCATCGCCGCGGTCACCGACGAGCAGATCCTGGCCGCGCACCGCGTGCTGTCGGCCGAGGCGGGCGTGTTCGTCGAGCCCGCGTCGGCGGCGGGCGTCGCGGGCCTGCTCGCGCGTGCCGAGGCCGGGGAGGTCCCCGCCGGCGCACGCATCGTCGTCACGGTCACCGGCCACGGGCTCAAGGACCCCCAGTGGGCGCTGCGCAGGGCCGACGGGGGCGAGGTCGTGCCCGTGCGGGTGCAGGCCGACGTCGTGTCGATCGCCGACGCGCTCGGCCTGGGCTGAGCCGTGCGGCTGCGCGCGGCGCACGTGCGGGTGCGCGTCCCCGCCACCTCCGCGAACCTCGGACCGGGTTTCGACGCGCTCGGCCTCGCCCTCGGGCTGCACGACGAGCTCGACGTGCGCGCCGTCGCGTCGCCCGGGGTCCGGGTCGAGGTGGAGGGGGAGGGCGCCGGGCAGGTGCCCGACGACGAGCGCCACCTCGTGGTGCGTGCGCTGCGCGCCGCGCTCGACCGCGTCGGTGCGCCGCAGACGGGGCTGCACCTCGTGTGCCGCAACCGCATCCCGCACGGGCGCGGCCTCGGGTCGTCCGCGGCGGCGGTCGTCGCGGGCGTCCTCGCCGCGCGCGGCCTGGTCGGCGACCCGGACGTGCTCGGGGGCGACGACGCGCTCGCGCTCGCGACCGAGCTGGAGGGGCACCCGGACAACGCGGCGCCCGCGCTGCTCGGGGGGCTGACGCTCGCGTGGACGGCCGACGGCGAGGGCGGCGGCACCGCCGGCGTGCGCGCCGTCCGCCTGCCCGTGCACGACGACGTGGCCCCGCTGGCCGTCGTCCCGCCGCAGCACCTGTCGACCCACGCCGCACGCGGGGTGCTCCCGGCGCAGGTGCCGCACGCCGACGCGGCGTGGCAGGCCGGCCGGGCGGGGCTGCTGGTCGAGGCGCTCGGCCGCCGCCCGGACCTGCTGCTCGACGCCACGGGGGACCGCCTGCACCAGGGGTACCGGCGCTCGGTCATGCCCGAGTCCCTCGCCCTGGTCGACGCGCTGCGCGCGCGCGGGGTCGCGGCGGTGGTGTCCGGGGCGGGTCCGACCGTGCTGGCGCTCGCGCGCGGTGGCGACGCGACCGCTGGCAGGGCCGGTGACGACGTGCCCGACGGCCGCGCGACGGACGCCGACGCGGCCGTCGCCGACGCGTTCGGCGGGGTCATGGCGGGCTGGCGGGTCCTGCGGCTACCGGTCGACGACGCCGGAGCCACGGTCCGCGCGCTGCTCGACTGAGCTGCCCCTCCGCACCGGTCCGCGGGCGCGCCGCGTGCCGGGCCTGACCCCGGCGGAGGGCCGCGGTGGTAGCATCGACGCGTTCCCCGGACCTCGTCCTCCGGCCCCCTGTGGATCGACTGCGGAAACCGGACTCCCGGAACCCCGACCTCACGGAACACGCCGCCGCTGCGGTGCCGACGGTCGCCGGACGTCCCCGCGATCGGCGCCAGACGGTCCCACGAGTCGACGACGAGGGGGACGCCCCGCCCGCGTGAGCAGACCCCGTCGTACGCGGCGCGCGTGGCACACCGCCGTCCGACCGCACCGGCCGGACGCAGACCCCCGCCCGGGTGGACCGGGAGGGGCCCCGCCGAGGGGGAAGGATCCTTCGTGACAGACACCATCGACGCCGCGGCGACCACCGGTGCCATCTCCGCGATGCGCCTGCCGGAGCTGCAGGCGCTCGCCTCGCAGCTCGGCGTCAAGGGCACGAGCAAGATGCGCAAGGGCGACCTCGTGCAGGCGATCTCCGCCGCACGGTCCGGCGACCGCCCCGCCGAGCGCGTCCAGGCCACCGCGCCCGCGACCGAGACGCGCGCGACCACGCGCCGCGCCGGGACGGCGCCGGCCGAGGCCGGCACCGACACCGACACCACCGACACCACCGTCGCCGACGCGCCCGCGACGGCCCGCGCCCCGCGGCGCGAGCGCGCCACCCGCGCCGAGCGCGTGCGCGCCGAGCGTCCCGAGGCCGCGGCCACGGCCGGCGACGAGGCGGGCCCGCAGGCGGACGCCCCGCAGACCCGGGCGCCCCGCACGCCGGCCCCGCAGAACGACGACGCCGCCGTCGAGCGCAGCGACCGGGACGCGCTGGCGGGCCTCGAGGCCGCGCTGGACGCCCGGATGGGCGCCGGCTCCGACGAGCGCGACGACCGCGGCGCGCGCGGTGCCGAGAACGGCGGGCGCCGGTCGCGCCGCGCCGCGCGGGACGCGGGTGCGCCGGTCGAGGTCGCCCCGCGCGAGGAGCAGGGCGACCGTGCCGCCGACGGCCGCCGCGGCGACCGCCAGCAGCCCGTGCGCGACGCGCAGCCCGCGCAGCAGGACCGCGGCGAGCGGCCCGGCCGCGACGCGCGCGAGGACCGCCAGGACGAGGGCGACGAGCGCGGCGGCCGCCGCCGCCGCTCGCGGGACCGCTACCGCGACCGTGACCGCAAGCGCGGCCGCGGCCGCGGCCAGGGCGAGCTCGGCGGCATCGACGAGGTCGAGCTCGACGAGGACGACGTCCTGCTGCCCGTCGCGGGCGTGCTCGACGTGCTGGAGTCGTACGCGTTCGTCCGCACGTCCGGCTACCTGCCGGGCGCCGGTGACGTCTACGTGTCGCTGAACCAGGTGAAGAAGTACGGCCTGCGCCGCGGCGACGCGGTCACCGGGGCCGTGCGCCAGCCGCGTGAGGGCGACCCGCAGCCGCAGGGCAACCGCCCGAACAAGTTCAACGCGCTCGTCCGCCTCGACACCGTCAACGGCATGAGCCCGGAGGAGGCGCGCCAGCGCCCCGAGTTCACCAAGCTCACGCCGCTCTACCCGCAGGAGCGCCTGCGGCTGGAGACCGAGCCGGGCCGTCTGACGCCGCGCGTCATCGACATCGTCGCCCCGATCGGCAAGGGCCAGCGCGGCCTCATCGTCGCGCCGCCGAAGGCCGGCAAGACGATCGTCATGCAGCAGATCGCGAACGCGATCACCGCGAACAACCCCGAGGTCCACCTCATGGTCGTGCTCGTCGACGAGCGCCCCGAGGAGGTCACGGACATGCAGCGGACGGTCAAGGGCGAGGTCATCGCCTCGACGTTCGACCGCCCCGCGTCGGACCACACGATCGTGGCCGAGCTCGCCATCGAGCGCGCGAAGCGCCTGGTCGAGCTGGGCCAGGACGTCGTCGTGCTGCTCGACTCCCTGACCCGGCTGTCGCGCGCCTACAACCTGGCCGCGCCGGCGTCGGGCCGCATCCTGTCGGGCGGCGTCGACGCCTCCGCCCTGTACCCGCCGAAGCGGTTCTTCGGTGCCGCCCGCAACATCGAGAACGGCGGTTCCCTGACGATCCTCGCCTCGGCCCTGGTGGAGACCGGGTCGAAGATGGACGAGGTCATCTTCGAGGAGTTCAAGGGCACCGGGAACATGGAGCTGCGCCTGTCGCGCCAGCTCGCCGACAAGCGCATCTTCCCGGCGGTCGACGTCAACGCCTCGGGCACCCGCCGCGAGGAGGTGCTCATGAGCAGCGACGAGCTGAAGATCGTCTACAAGCTCCGTCGTGTGCTCGGCGCGCTCGACCAGCAGCAGGCCATCGAGCTCCTGCTCGGCAAGCTGCGGGAGACGAAGTCGAACGTCGAGTTCCTGCTCCAGGTGCAGAAGACGACGCCGGGCACCAACGGCCACGCGCTCGAGGAGGGCGTCGGCAAGGTCGTCTGACCCCTCGCGCACGGCCCCGACGGGAAGATTCCGGGGCCGTGCCGCGTTCTGGCACAATGGTCCGCTGGTCTGCGGTTCACCGGCGCGAACGGCGCGTCCGGACCCGGAGACACCCCCCGCTAGGAGAGAACCGTGAAGTCTGGCATCCACCCGGAGTACGTCGTCACCGAGGTCACCTGCACCTGCGGCAACACGTTCACCACCAAGTCGACCGTCGCCGACGGCAAGATCCACGCCGACGTCTGCAGCGCCTGCCACCCGTTCTACACGGGCAAGCAGAAGATCCTGGACACCGGCGGCCGCGTGGCCCGCTTCGAGGCCCGCTACGGCAAGAAGTCCGGCAAGTAGCTCCTCCGCCCAGCGCCGGTGCACGGCGCGGACGACGGCCCTCCATGGTCGTGCCCGCGCCGATGCACCGGCGCTGCGTCGTTCCCGGCCGTCCGCGGCCGGCCGCCACCGCACGCCACCCAGGAGACCCGTGACCCACGACGGCACCCCGCCGGCCCTCGCCCCGCTGCTCGCGGAGCACGCGGACATCGAGGCGCAGCTCGCCGACCCCGCGGTGCACGCCGACGCCGGGCGGGCCCGCCGCCTCGGCCGCCGGTACGCCGAGCTGGGGCCGGTCGTCCAGGCGTACCGGACGTGGCGGAGCGCGCAGGACGACGCGCAGGCGGCCGCCGAGCTGGCGGCCGAGGACGCGTCGTTCGCCGCCGAGGTGCCCGCCCTGCGCACGGCGGCGGACGAGGCCGCGGAGCGGCTGCGCCGCGTGCTCGTGCCGCGCGACCCGGACGACGGGCGCGACGTCATCCTCGAGATCAAGGCGGGGGAGGGCGGCGAGGAGTCCGCGCTGTTCGCGGGCGACCTGCTGCGGATGTACTCGCGCTACGCCGAGCGCATGGGCTGGAGCGTCCAGGTGCTCGAGGCCACCGAGTCCGACCTCGGCGGGTACAAGGACGTGCAGGTGGCCGTGAAGGCCCGCACGGCCGGTGCCCCGGAGGACGGGGTGTGGGCGCACCTGAAGTACGAGGGCGGCGTGCACCGCGTGCAGCGGGTGCCCGTCACGGAGTCGCAGGGCCGGATCCACACGTCCGCCGCCGGCGTCATGGTCTTCCCGGAGGCCGACGACGAGGGCGAGGTGGCGATCGACCAGAACGACCTGCGCATCGACGTCTACCGCTCGTCCGGTCCCGGCGGGCAGTCCGTGAACACGACGGACTCCGCCGTGCGGATCACGCACCTGCCCACGGGCATCGTCGTGTCGATGCAGAACGAGAAGTCCCAGCTTCAGAACCGCGAGCAGGCGATGCGCGTGCTGCGGGCGCGCCTGCTGGCGGCCCGCCAGGAGGAGGCGGCGGCCGCCGCGAGCGAGGCCCGCCGCTCGCAGGTGCGCACGGTCGACCGCTCCGAGCGCATCCGGACGTACAACTTCCCGGAGAACCGCATCGCCGACCACCGGACCGGGTACAAGGCGTACAACCTCGACCAGGTGCTCGACGGCGACCTCGGGCCCGTCGTCGCGTCCGCCGTGCAGGCGGACGAGGCGGCGCGCCTGGCGGCGGCGGGCGCGTGAGCGCGGCCGGGGCGCCGGGCGGCGCGACGGACGGCGTGACGCTGCGCGCCTACGTCGACGGGGCGGCGCGGGTCCTGGCGGAGGCCGGTGTCGGCTCGCCCCGGCACGACGCGCTCGCGCTGGCCGCCCACGCGCTCGGCCGCGAGCGGGTCGACCTCGTGCTGCCGCCGGCGCTGCCCCACGGGTTCGGCGCCGCGTTCGCGGCCCTCGTGGAGCGGCGGCGCCGGCGCGAGCCGCTCCAGCACATCACCGGGCGCACGACGTTCCGCTGGCTGACGCTGCACGTGGAGCCCGGGGTGTTCGTCCCCCGGCCGGAGACGGAGACGGTCGCCCAGCCCGCGGTGGACGAGGCGCGTCGCGTGCTCGCCGCCGGCCGCACCCCGGTCGTCGTCGACCTGTGCACGGGCACGGGGGCGATCGCGCTGGCGGTGGCGACGGAGGTACCGGGTGCCCGCGTCGTGGCGGTCGACCTCTCGCCCGCGGCGGTGGCGCTGACGCGGCGCAACGCCGCGGCCGTCGGCGCCGACGACGTCCGCGTGGAGCAGGCGGACGTGCAGGACCCCGCCCTGCTCGCCGACCTCGCGGGCGCCGTGGACGTGGTCGTGTCGAACCCTCCCTACATCCCCCCGGACGCGGTGCCGACGGACCCCGAGGTCCGCGACCACGACCCGGACCTCGCGCTGTACGGCGGCGGCGCCGACGGCCTCGACGTGCCGCGCGCGGTGCTCGCCGCGGCCGCCCGCCTGCTGGCCCCGGGCGGTCTGCTCGTCATGGAGCACGCGGAGGTGCAGGACGCACTCGCGCGGGCCGCCGCCGCCGCGACCGGCGCCTTCACGGAGGTCGGCACCGCCGCCGACCTCACCGGCCGCCCCCGGACCCTCGTGGCCCGGCGAGTCGTCCGGGCGGGCGTGGGAGACTCGCCCGCGTGAGTCTCATCCGCATCAAGGACGCGACCGACCCGGGCACCTGGGGCCCCGCCCTCGACGAGGCGGTGAACGCGATCGGCCGCGGCCAGCTCGTCGTCCTGCCCACCGACACGGTCTACGGCATCGCGGCGGACGCGTTCACGCCCCGCGCCGTCCAGTCGCTGCTCGAGGCCAAGGGGCGCGGGCGGCAGATGCCCCCGCCCGTCCTCATGCCCGACGTGCGCACGCTCGACGGCCTCGCCACCGACGTGCCGGACGGCGTGCGTGCGCTCGCTGACGCGTTCTGGCCCGGCGGGCTCACCGTGATCGTGCGCGCGCAGCCGTCGCTCGCCTGGGACCTGGGGGAGACGCACGGCACGGTCGCGCTGCGCGTGCCCGACCACCGTGTCGCCCTCGCGCTGCTGCGCCGCACGGGGCCGCTCGCGGTCTCGAGCGCGAACCGCACGGGGCGGCCGGCGGCCACGACCGCGCAGGAGGCGTACCGCCAGCTCGGGGCGCACGTGCCCGTGTTCCTCGACGGCGGCCAGGCGCCCGGCGGCGTGGCGTCCACGATCGTCGACGCCACCGGCGACGTGCTGCGGGTCGTGCGCCTGGGCGCGATCGACCTGGCCGCGCTGGCCGCGGTCGCCCCCGTGATGGCACCGCCCCCGGCCCCGCCGGCGGGCGGCGACGCGCCCGCCCCCACGGACGCACCGGAGGGCCGGGACGAGTCGGCTCCCGAGGGCGGGACCGGCGACGCCACCGACGGCACCCCGGAGGCCCCGGCCCCGTGAGGGTGTACCTGCTCGTCCTGCTGATCGCGGCGGTCGTCACGTACCTGCTGACGCCGCTGGCCCGCTGGTGCGCCCTGCGCTGGGGTGCGATCACGGCGGTGCGCGACCGGGACGTGCACGCGATCCCGACGCCGCGCCTGGGCGGCATGGCGATGTTCGGGGGGCTGCTCGTCGCGGTGCTCATCGCGAGCCGGCTGCCGTTCCTGTCGGGCCTGTTCGACAACCCCCGGCCGGTCATCGGCATCGTCGGCGGGGCCGCGCTCGTGTGCGCGCTGGGCGTGGCCGACGACATCTGGGACCTCGACTGGCTCACCAAGCTCATGGGGCAGGTGCTCGCCGCCGGCTTCATGGCCTGGCAGGGCGTGCTGCTCTACCAGCTGCCGATCGCTGGGGTGCTCGTCGGCTCGACGCGCACGTGGGTGTTCGTCACGGTGGTCTCGGTCGTGGTCGCCATGAACGCCGTGAACTTCGTCGACGGGCTCGACGGCCTCGCGGCCGGCGTGCTCGCGATCGGCGGCGCCGCGTTCTTCCTCTACGCCTACCTCCTCACGCGCGGCACGAGCCAGGGCGACTACTCGAGCCTCGCCGCGCTCGTGCTCGCCGTGCTCGTGGGGGTGTGCGTGGGCTTCCTGCCGCACAACGCCTACCCCGCGCGCATCTTCATGGGCGACTCCGGGTCGATGCTGCTCGGCTTCGTCATGGCCGCGGCCGCGATCGTCGTGACCGGGCAGATCGACCCGAAGGCAGTGGTCGACCGCGTGCAGTTCCCCGCCTACGTGCCGATCCTGCTGCCCGTCGCCGTGCTCGTCCTGCCCCTGCTCGACATGGGGCTGGCCATCGTGCGGCGCCTGCTCAAGGGCAAGAGCCCCTTCCACCCCGACCGTCTGCACCTGCACCACCGGCTGCTGGCCCTCGGGCACAGCCACCGCCGCGCGGTCCTCATCATGTACGTCTGGACGGCCGTGCTGGCGTTCGGCGTCGCCTCCCTGGCGGTGTGGTCGACGACGACCGTGCTCGTCGCGACCGGCGCCGGCGTGCTCGTCGCCACCCTGCTCACACTCGGCCCGCTGCGCGGGCGCACCCCGACCCCCGTGGAGGCATCCCCGTGACGACCGACCCGACCGGACCCGTCGAGCCGGCCGACCAGCCCGTCCGCCCCGCCCAGGAGGCCGCGCGGGCCGTGTTCCGCCGCGCCCTGCGCGACACCGTCGTGCTCCTCGTCGCCCTGGCCGTGCTGGGCGTCGGCGTCGGCGCCCTCGTCGCCGGCCTGCCCGGTGTCTGGGGCGCGCTCATCGGCGTCGCGCTGGCGCTCGTGTTCTCGGGCACGACGGTCGTGGCGATGATCCGCACGATCGACTCCTCGCCGAACACGATGGCCGCGGTCGTCATGGGCACCTGGCTCGCGAAGGTGCTCGTCGTCATCGTCGTGCTCGCGCTGATCCGGGACATGGACTTCTACCACCGCGGCGTGCTCGCGGCGGTGCTCGCGCTGGGCGTCGTCGGCTCCGCGGTGCTCGACTTCCGGGCCGTGAACGGGGGCCGCGTGCCCTACGTCGAGCCCGGCGCGACGGGGCGATGAGCGTCACCCGGGCGGGTGGGACAGGGCGTCCTGAACCCCTCGGGTGATGGGTTAGGCTTCACTCCATCCACGACGGCCAGGTGTCACCGGTGTGCCCGCGACGAGGCGGCACCGTGCATCACGACCACAGGAGACCGCTCTGTCCAGCATCGCGACGACCATGCCGCTCGCCGCGGAAGAGGGCGGGTTCCACGCCCCGACCATCGCGGACTTCTTCCCTCACCCGGTCCTGTTCGAGGGCACCTTCGCCGAGTTCAACCGCATGCAGCTCGTCCGCATCATCGCGGCGGTCGTGCTCGTGGTCCTCATGGTGGTGGCGGCCCGCCGGGCGAAGCTGGTGCCGAGCCGCGGGCAGAACGTCGCCGAGCTGCTGCTCGACTTCGTGCGGGTCAACGTCGCCGAGGACATCATCGGCAAGGAGAAGGCGCACAAGTACGTCGCCCTCCTGACCACCATCTTCTTCGCGATCCTCGCGTTCAACATCACGGGCATCATCCCGGGCCTCAACATCGCCGGGACCTCGCTGATCGGCCTGCCGGTCATGCTCGCGCTGTGGGTGTACGTCATGTACCTCGGCGCCGGCATCCGCCACCACGGGCTGGGCGGGTTCCTGAAGACGAGCCTGTTCCCCCCGGGCGTCCCGCCGTTCCTCTACGTGCTGCTGACGCCGGTCGAGTTCCTCACCGTCTTCATCCTGCGGCCGGCGACGCTGGCCATCCGACTCATGGCGAACATGGTCGCCGGGCACCTCATGCTGGTGCTCTGCTTCTCCGCCACGGACTTCTTCGTCCGCTCGATGTCCGGCATGACCGTGTTCGCGGTCCCCAGCCTGCTCGGCGGGTTCGCCATCACGCTCTTCGAGGTCTTCGTCGCCGCGCTGCAGGCGTACATCTTCGTGGTCCTCACCGCCGTCTACATCAGCCTGTCCATCGCGGACGAGCACTGACACCACCACCGACCACCGCCCGGCTCGCGCCCGGCGGTCCCACGAGCCCTCGGCCGACCGGCCGGGGACCCAACGGAAGGAACGAGCCACCGTGGCAGACACCAGCATGATCCTCGCCGCCGCCGACGCCGTCTCCGGGAACATCGCGACCGTCGGCTACGGCCTCGCGGTGCTCGGCCCGGGTATCGGTCTGGGCATCCTCATCGGCAAGACCGTCGAGGGCATCGCGCGCCAGCCCGAGGTCGCCGGCCAGCTGCGCACCACCATGTTCATCGGTATCGGCTTCGTCGAGGTCCTCGGCCTCCTCGGCCTCATCACGGGCTTCCTCTTCACGTGAGCACGGCCGCGTACGCGGCCGTCGTGACGGCCGCCGAGGGAGAGGCCCCGAGCGGGATCCAGCTGCTGATCCCGGCCGGGTACGACATCTTCTGGTCGATCGTCGTCCTCGTCGGCATCGCCGTGCCGTTCTACCGGTACGTCCTGCCGAAGTTCCAGGCCGTGCTGGACGAGCGCACGCGCCGCATCGAGGGCGGCATCGCCCAGGCGGAGACGGCGCAGGCCGAGGCCGCCGCGGCCCTGGCGGAGAACCAGCAGCTGCTGGCGGACGCCCGCGCCGAGGCCGCACGCATCCGCGAGGAGGCGCGCGCCGAGGGCGGTCAGATCAAGGCCGAGGCACGCACCGCCGCGCAGGAGGAGGCCGCGCGCATCCTCGAGAACGCGCAGCGGCAGATCGAGGCCGAGCGTCAGCAGGCGGCGGTCTCGCTGCGCAGCGACGTGGGCACGCTCGCCACCGAGCTCGCGTCGAAGATCGTCGGCGAGTCGCTCGAGGACGAGGCGCGCCGGTCGCGCGTCGTCGACCGGTTCCTCGACGAGCTCGAGGCCAGCACGGCGACGAGCGCAGGCAAGGGGAGCTGATGCGCGGGACGAGCAGGGCCGCGCTGCAGGCGGCCGAGGACCGGTTCGTGCCGGTCCTGCAGGCCGCCGGCACGCAGGCCCGCACCCTCGGCGGCGAGCTGTTCCAGCTCGTCGACGCCCTCGACTCGTCGGGGTCGCTGCGCCGGACCCTCGCGGACCCGTCGCTCGAGGCCGACGCCAAGGCGGCGCTCGCCGCGCGGCTGCTCGGCGGGGCCGACGCCCGGACGGTCGAGGTGGTCCAGGTGCTCGTCCGGGCGCGCTGGTCGGCCGACGACGACCTGACCGACGCGGTCGAGCGGCTCGCCTTCCTGGCGGTGCTGCACGCGGCGCAGTCCGAGGGCGTGCTCGGCACGGTCGAGGAGGAGCTGTTCACGGTCGTGCGGTCCCTCGCGGGGCAGCGCGAGCTGCGCCGGGGCCTGATCGACCCGGCGTACCCGGCGCAGGCGCGGGGGAAGCTCGCGGAGGACCTGCTCGGCGGTGCCGGCACCGCGGTGACGCATGCGCTCGTCCGTCGGGCCGCCGTGGCGCCCCGGGGCCGGCAGTTCGTCACGACGCTGCAGCACGTCGGCGACCTCGTCGCCGAGATGCGCAGCCGCGAGGTCGCCACGGTGACCACGGCCGCGCCCCTGTCGGCCGTGCAGCGGGAGCGGCTGACCGACCTCGTGGGACGTGCCCTGGGCCGTGCGGTCCAGCTCAACGTCGTCGTCGACCGCGACGTGGTCGGCGGCCTGCGCGTGCAGGCCGGGCCCGACGTCATCGACGCGACCGTCCTCGCCCGACTCGCCGACGCCCGCCGGCAGCTGGTCGGCTGACATCCACGCCGGAGCACCGGCCCACGACACACCGCACGCGCGCCGCGTGCGTCAGATGAGGAGAACGTCATGGCAGAGCTGACGATCCGGCCGGAGGACATCCGCGCCGCGCTGGACAGCTTCGTGAAGTCGTACGAGCCGACGGGTGCTGCGGCCGAGGAGGTCGGACGCGTCTCGTTCGCCGCCGACGGCATCGCCCGCGTCGAGGGCCTGCCCGGTGCGATGGCCAACGAGCTGCTGAAGTTCGAGGACGGCACGCTCGGCCTGGCGCTCAACCTCGACGTCCGGGAGATCGGCGTCGTCGTGCTCGGTGAGTTCACGGGGATCGAGGAGGGCCAGGAGGTCCGCCGCACGGGTGAGGTCCTGTCAGTCGCCGTCGGCGACGGCTACCTCGGCCGGGTCGTCGACCCGCTGGGTGCCCCGATCGACGGCCTCGGCGCCATCGAGACCGAGGGCCGCCGCGCCCTCGAGCTCCAGGCCCCCGGCGTCATGGCCCGCAAGTCGGTCCACGAGCCGCTGCAGACCGGCATCAAGGCCATCGACTCGATGATCCCGATCGGCCGTGGCCAGCGTCAGCTGATCATCGGCGACCGCCAGACCGGCAAGACGGCGATCGCGATCGACACGATCATCAACCAGAAGGCGAACTGGGAGTCGGGCGACCCGACCAAGCAGGTGCGCTGCATCTACGTCGCCATCGGCCAGAAGGGCTCGACGATCGCCTCGGTGCGCAGCGCGCTCGAGGAGGCCGGCGCCCTGGAGTACACGACGATCGTCGCGGCTCCCGCGTCCGACCCGGCCGGCTTCAAGTACCTCGCGCCGTACACCGGCTCGGCCATCGGCCAGCACTGGATGTACAACGGCAAGCACGTCCTCATCGTGTTCGACGACCTGTCGAAGCAGGCCGAGGCCTACCGCGCCGTGTCGCTCCTGCTGCGCCGCCCGCCGGGCCGCGAGGCGTACCCCGGCGACGTCTTCTACCTGCACTCCCGCCTGCTCGAGCGCTGCGCCAAGCTCTCGGACGAGCTGGGCGGCGGCTCGATGACCGGTCTGCCGTTCATCGAGACGAAGGCGAACGACGTCTCGGCGTACATCCCGACGAACGTCATCTCCATCACCGACGGGCAGATCTTCCTGCAGTCCGACCTGTTCAACGCCGACCAGCGCCCCGCGGTCGACGTCGGCATCTCGGTCTCCCGCGTCGGCGGTGCCGCGCAGGTCAAGGCCATGAAGTCGGTCTCCGGCACGCTGAAGCTGGACCTCGCGCAGTACCGCTCGCTCGAGGCGTTCGCGATGTTCGCGTCCGACCTCGACGCGGCCTCGCGGGCTCAGCTGACGCGTGGCGCCCGCCTCATGGAGCTGCTCAAGCAGGGCCAGTACCAGCCGTTCCCGGTCGAGGACCAGGTGGCGTCGATCTGGGCCGGCACCAAGGGCAAGCTCGACGACGTGCCGGTGGAGGACGTGCGCCGGTTCGAGTCCGAGATGCTGGAGCACCTGCGCCGCAACACCGACGTGCTGACCACGATCGCCTCGAGCGGCAAGCTCGAGGACGCGACCGTCGAGGCCCTCGAGAAGGCGATCGACGAGTTCCGGCTCGGCTTCCTCACCGCGGACGGCTCGCCGCTCGTCGGCGAGGCCGAGGACGACGCGGACGTGGACGTCGAGCAGGAGCAGATCGTCCGCCAGAAGCGAGGCTGAGCGTGGCGGGTACGCAGCGGGTCTACAAGGCGCGCATCCGGAGCACGCAGTCGCTCAAGAAGATGTTCCGCGCCCAGGAGCTCATCGCGGCCTCGCGCATCGGCAAGGCGCGCGACCGGGTGGCCATGGCGACGCCGTACTCCCGCGCCATCACGCGCGCGGTGTCGGCGGTCGCCACCCACTCGGACGTGTCGCACCCGTTCCTCGTCCAGCGCGAGGACACCCAGCGCGTCGCGGTGCTGCTCATCGCGTCGGACCGCGGCATGGCGGGCGCCTACTCGGCGAGCGTCATCCGCGAGACGGAGCGTCTCGTGCAGCGTCTGGAGTCGGAGGGCAAGCAGGTCGCGCTCTACGTCTCCGGCCGTCGTGCGATCGCCTACTACACGTTCCGCCAGCGTGAGCTGGCGGGGCAGTGGGCGGGCTTCTCCGACGCGCCGACCCCCGAGGTCGCGGACGAGATCGCGGACGCCCTGCTCGCCGCGTTCCAGGCGGAGCCGCAGGACGGCGGCGTGGGCGAGGTCCACCTCGTCTTCACGCGGTTCGTCAACATGGTGACGCAGCGCCCGACCGTCGTCCGGATGCTGCCGCTCGAGGTCGTCGAGGGCGTCGCACCGGCCGGTGAGAACGACGCGCTGCCGCTGTACGAGTTCGAGCCCAGCCCGGAGGAGGTGCTGGACGCGCTGCTGCCGCGCTACGTGCGCACGCGCATCTACGCCAACCTGCTCCAGGCGGCGGCGTCCGAGCTCGCGGCACGGCAGCGTGCCATGCACACCGCGACGGACAACGCCGAGGACCTCATCCGCACCTACACGCGCCTCGCCAACCAGGCGCGCCAGGGCGAGATCACGCAGGAGATCAGCGAGATCGTCTCCGGCGCCGACGCGCTCGCGTCGGCCTGAGCGACCGCCGACCCCACCCGACCGCACACCGATTCCATCCGGGCGACGGACCCGTCCGGACGAGCGAAGCGAGGCAGACATGACCGCCACCACCGTCGACGCGACGGCCGCGAACGCCGGCACGCCCGGCGTCGGCCGGGTCGCGCGGGTCATCGGGCCCGTCGTGGACATCGAGTTCCCGCCGGACCAGATCCCCGACATCTACAACGCGCTGCAGGTCGACATCGACCTGTCGGCGCAGGGTGAGGGCGAGGGCGCCTTCACGATGACCCTCGAGGTCGAGCAGCACCTGGGCGACTCGCTCGTGCGCGCCATCGCCCTCAAGCCGACCGACGGCCTCGTGCGCGGCGCCACGGTGCGCGACACCGGTGCGCCGATCTCGGTGCCCGTCGGCGACGTCACCAAGGGCAAGGTCTTCAACGTCATCGGCGAGGTGCTCAACCTCCCCGAGGGCGAGAAGCTCGAGATCACCGAGCGCTGGCCGATCCACCGCAAGCCCCCGGCCTTCGACCAGCTCGAGTCGAAGACGCAGATGTTCGAGACGGGCATCAAGGTCATCGACCTGCTGACCCCGTACGTCCAGGGCGGCAAGATCGGTCTCTTCGGCGGTGCGGGCGTCGGCAAGACCGTCCTCATCCAGGAGATGATCCAGCGCGTCGCGCAGAACCACGGCGGTGTGTCGGTGTTCGCCGGCGTCGGCGAGCGCACGCGTGAGGGCAACGACCTCATCGTCGAGATGGAGGAGGCGGGCGTCTTCGACAAGACCGCCCTCGTCTTCGGCCAGATGGACGAGCCGCCGGGCACGCGTCTGCGCGTCGCCCTGTCCGCGCTGACGATGGCGGAGTACTTCCGCGACGTGCAGAAGCAGGACGTGCTGCTCTTCATCGACAACATCTTCCGGTTCACGCAGGCCGGGTCCGAGGTGTCGACGCTGCTCGGCCGCATGCCCTCCGCGGTGGGCTACCAGCCGAACCTCGCCGACGAGATGGGCCTCCTCCAGGAGCGCATCACCTCGACGCGCGGCCACTCGATCACCTCGCTGCAGGCGATCTACGTGCCCGCGGACGACTACACCGACCCCGCGCCGGCGACGACGTTCGCCCACCTCGACGCGACGACGGAGCTCTCCCGCGAGATCGCGTCGCGCGGTCTGTACCCCGCGGTGGACCCGCTCGCCTCGTCCTCGCGCATCCTCGACCCCCGCTACGTGGGCCAGGAGCACTACGACGTCGCCACGCGCGTGAAGTCGATCCTGCAGCGCAACAAGGAGCTGCAGGACATCATCGCGATCCTCGGCGTCGACGAGCTCTCCGAGGAGGACAAGACGGTGGTGGCGCGTGCGCGCCGCATCCAGCAGTTCCTCTCGCAGAACACGTACATGGCCGAGAAGTTCACGGGCGTCGTCGGTTCGACGGTGCCGGTGGCCGAGACGGTCGAGGCGTTCAAGAAGATCGCGGACGGCGAGTTCGACCACATCGCCGAGCAGGCGTTCTTCAACATCGGTGGCCTCGAGGACCTCGAGCGCAACTGGGCCCGCATCCAGAAGGAGTACGGCGTCTGACGCCTGACGGCGCACGACGACGGACTCACGAGAAGGAGGCACGGTGGCACAGCTCGAGGTGGACCTCGTGGCGGCGGACGGCAAGATCTGGTCCGGCGCCGCACGGCAGGTGTCCGCACCCGCGGCCGACGGCGACATCGGCATCCTCGCCGGGCACACGCCGATCCTGTCGGTGCTGCGGCCCGGTCCGGTGCGCGTGACGCCGGCCGACGGCGGTGCGGCGCTGCAGTGGTACGTCGACGGCGGGTTCCTGTCCGTCGACTCCGACCAGGTGACGGTGGTCGTCGACGCGGTGACCGAGGGGTCGGCCGCGCCGACGGGCCACTGACGCAGGCGACGGACGGGAGGGCGGCGTGAGCGGTGCGGCATGGGCCGTGGTCGTGGGCGCCGCCCTCCTGCTCGTCCTCGTGGCGGTGCTGTGGGCCTCGCGGACGGCGGCCCTCGGGCGTCGCGTCGGCTCGTTCGGCTGCCTCGTGGGCGACGGGCCGGACGGCCCGTGGGCCCGCGGGGTCGCCCAGTACGGGGCGACGTGCCTGTACTGGTGGCGGCGTGCCTCGCTGCTGCCGCGGCCGGCGCAGGTCTGGACGCGCGCCGGCATCACCGTGCTCGAGCGGCACGTGCTCGAGGGCGAGGGCGCGTCCGCCGGCGTCGTCGTGCGCTGCCGGGTGACGCCCGAGCGGCAGGGGACCGCGCGCGAGGTGCACCTGCGGATGTCCCCCGAGGCCTACGCCGGCTTCACGTCGTGGATCGAGGCGACGCCGTCCCGGGTCGGCACGGTCATCTGACCGGCCGGTGACCGGCACGGGTCCACGCGCCGGTCCGCACCATCTCCCGCCCCACCCGAAGGACGAGTGACACCGCCATGCGTCTGGTCGTCGCCGACTGCGCCGCCCGCTACACCGGCCGCCTCTCGGCCCATCTGCCGCGTGCGACGCGGCTCCTGGTCGTCAAGGCGGACGGCTCGGTGCTGCTGCACTCCGACGGCGGCTCGTACAAGCCGCTCAACTGGATGAGCCCGCCGTGCGCGATGGCGGTGGGGGAGCCGGACGCCGACCAGGCGGCCGCGGGTGTCACGCAGGTGTGGACCGTGCAGCACACCAAGTCCGACGACCGGCTCGTCGTCGAGCTGTACGACGTCCACCACGACTCGTCGCACGAGCTGGGCGTCGACCCGGGCCTGGTGAAGGACGGGGTGGAGGCGCACCTGCAGGAGCTGCTGGCCGCGCAGATCGCGCTGCTCGGGTCGGGGCACGTGCTGGTCCGCCGCGAGTACCCGACGGCGATCGGACCGGTCGACATCCTGGCGAAGGCGCCGGACGGCGGCACGGTCGCGGTCGAGATCAAGCGCCGCGGGGACATCGACGGGGTGGAGCAGCTCACGCGGTACCTCGAGCTGCTCAACCGGGACCCCCTGCTGGCGCCCGTGCGCGGCGTGTTCGCCGCGCAGGAGATCAAGCCGCAGGCGCGCGTGCTGGCGACGGACCGGGGCATCGCGTGCCTCGTGCTCGACTACGACGCGATGCGCGGGGTCGACGACGTCGACTCGCGGCTGTTCTGACCCGGTCGCGCTCGGGGTTCCCCACGACGTCGGCGTGCTCGTCGTCGTCGTTCACTTGAACATGTTCAACTGAACGTGTTCAATCGCCGCATGACCCGCCGCACCGCGCTGGAGACCCGCGAGCTCATCCGCACCACGGCGCTGCGGCTGTTCGCCGAGCGCGGCTACGACGCCACCACCATGCGGCTCGTGGCGCAGGAGGCGGGCGTCGCCGTCGGCAACGCCTACCACCACGCGGCGTCCAAGGACGCGCTGGTGCAGGAGCTCTACCTCGAGGTGAACCGGGCCCACGTCGAGCTCGCACGCACGCGGCTCCGCCCGGGCGACCTGGGGGAGCGGCTGCGCACGACGTGGCACGCGGCGCTCGACGTGTTCGGCCCGTACCACCGGTTCGGGGCGGAGTCGATCGGTGCCGCGGTGCGCCCCGGGTCGCCGGCCAGCCCGTTCTCGCCGGCGTCCGCCCCCAGCGCGGACCTCGCGCGCGATCTGCTCCGGGAGGTCGTGACGGGGGCGACCCCCGCCGTGCCGGCCGACCTGCGCGACGACCTCGTCCAGGCGCTGTGGCTCGCCCACCTCGGCGTCACGGCTGCGTGGGTGCACGACGACTCGCCCGACGCCCGCCGCACGCGCGAGCTCGTCGACGCGGCCGCGCCGCTCGTCGCGCGGCTCGTGCGCCTCGCGCGGCTGCCGGTGGCCCGCGGGCTGGTGCAGGACCTCCTCGCGCTCGTGCGGCGGATCGGTCCCGCGACGCCCGTCGCGGGGGAGCCGAGGTGAGCGCCCCGCTCACGCCGGCCGCCGTCGCCGGCGTGCAGGCCGCGGTGGCGCTCGGCGCGGTCGTCGTCCTGCCGCTGGGGCTGCGGCTGCTCGCCGACGCGCGGCTCGTCCCGGTGCCCGTGCCCCGGTCACCGCTGTGGCCGGTGGCGGGCGCGTCGGCCGCCGTCGCGCTGCTGCTGCCCCGCGGCGCGGTCGCCGTCGTGGTGGCCCTCCCGTTCGCGGTCGCGGGCGCGGTGCTCCTGGCGGCGTCGGCCCGTGCGCTCGTCGCGCTGCTGCGGTCGCGTGCCGCCGGCGGCTCGCTGCCGGCGGCGCTCTGCGCGGCCGTCGCACCGGGGACGGTGGCGGTGGGTGCGCTCGCGCTCGTGGCCGACCGTGCGGGGTGGTCGGTGCTCGGCTTCGAGGGGGACATCCTGCTGCTGACGGTGCCGCACATGCTCTTCGCCGGGTTCGGGGCGTGCCTCGTCGCCGGCCTCTGCGCCGCGGCGGAGGGCGCGGCGCCGTCGCGGCTCGCCCGGGTCGGGGCGCTCGGCGTGGCCGGCGGCGTGCTGGCGGTGCTCGGCGGGTACCTGGTCTCGGACGAGGCGGAGCTGGTGGGCACGGTCGTGCTGACCGCGGGGCTGTGGTGCGCGACGGCCGCGGCCTGGCGTGCGGCGCGGCGGACGTCCGCGCCCGCGGCCGCGCGCTGGTCGGCCCTGGCGGCCGCCGGTGCCGTCGTCGCGATGCTGCTCGCGCTGTGGTGGGCCGTCGGCGAGGTGACCGACCTGCCGCACCCCGACCTGTCGTGGATGGTCGCGACCCACGGCGCCCTCAACGCGCTGACGGTGGTCCTCGCCTCGGTCGTGGCCCTGCGCCTGCGCGCCGGCGGCGGGGGGACGAGGGTGGCACCGGGGCAGGAGGCCGGGGCGGGGTCCGCCCGCCGGCGGACGAGGGACGGGGAGGCGGGGACGTGGACGACGACGCGCTGACGTACGAGCCGGTGGGGGTGACGCGTGCACGCGCGCGCGACGGCGACACCTGGCGGCGCGCGGGGGTGGACGAGCGCTACCGCGTGATGGTGGCGCGGCACCGGGTCGCCCGGCGTGCCCGCGAGGAGGACCGCGCCGCGCTCGCCGAGGACGTGGTGACGTGGCGGCTGCACCGCGCGGCCGGGGTCCGCATCGAGGCCGACGGACCGGCGGTCGAGGGGGCGCACGTCGTCTCCCTGCTCGGCGCAGGCCCGCTCGTCCTGCGGGGCCCGTGCCGGGTGCTCTGGGCGGACCACGAGGGCTTCGGCTACGGCTCGCTGCGGGGGCACCCCGTGGCGGGCGAGGAGTCGTTCCGGGTGACGCGCGACGACACGGGCGACGTCTGGCTCGAGGTCGAGGCGTACAGCCGCCCGGCGATCGCGCTCACGCGGGTCGCCGGTCCCCTCGTGCCCGTGGCCCAGCGCCTGTACGTCGCGAACCTGGCCCGCGCGGCCCGCCTGCTGCACGCCCGGCGCGCCCGTGCGGGCGCCGCCGACGGCGGCTCTGCCACCATGACCGGGTGACCGGTCCCGCACCCACCCGTCCGCACCGTCCCGCCGACGCCGCCGGCCCCGAACGGCGCCGGGACGTCGGGGGCGGGGAACCGGACGGCGGGCCGGTGCCGGCCGTCCTGCGGGGGCGCGTCGTCACCCCGGCCGGCGTCGTCGAGGACGGCGCGGTGGTCGTCGAGGGGGACCGGATCGCGTGGGTCGGCCCCGCGGACGAGGTGCCGGGCGGGCACGGTGCGGCGGCGGCCGCCACGGGTCGCACGATCCTGCCGGGGCTCGTCGACCTGCACTGCCACGGCGGCGGCGGGGCCGGCTTCCCCGACGCCCAGGACCTGGACGACGTGCGGCGCGCCGCCGACGAGCACCTGCGGCACGGCACCACGACGCTCGTGGCCTCGCTCGTCACGGCGCCGCCCGAGGTCCTCCTGGCGCGCACGGCCCTGCTCGCGGACGCGGCCGACGCCGGCGTCGTCGCCGGTGTCCACCTCGAGGGACCGTTCCTGTCGGCCGCCCGCTGCGGCGCGCAGAACCCGGGCGACATGCTGCCGGGCGACCCGGACCTGGTCCGCGCGGTGGCCGCCGCCGCACGCGGCCACCTGGTGACGATGACGGTGGCCCCCGAGGTCCCGGGCGTCGCCGACGCCGACCCCGACGGGGAGGACGTCGTGCGTGCCCTCGTCGCCGCCGGGGCCGTGCCGTCCGTCGGTCACACGGACGCGTCCGCGGAGGCGACCGAGGCCGCGCTGGACCGCGTCTTCGACCTGCTCGCGACCGCCCCCGGTGCGCGCGCGACCCGTCCCACCGCGACGCACCTGTTCAACGGCATGCGCCCGCTGCACCACCGTGACCCCGGCCCGGTCGCGGCGTGCCTGGCCGCCGCGGCCGCGGGCCGGCTCGTCGTCGAGCTCGTCGCGGACGGCACGCACCTGGCACCCGCGACCGTGCGGACCGTCACGGAGCTCGTCGGCGCGGACGCGGTCGCGCTCGTCACGGACGCGATGGCGGCGGCGGGCATGCCCGACGGCGACTACCGCCTCGGGCCGCTCGCGGTGTCCGTGGTCGACGGCGTCGCGCGGACCGTCGGCGACGACGGCGAGCCGGGGGCGATCGCCGGCGGCGTCGCGCACCTGCTGGACGTCGTGCGGCACGTCGTCGGCGCCGGCGTGCCGCTCGCGGCGGCCGTGCGGGCCGCGGCGACGACGCCCGCGACCGTGCTCGGGCGCGCCGACGTCGGCGCCCTCGTCCCGGGGCGCCGCGCCGATCTCGTCGTGACGACGGACGACCTGCGTCCCGTGGCGGTGGCCCGGGCGGGGCGCTGGGTGGCGGGCGCGCCCGACGCGGCCTGAGCGCCGGTCAGTCGAGGCGCACGGCGGCGAGCCGCCCGGGGCCGTCGAGGACGACGCGGAGGTCGAGCACGTCCGGCAGCGGACCGGGGACGGGCACCGTGACGCGCCGCCAGTCGTAGCGGCCGCCACCCTCGGGCACGTCGGCCCGCGCCAGCTCCCGCCCGGAGGTGTCGTCCAGCAGCGTCACGGCGGCCGGGCCGGGCCGGGTGCGGGCCACCTCCGCGGTCAGCGTGGTGGCACCGGCGACGTCGCACGCGCGCAGGACGAGGGCGCCCGCGGCGCTGCCCCGCCGCGGCTGCACGGCGTCCCCGGCGTCCCGCGTGCGGTCCGTGAGCGCGAGGCCGTGGCGGGCGTCGGCGTCGGCGGCGCGGACGTCCCGGCCCACGACCCGGCGCGGGGGCACCGCCGGTCCGGTCACGTCGACCGCCACGCGCAGCGGCAGCTCGGCCGACGAGGGTCCGACGCCCAGCACGTACGTGCCCGGCTCGACGACCCACCGGTCCCGGGTGACGTCCCACACCGCGAGCTCGCGGACCGGCACCCGCAGCGTCACGTCGGCGGACTCGCCCGGACGCAGCGCGACGCGCTCGTGCGCGACCAGCCGGTGCGGGAAGGGCAGCCGGTGCGCGGGGGCGTCGGCGTGCACCTGGACGAGCTCGTGCGCCGTGCGGCGGCCGTCGTTCGCGACGGTGACGCGCACCTCGACGACGGGCTCCCCGTCCCGGACCGGTCCGCCCGGCCCCCGACCGAGGTCGAGCCCCGTCACGTCGTGGCTCGCCGGGCCCGCGGTCGCGGTCACGTACCGCACGTCGCCGTACGTGAGCCCGTGCCCCAGCGCGTACCGGGGCGGGCGGGGGGAGTACCAGTCGGTGGTCCGCGCGCCGACGACGTCGTAGTCGAGCAGGTCACCGGGCTGCTCGGCGTCGGCGGGCCACGACTGCGCCAGGCGTCCCGTGGGCTCGACGTCGCCCACGAGCACGTCGGTCAGGCCCGGGCCGAGCTCCTGGCCGCCGTGGGAGGACCAGACGACGGCGGAGGCGGCGTCCACCTCGGGCGGCAGGACGTACGGGTAGGACGATACGACGAGCAGCACCGCGCGGGGGTTGGCGTCGGCGGCCGCCCGCCACAGGGCGCGCTGGCTCGCGGGCAGGCCGAGGTGCGGGCGGTCCTCGGTCTCGCGGCCGTGCAGGTGCGGGTCGTTCCCGGCGGTGACGACGACGACGTCGGCGTCGGCGGCGACGCGCGCGACCTCGACCTCGCCGGACCGGACGAGCCGGACCGCGAAGCGCTCCGCCGTGCCCGGGCCCTGCGCCTCCGCGACGAGGGTGCCCGCCTCGTCGTGCTGCACGCGCACCCAGCGGCCCGAGCCGACGTGCTGCAGCGACCACGTGCCGTCGTCGTGCCGGTGCGCCCGGAACGACTCCTGCGCGACCCACCCGCCGACGCGGGTGGCGTCGGCGCGGAGCACCCAGCCGCCGCCGCTCCACAGCCGGTCGCGGCCGACGTCACGCAGCGTGAGCAGTCCCTCGCCCCAGTCCACGACGTCGACGAGCGCGTCGTCGGCCGCGCCGCCGTCCGCCACCAGGGTGCCGTCGGGGAGCGGCCGCACCCAGCCGCCGGTGCTCGTGCTCGTGAGCGCCACGCGCGTGGCGCCGTCGGCGACCGCGACCCGGTCGGCGCCGAGACGGTCGGCGAGGGCGGTGCCGAGGCCGGTGAGGTAGGGCGGCGTCCCCGAGTACCAGTCGTGCAGGACGCGGTCGGCGTGCGGGCCGACGACCGCGACCGAGGCCCCGGGCACCAGGGGCAGCACGCCGTCGTTCTCGAGCACGACGACCGAGCGCGCGACCGCCTCCCGCGCGAGCGCCCGGTGCGCGGGCAGGTCGATCGCGTCCGGGCCGACCACCCACGGGTCGCGGTCCGGGTCGAGCTCTCCCGTGCGGATGCGCAGCTCGAGCTGCCGGAGCACGGCGCGGTCCACCTCGGCCTGCGTGAGCAGGCCGGCGTCGAGCGCGGCGGTGAGCCGCTCGACCGTCGGCCGCGCGTCGGCGTCGTTGTCGGTGAACGAGTCCACCCCGGCGCGGACCATGGCCGCGTGCGAGGCGACGTGGTCGTCGAAGTACCGCTCGAACGTCACGAGGTTGCCCGGCGCCGCGGCGTCGGACACGACGAGCAGCGGCAGGTCGGTCCACGAGCGCAGCTCGTCGAGCAGCTCGCGCGCGACGTGGTTCGGCCGGCCGTTGACGAGGTTGTACGACGGCATGACGGCGCCGACGACGCCGGCCTCGACCGGGCCGCGGAACGCGGGCAGCTCGTACTCGCGCAGGACGCGCGGCGGGACGTCCATGCTGACGACGGCGCGGTCGGTCTCGGCGTTGTACGCGAGGAAGTGCTTGAGGGTGGGGACGGTGCGCCAGTAGACGGGGTGGTCGCCGCGCAGCCCGCGCGCGTACGCCGTCGCGAGCCACGCGGTGACGTGCGGGTCGCTCGAGAAGCCCTCCTCGTTGCGGCCCCACGCGGGGTGCCGCAGCGGGTCGACGACCGGGGCCCAGACGTTGAGCGACACGCTCGGGTCGGCGGCGTGCTTCGCCCGCAGCTCGGTGCCGACGACGGCGCCGACGCGCTCGACGAGGTCGGCGTCCCAGGTGGCCGCGAGCCCGACCGGCTGGGGGAACGCGGTGGCGTTCCCGAGCCAGGCGACGCCGTGCAGCACCTCCGCGCCGGTGTGGAACGCGGCGAGCCCGAGGCGCTCGACGGCCGGTGCGTGCTGGTGCAGGAGGGCGACCTTCTCCTCCCGGGTCAGCCGCGCGAGCAGCGCGCGTGCGCGCTCGGCCACCGGGCGGTCGGCGTCGAGCCACGGCCGGTCCGCGGTGCGGTCCTCGGTGCGCTGCTCCGTGCGGTCCTCGGTGCGGTCTGCCGTGCGGACGTCGTCGGCCACGTCGCTCCCAGCGTCGTCGGTGGGGTGCCGTCGGCGGGTCGCCGCCGGCCAGGGGCGCGAAGCGCGCCCGTTGATCGAACCGGTTCGACTACGTGAGCGCGCACGTGCGCCACGAAACCCGAACCACGACCGGCCATCGTGGTGCATCTGCCCGGTGCTGACAAGTTCCCGCCGTGTCTTGCCTCACAGCGATCCGGTGTCCTAGATTGCCGGACGTCGAACCGCTTCGACTGTCCTTCCGCCCGCTGCGCGGCGCCGGGAGGGCGGAGCGGGACGCCGGCGGGTCACCGAGGACCCCGGGCGTCCGGGCGGGTCGGGCGAGAGCAGGACCGCGCGCCGGTCGGGCCGGCGCGGCGAGGCACACCGAGCACGTCCACATCCACGAGGGAGTGAAGGACGCTGATGAACACCACCACGACCACCCGGCGCGTCGGCGACGTGCCGGTCCGCCGCCGCTCGTTCCTCGGCATGGTCGCCGCCGGCGCCGCCGTGGCCGGCGTCCCGTCCCTGCTGACCGCGTGCGGGTCCGGCGGTGCGGGCACCGCCACCACGCCGGGCGCGACCGCGTCGGCCGACGTCCTGCCGACGTACGTCCCCGTGGACTACGTGGAGCCCGACTACCCGAGCGTGAACGGCTCGACGCCGGGCTACGAGACGATCCCGACCGAGCTCGTGCAGTCCGTGCCGGAGGCCCCGGGCAGCGGCACCACGTTCACGGCGATGACGCCGCTGTGGGGCACCATCCCGCCGACCAAGGGCAACCAGTACTACGAGGCCGTCAACGGGCTGCTCGGCTCGACCATCGAGTTCCAGATCACCGACGGCAACACCTACGGCGACAAGCTCGCCACCGTGCTCGCGTCCGCGCGCGACGTCCCCGACTGGGTGACCGTGCCGACGTGGAACATCCCGCCGCGCTTCGGCTCCGAGATCGTGCCCAACCTCTTCCAGGACCTCTCCGACCACCTCGGCGGGGACAAGGCGAAGGACTATCCCAACCTCGCGAACATCCCGACGGACGTGTGGCGGTTCTGCACGTTCAACGGCCGCCTCTACGGCCTGCCGTTCCCCGGCGAGGTCATCACCGACGCGATCTTCTACCGCAAGGACGTCCTCGACGAGCTCGGCATCACGCCCGACGTGCAGGACGGCCAGGACCTGCTGGACCTCGCCAAGGAGCTCACGGGCGGCAACCGCTGGGGCGCCGAGGACCTGTGGAACACCGCGGCGATCATCCACGCGGTCCCGCCGCGGTGGAAGCTCGACGGCGACAAGCTCGTGCACCGCGTCGAGACCGAGGAGTACCGCGCGGCGCTGGAGTGGAACGCGGCCCTGTTCGCGAGCGGCGCGGTGCACCCCGACGCGGTCGCCGACCAGGCGGGCGACGCGAAGACCCGCTTCCAGTCCGGCCAGTCGCTCATCATGAACGACGGCGTCGGCGCGTGGCACGAGGCCCTGCGCGACAACCTCGGCAGCAACCCGGCGTACTGGCAGCAGCCGTTCGCGCCGTTCGCCGCCGACGGCGGCACCCCGGTGCTGTGGAAGGGCCAGCCGGCGAACATCTTCTCGTTCCTCAAGAAGACGGACGACGAGGACCGCATCCGCGAGCTCCTCGCGCTCGCGAACGTGCTGGCAGCGCCCTTCGGCACCACCGAGTTCGACGTGGTCAACAACGGCGTCGAGGGCGTGCACTACACGCGAGGCGCCGACGGCCTGCCGGTCCCCACGCCGCTGGCGGCGACCGAGCTCCAGCCCACGTACGTGTTCCTCGTCAGCCCGCCGCTGGCGAACACCCGGGTGCAGTACCCGGGCTACGTCCAGACGTCCTCGGAGTGGCAGCAGCAGGCGGCGGAGTACCTCACCGAGCCCCTGTTCTACGCGCAGCAGATCGTGGAGCCCGCGCAGTACGCGGCGATCGGCCAGCCGTTCGTGGACCTGGAGAAGGACATCTCGCGCGGCCGCAAGTCGATGAAGGACCTCGACCAGGCCGTCGAGACCTGGCGGGCGTCGGGGGGTGAGGAGCTGCGCTCCTTCTACCAGGAGATCCTGGACGCGCAGTGATGAGCCTCGGCCAGACCCTGCGCAACCGCCGGGACGCGACGCCGTCGCCGGACCCCGTCGCCGAGGGGGCGGGCGCGCCCGCCCCCTCGCGGCGGGGCCGCCCCCCGGTGCGCAAGCTCTCCCTCCGCACGCGGCTGCGCCGCGACGGCGCGCTGCTCCTCATGGTGCTGCCCGCCGTCGCCCTGCTCGTGGTGTTCGCCTACGTCCCGATGCTCGGCAACGTCATCGCGTGGCAGAGCTACTCGCCCTACACGGGCTTCGTCGACAGCCCGTTCGTGGGCTGGGCGAACTTCGTGCGGGTGTTCTCCAACCCGCTGTTCCTCGACGCGGTGCAGAACACGCTGGTCATCACGGCGTTCCAGCTGGTGTTCTTCTTCCCCGTCCCGATCGTGCTCGCGCTGCTGCTCAACAGCATCGTGACGCCGCGGGTCCGCACGACGATCCAGTCCATCGTCTACCTGCCCCACTTCTTCTCGTGGGTGCTGGTCGTCACGGTGTTCCAGCAGATCTTCGGCGGCGCGGGGCTGATCAACCAGACGCTGCGCGAGGCGGGGCTCGGGTCGGGCTTCGACCTCATGACGAACCCCGACACGTTCCTCGTGCTCCTCACGATGCAGTCGGTCTGGAAGGACGCGGGCTGGGGGATCATCATCTTCCTCGCCGCGCTGTCGACCGTGCCGCCCGAGCAGTACGAGGCCGCGGCCGTCGACGGCGCCAACCGGTGGCGGCGCATGTGGCACGTGACGCTGCCCGCGCTGCGGCCGGTCATCATCCTGCTGCTCATCCTGCGCCTGGGCGACGCCCTGACGGTCGGGTTCGAGCAGCTGATCCTGCAGCGCGGGGCCGTCGGCGCGGACGTCGCCGAGGTCATCGACACCTACGTCTACTACCAGGGCGTCATCTACGGGGACTGGAGCTTCGCGGCCGCCGCGGGCCTGGTCAAGGGCGTCGTCAGCCTGCTGCTGGTGCTCGGCGCCAACAAGCTGGCCCACGTGTTCGGCGAGTCGGGGGTGTACCGGAAGTCATGAGCGAGCAGACCGGACAGGGCGGTCCCCACATCGGCACGACGGTGGTCGCGGTGCCCACCGACGTCGCGTCGGCGCGCACCCCGCGCCGGCGCCGGTCCAAGCACCGGGCGGCCTGGGAGGAGCCGCCGAGCGTCGCCGGGCAGACCGTCAAGGTCGTCGTCCTGGCGGCGGTCGTCCTGGCGATCGTGTTCCCGCTGTGGACGGTCGTCATCACGAGCCTGTCGACGCAGGCGGAGACGATCCGCGCCGGCGGCCTCGTCGTCGTGCCGGGCGAGCTGACCCTCGGCGCCTACACGCAGATCCTCTCGGGCGGCATCGTCACCCGGGCGGCGCTGGTGAGCACCGGCATCACGGCGGTCGGCACGGTCATCTCGACCGTCGTGTCGGTGCTCGCGGCGTTCGGCCTCTCACGGCCGTCGTCGCTGTGGCACCGCCCGATCCTCTTCGTCTTCCTCATCACGATGTTCTTCGGCGCGGGCATGATCCCGACGTACCTGCTGGTGAGCTCGCTGGGGCTCATCGACTCGTACTGGGCGCTGATCCTGCCCGGCGCCGTCTCGGCCTTCAACGTGCTGATCCTGCGCAACTTCTTCATGGGCATCGACCAGGGGATCCTCGACGCGGCGCGCATCGACGGCGCCGGCGACTGGCGCATCCTCGGCCGCATCGTGCTGCCGATGTCGAAGGCCGTGACGGCGGTCGTGGCGCTGTTCTACGGGGTCGGGTACTGGAACGCGTTCTTCAACGCGATCCTCTACATCAACGACAACGCGAAGTGGCCGCTGCAGCTGGTGCTGCGCTCGTACGTGCTGCAGGGCGTCACCCTGCCCGGCAGCGGCGTCGGCCAGGTCGACGTGGCGTCGGGGCAGGTGACCGGCCTGCCCGTGCAGATGGCGGTGGTCGTGCTCGCGATCGTGCCGATCCTGCTGGTCTACCCGTTCGTGCAGCGCCACTTCACCAAGGGCGTCATCACGGGCGCGATCAAGGGCTGACGCCGTGCTCGACGGCAGGGGGCGAGCCCGGCGGGCGACGGACGCGGGGGAGCGGGACGCGGGGGAGCGGCGGTCAGCGCACGGCGGCGGCGGTGCTCGCCCGCTCGACGAGCACGGGGGCGAGCAGGCGGGTCTCCGCCGGCTCGTCGCGGTCGACGCGGGCCATGGCCATCTCGACGGCGACCTTCCCGATGGTGTGCGCGGGGATGTCGACGCTCGTCAGCGGGAGGGGCTGGTTGGTGGCGACGTCCGGCGGGCACACGGCGACGACCGAGACGTCGTCCGGCACGTGCCGCCCGCGGTCCCGCAGGGTCGCGACGACCCACGGGAGCGCGACCTCGTTGTGCACGACGACGCCGGTGACGTCGGGCAGGCGCTCGAGCACGCGGTCGACGGCCTCGACCGCGCCGGCCATGGACGACTCGCACGGCTCGACGACGCCCTCGAGGCCGGACCCGGCGACCTCCTGGTCGAAGCCGCGCAGCATGCGGTCGGCGTAGGAGGTGTGCCGCTCGAGCACCGCGCGCGGCGAGCCGAGCAGGGCGACGCGCCGGTGCCCGCGGCGGGCGAGGTGACGGACCGCGAGCCGGCCCGCCGCCTCGAAGTCCAGGTCGACGCACGACAGCCCCTCGGGGTCGCGCGGCAGGCCGATGAGCACGGCCGGCTGGCGGAGCCCGACGAGGACGGGGATGCGCGGGTCGTCGGCCTCGATGTCCATCATGACGAGGGCGTCGACCATCGAGCCGGACGCGACCCGCTCCATGCCCGCCACCTCGTCGGCGGTCAGCAGGAGCACGTCGTGGTCGAACGCGCGCGCGGCGGTGACCACGCCGGTGACGAACTGCATGATCACGGAGACGTTGACGTCGACGCGCAGCGGCGCCATGAGCGCGAGGACGTTGGTACGGCTCGACGCGAGGGCGCGGGCGCCGGCGTGCGGGCGGTACCCGAGGTCGCGGATGGCGCGCTCGACGCGCTGGCGCGTCGGCGCCGAGATGGGTCGCTTGCCGGACAGGACGTAGGACACGGTGGAGGTCGAGACCCCCGCCGCGCGCGCCACGTCGTCGATCGTCGTCGCCACGGTGCTCCGTTCGTCACGTGCTGCGCGCCCGGCGGCACACGCCCGCACCTCGTGATGGCGGACACCCTAGCGCGCGGGCGGGTGCCGGCGGACCGCGTCGGCACGGTGAGGTCCGCCGGGAAGCGCTTCGCCTCCTGCTGCCGTCAGGGTGCCCTGGCGTCGCCGCCGGAGCATGGCCGACCTGCTCGTATCCTGGACGGCGCGGTGTCGAACCGCTTCGACGTCGCGTCGCCAGGTCCGGCCCGTCCCACCCGAGTCACCACCCCAGGAGCCCTGCCGTGACCGCCACCGACCCGGCCACCCACCCGGCCGCCGCGCCGGCGCCGCCCGCGGCGGCCCCCGCCCGCCCCGGCCTCGCCGCGCTCACCGCGGACGCCGGGCTGCTGTACGGGGCCGACTGGAACCCGGAGCAGTGGGACCCCGAGGTCTGGCGCGAGGACGTCGCGCTGATGCGCGCCGCCGGGGTCAACCTGGTGACCGTGGGCGTCTTCTCGTGGGCGCAGCTGGAGCCGAGGCCCGGCCGGTACGACCTCGGCTGGCTGGACCGCGTCCTGGAGCTGGCGCACGAGCACGACGTGCTCGTCGACCTCGCCACGCCGACCGCGTCGCCGCCGCCGTGGCTCGGCGTCCTGTGGCCGGGCACGCGGCCGGTCACACCCGACGGCGTACGGCTGTCGCACGGGTCGCGCAACCACTTCTGCCCCTCGTCCCCCCAGTACCGCGAGCGGGCACTGACCGTCGCGCGCGTGCTGGCCGACCGGTACGCCGAGCACCCCGCGGTGCGCATGTGGCACGTGGGCAACGAGTACGGCCAGGTGTGCTGGTGCGAGCACTGCGCGCAGGCGTTCCGCGCCTGGCTGCGTGCCCGGTACGGCAGCCTCGACGAGCTCAACCGGGCCTGGGGCACGACGTTCTGGAGCCAGCGGTACGACGAGTGGGGGCAGGTCGTGCCGCCGCGCGCGGCGCCGTACCTGGTGAACCCCACCCAGAACCTCGACCACCGGCGGTTCGCCTCCGACCTCCTGCTCGACCTGTACCGCGAGCAGGCGGCCGTGCTGCGGGCGGCCGCGCCCGCCACGCCGGTGACGACGAACCTCATGGGCTTCCACGTCCTGACCGACTACTGGCGGTGGGCGCCCGAGGTCGACGTCGTCGCGGACGACGTCTACGGCGACCCGGCCGACCCCGCGTCGCCCGTGCGTCTCGCCCTCACGCACGACCTGGCGCGCGGGCTGGCGGGCGGCGAGCCGTGGATGGTCATGGAGCAGGCCGCGGGCGCCGTGAACTGGCGGCCGCACAACGTGCCGAAGACGACCGCGCAGATGCGCCTGGACTCGCTGCGCGCCGTCGCGCGCGGCGCCGACGGGTCGTGCTTCTTCCAGTGGCGCGCGTCGGTCTTCGGGGCCGAGCGGTTCCACTCGGGTCTGGTCCCGCACGCGGGGCCCGACACGGCGCTGCACCGTGCCGTCGTCGCGCACGGCGCCGAGCTGCGCCGGCTGCGGCGGGTGGTCGGCACGCGCGTGCCCGCCCGGACCGCGCTGGTCGTGGACTGGTCGAGCTGGTGGGCCGCGGAGGAGCCCGCGCAGCCGTCGGACCGCCTGCGCGTGCTGCCGCAGCTGCTCGCGTACTACGAGCCCCTGTGGCGTGCGGGCGTCGCCGTCGACGTGGTCCCGCCGGGTGCCGACCTGACCGGCTACGACCTCGTGGTCGCCCCGCAGCTCTACCTCGTCGAGGACGACCACGTGGACGGCCTGCGCGCGGTGGTCGAGCGCGGCGGGGTGCTCCTGCTCGGCCCGTTCTCGGGCGTCGCCGACCGCGACGGGCACGTGCGCACCGGCCGGTTCCCCGTGCCGTTCGCCGACCTGGTCGGCGGCTCCGGCGAGGAGTACGTGCCGCTGCCCGACGCGGGCGTGCGGGTGGCGTCCGACCTGCTCGGCGACCACGTCGCGCACGACTGGGCGGAGCGGGTGCGGGTCGACGACGGCGAGGCGGTCGCCACCGTGGTCGGCGGCGACCTCGACGGCTGCGCCACCGTCGTGCGGCGGCGGCACGCCGGCGGCGGCGAGGGCTGGTACGTGGCCTCGACCCCGCCGGCCGACGTGCTCGCCCGCGTCGTCGACGCGTGCGTCGCGGCCGCGGGCGTCCCCGGCCCCGTCGGCGTCACCGCCGACCACGACGTCGAGACCGTGCGCCGCGGCGACGTCACCTTCTGCCTCAACGCCGCCGACGCGGACCGTGCCGTGACCCTCGAGGGCGCGTGGCACGACCTGCTGACCGGCACCGACGTCGCCGGGCGGGTGCCGCTGGCCCCGCACGGCGCCCTGGCCCTGATCGAGAGGACCCCATGAAGTTCACCGACGGTTACTGGCAGCTGCTCCCCGGGGTCACCGAGCTGCGTCCGCGGCACGTCGACGACGTCGTCGCGGGGGACGACACCCTCACGGTGTACGCGTCGACCGCACCCATCACGACGCGCGGCGACACGCTCAACCGTCCGCTCGTCACGGTCACGTTCCACAGCCCGATGGACGGCGTCGTGGGCGTGACGATCGAGCACTTCCAGGGCGGCCTCGACCGGAGCCCGGCGTTCGCGCTGCACCGCGAGGTGGGCGACGTGAAGATCGCGACGCCGCAGCTGACCGGCGCGCCGCTCGCGACGTTCCGGTCCGGCGGCCTCGAGGCGCGCGTCGCGACCGAGGGCGACTGGAACGTCGAGTTCGTCGCGGACGGGCGCACGCTCACGTCCTCGGTCGCGCGCAGCGTCGGGGTGCTGACCGACGCGGCGGGCCGGCACTTCGTGCGCGAGCAGCTCACGCTCGGCGTGGGCGAGCACCTGTACGGGCTGGGGGAGCGGTTCGGTGCCCTGGTGAAGAACGGCCAGACGGTCGACATCTGGAACGCCGACGGCGGCACCGCCAGCGACCAGGCGTACAAGAACGTGCCGCTGTACGTGAGCGACGCCGGCTACGGCGTGTTCGTCGACCAGCCCGAGCGCGTCTCGTTCGAGATCGGCACCGAGGTCGTCTCGCGCGCGCAGTTCTCCGTCGAGGGGCAGTCGCTCACGTACTACGTCATCGCGGGCCCGACGCCGAAGGACGTGCTGCGCCGCTACACCGCCCTGACGGGCCGGCCGGCGCGCGTGCCGGACTGGTCGTACGGGCTGTGGCTGTCGACGTCGTTCACGACGAGCTACGACGAGGCGACCGTGACGCACTTCGTCGACGGCATGGCCGAGCGCGACCTGCCGCTGTCGGTCTTCCACTTCGACTGCTTCTGGATGCGGCAGTTCCACTGGAGCGACTTCATCTGGGACCCCGCGACGTTCCCGGACCCCGAGGGCATGCTGCGCCGCCTCAAGGACAAGGGCCTGCGCATCTGCGTGTGGATCAACCCGTACATCGCGCAGCGCTCGGTGCTGTTCGCGGAGGGCAAGCGGCTGGGCTACCTGGTGAAGAACCCGGACGGCTCGGTCTGGCAGTGGAACATGTGGCAGGCGGGCATGGCGCTGGTCGACTTCACGAACCCCGAGGCCGTGGCCTGGTACCAGGGGAAGCTGCGCACGCTGCTCGACCAGGGCGTCGACTGCTTCAAGACCGACTTCGGGGAGCGGATCCCCACCGACGTCGTCTGGCACGACGGGTCGGACCCGCAGCGCATGCACAACTACTACACGCACCTGTACAACGCCGCGGTGTTCGAGCTGCTCGTCGCGGAGCGCGGCGAGGGCGAGGCGGTGCTGTTCGCGCGCTCGGCGACGGCCGGCGGGCAGCAGTTCCCGGTGCACTGGGGCGGCGACTGCGAGTCGACGTTCGTCTCGATGGCGGAGTCGCTGCGCGGCGGGCTGTCGCTGGCGATGTCCGGGTTCGGGTTCTGGAGCCACGACATCGGCGGGTTCGAGGGCACGCCCGACGCGGCGGTGTTCAAGCGGTGGCTGCCGTTCGGGCTGCTGTCGTCGCACAGCCGGCTGCACGGGTCGGACTCCTACCGCGTGCCGTGGGCCTTCGACGACGAGGCCGTCGAGGTGACGCGGGCCTTCACCCGCCTCAAGCTCTCGCTCATGCCGTACCTCGCGCAGGCCGGGCTCGAGGCGCACACGGACGGCGTGCCCGTCATGCGCCCGATGGTCCTGGAGTTCCCGCACGACCGCGGGGCCGCCACGGTGGACACGCAGTACATGCTCGGGTCGTCGCTGCTGGTCGCGCCCGTGTTCTCCGCGGAGGGCGACGTGGACGTGTACGTGCCGGAGGGCACCTGGACGTCGCTCCTGACGGGGGAGCAGGTGACGGGGCCGCGGTGGGTGCGCGAGCGCCACGGCTTCGACTCCCTGCCGCTGTACGTGCGCCCGGGCACGGTCCTGCCGGTCGGCGCGCGGACCGACCGGCCCGACTACGACTTCGCCGACGGCGTGACGCTGCACCTGTACGGGCTGCCGGACGGGCACCGCTCGACGACGCACGTGCCGGGAGCGGGAGGCGCACCCGGTGCCGCCTTCACCGTCACGCGCACGGGCGACCGGGTGCGGGTCGAGGCGTCCGGGGCGACGCGCCCGTGGGCGGTGCAGGTGCACGGCGGCGCACGCGCGGACGCCACCGCGGGCGAGGACGTGCTCGAGCTCGCGCTCTGAGCGGACATGGGCCCGCGGGGGGTGCACGCCCTCCCGCGGGCCCGCGCCCCGCACGCGTGGGACCCTCGTCCCGGACGGTCCTGCACACCCGTGCACGGGGGTGCGGGAGCGATCCCACGGCGTGTATCGTATCGATTCGACCCACGCGGCACCGAGGCCGCGTCGCACCGGGCCCCGCCCGGACCGAGCTCGAAGGGCCACCATGATCGAGACCACCCGGCCGTCCGGCCGTCCGTTCCCCACGGACTTCCTCTGGGGCTCCGCCACCGCCTCCTACCAGGTCGAGGGCGCGGCGCACGAGGGCGGGCGCGGCCCGTCCATCTGGGACACGTTCTCCCGCACGCCCGGCAAGGTCCTCAACGGGGACACGGGCGACGTCGCCGTCGACCACTACCACCGACTCGAGCAGGACGTCGCGATCATGGCCGACCTCGGCCTGCAGGCGTACCGCTTCTCCGTCGCCTGGCCGCGGATCCAGCCCACCGGCGCCTCCGGCGAGGCGAACGCCGAGGGCCTGGCGTTCTACACCGAGCTCGTCGACCGCCTCCTCGCGGCCGGCATCAAGCCCGTGGTCACGCTCTACCACTGGGACCTCCCGCAGGCGCTCGAGGACGCGGGCGGCTGGACGAACCGCGAGACCGCCTACCGCTTCGAGGAGTACGCGCGCGTCGTCGCACGCGCCCTCGGCGACAAGGTCCACCTCTGGACGACGCTCAACGAGCCGTGGTGCTCGTCGTTCCTCGGCTACGGCTCCGGCGTGCACGCCCCCGGCGTCCAGGACGCCGCCGCCGCGCTCGCCGCGGTGCACCACCTCAACCTCGCCCACGGCCTGGCCGTGCGCGCCCTGCGCGAGGAGCTCGGCGAGGACACGCCCGTCTCGGTGACGCTCAACCTGCACGTGACGCGCGCCGCCTCGGACGACCCCGAGGACGTCGACGCCAAGGAGCAGATCGACACGATCGCCAACGAGGTGTTCGTCGGCCCGATGCTGCAGGGCGCGTACCCCGAGCGCGTGTTCGCGGACACCGCCTCGATCAGCGACTGGTCGTTCGTGCAGGACGGCGACCTCGAGATCATCCACCAGCCCCTCACGGTGCTCGGCGTCAACTACTACTCGACCGGCCGCGTGCAGCGCGGCACCCCGCCGAAGGGCGACGGCTCGCCGGGGCCCGACGGGCACCGCTCCTCCGAGGTGAGCGCGTGGGTCGGCGCGGACCGCGTCGAGTGGCTGCCGCAGCCCGGCCCGCACACCGCGATGGGCTGGAACATCGAGCCGCAGGGTCTCGTCGACCTGCTCCTCGAGCTGCACGAGCGCTTCCCGGGGCTGCCGCTGGCCGTGACCGAGAACGGCGCCGCGTTCTACGACACCGTGTCGGAGGACGGCCGCGTGCACGACCCGGACCGCGTCGCCTACCTGCACGACCACATCGACGCCGTGGGCGAGGCCCGCGACAAGGGCGTGGACGTGCGCGGCTACTTCGTCTGGTCCCTGTTCGACAACTTCGAGTGGGCCTACGGCTACGACCGCCGCTTCGGCGTCGTGCACGTCGACTACGACACGCAGGTGCGCACGGTGAAGGACTCGGGCCGCTGGTACCGCGAGCTCGTCCGCACGGGCGTCATCCCGACGCCGGGCTCCGCCGCGACGCTCTGACGTCCGGAGCCGGGCCCGCACGACGGCCGGGCACCGTGGTGAGCGCCACGGTGCCCGGCCGTCGTCGCCCCCGGCGCGCGCCCGCGCCGACGCGCGAGGATGGGACCGTGCCCCGCAGCCGCCGCTCCGCCCGCCGCCCGTACGGCGCCGAGCACGTCCCCCTGGACGTCGAGCGCGCCAGCGGGGGGCGCCGCGCCGAGTCGGGGCCGGACGGGGAGTGGGTCGTGCAGTCCGTGCGCGGCTCCGACCGCGAGTACCGCTGCCCCGGCTGCGACCAGGTCGTGCCGCCGCGCACCCCGCACGTCGTCGCCTGGCGGACCGACACGTGGCGCGACGGCCTCGAGGACCGGCGGCACTGGCACGCCGCGTGCTGGCAGGCGCGCGGACGGCGCGGGCCGACGCGCCGGTGACGGGCCCGGACCCCCGGAGGGCGCCGGGGTCGCAGGTGGCGCCGCGCATCGTGGCCAGCGACCTCGACGGCACGCTGCTCGCTCCCGACGGCTCGGTCTCGCCGCGCACGGTCGACGCGCTCGCGGCCTGCGAGGACGCCGGCGTCGTCGTCGTCTTCGTGACCGCACGGCCGCACCGCTGGCTCGGTGAGCTCGCGGCCCACGTGGCCGGCCACGGCGTCGCGATCTGCGCCAACGGCGGGTCGGTCGTGGACGTCGGCGCCCAGCGCGTGCTCGAGGAGGACGGCATGGACCGCGACCGGGTCGCCGCCGTCGCCGCGCGCCTGCGGGACGTCTGGGGACCGCACGTGCACCTGGCCGCCGAGAGCGCCCGGGGCTTCTCGGCCGAGCACGGCTTCACGTCCGGGCACGAGCAGCCGGAGGGCAGCCCCCGCGCTGCGAGGATCGAGGAGGTCGCCGACGCGACGACCCTCAAGCTGCTCGTCCGCGTCGACGCCCGCGTGCCCGCCGGCGGTCCCGACGGGTTCGTCGCCGCCCTGCAGGACGCCGTCGGCGACCTCGCGCACGTCTCGACGTCCGTGAGCGGCGCGGGCGCCGACCTGCTCGGGGAGGTCGCCGCGCCGGGCGTCACGAAGGCCGCCACCCTGGCCCGCTGGTCGGCCCGGCAGGGCGTCGCCGCGCGCGACGTGTGGGCCGTGGGCGACGCGCCGAACGACCTGCCCATGCTCCGCTGGGCGGGCCGGTCGTTCGCCGTCGCCAACGCCCACCCGCAGGTGCGCGCGGCCGTGGACGAGGTCGTCCCGTCCCACGCCGAGGACGGCGTCGCGCACGTGCTCGAGCGGGCGGCCGCGCTCGCCCGGCGGGTGGCCGGCGGTGGCCCCCGCTAGGGTCGGAGGCGCACGTGAGGACGACGTCGTCGCACGTCAGCCCGCCCGCGCACCGTCCGGCGCGAGCGGTCCCGCGCCACCGAGGAGCAGCATGACCGCCACCCCCGTCGTCCTCCTGCACGGATTCCCCCTCGACCACCGCATGTGGGACGACGTCGCGGCGCAGCTCGGCCGCGACCGCACGGTCCTGGCCCCCGACCTCCCGGGCCCGGCCGACGCGCTCGACGCGGTGGGGCCCACCCTCGACGACGCCGCCGACCGCGTCGCCGAGGCCGTGCGCGCCGCCGGCGTGGAGCGTGCGGTCGTCGCGGGCCTGTCGATGGGCGGCTACGTGGCCCTCGCCCTGCTCGAGCGGCACCCCGAGCTGGTCGCCGGGCTCGCGCTCGTGGACACGAGGTCCACCGCCGACGCCCCCGAGGCGCGTGCGAAGCGTCTCGACGTCGCGGCCCGGGTCGAGGAGTCGGGCACGGTCGACGCCGTGCGCGGCATGGTCGACACCGTGCTGGGGGAGACCACGCGCACCGCGCACCCCGAGGTCGTGCAGCGGGTGGCCGCCTGGATCGACGAGCAGCCGCCCGCGCGGGTCGCGTGGAGCCAGCGGGCGATGGCCGCCCGCACCGACCGCACCGAGGTGCTGCGGCGGTTCACCGGTCCCGTGGTGGTCGTCGTCGGCGACGAGGACGAGGTCACGCGCGTCGACGCGGCGGAGGACCTCGCCAAGGTCGCGGGCGGCGCACCGCTCGTGGTCGTGCCGCGCGCCGGTCACCTCACCGCGGTGGAGGACCCGGCCGCGGTCGCGACCGCGCTCGTCGAGCTCGCGCAGCGCGTGGACGCCGGACGCTGACCCGCCGGGCCGCTCCGGCGACGGGGCCCCGGCTCAGACCTGCCCGTCGCGCACGCGCCGCAGCGCGTCCGCCATGTCGACCGACTCGCCGTCCTTGCCGCCCGCGCCGATGACCAGCGGCGGGTCCTGCGGCGTGGGCCGGACCCCGCGGAACCGCGCGGCGAGGCTGCTCGGCGCCGTGAGCACGTAGAACGCGCCGTCCGTGCCGATGCCGACCGTCCCGTCGCGGCGCAGGTACCAGCCCTCGACCGGCGTCCGGTAGTGCGCGCGGCCGTCGTAGCTGCGCACGTGCAGCGGCACCGGGGCCGGTCCGTCCCTGCGGACGGCGACGAGGAACTCCTCGATCAGCGCCCGCGCGCGCGCCGACTCGGCACGCTGCCGGGCGGCCAGCGCCTCGGCGTGGGCACCGGCCGCCTCACGCCGGCGTGCGCGCCAGCTCGCCGCGTCGTCGGCGGCGGGCTCGGACGTCCCGGTCACGGCGGTGCGTCAGCGTGCGGCGGCGTCGTCGCGGGCGTCGGCCGTACCAGCCGTCGCCGTGCCCGCGGCGTCGGCCGGCTCCGCGGACGCGGCAGGTGCGTCACCGGCCGGTGCGCTCTGCTCGCCGCCCGTGTCCGCGGCCTTGCCCGCGGCGGAGGCCGCCGGGGACGGCACGACGGGCACGGCGGCGGAGACGGGCGCCGGCCGCGCCTTGGACGCGCGCGCCGGCCGGGCCGGGCGGGAGGGCGCCGGACGCGCGGGGGACGGTGCGGCGGCCTCCGGCGCAGCGGGGCGGGAGGTCCGCTCCGGCTCCTGGCCGTCCCGGCCCTGGGGCCGTGCCTGCTGCTCCTGCTCCTTGCGGAACGCCGCCTCGATCCGGTCCGCCTGCTCCAGCGCCGCGCGGTCCGGGTTCGTGCCCAGCAGGTTGCGCAGCTCGTCCAGGTAGGACGTGATCGACTCGCGCTGGCGGTGCAGGTCCTCCACCTGGCGGGCCGCCGTGGTGCGCTCGCGCTCCGCCTCCGTGAGGGCGTCGGTGAGCTGCTTCTCCGCGTGCTCGCGCGCCTCCGCCACGACCCGGTCGGCGTTGCGCCGGGCCTGCGACAGCAGCTCGGCCGCCTGCCGCTCGGCGTCGACGCGGACCTTCTCGGCGTGCGCGAGCGCCTTCGCGACCCGCTCCTCGGCCTCGGCGGCGTGCGCCTCGGCGTCCGCGACCAGCCGCTCGGTCTCGCGGCGCGCCGCCTCGTGCCGCTCGGCGTCCTGGCGCTCGGCGAGCTCGTGCTGGGAGGCGATGGCGAGCTCGGCGTCGGAGAGCTGCTGCTCGGCCGCACGGACCAGCTCGTCCGCCCGCGCCCGGGCGTGCGCGACGGCCTCGCCGATCGCGCGCCGGGACTCCGTCTGCAGCCGCTCGACCTCCAGGCGCGTGCGCTCGCGCAGCTCGCGGGTCTCGCGGTCGGCGGCCGCCCGCAGCTCGGCCGCCTCGCGCTCGACGGTGGCCCGCAGGTCGGCCGTCTCGCGCTGCGTCGTCTCGCGCAGGTGCGCCGTCTCGTGCTGCGTGCGCTCCCGCAGCTCGGTCGTCTCGCGGTCCGCGAGGGCGCGCAGCTGGGCGGCGTACTGCTCGGACTCGGTCCGCAGCGTCGCGACGGCGTCCTCGGCCTCGGCGCGCATGCGGGCCACCTCGTCGGACGCGGTGGCGCGCAGCTCGGCGGCCTCGCGCTCCGCGGTGGCGCGCACGTACGCCGCGTACTGCTCGGCCTCCGTGCGCAGCGCGGTCACCTCGGCCGTGACGCGCTGCTGCAGCGCGGTCGCGTCCCGCTCCGCCGCCGCGCGGGTCGCGTCCGCGTACTCCGCCGCGGCCGCGCGCAGGGCCGTGGTCTCCTCGGCCGCGCGCTGCCGCCACGCCGAGACCTCGGCGTTCGTCTCCGAGCGCACGCGCGCCGCGTACCGCTCGGCGTCGCCGCGCAGCTGGGCCGCCTCGGCCTCGGTGCGCTGCCGCAGCTCGGTGGTGTCGCGGTCCGCGTCCTGGCGCAGGTCCTGCGCGTAGCGCTCGGCCTCGGCGCGCTGCTCGGCGGTCTCCGCCTCGGTGCGGCTGCGCAGCTCCGTGGCCGTGCGCTCGGTGGCGACGCGCAGCTGGGTGGCCTCGTTCTCGACCCGAGCCCGCAGGGTCCCGAGCTCGCGCTCGAGCGACGACCGCCGCTCGCTCTCCTCGGTCGTGATCGCGCTCTGGATGCGCGCGGCCTCCCGCTCGGCGGACCCGACGAGCTCCTCGGCCCGGCGCTGGGCGGCCAGCAGCTGGCTCTCGGCCTCCGCGGCGGCCGTCGTGCGCACCTCCTCCGCCTCGCGGCGCGCCGTCGCGAGCAGCTCGGCGACCTCGTTCTCCGCGCGGGCGCGCAGCTGGCCGGCGGCGAGCTTCGCCCGGGCGAGCGCGTCGGCGGCCTGGGCGTTCGCCTGCTGGACGACGTCCGAGGACTGCTCCTCCGCCGAGCGCAGCAGCTGCTCGATCCGCGACCCGAGCCCCGAGTAGGTGGGGCGCTCGGCCTCCCGCAGCTGGCGGTGCGCCTCCGACAGCTCGCCGGCGACCCGCAGCTTCTCGGCGTCCAACGCCTCGACGCGGGCGCGCGCCTCGGCGAGCGCCTGCTCGAGCGACGAGACGGCCTGGTCCACGGCCTCGCGGTCGTACCCGCGGAAGCCGACGACGGGGAACGGGGTGCGGGCATCGGGCACGGGGGCATCCTCCAGGGGTGGGGGCCCGGCGTTCGCGGAAGGGGCCGAGGACGTCCTCGGCGGGCCGGTGCTCCGCCGCCCAGGATACGCGTGGACCGCGCGCGGGCCAGGGCCGGACGGGGCTGCGCGACCGGCGGTCGAGGTGGCCGCCGCGCCGGTCCCCGGGGGCCGCGGTCCCCGCCGGCCCGTCCCGGTTCGCCCGGTCCGGGGGGCTGCGGCCTATCCTGGAGCGTCCGTCGGCGGAGAGGATCCTGCGTGCTCAAGCGACTGCTGGTCGCCCTGGTCGGCGTCGTCGGCGTCGTCGTCATCGCCCTCGGCGTCGCCTCCGCGACGATCTGGCGGGCCGACGACGTCCTCGTCGCCACGCTCGACCCGGACAGCCACGTCCTGGTGACCGACCCGGGGGTGCTCGAGCTCGCGGCGAGCGAGGTGACCGTCCGGGCCGAGGTGGACGACGACCAGCCGGTCGTGCTCGCCGTGGGCCGTGACACCGACGTGGCCGGCTGGGTCGGCACCGATCCGCACCAGCGGGTGACGGGCCTCGAGGGCTGGCACGAGCTCGCGGTGGCCGACGGCCCGGCGCCGACGGCGTCCCCCGCGGCGACGGCGCCCGACGGCACGGCCTCGCCGACCGCGGAGGAGTCCGCCGACGGCGAGGAGGCCGCGGCGGAGGGCGAGGAGACCGCGGCGGACGCCGAGGTGCCGGACCCGCGCGGCTCCGACCTGTGGGTCGCCGAGGAGTCGGGGACGGGAGAGGTCGAGCTCACCTGGACGGCGCAGCCGGGCCGGTGGAGCGTCCTGGCGGTCGGCCCGGGGGAGTCGGCCCCGCGGCTGTCCCTCGCCTGGCCGCAGGAGGTGACGACCCCGTGGCTCGTGCCGTGCGTCGTCGTCGGCTCGCTCCTGCTGCTCGCGGCGCTGGCACTGCTGGCGCGCGACCTCCTGCGTTCCCGCCGCCGCCGCCCGGACGCGGAGTGGACCCCGGTCCTCACCGGCCCGCTGCCGGTGCTCGACGCCGAGGGCGCACCCGTGCAGCTCACCCGGCGGCAGCTGCGCGAGCTGCGCGAGCGCGGGGCCGCCGTGGACGCGGGCGTGCGTGCCGCGCGCGACGAGTCGACGCCGGCGCAGGAGGCGACGGCAGCGCCCCCCGCGGGGCCGGTCGCGGCCGCGCGCCCGGCGGCGGGGGCGCGCGACGCCGACGCCACCGCGACGACGGCCCTGCCCGCCGCGGGCGCGCAGGAGGGACGTCGCCGGCCGCAGGGCGCCGGCGACGAGGAGCCGACCACGGGTGGCGCCGCTGGCACGCGCCGCGGGCTGCGCGGCCTGGTCTCGCGGGGGACGGCGGACGACCGGCCCTCGGGCGCGTCCGCCGCTCCCCGGGACGAGCCCGTCCGGCCGCAGCGCCCGACCGGACGGCCGGACGCCGCAGGCGACGCCGGCGGCCCGGCGCCGTCGGGCGCCGCGCCCGGCACCGGGCCTCGCGGCGGCTGGTCCCCCGAGCCGGGGCGCCCGTCCGACGCCGCACCGGGCGGTTCCCGTCCGCCGGCGTCCGGTGCGCCGCGCCCGGCGTGGCTGCAGGGCTCGTCGGGGGCTCCCGCCGCCGGCCCGACCGGTGGCCCGGCGGCCGGGGCGCCCCCCGCGGGCGGGCCGGGCGCACCGCCAGCCGGTCCCGGCACGGGCTCCCGGGGCTGGGTCCCCGTGCCACCGCCGCCGGGACCCGTCGCCTCCACCCGTGGGTCCTCGCACCCCGACCACCCGACCCGTCCGGCCGGCCCGGCGCCGACGAGCCGCCCCGCGTGGGTGCGCGACGCGGGGCAGCAGGGGACGGGGCAGCAGGGGACCGGGCAGCAGGGGACCGGGCACCCGGGGACCGGGCAGCGCGCCCCCGGGCAGGGCGGCGTGCCCGGCGCGGGCACGCCCCTGCCGCCACCCGGCCCCGCCGCGGCCGAGGGGCCGCGGGCGCCCGGCGCCGCCGGGACGCCGGACGCCAGCTCGCGCGCCGACGCCTGGCGCCGCGCCTGGGGGCTGCCGCCCCTGCCGCCCGAGGCCGACGACCGCACCGACCGGGAGGAGGGCCGATGAGCCGCGACCACCGCCGCACCACCCGCCCACGTCTCGCGACGACGGGCGTCGCGCTGCTGTCCACGCTCGCGCTCGCGGGGTGCGCGGCACCGCTGCCGGAGCCGGCTCCCGAGCCCGTCCCCGCCGTGCCGCCGCCGGCCGTGAGCCTCGACCAGTCGCAGCGCGTGCTCGCCTCCGTCGGCGAGGTGCTCGCCGAGGCCGACGCGGCCGCCGACCCGGCGGGCCTGCCGGCGCGGCTCGACGGGCCCGCGCTGGCCACGCGCACCGCGGAGTACGTCTGGGCGCAGGCGACCGCCGGTGCGCGTCCGCCGACCGCGCTCCCCGTCGACGAGCAGGTCCTCGTCGTGCCCGAGACGGACACCTGGCCGCGCACGCAGCTCGTCGTGTCCGAGCAGCCGGACGACCTCCAGGCGCCCCGGGTGCTCGTGCTCCGCCAGGAGTCGGCCCGGGAGCCCTACAAGCTCTGGGGGTGGGCGCGGCTGCTGCAGAACGTGCAGATGCCGCCCACCGCCGCACCCGAGGAGGGCAGCCCCGAGCTGCCGCCGGACGCCGAGGGTCTGCTCGTCCCGCCGGGCGAGGTCGGTGCCCGGTACGCGGACGTGCTCACCCACGGGGACGGGTCCGAGCACGCGGCGTCGTTCGCGCCCGACAGCTTCCGCTCGACGGTCCAGGAGACCAGGAGCGCGCTGGCCGGCAGCCTCCAGGGCGCCGGCGCGGGTGCGTTGACGGAGACGTACGTCCCCGCGGCCGAGCCGGTCGTGACCCTGGGGACGGCCGACGGCGGCGCGCTCGTCGTCACGGAGATGACCACGACGTCGACGGTGACGCTGGCGGGCGGCGCGACCATCCCGGTCGAGCCGTTCTACGCCGCGCTCGCGGGCGGGGCGACCACGGCGGGGACGAGCTTCAGCCGCGTCTTCACCGGGGTCCTGGTGGTCTACGTGCCGCCCGCCGACGCCGGTGCGCCCGCCCAGGTGCTCGCGGCCGAGCACGTCGTCACGTCCGCCGCGGCCCAGTGACCCCGTCCGCACCCGGCCGCGCACCGGCCGGGTGGCCGCGCCGGTCCACCAGACTGGTACCCCTGACCTTCCGCCGACCCGACCCGAGGAGCTCCTGATGTCGCACCAGTCGCCCCAGCCGCACCCGCGGCTGGACGTGCGTGGCGCCGTCGACCTGTCCGCCCTGGCCCGTCCGGCGACGCCGCCGCCCGGGACCCCCGGTGGTCTGCCCGCCGCGACGTCGTGGGTGCGGGACGTCGACCAGTCGACGTTCGGCGACGTCGTGCAGGCCTCGACGCAGCACCCCGTCGTGGTCGCGCTGTGGGCGCCCTGGAGCGAGGTGAGCCAGCAGGTGGTGGCCGACCTCGCCGCGCTCGCGGACGAGGACGGCGGCCGCTGGCTGCTCGCGCGGATCGACGCCGAGGCGAACCCGCAGGTGGCGGCGGCCTTCCAGGCGCAGTCGGTGCCGACGGTGGTCGCCGTGCTCGGTGGTCAGCCGCTCCCGCTGTTCCAGGGGGCGTACCCGCGCGACCAGGTGCGCGCCGTGCTCGACCAGCTGCTGGCCGCCGCGGAGGCCAACGGGATCACCGGGCGCGTGACGCCCGCGGAGGCGACCGCCGCTCCGGCGGCGGAGCCGGAGCCGGCCCTGCCGCCACTGCACCAGGCCGCGTACGACGCGATCGAGCGGGACGACCTGCCGGCTGCCCGGCAGGCGTACGAGCAGGCGCTGCGCGAGAACCCGCGGGACGCGATGGCGCGCGCGGGTCTGGCGCAGGTGGGTCTGATGGAGCGGACCGCGGGGGCGGACCTGCGTGCCGTGCGCGACACCGCGGCGGCGGACCCCTCGGACGTGGACGCGCAGCTCGCGGTCGCCGACCTCGACGTCTACGGCGGGGCGGTCGAGGACGCGTTCGCGCGTCTCGTCGACGTCGTCCGCCGGACGCACGGCGACGAGCGCGAGCGCGTGCGGAAGCGGCTCGTCGACCTGTTCGAGGTCGTCGGCCCGGACGACCCGAGGGTCGCCGCGGCACGCCGGGCGCTCGCGTCCGCGCTCTACTGAGCGGGCGGTGACCGCACCAGGACGGCTGTGACGCACGCCGCCCGGCACGGGCTTGCGCCGGTGCGGGCGGCTGCGTAACTTACTCGAGGCCGCCCGGCAGGGAGGAACGGACACCGGATCGACGAGAACCGGTGGTCGGTCCCGCGGGACGGCCCCCCGGACCTCTCCCGCCGGCCTCGCGCCGGGCACTGGTGAGCGCCCGGGTGCGGGACGGATGTCCGGCTCGACCGACGCACCGCGGTCGCCCTTCGAGGGCCGGCACGGAGCGGGGGTTGACCGGGCAGGACGGAACCGCTAAGTTGTAACGGTTGCCTCCGGGCAGGTGCGAGCAGGGATCCATGTCACATCGATGACGGGGAACAGTTCGCGAGACCTGCCGGTCGAGGTGGACGTCAGCGGAGATCCGAAGCGGCCACGCTGTGGTCGAAGAGGAAGAAAAGCTCCGCTAAAGTGGATGAGCCTCCTGCGGGAAGCCCGAGAGGGTGGATCGAGGATGAGCGTCTGTTCCTTGAGAACTCAAC
>NZ_QXFN01000010.1 GCF_004886325.1 Cellulomonas telluris
GGCTCGAGCTCCCGGTGCGCGAGACGGCGGGCTGAGCCGATTGCCGCCCGACCGCCGGGCTCATGTATCCTCGACGGCGCTTGGGCAGGTAGCTCAGTTGGTACGAGCGATCGCCTGAAAAGTGATAGGTCGGCGGTTCGACCCCGCCCCTGCCCACAAGCACAGCAGGGCCCCGGTCACGTCCCGACCGGGGCCCTGCTGCATACGCGATGCGCCACTCCGACTTTCGCCTGTGGCGGGCGGGAACGACGTCGGGGAGGATCGACAGATGTCCACCTGCCCGTAGAGCGAAGGGAGCCGGCGATGCGCGTCGTCCTGGCCAACTCCGCCTTCCACCACGTCGGCGGCAGCGAGACCTACCTGATGACCCTCGGTCAGAACCTGATGCGCCTGGGGCACGACGTGCGCATCTATGCCCGCGTTTCCGGCGACATGGCGGTGCTCGCCAAGAAGCACGGCCTCACGACCGTGAACCACCCGGAGGACCTCGGCGAGACCGCGGACGCGGTCGTCTCGCAGGACGGTCTCGTCGCGCACGACCTGGCGGCACTGTGGCCACGGGTCCCGCAGGCCCACGTGTGCCACAGCTCCCTCTACGACTTCCAGCAACCGCCGCTGGTCCCCGGGATCGCGTCGACGGTGATCACGCTCAACGACCGGGTGCGCCGCCGCGTGGAGGCACTCAACGGCGACCACGTCGTCGTCCGCCTGACGCAGCCCATCGACACGCAGCGGTTCTCGCCGACGTCGACGCCGGCAGACCGCCCCCGGCGCGCATTGCTGCTCAGCAGCTAC
>NZ_QXFN01000011.1 GCF_004886325.1 Cellulomonas telluris
CAGGGTCTTGATGCCGACATCGAGGTGCGTCACGTTGGGCACGCTCGTCACGGCGACCGCACGGTGCTCGGCCAGCAGCTCGCCCAGTGCGTTGAGGGCGTAGGTGCCGTTGGTGAGGTGCTCGAGACCGTCGAGGAAGGTCACCGAGACCAGCCGACGCCCGTCGAGCACCTTGCGCAGCCGCTCGGCGACGTCGGGGTCGGTGAGGTCGGCGGCATGGGCCTCCAGCCCGCGCCGGCGCACCTCGTCGAGCTCCTGGTCGTCGAGGTCGACACCTATGTAGTGCAGCCCGAACCGGTCCGTGATCGGCTCCGCGATGTGTCCGAACCCGCAGGCCAGGTCGAGGTGCACGCCGTCATCGCCGAGGTCGACGGGGAGGTGCTGCTCGAGCAGCCGGAGCGTGTGCCCGAACTTGTTGTCGGGCTGCACCTCGTTGTCGTACTTGTGGAGGTCGTCCTGGAAGTCGTTCACAGCGAGTACCTGTGCTCTGCGTAGCGGCCCTCGGAGAAGGTGCCGATCCTGTGTTCGGGGTCTCGCTGCTCGACGAGGCGGCCCTCGCGCTCGCGCGCACGGAACTCCCGGGCGGCAGCCTTCTCCTCGGGACTGGCGCCGTCGGACTCGAAGCGACGCAGGATGGACTTCACCAGGCCGGGCTTCGACCACTTGTGGGCGATGAGCAGTCCCGCCTCGGCGGAGAACCGCACCTCGGCGCTGGTCGGCATCCAGCGGCCGTCGGTGTCGAGGTACTTGTCGTGGAAGACCACTGCCGCGGGCTGGAAGACGACCT
>NZ_QXFN01000012.1 GCF_004886325.1 Cellulomonas telluris
CTTCCGATCTCGCTAGTTCTCTTTTATTTTTCATAATCGAACACATGGATAACAAGAATGCATTAGCATGCTCATATTCAACTTTTGAAGATTACTTTGGAAAATCAAAAATGACTATTTATAGAGGAATCAAAGTACTTGAAGAGAACGGATTTTTGAGTGTACTAAAAATGGGTACATCAAATGTTTATTTAGTAAATGAAGATTTAGCGTGGACTGATTCAAACGACAAGAAAAAATTTACAAAATACGACGGGAAAATCTTAGTCAGCAAAAAAGAAAATAAAGACTATATATATCGTAAACAATTTGATAGATTTAAAGCTTTGCGAAAACGGGAAAACCTAAAATAAAGCGGGTAGTAAAGTCTACTCGCTTTATTTATGTTTTCATCGCTCCATGTCATACCCTCGTTGTTTAGTCTTCATTTCTTTTTTATGTTCACGCTCAAATTGATTATCTATCCCTTTCATATCCAACTCGTTCTTAATAAGACCTCTAAAGCCCTCAAATTGCCTTCCTAAGAGTTTTTTTGTGTTATGGTATAAAACCTTTACATTTTCCTTTAAATCTCTTATATGGGCTTTTAACGAGCTTATTTCCTTACGCAATTCTCTATTCTCATTTTCCAAATCTGTATTTTCGTTAATAGCTTTAACATAACCTTCAGCTAAACTATCAACTTTGTCACATAATTCTTTGTTTTCTTTAACTAAATCCATACTCTGCAAACGATCATAATCTTTTTTCACTGAATATCCAGCGTTAATTATTCCTTGCACT
>NZ_QXFN01000013.1 GCF_004886325.1 Cellulomonas telluris
GGGCACGTCGAGCCCCTGCGGGACCTCGAGGCGGAAGCCGACCTCGACCTGCGCGCCGTACGGCCCGGGGACCACCTCGACCGACGTCACCCGCACCTCGGTCCCGAAGCCGTCCTGCCTGTCGATCCAGTCGTCGCCCAGGTGCCCGGGCTCGAGGTCGGGCTCCGGTGGCGCGGTCAGGATCCGGAACAGCTCTCGGGCGTACTCCTCGTCGTCCACCGCCCCATGCTCGCCGACGTGCCCCGAACCTCGCGACGGATTTCGCCTGAGCGCGCGGGGAAGTCCGCCGGGTGCGACCGAGCGGGTTCGACACACCGCCGAGCGGTGACAGACTGCGGCCATGGACAACCTCACCGTCATCGTCCTCGCTGCCGGCGGCGGCACCCGCATGAAGTCGAAGACCATGAAGGTGCTCCACCCCGTCGCCGGGCGCTCCATGATCGGCCACGTGCTGCGCGCCGTGCAGGCCGTCGAGCCGACCCACGTCGTCGCCGTCGTCGGCCACCAGCGCGAGCAGGTCGGGCCGCACATCACCGAGATGCTGCCGACCGCGGTGCTGGCGGTGCAGGAGACGCAGGAGGGCACCGGGCACGCCGTACGCATCGCGATGGAGGCCTCCGGCACGACGGCCGGCACCGTGATCGTCGCCGCCGGCGACACCCCGCTGCTCCAGGGGGAGTCGCTGCGGGCGTTCGCCGAGGAGCACGAGGCGGCGCAGCGGGCGGTGAGCATCCTGAGCGGGCGGGTGCCGAACCCGTTCGGCTACGGGCGGA
>NZ_QXFN01000014.1 GCF_004886325.1 Cellulomonas telluris
GGAGGACGAGGGCATCGAGGTCTGCACCACCGAGGCCGACCCCGTGACCGGTGACTGGGCCTGCACCCCCGAGGCCGACCTGCCCGAGGGCGAGAACACCTACACCGCCACCGCCACCGACGAGGCCGGCAACGAGTCCGAGGAGGACTCGGTGACCTTCACCGTCGACACCACCACGGCCGTCGCCATCTCCACCCCGGCCGACGGCACGACCATCGAAGAGATCACCCCGGCCATCACCGGCACCGGCGAGGCCGGCGCGACCATCGTGGTCACCGACGCCGACGACAACGAGGTCTGCACCACCACCGTCCCCTCCGGCGGCACCTGGACCTGCACCGCGACGGTCCCGCTCGACGGCGAGGTCACCCTCACCGCCACCGCCACCGACGAGGCCGGCAACACCGACACCGCCACCACCACCTTCACCATCGAGCCGAGCGGTGGCGACACGGAGCCGCCGGCTGCGCCTGTCATCACCGCTCCGTCCCAGGGCTCGACGGTGCAGGACACGACGCCACAGATCTCGGGCACCGGCGAGCCCGGCGCGACCGTCGTCGTCAGTGAGGGATCGACGCAGCTGTGCACCACGGTCGTCGGCCCGGGCGGTCAGTGGTCGTGCTCCTCGACGGTCGTGCTCCCGCCCGGCCCGCACACCATCACGGCCGTGCAGACCGACACCAGCGGCAACTCCAGCCCTGCGAGCTCGGTGACCTTCACCGTGGTGGCCGCCCCCGGCGACGCCGACGGCGACGGACTGCCCGACCAGCAG
>NZ_QXFN01000015.1 GCF_004886325.1 Cellulomonas telluris
TCGGCGAACTTCTGCTCGGCCTGCTGCAGCAGCTGACGGATCTGCTCCTGCGTGCTGCCGGTGGGCTCCTCGGTGGGCCCCTCGGTCGGAGAGGTCCCGGGCTCCTCCGTCGGCTCCTCGGTCGGCTCCTCGGTCGGCTCCTCCGTCGGCTCCTCGGTCGAGTCGTCAGAACCCCCGGTGAGCGAGTCCTCGATGGCGGCGGCCAGGGTCGTGCCGATGCCGACACGGTTCTCGTAGGACACGAGCACGAACCGCAGGATCGGGAAGTTCGACTCACCGTCACGACGCGTGTAGACCGGCTGGACGTACATGAACTGGTCGCCCACCGGCACCGTCAGCAGGTTGCCGGGCACGCGGTCGGCGTCGCCGGTGGTGTAGGGCAGCAGGGCCGCGCTGACGTCCTCGTTGGTGGCGAACGTGTTGGCGATCTGCAACGGGCCGCCCGTGGGCTCGTTGGGCAGCTCCAGCACGGAGACCGTCCCGTAGTCGTCGCTCGTCGCGTCGCTGTTCACCGCCATGTAGGACGCGAGGTTGTTCTCCTTGTCGCGCGGCACGTAGACCGACGTCAGCGACCACGTCTCGCCCTCCCCCGTGTCGGTGAAGAGGCGGTACGGCGGCTGCAGGCGGGTGGGGCTCTGCGGGTCGCTCGGCACCTCCCAGCGGCTGGAGCCCTCGAACCACGCGGACGCGGACGTCTCGTGGTAGCGCTGGAACTGGTAGCGCTGGGCCTTGAAGAGGTCCTCGGGGTAGCGCAGGTGCTCACGCAA